>CAVWDE010000022.1:0-210699 GCA_963753685.1 uncultured Alphaproteobacteria bacterium
GGGCGATCTCGGCGGTGCCGCGGTACTCGACCATGCGGCCGTCGTAGGACACGCGCGCGACCGCGCTGTCCCGCTGGGCCTTCAGCGCCTCGAGGCGCGCTTCCAGCTCCGAGATTGTGGCCATCTCAGCGCGCCATGTAGCCGCTGTGGATCACCTGCCGGGCCGGCGGGCGCATCGAGGACGATCGATGCGATGCCGGTTCGTCGTCATCGCGCTCCGCAGTTCTCGCCAACGCCTCCTCCATCCGCCGCCAGTGGCGCTCGTCGAACCGGTCGAGGCCGTAGATCGCGGCCGCTGCCCGGGCATAGACCCGGCAGTCCAGAGCCTCGTTGCGCCGCCCCGGCTCCTTCTCCCAGGAGGCCCGCGGGAAGCCCTTGACGATCCGGGTCACCAGCCGCTCGGCGGTCAGCTGCTTGAAGTACTCCTCGCCGTACTGCGGGAAGTGGCAGGCGCCGGGCGGGTAACTCGCCCCGATCTCCAGCGCCTCCTCGGTCGGCCACTCCAGCTTCAGCCAGCGGTACAGCTCGCCCTTGGCGACCGGCGTGCCGACCGACCACACCCGGAGTCCGCGCCGCCGGCCGCCGGCATCGGCCTTGGACACCGACAGCAGCAGCGCCGTATCCCGGTCCCGGCCCTTGACCGCGACCACCGTCCTCGGCTGCCGCGCCGCGGCGCCAGCCGGGCCCCAGCTCCCCTGCGGGTGCTGCCGCACCCAGGCGTACACGTCCTGCGTGGCATAGCCGGCATCGACGCACATCACCCGGATCGGCAGCGTGTGCCCCGAGGCGTGCGGCCAGTCCCGTGCAAGCAGGGCGTCCAGCTTCGCCCAGACCTCGGCGCGGCGGTGTCGCCCTCGATCACCCGGTAGTCGACCGACCAGCTCTCCTTGCCCCGGCCCCAGGCGACGACCTCGACCTCGAGCCGGTCCTTCTGGACGTCGACACCAGCGGTCAGGAACAGACCCGGCTCGGGCACGATGCCGATACGGTAGGTCTCGCGCCGCTCGTACAGCCGCTGCCACTCCGGCGCCTCGGCCTCCTCCTCGAACGGCAGCCCCAGCACCGTGTTGACGAAGCCCTTCATCAGGTCCGGGCGCCTTCCGGGCCTGCTCGTACATCTCCGCGGCATCGGCCCAGCTGAACCACCCGACCGGGCTGTAGAGGCTGGACAGGTGGAACCCGGCGGTGCGGCCATCACCCTCAGCGGTCGGCCGCCACTCGCCGTGCTCCAGCATCCAGGTCTTGTGCCGCTCCCCGATCAGGCTGCCGCAATGCGTGCAAGCGTACTCGGCCTCCCGCGGCCGGCCCTCGGGCCAGCGGAGGTTCTGGAGCTCCAGCGTCTGATGCTCGTCGCAGTGCGGGCAGGGCACGAAGTACCGCCGCTGGTCGCTCTGCCCGTACTCCCGCTCGATCCGCGACAGGCCCTTGGTCTTGGGCGTCGAGACCAGCAGGATCTTGCGCCGCTGGAAGGTGGCCGACCGCCGCTCGGCGAGCAGGATCGGGTCGCCCTCGCCCTCGACGTCGCCCGGGTAGCCGTCGACCTCGTCGAGGAACAGGTAGCGCGCCGGCATGGAGCGCAGACCGACCGCGCTGTTGGCGCCGGTCAGGATCAGCACGCCGCCCGGGAACTCCTTGCAGAGCACCGTATTGCCGCTGTCCCGGCTCCGGCGCTCCTTGACCCGCTCGCGCAGGACCTCGCTCTCCTCGATCAGCGGGTCGAGCCGCTGCTTGGAGTTGCGCTTGGCCAGCTCCACCGTCGGCGCGACCGCCATCATCGGCCCCGGCGCCTGGTGAATTACATATGCAATCCAGTTATTACCGCACTCCGAACCTCCCACCTGCGAGCCCTTCATGAACACCACCCGCTGGAAGGGCGAGGACGGCGACAGGCAGTCCATGATCTCCTTGAGGTACGGCGTGCGCTCGGTCCGCCAGCGACCGGGCTCGGACGATGCCCGCTGCGAGAGCACCCGGTAGCGGTCGGCCCACTGCGAGACCGTCAGCAGCGGGTCGGGCTTGAGCCCGTCCCGCCAGGCGCGCTCGATGCCCGCGTCGGGCCCGGATAGGTCGGCGCCGTCATGGCTCTCCACGAAGGTCAGGGCTGGTCATCCCGGTCGCGTCAGAACACGAGCTTGGCCGCTTGTGCCAGGACCACGAGCAGGACCAGCACCACGGCGACGTAGCGGATGCCATCGACCAGGACCTCGCGCGTGCCGACGAACAGCGGGTGCCGGCGGAGCGTCCGCAACATCGGCTCGATCTCCTGGCTGTGACGATCACCGCAAGCTCGGCCGGACCTCTGCGAGCTCGCTCAGATGCTCGCGCACATGGCGCTCGAGCACCGTATGCAGCTTGTGGGCGTCGACCTCGAGCTCGGCCGCAACGATAGCCGCCACGCGTGCCGGCCAGTTGACCCAGGCATCGCGCTCGTCGCGGGCAACCTTGAACACCTGCGCCACCGCCTTGGCCCGGTCGACCAGCTCGCCCTTCATCCGCTGCAGGCGCACCCGGCGCTCCTGGGCCTTGAGCACCTCGTTGGCGGTCCGCGCCTGCATGAAGGTCATGCCACCGGCCGAGACCGGCTCGCCGCTTTCCCGGAGCGTGTCCCGAACGGCACCGACCGCCGCCTCGGGCACCGGCTTCATCGCGGTCCTGCTCGGCCTGGCGCCGCGGCGATCGCGAGCTGGACGCGGACGTCGCCGGCTCGGATCGGTGTTACCCGCCCAGGCGGCCTGGACCTTCGCCAGGTCCCACGAGCCGTTCGCGTCGCGCCCGATCCGGCCGAGACTGGCGGAGGGAGTGGGATTCGAACCCACGGTACGCTCGCGCGTACAACGGTTTTCGAGACCGCCCCGTTCGACCGCTCCGGCACCCCTCCGGTCGATATTTCAATGGCTTAGGTGGTGCGCCGGAGGCTCATTGCCACCCGTCTGCCACCCGAGCCGCGCGCGTAACTATCATGAACCCGCCGCCCCTGCCAAGGCGGCAGTGATCGCGGCACCGCCGTGTCGTCGTCACGCCGGAACAGATGGGCATAGACCCGCAAGGTTACATCGGGGCCGGCGGGGCCGAGCCGCTTGCTGATGGTCACGATGTCCACGCCGGCGTCGATCAGCTGCGATGCGTGTGTGTGGCGCAGGCCGTGGAAGCTGATCTCCGGTATCAACACTCCGGCATCCCGAGACCATCGGCTACCAGCCCCCATGCCGAGAGGCATCGCTGGGCGCCTGGAGGCCTCCCTCGATGGTCGGAAACACCAGCGCGTCGACGGGCAGCTTGCCGGCACCGAGGCCGATACGGAGCTCGAGCTGCGCGCGGCGGTGATCGCGCGGTGGGTCGACCACAATGTCGGGCCGGCCGATGTCTCTGCGGCCGGCTCGGGGCTTGGGCGCCTTCACCTGGAGGCCGTGCTCCTTGGTCTCCTCGACCGCCTCACGGACCTTGATCACCTTGCCGCCGAGGTCGACGCTTCGCCAGCGGAGCGCCAGGAACCTCACCGAGCCGCATCCCGGTGAAGAGTGCACGATCGCCCGAGCATACACCTCGTGGCCGGCCAGCGCGGTGAGGATCGCGGTGATTCCCTCGCGATCGAGGATCGCCATCTCGTCGCTCTGCACCCGCAGCGGCGGCTGCAGCTTGGCGACATTGCGCGCCACGCTGGCCCGCCAGGGTCAAGAGCCGTCGCCAAAGAATGGCGCGTTTCCTGGGCTTCAGCGGGGGGCTCGGCCAGGAGAGAGAGTGTCGCCCAAAGCCGCATGGGCGGAGGGAAGCCCCTGGTCGCTAACATTTTTTTCCTTTTTCCCTCAGACCTGCCTCGATCAACGGAAAGACCTTCGTCATGGAGTCCCGGCCCCAAAGGAGATCCTGGTGACCGAAGTCGGGCAGGATCCACTTGGTGAATCGCTGGCGGCCGACGCCGGGGTTCCGCCCCAACCAGGCCGCCATGCGGTCGATGCTGTCGCGATGCCAGAGTCGGTTCAACCCGCCACTGATCAGCGTTATCCAGCGCGGCCGGTCAAAGCCGGCATAGGGCCGGTCTCGGCCGTCGATGTGCGGGACCGGCGCCTTCGCTGGGTTGGCGTCGAACCTGGTCGCCTGACCCGCGCGCAGATTGTTCGCGCCATGGATGAGCAGGTGAAGGGCGATGGCCCCGAACAGTTCTGGCAGCAGCGGCGGGTTCCTGACCGGTTCGGCAGCCACGCGGCCGACCGGCTGGCCCTCGGCGAACAGCTCCTGGCCCACCCGGAATTCGCCGCGGTGACGGTACAGCACCATCGGCTGGCGAGCGCCGTTGCCGGTAAAGGAATAGGCCAGCCGCCCATCGGCTTCGAGGGTGCCCAGCTGACGCACCAGAACCTCGATCGGCAGCGGTCCGCCCTGGCTGTCCGCGATCTCCAGCGTCAGCGTGGTCTCCTGCACCTCCGGCACCACCTTGGCCCCGAGGTAGGGCTCGCCGAACATGAAGCTGATCCGATTGAACATCGCCCGCGCGCTGCGATCGCTGTCAGAGAGCCTGTCGGCGTTGATGCGCGCGTCGCCGTAGGGCCGCCGCCACACTTTGTAGAGTTCTTCCAACGACTTGGGCCAGGCCGCTCGAAGCCTGTCGGGCACTGACGCAATTCTGGGATCCAGACAGCGCCGGGCGCCATCCTGGCTGACCACGCGCTCGAGCAAATGGCTTTCCGCCTTGAGGCGGCCATAGAGGTTCATGCTGTAGAACAGGCCCAGCGACATCAGCACGACGTGGGACAGCTGGTCGCTGACGCCTGGCAGGTCGTCGAGCAGGGCCTGGGCCAGGATCGCTCCGCCCATGCAGAACCCGACCGCCCCGATCCGGCCCTGGATCTCCTGCCCTCGGACCTGGATCATCACGTCGATGGCGGCCTTGATGTCCTGGGCCGCGGCCGCATCGAAATTGAAGAGGACGTCGGCGGGCGGCTGGGTGGCCGCTGATTTGAGCAGCTGCTCGGCGACGTATTTGCTGCCGCGCCAGTCCAACAGCCAGGGCTCGAAGCCGCGCCCGACCAGGTATTCGACGAGATTCTGGCAAGCAGCCCCGGGCCGCGGCCGCGGCGTGAGGAAGGTGTCGGAACCGGCGCTGGCGCCGTGCAGCAAGAGCACCGGGCACCCCTCGGGGTTCGGGCGCCGATGCAGCATCAGCCGGACGCGGCCGTCTTGGTTGCCGGACGCGGGCTTGCCGACGACCAGCCGGTATGAATCGAGCCGGTTGCCGGCGTCTCCTGGAGGCATCGGCTCCAGCCTGGGATCAATGTCCGTGGGCAGCACTGACGACATTTCTGAGAAAGTCCTTTGCTAGGTCCGGATGCCGCACATAGACCCGCGCGACTTCAGCGGCGAAGTATCTGATGAAGGCGAAGTACGCCCAGCCCTTCCTGGACGGGTCGGTATCCGTCGGGGTGATGTTGATCGAAGGCAGCTGCTTCTCGACGAAATCGACCGGTGCCAGACGCATGATGCCGCGCCGGTGCAGGATTTCGCCCTCGAAAACCTCGAAATAGAGGGTCGAGAGGTCGTACCAGACGTCGAAGCGCGGATCGTCGCGCAGAACCTTGGCTGCCTCGATCACCTGCTTGATGCCGTCGGAATCGAACGCGATCCGGTAGCGGAAAAAGCGCGGGCAGGCGCGACCGTCACGGCAGGCCGCAAGCGGGCTCGTGAAGAACTGGAGATAGCTATCGTCGGGCAGGACCCTGTGCTCGCGCCCGCAGATGGTGACCTTGCCCTCGAGCCGGACCTTGTCCGGCAGACCTTGCCGCTGGCGCTTGAGGAAGTGGTCGAGATCATCGATCGAAGCCGTGAGCTCCGTACGGAGCAGGCAGTTCCGGGCGATGCCGCCGCGCTCGGCCGCCTCGAAGCCCGCGATCTCGGCCTGATCGAAGTCGTTCAGAGTGGCCCAGTCGACCAGCAGCTCGCCGCGGTCCGGCCCGAGGTCGCTGAACAGGCCGGCCATGTTCTCCACGAACGACAGTCCCAGCGACGCCGCGACCTGCGACTTGGGCCTGGCTCCCATCCTCGCGGCGATCGGATCCAGGACCCATGGTTGATGCCCCACCTTCAGCTGCTCGACCCAGTCCTCCACTTCCAAGTCCGAGGGCTTGCGCACGAAAGCGACGACCCTCAGCACCTTTTTGATGAAGCGCGCGATCTTGTACTCGGCGACCGCGAGGATGGTCGCCGAGGGGTTGACGCCGACCGCGCTCGGGAAGGCCGCGGCGTCCATGACGTAGAGCCCCGGGCAGCGGGTCACCTGGCCGGTGTGATCGGTGACCCGGGCGGACGGGTTCGAGCTCATCGGGCAGCCGCCCTGATTGTGCACGCTGAAGCGCCGCTTGAGGACGGTCCAGCCTGGATTGGTCCGCAGCTCGCCGTGCCAGCCTTTGGCGGCGATGTCGCGAAGCAGACCCTCCTGGGCGGTTCGGAAGGGGGTTGTCAGGGGCGAAGGCAGGCTCACCGTCAGGCGCTGATCGGTGTCGAGCTTCAGCTTGCCACGATGCTGATCTCGCCCCATCGTCAAAAGCAGCGCGGTGCGGCCGTTGCCCTGGCGGTATTGCATGAGCCAGCCCAGAAAGGGCGCGAGCAGTTCCGCCCACTCCTGGACGCTCCTCGGCAACTTCTGCAGCAGCAGGCTGTTGACCTGCTGCGCCAGGGCCACCTCGCTGCCCCAGAGCACCTGGATGCCCTGGCGCAACAGGCCGCGCACGAGGGTGATCTTAGTGTCGTCGTCGAGCGTGCCGATCTCGTTGACGGCGCTGCCGCCGAAGCGGCCGGCGATGGTTTGGAGGTCAAAGCGCTTGTTGAGCTGCTCCGCGAGGTCGTCGAGCAGCGCGCCGATGAACGGGCCGACGACCAGCGCGAGGGCTTCGGCGAGCTCGGTCCGGTCGGTCGCCAGCGCGTCGAGCAGCCACTTCGGCAGCAGCCTGTCGATCTTGAGATCGAGGGGCTGGCCGGCGGTCAGCGCATCGCGAAACGGCGTCTCGGTCGTCGCCGCGAGGTCGGTCGCGATGCCGACGGGCCGCTTCGGCGTGCCCTGGAACGCCGCGATCGCGGTCGGCAGCGGAAACCGCGCCTGCACCGACGGCCCCGGATTGACGCCCGGTCCGGACCGCTGCGTCGCGAGCCCGTTTTCCTCGAGATAGCGGTTGCGGCGCAGCCAGAGCGGGCTGCGCAGGACCCCGAGCAGCGGCTCGATGTCGGTCGGATAGCCGCCGTCCTCGATCAGGAACCAGTCCTCCAGGGGGCGGGCCGCGGCCGTCAGCCGCCCGAAGCGCTGCTCGCCCCCCGGGCCGACCAACAGCAATTCGCCGGCGCCACAACCGGCGCCGGGGCCGTCGACCACCAGCATGCCATGGCTGTCGGGCTCGTCGAAGCGGCCGAAATCGAGCTGGGGCGCCTCGACCAAGTGCAGCTCGGCGGCGCCGCATTGGATCGGCACGCCTGGCTTCAGTCGCAACTCCAGGTCGGGATTGCGGTGGTCGCTGGTTGTGAACTCGAGCACCCAAAGCTCGCCGCCTGCCCCAACCGGCGCAGCCTTGGCGCCCCCCTTGCCGGTGCTTTGGCGCGCACCGCGATAGAGCAGCGCCGCGGTGATGGTCGGGCCGAAGTCGGCTTCCTGAGGCTGGTCGCAATCGAACACGGCGGCGATCGAATCGGCGTTGGGATGGTAGCGCGAGCCGAGCCGCCGCTTGATGTCGCACGCCAGCAGATCCGCCGAGCGCAGCAGCAGCTCGGTGGTGCCGAGCGACCCGGCGCAGATGAATACGTGCTCGGCGCAGCAGACCCGATGGTTAGCCTCCCCGTCCTGTTCGTGGTCGGCCGGCGCCACCAGCCGGTCCCGGTAGCGGACCGCAAACCGGGCACCGCAGGCGCAGTCGGGGCGCTCGATCCGAAAGGCCTCCGCGAGCGTCCTGACGTCGGCGAGGTCCGGCGCATCATCGACGATCGCGAGGTAGTTGCGATCGAGCGTGTTCTTGGCCTGCGCCCGACAGCCGAGCCAGCACTGGCCGCGCATGTCGCACTTGCCCTGCGTGCGCCCCCAGCGATTGACGTCCGCGGCGCCGAAATGGACGGCCAGCGGCGGGCGGAACCAGTCGCCCTCCCGCCCGAGTTCGGCCGCCGCCCGCTCCAGCTGCTCGGTCTTGGCGAGGCGCTTGGGTATCGGCCGCACGTCGAGCATGCAGGCGGCGAGGTCGTAGAAAGGATCGAGCCACTTCCTCCGATAGACCTTCGGCCAGCCGTGCTCGAACACCTCGGGCGGCGCGCGCAGATGGACGTTGGCGTAGATCAGCGAGCCGCCGCCATAGCCGGCGGCCTGAATGGCGATCACGTCGTCCAGATCGCGGATGTCATAGAGGCCCTGATCGACCGGCCAGAACCAGCGCGCCACGTCCGGCGCCTGGGCCTCCTCGGCCTGGCCGCCATCGACGCGCTGCAGGCTCTGGACGTCGGGATACATCGGGAAGTCGTTGGGCTCGAACTTCCGCCCGCGCTCGAGCACGCAGATCCGCTGCCCGGCCTGCACCAGGCGCGCCGCGGTGACCGCACCGGCAAAGCCCGTGCCGATCACGATCGCCTTGAAGACCTCACCATGGCAGCAGCTGATCAACGCCATTCCTCCTGCCCAATGTGATCCGGCCTGAAATCGGTGGGTGATCCATGATCCGCGCGACGCGCCTGGCATGGCACCGGGACTTCTCGCGGTCCGGGTCCGGCACCGCTTCCGGGTCGGTCATCGTCCGGACGACGCGCCAGACGATTTCCGGAACCTCGTCGGTGCCCTCAGGGTCACGCGGGTCAAGGACGCTGGTCACCTGGATGTGCATGACCGCGCTGGCGTCGCCGTGGAACTGATGGAGCCTGATTTCGTAGGGGATCCCGCGCAGCCGCGTTGCGAGGCTCGTGACCGGGGCGAACTGCTCCCGCCGGCCGAACTCGAGCTGGTTGATCGGGCCGCCGGCCAGCTCGTGGACCGTCGGGCGCGCCCAGCGGTGACAGTTACCGATCGACATCGAGGCGTAATAGGCGCAGTGCATGTCACCGACCAGGAACACCAGCCGCTCGATTTGCTCATTGTCGATGAAATCGATGATCTCGTCGCGCTGCCAGCGGAACGACCCGCCGCACCATTTGTCATCCGAGCGGCCGCGCACGTCCGGCGGATCGTCCTTGGACCGCAGCACCTCGGCGACGAACGGCACGCTCGAAACGACGAACTTAAGATCCCGGGTGTCCGTCTTCAGCCACGCCTTGAAGGCGGACATCTGCTCGCGCCCGATCATCTGGCTGCTGCGGTCGCGGCGGCGGCAGGTGCGCGTGTCCATCACGAAGAACCGGGCCGCCCCGTAGCGAAAATCGTAGTAGAACGGTCCGTCCGGCTGCCGGCTGTGGACGTAGGCCTGATAGGCTGGGCAGGCGGCGTCGCGGTATTGCGTGGGCGGGAAGTGCTTGGGCTCGGGCGCGTCGCTCGTGCCCGCGGACGGAGCGCGGTCCGTGGACTTGGGCTGGGGCAGGACGATGTCGTTGGCGAACTGATCGACGAGCTCGTGATCGTCCAGAGTCATGTAATGCGACCCGCGCGCCAGAAACGACCGCTGAAAGCGGTCCTCGAACCAGTTTTCCCGGTAGCTGTCCCGATAGCTGTCGAGCTGCGGCTCGCGGTCGCGCATGGGAAAGTCGTAGTAGATCTGATCGCCGCAATGGATCGTGAAGGCGGGCGGCGGCAGATCCGCGATCTCGAGAATCGTACTGGCGCGGACGTAGGCGATCGCGTCGTCCTGCGTGCTGCCATTGTTCGGATCGGACTCCCGCTCCGCCCTCAGGCCCTCGCCCGCCTGGAAGCCGCCAGCGGTCTCGGTCAGGATCATGAAGCCCTTGGCGTCGCCCTTGTCCCAGGAGCCGCGTTCGACCACCGGATCGAACGCCAGCACGCCGACCTCCCGGGAGGCGCTGCCGATCAGCGTCTGGCCGGCCAAGGGCGCCCTCCGTCCGTTGCGGAAGTCGACGCGGTGACCGGCGAAAATCCCGAGCAGCTTCAGGAACGGGCTTCTGAGCAACGGTTGGTTCGCCCACTTGCCGCCGGTGCCGAGGAAGACCAACCGCAGGCTGCCGTGAATCACCCAACCCAGAAGCCGCCGGGCCCATCGTTGGCGCATCAGGCAGCGACAGAGCCTCAACAACCGTCCCTCCCCTGGCGCCGGCGGTGGCCGACGCTCCGGGATCGGTCGGTCGAGCGACCGCTCGGCGAGGTAGAAGCCGACCAGTTCCAGCGCCTGCGCCGCCAGATTGTTGATCGCGACCACCGCAAGATTGCAGCTGCCGAGGAGGAAGCTGAACGGCTCCGAGCTACGGGGGTCGCAGGGAAAGGTCGTGAAGACGCCGATCGCCCGCGGACTGCTCGGAGGCAGCAGGCAGCCGGCCTTCCGGTGAATGAAGGCGGCGCTGACCTCATAGGCGGTGGAGGGTTCGAGCGAATCGAAGTCGAAGCAGGCGGTGTAGTCGCGCTCCTCCAGGACCGCCCCTTCCCGCTCCATGACGCGGTCGGTCTCGGCTTGACCGGCGGGCCGGACCACAAGCCGCACGCTCGGATATTGGCGCGATCCCTGAACCCAGATCCTGGCGCACCGATCGGTCGTGTGGCCGACGATCAGGCGCCCGACCGCCTGCGCCGCGGTGTCTCCGGCATCTGTCTTGGCGTTGCCCATCCCGTGTCGGCCCCACTTCCTCGGTGGACTCTCGCGCGGAGGTACGACCTTGGATGCGGCGCTCGCGCGGTGGGCGGGCGCGACATCGGGATCAGGTTAACCAATTTTCGATGGGGGATTGTGTGAGGCGGTTCACACCTTCGGCCCCGCGGGTCAAAACCGACCCCGACCGATCATGAGGATGTCTTCGCGGCCGGAAGCCTCCTCCGCAGGAGCAGTGGCTGGGCGGGCTCGGTCACGATTGGATTTGGTCAGGTGCCAAGGCGAATCCCAGCTCCGGTCATGCCCGCCCGGCATCGAGTGTCACCGGGCGTAGCGAACTCAAGTCAGAATTCAGAGCCTTGACCAATTCCGCTTCGTCCCAAGGCATCCCAAGCCGCTTCGCAGCCGATGCTGCCCGATGGAGACTTGAGCGAGCCGCCCGATCGCGTCCCGAGATCTGTCGGTACCGCCCCAGCCAAAGCTGGTAGCGGGGCTCGCCGATCGGGAACGTGGCGCGATAGCGCCGCAGCACCCCAAGGCAGCGACGCGCCGCTCGCTGTTGCTCGACCGACTCCGGTGCGCGGTGCCAGCTGTCCAGGGCGACCTCGGTCAGCGCCGAGTAGCCCTCGAGGGTGGCATGGCCAGCGGGCCGGGCCGCGCTGCCGACCAGCGCCAAGCCGTCCCACACGGCTTGGTGCGCTGCTGCCGTGCGGCCCAGTTGCCACCTGGCCAGAGCGAGGGAGCCGACGATCGGAATGCGTTCGTTCAGTGCAGCGGTCTCGCCCAGGCATTGGAGCGCCTGCTCCAGACGCGGCACCGCGTCCGCAGGCTTGCCCAGGCGGATGTCGCACACGGCCAGGAACCGAAAGGCCCACGCCTGATGTTGCCGGTTACCGGTTTCTGCTGCCCGACTTTGCAGCTCGTGCGCCGCGGCAAGCGCATGTTCGGTCCGTGCCTGATAGTGGTTCAACCAAAACCGGACCGCTTGAGCCATGGACCAGACGATATGGTCGCGGACGCGCTCGCAGAGTTGCTGACACACGTCAGCACTGTGCGCGGCCGCTGACCAGTCGCCAACACCGACGGCGTGCAGACTGATCATCATGTGAACGTAGGCGAGCTCGCACAGATCACCGGAGGCCTCGGCGGCCTCGAGCGCTCGCGCCAACGTGCGGGCGCCGATCCGCCGCAGTCCCACGACGCTCAGAATGCCCCCGAGCTCGGCATAGGCGCTGGCAAGCACCGCGCTGACCGGCGCGGCCTCGGCGCATTCGACCGCACCCAGAATATCGCAGGTCATCCCGACCGCGTCATTGGCAAACCAGGAAACCGCGGCGCTGTGTCGGTAAGTCCGCGCGAGCTCCAGGGCCAGGGTCGGCTTCGGGTTCGTCTTGCCGATCGACCGACGTGACCAGACCTGCCGCAAGCAGGCACGAGCGGCCCGCGTCATTGCCTCGCCGACAAGACCGACGCGGGACGATGGCCGCGATCGGCCGGTTAATGCCAACGCCCGCCGTGCCTCGATCCCACGCATCTCGATCTGGCCTAGGCCCTGGTGAACGTCGGCGAGCTCGCGGTGCCACCGGACGCGCGTCTCGACGCCCGCCGGTATGAGCCGACGCGTTTCGGCAACGTTGACGCATGTCTGCAAAAGCCGCTCTGCCTCGACGAACGCTCCGGACGCAAGCGCCTGGGTCGCCGCCAGATCGGCGTATTTCACCGTCGCCGCCGGCGATCCCGCCATCGACCAGTGGTGGGCCAGCATTGCGAAGTGTGGGGCTAGTTGAGCCCCATTAATGTTTTCAATGACGCAGGCTGCGTCATGATGCAGTCTCTCCCGCTGTCCCGAGGTCAACTGATCGTAAGCCACCTTACGAATGAGGTGGTGGCGAAATCTATAGGTCGACGCATTATTCATCCCGGCTTCCAAGATACGATGCCGAGTCAGGGTGGCAAGGGCACCACCGACATCGCTTCCATGCAATTTGTCTGCAACGACCTCCGTCAGTACCGACAAGTCAAACTGGTTGCCGAGCACGCTTGCCGCTCTGACCACGATAACATCGTTGGGTGCCAGAGAGTCGATGCGGCTGGCAACCAAGCCTTAAATCGTAACTGGTGGCGGCAACATATCATCGTCAATTTTTGCTCTTCGGGCCACCGGAAGGTCGGCCAGTTTGTTTCGAGGTGTCGATTTGAGAAGCAAGCTGTACTCGAGCGCGAAGAACGGATTGCCGGATGATCGGGTGACAATGTCGTCGATTACTTTCAATTCCACATCGGCATCTTCGAGGTGATTGTAAATAATTGCCCGAATGGCGCCATCATCGAGCGGCGAGAGTGACAATTCGGCAAATCGCGCGAGACCACGCAGCGTTCCAAGTTCTTCACCTTCAAAACTCAGCCGGGACGTTAAGATTATCAGCGCGTGCGGGAAATCATTAACGACTTGTTCAACCAGGTGAAGCGAGGCTGAGTCCATCCAATGACAGTCTTCGAGAATCAAAACGAACGTCTCTCCCGCAGAACGACGGATGACCTCGCTGAGTAGACTTAAGGTTGCTTGGGCTCGGATGTGACCAGAGAGTCCGCTAACCAGAGCATTTTCTTCGAGAAGGCCAGGAAGCACGGAGTTGATCAAGGGCGCAAGCTCTGGCTCTGCTAGATCTGCCAGTACATCGTGCATTTTCGAAGAACAGGACTGCGCTGCGATGCTGGGCCAATTGACCTCTAGCAGTTTCAAGAAGACGCGACGCCATGCCAAAAATGAAACGGCGTTCTCTGCCGAAGTCGAGTCGCCGGTGAGACAGTCGATTTGGTTGGCCGTAGCCGCTCGGACGAGTTGGCCAACCAGGGCCGACTTGCCGATCCCGGCATCACCGGCGATCCCAATGACCGCCCCCTGACCTCGCGCCAGGGCTCCCATCTGGTCGGTGAGCCAGTTCGTCTCCGCGTCGCGGCCGAACAGTTCATCTCTGGAGTCCCGGCGCGGACCGGACGCGCGGACCCGGATCGGCTGAAAGTCATCCGCGATGCCTTTGAGTTTGAGCGGCTGCTCGGCGATCCACTCGACGTTGGCACGCACCGAGGACGCAACGTCGGCCGCGCAAAGCAGTCCCTGACCGGCGTGCTCCATCAATCGCGCTGCGAGGTGCATGAAGCGCCCGACCGCGACATACTGCTGACGCTCCGGCCCTCCAAGCGTGGTGCAGAGGCCTCGGCCGGCGGCAAAGCCGGCTGCGCAGCCGAGCCCGAGACGCCGCAAGCCCTGCTCGATCGCAAGCCCCGCCTTGACGGCGCGCAAAGCGTCGTCGGCGTGGGAATCGTGGGGGAAACCGAGGCACAACCGGAACACGAGCCCTTTGTCGTCCACGATCAACGTGCCGCCGGACGCCGAGGCGGTCGGAACGGCGGTCTGGAGCACCATCATCACCGCCTGGTAGCGGTCGAGAGCATCCGGCGCGTTTTCGTCCAGGCCATCGATGCGTACGAACAGAGCGCAAACATTGCGTAGCTGCGGCAGCCATTTCCAATGAGTCTCGTGGCCCCACTCCCGGAGCACCCCCGGGATGAGCGCACCGGCCACTGTTTCGGGCTGACGGTCGTCGTCGGGCGCCCCTGGTGGAGCGGGTCCGGCGGCGATGCGTCGAATCCGGCCGGAATGCTGCTCGCACCGCAGTGGAGCGCGCACCGCCACCTCGGCCGATTCCGAGAGCAGCGTCTCGCCCCTGCGGGCGGCAACTGCCGCCCGGCTCGCCTCCCGTACGGCATTGCCGGCAAGCAGGATCTGCCACCGCCCGTCCACCCCGCCGAGCCGCGCCACCCACAGAGGTCCGACCGCCAGGCCGACGTGCAAGCGGAGGCTTCGCGTCAGATCACGAAAGTCGGCGAGCGAGGCGCCGTGGAGCGCGGAAGCGCAGTCCGCCGCGCGCCGCACCGCGCTCGACCAGTCGCCGTCGGTCGCCGGCCAGTACGCGAGCAGCGCATCGCCAGCGAAGGAGGCCACTTCTCCGCCTGACCCGTGAACGCACGTGACATAGTTGGAAAACGCACAATCCAAAACTCTCGATAGCTGCTCGGCCCCTTCGGGTCCCTGGTTGCAGAGCAGCTCGGCGATGGGCGTGTAGTCGGAGATGTCGGCAAACAGCGCCGCCCCGGCAAAGCGGGCCGAGACAGGACGATCTTGATCGAGGCTTTCCGTGCGAGCCAGTAGCTCGGCTGGAACGAAGCTGCGGAACCTGTTCAACGGCGCGACCTTCGGCGCGGGGACCCCGGCAATCCCATTGCCAACTGCCAGAATGGCTTTATCAGCACCGCCCGCGCAGTTCAAGGTCCACGTCGCAGCCGGTCGCGGTACCAACCCGCGCCTGCCCCACCGAGCGGGCATCATCCTGGTCAGGCTGTGCGGATGCGCTTGGCGCGCGGCCGGGCCGCCGCCTCGCCGATCCACCTCGAAGGCGTACCGCTCCCGCCCCTGACAGGAAATACCTAAACTGGCTGTCTACGAGGCTTTCTGGATAGCTAGTATACCTAGTTCAACGGCGCCGCCGATCGTGTCATTCGCCGCATTTCCAAGGTTCGTTAAAAGAACAAGCTCACCGAAACCGTCCCCATGTCGGTGTAGCTCTCGAACTTGCCAGACAGATTGCCGCGAAACGTGTTGTCAACGCCATCGCTGGTCAGATTGGTCTTCGTATCTGTATTATAGACATGGGTGAAACTGGCGCTCAGCTTGAGACAGTCGATCGGCGCGTACTCGAGTCCGACCGACAGCCAGTAGCGATCGCCACCGGGCTCGCGCGGTGTCCGCAAATCACTCCTGACCGGACTTTGGTCATACGCGATCCCACTCCGCACCGCCAAGTTCTTGGTCGGGCGCCAAGTCGCCCCCAGCGCCACGAAATAGCTGTTGTGCCAGTTCAGTTCGGTGACGTTGTCAGGCTCGTTGGGATTGTCGAATTGGATCCGAAGCTCATCCAACTGGCTCCAATTGGTCCAGGCGATCTCGGCCATCACCGCCCACTGTTCATTGATGTCGTGATAGGCTCCGAAAGAAAGCGTCGCTGGCGTAGTCGCGGTTGCGCTCGCCTTCGTATCGACGAACCGACCGCTGCCCGCTGACAAGATCGCACCCGTGCCGCTACTATCCAAGCGAAAATCCGCCTGACCATTCACAGTATGTTTTATCGAAGATCTATAAGCAAGCCCGAAACGGGTATGCTCGTCCGGCGTGAGCAACAGTCCGACATTAAAACCAAGTCCCCAGTCATTACCACTGAACTTGACTTTGCCATCTTGTGCGGTCGGGACCGCTCCCGGAACGCCGGCGGCCGCGCCAATCGTGCCGAAGTCAATCGCATTGCTAAGCTTGGCGTCAATATACTGGATCTGGGCGCCCGCACCCATCGACAACCATGAGCTCGGTTGGTACGCCACCACCGGGTTGATATTGACGCTCGACAGCTGCGACTCGAGCGCGTAATAGCGGCCAACCCAACCGTCTTGGTATTTGGTATTCAGAGCATACGGGATGTTTACCCCCAGGCCAAAGCGGAGATTGGCTAGCGGAGCCATGGCGTAGATGGCCGGTACCACCTCGTTGTCCACGATGTCTCTGGAAGTAGTACGACCGGTGATTGGTGTTCCGCCGACAGTCGAGGCTGAATTGCTCTTGAATTTGGTATTCGGAACGATCGCAGTAAGATTTAAAGATACCGCGGCCTTGGTCTGACGGGTGAGGCCCGCCGGGTTGAAGTACATATAGCTTATATCCTCGGCACCTGCTGTTGCCCCGGCGAAAGCGTTTCCCTGAGCGATCGAAGATTGCGTCCGAATCGCAAATCCGGCCGCATTGGCGACGGTCGACCCGGCTAGGATGCAACAGGCCGACAGCGATACATAGATGGATCGCTTGGTGGCGTTTTCGGCCACGACATCCCCTCGTATTTGGGAAAATCGAGCGTGCGATTTTGCTAGCACATTTGTCCAGTTATTGCAACGGATTTGCGGTGTGGGGCGCTTGGCGAGCCGAACCTGAGCGGAAAGTGCCCTCGTCGCCCGGGTTCTCGGTCCGAAGGATCAGAAGGGCGATGGTGTAGGGCTGGCCGGAGTCGAACAGGATCGGGTTGCCCTGGGCGGTCTCGACCTCGTGGCGTTGCTGCCGGGGAACTAGACCGCCGGACCGTAGCGGGTGAGCCGCCGGGCCGCGCCATTGTTGAGGCTCCAGCGGGTGCAGAGAGGGACCGGGTAGATCGAGGGGCCACCCTGCTCCCAGACCGGGAATACGGCCTTGACGCCTCGCCAGTGCTCGCGCCAGGGGCCTGCTATCAGGCCCGGCTGGAGGTCCAGATCGGCAGCTTGCGGAACAGCAGGGGGCACCTGGCGGGACGGAGTCCGATCGGGGTGGCCGCGGTCGGAAGCACAAACTCCGCTCCCCTGATCGTTCAACGAATCGCCAGCATCCTTCAAGACCGCCATCGGGCCTCAGGCCCACGCTGCGGGCATCCGAAGTCGCGCAACCGGACCCGTCAGAACGACCGTCGCGCCTTCGCTGGCCGGACCGGGAAGCGGCCGGCCCTCAGAGGAGCAAACGTCAACCATGGACCTGTACGCCAACGACGCCTTCCCGCCGAACCGAGGACGTCCAATGGCAAGACCACTCCGCCTCGCACAAATGAATTTCGCGGTTCGCCAGACGCCGCCTGCCCGCGATCTGCTTAGCCAGGCGATTGCGGCTGCCGGTCGTCCGGTGAGTTCGCCGACTCAGTCGCCGAAAGGAGCAAAGCAAATGAACCTCTCGAGCCGGGTGCTCTAAATGCGAAAACGCCTCCTCATCTCAGTCATCGCGCTCGGGGTCCTGGGCATCCTGGGCTTCGGCGCGCTGGCATGGCGACCGGCGATCGCGCCGATCGCCGCGCCGGCACCGGGTGCGTTCGCACCGGAACTCGTCGCGAAGGGAGCGGCGCTCGCTGCCGGCGGCCATTGCGCCGAATGCCACACCACCAGAGGCGGACCGCAATTTGCCGGCGGCTATGCGATGGCGACCCCGTTCGGCGTACTCTACTCGACCAATATCACGCCCGATCCCGAGACGGGCATCGGCGCCTGGTCGGATGCCGCCTTTGCACGCGCCCTGCGCGAAGGCGTGGCGCGCGACGGCTCGCTTCTCTTTCCCGCCTTCCCTACGACCATTTCAGCAAGCTTTCCGACGAGGATGTGCAAGCGCTCTATGCCTTTTTCATGACCCGTGCGCCGGTCCGCGCACCCGCACACAAGAACGGGCTGCCGTTCCCGCTCAACATCCGCTACCTGCAGGCCGGATGGCGGTTGCTCTTCTTCCGGCCCGGCCGTCGCGCGCGCCATGTCCTACGCGCCGCTCGGTACCGGGCAGGAGACCGCCCCCGATGCGCGTCTTGACATGGCCGCCTGCGCCTCGTGCCACTACAACGCGAAGGCGTCGCTCGCGGTCCGGCCGGACCTCGCGCTCAACAGCGCACTGAACCTGCCCGATCCGTCGAACTTCATCGAGGTCGTGCTGCATGGCATCGATGCCGAGGACGGAATTCCGGGTGTCGTCATGCCGAGCTTCGGGCATGCGTTGAGCGATGGCGACATCACGGCCATCGCCGCCTATCTGCGGCGCACGCGCACGACATTGCCGCCGTGGCCAGACCTCGACGCTCGGACCGCCGCGCTGCGCGCCAAGACCCGAGCCTCGGAGCCGTGAATCATGACCACACTCCACATTAATGGCCGCGCCGTCACCATCGAGGTCGAGGACGATACCCCGCTGCTCTGGGTGATTCGCGACGTCGTCGGCCTCACCGGCACGAAATTCGGATGCGGCAATCTCATGTGCCGCGCCTGCGCCGTGCATGTGGGCGGTCGGCCGACCCGCTCCTGCATAACGTCCGTCGGCAGCGTCGGTGATGCCGAGGTCACGACGATCGAGGGGGTCGACCCCAATGGACAGCATCCCTTGCAGAGAGCCTGGGTCGAGTTGCAGGTGCCGCAATGCGGCTATTGTCAGTCGGGCCAGATCATGCAGGCAGCTGCGCTGCTCGCCGATTTCCCGGAGCCAGCCGATCAGGACATCGATGCCGTCATGGCAGGCAATCTTTGCCGCTGCATGACCTACCCCCGCATCCGCGCTGCCATCAAGCGCGCGAGCCAACTCGGAGGCGGAGCCCATGCCTAGGTGGGACGGCCAGCAGCATGCCCTGTCGCGCCGCGATTTCCTGATCGCGATGACCGCGGCGGGCGTCGCCCTCGGCTTCGCCGCGCCAGCCGGCGCCGCGATCGATCCGGCCACGCCGGGAGAGTTGCCGCGCCCGGTGCCGCCGCTGTTCGAGCCGATCTGTGGTTCGTCATCGACTCCGAGGGCGTGGTCACCGTCAACATCATCCGCGCCGAGATGGGCCAGCATATCGGTACCGCGCTCGCCCGCATTCTCGCCGACGAGCTGGAGGCCGCCTGGGACAAGGTCCGCGTCATCCATGTCGACAGCGACCCCAAATGGGGCGTGATGGTGACCGGCGGCAGCTGGTCGGTCTGGCAGACCTTCCCGATCTTCAGCCGCGCCGGCGCGGCGGGCCGCATGGCGCTGATCGAGGCGGCCGCGAAGCTCATGGGGGTGCCGCCGGAGGCGTGCCGCGCACGCAACGGCGCGGTCCACGCCGACGACCGCTCTCTCTCGTTCGGCGAGATCGTGCGCAGCGGCAACCTCACGCGGCGCTACACGCCCGAGGAACTCGAAGCGCTGCCGATCAAGCCCGCCGCCGAGCGCAGGCTGATCGGCCGCCCGACCGGTGCGATCGACATTCCCGCCAAAACCGACGGCAGGGCCCTCTACGGCATCGACGCCAAGGTGCCCGGCATGGTGCACGCGCGGCCGAAGGTGCCGCCGACCCGCTACGGCTCGAAGGTGGTCTCGATCGACGACAGCGCCGCAAGGCAGGTGAAGGGCTATCTGCGCAGCATCACGCTCGAAGACCCGTCGGGCACGGTGCCGGGCTGGGTCATGGTGATCGCCGAGACCCTATCCGGCCGCGATCCGCGCCGCCGATCTGGTCAAGGTGGATTGGACGCCCGGCGAAGGCGCCGAGGTCTCCGAACAGGCGCTGCAGGACCACGCCACGCGCCTGATCGCCGACCCCGAGACGGGGGCGATCCTCGACACCGGCGGCGGCGACGTCGATGCCGCCTCCGCCAAGGCGGCATCGAACCTGGAGGCGACCTACACCACCGCGAGCGTGCTCCATTTCCAGCTCGAGCCGATGAACGCGCTCGCCTTCGAGAAGGACGGCATCTTCGAGATCCACACCGGCAACCAGTGGCAGAGCCTGATCCTGCCGACCCTCGCCAAGGCGCTCGGTGTGCCCAAGCCGAACCATTTCCGCCGCCAGTGGCGCAGCCCGTCACGGTGGGCCCGTTCAGTTTGGAAAGTCGGGCCCGCGGCGGTGGGTCTGGCCGAACGCCTGCGCGATGGTGAGAACATCGACAGGAGAGCGCGATATTTCTCCCGTCAGGTCTACCAGTCGCTGCATGCCGTGGTGGGCTACGGTCACTGTGGGCAGCATACGGGGGTGAGCCCGTCGGGCTTGGCACCGCCATCGCAGCCATCATGACGTCGCTGGAGTTGCTCGCACGACTAGCTGTCATTGCTCTGAACGTTGCTCATGACGGCAGGTCCTGGTGCGGTGTGGCCTTCTGGCGGAGCATTCTCGCCGGGTCGGGTCGCGACCGGTCAAGGCCAGCGTAGCTGCCGGCTCCGCCGGTTGCAGCCTTGACTGGCCGCGCCCGCCCGGCACACTCGCTGGCAAGAGGCGATGCCGCAGAACCCGGCTCACCCTGAACAACGTTCGTGGTAGCGACAACTAGCCGAAGAGCACCCTCAAGCCCCATGATGAAGTTTGTAGGATCATCCCGGGAGCGAAAGGGATTCGAATGCTCAGTACTGCAGCTTGGGCGGTGGGGCTCGCTCGGGCGCGCGCATGAGGTTCTGGAAATCTCCGGTGAAAATTCGGGAATGCAGGAAACGAGCCACCAGGGGGCCGATGCGCCACATGTGACGCATCTGTGCGTCACTTACGCGCCCGAAATCAGCGTTTTTGCGGCCCAAATGAGCGGTTTTGGGGCCGGACTCAACGGCTAAGTCGCCAGCATGGCGAAAAACCGTGTGTCCGCAAAGATTTACGCATGGGGCACAGCCTGTCGCCTGAGGCTACAGAAGTGTCGCATGGTGTGCACTCGTCGGGCGCGCGGAAATTCGTTTTGGGGCGGGAAAATTGGCGGAAATTCTGGAAATTCGAGGACGACCCGCTGCCCGGCGATCACGAGCTCGCCCCTCGAGAGGGGCGTGGGACGGAAATTCGCATCAATTGCGCGGAGCAGGAAGGCATGACCGTCACCGCCTTGGCTTGAAGCGCGTGCTGGTCGCCGGCCGGGACGATGCCGGGCATCTGGAGCGGTTGCCCGTGACGTCTCGATAGATCTGCTCTGACCGTTCCTGCGCCCCGCAGACGGGCTCGTCGGGGGAATGCTTGGCTGCGGACCTCGGCCGATTTCGCTAGCCCTACCTGGTTCATCAAGGTATCGTGTAAAATTGTCTCTTGATCGAACGAAGCTGATGGTGGGCGTGGCAGGCTGAGCCCATCAGTCACTTGTTGACTGCTAGGCTAAGGCGGCGTCCGCAATGCGCGTCCTCGCCGAACCGCTCTGGGGCGATCGGTTCGAGCAGATCAGGGAGGAAGCCGCGATGGCCGACGCCGAGCAAGCTCGAAATGGCGACCAAAAAGCGTGGCGCGGCGGCGGGATCCCGCGTCGCCGGGTGCTCGGCTGGGGCGCGGCGGGCGCCGGTGCGCTCGCCGCCACCATGCTCGCGTCGGCGCCGTGGCGGGCCGCCTTTGGCCAGGCCAAGCCGTACAAGATCGGCTCGCTCCAGCCGCTGTCGGGGGCCGGCGCCGCCGGCGGCAAGACCGCCCTCGTCGGCACCCAGATGGCGGTCGACCGCATCAACCGGTCCGGCGGCATCAACGGCCGGCCCGTCCAGCTGATCGTGGCCGACTGCGCCTCCAAGCCCGACGTCGGACGCCGCGAGGTCGAGAAGCTGATCGTCGAGGACGAGATCGACGTCCACGAGGGCGGCTTCCTCTCCAACATCTGCCTCGCCTGCATGCCCGTCTGGGAGGAGTATCAGATCGTCAACATGATCGGCGTGTGCCTCGACACGACGATCACCACCACCAAATGCAACCGGTATACCTTCCGGCCGTTCGACTACGCGCCTGCGCAGGCGGTCGCGTTTGCCCCCTATCTGATCAACAAGCTGGGCAAGAGATGGCACATTGCCTATGCCGACTACGCCTGGGGCCAGTCGACCCGCGACGCCTACGCCGACCAGATCAAGAAGGCGGGCGGCGAGGTCGTCGGCACCACCGGGATTCCCCTCGGCACGGCCGACATGACGCCGTTCCTGTCCACGATCACCGGCGACTTCGACGGCCTGTTCGGCATCTTCTTCGGCAAGGACGGGGTGACGATCGGCAACCAGGCCTTCGACCTGGGCCTGACCAAGAAGTACAAATGGGCCGGCGACGGAGCCATCGCCGAGTCCACCAACCTGCCGGCCCTCGGCAGCAAGATCGAGGGCTTCATCGGCATCAACCGATACATCCCGGTCCTGGATCCGCCCCTCAACACCGCCGCGCACAAGAAGTTCTTCGACGAGGCGGTCGCGCGGCTCAAGCAGATCGATCCGTCCGGCCCCCTGCCCGACCGTTACGTCCAGTCGAACTTCGAGGCCATGAACGCGCTCAAGCTCGGCATGGAGAAGTCGGGCTTCCAGGGCCGCGACGACACGCCGAAGCTGATCGAGGCCCTGGAAGGGCTGGAGATGAAGGAAGGCGACGACTTCCCGCAGGGCGACAAGACGCTGCGCAAGGAGGACCATCAGGCCTTCCTGCGCGAGTTCATCTTCGAGATCAAGGACGGCAAGCACCGGATCGTCGAGGTCGTCCCGAAGGAGAAGACGATGCTCCCGCCAGCCTGCAAGTTCACCTAACTGACCGGCGACCCCGCCTTCGAAGCGCCCGCCCCGCCCGTTGCTGGTCGGGGGGGTGTCCGAGCGTCGGTTCTTCGCACCGAGGATTTGACCGTCCGTTTCGGAGGCCTGAGCGCGCTCAACGGCGTCAGCTTCGACGTCGAGCGCGACGAGATCCGCGCCATCATCGGGCCCAACGGGGCAGGAAAGAGCACCTTCTTCAATTGCCTGACGGGCGTCCTGCGCCCGACGTCGGGGCGCATCCTGTTCAAGGGTGAGGACATCACGGGGCTGCCCCCCAACCGGATCTCCCAGAAGGGGATCGCCCGCTCGTACCAGATCACCAACATCCTTCCCAACGCCACCACCCTCGAGAACGTCCGGATCGCCGCCCAGTCACGGCGGCACCGTTGGGGCCTGCTGGCTCACCACCGCGCCTACCGCGACATCATCGACCAAGCGGAAGCGGTCCTGGAGGCGGTCGGCCTGCGCGGCCAGGGGGACGAGCTGGCGGCCAACCTCTCGCACGGCGAGCAGCGCAATCTCGAGATCGGCATCGCGCTGGCGACCGAGCCCGAGCTCCTGTGCCTGGATGAGCCGACGGCGGGGATGAGCGCGGCGGAGACCCATGACACCATGGCTCTGGTCCGCCGGATCGCAAAGAACCTGACGATCCTGATCGTCGAGCACGACATGCAGGTGGTCATGGGGCTGGCTCACAGGATCACCGTGCTCCACTACGGCCAGGTCCTCGCCGAGGGCACGCCGGCGGAGATCCGGCAGAACCCCCGGGTGCTGGAGGCCTACCTCAAGACATGAGCGCGCCCGAATCGCCAACCGAGCCCCTCGTCAAGCTCGACGACATCCACACCTACTACGGCAAGAGCCATGTCCTGCACGGGGTCTCGCTCGAGGTCGGCAGAGGGGAGGTGGTGGGCCTCCTCGGGCGCAACGGGGTCGGCAAGAGCACGACGCTGAAGACCATCATGGGCCTCGTCCACCCGAGCCAGGGCAAGGTGCTGTTCGAGGGCATGCCGACCACGCACATGCTGGCCCACCGCGTGGCGCGGCTCGGAATCGCCTACGTTCCCGAGGATCGGCGGATCTTCCCCCTCCTGACGGTGATCGAGAACCTGCGCACCGGTCTCGATCGCCACGGCGTGAGCGAGGCCAGGAAGAAGGAGCTGCTGGACAAGGTCTACGACTACTTTCCCGTGCTGGCGGAGCGGCGCCATCAGGCCGGCGGCACGCTCTCGGGTGGCGAGCAGCAGATGCTCGCGATTGCCCGCGCGATGATGCTCGAGCCCAAGATCATCCTGCTGGACGAGCCAACCGAAGGCCTGATGCCGCGCATGATTTCCCAGATCCGACAGATCATCGGCGTGCTCAACTGCGAGGGCGTCGCGATCCTGCTCGTGGAGCAGAACGTCCCTTTGACGCTCGAGGCCAGCCGACGGGTCTACATCATGGAAAAGGGAGCGGTCCGGCACCACGCCATGGCCTTCGAGCTCAGGGCGAACGACACCATCGTGCACCAGTACTTGGGAGTGTAGGGCGGCGATGGCCCTCGATCAGCTCCTTCAGGCTATTCCCTTCGATCAACTCTTGATCCAAACGGTGAATGGCATCGTCACCGGCATGATCCTGGCGCTGGTCGCTTCCGGACTGACGCTGATTTTCGGCATCATGGACGTGGTCAACTTCGCCCATGGCGAGCTGTTCATGTTGGGCGCCTATGTCGGCGTGATCACCCTGGCCGCCACCGGCAATTTCTGGATCGCCCTCGTCGTTGCCACCCTGACCGTCGCGCTGCTCGGCGCCGCCATTCACGTGATCGTTCTGCGTCCGCTGCTCGGCCGCCATCCCCTGACCACGATCCTGGCCACCTTCGGCGTCTCTCTGGTCCTGCAGAACTATGCGCTCTGGCAGTTCGGCCCGGTGGCGCGCAAGATCCAGGAGCCCTTCAGCGGCCACTTCACGCTCTTCTATCTCGACTATCCGTGGTACCGGCTCGTGATCGCGTTCCTCTCGGCCGCAATCATCGGCGCGCTCTGGCTGTTCCTCAAGTTCGGCACCTACGGGATCTGGATCCGCGCCACGACCCAGGATCGGGTCATGGCTCAGGCCATGGGCATCCCCGTGCCATGGGTCCTCACCTTCGTCTTCGCCATCGGCGCCGGCATGGCCGCCGCCAGCGGCGTGCTGTTCGGCCCGCTGGTCGGGGTCAACCACGCCATGGGGCTCGATTGGGTGCTGAAGGCCTTCATCGTCGTCGTGGTCGGCGGCATGGGCAACCTCTGGGGCTCGGTCGCGGCCGCGATCTTCATCAGCCTCTTGGAAGCGTACGCCTCGCTCTGGGTCAGCCCGGCCCAGGCGGTCATCGCCTCCTTCGTCGTCCTGATCCTCACTCTGCTGTTCCGGCCTACGGGCCTCTTCGTTCCGACCCCCAAATGAGGAGCCGCCACACGGTCGTCTATTGGACGGGATTTTCCGTCGTCCTGGCGCTGCTGATCGTAGCGCCGCTCGTGTTGCCGGAGTTCTGGCGCCGCTTCGTGACCGAGATCCTGATCTGGGGACTGCTCGCCATGTCCTCCGACATCCTGATCGGCTACGCGGGCATGATCTCGTTCGGCCACTCGGCCCTGTTCGGTCTCGGAATTTACGGCGCCGCCGCCGCCCTGCTGTCGGTGCAGCCGCCCAATCTCTGGCTGGCGATCCTGTATGGGTTGGTCGCCGCCGCGGCCGTGGCTGCTTTCGTTGCCTACTTCGCGACCCGTCTGCGCGACATCTACTTCGCGATCACGACCTTGATCTTCTCCCAGATCTTCTATGTCATCATCTTCACCTGGACCGCGGTGACGGGGGGCGAGAACGGGCTGACCTTCAGCCGGCCGGCGCTGGCGATTCCCGGGCTCTTCTCGGTCAAATTCACCACCACGACGCTGCACTGGTTCGTGCTCGCCGTGGTGACACTGTCGTATCTGGTTCTGCGGCGCATCACGCAGTCGCCCTTCGGCATGGTGCTGCAGGCGATTCGCGAGAACGAGGCGCGGACCAGGGCGATCGGCTATCCGGTCCAGCGCTACAAGATCGTGGCGGTGATGCTCTCGGGCCTGTTCGCGGGCTTGGCCGGCGTGCTCTATGCGATCCAGAACCAGTTCGCAGCACCCGATTTCGTCTTCTTCCTGGTTTCGGGTGAGGTCGTCATCTTCAACGTCATGGGCGGCATCGGCACGCTCGTGGGTCCGATCGTCGGCGCCGCGTTCTTCCTGCTTCTGCGCGAGGCACTGTCGCGCTTCTTCACCGAATACTACCTGATTCCGCTCGGGCTGATCTTCATCGCCATGGTGATTTTCATGCCCCAGGGGTTGCTCGGGTTCATGCGGCGCTGGCTCAACCAATAGCCTCGAGGTGCCGTCGCCCCGGCGCGCTGGACACGCGAGGTTCGGCGCCGCGCATTCACGGGGGTTCGTCGGGGGACCTGTGGGTCGAGGCCCGATGTGACGATGGGGATCAGCCGCGACGGCGGCAAGGCCGCAGGGGTGGCCGCAAGGTGATCATGGCGCCGGAGGGCGTGGGGCACCGGCAGGGAAGCCGCGCCCCGACGAGACCCTGATCAAGGCGCTCGTCCGCGCGCACCGCTGGCGGCGGCGGATCGAGAGCGGTCAGGCGAAGTCGATCACCGACCTTGCGGAGCAGGAGGGCGTCACGGACGCCTACGTCTGCCGGCTCCTGCCGCTCACTTGCCTGGCGCCCGACATCGTGGAGGCGATCCTGGACGGGCGGCGGCAGGCGAACGGGCTGAGGCTGGCTGAGATGTTGGGGAACGCGCCGATGGTGTGGCAGGAGCAGCGGAGGGGTCTGGGGCTCGCGCCGGGCCCCCGGACGGCTGAGTGACTACGTCGCGGATCAAGCGCTTTGCCACCGGCGGTTGTCGGGGAGGATGGCGTTGAGGATGGTCGGGAGCTTGCGCATGCAGGCGGTGAGCGCGAGCTTGAGCGGCCGGTGTGCTTGGGGCGTATGAGCCTGCGGGCGGTCTCGCGCCGGGGCACGACGGCGAGCGCTGCGTGACCCTGCCGTCGCATCTCGGCAGCCGCCGCATCTGGTGTGACAAATGCCTGCTGAGCACGACTGACGGGTTCATGTGCTGAGCTCCAGCGCGCGAGGAGAGGCCGGTGCGACTTTTGGTTCCTATCTCACCGGGAGACCTCTTGGACAGGATCTCCATTCTCACGATCAAGGGAGAACGACTGGGAGGCGAGCAGCGGACGCATGTCCTCGCCGAGCTCGCCGAGTTGCGCGCCGTCGCGGAGGCTCAGCTACCCATCGGAAGCTGCTTGGAAGAGATCCCAGCCAGCGAGCAGGACAGCCGTGCCTCGGAGAGACCTACATGAAACACATCGCGCTTTGGGGCGGCTGGTATGGCAGCCACAACATGGGCGACCAAGCGTTGCTCCTCGCAATCACCGATATTCTGGCGGTGGCGGTGGGCGATGTGCGCTTCCACCGTATTCACCGCCAACCCGGCTCACGTCCTTAGCAAGGGCTTATACCAACCCCATTAAGAACTGACCTTTGCCCAATTTAGGGTGGTGAGGGAGCGGATGCGGCCGGGTTCGGCGAGCAGCGCGTTCCAGGCGGCGCAGCAGGCGTCCAGGATGTCGTCGTAGCTCGGCCATAGCCGGTGCGAGAGGAAGCGCTCGCGCCGGTACAGCCAGACCCGTTCGATCGCGTTGAGCTCCGGCGAGTAGGAGGGCAAGAAGACCGGCGTCAGGTTGGCGGGGACGACGAGAGCCTGCGCGACGTGCCAGCCGGCGCGATCCATCAGGACCACCGCATGGGCGCCTGGCGCGACCGCTTGGCTGACCTCGTCGAGCATCGCCTGCATGGCGGCGGCGTTGACCGCGGGCAGCACCAGGGCGACCCCGGCATCGCGCTGCGGACATACCGCCCCGAACAGCCAGACCGCCTGGTGGCGCAGGTCGCGCAGCCCACGCGGGCGCACGCCGCGCTCGAACCAGCGCCGGCAGACCCGGCCGGTCTGGCCGACCCGCGCTTCGTCCTGGAACCAGACCTCGAGCCGCTCCGCCTCGGGATGGTCGCGCGCGACCTCGGCGATCAGGGTCGCGAAGTTTTTTTGAACGCCGCCTGGGCTTTGCGGTCGGCCTCGGGGTGAACCGGCCGCGCCTTCTGCCACGACAGCCCGAGGTCGTGGAGCAGGCGCAGCATGCCGTTCGCGCTGTAGCGGACGCCCCAGCGCCGCTCGACGATCCGGCACAGGTCCTCGGCCCGCCAGGCGCTGACGCCGTCGCGCTCGGGGTCGGGACCGCGCAGGACCAGGGCTTTGAGCGTCGCAAGCTGACCGTCGTCGAGCCAGATGGGGCGGCCGCTCTTGGGCCGGTCGCGCAGGCCCTCGACGCCCTCGGCGTTGAAGCGGATCACCCAATCGCGCAGCGTCTGGCGATCCATGCCGGCTTGCCGAGCGGCCTGCCCGCGCGCCATGCCATCCAGGGCGTTGGCCAGGGCGAGCAGTCGCGACGCCACCCGACCGTTGCGCTCGCGGCGGGCCAGACGACGCAGTTGCTCGCCCGGAATGTCACCGCGGATCGCCAGTGCCTCGGCCATCGATCGGCCCCCCTCGCTGCATCACCCTGCAGCGATAAGAAGCATCCTACTGCACTTTTCACAATTATTCAATGTGAGTCAAAACATCGCAGGTTCGGTATTAGTTGGGAGGAGGGTCGTTCCGTCATGACAGACGGAGCGGATGATGACGAGGAAGACGCGACGAAAGATCGATCCGGCGACCGGCGCGGATCGCGTTCGCCGCGGTCCGTGAGGAAGCGACCACCGCCAATCTGGCGCGGCAGTACCAGGTTCATCCGAATCAGATCTACGCCTGGAAGAAGCAGCTGCTCGAGAAACGCGGTCGGGCGTTCGATCCGTCGGAGAGAAAACGCTGAACCAGCGCGGAACCCGTCTCCGTATTAATTCCTATTTGCAAGGATTTTCCCCGGGGCGGCTTGCGGGCGATGCCTCGGTCAGGCGTTCACGCGTAGGTCACTTGTGGGCGCCATACGGTCTTGCATTTGTTCCTATCTAGGAGCAGCATGTCGGACCGCAAGGGCGCCGGCGACGCCGGGTCCGAGCCTGCGTCCCGTCGTTTCATCGCAGTTTTGAAGGCAAAACCATGGCCGATCTCCCGCAGCCGACCGTCCGAGCGCGCCGCTCCGGGCCGACCTTGGTGGTCGCTTCGCTGGCTCCCGACGCCGCTTCCCGCTCTGGACCGACCTCGGTGGACAACCGGCCTGCCTATGCCAGACTCGTGGGGTCGTCTCGGCAGGCCAGTTACCGACGGCTCTACACCACCACCCGGGACGTGACCCGGAGCGCGAAGGGGCCAGGCGCGCGCGGCGCGCGCCCGCCGGTAGACCTGTGCCCGCTCGCAGCCCCGCCCGGTGCCGCGGCCCCCGCTCGCGGCCGCAAAACCAAACGAACCCGAGAAAGCTCGCCCGGACAATGGATTGGCTCGCTCGCCGCGGCCTCGATTGGCTGCGGGCCGAGGCCCGATGTGACGATGCGGATCCGCCGCGATGGCGACAAGGTCGAGGCGCGCGCGTCGTGCCGCTCGCTGCCGTCCTCTTGAGCGGGGCGCCGAGCCTGCTTTCTGCCGCGCCTTGCGCCTCAGCCCAGGATGCGGTCGAGGCGGTCGAGGTCGTTGACCACGCGCCAGTGGCCGCCGCCGGATTCGACCTTGCGCTGCCAGTCCTCGAGGCGGGTCATGTATTCGCGCGGGTCGACGTTGTCGGTGCGCAGCTTGGTGACGTTGATCGCGATCACCTCGAAGCCGTCGACCGTCAGCGGCAGGTCGCGCACGTAGCCCTTCTTCAGGTCCTCCTTGAGGTCCGAGAAGATCAGGACGGTCTTGCGGCCCGGGTTCTTCTCATTCAGGTACTCGGACGCCTGGAGCAGGCCGCCGGTGATGTCGGTGTAGGGCGCCGGCTTGACCTGCTTGACGAAGCGGTCGATCTGGTCGCGGAACTGCCGCTTCTGCTGGTTGGTGACGCTCGGCCGGTCGTCGAAGGTGACCTTGGCGACGATGTCCTTCTCGGTGAAGCTGCCGGTGTCGATGCGCGCGACCGCGAGCGAGTTGCCGGGCTGGAGCTTGGCCAGGAGCGCGTTGATCAGGGCCTGGGCCTTGTCGAGCTCCTGGGTGTAGGTGCCCGAGGTGTCGATCAGCAGATAGACCCCGCGCGAGGTCGGGGCGGCCTCGCCCGAGCAGCCGGCGAGTGTCAGCGCGAGGACGGCGATCGCGATCTGGCGCCAGGGCTTCATGACAGCTGCTCCTTGACCTTGGGGGTGCGCCTGGGGCCCGGCGCCGGGCCGGGCGACGCCATCGGCGCGGATTCCGGCACCGGGTGCGCCGGGTGGCCGAAGTGGCCCTTGACCTGCTGCTCCAGCCAGAGCGGCAGGAAGATCATCAGATCGTAGAGATCGACCAGCAGCCGGCCGAGGTAGCGGCAGCCGTCGCCCGCCAGCCGGAGCGTGGTCGCGAGCCCGCGCAAGGCCCCCGCCAGGAGCATGCCGAGTACGGTGCGCAGCGCGTGCACGAAGCTCTCGAGCGGGATCGCGACGAAGGTCAGCGCATAGGGCAGGATGAAGCCCATGCCCATCTGCGCGGCCGTGGTGATCCAGACGAACTGGCTGGCGTAGGGGACGCCGTTCTGGCCGCGCAGGACGGCGCTGGTCGCGAGCTCGTCCTGGAGCAGGATCTCGCGCATGTAGGCGAGGCCCGCCTCGACGCTCGCGAGCGCGGTCAGGAGGCCGAGCGTGATCCAGATCATGATCACCCGCCACTTGTCGGGCAAGGCACCGATCACCGGGAACAGCCGGGTGATGCGCAGGCTCTCCATCAGGAACAGGCCCATGGAGACCTCGACCAGGATGATCACCAGCGCCGCGATGTCGGCGATCTTCCAAGTGCCGATGAAGCTGTTGCCGCCGACCATCTCGGCCATCGGCCGGGCGATCAGGTGGAAGTTGATCACGGCACCGCCGACCGCGACGCAGAGCACGAACAGCGCGACGAAGAACTGGACCAGGGACGACGAGGTCAGCATGCGCTCGGCGCGGTCGGTCTGATGCAGGATGTCCTGGTACTCGGCGATGTGGCGGTCGATGATCTGGGTGCGCTGGAGCAGCAGGGTGACCTTGCCCTCGACCCCTGCGAGCAGCTGCTGGACGCGCCGCCAGTGGCCCATCATCCGCTTGAGATGCTCGTGCCGGCCGCGGGTCGCGGTCCGGTATTCGGCGCGCGCCTGGTCCTGCGCCTTGAGCAGCGAGGCGTGCACCGCCTCGAGGATCTGGCCGACCATCGGGTCCTCGCGCGGGGTCTCGATCTCGGCGACCGCCTTGACCGCCTTGACCCAGCCGGGCGGCGCCGGCGGCACCTCCTGCGACTGCTGGTGGTCTTCCTCGAGTGCGGTCGCCTGCTCGGACAGGCGGCGGTTCAGGGTCGGGCATTCGGCGAGGTCGCGCCGCACCTGGGCATCGATGCGCTCGAACTCGCGCTCGATGATCCGCTCCTTGGCCTCGCGGCCGGCGGCCAGCAGGACCTCGCGGTTACGCGCCTGGAGGCGCTGCTCGGCGAGCAGGATCGAGCGCGCGCACAGCCGCAGGGTCCGGTGCAGGGCGCGCCCAAGCGACAGCAGCATGCGGTGCGCCGGCAGGCGGGCGAAATACATCGCGACCGCCAGGACCGCGAACCACAGCAGCCAGGCGAGCGGCGAGTTCAGGACGTGCAGGTCGGCCAGATGCATGAGGTCCTCGCTTCGCTGTCGCCGGGGCCGGCCGTTGGGCAGGCGTCGGCCCGGGCTTGCCAGCGCGTTTGTGCGTGAGGACCAGTATCAGAACCGTTAATCCGCCAAATTGTCGACAAACTATGACAATAATGCGCGAGTAAGCTCGCAATCATGTCAAGTCGGATTGACCGATCCGGACCCTACCTGCCCGGCCCGCCGAAATCCTGGCGGCGGTGTTTGTATTGCAGCGCGATCAGAGTCGCCTTGAACGGGCGCATCAGTCCGAGGACCAGGACGAGCGCGAGCGGCAGCCAGAGGACGAGATGCAGCCAGATCGGCGGCTGGTACTTAACCTCGGTGATCAGGGCGAGGCCGACCACGATGCCGCCGGCGATCATGATGATGAACGCCACCGGCCCGTCGCCGCTGTCCTGGGCGGACAGATCGGCCCCGCACACCGGACAGGGATGGCGGACGCTGAGAAAGCCCTGGAACAGCGGCCCGCGGCCGCAGGCCGGACAGCGGCAGCGGAGCCCGGCCGAGAGCGCCGATGGCGCGGGGCCGCTCATCGATCGGCGCCGCCGGTCAACCCGCGGCGGCGGCGCTGGCGGCGGCCATGTAGCCGCCCCACCAGTAGACCCAGCTGAACAGGAACAGCCAGACCACGTCGACGAAGTGCCAGTACCAGGCGGCCGCCTCGAGCCCGACGTGCTTGTCGGGCCGGAAGTGGTCGTACCAGGCGCGCATCGTGCAGACGATCAGAAAGGTCGTGCCGATCATCACGTGGAAGCCGTGGAACCCGGTCGCCATGTAGAAGGTCGAGCCGAAGATCCCGCTGTGCAGCGAGAAGCCTTCCGGGCTGTAGATCGTGCGCACGTACTCGTAGGCCTGGAAGCCCGTGAAGGTGAGCCCGAGCAGCACGGTCAGCGCCAGCGCCTTGGTCGCGGTCCGGTTGTCGCCCTCGCGCACGCAATGATGCGCCCAGGTCACGGTGCAGCCCGAGAGCAAAAGGATCATGGTGTTGAGGAACGGGACGTCCCAGGCCTCGACCGGCTCGACGCCCTTGGGCAGCCAGGTGTAGCCCTCGACCGTCATCGGATGGTTCAGCACGCCCCAGAAATAGGCCCAGAAGAAGGCGTAGAAGAACAACACCTCCGAGGTGATGAAGAGCGCCATGCCGATCCGCAGGCCCCGGGAGACCGGGTCGGTGTGGTCGCCGGTGCGGGCCTCGCGGATCACGTCCCGCCACCAGTGCACGAGCGTGTAGGCGAGGCCCAGCACGGCCAGCAGCATGACCCAGGGGCCGCCCTTGATCTCGTGCATGTACATGAGGCCGCCGCTGACCAGGATCAGCGCCGAGATCGAGCCGGTGATCGGCCACGGGCTCGGCTGGACCATGTGATACGGGTGGTGGACCTCGTGATGCCCGTGGTGGGCGGCGTCAGCGTGCGTGGCCATCGCGAGTTCTCCTGCCTGCCCTGGCGCTGTTGGGGTGCTCGGCTGCGGTCGACCCGATCACGACGCAGGCGGCTCCCGGTTGCCGTCCGCGACCCTGAAGAAGGTGTAGGACAGCGTGATCGTCCCGACCTCCCGGGTGTTGGGGTCGTCCAGAATCGCCGGGTCCACGAAGAACGACACCGGCATGTCGACCTCCTCGCCCGGTTGCAACACCTGCTCGTTGAAGCAGAAGCAGGCGATCTTGTCGAAGTAGGCGCCGACCTTGTCGGGCGTGACGTTGTAGGCGGCCTGGCCGGTGATCACGTGATCGGACCGGTTCTTGGCGCGGAAATAGGCGAGGTGCTGCTCGCCGAGCCTGACCTCGACCTCGCGCTGCTCGGGCTCGAACAGCCAGGGCAGCTTGGGATCGACGTCGGCGTTGAAGCGGACCTTGATGGTCCGCTCGGCGGTCACCGTCGGCGCCGCCTCGGCGACCCGGGTGGTGCCGCCGTAGCCCGTGGCCGCACAGAACAGCCGGTAGAGCGGCACCGAGGCGGCGGTCAGGCCGAGCATGCCGGCGATCGCGGCGCAGGCGAGCAGCGCGACCACGGCGTTCGCGCGTCGGGTCTCGGCGCGCCGCGGCCCGCTCATGACACGTTCCCGCTCATCTTGACGATCGTGATCAGGTAGAACAGCAGGGCCAGCGCGCCCAGGATCAGGGCGATGGCGAGGTTCTTGTTGCGCTGGCGCCGATCCATCCGGGCCGCGATCACCACGCGCCTCCGGCGCTGCCCGCCGCCACGGCAAAGCCAAGCGCCTTGTCCGCGATCAGGGCGAAGAACAGCGCGAACAGATAGACGATCGAGTAGCGGAACGTCCGGCTGGCGGTGCGCTGGCTCCGATCGCGCCATAGCCGGATCGCGTAGCCCAGGAAAATCCCGCCGAGCGCCAGCGCCGCGAGCCCGTACAGCGGACCCGCAAGCCCGAGGGCGGCGGGCAAGAGGCTGACCGGCACCAGCACGAGCACGTAGCCGAGGATGTGCTGGCGGGTCCTCTCGGGGCCGGCGACCACCGGCAGCATCGGCACGCCGACCCGCTCGTAGTCCCGGCAGCGGTACAGCGCCAGGGCCCAGAAGTGGGGCGGCGTCCAGACGAAGATGATCAGGAACAGGACGATCGAGGCGAGGCTGACGTCGCCGGTCACCGCCGCCCAGCCGACCATCGGCGGGAAGGCGCCGGCGGCGCCGCCGATCACGATGTTCTGGGGCGTGCGCCGCTTCAGCCAGAGGGTGTAGACGAACACGTAGAAAGCGATGGTCAGGACCAGCAGCGCCGCCGCCACCCAGTTGACCGCGAGGCCCATGACCATGGTCGAGATGACCGCGAGGATGACGCCGAAGGCGAGCGCGTCGTCGCGGCTGATCCGGCCGGTCGCGGTCGGGCGCAGACGCGTGCGCGCCATGGCGCGGTCGATGTCGACGTCGAAGCCGTTGTTGATCGCGGCCGCGGCCCCGGCCGCGACCGCGATGCACAGGATCGCGACGAACGCCAGCACCGGGTGCAGACGGCCCGGCGCCAGGTACAGCCCGGCGGCCGCCGAGAACACCACCAGCGACATCACGTTGGGCTTCAGCAGCAGCCAATAGTCGCGGACCTCGGACGCGTCCGCGGCCGCTGGCTGAATACCGACGATCTGCTCCGGCATCGCCACTCTACTTGACCTGCGGCAGCTCGTTGAAGGTGTGGAACGGCGGCGGCGACGGCAGCGTCCACTCGAGCGTGGTGGCACCCTCGCCCCATGGATTGTCGGGGCACTTCTCGCCGGCGGTGAAGGTCTTGTACAGCAGGTAGAAGAAGACCAGCGTGCCGATCAGCGAGATGTACGCCCCGATTGATGCCACCATGTTCCAGCCGGCGAACGCGTCCGGATAGTCCGGAACCCGCCGCGGCATCCCGGCCACGCCCAAAAAGTGCATCGGGAAGAAGGTCAGGTTGACGCCGATGAACGTCAGCCAGAAGTGCAGCTGGCCGAGCTTCTCCGGATATTGCCGCCCGGACATCTTGCCGATCCAGTAGTAGAAGCCGGCGAAGATCGTGAACATCGCGCCCAGGCTCAACACGTAGTGGAAGTGGGCGACGACGTAGTAGGTGTCCTGGAGGGCGACGTCGACGCCGGCGTTGGCCAGCACCACGCCGGTCACGCCGCCGACCGTGAACAGGAAAATGAAGCCGATCGCCCACAGCATCGGCGTCTTGAACTCGATGGAGCCGCCCCACATGGTGGCGATCCAGCTGAAGATCTTGATGCCGGTCGGCACCGCGATGACCATCGTGGCGGCGACGAAGTAGGCCTTGACGTCGACGTTCATGCCGACCGTGAACATGTGGTGCGCCCACACGACGAAGCCGATGAAGCCGATTGCAACCATGGCGTAGGCCATGCCGAGATAGCCGAAGATCGGCTTCTTCGAGAAGGTCGAGATGATCTGGCTGACGATGCCGAAGCCAGGCAGGATCAGGATGTAGACCTCGGGATGGCCGAAGAACCAGAACAGATGCTGGAACAGGATCGGGTCGCCGCCGCCCTCGGGATCGAAGAAGTGGGTGCCGAAGTTGCGATCGGTCAGCAGCATGGTGATGGCGCCGGCCAGCACCGGGATCGCGAGCAGCAAAAGGAACGCGGTGACCAGCAGGGCCCACACGAACAGCGGCATCTTGTGCATGGTCATGCCGGGCGCGCGCATGTTGAAGATCGTGGTGATGAAGTTGATCGCGCCGAGCAACGACGACGCGCCGGCCAGATGCAGGCTGAAGATCACCATGTCGACCGACATGCCCGGATGGCCGATCGCGGACGACAGCGGCGGGTAGATGGTCCAGCCGGTGCCGGCACCGCCGGCCAGGCTCGAGCCGAGCAGCAAAAGGAACGCCGGCACCAGCAGCCAGTAGCTGATGTTGTTCATGCGCGGGAACGCCATGTCCGGCGCCCCGATCATCAGCGGAATCATCCAGTTGCCGAAGCCGCCGATCATCGCCGGCATGATGAAGAAGAACACCATGATCAGGCCGTGCGCGGTCACCAGCACGTTAAAGACGTGATGGTTGTCGCCGAGGATGCCGGGCCCCGGCGACATCAGCTCCATCCGGAACACGACCGAGATCAGCATGCCGAGCGTGCCGGCGATGAATGCCGTCACCAGGTACAGCGTGCCGATGTCCTTGTGGTTGGTCGAGTAGACCCACCGGACAAGGAAGCTCTTCGGAGCGCCGCGCTCGTCGACGGCCAGTGCATCACCATAAGCCATGATCTGCTCCTCGGTCCTCTGCTCGCCGACTCAGCGCCTGGCCAGATCGATCGTGCCGTTCTGGGCGTACTGTGCCTTGGCCTGCTTGACCCAGTTCTGGAACTCGTCCTTGGACACCGCCTTGACCATGATCGGCATGAAGCCGTGATAGTCGCCGCACAGCTCCGAGCACTGGCCGTAGTAGGTGCCGGGCGCCAGGATCCGGAACCAGGATTCGTTGAGCCGGCCCGGCACCGCGTCGATCTTGACGCCGAACGGCGGCATCGCCCAGGAATGGATCACGTCGGTCGCCGTGGTCAGCAGGCGGATGTTGGTGTCGACCGGCAGCACCACCACGTTGTCGGTGGTCAGCAGGCGCAGCTGCCCCGGCTTCAGATCCGCATCGGCGACCAGATTGGCGTCGAAGGTGAAGTCGCCGTTGTCCGGATACTCGTAGGTCCAGTACCACTGATGGCCGATCGCCTTGATCGTGAGCTCCGCGTTCGGGATCACGTCCTCGTAGTACAACAGCTTGAACGACGGAATCGCGATCACCACCAGGATCAGCACCGGCACCGTGGTCCAGGCGATCTCGAGCAGCGTGTTGTGGGTCCGTCGCGACGGGGTCGGATGGCGCGACGCGGCGAAGCGGATGCAGACATAGATCAAAAGCGCCAGCACGAAACCGGCGATCAGCACGATGATCCAGGACAGGAACGTGTTGAACGCTTCCATCCGCTCCATCACCGGCGTGGCCGCGGGCTGGAAGCCCATCTCCCACGGCTGCGGACCGGCGGCCTGCGCCGGATCGGCGGCGATGCCGAACAGCGCCAACAGGGTGAGCAGGATCACTGGCATGCGGACCTCTCGCGCGGACGAGACGAAACGGGCTCGGCGCTGTTCGTGAGCGGCGCGACCTTAGGACAACGCGCGCGAAATTTCACGCCATGATTCCGCCTCACATTCCAACCCTTCTAAGTGACAGATTGTCGCAACGCCGGCCCTCCCGCAGCGCGGCAACCCCTCGGTCCGGGACCCGCCGGCGCCGCTGGCCGATCTCGACCGGTGGCGCGGCTTCGCGCTACCGCCGCGGGAAAAATATCGCGACCGCGGCTCATCCCCGCTTCCGAGGGCCTATATCAGGTATGGCCGGCCGCCGCATCAGCTAAGCGCTGCCGCCAACTGTCGCGCCCCCGGCCCCCGCTCGCCAGCGCCAAGGGAAAGATCCGCTCCATGACCAGCCCGCGCAGTCTCGACCCGAGCCCCTTCGTCAGCGCCGACCTCGACCTCGAGCGTCTGCCCGAGCTGGTCGGCGGCGGGCTGGCCGGGGTCGATGACGGCGAGCTGTTCCTCGAGTATCGCGAGACCGAGAGTTTCACCCTCGACGACGGCCGGCTCAAGAGCGCGGCCTTCGATGTCAGCCGGGGCCTGGGCCTGCGCGCGGTCGCGGGCGAGGCGATCGGGCTCGCGCACAGCCCCGAGCTCAGCATGGCCGCGCTCGAGCGCGCGATCGACGCGGTCGGCGCGGTCAAGGCCGGCTATCACGGCCATCTCGCGCTGCCGCCCCAGGGAACCAATCGCAAACGCTACGGCGAGGCCAACCCGATCCAGGACCAGCCGCAGGCGGCCAAGGTCGGCCTGCTCGAGCAGATCGACGCCTACGCCCGGGCCAAGGACCCCCGGGTCAGGCAGGTCAGCGCCAGCCTCGGCGGCTCCTGGCAGCGGGTCCTGATCCTGCGCGCCGACGGTTCGAAGAGCACCGACATCCGGCCGCTGGTCCGGCTCAGCGTCCAGGTCGTGGTCGGCGACGGTCAGCGCATGGAATCCGGCAGCTTCGGCGCCGGCGGCCGGGTCGGCTACGACCAGCTGCTGACCCCCGCCAAGTGGCGCTCGATGGTCGACGAGGCGCTCCGCCAGGCCCTGGTCAATCTCGACTCGGTCGCCGCGCCGGCCGGCGAGATGACCGTCGTGCTCGGCCCCGGCTGGCCGGGCGTGCTCCTCCACGAGGCGATCGGCCACGGCCTCGAGGGCGACTTCAACCGCAAGCGGACCTCGGCGTTCGCGGGTCTTCTGGGCCAAAGGGTCGCCGCCAAGGGCGTCACGGTGGTCGACGACGGCACACTGGACGAGCGGCGCGGCTCGCTCACCGTCGACGACGAAGGCACGCCCAGCGCCTGCAACGTCCTGATCGAGGACGGCGTCCTGGTCGGCTACATGCAGGACCGCCAGAACGCCCGGCTGATGGGCATGCAGCCGACCGGCAACGGCCGCCGCCAGAGCTACGCCCATCAGACCATGCCGCGCATGACCAACACCTACATGCGCGCGGGCGAGCGCGATCCCGAGGACATCCTGAAGAGCGTCAGGCGCGGCCTCTACGCCCGCAACTTCGGCGGCGGCCAGGTCGACATCACCTCCGGCAAGTTCGTGTTCACGGCCGCCGAAGCCTACCTGATCGAGGACGGCCGGCTGACCGCGCCGGTCAGGGGTGCCACCCTGATCGGCAACGGCCCCGACTGCCTGACCAAAGTGGGGGCGATCGGCAACGACCTGGCGCTCGATCAGGGCATCGGCACCTGCGGCAAGGACGGCCAGTGGGTGCCGGTCGGGGTCGGTCAGCCGACCCTGCTGATCGAGGGCCTGACCGTCGGTGGCACCGCCGCCTGACCAACCCACCTGATCGAAGGCCTGACGGCCGGCGGCAGCGCCGCCTGACCAACCCACCTGATCGAAGGCCTGACGGCCGGCGGCAGCGCCGCCTGACCGGGGGCGGCGGTGCCGACGCCTGATCGGGGATGCCAGCCGCTGCCACGGAGCAGGCGCCCGTCGGCGCCTTCACTCGTACCATTCACGATCTGTTTCCCCCGCAAGGGTAACGTCGAGGTCCGATTTCGAGGCCCCCTGCTCTCCCTCCCTCGACGGAGACCGATGATGTTGACACGGTTAGCCGCTCCGCGCCGGGCCGGTGTCCTGGTCCTGGCCGCGATCGCGGGTCCGCCGGCAGAGACGGATGCGGTCCTGTCGACGCCCCAGGACGCGATGAAGTCGGTCTGGCAGGTGAAGCGGCTGGTGATCGAATAGCCGTCGCGCCGCACCCTCGCGGTTGGCCGCATGGCGCCGTTTCTGCAGCGACTGATCCGCGGCTACGGTCTGCTGACCGCGGCCCTGGTGGTCTTCACGCTCTGCGCCTTTCTCAGCCTGGGGCGCCTGCGGACCGAGCTCCAGACCGAAACCAGGGCGACCGCGGTCAGCCTCTGGTTGGTCACGCAGGCCGAGTTGGACCTGCAACAACTGATCAACGCGCTCGACGCCTACGAGCTCGGCTATCTCGGCGTCAGCCGTCCGGATCTGATCGACCGGCTCGACATCTTCTCGAGCCGCATGCCGGTCCTGACCGATGGGCCCGACCGCGCCGGACTGCGCCGCATCACCAACGTCGCGGCCGTCGCGGCCGCCGTTCTCAGCACCCTGCGCGAGATCGAGCCGGCGCTACGGCAGCTGCGCCGCGACGACGCCTTGAGCCACGCGCGGATCCACGACCGCCTGAGCCAGCTGCGCCCGCTGCTCCATGGCCTGCTCCTCGACACCAACCGTTCCTTTGCGACCGACGACCCCGGGCGATCGCGGAAGTTCGACCGGCTGTACGACCAGCACGTCGCCTATCAGATCGGGATCCTGATCAGCGCGAGCATCTTCATCATCTTCCTGATGCGCGAGATCCGCGCCGCCCGGGCGGCCGAGAGCCGCGCCGAGGAGGCGCGCGGCCATCTGCAGGCGATCCTCGACGCGGTCCCGGCCCGTATCTGCGTGACCGACCAGGAATCCCGGGTGCTGCTCGTGAACCGCTATCAGCGCGACCTCGAGGGCCTCGACGAGGCCCTGGTCATCGGTCAGCGGCAGGGCGAGGTCGGGATGGGCGACGAGGCTGACGAGCGCAACCTGAAGGTCGTGCTGTCCGGACAGCCGCTACCGCAGTTCGAGGAGGTGGCGTGCGACCGCCAGGGCTGGGAACGGACCTGGCTCACGACCAAGGTGCCGATCCACGATGCCAGCGGCGACGTCACGCGCGTCCTCAGCGCCTCGCTCGACATCACCGAGCGCAAGGCGGCCGAGGCGCGCCTCGCCCATCTCGCCCTCCACGACCCGTTGACCGATCTGCCCAACCGGGTCCTGTTTCGCGACCGGCTGGCCCAGGAGCTCCGCCACGCCGGGCGTCATGGCAACGGCGTCGCGGTGATGTGCGTCGATCTGAACGGCTTCAAGGAGATCAACGACGCCTATGGCCATGCCAGCGGCGATGCGCTGCTGGTGACCGTGGCCGAGCGGCTGCGCAGGGGCCTGCGGGAGGCGGACACGATCGCGCGGCTGGGCGGCGACGAGTTCGCGGTGATCCTGACCGACGTCCTGAGCCCGAACGCCGCGGTACAGGTGGCCGAGAAGCTTCTGAAGCTGCTTAACGAGCCCTACACGATCGAAGGCAACCGGCTGCTCACCGGGGTCAGCGTCGGCATCAGCCTCGCGCCCCAGGACGCCACCGCGGCCGACCAGCTGCTCATGTTCGCCGATCTGGCGCTCTATGATTTCCAGGTCGGAGCGTGGTGCCGGCTTCCGCTTCTTCCACGCGAGCATGAACCAGCGCGTGCAACGCCGTCGCGAGCTCCAGCTGGAGCTCCGGCAGGCACTCGATACCAACGGGCTGGAGGTCTACTACCAGCCGAAATTCACTCTGCCGGAGCGCCGCCTGTGCGGTACCGAGGCCCTGCTCCGGTGGCCGCACCCGCGGCTCGGGATGGTCCCGCCCGCGGAGTTCATCCCGGTCGCCGAGGACACCGGCCTGATCATCGAGGTCGGCGCCTATGTGCTGCGCGAGGCCTGCCGTCAGAACCGGCTCTGGCAACAGGCGGGCGACACCGTCCCGGTCGCGGTCAACCTTTCGGCCGCCCAGTTCGCGCGCCGCGATCTCGCCGGGCTGGTCACCTCGATCCTGAACGAGACCGGGCTCGAGCCGCGCCTGCTCGAGCTCGAGATCACCGAGAGCGTGCTGCTGCGCAATGCGAAGGAGGCGCTGGCTGTGCTCAGCCGCCTGCGCGAGCTCGGCATCGTGATTGCGCTCGACGACTTCGGCACCGGCTATTCCTCGCTCAGCTACCTGCACCGCTTCCCGATCGACAAGATCAAGATCGACCGCAGCTTCATCAGCGAGCTTGGGCTCAATGCCAGCTCGGCCGATATCGTGCGGATCATCATCTCGCTGGCCAGGACCCTGAACCTCACGGTGGTCGCCGAGGGCGTCGAGACCGTGGCGCAGCTGCGGGATCTCGAGCGGATGGGCTGCGACGAGGTCCAGGGCTTCTATCTCGAGGTGCCGCAGCCGGCCGCGGCGATCACCGCGATGCTGGCCGCGCTGCAGGCGCCGCCCGAGGACGTGGCCGCGCGCGCCTGAGCGGCCGGGAAGTCGCGGGCGGTGCCGCCTACGCGAGCGCGCCGTCGACCGCCTGCCAGCAGGCCAGTGCTGCGAGCGCCGCGGTCTCGGCGCGCAGCAGGCGGGGGCCGAGGCTGACCGCAACCACCTGGCCGAGGCCGCGCAGCCCGGCCAGCTCCTCGTCGGTGAAGCCGCCCTCCGGCCCGATCAGGAGGTCGCCCGCGCCGCGCGTCCGCAGGCTGTCCAGCAGCGGCGCGCCGGCCCCGGTCTCATCCCCGAAATAGAGCAGGCGCCCGTCCGGCCAGGTCTCGAGCCGCTGCTCGAGGGTCATCGGCAGCTCGATCACGGGCACCGTCAGCCGCCCGGACTGCTCGGCCGCCTCGATCGCTATGCTCAGGACCCGCGCCCGGTTGATCCGGTCGACCACCGAGCGATGGGTGAACACCGGCTCGAGCCGGGTCACGCCGAGCTCGGTCGCCTTCTCGATCAGGAACTCCTGACGGATCCGCTTGAGCGGCGCGAACAGCAGCGCCGGGCCGGGCTCCGGCTGCTGCGGGCGCAGCTGCTCGGTGAGCGCGAGGCGGCAGCGCCGGCGCTCGACGGGCTCGATCACCGCGAGCCACTCGCCGTCACGGCCGTTGAACAGCACCGCCCGGTCGCCGGCCTGGCGACGCATCACGGTCAACAGATAGTGGCATTGCGCCGCGCTCGGCTCCAGGAGCCCCCCCTGGGTAAGGGGCACGTCGACGAACAGGCGAAGGTTGTAGGATCGGGGCGTGCGGAGGGGATTGTCATCCATGGGGGGCTCGCTTGTCCTGAGGTGGGGCGAACGCTAGAAGCATGACCATGGCGAAGCAAGGATTAGACGCGGCGCCGGTGGTCCTCGACCGCGAGCGCGGCTGGGTCGAGCGCCTGCCGGAGCGGCTCCGGCCCTATGCCGTGCTGGCGCGCTGGGACCGCCCGATCGGCAGCTGGCTCCTGCTCCTGCCCGGCTGGTGGGCGCTGGCACTCGCCCCCGGCGGGCCCGATCTTGTGCTGGTCGCCCTGTTCGCGGTCGGCGCGGTCGCGATGCGCGGCGCCGGCTGCGTGGTCAACGACCTGATCGACCGGGACCTGGACGCGAAGGTCGAGCGCACCCGCCACCGGCCGCTCGCGAGCGGCCGTCTCGGCGTCGCCCAGGCGCTGGGTTTCCTCGCCCTGCAGCTGCTGGTCGGCCTGCTCGTCCTGCTGGCCTTCAACCGCTTCGCGATCCTGGTGGCGCTCGCCTCGGTACCGCTGATCGTGATCTATCCCTTGATGAAGCGGATCACTTGGTGGCCGCAGGCGTTCCTGGGCATCACCTTCAACTGGGGCGCTCTCGCCGGCTGGGCGGCGGCGACCGGCGCGCTCGCCCCGCCAGCCCTGCTGCTCTATGCCGCGGGCTTCTTCTGGACGCTTGGCTACGACACGATCTATGCCCATCAGGACAAGACTGACGATGCCCTGATCGGGGTCAAATCGAGCGCGCGCTGGCTCGGTAGCGCGACCCCCCGCTGGCTCTGGGGTTTCTACGGCGTCACGCTGGCCCTGCTCGCCGCTGCCGGCTGGAGCGCCGGCCTGGGGCCGGGCTATTACCTCCTGCTGATCGCGGTCGGGGGCCATCTCGCCTGGCAGATCCGGACCCTCGACATCGACGACCCGATGTCCTGCCTCAGGCGCTTTCGCAGCAATCGCGAGCTTGGCCTCCTGGTCTGCCTGGCGCTCCTGGCCGGCAAGGTCGGGCCTTGATGGCCAGCCGGTCCGCCTGGACCAGCCTCAGCGATCTCGCCAGCCTGCCGTCGCCCGCCCGGCTGCAGCGCGGCCTCCAGGAGCTCGCCGACCTCGCGCTCGACCGGACGCTGCGCCTCGCGGTCACCGGCCTGCGCGGCGGCGGCAAGACGGTGTTCATCACCATGGCGGTGCACCACCTGCTGCGCGCCGCGGAGCTGCCCTTCCTGGGCGCGGTCCAGGAGGGCCGGCTGCTCGGCGTCCGCCTGCTGCCGCCGCAGCCGGGCGACCTCCCGGCCTTTCCGTTCGAGGCGGCGCGCGCCGCGCTGGCCGCGCCCGAGCCGCACTGGCCGGCGCCGACCGAGCGCCTGAGCGCGCTTCGCCTCCAGCTCCGCTTCATCGCCAAGGGCCTGCTCCGGCGCCGGCTCGGTGAGCGTCGCCTGCTGACCGTCCAGATCATCGACTATCCGGGCGAGTGGCTGCTCGACCTGCCGCTGCTCGACCAGAGCTACGAGGCCTGGTCGGCCGCGACCCTGCGCGCCGCCGAGGCCCCGCCGCGCCTAGCCCTCGCCGGCGACTGGCGGAACTTCGTCGCCGGGCTCGACCTCGAGGCACCCGCCGGTCCCGGCGAGGCGGCCCGGGGGACGGCGTTGTACACCGACTATCTGCACCGCTGCCAGCGGGATGCCGGCCTCAGCCTGCTGCAGCCAGGGCGCTTCACCATGCCGGGCGACCTCGCCGGCAGCGAGCTGCTCCAGTTCTGCCCGCTGCCGCCCGCAAGCGGTACCCGTGGCAGTCTGCCGCAGCTGATGCGCGCCCGCTACGAGCGCTACCGGAGTCAGGTCGTCCTGCCCTTCTATCGCGATCATTTCAGCCGCTTCGATCGCCAGATCGTGCTGGTCGACCTGCTCGGCACGCTCAATCGCGGGCCCGCCTGCTTCGCCGACGCCGAGCAGGCGCTGGCCCTCGTGCTGCGCAATTTCCGCTACGGTCCGAGCGGCCTGCTCGCGCGCCTGCTGCGGCCGCGCATCGAGACCCTGCTGTTCGCGGTCAGCAAGGCCGATCACGTCGCCCACAACCAGCATCACAACCTGCGCCTGCTGCTCGAGCGGCTGGTGGGCGAGGCCGCCGGCGCCGCCCGCTTCGAGGGCGTCAAGCCGGCCTTCGTCGCCCTCGCCGCGCTGCGCTCGACCGACGTCGTGCGCACCGAGCACCACGGTCAGGCGCTGTCCTGCGTGCAGGGCGTGGTCAAGGGCGAGGACCGCGCGACGGTCCTGTTCCCGGGCGAGATCCCGCCCGACCTGCCGGCCGAGGAGGACTGGCGCGCGGGCCGCTTCCGGTTTCGCGACTTCGCGCCCCGGCGCCTGATCCTGCACGGCGCCGACAAGCCGCAGCACATCCGCCTCGACCAGGCGCTCGAGGTGCTGCTCGGCGACCGCCTGCGATGAGCATCCGGGACCCGATCGCGCCCTTCGAGCTCGACCCCGCGAGCGTCGCGCCGGGCCGCCTGGAGCTGGTCGAGCCGGAACCCGGCCCCCAGCCGCTCGTGCCGGTGCCGACCCCGTCGGCGCCCGCCCGCGCACGGCCCTGGCGGCGGCTGCTGGTCTGGAGCGGCGGGCTGTTTCTGCTCGGGTTGCTCGGCCTGCAGGCCCATGACCTGCTGGTCGAACTGTTCGATCGCTCGGTGTGGCTCGGCGGCGCCGCCGCGCTCCTGCTCGGCGGCGTCACGGCGGGCGCGCTGGGCGTGGTCGGCCGCGAGACCATCGGGCTCGCCCGCCTCGCCAAGGTCGAGCATTTCCGCCACGACGGCGAGCGGCTGCTGACCTCGGAGGTGCATGGTCAGGCGGACGACCTGCTCGAGCGGATCGAGCGCCTCTACCGCGATCGCGCCGATACCAGCCAGCCGGTCGAACGCTTCCACGCCCAGGCGAGCGACGCGCTCAGCGATGGCGAGCGGCTGCGGCTGTTCGCGGCCACGGTGCTGGGACCGCTCGATCAGCGCGCCTATCAGCTGGTCCGGCGCAGCGCCCGCGACATCGGCGCCCTGACCGCGCTCGCCCGGCTCGGCCTGTTCGACGGCGTCCTGGTGCTCGGCCGCACGCTCGCCATGCTGCGCGCGATCGCCAGGCTCTATGGCGTTCGCCCGGGCACGGCGACGCTTGCGCGCCTGCTCCGGCAGACGCTGATCAACGTGCTCGCCGCCGACCTCGGCGAGCTGATCAGCGACGTCGCGGTCGAGGCCACGGGCGCCACCCTCTTGGGCGTGCTCTCGGCGCGTGCCGGCCAGGGGGCGGCCAACGGTCTGCTCGCGGCCAAGCTCGGCCTCGCCGCGATGCAGCTTTGCCGGCCGCTGCCGTTCACCGAGGGCCAGCTGCCGAGCCTCAAGCAGCTGCGCGCGGACCTGTTCAAATAGGCGCTCGGGCCGACCACGGTCCGACATGGCAGACCGGCAGGGCGGACGGGTGTGGCAGACGGGTATCAGGTGTCGGACCGTGGCGCGATCGGGTGCGGAATAAACCTGTGGGCCCTCTGTTTGCGTGATTGACTGTCCGAGGGCTGAGTCAGGCGTGACCGCGGTACCACCCGTGAGAAGTCTCGGATGCTCAGCAAGCTGACCGGTGCCAGCGCCACGGTGGTAAGGTTGCCGGCTCAGGACTCGAACGGTTCGGCGTGGCCGAGGCTTAGGCGATCGATCAGGCGCTCGTCGAATTGCCACCCTCGCAGCGTCGTATCGCTGGTCCAGGTGCAGACGCTCGCAAGCGAGTGTCGGGGCCGGCCGGGAGCGGAGAGGACCCGCGAGCGGTCAGAGTCCCGTGAGTCTGGGCTATCTGGACCGAACGGCCGGCGCATCGCCCCACGGTATCGGTGCGCCGGCCATTTTTTTTGAAGTGAGGATGGCAGGGGAACCCATCACCACGATGCGAAAATCACCAGCGCCGGCGCAGGGTCGTCGGGCTTCGCTGGTGGAACTGGAGGTGATCCAATGCGTGCCCAAGGGAATCGTCTCACGACCGGTGTGCTCGGCCTGAGCGCGGCGCTCCTGCTGCTGCTCGCGGCCTGCGGACAGTCCGAACAGAAGTCCTCGTCGGATCAGGGCACCGTCGCCCCGGCGGCCGGCAGCAACGAGCCGGCGGCAACTCCGACGGCGCCGGCGGCCGGCAGCAACGAGCCGGCGGCAACTCCGACGGCGCCGGCGGCCCCCGCAGGGGAGCCCGCCAAGCAGAACTAGTCGCCCAACAGAGGGCGGCCCGCCGCCGCGGCGCGGCGGCCAACCATAAAATCCCGCGAACGGGGTGATCGAGCGCATCACCCCGTTCGGCATCTGGGCGCGGGCGGACCTGCCCGCCAGGTGGCGGAACGCCCGATCAGGCGGTGAGGGCGGGCGCTGGCGCGCGCACCACCGACACCTCCAGCTTGTCCAGCATTTCCTTGGGCACAATCTGCCAGAAATGACCGGCCTCGCGGTCGAACTCCGCGAGCACCCGCTCGGCAAATCGGCTCTGGGTGTTCTTGACGTGCTGGGTCAGCAGTCCCTTCAGCTCGTCTTCATAGTGCTCCACCTCGAGCCGCTGATAGATCACCATGTCGCGGTTGATGCGCTCGGCCGACCGCTCGTCGGGGTCGTAGACATAGGCCATGCCGCCACTCATGCCGGCCGCGAAATTGTCGCCGATCGGCCCGAGGATCACCGCTGTGCCCCCGGTCATGTACTCGCAGCCGTTGTCGCCGCAGCCCTCGACCACGGTGACCGCACCCGAGTTGCGGACCGCGAAGCGTTCGCCCGCCCGCCCGGCCGCGAACAGCTTGCCCGCGGTGGCACCATAGAGGCAGGTGTTGCCGATGATCACGTTCTCGCTCGCGACCATCGGGCTCGAGACCAGCGGCCGGACCACGATCGTGCCGCCCGAGAGCCCCTTGCCGACGTAGTCGTTGGCATCGCCGAACACCTCGAGCTTCAGGCCTTGGACGGCAAAGGCGCCGAGCGACTGGCCGGCCGAGCCGCGCAGCCGGACCGTGATCTGGCCGGGCGGCAGCTGGTCCATGCCGTAGCGCCGGGTGATGTGGGCCGAGAGCCGGGTGCCGACCGCCCGATGGACGTTGCGGACGTTGTAGGCGAGCTGCATCTTCTCGCCTTCCACGAGCGCCGCCCGGGCGTCCTCGATCATGCGCGCGTCGAGCGAATCCGGGACCTCGTTGCGGCCCTGGATCGCGCAGTGGCGGGGATGGCCACCGGTGTCGATCTGCGCCAGGATCGCGTTGAGGTCGAGATCGTCGAGATCGTCGCTGCCGCGCGAGACCTGGTGCAGAAGATCGCTCCGGCCGATTGCCTGCTCGAGCGAGCGCAGGCCGAGCGAGGCCAGGATCTCGCGCACCTCCTCGGCGATGAAGCTGAACAGGTTGACGACCTTGTCGGGCGTGCCCTCGAACTTCTCGCGCAGGTCCGGCCGCTGGGTGCAGACCCCGACCGGGCAGGTATTGGAGTGGCACTGGCGGACCAGGATGCAGCCCATGGCGACCAGGGCGGCGGTGCCGACGCCGAACTCCTCGGCACCGAGCATGGCCGCGATCACCACATCCCGGCCGGTCTTGATGCCGCCGTCGGTGCGCAGCACGACCCGATGCCGCAGCCGGTTGAGCGTCAGCACCTGGTTGACCTCGGACAGGCCCATCTCCCAAGGCGTCCCGGCGTATTTGATCGAGGTCTGCGGGCTCGCGCCGGTGCCGCCCGAGTGCCCCGACACCAGGATCACGTCCGCCTTGGCCTTGGCGACCCCGGCGGCGATCGTGCCGATCCCGGCCTCGGAGACCAGCTTGACGCAGACCTTGGCGTCCGGGTTGATCTGCTTCAGGTCGTAGATCAGCTGGGCCAGGTCCTCGATCGAGTAGATGTCGTGATGGGGCGGCGGCGAGATCAGCATCACGCCCGGGGTCGCGTGCCGCAGCTTGGCGATCTCGACCGTGACCTTGAAGCCCGGCAGCTGGCCGCCCTCCCCGGGCTTCGCCCCTTGGGCGATCTTGATCTCGAGCTCGCGACAGGCGTTCAGATACTCGGCGGTGACCCCGAAGCGGCCGGACGCCACCTGCTTGATCGGCGAGTTGGCGTTGTCGCCATTCGCGCGCGGCAGATAGCGCTCCTTGGCCTCGCCACCCTCGCCGCTGTCGGACTTGGCGCCGATCCGGTTCATGGCGATGGTGAGCGTCTCGTGGGCCTCGGGCGAGAGGGCGCCGAGCGACATGCCGGGGGTGACGAAGCGCTTCCTGATCTCGGTGATCAATTCGACCTCGTCCATCGGGATCGGCGCCTGCCGGCGGTCGAAGTCGAGCAGATGGCGGAGCGCGATCGGCTCCTGCTTGTAGATGATCTCGGCGTATTTCTTGTAGGCGGCGTAGGAATCGGTCGCGACCGCGTACTGCAGCTGGTGGATCGCCGGGCCCTCGAGGGCATGGCGCTCGCCGCCGCGCCGGTAGCGGTAGAGGCCGCCGATCACGAGCGGCGGGTTGGCTTCGTCATAGGCCCGCCGATGCAGCGCCAGCACCTTGTTCTGGATGCCGGCGAGGCCGATGCCGGAGATGCGCGTGATCAGGCCGGGAAAATACTCGGCGCACAGCGAGCGCGACAGGCCGACCGCCTCGAAGTTGTAGCCGCCCCGATAGCTGCTGAGAATCGAGATGCCCATCTTGGACATCACCTTCAGCAGCCCCTGGTCGACCGCTTCCTTGTAGCGCGCCAGGCACTCCTGCAGGGTCAGGCCCGCGAACAGCCCGCGGGCGTGGCGATCAGCGATCGCCGCCTCGGCGAGGTAGGGATTGACCGCGGTCGCACCGACCCCGATCAGCACCGCGACATAGTGCACGTCCAGGCACTCGCCCGAGCGCACCGTGATCGAGCTGAAGCTGCGCAGGCCCTCGCGCACCAGATGGCTGTGCACCGCGCCCGCCGCGAGGATCATCGGGATCGGCGCCCGCGCCTCCGAGACCGCCTCGTCGCTGAGCACGATCTGCTCGTAGCCCTCGCGCACCGCGTCCTCGGCCTCGGCGCGAATCCGCGCCAGCCCCTCGCGTAGGGCACCTGGCCCGGCGCTGACGTCGAAGGTGCAGTCGAGGGTCGTCAGCTTGCGGCCGAAATGCTCGACCAGCGCGTTGAACTCGGTGGTCAGCAGCAGCGGGCTCTCGAGCTGCAGGATCCGGGTCTGGCTCGGCGCCTGGTCGTAGACGTTGCCGAGATTGCCGTAGCGGGTCTTGAGGCTCATGACCCGGTACTCGCGCAAGCTGTCGATCGGCGGGTTGGTGACCTGGCTGAACTGCTGCCGGAAGGAGTGGTGCAGCCCCCGATAGTGGGCGGAGAGCACCGCGACCGGCGTGTCGTCGCCCATGGAGCCGACCGCCTCTTTGGCGTCCTGGACCATCGGCGCCAGCAGCAGCTCGAGCTCCTCGATCGAGATGCCGAACAGGTTCTGGCGCCGGCGCACCTCGGCGCGCTCCATCTGGCGCGGCTCGAACGGCCGCTTGGCCGCCAGATTGTCCAGATGCGTGATGCTCTTGACCCACTGCCCGAACGGCTTCTGACCGGCGAGCAGATCCTTGAGATCGCGGTCGCGGTAGAACTTGCCGGCCTTGAGGTCGACGCCGACCATCTCACCGGGGCCCACCCTGCCCTTCTCGACGATCTCGCCTTCGACCAGCGGCACCATGCCGGTCTCGGAGCCCACCACCAAGAGGCCGTCCGCGGTCCGGGTGTAGCGCATCGGCCGCAGGCCGTTGCGGTCCATGCCGCCGATCACCCACTGGCCGTCGCAGGCGACCACGCCGGCCGGGCCGTCCCACGGCTCCATGACGCAGTTGCAGTAGCTGAACAGATCCTTGTGCGCCTGCGGGATCGCCATCTTCTTCGCCCAGGCGGGCGGGATCAGCAGGGTCTTGGCCAGCGGCAGGGAGCGGCCGGCCTGGACCAGGGCCTCGATCACCGCATCGAGCGCCGAGCTGTCCGAGGAGCCGGCCTGGATGATCGGCTTGACGTCCTCGTTGCAGTCGCCGAAGGCCGGGGCGACCATGCGCGTCTCGTGGCTCTTCATCCAGTTCAGATTGCCGCGCAGGGTGTTGATCTCGCCGTTGTGGGCGAGCATCCGGAACGGCTGGGCGAGCGGCCAGGACGGCCAGGTGTTGGTCGAGTAGCGCTGGTGGAAGACCGCGAAGCTCGAGACGAAGCGCTCGTCCTGCAGGTCAGGGTAGAACACCGACAGCTGCTCGGCCAGGAACAGGCCCTTGTAGATCACCGAGCGGCAGGACAAGGAGCAGATGTAGAAGCCGTTGATGTGCTCGGCCAGCACCTGGTTCTCGATCCGGCGGCGGACCAGGAACAGCTCGCGCTCGAACTCGTCGTCGCTCACGCCTTTGGGGTTGCCGAGGATGATCTGCTCGATCTCGGGCCGGGTGGCGATCGCCTTGTCGCCGATCACCGAGGTGTCGACCGGCACCTGGCGCCAGCCCAGGATCGAGTAGCCGAATCCCAAAACCTCGGTCTCGACGATCGTCCGGCAGCGCTCTTGCCCTGCGAAGTCGGTGCGCGGCAGGAACACCATGCCGACCGCGATCCGGCCCCGGGTCAGCTTGCCGCCGCGGATCTGCTCGCGCAGGAAGTCCTGCGGGATCTCGAGATAGATGCCGGCCCCGTCGCCGGTCTTGCCGTCGGCATCAACAGCACCTCGATGCCAGACCGCGCGCAGCGCGTCGATCGCCGCCTCGACCACCTGACGGCGCGGCTGGCCGTCGATCGCAGCCACGAACCCGACCCCGCAGGCGTCGTGCTCGCTGGCCGGATCGTACAGGCCGTGCTCGGCCAGATGGCGGGCGTTGACGGGGTACTGCTCGACGAAGCGCTGGCCGGACTCGGTACCGGTCGTCCCGGACTCGATCGTCATGGGCCCCCTCCTCAAGACGCGGCGGCGAGGCGCGGCGCGCGCGCCTGCAGATAGTCGTCGATGCCCTCGGCGGCGTCGCGCCCGTCGCGCACCCCCCAGACCACGAGCGAGGCGCCGCGGACGATGTCGCCGCCCGCGAACACGCCCTCCAAGGGCGTCATCATGGTTTGCCAGTCGACCCGGACGGTGCCCCAGCGGCTCACCTGCAGCTCGGGCGCTCCAAACACCGCCGGCAGATCCTCCGGATCGAAGCCGAGCGCCTTGATCACCAGCTCGGCCTCGATCACGAAGCTCAATTCCGGGATCGGCTCGGGCCGCTGCCGACCGGTCGCGTCGGTCGCGCCGAGCCGCATCCGGACTGCGCGCACAGCACTCACCCGATTATCGCCGAGGCAGGCCTCGGGTGCTGCCTGCCAGAGAAACTCGACGCCCTCCTCCTCGGCGTGCTTCACCTCGCGCATCGAGCCTGGCATGTTGGCGCGGTCGCGGCGGTAGAGGCATTGGACCGAGATCGCGCCCTGGCGGACCGCGGTGCGCACGCAGTCCATCGCGGTATCGCCGCCGCCGATCACCACGACCCGCTTGCCGGCGGCGTTGAGCGCGCCGGACTCGAAGGCCGGCACCCGGTCGCCCAGGCCCTTGCGGTTGCTCGCGACGAGAAAGTCAAGCGCCGGCACGACGTTGGCGAGGCCGACCCCGGGCATGGCGATGTCGCGCGCCTGGTACACGCCGGTGCCGATGAAGACCGCATCGTGGCGCGCCCGCAGCTCGTCGAAGTCGACGTCGCGGCCGACCTCGCAGTTCAGGTGAAACTGGATGCCGCCTTCGGCGAGCAGCCGGGTGCGCCGCTCGACCACGTCTTTTTCCAGCTTGAAGTTGGGAATGCCGTAGATCAGCAGGCCGCCGAGCCGGTCGTAGCGGTCGTAGACGTGGGTCTGGTAGCCGCGCTTGCGCAGCTGGTCGGCGGCCGCGAGCCCGGCCGGGCCGGCGCCGATCACGCCGATCGATTCGGCGCGCTGGCGACTCGGGCGCAGCGGCTTGACCCAGCCCTGCTCGAAGGCGGTCTCGGTGATGTGCTTCTCGACCGCGCCGATGGTGACCAATTCGAAGCCCTTCTCGATCACGCAGTTGCCCTCGCAGAGCCGGTCCTGGGGGCAGATCCGGCCGCAGATCTCGGGCATGTTGTTGGTCGCCGAGGCGAGCTCGTAGGCTTCCTCCATGCGGCCTTCGGCGGTCATCCGCAGCCAGTCCGGGATGTTGTTGTGGAGCGGGCAGTGGATCTGGCAGAACGGGATGCCGCACTGCTCGCAGCGCGCCGCCTGCTCGGCCGCCCGCTCCGGCTGGAAGCGGTCGTAGATCTCCCGGAAGTCGCGCCGGCGCTCGGCGACCGCCCGCTTGTCGGGCATCGTCTGGGGTACCGACAGGAACTGCATCATCTTGGCGGTCACGAGCCACAGGTCTCCCAGCCACGGCCGGTTGGCGCGCCCGGCCCGCGTTGCCTGCTCGAAAAGTCTGCCGGAGCGAGCTATATAGCCACGAGACCGGGAGCGGTCCAGCGATTTTCACCAAAATAGTCCCGAAACGGAACCACTTTTAAGAGCTGCCTAACATTCGAGCAGTATGCATCCCAAAGCGGCGCGCCGCCAGCTTTATATTAGTCTCAAAATGAGACGAGTGCAGAGCGCCGCCGATCGCGCTAAGTAGCGGCCGCCGGAGCGGCCGCGCGGGCACCGTCCGACACACCCGCGAAGCTGACCCACAACCGCCGAAACCGAAAGGACGTGCGATGGATCTGGAGCTCCTGTTCGGGGCGCTGCTGCTTGGCGTCGTCGAGGGCCTGACCGAGTTCCTGCCGGTGTCTTCGACCGGCCATCTGATCCTCGTGGGCGACCTGATCGGCTTTCAGGGCCCGCCCGGCAAGGTCTTCGAGGTGGTGATCCAGCTGGGCGCGATCGGCGCCGTCTGCTGGGTCTACTTCGACCGCTTCCTGCGCGCCGCGACCGGCCTGTTCACCGAACCGGCGCAATTCCGCTTCGCCCGCAACATCCTGCTCGCCTTTCTGCCGTCGGTGGTGGTCGGCGTCTTCGCCTACCACGCCATCAAGACCTACCTGTTCGACCCCTGGGTGGTCGTGGTGACCCTGATCCTGGGCGGCATCGCGATCTTGGTGATCGAGCGCCACCTGCCCGCACCCCAGGATCATGCGGTCGAGGAGATGTCGGCCTCGACCGCGCTCTACATCGGCCTGTGCCAGTGCGTCTCGATGATCCCGGGGGTGTCGCGCGCCGGCGCCACGATCATGGGCGCGATGCTGCTCGGGGTCGACCGGCGGACCGCGACCGAGTTCTCGTTCTTCCTCGCGGTGCCGACCATGATCGCCGCCTCAGTCTACGATCTGTACAAGAACCGCGCGGTGCTCAGCGCCGACAACCTCGAGCTGATCGCGCTCGGCTTCGTGGTCGCCTTCTTTGCCGCCCTGATCGTCGTGCGCGGGCTGATCGGTTTCGTCTCGCGCCACGGCTTCGGGCCGTTCGCCTGGTACCGGATCGTGATCGGCGTGGTGATGGCGGGCTTCCTGCTCCTGCGCTGATCAGAGCCCGGCGCACAGGAGCGCTGGGCCACTCGCTTCAAAGGCTGGCTGCGCGCGCGGGGCTCGCCCGGTAGCGGCCGAGATAGTCCGGCACGACCAGCTCGATCGGCGTGGCGGTGATGCCGAGGTCGAAGAGCGTGCGGGCGTCGGCGCCGACCACGTTGTCGGTCTTCAGCAGCTCGACCTGGTCGCGGGTCAGGGGCGGTACCGGCAGGAGCTCCAGCAGGCGCGCCTGCCACGTCGCCAGCTCGAACGAGACCGGCACCAGCAGCCGGCGGCGCCCGATCACCTGCAGCAGGTAGCGCATCAACTCGGCGAACTCGTAGATCTGGGGGCCGCCGAGCTCGAAGGTCTGGCCGCGGGCATCGTCCCGCTCCAGGGCAGCCACGATCGCGGCCGCGACGTCGCCGACGTAGACCGGCTGAAACCGCGTGCGGCCGCCGCCGATCAGCGGCAGCGCCGGCAGCAGCCGCGCCATCGCCGCGAACCGGTTGAAGAAGCCGTCCTCGGGGCCGACCACGATGCTCGGGCGCAGGATCGTGGCACCCGGGCAGGCATCGCGCACCGCCCGCTCGCCTTCGGCCTTGCTGCGCGCGTAGGCGCTGGCCGCCCCAGGATCGGCACCGATCGCCGAGATCTGCACCAGCCGCGCCACCCCGGCGGCGGTGGCCGCCCGCCCGATTCGCCCCGGCAGCTCGCCCTGGACCTCGGCGAACCTCTGCCGCCCGGTCTCGTACAGGATGCCGATCAGGTTGACGACCGCGAGCGCGCCCTCGAGCACACGCGCGAGCGCCGGCTCGCTGCTGAGATCGGCGCGCTCGATCACGATCTGGCCGACGTCGCCCATCGGCTGCAGATGCGTGCCATGCGCCGGGTCGCGGCTGATCACGAGGATCCGGGCGCCGCGCGCGGCCAGCCGGCGCACGAGGTGGCGGCCGATGAACCCGGTGCCGCCGAAGACCGTGATCAATCGGTTGCGCATGCTGCCTCCTGGCGCCCCGCTCGGGCCGAGCGTGTCGCGGCCGACCTCTAGCGTGTCGCGGCCGAACTATCGTGTCGCGGCCGAACTATAGAGCGTCAGGTGGAAAAGAAAACGCCGCGCGGCGCGCCCGAGGCCGGCCGTCGCCCCGTCGTCGCGGCCGCCCGGGATCCAGGTTGACGCTGCCGACCGGACGGCTTACATGCAGGCTCGCCTCCGGGCCCAGGTGGCGGAATTGGTAGACGCACTAGCTTCAGGTGCTAGCGGTCGCAAGGCCGTGGAGGTTCGAGTCCTCTCCTGGGCACCAACCGCTCGTCAGCCTCGTTTGCGGCCGGCCGCTCGTCGGCCTTGTCTGAGGTGGGCCGCTCGTCAGCCCAGATTAAGACGGGCTTTACTGGCTGCGGGCTAGATCTCGCCGCGCCGGCCGTAGTCTGCTACGGTCATTGGCAAATGTGACGATGCGCCGGGTCGGATGGATCAACAAGCGATGTCAATGAGCGTCCATGAGCGGGACTTGCCGGCCGCCGTCGATCTCGGTCCGGTGGTGGCGGTCGACACCGAGACGATGGGCCTGCGGCCGGAGCGCGACCGGCTGTGTCTGGTCCAGCTCTCGGCCGGCGACGGCCATGCCCACCTGGTGCGCTTCCGCGGCGAGGCCTACGAGGCGCCCAATCTGGTCCGCCTGCTCGGCGATCCCAGGGTCGAGAAGGTGTTCCATTTCGCCCGCTTCGATCTCGCGATCCTGACGCGCTATCTGGGGGTGGTGGCGCGCCCGGTCTACTGCACCAAGATCGCGTCCAAGCTCGCCCGCACCTACACCGACCGCCACGGCCTCAAGGATCTGTGCCAGGAGCTGCTCGGCATCGACCTCTCGAAGCAGATGCAGAGCTCCGACTGGGGCGCCACCGATCTGAGTGAGGCGCAGCTCACCTACGCCGCCAATGACGTCTTGCACCTGCATCGGCTGCGCGAGCGCCTGACCGCCATGCTCGAGCGCGACGGCCGGCTGGCGCTGGCCCGCGCCTGCTTCGATTTCCTGCCGCACCGCGCCGAGCTCGACCTGGCCGGCTGGCCCGATGCCGACATCTTCGCCTATTGACCACCCCCGGCCTGCGTTGGCCGGTTGGATCGATGCGGCCTGCGTTGGCCGGTCGCGTTGACGTCCGACGGTCGTCATGAACATATTGCAGTCGCAAGCACCGCGCCGTAAATCCAGGGCGGCACACCTGTCTTGGCGTCCCGGGGCCACCGGCGGGTCGCGTACGAATTCGAGCGACCGTGACCGGATGGTCTGCCGCGTTAGCCAGGAGCCCAAGATGACCGCTGCCGCAGTTCAAGGTCTCGTCGAGACCACCCCCGCACCGAGCGCGGCTCTGATGGCGGCGCGGCGGGTGCTGTGGACCGAGGCGGAGGCGCTCTCGGCGCTGGCGGACGCCCTCGATGAGGGCTTCGACCGGTTCGTCGAGCAGCTCGGCGACGCGCGCGGCCGGGTGGTGGTCACCGGCATGGGCAAGAGCGGCCATGTCGGCCGCAAGATTGCCGCGACCTTCGCCTCGACCGGCACGCCGGCGCTCTACGTGCACCCGGCCGAGGCGAGCCACGGTGACCTCGGCATGATCACGGTCGACGACGTGGTGCTCGCCCTGTCCAATTCCGGCGAGACGCCGGAACTCGCCGACATCGTCGCCTACACCCGGCGCTTCGCGATCCCGCTGCTCGCGATCGTCGGCCGCCATCCCAGCAGCCTGGCCGAGGCCGCCGATCGCACCCTGGTCCTGCCTGCGCGCCCCGAAGCCTGCCCGATGGGCCTGGCGCCGACCACCTCGACCACGGCAATGTTGGCGCTCGGCGATGCGCTCGCGGTCGCCCTGCTCGAGCGGCGCGGGTTCGGGACCCACGATTTCAGCCTCCTGCATCCAGGCGGCAAGCTCGGCCGAAAGCTGGTGCGGGTCGAGCAGCTGATGCACGCCGGCGACGCGCTGCCCCTGGTCGGCATGGAGGCGCACCTGCCCGAGGTGGTGCTCGAGATGACCGCCAAGCGGCTCGGCTGCGTCGGCGTGCGGAACGGTCGCGGCCGGCTGGTCGGGGTCATCACGGACGGCGACCTCAGGCGCCACATGAGCCCCGATCTGTTTGAGCGCCGCGCGGTCGAGGTCATGACCCCCGGGCCCAAGACCATCCGTCCCCAGGCGCTGGCCGCCGAGGCGCTCGCCATGATGAACCAGGCCAAGCACCCGTTCACCGTGGTCTTCGTGGTCGAGGACGGACGCCCGGTCGGGGCGCTGCACATGCACGACTGTCTGCGGGCAGGCATCGCATGAGGCAGATCGCCACCATCGATGGCGGCTTGGCACCGCCCGCCGCACGCCGCCTGTCGACGCGCCGCCGCTACAGCCGGATGGTCGAGCTGCTGCGCTATCTGCTGCCGGCGGCCGCGCTCAGCCTGATCGCGCTGGTCGTGGTCTGGCCGCAGCTGATGAGCGGCGCCGGCGGGCTGATCGTCCCGATCTTCGCCAATGCCGAGGTCGACGGCACCGACGTCATGCTGATGCGCAATCCCCGCTACGTCGGTCAGACCAAGGATGCCAAGCCCTACGAGCTGACCGCGGCGTCGGCCTATGCCGATCCGAAGCTACCCAATCGGGTGCACCTCGATCACCCGGCCGGCGCGCTCCAAGGTCCGCGCAACGTCAACCTGGTCGCGCTTACGGGCCTCTACGACCGCGCCGCCCAGAAGCTCGATCTGAACGGCAGTCTCGAGCTGACCACCAGCGACGGCTATCGTTTCGAGACCGACAGCGCCCACATCAATCTCCAGGACGGCTGGGTGGCCGGCCAGCAGCCGGTCCGGGGCTCCGGGCCGGCCGGCACGCTCTCGGCCGACCGTTTCGAGATCCTCAACAAGGGCGACCTGCTGCTCTTCGAGGGCCGGGTCAAGGTGACTCTGCCGCCCAAACCGCCCCGCGCCACCCCACCCCAAGACCAGGCGTCCTGATGGTGGCGTACGACCGTCTGCGACGCTGCTCGGGCTGGGGCTTGGGTTTTGGCCTCCGTGGCTGGAGCCTCGGCGCCGCTCTGATCCTGGCGGTGGCCACGGGCGCGCACGCTCAGGGCCTCAGCCTGCAGCACGACAGCAGCCTGCCGATCGAGATCACCGCCGACCGCCTCGAGGTCGCCCAGCCCGACCGGGTCGCGACCTTCACCGGCAAGGTCGATGCGGTCCAGGGCGACCTGGTGCTGAGCGCCGATCGGCTCAAGGTCTACTATGATGGCAATCAAAAGGGCGCGGCACCGGCCCCCGCGGGCGGCGGCAGCTCGATCCGGCGGATCGAGGCCGAGGGCAACGTGTTCCTGTCGTCGCCGACCCAGACCGCCCAGGGCAAGACCGGCGTCTACGACGTCGCCAACAACCAGTTGACCCTCGACGGTTCGGTGGTGCTGACCCAGGGGGACGACGTCATCCGCGGCGATCGCCTGGAGGTCGATCTGACCAGCGGCCAGTCGCGGGTGCTGGCCGCCCTGCCGAGCACCCAGGGCGGCACCGCGCCGCAGCGTGTGCGCGCGCTGTTCACGCCGCCGCCGAAGGCCCCGGCCGCGGCCGGCGCCGAGGCGCAGGCGACGCCTGCCGCCAAACCCAAGCCCACCAAGTAGGCGCGGCCATGACGGTGCGGACCCGATCGGCCGAGCCGGTCAACCCGGCGGTGCAGCCCGGCGAGGGCGAGCGGCCGCGAGTGATCGCCGGTACCGGCGGCTTGGCCGCGCACAATCTCGGCAAGCAGTTCAAGGGCCGCCAGGTGGTGCGCGACGTCAGCCTCGAGGTCCGCCGCGGCGAGGCGGTGGGCCTGCTCGGGCCGAACGGCGCCGGCAAGACCACCTGCTTCTATATCATCACCGGCCTGCTGCGCGCCGACTATGGCACGGTCAGCCTGGACGGCGCCGACATCACCACTCTGCCGATGTACCGCCGGGCGCGGCTCGGGATCGGCTATCTGCCCCAGGAGGCGTCGATCTTTCGCGGCTTGTCGGTCGAGGCCAACATCCGCGCCGTGCTCGAGGTCTCGGAGCCGGCGCGCAGCCAGCGCCAGGCGCGCCTCGACGAGCTCCTGGCGGAGTTCTCGCTGACCCATCTGCGCCGCGCGCCGGCGCTCGCCCTCTCGGGCGGCGAGCGGCGCCGGGTCGAGATTGCCCGCGCGCTGGCCTCGGACCCGAGCTTCATGCTGCTCGACGAGCCGCTCGCCGGGATCGATCCGATCAACGTCGCCGACATCCGATCCCTGGTCGCCCATCTCAAAGATCGCGGGCTCGGCGTGCTGATTACCGACCACAACGTGCGCGACACGCTCGACATCATCGACCGCGCCTACATCCTGCACGAGGGCCAGGTGCTGATGGAGGGCGCGCCCGACGAGATCGTCGCGCACGAGGGCGTGCGGCGCGTCTATCTCGGAGACCGGTTCAGTCTCTAGGCCCGCCGTCCATGTCATTGTCCCTCCGCCTCGATCTGCGTCAAAGCCAGAGCCTGGTGATGACGCCGCAACTGCAGCAGGCGATCAAGCTGCTGCAGCTCTCGAACCTCGAGCTGACCACCTATGTCGAGGGCGAGCTGGAGCAGAACCCGCTGCTCGAGCGCCAGGAGGAGGCAGACCCGGCCGGCCCCGAGGCCGAAGCCGGCCAGCCGGCCGCCGCGCTCGAGCCCGCCGGCGCCACCGGTCCCGAGCTGAACGGCAGCCTCGAGATGACCATGGGCGGCGAGCCGGGCGATGGCTGGTCGGGGTCGACCGACGATGGCTGGCTGGAGCCGGTCTCTGAGCGCGAGCTCGCGGGCCTGGGCGTCAGCGGCCTGACCCCGTTCGGCCGCGGCGGCAGCATCGACTTCGACGATCCGTCGGCCGATCTCGAGGCCCGCCTGAGCCGGCCCAAGACGTTGCGCGAGCATCTGATCGAGCAGCTCCAGGTCGACCTCCCGGCCGGCGCGGAGCGGCTGATCGGGTTGCACCTGATCGACCTTGCCGATGACGCCGGCTACCTGCGGGAGGAGCTCGACGCGGTCGCCGGCCGGCTCGGCTGCCCGCTCGCCCGGATCGAGGCCGTGCTCGCCCGCCTGCAGCTGTTCGACCCGCCGGGCGTGTTCGCGCGCTCGCTCAAGGAATGCCTGGCCCTGCAGCTGCGCGATCGCAATCGCCTCGATCCCGCGATGGTGGCGCTGCTCGACCACCTCGATCTCCTGGCGCAGGTCGACTTCCCGGCGCTGATCAAGGTCTGCGGCGTGCTCCCGGACGATCTGCCCGAGATGATCGCCGAGCTCAAGGCGCTCAACCCGAAGCCGGGCCTGGCCTTCACCCAGGACCCGATCGAGGTGGTGGTGCCCGACATCTTCGTCCTGCCGATGGCGGGCGGCGGCTGGCGGGTCGAGCTGAACGGTGCCACCCTGCCCAAGGTCCTGGTCAACCGCGCCTACCACGCCGAGCTGACGCGCCAGACCCCGGACAAGCGCGCACGCGAGTACCTCAGCGAGCGGTTTCAGTCGGCCAACTGGCTGGTCAAGGCCCTGGATCAGCGTGCCCGGACCGTGTTGCGGGTGGCCGAGGCGGTGGTCGCCCGCCAGCTGCCGTTTCTGCATCAGGGCGTGCACTATCTACGGCCCCTGGTGCTGCGCGACATCGCCGCCGCCACCGAGCTGCACGAGAGCACCGTCTCGCGCGCTACCGCCGACAAATATGTCGCGACGCCGCGCGGCAACTTTCCGTTCAGATATTTCTTCTCCAATGCGCTCCCGGGCGTCGACGGCGATGCCAGTCACTCGGCGGAGGCGATTCGCCAGCAGATGAAGAGGATGATCGAGCGCGAGGAGCCGGACAACGTGCTCTCGGACGACCAGCTGGTCGCCGCCTTGCGCACCGGAGGAGTCGCGATCGCGCGCCGGACGATCGCCAAATATCGCGAGTCGCTGGGCATCCCGTCGTCGGTGCAGCGGCGCCGCACGAAGGCATTAAGGCTTGCTTAACGGCGCGTTTGGGCTCATCCTCAACCTTGGTCAGGCCGTGACACGTCGGGCGCCAGAACACGTGCCGGGGAGGCCACTTTCGCCAGCGCGAGATCGCGGTCTGGCGAGGGGGAAGGTTGCCGAACCGTCTGACCCTCGACAGGACAAAGTTGGCGCCTATGTTGCCAGGATTGGCCGATGGTCGCCGGCGTGGCCTTACCGCTCCGGCCAAGTCGATCGCCAACCGGACAGCCGCGTCATGCCCTGGTGGCCTCGGGTTCCAGAGGGTTAGAGCCGAGCACTTCGGTCGTCGCATGGTCGAAATCACCGACATCATCACTCCCGACGGGATCATCCTCGATCTCAAGAACTGCAACAGCAAACGACAGGTGCTGAAAGAGCTGTCGCAGCAGGCGGCTGCCACGCTCGGCATCGATCCGCAGCACCTGCTCGAGGCCTTGATGGAGCGCGAGCGCCTGGGCACGACCGGGATCGGGCATGGCATCGCGATCCCCCACGCCCGCCTGGGCGAGCTCGATCACCTGGTCGGTCTGTTCGCCCGGCTCGAGCAGCCGGTCGATTTCGAGTCCCTCGACGATCAGCCGAGCGACCTGATCTTCCTCCTGCTGGCCCCCGACTCCGCCGACGCCGACAGCCTCAAGGCGCTCGCCCGGATCTCGCGCCTGCTCCGGGATCCGGGGCTCCGCCAGCGGCTGCGCCAGGAGGTCGACCGCGACGCGGTATACCGCATGCTGACCCAGAAGCCGGAGTGCCATGCGGCGTGATGCCGCGGAAACCGGCTTGGTCGAGCCGCCGGGCCGAGCCACCAGCGCCCGTTCCGGCGCGGCCTCGATCTGCCTGCACGCCACCTGCATCGAGCTCGGCCCGACCGGCGTCCTCCTGCTCGGCGCCTCGGGCAGCGGCAAGTCCGACCTGGCGCTCCGTCTGATCGACGCCGGGGCGCGGCTGGTCGGCGATGACCGGCTGATGGTCGAGCGCCGGGACGAGCAGCTGTTCGGCCGATCGGTCGCCGCGCTCGCCGGTCTGCTCGAAGTGCGCGGCTTTGGCATCGTGAAACTCCCCTGGTGCTCCGAGAGCCGGCTCGGACTCGCGGTCACGCTGCAGCCGGAGGCGGCGCTCACGCGCTTACCGCAGCCCGAGGCTTACGACCTGCTCGGCATCTCGCTGCCCCTTCTCCGGCTCGATCCGCGGGCGCCGTCGGCCGGCGCCAAGATCCGGCTCGCGCTGGTCGCCGAGCGCCTCCCGTGACCCGCCGCCCATGAGCCGGATCGTGCTGGTGACGGGCATGTCCGGCGCGGGCCGGACGTCCGCCCTGAAAGATCTCGAAGACCTCGGCTTTGAGGCGGTCGACAACCTGCCGGCGACCTTGCTCGGCGGTCTGGTCCGCCCAGGCCAGCGGGTCGAGCGCGACGTCGCGATCGGGATCGACTGCCGGACGCGCGCCTTCGATCCGCAGAAGCTCTGCCGCCAGCTCAACGAGCGGGCCGGTGCCCGGAACTCGAACCTGCGTCTTTTGTTCCTCGACTGCGACGACGAGATCCTGAGGCGGCGGTTCACCGAGACCCGAAGGCGCCATCCGCTCGGTCCGGACCGCCCGGTCACCGACGGCATCCAGCGCGAGCGGCAGCTGATGGCGCCGCTGCGCGACTGCGCCGATTTCGTGATCGACACCTCGCAGCTGTCGCCGACCGGCCTGCGCCAGCTGATCGTCGGCCATTTCGGCAAGCCGGTCGCGGCTCAGCCGACCTTGTCGGTGATCTCCTTTGCCTACCGCAACGGCCTGCCGCGCGAAGCGGATCTGGTGTTCGACGTCCGCTTCCTCGCCAACCCGCACTACGTCGACGAGCTGCGCCCCTTGACGGGCGCCGACCCGGCCGTGCGCGCCTACGTCGAGGCCGATCCCGCGTTCCCGCTATTGATGGCACGGCTCGACGACCTGCTGATGCCGCTGCTGCCGCTCTATCAGAAGGAGGGCAAGAGCTATCTCACCATTGCCTTCGGCTGCACGGGCGGCCGCCACCGCTCGGTGGTGGTCGCCGAGAGCTTTGCAGCGCATCTGCGCGCCGCTGGCCGCCTGGTGGCACTTCAGCACCGCGACACCCCGGAGGCCGACAGCGACGCGCTGCAGCCCGGCCGCGAGGCTGCGGCAGCGGTTCCCGAGGCCGATGCGTCCTGATCCCGACCCCCTGCCCAGGAGCGAATAGTCCATGATCGGCCTGGTCTTGGTCACTCACGGTCGGCTCGCCGAAGAGTTCATCGCCGCGACCGAGCACGTAGTCGGCAGTCAGCCCAATGTGCGCGCGATCTCGATCGGCCCCGACGACGACATCGAGCAGCGCCGCCGGGACATCCTGGCCGCGGTCGAGGCGGTCGACGACGGCGCCGGCGTGATCCTGCTCACCGACATGTTCGGCGGCACCCCCTCGAATCTGGCGATCTCGATCATGGACAAGGGCAAGATCGAGGTCATTGCCGGGGTCAATCTGCCGATGCTGATCAAGCTCGCGAGCGTGCGCGAGGGCGAGTCCCTGGAGACCGCGGTCACCAGCGCCCAGGAGGCCGGGCGCAAATACATCAACGTCGCCAGCACCCTGCTCAAGGTCGGCAAAGGCCCCGGGCGCAAATGAGCCGGCCGCCCGCAAGGCCCGATCCGGCCGGCGGGGCGGCGCCGGACGGGGTCCTCTGGCGCCGGGTGACGATCGTCAATCGCCGCGGCCTGCACGCCCGGGCGGCGGCGCGCTTTGTCAAGGTCGCCGAGCAGTTCGCGGCCGAGATCGCGGTCGCCAAGGATGATCTGACGGTCGGCGGCACGTCGATCCTCGGCCTGATGATGCTGGCCGCGGCCGCCGGCTCGATCCTGGAACTGCGCGCCCGTGGGCGCGAGGCGGAGCCCGCACTCGAGGCGCTCGCGGCCCTGGTCGCCCGCGGCTTCGACGAGGACTGACCCCCCACCCTGGCTGGGTGACCTCCCAACCGTCAGCTTGACGGACAGACGGCGCCGGTCTCGATCCAGGCCTTGATCAGCTCACCGAAGCGCGCCTGGGTCCCGGGCACCGGCGTTCGGCCGGCGTCCGGATGCCAGCCCCAGCCGACCAGCGAATCGGTTGCCATGTGCTCGTGGATCTGGGCCAGCGAGCGGCCGCCGTTGCGCTCCGGGTCTTTGATCTGGGCGCAGACCTCGGCGGGCGACTTGCCGTACCAGGCCATCTCGATCGGCGCGAGTCGCCACTCCGGATGGCCGGGCACGTGCGCCCGGTCGTTGTTCTGGGCCTGGTGGCAGGTGTTGCAATGCAACCCGGCGGCGCCGAAGTCGGCATCGCCGCGCACCACCGCTGGCACGTGCAGGTGGCTGTCATCGCCCTGGCGCGGGCGATTGCCCGCCGGGTGGCAGTTGACGCAGCGGGGATTGAGAATGACCTTCTCGGCCTCGGTGAACAGGGCGCGCGATCGTTCCGCCTGGTCCGCGATGCCGTCGAAGGCGCTGGCCGGCTTCAGATCCTCCGCCTCGGCGCCGCCGGTCGAGGTGCCCGGCAGAGCCGCGGCCAGCCCGGCCAGGATCCCAGCGGCTCCGAGGATCGTCCATCTCTGCATGATAGGGCTCCAGTTCGCGTGCCGTTGAGTGCGGCCCGCGGTCTCGGCTCTTGCAAGAGCGCCCGGTTCGGTTCGAGGGAGCATCGGATCGGGGCCGCCCGCGCGACCGGCGGCCCCGCTCCGGTCAGGCAGTGCCGAACTCGTGGCGGTTGAACGGCAGCACCCGCACCCGCTTGCCGGTCGCCGCGAACACCGCGTTCGCGAGCGCCGGCCCGACCGGCGGCACGCCCGGCTCGCCGACCCCGGTCGGCAATTCGGTCGACGGCACGATATGGACCTCGACCTTGGGCATCTCGGCGATCGTCAGCATCTGATAGCGGTCGAAGTTGGTCTCCTGGACCTGGCCGCCCTCGAGCGTGACCGCGCTCTTGAGGATCGCGCCGAGGCCGAAGCCGATGCCGCCCTCCATCTGCGCCTTGACGATGTCGGGGTTGACGGCGATGCCGCAGTCGACCGCGCACACCACGCGCTCGACCTTGATGCCGCCGTCATCCTTGAGCGAGACCTCGGCGACCTGGGCGACGTAGGTCTTGAACGCCTCGTGCACCGCGATCCCGCGGAACCGGCCTTCGGGCAGCGGCGTCCCCCAACCCGCCTTCTCGGCGACCAGGTTCAAAACCCCGAGATGGCGCGGATGGTCCTTGAGCAGCTCGCGCCGGAACTCGACCGGGTCGCGCCCGGCCGCGTCCGCCAGCTCGTCCATGAACACCTCGGTCGAGTAGGCGGTATGGGTCGAGCCGACCGAGCGCCACCAGAGCACCGGCACCTTGGATTGCGCGGTCACGAGGTCGACCAGGATGTTGGGCACCGCGTAAGGCAGGGTGGCGGCACCCTCGACCGAAGTCGGATCGACGCTGTCCTTGACCATCATCGCCTCGAACGGCGTGCCGGCCATGATCGACTGGCCGACAATTCGCTGCTGCCAGGCGACCAGCTTGCCGTCGGCATCGAGGCCAGCCGACAGCTTGTGGTAGTACATCGGCCGATAGCGGCCGCCCGCCATGTCGTCCTCGCGGGTCCACTGCACCTTGATCGGGGCCTTGGCCCCGGTCGCCTTGAGGACGCTCACGACCTCGACGATCACGTCCGCATCGGCGACCGCCCGCCGGCCGAAGAAGCCACCCGGCGTCATCACGTGCATGTTCACCTTGGACGGGTCGATGCCCATGATCTTGGCGGCCACCCCCTGATAGAGGTCCGGCATCTGCAGGCCGCCCCAGAGGTCGAGCGTCTCGCCATCGAAGCTCGCGATCGCATCGAGCGGCTCCATCGCGGCGTGCGCGAGATAGGGGAACTCGAACTCGGCCTCGATCACCTTGGCCGCCCCGGCGAGCGCGCCCTTGGCATCGCCCTGGTTGCGCGCGACCGCGGCATCGCCCTTTGCCAGCCGCTTGTAGTCGGCCATCATCTCGGCCGTGCCGCGGGTCTCGGCGCCGCTCTGATCCCACTCGACGGTCAGAAGGTCGCGGCCCTTGAGCGCCGACCAGGTGTCCTTGGCCACGACCGCGATCCCGCGCGGCGTCTCGACCACGTCGACCACGCCCTTGACGTGCCGGGTCGCGGCGTCGTCGAAGGATTTCGCCTTGGCGCCGAACAAGGGCGGGCGCGCCAAGACGGCGGTCAGCATGCCGGGCAGCCGCAGGTCGATCGGGAAGCGCTGGCGACCCGTGGTCTTGGCGACCGCATCGAGCTTGTGCAGCTCGGGGTTGCCGATATAGACCCAGTCGGCCGGGTCCTTGAGCTTGACCTCCTGCGGCGGGCTCACCCGTGCTGCCCGGTCGGCGAGCTCGCCGAAGCCCGCGGAATGGCCCGCGGCATGGCTCACGACGCCCTTCGTGATCCAGATCTCGCCCGCAGGCACGCCCCAGGCCTCGGCCGCCGCCTGGACCAGCATGGCGCGCGCCAGAGCACCCGCGCGCCGGTACCGCTCCCAGGAGCTGGGCGTGCTCGACGAGCCGCCGGTGAGCTGGAACTTGCCGCCCAACATCAAGTTGCCATAGAGCTTGGGGTTGCCAGCAGCCCCCTCGACCGCAAGCTTCGACCAGTCGGCGTCGAGCTCCTCGGCGACCAGCGTCGCGAGCGCGCTATAGATCCCCTGCCCGCCGTCCATGTGCGCCGAGAGCACGGTCACCGTGCCGTCGGGGGCGATCTTCAGATAGGCGTTGATCGGGTTGATGGTTTCGGCATCCGCCGCCTCGGCGGCTCGCGCCGCGGGCCCGAGCGGGATGTGGAAGCCGATCGTGAGCCCGGCGCCGGCCGCGGCCGCGCCGAGAAGGAACTGCCGCCGGCTGGCCCGCGGCTGGTCATGCCTGATCGCGAGCATGGCTCAGACCTCCATCAGCCGGGCCGCCTCGTGCACGGCAGCCCGGATCCGGTGGTAGGTGGCGCAGCGACAGATGTTGCCCGCGAGGCCCTGGTCGATGTCGGCGTCCGAGGGCTTCTCGATCTCGCCCAGAAGGGCGATCGTGGTCATGATCTGGCCCGACTGGCAGTAGCCGCACTGGGGCACGTCGAGCTGCTGCCAGGCGGTCTGGACCGCGTCGGCGGTCCTGCCCGAGACGCCCTCGATCGTCGTGATCTCGCTGCCCTCGTAGTCGGCCGCGCGCGCGATGCAGGAGCGCATCGCCATGCCGTCCACGTGCACGGTGCAGGCGCCGCACTGGGCGATGCCGCAGCCGTATTTGGTGCCGGTCAGGCCGAGCACATCGCGCAGCACCCAGAGCAGCGGCGTGTCCGGCTCGACCTCGACCTCGTGGGATTGACCGTTGACCTTGAGCTTCATGCCGACCCCGCCCTTCGGTTGATGATGATGGCGTTCGCCCTATTGCGATTTAGAGTGAGAATAATGCGCATCCGCCCGCCGGCGAGAGTAGCAAGCCCGATGCCAACCGGAATCTGGCGCCGATGACGCCCGACCCGGCGCCGGCCCGCTTGCCGGCTGCGGCGGCTTGTGGTTAAAGGCGGGCCGCATCGAGGGGCAGCCTTCGCCGTTGGCGTGCATCTGCGGTTTACCTTTCTCGGTGCATATGAGTTTCCCTCCGGACGCAAAAGAGCCGCAATGACCAGCTTTACCGACTACAAGGTCGCCGACCTCGGCCTCGCCGGCTGGGGGCACAAAGAGATCGCCATCGCCGAGAAAGAGATGCCGGGCCTCATGGCGCTGCGCGAGGAATACGGTGCGCGGCAGCCGCTCAAGGGGGCGCGCATCGCCGGCTGCCTGCACATGACCGTGCAGACGGCCGTGCTGATCCGCACGCTCCGCCATCTCGGCGCGACCATCCGCTGGAGCTCCTGCAACATCTTCTCGACCCAGGATCACGCCGCCGCCGCGATCGCCGACGAGGGCGTGCCGGTGTTCGCCTGGAAGGGCGAGACCGAGGAGGAGTACGACTGGTGCATCCGGCAGACGATCGAGCCGGAGAACGGCTGGCGCCCGAACATGCTGCTCGACGACGGCGGCGATCTGACCAAGATCGTGCACGACGACTACCCCGAGCTCATGGCCGAGGTGCGCGGGCTCTCCGAGGAGACCACGACCGGCGTGCACCGGCTTTATGAGATGCAGCGCGCGGGCACGCTCAAGGCGCCGGCCTTCAACGTCAACGATTCGGTCACCAAGTCCAAGTTCGACAACCTCTACGGCGTGCGCGAGAGCCTGGTCGACGGCATCAAGCGCGCGACCGACGTCATGATGGCGGGCAAGATCGCGGTGGTCGCGGGCTTCGGCGACGTCGGCAAGGGCTCGGCGGAATCGATGCGCAGCCAGGGCGCCCGGGTCATGGTCACCGAGATCGATCCGATCTGCGCCCTCCAGGCGGCCATGGAAGGCTACCAGGTCGTGACCATGGACGATGCCGCGCCGATCGGCGACATCTTCGTCACCGCGACCGGCAACAAGGGCGTGATCACGCTCGACCACATGCGGGCGATGAAGGACGGCGCGATCGTCTGCAACATCGGCCACTTCGACACCGAGATCGAGATCAGCGCGCTGCGCAACATGAAGTGGGACGAGGTCAAGCCGCAGGTCGACCAGGTCGAGTTCCCCGACGGCAAGAAGATCATCGTCCTGGCCAAGGGCCGGCTGGTCAATCTCGGTTGTGCTACCGGCCATCCGAGCTTCGTCATGAGCGCGTCCTTCACCAACCAGGTGCTGGCCCAGCTCGAGCTCTGGCAGCACGCCGACCAGTACGAGAACAAGGTCTACGTGCTGCCCAAGGCGCTCGACGAGAAGGTCGCGCGGCTGCACCTCGACAAGCTCGGCGCCAAGCTGACCCAGCTGACGCCGGAGCAGGCAAGCTACATCGGGGTCGACGTTGCCGGACCCTTCAAGTCCGAGGCCTATCGCTACTAGGAATGACCGTCTGCCGGTGACGACGCGGGCCGAGATCCAGCTTGCGGATCTCGACGCGACCCATGCGCTCGGCCGGCGCCTCGCGGGGCTGCTCGAGGGCGGCGACGTGGTGGCGCTCAGCGGCCCGCTCGGGGCCGGCAAGACCGAGCTCGCGCGCGCCCTGATCCGCGCCCGCGCCGGGGCGCCGATCGAGGTGCCGAGCCCGACCTTCACCCTGATCCAGGACTACCCGCTCGGCGGTCTCGTGATCCGACACATCGACCTCTACCGCGTCGAAGATCCTTCCGAGCTGGTCGAGCTCGGACTGGACACGCCTGAACCGGACGAGGTCTGGCTGATGGAGTGGCCCGAGCGCGCCCTCGCTCTGCTGCCGGCGGCCCGGCTCGAACTCGAGCCTGGCGCAGGGCCCCGCCCCCGATGCCCGGATCGCCCGCCTGCGTGCCGGACCGGGCTGGGCGGCACGGCTGGTGACGCTCTGCGATGACCGTGCGTGAGGAGGCGATCTCGCGCTTTCTTGCCGGGCATGGCTTTTGCGGTGCCGGGCGACTGCCGCTCGCCGGCGATGCCTCGGTCCGCCGCTACCAGCGGCTGATTGGCGGCCCCCGTCCGGCCGTGCTGATGGACGCCCCGCCCGCTGCGCTCGACGTCCGCCCGTTCCTCGAGGTTGCGCGGTGGCTGCGACGACAGGGGCTGAGCGCGCCCGAGGTGCTCGCCGCCGACCCCGAGGCGGGCCTCGTTCTGCTGGAAGATCTGGGCGACGACCTGTTCAGCCGGGTGGTCTCGAACCCCGGCCTCGAGCCCTTGCTCTACGAGACCGCGGTCGATCTGCTCGCCACGCTCCATCGGACGCCGCTCGATCTGGCCCTGCCCCCCTACGACGACGCCTGGCTGATCCGGGAGGCAGCACTGCTGGTCGAGTGGTACGCCCCCGACCTGGGTGCGGTCGCCGCCGCCGACTACCATGCGATCTGGCGGGTCCTGCTGCCGGCCGCCCGGGTCGGCGCCGACGGCTTCGTCTACGTCGACTACCACGCCCAAAACCTGCTCTGGCTATCGGCGCGCGCAGGCCTCGCCCGGATCGGCCTGCTCGACTTTCAGGACGCTCGCCTGGGGCCGCCCGCTTATGATCTCGTATCGCTCCTGGAGGATGCCCGTCGCGATGTCGCCCCCGGGCTCGCCGGCGCGATGGTCGAGCGCTACCTGGCCGCCCGACCGGAGCTGGATGCGGATGCGTTTCGCGCCGCCTATGCCCTGCTCGGCGCCCAGCGCAATGCCAAAATCCTGGGCCTCTTCTCGCGCCTCGCCAGGCGCGATGGCAAACCCCGGTACCTCGACCTCTTGCCACGGGTACGCGCCCATCTCGGCCAGGACCTTCGCCATCCCCTGCTGGCACCGCTTCGTCGCTGGTGCGCAAGGCATCTGCAGCTTGGCCCGGCACTCTGATTCAAGCCGATTTTGCGCCCACCGGCCGCAGAGCAGGTGCCCGGATCTCGGCCCGGGTCTTCGGCAAGTGCTCCGGATAGCGCTCCTGAAGAAAGGCGATCAGCCGCTCGCGTACGTGACAGCGCAGGTCCCAGGCGCGGCCGGAATCGGGCGCGCTCATCAGCGCCCGCAGTTCGACCGTGCGCTCGGTCGCGTTCGTGACCTGCAGTCCCCAGGCCTTGCCGTCCCAGATGCCCGACGCCTTCAGGATGCGCAGCAGCTCCTGGCGGACCTCGTCGACCCGGACCGTGTAGTCGGCATAGACCATCACCGTGCCCAGGAGGTCGGTGGTCCGCCGCGTCCAGTTCTGGAACGGCTGCTCGATGAAGTACGACAGCGGCACCACCAGCCGGCGCAGGTCCCAGATGCGGACCACCACGTAGGTGGTCCCGATCTCCTCGATCCAGCCCCACTCGTTCTCGACGATCACGACGTCCTCGATGCGGATCGGCTGGGTGAGCGCGATCTGGATGCCGGCGATCAGGTTGGAGAGCGCCGGCCGGGCGGCGATGCCGGCGACCAGGCCCGCGATCCCGGCAGAGGCGAACAGGCTGACGCCGAGCTGGCGGACGCTCGGAAAGGACATCAGCATGACGCCGAGCGTGACCAGCGCGACGACGCCGATCGCGATCCGCCGGAACACCTGGATCTGGGTGCGGACCCGGCGCGCCTCCAGCTTGTCGGCGACATCACCGCCGAAGCGGACTTCGAGCACTTCGGCCGCGACCTCGACGCAGCGGACGATCAGCCAGCCGATCGCGCCCGTAAGCCCAACGTCGAGACCTTGCGAGAGCACGGTCACGACCGCCTGCGGCAGTGGCAGGATGGGCAGCACCAGAAGGAGCGCCAGCAGCGGGAAGAAGAGCCGGCCAGGGCTCCGCAGGCGGCGCGCAATCGCATCGTCGGCGACGCTGTGCGTGCGGGCGGCGACCCGTCTGATCGCCGAGAAGACGAGGGAGTTGGCCACCAGGCCGGCGAGGATCGCGGCGACCGCGACGCCGCAGAGCCACGTCTGCCAATCCCCAAGGAAGCGTAGCCAGCTCGGCCAGCGATCGATCAACTGATCCATGGTTATCCCCAACTGAACGCGAGATCGGAAGGCGACGCCAACTCGTACCACGGCGCTCCACTTGTGGTAGACTGACGCGCCATGAGCGTCGCCACCATTCCCGCCGGCCTGCCGTTCGTCGACGCGCTCGCCGCCGGCCTGCTGGCCGAGGCGGGCGATCAGCGCCTGGCGCTCGCCGACATGCTGGTCCTGCTGCCGACCCGGCGGGCCTGCCGGAGCCTCGGCGAGGCATTTCTGCGCCGCGCGGCCGGGCGCGCCCTGCTGCTGCCTCGGATTCAGCCGATCGGCGAGATCGAGGCCGACGAGCTGCTCCTGGATGGCACCCTCGAGCTGGCGCTGCCGCCGGCGATCGGGCCCCTGCGCCGCCAGCTCCTGCTCGCCCGCCTGCTGGCTCCCCTCGACTGGCCGCTCGAGCATGCGCTTCGCCTGGCGGGCGAGCTCGCAGCGCTCCTGGACGAGCTCCAGACCGAGCGGGTGCCGCTCGAGGCGCTGGGTCGCCTGGTCCCCGAAGCCCTCGCCGAACATTGGCAAAAGAGCCAGAAGCTGCTCCTGATCCTCGCCGGGGCCTGGCCGGACCTGCTCGCCGAGGAAGGCGCGCTCGACCCCGCGGAACGCCGCCATCGCCTGCTCACCGCTCTGGCCGAACGCTGGCGCGGGGCCCCGCCCGCAGCGCGCATCGTCGCCGCCGGCTCGACCGGCAGCATCCCGGCGACCCGCGCCCTGCTCCAGGTGATCGCCCGCCTGCCGCAGGGCACGGTCGTTCTGCCCGGCCTCGACCAGGATCTCGACGAGGCGAGCTGGCGACGCGTCGAGGCGGGCCATCCGCAATATGGCCTGAAGCAGCTGCTCGAGGCTCTGGCGACCGAGCGCGCCGCCGTCGACGTCTGGGCAGCACCCGGCGTCCCGGGCAGCAACCCCGGACGCGCGCGCTTCCTGTCCGAGGTCATGCGGCCGAGCGCCACGGTCGGCGCCTGGCAGTCGTTGGCACCGCCGCCGCCCGCGGCGATCCGGGAGCTGGTCGTCGAGGAGCACCCGGACCTGCCGGCCGAGGCGCTGGCGCTGGCGCTCCGGATGCGCGGCGCGCTCGAGATCCCGGGGCGGACGGCGGCCCTGGTGACGCCCGATCGCCATCTTGCCCGCCGGGTCGCGGTCGAGCTCCAGCGCTGGGGGATCGAGGTCGACGATTCCGCCGGCACGCCGCTCGACCAGACGCCACCCGGCGCCTTCCTGCTGCTGACCGCGCGGCTGATCGCGGGCGGCGTCAACCCGGTCACTCTGCTCGCGACCCTCAAGCACCCGCTGGCCACCGCCGGCCTGGAGCGAAGCGAGCTGCGGCAGCTGACGCGCGAGCTGGAGCTGGCCTGCCTGCGCGGGCCGCGGCTTGCCGGCGGCTTCGCCGGCATCCAAGTCGAGCTCGAACGGGCGCGCCGACGCGCCGGAAGTGACGCGCAAAGGCTCCAGCATATCGCCGGCCTCGTGACGTTCGTGCGCCGGATCGAGCACACCTCGCGGCCGTTTGCGGAGCTCGCGGGGACGCATCCGGTCGCGCTGGCGACGCTCGTCCGGGCGCACCTCGGCTTCGCCGACGCGCTGGCCGAGCCCACTGAGCCCGCCGGCGGGCTGTGGGCCCGGGAGGCGGGCGAGGCGGCGGCGTCCCTGTTCGCCGAGCTGATCGAGGCGGCCGAGGGCGCCCTCCCCATCCTGCCCGCCGCCTATCCCGCAGCCCTCGCCCAGCTGATGGCCGCGCGCCCGGTGCGCCCGCGGGCGCCCAAGCATCCACGCCTGCACATCTGGGGCCAGCTGGAGGCCCGCCTGCAGCACGCCAACCTGCTCCTGCTCGGCGGCCTCAACGAGGGCGTCTGGCCACACTTCGTCGACCCCGGACCCTGGCTCAGCGGCACCATGCGCGAGGCGCTCGGCCTCGCCCCGATCGAGCGCCGGATCGGGCTCGCCGCCCACGACTTCGTAACCGCGGCCGCAGCCGGCGCAGTCGTGCTGTCGCGTGCCGAGAAGAACGCCGAAGGCAGCCCGACCGTGCCCTCCCGCTGGCTCGTGCGCCTCAAGACCCTGCTCGCCGGCAGCGGCGGCGTCGAGCTCGCGAGCGCCCCGATGCCGGTCGACGAGGTGCCGGTCCCGCGCCCGGAACAACGACCCGCGCCGAAGCCGCCCGTCCACGCCCGCCCGCGCGAGCTCTCGGTCAGCGACGTGGCACTCTGGATGGGCGACCCCTACAGCCTTTACGCCAGGCGCATCCTGGGTCTTCGGGCCCTCGAGGCGCTCGAGGCCGATCCCGGCGCGCTCGAGCGCGGGATCATCATCCACCGCGTGCTCGAGCGCTTTGTCCGGAAGTACCCTGACGATCTGCCGCCGGACGCGGAGCGTCGCCTGCTCGACCTCGGCCGGATGCTGTTCGAGGAGTTCAGCCACCGGCCGCAGGTCATGGCGCTCTGGTGGCCGCGCTTCGAGCAGATCGCCCGCTGGGTGACCCTCCAGGAACAGGTCCGACGCACGCCCGGTCTCGAGATCAGGACCGAGGTCGAGGGCCGGCTCGAGCTCGACGGCCTGGACTTTCGCCTCAAGGCCCGCGCCGATCGCCTCGAGCGCCTGCAGGGCGGCCGGATCACGGTCATCGACTACAAGACCGGGCGCCTGCCGGAGCGCGCCGAGGTGCTGGCCGGACTCGCCCCCCAGTTGCCGCTCGAGGCCGCCATGGTCGAGGCCGGCGCATTCCGGGACATCGAGCCGGCCGCGGTCGCCGAGCTCCTGTTCTGGCGCCTGAAGGGCGACGAGACCGGCGGCGAGCAGCAGCCGGCGGCCGCGCTCGCGCCCGCCGAGCTTGCGGCCGGAGCGCTGGCCGGCCTGCGTCGTCTGGTCGCCCACTACGACCGGCCCGCGACGACCTATCCCGCCCGACCCAAGCCCCAGGTCGCCTGGCGGGGCGACTATGATCACCTGGCGCGGCGCGGCGAATGGACCAGCTGAGCCCGAACGCCGTCCAACGGCGACCCCCGCCCACACCCGAGCAGCGGCACGCGGCCGATCCCTCCGGCTCGATCTGGGTCACCGCCTCGGCCGGCACCGGCAAGACCCGGGTGCTCGCCGACCGGGTGATGCGCCTGCTGCTCGGCGGCACCGATCCGCGCCAGATCCTCTGCCTGACGTTCACCAAGGCCGCGGCCGCCGAGATGGTCAAGCGGGTCGAGGAGGATCTGTCCAGGTTCGCCGTCCTGCCCGAGGCCGAGCTCGAGGCCGAGCTCCGGCAGCTCGCCGGCCGGCCGCCCAGCGCGGACGAATGCCTGCGCGCGCGGACCCTGCTGGCGACGGTTCTCGACCTGCCCGCCGGCCTGCCGATCATGACCATCCACGGCTTCTGCCAGTCGCTGCTCAAGCGCTTCCCGCTCGAGGCGGGCGTCGTGCCGCATTTCGACATCCTCGATCCGCGCAGCGCCGCCGATCTACTGCGCGAGGCGCAGGCCGAGGTGCTGGCGAGCAGGAGCGTCGAGATTCAAAGCGCCCTCAGTCGCTTGGCCGTGCTGCTCGGCGAGACCACCCTCGCGGACGGCCTGGCGGCGCTCCGCGAGGACCGGCTGCGGCTGGGTGCGCTGATCACGGGCGAAGGCGTCGAGCCGCTGATTGCCAGGATCCATGACGCCCTCGGCTTAGCCCCGGGAGCGGACGCCGGTGAGGTTCGGCGGCAGGCCTGCATCGACCCCGAGATCGATCGGCCAGCTCTTCTGGACGCCGCCCGCAATCTCGCCGCCGGGACCGACAAAGAGGCAGAGCGCGGCCAGATCATCTCGGATTGGCTGACCGCTGAGGTCGACGAGCGGCAGCGGACCTGGGAAGGGTACAGGGCGGTCTTTCTGACCAAGGAGCGGAAGTGCAGGCAGATCGGCGCGATCGTCACCAAGGCATGTGCCGCCGCGGCGCCCGCTGCAGAGGCGGCCCTGGTCGCCGAGCAGGCGCGGCTCTTGCGCTGGGTCGAGCGCGAGAAGGCGGCGACAGTCGCCGAGCGCACCGCGGCGCTGCTTCGGGTCGGGGCGGCGGTGCTGAATGCGTATGACCGCCGCAAGAACGAACTCGCAGCCCTCGATTTCGACGACCTGATCGTCGCCAGCCAGCGGCTTCTGGACCAGCCTGGCATCGCATCCTGGGTCCAGTACAAGCTCGATCAGCAGATCGACCACCTGCTGGTCGACGAGGGCCAGGACACGAGCCCCGAACAATGGGCGATCATCCTGGCGCTCTGTGCGGAGTTCTTCACCGGCGAGGGGGCGCGGCCGATCCGACGCACGCTGTTCGTGGTCGGCGACGAGAAGCAGTCGATCATGAGCGTGCAAGGCGCCGACGTCGCGACCTACCGGCGCTTCCGCGAGGTTCTGGAGGCCCGTGCCCGCGCCGGCCGCCAGCCCTGGCGGGCGGAGCCGCTCGGCCGCTCGTTCCGCTCGGCAAAGCCAATCTTGGACCTGGTCGATGCGGTGTTCGCCGACCCGGAGGCACGCGACGGTGTGGTCAGCGGCCCGGACTGGTCCGCGCACGAGTGTTTCCGGACGACCGCACCAGGGCTGGTCGAACTCTGGCCGCTGATCGAGGGCGAGCCCGCCGCCAAGGCCGAGGACTGGCAGCTGCCCGACCGGCTGGAAGCGAGCGAGCGCGGCGAGACCCGCCTCGCCAAGGCGATCGCGCGTCAGATCTTCGAATGGCGCCGCGATGCCGTGCCGCTGGCCTCGACCGGCCAACCGATCGGGGCGGGCGATGTCATGGTCCTGCTGCCGCGCCGCGGCATCCTGCAGGATCTCCTGATCCGCGAGTTGAAGCGTCTGCAGGTCCCGGTCGCCGGCGCCGACCGGCTGGCGCTGACCGACGAGATCGCGGTCATGGACCTGATCGCGCTGGGCGACGCGCTGCTCCTGCCCGAGGACGACCTGACGCTCGCCGCGGTGCTGCGGAGCCCGCTGTTCGGGCTCGGCGAGGAGGAGCTGTTCGAGCTCGCCCACGGCCGGGGCGATGCGACGCTGATCGAGCGCCTGCGCGCGTTCCGGCACCAGAGCGCGCGCTTCGGCGAGGCTCATGAGCGTTTCTCCGACCTCCTGCGCCAGGCGGATTTCGCGCCGCCATTCGAGTTCTATGCCCGCTTGCTGGGCGCCGGCGGCGGCCGGCAACGCCTGCTCGCGCGGCTGGGTCCGGCGGCGATCGAGCCGATCGAGGCGTTTCTCGCCCAGGCGCTCGCCTACGAGCAGGGCCATCCGCCCTCGCTGCAGGGCTTCCTCCACTGGCTGCGGGCGGACGCGACCGAGCTGATCCGCGACCCCGACCGGCCGCGCGACGAGGTCCGGGTGCTGACCTGCCATGGCGCCAAGGGGCTGGAGGCCCCGATCGTGTTCATCGCGGACGCCGGCTTCGTGCCCGAGTTCAAGGACCGGCTGCTCTGGCTCGAGCCCGACGGCCTGCCGCTCTGGCGGATGGGCGCCCGCAGCCGCGACCCGCGGAGCGAGGCCGCCAACGCCCGCGCGCGCTCACGCCAGCTGCAGGAGCAGCGCCGGCTGCTCTACGTCGCCCTGACGCGGGCGAGAGAGCACCTGATCGTCACCGGCTGGCAACGCAAGAACCAGTCGGAGGCCACCTGGTACGATCTGGTCGCCGCGGGCATGGCGCGCCTCGGCGCGCTCCGGGTGCCGACCAGGCTCGCCCCCGAACTCGCGGGTGAGAGCCTGCGCCACGGCACCCTGCCGGCGCGCGGCCCGGCCCAGCTCCGCCTGGCGCTCGCCCCCAAGGCGCCAGACCAGCCGCCGCCCCCGGCCTGGCTGCGGCAGCCGGCGCCGGTCGAAGCGCCGGGCGCGGCGCCGCTCAGCCCGTCGCGCGCCTTCGAGGACGAGGCGCCAGCCGCGACCTCGCCGCTGCTTGGCGCCACCTCCGGCCGTTTTCGCCGCGGCCGGCTGATCCATCGCCTGCTGCAGAGCCTGCCGGAACGCCCGCCCGCCGAGCGCACGCCGGCGCTGGCCCGCTATCTCGCCGAGCGGTCGCTCGGGCTCACCGCGGCGGAACAGGCGGAGATCGCGGCCGAGGTCCTGGCCGTGCTCGCGCTGCCGGCGCTCGCACCGCTGTTCGGTCCGCAGTCGCGTGCCGAGGTGCCGCTTGCCGGTCTGGTCGGCGAGCACGCGATCTTCGGCCAGGTCGACCGGCTGGCCGTGACCGAGGACGCGGTGCTGCTGTTGGACTACAAGACCAATCGGGCGCCACCTGCGACGGCCGCCGAAGTGCCGCGAGCCTATCTCCGCCAGATGGCGGCCTATCAGGCCCTGCTCGAGGCGATCTATCCGGATCGTCCGGTGCGCCCTGCCCTGCTCTGGACCGAGGGCCCGCGCCTGATGGCGCTCGACGACCGGGTCCTCGCGCCCTGGCAACCGGGTGCCAGCCAGGCTTGACAAGGCCTCGCCGCCTCCCCAAGTCCGCTTGACGCTCTCGGCGCGATCCCCCTAGTGTCATGCGCGCACCAAGGGCCGAACCGCTGTCGAGGCAGCCAACTGGGGTTTGACGATGACGATCATACAATCTTCCGACGCGTCGTTCGAAGCGGACGTGCTGAAGTCGGACGTGCCGGTCGTGGTCGACTTCTGGGCCGAGTGGTGCGGCCCCTGCAAGATCATCGCCCCGTTCCTCGAGGAACTCGCGACCGACAAGGGCGAGCGCGTCCGGATCGCCAAGGTCAACATCGATGACAACCCGCTGACGCCGACCAAATACGGGGTGCGCGGCATTCCGACCCTGATGCTGTTCAAGAACGGCGAGATCACCGCGACCAAGGTCGGCGCGCTGCCCAAGACCAAGCTGTACGAATGGGTCGAGGAGTCGATCTGACCGGCCGAGGCGCCATCCCGGGCCAGGTCTGATCTTCCGCGACCCCGCCGGCCGGCTGCCAAACAAAGCAATGCCCAGCGATGCCGCCTGGAGCGAGGCGGCACAGCCATGCCTGGCAGGCGTTTCGCGCGCGCCGTCCGGAGACCCTGACGGTCGATCTGATCCTGCCCGATCTGGTCGGGGTCGCCCGCGGCAAGCGGCTCACGGCGGACGCCTTCGAGGCGGCACTCGGCGGCGGGCTCGGCTTGCCGGGCTCGCTCTACGGCATCGACACGACCGGCGCCAACGTCGACGCCTCCGGGCTGATCTGGGAGGTGGGCGACGCCGACCGGCCGTGCCGGATCGACATGGCGACCCTCGCTCCGGTGCCCTGGCGGCCGGGTGGCGCGCAGGTGCTGGCGGGGCTCGGCGACCCGGACGGGCGGCCGTTTTTCGCCGACCCGCGCGCCGTGCTGGCCGGGGTCGCGGCCCGTTTCGAGCCGCTCGGGCTCACCCCGGTCGCGGCACTGGAGCTCGAGTTCACCTTGCTTGATGGCCGGGTCGGCCGCGACGGCCGGCCGCACCTCCGGGTTCGTCCGGGCATGGAATGCGGTGCCGTCTACGGCCTCGAGCCGCTCGATGCCGAGGACGCTCTGCTCGCGCGCCTGCAGGAGTACTGCGTGCGCCAGGATCTGCCGGCGAAGAGCGCGGTCTCGGAGTACGCACCCGGCCAGCTCGAGGTCAATCTCGGCCACGTCGCCGATCCGGTCCGGGCTGCCGATCAGGCGTTCCTGCTCAAGCGCGCGATCAAGGCCGCGGCGCGCGCCGAGGGCGGCCAGGCGACCTTCATGGCCAAGCCGTTCGCCGATCAGGCCGCCAACGGGCTGCACGTGCACGTCAGCCTGGTCGATCCCGCCGGCGCCAACCATTTCGCGGCCGAGCCCACGGCACTCCGGCACGCGATCGCCGGCCTGCAGGCGACCATGGCCGAGGCGATGCTGCTGTTCGCGCCCAACGCCAACAGCTTCCGGCGCCTCAAGCCCAGGAGCTATGCCCCGACCGCGCCAACCTGGGGCTACGACAACCGGACCGTGGCGCTCCGCGTGCCCTCGGGCCTGCCGGCCGCGCGCCGGATCGAGCACCGGGTCGCGGGCGCCGACGCCAATCCCTATCTGGTGCTGGCGGCGGTGCTGGCCGGCATCCACCATGGCCTCTGCCACCGGCTGGAGCCGGACGCGCCGATCACCGGCAATGCCTATGCCGAGGTCGCGCCGAGCCTGCCGCTCAGCTGGGACCGGGCGATCGATGCCCTGGCGGCGGCGGCGGTCCTGCCGGGCTATCTCGGTGCCGAGTTCTGCCGCCTCTACCGGGTCTGTCGCGCCGCCGAGCGCGACCGCTTCGCCGATCTGGTCACGCCGGTCGAATACGCCTGGTATCTCGCCACGGTCTGAGCCTCAGAGCTCGATGCCCTGGCGCTCCAGCGCCCGCTGCCATTTCGAGTCCTCCTGGTCGCCGAACAGCAGCGCCTGGTCGGCATCGATCACGACCCAGGCGCCGGCGGCGATCTCCGACTCCAGCTGATTGGGCGCCCAGCCGGCATAGCCGAGCGCGAACAGGCTCTGGCGCGGCCCCTTGCCGGCGGCCAGGTCCTCCAGGATGTCGGGCGAGCTGGTAAGTGCCACCTGATCGGACAAGACGACCGTGTCCTTGCCGTGATAGTCGGGGCTGTGCAGGACGAAGCCCTTGCCGCGCTCGACCGGGCCGCCGTAGTGGACCTCGATCTCGCCCGACGCCTTAGGATTGGCGTCGAGGCCCAGGCCCTTGAGCAGGTCGGCGGCCGGCCCCTTACCGAGCACGCGATTGACGACCAGGCCCATGGCGCCGGAGCTGTCGTCCTGGACCATGTAGATGACGGTATGGCGGAAATTGGGATCGTCGAGCTCGGGCGTCGCGACCAGCAGGTGGCCGGCCAGGGTCTGCCCGGGAACCGGCTCGGCCGGCGCGCGGGCCGCCTGCGACGGCGGTGAGAGCAGCCACATGAGCGCGAGCAGCCCCGCGCCACCGCTTCGGATCGAGATGCCCGTCATCGTCCAGCCCCTCCACCGCCCTCGACCACCATCGACCTGTACGGCAACCTCCGGCCGCCTGCCAAGCAAGATCGCGCGACCGGGGATCACCGGCAAGGGCTCCGGCGTGCAGGATCAGCCGTGGCTGCGCAGGACGTGGCCGGCAAGGTACAGCGAGCCGCAGATCAGGACCCGGGCAGGCGCGCGCTCCCCCTCGACAATGGCGCAAAGCGCGCTCTCGACGTCACGCGCGGGGTTCGCCGGCCAGCCGAGACCGGCGGCCAATTCTGCGGCCTCGACCGGATCGCGGCTCGCCGGCTCGTCCGGCACCGGTACGGTTGTGATCGAGCGCGCGAGTGGTGCCAGCGGCGCCAGAAAGCCGCACTCGTCCTTGGTGGTCAGCATGCCGATGATCAGGTGCAGGGGGCCTGAGGCTGCGATCGGGCCGGCATCGGGGCCGCTCAGGCTCGCTGCCAGCATCTCGGCCGCGGCCGGGTTGTGGCCGCCATCCAGCCAGAGCTGCCAGCCCGCGGGCAGAAGCTCGACCAGCGGGCCGCGCCGCAGCAGCTGCAGCCGCGCCGGCCAGCGCGCCTGGCGCAGCCCGGTGGCGATCGCGTCAGGGCCGGGCCGAAGGTCGCCCAAGGCCAGCGCCGCGGTCACGGCGAGGCCAGCATTGTCGATCTGATGGCGGCCCGGCAGCACCGGCAGGGGCAGCTCGAGCCGACCCTCGTCCACCCGCACTTCGAGCCGGCCGCCTGCCCGCCGGGCCTGCCAGTCGCGGCCGTGGACGGTGAGCGGCGCGCCGAGCGCCGCGGCGCGCGCCTCGATCACCGCCAGCGCCGCCGGCGCCTGCGGCCCGACGACGCAGGGAACGCCTGCCTTCAGGATGCCCGCCTTCTCGAACGCGATCTGCTCCAGCCGCTCGCCAAGATAGTCCTGATGATCGAGCGCGATCGGCGCGATCGCGGTCAGCCGCGGCCGCGCGATCACATTGGTCGCATCGAGCCTGCCGCCGAGCCCGGTCTCGATCAGCAAAAGATCCGCCGGGTGGCGCGCGAACGCCAGGAACGCGGCCGCCGTGGTGATCTCGAACTCGGTGATGGGCAGGCCCTGGTTGACCCGCTCGCAGACGTCCAGGACGTCCGCCAGCTCCGGTTCGGCGATCGGCTGGCCGTCGAACAGGAAGCGCTCGTTGAACTGCACCAGATGCGGCGAGATGTAGCGCTGCACGCGGCGGCCGGCGGCCTGCAGCATGGCGTCGAGCATGGCGAGCATCGAGCCCTTGCCGTTGGTGCCGGCAATGTGCACGACCGGGGCCAGCCGCCGCTCGGGATGATCGAGCCCAGCAAGCAGCCGTTCAATCCGCCCAAGCGAGAGGTCGATCCTGCGCGGATGCAGCCCGCGCAGGCGGGCCAGGATCAGGTCACTGCCGTAGCTCGTCACCGCTGTCCCCGCCGCCGTCGGTCACGGGCACAGGTTCGGCCGGCTCGCTGCCGTCGCCGGCATCGGTAAGCGCAAGCGGCGCGTCCTCGGGCGCCTTGCGCTGGCGCTCGACCGGCTGCTCGGCGTCCGGATCGAGGTTGGGGCGGAGCAGAAACCGGATGATCCGGGCGATGGTCGGCCGCAGCTCGAAGCGATGCACGACCATGTCGATCATGCCGTGCGCGAGCAGATACTCGGCCTTCTGGAACCCTTCCGGCAGGTTCTCGCGGATCGTCTGCTCGATCACCCGGCGGCCGGCGAAGCCGATCTGCGCGCCCGGCTCGGCGATCGCGATGTCACCGAGCATGGCAAAGGACGCGGTGACGCCGCCGGTGGTCGGGTCGGTCAGGAGCACGAGGTAGGGCAGGCCCGCCTCCTTGACCTCCTCGATCGCGATCGTGGTGCGCGGCATCTGCATGAGCGAGAGCGCGCCCTCCTGCATACGCGCGCCGCCGGACGCGGTGACCACGATGAACGCCGCTTCCTGGAGGACCGCGAGCCGGGCCGCCGCCAGCAGCCCCTCGCCCAGCGCGCAGCCCATGGAGCCCGCCATGAAGTCGAAGTTCATGACCGCGATCACCGCCGGCAGACCATCGATCTTGCCGTGCGCCGCCTCGATCGCGTCGGGATTGCCAGTCTTGCCCTGCGCCTCCTTGAGGCGCTCGATGTAGCGCCTGCGGTCGCGGAACTTGAGCGGATCGATCTCGACCTTGGGCAGCTCGATCTTGGTCCAGCTGCCCTCGTCGAACAGGGTCTTGAACCGGTACTCCGGCCCGACCCGGAAGTGATGCTGGCAATGGGAGCAGACGCGCTGGTTGGTTTCCAGGTCGCGGTGAAAGATCATGCGCTCGCAGGACGGACAGTTGACCCAGAGATTCTCCGGCACCTCGGGCCGGGTGCGCACCAGCGCCTTGATCTTCGGCCGGACATAGTCGGTGAGCCAGTTCATGCGGCAGCCCTTTGCGCGCTACGGACGCCCTTGGCCAGCTGCCGGACCTGGCCCAGCACCGCCTCGACCAGGCCGGGTCCGGCGCGGCCGTCGGCATCGAGCGAGCGGGCGATCCGATCGACCAGGGCCGAGCCGACCACGACCGCATCGGCGGCGCCCGCGATCTCGCCCGCCTGCTCGGGCGTGCGGATGCCGAAGCCGACCGCGACCGGCAGGTCGGTGTGACGCCGCAGGCGCTCGGTGGCGGCCCGCACCTGCAGGGCGACCGGGGCGCCGGCGCCGGTGATCCCGGTGATCGAGACGTAGTAGATGAAGCCCTTGGTGTTGGTCAGCACCTTCGGCAGCCTGGCCTCATCGGTGGTCGGAGTCGCCAGACGTATGAAGCAGAGACCGCGCGCCAGCGCCGGCAGGCAGAGCTCATCGTCCTCCTCCGGCGGCAGATCGACGATGATCAGCCCGTCGACGCCGGCGGCCCTGGCGTCGTCGAGGAAACGCTCCGAGCCGTAGCTGTAGATCGGGTTGTAATAGCCCATCAGGATCACCGGTGTGTCATCGTCCCCGGTCCGGAAGTCGCGCACCAGCTCGAGCGTCCGGGCAAGCGTCATGCCTGCCTTAAGCGCGCGCAGATTGCCCGCCTGGATCGTCGGGCCATCGGCCATCGGGTCGCTGAACGGCATGCCGATCTCGATCAGGTCGGCGCCCGCCGCCGGCAGGCCGGCAAGGATCGCGGCACTGGTCGCGACCTCCGGGTCGCCGGCGGAGACGAAGGTGATCAGGCCTGCCCGCCCGGCCGCCTCGAGCTCGGCAAAGCGGCGCTCGATCCGCCCGCTCATAAAGTCACGCCCATCGCGTCGGCCACCGTGAAGATGTCCTTGTCGCCGCGCCCGCACAGATTCATCACGATCAGATGGTCCCGCGGCAGTCCGGGCGCAATCTTGACCACCTGCGCCAGCGCATGCGCGGGCTCGAGTGCTGGCAGGATGCCCTCGAGCTCGCTGCACAGGCGAAAGGCGGCCAGCGCCTCGTCGTCCCGGATCGGCACATAGGCGACCCGCCCCTGGTCCTTGAGCCAGGAATGCTCCGGCCCGACGCCTGGGTAGTCGAGCCCGGCCGAGATCGAATGCGGCTCGATCACCTGGCCGTCGGCGTCCTGGAGCAGGTACGAGCGCGAGCCGTGCAGGATGCCGGGCCGGCCGGCGGTCATCGAGGCGGCGTGATGCCCGGTCTCGACCCCTTCGCCCGCCGCCTCGACGCCGATCATGCGCACCTCGGGATCGTCGAGGAACGGGTAGAACAGGCCCATGGCGTTGGAGCCGCCGCCGACGCAGGCGACCAGCGTGTCCGGCAAACGGCCCTCCTTGGCCATGATCTGCTCGCGCACCTCCTGGCCGATCACCGACTGGAAGTCGCGCACCATGGCGGGATAGGGATGCGGGCCGGCGACGCTGCCGATGATGTAGAAGGTGTCGGCGACGTTGGTGACCCAGTCGCGCAGCGCCTCGTTCATCGCGTCCTTCAGCGTCGCCGAGCCTGAGGTCACCGAGCGGACCTCGGCGCCGAGCAGGCGCATCCGGAACACGTTCGGCTTCTGGCGCTCGATGTCGCGGGCGCCCATGTAGACGATGCACTGCAGGCCCAGGCGGGCGGCCACGGTCGCGGTCGCGACGCCGTGCTGGCCGGCGCCGGTCTCGGCGATGATCCGCTGCTTGCCCATGCGCCGCGCGAGCAGGATCTGGCCGATTGTGTTGTTGATCTTGTGCGCGCCGGTGTGGTTGAGCTCGTCGCGCTTGAAGTAGACCTTCGCCCCGCCGAGCTCGGCGGTCAGCCGCTCGGCGAGGTACAGCGGGCTCGGCCGGCCGGCGTAGTCGGCGAGCCAGGCGTCGAGCTCGGTCTGGAAGGCGGGGTCGGCCTTGGCCGCCTCGTAGGCCTCTTCGAGCTCCAGGATCAGCGGCATCAGGGTCTCGGCGACGAACCGGCCGCCATAGATGCCGAAGCGGCCGCGCGCGTCGGGGCCGCCGCGGTAGGTGTTCGGAAGCGTCATGTGGGCAGTGCTCACGCGCAGGGCTGCGAGGTCAAATCGATGCGCCGACCGCGGCCGCGACCTCGAGAAAACGCCGGATCTTGGCCGGGTCCTTGTGGCCGGGCCGGTCCTCGACCCCGGACGAGACGTCGACCGCACGGGCGCCGGAGAGGCCGACCGCGCTCTCCAGATTGTCGAATGACAGCCCGCCCGAGAGCAGCCAGGGCCGCGCGATGTCCAGGCCTTTGAGCAGCTGCCAGTCGAAGCTCTCACCGTTGCCGCCCGGCAGCGGCGCCCGCGGCGGCTTGGCGTCGAACAGCAGCAGGTCGGCGACCGCCGCGTAGTCGGCCGCCGGAGCCAGATCGTCGGCAGCGGCGATCTTGAGCGCCTTGATCACGATCCGCCCGGTCATTGCTTTGATCGCCGCGACCCGCGCCGGCGTCTCTGCGCCGTGCAGCTGCAACGCGTCCAGCGGGACCTGGCACAGGATGCTCTCGATCTCCGCATCGTCCAGGTCGACCACGACCCCGACCTTCAGACGGTCGCGCGGGACCTCGCCGGCCAGCACCGCGGCGCGCTCGAGCGCCAGCGAGCGCGGTGACGGCGGATAGAAGACGAAGCCCAGATAGCGCGCGCCGCCGGTGGCTGCGGCGGCAACCGCGGCGGCATCGGTCAGGCCGCAGACCTTGACGTCGATCATCGCCCGCCTCGGCGTGCCGGGATCATCAGGCGGCCCGCAGCGCCTGGATCTCGGCGCCGATCGCCGCCGCCGCCGCGCGCGGCTCGGCGGCCTCCGTGATCGGCCGCCCGATCACCAGGAGGTCCGCCCCGGCGGCGATCGTCTCGGCCGGGCTCATGGTCCGCTTCTGATCACCCCGGGCGAAGGCTCTGGGGCGGATGCCGGGCACGACCAGCTTGAACTCGCGGCCGAAGCACTCGCGCAGCAGAGGGACCTCGTGCGGCGAGCAGACCACCCCGTCGAGGCCCGCGCTCCAGGCCAACTCGGCCAGCCGCAGCACTTGGTCGGTCACCTTGTGGGGCACGCCGAGGGCAGCGAGATCGGCATCGTCCAGGCTGGTCAGCACGGTGACGCCGAGCAGCTTCGGACAAGGCTCCTGCAGGTGCGCGGCCTCGACCGCCGCCCGCAGCATCGCCGGCCCGCCGGCGACATGCAGGGTCAGCATGGCGACGTCGAGTGACGCGGCCGCGCGCACGGCGCCCGCGACGGTGTTAGGAATGTCGTGAAACTTGCCATCGAGGAACACCGGCAGACCCAGTGCCACGACCCGGCGGACTCCGTCCGGCCCGTTGGCGGTCATGAACTCGAGCCCAACCTTGAAGCCGCCGACCACGCCCCGCAGCGAGCGGCAAAGGCCGAGCGCGCCGTCCAGGTCGGGCCGGTCGAGGGCGCAGAAGACGGGCGAAGGTTCGGTCATGAGGGCGCGGTCCCGGGCTTGCCGGGCTTATAGCAGAGCCTGCCCGCCCGGCAAAGCGCTCAGACCTGGCCCGCGGCGAAGGCTGCGAGCTGGCCCGCGGCGACCTCGCCCGCCAGCGCGGCCGCGACCCGCTCGCCGATCAGGGCGCCGAACTTGAAGCCGTGCCCCGAGAAGCCAGCCAGAATCCAGGCGTTCTCGAGCCGTTCGGCGATGAACCGCTCGCCCTCGGTGAGGCTGTAAAAGCAGGTCTTCGCCTCGAGCACCCGATAGCGGGCGAGATCGGGCAGGCGCGAGCCGGCGAGTGCCAGGATGGTCGCCAGCTCGCCGGCGCTCGGGATGCGCTCGCGATCGGGATGGCCGCTGAGCGTGAAGCCGTGGTCGCCGACCTTGAGCGCGGTACCGTCGACCGGCGGCACGGCATAGAAGCCACCCGCCGCCGCCTCGATCTGGTCAAGCAACATCGGCGCCACCGCCCATGCGGCCCGCCACTCGGCGGGCGGCTCGAGATAGAGGGCGACCTGCCGGGACGGCGTGACCCGGTCGGCCAGCGCCGGCAGCAGATCCGGGCTCCAGGGACCGGCGGCGATCACCAGGGCGTCAGCCCGCTCCTCCCGCCCGTCGGCCGTCCGGATCACGGCCCGGACCGGATCGACCTCGGCCACCGGCACGTGACGGTGCAGGGCAACGCCGCGGCCGGCCAGGAGATCGGCGAGATCCTGGAGGATACGCTCAGCAAACAGGATGCCGCCGGTCGGCGTGAACAGGGCGAAGCGGGCCGAGCTCAGATGGAGAAAAGGCAGGCGCCTTGCGAGCTCGGCCGGGGTCCAGCGCTCGTAAGGCAGGCCGAGCTCTTCGAGCCCGCCGATCGAGGCCTCGACCCAGCCGTCCAGCTCATGGGCCACGACCAGCGTGCCGGTCGCCCGGTAGTGTTTGCGGCCGAGATCGCGCCAGAGGCGCTCCCAGGCCGCATACGCGTCCCGGACCATGCGCGCGTAGCCGGTCATGGCGCCGTAGGGGTAGCGGATCAGGCGATGCTGATCGGTCGAGGAGGCGAGCGGGTTCGGGATTTTTTCACTCTGCTCGTAGAGCGCCACCTGGTGGCCGGCGCGCTGCAGGGCCCAGGCGCTGCACAGCCCCATGATGCCGGCGCCGACCACGATCACCCGCAACCCTTCCTCCCTCAGCCGCGGCCGCCCGGCTTGCGAGCCAGCACGATCGGCTGATGATAGCCGGTCCCGGCAGGCACCATCCAGCGGACGTCGTCGAGCCCGGCCGCGCGCAACGCCGCCGTCAGCTCGGCGCACGGCAGCGCGCGATAGAGGCCGACGTGGTGATCCGAGCGCCAGCCGTCCGCAACCTCGCGCGTGAGGTGGATGTGCACCCGATAGCGGCGCTCGTCCAACCAGTCCCAGACCTGCTGCACAATCCGGCGCTCGCCATCCGGGCCCGTGAGCCAACGCGCGGGCCAGGTCGCAGGTCGGCCGAGCTCGTCGTAGTCGCGAATGCTGGCGAGGAACGCGCCGCCCGGCCGGAGCTTGGCCGCGATCGCGCGCAGCGCCTGCCCGAGATCGTCCGCCGACAACAGATGCGGCAGGGCGTTGTCGGCGGCAAGCACCACGTCGAACCCGCCCGGCACCAGGCGATCCAGCGCCCGCAGGTCGGCGACCTTGAAGGTCAGCGCGAGCCCGCGGCGACCGGCTTCTTCCCGGGCGCGCGCGAGCGCCACGGCGCTGAGATCGCTGCCGGTCACCCGGTGACCGAGCGCCGCGAGCCCCAGCGCCTGGGTCCCGATGCCGCAGGCGCAGTCCAGGACGTCGACTGGCGCGGCGCCCAGGGTCGAGCGGATCACGCGATCGAGCACCGCCGCCTGGCGGGCGATCGCCTGCTCCCAGTCGGCGTAGATCAGATGGTAGTCGGCTGCGAGGCGGTCGTAGAAGGCCGCGTTCGAATCGGCCAGCTCAGTCGCCCGCGGCCTGCAGCGCCAGGCTCTTGCGCGCGCTGTAGCGCTCGGCCTGGGTTTTTTCTTCCTGCTCCTTCATGAGGCTCAGCTGGTTCTCCAGGGCCCAGAGCTTGTTGCGCAGCCGCCGCGCCTGGCGGCGCTGGCCGAGGCTGCTGAGCCAGACGCCGAGCCCGCCGACCAGGACACCGATCACCAGGCCGAACAGAAACGCGCCGTAGACCGGCAGCTCGATCGTCCCCGGCAGCGGTGCGAAGCTGATGTCGACCGGCGTGCGGTTGGCAACCGCAAAGGCGACGATCACGATCAGCGCGACCAGGCCGAGCAGCAGGCGCAGGCTCCTGATCATTGACCTTCCCCCAACGTTCGGCCGCGCGCTCCAGCCCGGCCTTTCGGCCAGACCTGACCGTTGCCTCTAGCGGCCACCGTTGAGCCGCTCGCGCAAATCCTTGCCGGTCTTGAAATAGGGCACCACCTTGTCGGGCACCCTGACCTCGGCACCGGTGCGCGGATTGCGCCCGACCCGCGAGCTGCGCTGCCGGACCGAGAACGCGCCGAAGCCGCGCAGCTCGACCCGGTCGCCCCGCACCAGCGCCTCGGTGACCTCGTCGAACACCGTCGAGACGATGCGCTCGATGTCACGCAGATAGAGATGCGGATTGGCGTCGGCGAGACGCTTGATCAGATCCGATTTCGTCATGGCTGGCGCTCGGGCAAGTCCGACCATTCCGGCAGCACCCCCATCCAAAGCCACATCGAGCCCGAAAACGCAAGCCTGGCCCCGGAAACCCAATCCCTTCAATGGGCTAACCGGCGTCGGCGTCCTGCTTGTGGTCCTGCTCCTGCTGCTCCTGCTGGCGGCCCTTGATCGCCGGCCCGAGGATGTCGCCGAGCGAGGCGCCGCTGTCGGAGCTGCCGTAGTCGGCCATCGCCTGCTTCTCGTCCTCGATCTCGAGCGCCTTGATCGAGAGCGTCAGGCGCCGGTTGACGGCGTCGATGTTGGTCACCTTGGCGTCGAGCTTGTCGCCGATCGCGAACCGGTCGGGCCGCTGCTCGACCCGGTCGCGCGACAGCTCGGCCTTGCGGATGAAGCCGGTGGCGCCGTCGGTGGTCGTGACCTCGATCCCGGAAGCCGTGATCTGGCTGACCACGCAGGTCACCCGGGCGCCCCGCTTCAGGCCGCTGACCGCGCCCTGGAACGGATCCTCGGTCAGCTGCTTGATGCCGAGCGAGATGCGCTCCTTGTCGACGTCGACGTCGAGCACCACCGCCTTGACCACGTCGCTCTTCTTGTACTTGGTGACCGCCTCTTCCTGCGGCAGCTGCCAGTCCAGATCCGACAGATGCACCATGCCGTCGATGTCGTTGTCGAGGCCGACGAACAGGCCGAACTCGGTGATGTTCTTGATCTCGCCCTCGACCGTGGAGCCCAGTGGATGGTTCTCCTGGAAGCTCTCCCAGGGATTGGCCAGGCACTGCTTGAGGCCGAGCGAGACGCGGCGCTTGTCGGGGTCGACCTCGAGCACCATGACCTCGACCTGCTGGCTGGTCGAGACGATCTTGCCGGGGTGAATGTTCTTCTTGGTCCAGCTCATCTCGGACACGTGGACCAAACCCTCGACACCAGGCTCGAGCTCGACGAAAGCGCCGTAGTCAGTGATGTTGGTGACCCGGCCGGTGAACTTGGCGCCGACCGGATATTTGAGCTCGACGCCCTCCCAGGGATCGGCCTCGAGCTGCTTCATGCCGAGCGAGATGCGCTGGGTCTCGCGGTTGAACCGGATCACCTGGACCTGGACCTGCTGGCCGACGCTTAGGACCTCGGTCGGGTGATTGACCCGGCGCCAGGAAATGTCGGTGACGTGCAGCAGGCCGTCGAGGCCGCCGAGGTCGACGAACGCGCCGTAGTCGGTGATGTTCTTGACCACGCCGCTCAGGACCTGGCCCTCCTTGAGGGTCGCCAGCAGGTCGTTGCGCTGCTCGGCGCGCGATTCCTCGAGCACCGCCCGGCGCGAGACCACGATGTTGCCGCGCCGGCGGTCCATCTTGAGGATCTGGAACGGCTCGTCCTTGTTCAGCAGCGGCGTCACGTCGCGCACCGGCCGGATGTCGACCTGGCTGCCGGGCAGGAACGCGACCGCACCGCCGAGATCGACCGCGAAGCCGCCCTTGACCCGGCCGAAGATCGAGCCGGTGACCTTGGCGGTGTCCTTGAACGCCTGCTCGAGCTTGTTCCAGCTCTCCTCGCGCCTGGCCTTCTCGCGCGACAGGAGCGCCTCGCCGCTGCGGGTCTCGAAGCGCTCGACGTAGACCTCGACCGGATCGCCGATCCGGACCTCGGCCGGGTGGCCCGGCGTCGAGAATTCCTTCAGCGGCACGCGGCCCTCGGACTTCAGCCCGACGTCGACCACCGCCTCGTCGTTCTCGATCGCGATCACCCGGCCGGTGATCACAGAGCCTTCGATCCGATCCCGATCGTGCATCGACTCGTCCAGCATGGCGGCGAAGTCGTCGGTCGAGGGCATCGGCTCGGTGGCGAAGTCGGCTGCAGCAGTCATACCTCGGTCCAAATGTCAGAGCCCGCGTGCGGGCGGTCGGCCGCGGCTTGGCCGACGGCTGGGGTTGAGGACGAAGTCAGCTGGAGGAACAGGGGTCTATGCCGATTGGCACGGATCTTGCGAAGCGGGAGTCGAGATGGCTCCCGCAACATACGCGCGCGCAATTGCAAGCGCGGTCTCGATGTCTTTGTCGGTCGTGTCGATCACGTAGGCATCGTCCGCCGGCTGCAACGGCGCGACCGCACGCGATTGATCGCGCGCGTCGCGCTCCCGTAGGTCCTCCAGAACGCGTTCATATATAGTCGGCACGCCGTCGGCCTGCAACTCCTTGCAGCGCCGCCGTGCGCGCTCCTCTGCGGAGGCGGTGACGAAGATCTTCCAGCGGGCGTCGGGCCGGACCACGGTGCCGATGTCGCGCCCGGCCAGAACCGCGCCGGGACCGGCCGTGCCGAACCGCCGCTGGAAGGCCAGCAGGGCCTGGCGCACCTCGGGAATCGCCGCCACCCTGGAGGCGCCCTGGCTCACGACCTCGTCGCGCAGCCCGCCGGCGGCAAGATCGGCGGCGCGCAACCCGGTGGCCGCGGCCGCCGCGGCGGGCACGTCCTCGAACGCGCGGCCGGCGTCGAGCAGGGCGCGGGCGACCGCGCGATAGAGCAGGCCCGTGTCCAGGAAGTCGAGGCCGAAATCCGCGGCCAGCCGCCTGGCGAGCGTGGTCTTGCCGGACGCCGCCGGGCCGTCGACCGCGACGATGCGGGGCGCTGGCTGGCTCACGGCTCCAGGGTCTCGATGCTGGCGCCGAGCCGGTTCATGAGTGCTGCGAACCCCGGAAAGCTGGTCTCGATGGTCTCGGCGCCCGCGACCGTGACCGGCGAGCGCGCGAGCGTGCCGAGCACGAGGAAGCTCATCGCGATCCGGTGATCGTGGTGGGCATCGATCTCGGCGCCGCCCGGCGGCGGCCCGCCTGCGCCATGCACGATGAGGCTGTCATCGCCCGCCTCGACCGCGACCCCGCAGGCGGCCAGGCCGCGCGCGATCGCGCCCAGCCGGTCGCTCTCCTTGACCCTGAGCTCGGCCAGGCCCGCGAGCCGGGTGGGCCCTTGCGCGCAGGCCGCGGCGACCGCCAGGATCGGATATTCGTCGATCATCCGGGGCGCGCGCCCGGCCGGAACGTCGATGCCGGTGAGCGGCGCGCCGGTGATCTCGAGCGCTGCGACCGGCTCGCCGTCCGCGTCCGCATCGCCCTGGCGCAGATCGGCCCCCATCTCGCGCAGGCAGTCCAAAAGACCGGTGCGCAGCGGGTTGACGCCGACCTCGTCGAGGCGCAGCGCCGAACCTTCGCCGACCGCCGCCGCGACCAGGGGAAAAGCCGCGGAGGACACGTCGCCCGGGACCGCGATCGCGGCCGCCTCGAGCTCGGGCTGGCCGGTGATCGTGACCGCCCGGCCGCCGCCGTCCAGCGCCTCGATCTCGAGCTCGGCGCCGAGCTGCGCCAGCAGGCGCTCGGTATGGTCGCGGGACACTTCCGGCTCGATCACCGTGGTCCGGCCCGGCGCATGTAGTCCGGCCAGCAGGATCGCCGACTTGACCTGGGCCGAGGCGACCGGCTGCTGGTAGCGGATCGGCAGCAAATCGGCCCGGCCGGTGATCGCGAGCGGCAGGCGCTGGCGGCTGCGCGCGAGGAATTCGGCCCCCATTTGCGTGAGCGGCAGGGTGACCCGGCCCATCGGCCGCGAGCGCAGCGATGGGTCGCCGGTCAGGAAGGTCGTGAAGGGATGACCGGCGAGCACGCCCAGGAGCAGACGCGCGCCGGTGCCGGAATTGCCCAGATCGAGCACCCGGTCGGGCTCGCCGAGCCCGCCCACGCCCCGGCCCTGGACCCGCCAGCAGCCCTCGCCCTGCCGCTCGAGCTCGACCCCGAGCGCGCCGAGCGCCGTGGCGGTCGCGAGCACGTCGGCGCCTTCGAGCAAGCCGGTGACCCGGCTCTCGCCGACCGCAAGCGCGCCGAACAGCAGGGCCCGGTGCGAGATCGACTTGTCGCCGGGCACACGCGCGCGCCCGCGCAGGCCCCGCGCGGGATGAGCCCGCAGTCTCATCGCGCGGCCTCGCGCGGCAGAGCGGATACCGCCTGCCTGATCAGCTCGCCGGTCGTCAAGGTCAGATCAATGCTTATCTGATAGGTCCCGAATTTGCTTTTGACAGCTTGGATCGATCATGGCAATTGGCTTCACCCTTTTGCCGCCCCCAGCCTGCGGAGTATCCGGCGTGGCCAAAACCGAATGGGGCACTAAGCGGATCTGCCTCAGTTGCGGCGCGCGGTTCTATGACATGAACCGCGATCCGATCACCTGCCCGGCGTGCTCGACGGTGCTCGATCCCGTGGCCCAGAGCCGGCCGCGCCGGGCGCGTCCCGCACCCAAGCTGGCCGCGGTTGCCGCCGTGGTCGACCCCGAGGAGGCGGTGGTCGTCGAGCCCGACGAGGAAGTCGGGGCGGACGTCGAGCCCGATCTCGAGGACGACGAGGAGGTGGTCGTCGTGGTCGCCGCGACCGAGGACGAGGAGGACGAGGAGCAGGAGGAGGAGGCCGAGGAGGACGGCGAGAGTGCGATCGAGGACGTCTCGGAGCTCGGCGACGACGACATGGCGGACGTGATCGAGACCGATCTGGACGAGGACGAGGCAGAACGCTGAGCGCCTGGCGCGCCCGGTTTAGACCTTGCCAATCGGTCGTGGTTTGCCTATCTCTCGCCGGCCGCGCGCTAGCGCGTTTGGGGGGCCGTAGCTCAGTTGGGAGAGCGCTTGAATGGCATTCAAGAGGTCGGCGGTTCGAACTCCGCTCGGCTCCACCACCCAAATCGACGGCTTAACGAGAACGCAAGCGGCGGCACAGCCGGGTCACACCCGGCCAGGGCCGGGCAAGTTCGGGGGACGCGAAACGCGGCCCACTCGCTCCTCTCGGTGACCTCAGACCAGCCGCTGTTCCCGAGATCACCCGCGATTCAGCCACGCGCGCCGGATCCCGGGCCGGCCGGGTTTTGCGCCAGGTGGTCCTTGGCGTGGCGCCAGACGATCCACAGCACCGTGAGCACGACGATGCCGATCAGCAGCGGCTTTTCGACCGTCGCGAGATCGCCCAGGATCGCCTCGAGCAGATTGCCGAGCAGGTAGCCGACGATCGCGAGCGCGGCCGCCCACAACAGAGAGCCCAGCGCGTTGAGCACGGTGAAGCGTTGGGTGCTGACCGTCGACATGCCGATCGCGACGGTGCCGACGGTATCGAAGCCCGGCATGAAGCGGATCGCGATGATCAGCAGGCTCTCGAAGCGCCCGAGCCAGTCCTGCACCTTCTCGATGCGTCCGGCCCATTGCGGGCGCCGCTCGATCAGCGGCCGGCCGAACCGGCGTCCGACCAGAAACCACGCCTGGAAGCCGAGGAAATTGCCGACCGCGCCGGCCAGGATGACCCACGGGGCCAGCTGGAGATAGCCGCGATGCGCGGCAAAGCCGCCGAACAGCATCACCGGCTGCCCCTCGAACAGGGTGCCGACCAGGACCATGGGATAGCCGTAGTGCTGAACCAGCTGCTCGATCGACGCCATGACCGCTCCCATCACCCCGCTGCGCGCCGCTCGGGATCACGGGCGGCATGATGTCGATCGCGATCCCGACTAACCGCCGGCGATGCGCGGGATCAGGTGGACCTCGCTGCCGGGCGGGATCGGCTCCAGCCAGGCGTCCTGGAAGATCTCGCCGTCGATCGCGACCGCGAGACCCTCTGCGAGATGCGGCCGCAGCAACGGATAGCGGGCGCCCAGCTGACCGAGCAACTGGCGGATGTTGCCAGCCTCAAGCTCGAGCTCGCTCTCGCCGCCCGTGAACTGGGCGAGATTGCGGGTCAAGACGACATGCGTCATCGCTTCAACGCCTCGCCGGCCGGACTCGGTTCACAGCTCCTCCCGGCTCAGTTCCCCGCACCGTTGACGGCGTCCAGCGCCTTCAAGACCTTGGGCGGCGACATCGGCAGCTCGGTGAAGCGGATGCCGGTCGCCTGCTCGATCGCGTTCGCGATCGCCGCCATCGGCGGCACGATCGGGGTCTCGCCGACCCCGCGCACACCGAACGGATGGCGCGGATTGGCGACCTCGACGATGATCGTGTCGATCATCGGCACATCCGAGGCGACCGGCATCCGGTAGTCGAGGAAGCCCGGGTTCTGCAGGCGCCCGTCGGGGCCGTAGATGTACTCCTCGTTGAGCGCCCAGCCGATCCCCTGGACCGCACCACCCTGGTACTGACCCTCGACGTAGGCCGGATGCACCGCCTTGCCGGCGTCCTGCGCGACCGTGTAGCGCAGGATCGTGACCCGGCCGGTCTCCTTGTCGACCTCGAGGTCGACCAGATGGGTCCCGAAGCTCGGTCCCGCGCCCTGGGCGTTCAGATGGGCATGGCCGGCGATCGGGCCGCCGGTCTTGCCCGCCATCTTGGCGAGCTCGGCGAACGACAAGGGCTCGAACTCGCCGGCGTTGGCGCCGGCCGGCTTGGCAATGCCGTCCTCCCAGGTGACCGCATCCGCCGGGATCTCCCAGATCTTGGCGGCGCGGGCGCACATCTCCTTGATCACCTGCTGTGCCGCCTCGTTGACCGCGACCCCGTTCGAGAAGGTCGCGCGCGAGCCGCCGGTGAGGAAGGTGTAGCCGAGCGAGCTGGTATCCGCGATGATCGGGCGCACCTTGTCGTAGTCGATGCCGAGCGCGTCCGCCGCCATCAGGCAGGAAGAAGCGCGCGAGCCGCCGATGTCGGGCGTGCCGGCCATCAGGGTCACCGTGCCGTCCTCGTTGACCAGGATCGAGACCGAGGTCTCGCCGCCGATGTTGAACCAGAAGCCGGACGCGACGCCGCGGCCCTGGTTCGGCTTGAGCGGTGCTTTGTAGTGCTCGCTGTCCTTGACCCGGCGCAGCGTCTCGATCAGACCGATCGGCCCGAACTTCGGGCCGTAGGCGGCGCGCGTGCCCTCCTTGGCGGCGTTCTGCAGCCGGAACTCGACCGGGTCGAGGCCGAGCTTCTTGGCCAGCTCGTCGATCACGCATTCGACCGCGAACTCCGAGATCGGCGCCCCCGGCGCGCGATAGGCCGCAACCTTCGGCCGGTTGGTCACGACGTCGAAGCCCACCACCTTGACGTTCGCGAGATCGTACGGGGCGAACGCCGCCATGCAGCCGGGCTGGATCGGCCCGCCCTGGAACGCGCCCGCCTGGTACTTGAGCACCGCCTCGGCGGCCGTGATCCGGCCGTCCTTCTTGACCCCGATCTTGACCCAGACGTTGGCGCCCGAGGTCGGGCCGGTCGCCTGGAACACCTCCTCGCGGCTCATCACCATCCTGACCGGATGGTGGGACTTGCGGGACAGCGCGAGCGCCAGCGGCTCGAGGTAGACCACGGTCTTGCCGCCGAAGCCGCCGCCGATCTCGGACGCGGTCACCCGCAGCTTGGAGATGTCCATGCCGAGCATCTTGGCGCAGTGGCCGCGCACGATGTAGTGCCCCTGCGTCGAGCACCAGAGCTCCGCCTGACCGTCCTCGGAGACGCTCGCGACGCAGGCGTGCGGCTCGATGTAGCCCTGATGCACGGCCTTGGTCTCGAACGTGCGCTCGACGATCAGCTCGGCCTCGGCGAAGCCCGCAGCGACATCGCCGAGCGCGAACTCGACCCGCTTGGAGACGTTCGAGGGCTTGGTCGGCGCGGGCTCGACGCCGGCCGTGAACAGATCGTCGTGCAGCAGCGGCGCGTCGTCCTTCATCGCCTCGACCACGTCGATGACGTGCGGCAGCGGCTCGTACGCGACCTCGATCAGCTTCAGCGCCTGCCTGGCGATCTCGGCGCTGGTCGCCGCGACCGCGGCCACGGGATGGCCCTGGTAGAGCACCTTCTCGCGCGCCATGACGTTGCGCACCATGTCGCGGTAGTTGACCAGCATCTCGCCGGCGGGCACGAACTCCGACGGCAGGTCCTGGAAGTCGGCCCGGGTCACCACGGCCTTGACGCCCGGCAGCGCTTCGGCCTTGGACGTGTCGATCGACTTGATCCTGGCGTGCGGATGCGGGCTGCGCAGCACCCTGCCGACCAGCATGCCGGGCAGGATCAGGTCGGCGCCGAACTTGGCGCGGCCGGTGACCTTGTCGACGCCGTCCGGCCGGATCGGCCGGGTGCCGATCCACTTCAGCTCATGCGGGCTCTTGGGCGCGGGCGCCGGGGTCTCGGTCTTGAGCACGGTGGCCATGGGATCAGCTTCCTCTCATCTCGGTGGCGGCGTCGAGCACGGCGCGCACGATCTTGTCGTAGCCGGTGCAGCGGCAGAGATTGCCGGCCAGCCAATAGCGGAGCTCGGTCTCGCTCGGGTCGGGGTTGCGGTCCAGCAGGGCCTTGGCGGCGATCAGGAAGCCCGGCGTGCAGATCCCGCATTGCAGGGCGGCGTGCTCCAGGAACTTGCTGCTGCAGGGGATGCAGCTCGTCGCCCTTGGCCATGCCCTCGATGGTCTCGATGCTGTGGCCCTCGGCCTCGGCGCCAAGCACCAGGCAGGCGCACACCAGCCGGCCGTCGAGCATCACGCTGCAGGCGCCGCAGTCGCCGGACGCGCAGCCTTCCTTGCTGCCGGTCAGCTGCAGCTCGTCGCGCAGCACATCCAAGCAGGGTCTGCTCGGGATCGCACAGGAACTCGACCGCATCGCCGTTGACGGTGGTGGTGACGTGAACCTTGGCCATCAGTTCGCCCTCGCGCGCTCGAGCGCGATCTGGGCCGCGCGCCGCGCCAGCACGCCCGCGACCCTGATCCGGTATTCGATGGTGCCGCGCTTGTCGTCGATCGGCTGACAGGCCGCCGACGCCGTGGCCGCGAGCCGCGCGAGCGCCGGCTCATCGACCGGCGTGCCGATCAGCGCCGCGCCACCCTCCGCGACCGCCAGCGGCCGCGCCGCCACCGCGCCCAGCGCGAGCCGGGCGGTCCGGCAGATGCCGCGCTCATCCAGGCTCAGGCTGACCCCGGCGCCGACCACCGCGATGTCCATCTCGGTGCGCGGGATGAAGCGCAGATAGGCGTCGCCTGACCGCGGCGGGCGCCCCGGCAGCAGGATCGAGACCACCAGCTCGCCCTTGGCGAGCGAGGTCTTGCCGGGGCCCGTGCAGATGTCCCTGACTGCGACGTCGCGCCGGCCTTTCGGCCCGGCCACGCTCACGGTCGCGCCGGCGGCGATCAACGCCGGCACGCTGTCGGCGGCGGGCGAGGCGTTGCAAAGGTTGCCGGCCATGGTGGCGCGGCCCTGGATCTGGGTGGAGCCGATCAGCTCGACCGCCTCGACCACGCCCGGCCACAGCTTCTTGACCCCGGGATGCTCGCCGAGCTCGGCGCCGCTGACCGCAGCCCCGATCCGAAAGCCGCCGTTCTCGGCGCTGATCTGCCGCAACTCGGGGATTTTCTTCACGTCGACCACGAGGTCGGGCTCGATCAGGCCGGCGCGCAGCTGCACCAGAAGGTCGGTGCCGCCCGCCAGGACCCGCACCTGACCCGGCGCGCCGGCGAGCAGGCCGACCGCCGCATCGACAGACTCTGGGGCTTCATAACGCATGTTCATGCCGCATGTTCACAACGCATGTTCTGGGCGCTTCCCTCGTCGGATCGCTGGCCGCGGACCCTCCCGCGCCGGCAACCTAGCCCGGCCGGAGCTGGTCTCTCAAGAGGCTTGCGCCGCCACCAGGCGCGGCTCGCCGCCGGGACAGCAAAAAAGAGGCTTCGGCCGGACGGGCCGAAGCCAGTTTTCACCAGGGAGATCCGGGAGAGCGAGTGAGTGCGAGATGCGCTCGCTCGCTCCACTGAGAGGCAGGCTCAGCATGCCTGGCACGGGGCGCCGTGGCTGTGAGGTAGCTCACATGGCAGCGATTTTTTGCGCGCGAGGCGCTGGTGGCGGGGGCCTGGAGCCGGGCAACGCGGCAAAAGCAACACAACGGTACCGCATATTTTCGGCAAAAGGCTGGCACCCGACGATCGGCAAATGCTATCCTTGCCAGAACGTTAAGAGAATCGATGCCCGGTCTTGGAGGGTGTGATGTTGCGGGGTGGCGTTGTGCGCTTGCTGTTGGGGGTCGGTCTTGCGACCCTCGGCGCCTGTAGCACGCCGCCGGCGTCATCGCTCGACGCCCTCGATCAGGCGACGGTGCTGATCGAGCACGCCAAGGGCCACGGCACCGGCACCATCGTGAGCCCGCATGCGGTCCTGACCGCCTATCACGTCGTCCAGGAAGCGCCGCTCGAGGTCACCTTCTTCAACGGGCCGGTGGTCGGCGGCCGGGTCAGCTGGTTCGACGCCAAGCTCGATCTCGCGCTGGTCGACGTCGAGGTCCCGGCCGGCTACCCGATCATCCAGCTGGACTGCGACGATCTGCACGTCGGCGAGCAGCTGGTCTCGATCGGCCACCCGACTCAGTCGCGCTGGGTGGCGGTCGGCGGCCATCTGCCGACCACCGCAAGCATCGGCACGGGTCAACTGGTGCCGCTCGGCTTCCCGATCGGGCTTGGCACCTCCGGCGGCCCGGTGTTCGACGAGGCCGGACGGGTGGTCGGGATCACGCTCGCCATCCTGGCCGAGCGCAACCCGGCGAGCGCCGCCTACGACCGCTACAAGGATACCGGCATCGGCCTGATGCTGCCGGCCAAGGACTTCTGCGGGGCGCTCGACCTCAGCCGCTGATCCGGCGGCCCGGCCGGCGCGCGACCGGCTGCCTGATGCGCGCGCGGCCGGCTACCTTGCCGCCTCGCCCATAGCGCGCGCGCAGATATTCCTGGGGATAACCGTAACGCAACGGTCGCCTGCACGGTCCGGTTGTCATAGATCTCCCCGATCTGCAGAACTGCGGTGGCCGCCGTCGAGGCACGGTTGCCACCATCCCGATGGGACCGAGCCATGAGCGCGCCGGGCAGCGATCATGCGGTCGTCGGCATCACCCGATGGGCGCGCCGGGGGGAGTGGCGCGAGCGCCTCGATGTCATCATCGATGCCCACTTCGGTCCCGTGCTCGCCAGGGCCAATCTGCCGGTCGAAGAGCTGCCCGAGCTGCTCGGCGAGGCGTTCTCGTCGCTGTTCGCCTGCGTCCTCGAAGACTTTCTGACCTGCGACTTCGGGCCGGACCAGCGCAGCATCGTCGGCGACTATCTGAAGCGCCGGGCCTTCCGGGAGAGCGCACCGGTCAAGACCTACCTGCGCGCCTTGCAACGCTCGGTCATGAGCGTCTATCGGGTCCGGGCGGCAGCGGGCGGCGACCTCGCGCTCCGCGATCTGATCCGGGGCGGTGCGCCGGTCATGGTCGAGGGCTGGCCTGCGTCGCTCGGCCTCGCGCCCTCGGATCTGATCGCGGCGCGGCTCCTGCCGATCGGCGGCAAGACCTACCTGTCGAGCGGCGTGCTCCGCCTGCCCGCCGATCGGGTGCCGGACCTGGTCAAGGGCATCCGGCGCCAGCGTCAGAAGTTCCGACACTCGATCGCCCAGGAGGCGGCGCAGCGGGGGCGCACCCTCGCCGAGATCGAGGCTGTCATCCCGCCCGATGACGCACTGCTCGGCGAGTACGCGCCGATCTTCAGCCAGCTATGGCTGAGCGCGACGCTCGAGCCGCGGTTGGAGCTGCGCCGCCCGGACCCGGCTGCCGGCGAGCTGGCAGCCCAGGCCGGTGCCGACTCGGGCTGGCTGCGGTAGGCGGCCGGCGCGGTCACCGGCCTTCGGCCTCCCGGTCCCGCCAGCCCTGCTCGTCCAGGTCGATGCCCTCGTAAATCGCCATCAAATGCAGGCAGATGCCAAATCCCGACAGCTCGACCAGGCGATTCACATCATCGGAATAATTACGATACCACCATTCCCCCGGCGCCCGGCGACTGAAGATCTCGAGACAGTATTGGCCGGTGCTGACCAGGACGTAATGCTGCAGATCGGTGATCTGAAAATAGGCGAGGCGTTTGGCGCCGCGGTCGCGGACGGCGGTGGTCGGCGACATCACCTCGACGACGATCGCGGGATCGGGGAGCGTGCGCGGGGCGGCGCCGGGCTCCTGAAAGGCGACCATGACGTCGGGGCGCAGGACGTGCGCGTCACCGGCGCGCACCTGGGTATCCCTCAGGACGCGCCACGGCCGGCCCGCGAGCTGGCGGCAGAGGATGTCCTGGACGCGCAGAGTGAGCCGTGCGTGCGCCGAGGACGGCGCCTCGATCGGCACCACGCGGCTGCCGATCAGCTCGTGGCTCGCGGCCTCGTGCTCGAGCAGCCGGCGCAACTGCAGCTTGGGCGGGCGTTCGGAGGGCATGTTCGCGGGGCGCTCCATCTCGGACGGACGAGGGACTGAGGCGCGACACGAGACATAATGGGCCCAAGCTCGGCCTTGGCAAGCCCGCCGAACGCGCCAGGCGCGATCTGGCAGGCTGCCGGAAGGACGGCGATGGTTTGCGTCGTTTCGGTCTTGTGCAATGACGAACAGGGCTTCGGCGAGCGCTCCGAGGCGCTTGGGCCTGTCGTCTGAGGCAGTGCCCAGGGGTTCGGAGCGGAGTCCGGGCAGGATCAGGTCGCCTGCAGCGGCTTGGGCAGCCGGATCAGTTGCAGGCCGCGACGCCTCACATGGGCGGGCCGAAGCGCAACGCCTGGGCGATGTTGTCGATCATCTGATCGAACACGCTGCCGCGCTCGGCCGGTTTGAGCTGGCTCCTGGCCTCGATCAGGTAGCGGTTGACCAGGTCCAGGCGCCCGGCCAGGACCACGGCGACGTAGAGGGCCGCGGTCGGATCGAGCTCGAGAAAGCTCCGGCCGTCGGCGACATAGAAGGTCGATGGCTGCAGCGCCCGCACGTCTGCGGTGTGCGGCCGGCCGAGCAGGAGCGCCAGCTCGCCGAACACGGCACCCGGCTCGCTGACCTCGGCGAGACGCACGCCGTCGCGCACCACCTCTACCGCACCATCCTTGAGAATCAGAAGCTTGCCCGTGGCCGGCCCGGCGACGAGCACGACGCCGCCTGGCGCGTGCACCTCGACCGGCAGCGACGACAGCCTCTCGAATACCCGTGCCATATCCAGGATCGGCGGCATGACCAGCAGCCTCCTTCGAGCGGATTGCGGGCATAGTGCCAGCTTCGGCCTCGCCTGTCGCGCACCGCGCGCGCCGGCCGCACGCGGCTGACGGCGCCGCCTGCGCTCAGACCTTCTCGAGCACGTAGATGAAGATCTGCCCGCTCTGCTCGCTCTTCAGCAGCTTGTGCCCGGTCGCCTCGCAGAAGCTCGAGAAATCCTTGACCGAAGCCGGATCGGTCGCGAGCACGCAGATCGTGGCGCCGGGCTCGACCACCATCAGCGCCTGGCGGGCCTTGACCAGCGGCATCGGGCAGACGAGCCCGCGGCAGTCCAGAAACACATCGTAGGTCGGGCGCTGATCGGCGGTCACAGGTTCAGCTCCAGCGGTCAGACCTGCCACTCTAGCAGACCCTGGCCCAGCCCGTGAACCGGTGCGCCAGCAAAAGCCGATCGGTGGGATTGACAGTCGGCGCTCCTGGCCAAGACTAGGGCTTGGCCAAACAGGGAGGCGGGGCCGATGACCATGCCACCATTCCGGGCCGATCACGTCGGCAGCCTGCTACGACCGCAGCGGCTGCTCGAAACGCGCGCCCGGCACGCCGAGGGCAAAGCTGACGCCGAGGAGCTGCGCGCGGTCGAGGACACGTGCATCCGCGAGGTGGTCCGCAAGCAGGAGGCGATCGGCCTCCAGGGGATCACCGACGGCGAGTTCCGCCGCACCTTCTTCCACGTCGACTTCCTCGAGCGCCTCGAGGGCGTGAGCGTCGGGGAGGGCAGCTTCAGCGCGAGCTTCCGCCGCGACGACGGCACCGAGGTGGGCTTCAGGCCGCCGGTCATGCGGATCACGGGCCGGCTCCGCCGCCGGGCGCCGATCCAGGGGCCGGACTTCGTTTTTCTCCACAGCTGCACGACCCGCACGCCCAAGGTCTGCATCCCCTCGCCTTCGATGCTGCATTTCCGCGGCGGGCGCGCGGCGATCGACGCCAGGATCTACCCGGATCTGGATGACTTCTACGCCGACCTGGCCGCCGCCTATCGCGCCGAGATCGCCGACCTCGCCGCCCGCGGCTGCCGCTATCTGCAGCTCGACGACACCAACCTCGCCTATCTCTGCGATCCGAAGATCCGGGACGCGATGAGCGCCCGCGGCGACGATCCGGACCAGCTGCCGCGCACCTACTGCCGGCTGATCAACGATGCCGTCCGCGATCGCCCCGCCGACATGACGGTCTGCATCCACCTCTGCCGCGGCAATTTCCGCAGCGCCTGGGTCGCCTCGGGCGGCTACGAGCCGGTCGCCCAGATCCTGTTCAACGAGCTCGCCCTCGACGGCTTCTTCCTCGAGTACGACGACGCCCGCTCGGGCGACTTTTCCCCACTCCGCTTCGTGCCGCCGGACAAGCGCGTGGTGCTCGGGATCATGACCAGCAAGCGCCCCGAGCTCGAGAGCAAGGACGCGCTCATCCGGCGGATCGAGGACGCAGCCCGCTACGTCCCCCTCGACCAGCTGGCGCTCAGCCCGCAATGCGGCTTTTCCTCCACGGTCCACGGCAACGAGCTCTCCGAGGACGACCAGTGGCGAAAACTCGCGCGCTTGGTCGAAGTCGCAGACCAGGTCTGGCCCGCCTGATTGAGCGCGCGTTCGCGCGCGGCGCCGGACCGATTGTCGCGCGGTCTATGGCTCGACGCCGGATAGGCCAGACTTGCACACGCACGAGGCGGCGGCGAGGCCCTGCGCCGCAGGACCAGCGCCGCCGCCACGCCGGTCAGACCGCCGCCGCCAACCGCGCCGACGATGGGCACTGCCGCTCGGTAGTCGGGTCGATCACCTCGGTGACCTCGGTGATCCTGTTGGCCGGGAAGCCGGACAGCCGCGCATGCTCGCGGATCTGGTCCTCGCTTTCGGCGAGGTAGATGCAGAAGGTCTTGTCCGCGGTCACGTAGGAGTGCTGCCACTGGATGCCTTCGATGCGCGCGAGCGCGCCGTTCGAGACCTTGGCCGCCTGGCCCATGCCGGCACGGTCCTGGCCCCCGATCCCGGGCACCTCGCGCTCGATCACGAACTTCCTCAACATTGCCGTTTCCTCTCGTTCATGAAGATGGCGGGAAGCTAGCCCGGCGCCGGACTGCCCAGAAGATGGCGGAAATGACATTCTGCGGGGGCAAACATGCCAGAGCGCTTGCGCCCGTCAGCACACGCGGACATTGTGGCAGGACTCTTGGAAGTGCGGAAAAGGCGGACGAGATGATCGACGTCACGGTGCTGCTCCTGGACGGCGGGTTCCTGTCCACCGCGATCGGGCCGATGGAGGTGTTCCGCTGCGCAGGCGTCCTGTGGAACGTGCTGGGCGGCGAGGCGCCGGTGCCGCGCTTTCGCGTCACGGTGGCCTCGGCCGACGGCGCTCCCGCCCGCCCCGACGCCGGCGTCGGTGTCACCGGGACCTGTGCGCTCTCCGAGGTGCGGGCCACCGACCTCGTCTGGGTGCCGGCGGCGGGGCTGGACCTCGAGACGCTGATCGCGAGCGGCTTCGACGTCGACGCGGCGGTGGCGCGCAACGCCAGGGTCATCCCCTGGCTGCAGCAACAGGCCGCGCGCGGCGCCGAGATCGCCGGCGTGTGCTCGGGAGTGGCCTTGCTGGCCGCGGCGGGGCTGCTCGACGGCCGGCGGGCGACGACGCATTGGGCGCTCGCGGAGCAGTTCGGGCGGCGGTTCCCCGAGGTCGAGTGGCGGGCCGAGTACCTGGTGACCGATGCGGCCGGCGTCTATTGCGGCGGCGGCGTCAACGCGGCCTCCGACCTCAGCCTGTACCTGGTCGAGAAGTTCTGCGGCCGCGAGGTGGCGGCGCAGTGCGCCAAGGCGATGCTGATCGAGATGCCGCGCCTCTGGCAGGTCGCGTTCGCGCACCTGGACGTGGGGCGGGGGGAGCACGAGGACGCGGTCATCCTGCGCGCCCAGGAGTGGCTGCATGAGCACTACGACCGGCACGACGTCCGGTTGGAGGCGCTGGCGGGCCGGCTCGGCATGAGTCCGCGCAACTTCATCCGGCGGTTCAAGGATGCGACTGGCCGGACGCCGCTCGCCTATCTGCAGAGCCTGCGGATCGCGACCGCGAAGCGGCTCTTGGAGAACGGCCGGGGCACCATCCAGGAGGTCAGCGCCGCAGTCGGCTACGACGACGCGATGTTCTTCCGGAGCCTGTTCCGGCGGCACACCGGCCTCGCTCCGACCGAGTACCGGCAGCGGTTCGGACGGCAGCGGCCAGCGTCGGCGGCAGCCTGAGCGGGCCTCATCGCGGGCTGCTCGGTCGATGTGACGCCGGGGCGGTTCTCTTGTTCTGACGCGGACCGAGGGCCAATTCATACGCGCGCCTGATGCCGCCGCGCGCCGCGACCCACGCTTCGATGTCGCAGGCGGGCCGTCGGTGTCGCGACTGGCCAGCAGGCGGCGGTCCAAGTTGGAAGTGCGCCCGGTGCCGGGCCGACCCGGCCTGGAAAGTCATGCCCAGAGTTCGTCTGCCACGTCTGCGCTGGTTGCTGCTGCTTGCCGTGGTGGCTGCGGGCGCCACGGCGTACGTGTGGCAGCAGGAGCAGGCGGCCGAGCCGCAGTATGTGACCGCGCCGGTGAGCACCGGCGACATCCTGCGCGCGATCGTCGCCACGGGCGCGGTCAATCCGGTCGTCACCGTCGAGGTCGGCTCCTACGTCTCGGGTGTCATCCAGAACCTCTATTGCGACTACAACAGCGAGGTGAAGGCCGGGCAGCTGTGCGCCAAGATCGATCCGCGCCCGTTCCAGGTCGTGGTCGATCAGGCGAGCGCCAATCTGCAAAGCGCTGAGGCCCAGCTCAAGAAAGACCAGGCCGGCCTCGACTATGCCCGCGTCAACTACGAGCGCGACCGCAAGCTGCAAAAGCAGGGCATCGTCTCGCAGGATACCGTCGATGCCGACAAGAGCGCCTTCGACCAGGGCACGGCTCAAATCGCCCTCGATCAGAGTGCCATCGCCCAGCGCACCGCGGAGCTGCACGCGGCCCAGGTCAACCTCGACTACACCGACATCGCTTCGCCGGTCGACGGCACGGTCGTGCTGCGCGACGTCAACGTCGGCCAGACGGTCGCCGCCAGCTTCCAGACCCCGACCCTGTTCCTGATCGCGCAGGATCTGACCAAGATGCAGGTCGACACCAACGTCAGCGAATCCGACGTCGGCGGCGCCAAGGTCGGGGAGAAGGCCTGCTTCACCGTCGAGGCCTATCCCGACCAGACGTTCTGCGGCCAGGTCGCCCAGGTTCGCCGCGCGCCGATCACCGTTCAGAACGTGGTCACCTACGACGTCGTGGTGAGCGTCGACAACCCCGATCTCAAGCTTTTGCCCGGCATGACGGCGAACACGCGCATCATCACCGACGAGCGCAAGAACGTGGTCAGGGTGCCGATGCAGGCGCTCAAATTCTCGCCCGAAGGCTTTGGCGGCCACCGCGGCGCCGGGTCGACCAGAGCCGAATCGACCGGGGCGCCCCGAGCCGAGCCCGGCCCGCGGGTCTGGGTGCTGCGCGACGGCAAGCCGATGCGCAGCCCGATTGCCGTCGGCCTCGATGATGGCACCTACGCGGAGGTGCTCCACGGCGATCTGAAGCCCGGGGATCAGGTGATCGTCAACGAGGTCAGCGCGGGTACCCAGAGCAGCCGTGGCGGCCAGGTTCCGCGGCCGCGCCTGCACCTGGGGGCGTGACCCTTGTGATCGCGCCATGAGCGCTCAGGTCAGCGAAGTCCGCAACATCATGAACGCTCCGGTCCTCGCAGTCCGCAAGGCCGTGAGGGCTCCGGTCATCGAAGTCCGCAACGTCACCAAGACCTATCGCCTCGGTGACGTCGAGATTCAGGCGCTGCGCGGCGTCGATCTCACGGTCGAGCGCGGCGAGTTCGTGGCGCTCATGGGCGCCTCGGGCTCGGGCAAATCGACGCTCATGAACATCCTCGGCTGCCTCGATCGCCCGACCAGCGGCGACTATGTGCTCGAGGGGATCGAGATCGCCGGGCTCGATGAGCCGGCGCTCGCGCGCATCCGGAGCCTGCGCGTCGGCTTCGTCTTCCAGAACTTCAATCTGCTGGCGCGCACCAGCGCCGCCGAGAACGTCGCTTTGCCGTTGTTCTACTCCGGCCGCTGGTCCGAGGGCCCGGCGCGGGCCAGCGAGGCGCTCGGCCTGATCGGCCTCCTGGGCCGGGAGAACAACCATCCGGCCCAGCTCTCGGGCGGCCAGCAGCAGCGCGTGGCGATCGCCCGCGCGCTGATCAACGACCCGGCCATCCTTTTGGCCGACGAGCCGACCGGCAACCTCAACTCGCGGACCGCCAACGAGATCATGACCACCATCCGTTCGCTCAACCGCGAGCGCGGGCTCACGGTGGTCCTGGTCACCCACGAGCCGGACATGGCCGCGTTCGCCGATCGGATCGTCACGATGCGCGACGGCAGCATCATCTCCGACCAGCGCAACGACGAGCCCACGCTCGCACCGCCGGTCGCCGGCAGCCCGCCGGCGCACAGCGGGATGGTGCTCCTGACGGCGCCGGCATACGCCTCGCCGGGCGCCGGCGTCCCGCCCGCCGACCCCGGGGCGAGCGCGCGCGAGCTCTGGACGTTCGGCAGCATGGCGGTCCTGGTCGCCGGTCGCGCGCTCGCCCGCAACAAGCTGCGCTCCGCGCTCACGATGCTCGGCGTGTTCATCGGCGTCGCCGCCCTGATCGCCATGGTCGCGGTCGGCGAAGGCGCCAACGCCGCGGTCAAGGCGCAGATCGAGAGCCTCGGCACCAACCTTCTGATCGTCGTGCCGGGCGCCACGACCACCAATGGCGTGCGCGCCGGATCCGGCAGCGCCTCGACGCTCACCGTGGCCGACGCGGAAGCGATCGGCAAGGACGATCCGGCGGTCGCCAACGTCAGCTATGTCAGCCGACAGGTCGGCCAGCTCCAATACGGCAACCAGAACTGGAGCACCTCGCTGCAGGGCGTCACTCCGAGCTACCTCACGATTCGCAACTGGGTGGTGGTCGACGGCCGGCCGATGACCGACGACGACCTGCGCCACGCCGCCGCCGTCTGCCTGCTCGGCGAGACCGTGCTCAAGAACCTGTTCGGGGACTACGAGGACCCGATCGGCACCACGATCCTGGTCAAGGGCGTGCCCATGCGGGTGATCGGGGTGCTCGCCGGCAAAGGCCAGTCCGGCTACGGCCAGGATCAGGACGACGTGCTCCTGATCCCGTTCACCACCGCCGAGCGCAAGGTCATGGGCGTGGCCGCGCCCAGCCAGGCCCAGACCAGCGCCAGCTCGATCTACGCGGCACCCCCCAACCCACTCGGCATCCAGCCGAAGCTCGCCGGCTACGTCAACACCATCTTCGTCCAGGCCGTCAGCACCGAGCTGGTCCCGACCGCCCTGCAACAGGTGACCCACACCTTGGAACAGCGTCACCACATCGCGCCCGGGCAGACCGACGACTTCGGCGTCCGCAACATCAGCGACATCACCCAGGCGGCCCAGAGCAGCAGCCAGGTCATGGCCCTCCTGCTCGCGTCGGTCGCCTCGATCTCGCTGGTGGTCGGCGGCATCGGCATCATGAACATCCTGCTGGTGTCGGTGACCGAGCGCACCCGTGAGATCGGCATCCGGATGGCGATCGGCGCGCGGCGGATCCACGTCCTGCTGCAGTTCCTGGTCGAGGCGGTGCTGCTCAGCGTGATCGGCGGCGGTGCTGGCATCGTGACCGGGATCGCCGCCTCGAAGCTGATCTCCGCGCTGGCCGGCTGGCCGACGCTGCTGTCGCCGCTCGTGATTGCCGGCGGGTTCGTGTTTTCCGCCGCGGTCGGGGTCTTCTTCGGCTACTACCCGGCGCGCCGGGCGGCGCACCTCAACCCGATCGAGGCCCTGCGCTACGAGTAGCGGATCGCATATGGGCCTGCCCGATCGGCTCGCGTGGTCCTCGACCGCCCGGCTCGCGTGGCGCGCCTTCGGCGGGGTCGCGGCGCTGTCCCTCGTAGGCTGCGCGGTCGGGCCGGACTTCGCGCCGCCGGCGCCGCCCACGGTTCCGACTTATACCTCGAGCGCGCTGCCCGAGACCCTGGCACCCGGCTTCAACGAGGCCGAGCAGAGGCTCGCGAACGGCCAGACGATCGCTGCCGACTGGTGGCAGCTGTTCCACTCCTCGCCGCTCAGCGCGGTGCTCGCCGAGGCGATCGCCGGCAACCGGGACCTGGCGGCCGCCAACGCCACGCTCGCGCAGGCGCAGGAAGCGGTCAACCAGGCCCGGGGCGCATTCTATCCGCAGCTCGATTTCGCGCTCAGCGCCCGGCGCGAGCAGACGACCTCGGGGCGTTCCGGGTCGGGCAGGTCCGGCGGCGGCACGTCGGTCAACAACCTCTACAGCCTCGGGCCCTCGATCAGCTACGCGCCGGATGTGTTCGGCCTGACCCGCCGGCAGGTCGAGCAGCAGCAGGCGCTCGCCCAGTCCCAGGCCTATCAGCTGGCCGCCGCGTATCTGACGCTGACCGGCAACGTCGTCAGCCAGGCGATCAACATCGCGTCCGCCCGGCTGCAGATCAAAGCGACCGAGGACATCATCGCCGACGATGCACAGAACCTGACTTTGGTCCAGGCCAAGTTCAAGGCCGGCAAGGCGGCGCGGACCGACGTCCTGATCGCCGAGAGCCAGCTTACCAACGACCGCACGCTGCTGCCGCCCTTGCGCCAGCAGCTGAGCGTCGCCCAACACGCGCTCGCGGTGCTCCGGGGCAGGTTTCCCGGGCAGACGCCGGCCATGGAGTTCGATCTGGCGGCGTTCACGCTGCCGGGCGAGCTGCCCGTGAGCCTGCCCTCGCAGCTGGTCCGGCAGCGGCCCGACATCCTGGCGGCGGAGGCCAATCTGCACGCCGCGAGCGCCGCGCTCGGGGTCGCCACCGCCCAGCTGTACCCGACCGTGACGCTGTCGGCCTCGTTCGGGTTCGAGGCGAGCGACCTCGGCGATCTGTTCCAGGGCTCGAGCGCGATCTGGAGCCTGGTCGGCGGCCTGACCGCACCGATCTTCCACGGCGGCGCGCTGCGGGCCCAGGAGCGCAGCGCCGCCGATGCGCTCCGCGCCTCGCTCGCGACCTACCAGCAGACCGTGCTCACAGCCTTTGGTCAAGTCGCCGACACGCTGCGCGCGCTCGCCAACGACGCCGATCTGGTCGGCGCCGGACGACACGCGCTCGACGTCGCCAACGCCTCGCTCGCCCTCCAGCGCCAGAGCTATGCCGCCGGCAAGTCCGACCTGCTCCAGCTGCTCGACTCCGAACGGCTCTACCAGCAGGCCCGCCTCGGTTATGCGCGCGACCAGGCCCAGCGTTTCCAGGACACGACGCAACTGTTCGTCGCCATGGGCGGGGGCTGGTGGGCAAGCCGGGATCTGGCCATCGGCCAGCAGCCGGGCGCGGCGCCTGCCGCCGCTCCGACCGGCTGAACCCGAGTCCGGCTGCGCGTCAATGCGCGTCGGCGGGCGGGGCCTTGGGCGGCAAGACCTTGCGCATCAGCGGCACCATGACGGTGGCGAGCGCGAGGCAGACCATGACCGCGAGGAAGGCATCGGCGAAGGTCTGGGTCTGGGCTTCGCGCCAGACGAGCTGGCGCAGGAGGCCAAGCGCCGCGGCATGGCCCTGGAGCGGATCGCCGCCCGAAGCGGCGGTCGCGGTCGCTCCGACCCGCTGCAAAAGATCCGTGACGGCCGGGTTGGCCGTGGTCAGATGCTCGGCAAGACGCAGGAAATGGAGATTCGCCCGGTCGTTCAGGATCGTGGCGCAGGCGGCGATGCCGATCGCGCCGCCGAGGTTGCGCATCAGGTTGAACAGGCCGGAGGCGAGCCTCAGGCGTTCCGGGGCAAGAGCGCCGAGCCCGAGCGTCACCGCCGGTGCGACCGCGAACTGCTGCGAGAAGCCGCGCAGCGCCTGGGGCAGCAACAGCTCGCGCCAGCCCCAGTCATGGGTGATCGGCGCGAAGAACCACATGCTGAGCGTGAAGCAGGCAAAGCCGAACATCATCAGCCAGCGCAGATCGATCCGCCTGGCAAGGAACGTGTAAACCGGAATCGCCGAGAGCTGGAACAGGCCGGTCGAGAGCACCGCCTCGCCGATCTGCAGGGCGCTGAAGTCCCGCACCCGGCCGAGGAACAGGGGCGTCAGATAGATCGTGGCGAAGATCCCGACCCCGGCGATGAACGAGAAGAAGCAGCCGAGCGCGAAGTTCCGGATCTTGAGCGCCCCGAGGTCGACCACCGGATCGTCGTAGGTCAGGCTGCGCCAGAGGAAAGCGATCCCGGCGAGGGCTGCGATCCAGGCGGTCGCGCGGATGGTGTGGTCGCTGAACCAGTCCCAGCGCGGCCCCTCCTCGAGGGTGTACTGGAGACTGCCCAGGAACAGCGCCATCAGCACCATGCCCAGGTAGTCGGCGCGGCGCAAAAGCGACAGATCGGGCCGGTCGATCCGGACCAGGATCGGCACCACGATGGTGATGAAGATGCCGGGCACCAGGTTGATGAAGAACAGCCAGTGCCAGGACCAGTTGTCGGTGATCCAGCCGCCGACGGTCGGGCCCAAGGTCGGCGCGAGCGAGGCGATCGAGCCGATGGTCGCGGCCGCGATCACGCGCTGGTGGCCGGCGAAATAGACGAAGGCCGTGGTGAACACGGTCGGGATCATCGAGCCGCCGAGAAAGCCCTGCAGCGCCCGGAAGGCGATCATGCTCTGGATGTCCCAGGCCCAGCCACAGAGCAGGCTGGTCGCCGTGAACCCGGCGGCCGAGATGCAGAACAGCCAGCGGGTCGAGAGCACCCGCGACAGCCAGCCGGACATAGGGATCACGATGATCTCGGCGATCAGATAGCTGGTCTGGACCCAGGTGGTCTCGTCGCATGCCGGCGGACAGGCCGCCGCCGATGTCCTTGAGCGAGGCGGAGACGATCTGGATGTCCAGCAACGCGATGAAGAAGCCCACGCACATGGTCGCGAAGGCGATCACCTTGGTGACCGTCGGCAGCTCGGCGGGCGGGGTGACCGCCGCCGCCGGGGCACGCCCGGCGGCGGCTGCGTTCATCGAGGGTCTCCGGCGGCGTCGCGCTGGTCGACGCTCGCGGTGACCGAGAGGCCGGGCCGCAGGCGACCGAGCATCGCGGCATCGCCATCGAGCAGGATGCGCACCGGCACGCGCTGCACGATCTTGGTGAAATTGCCGGTCGCGTTCTCGGCGGGCAGCAGGCTGAACTGGGCGCCGGTCGCCGGCGCCAGGCTCGCGACGTGGCCGCTGAAGATCTCGCCCGGCAGCACGTCGGCCTCGACCTCGACCGGCTGGCCCGGGCGCATCAGGGCGAGCTGGCTCTCTTTGAAGTTGGCATCGATCCACAAGCCGCGCGCCGGCACCAGGGACATCAGCTGGGCACCGACGGTCGCGAACGCGCCGGCGCGCGCGCTCCGGTTGCCGACGGTGCCGTCGATCGGGGCGCGGATCTCGGTGTAGCTGAGGTTGAGCAGGGCGATCTCGCGGCCGGCGGTCGCCTCCGCGAGCGCTGCTTGCGCCGCCTGCTTCTGGGTGTCGATCACCTCGAGCTGGCGCTCGGCCGCCGCCAGCGTGGCGCGCGCCTTGTCGGCGGCGGCGACCGCCTGCTTGTGCTCGGCATCGGCCTGCTGCAGACGCTGGGTCGAGGCGAATTCGTTGGACGCGAGCCGGCGATAGCGGACCAGGTCGAACTCGGAGCGGGCAGCCTCGGCATCGGCCGCCGCGATCCCGGCCTTGGCCTCGGTGACCATCGCCTCCTGCAGGTGGCGGGTGGCATCGAGGTTGGCGAGCGCCGCACGCTGTGCGGCGACCGCGGCCGTCGCCCGGTCGAGCGCCGCCCGGTAGTCGCGGTCATCGAGCTTGAGCAGCAGGTCGCCCGCATGCACCGCCTGATTGTCGGCGACCGCGACCGCGCTGATGAAGCCCGCGACCTTGGGCGCGATCACGGTGATGTCGCCGCCGACGTAGGCGTCGTCGGTGCTCTCGATGAAGCGTCCGACGGTCCACCACTGATGGCCGTACCAGGCGGCTGTCAGCGCCACCAGCGGCACGGCGCCGGCGATCGCCAGCTGCTTCAGCCCGCGGCGCAGATCCCACCGCACGCGTGCCGGAATCACCGCTTCGCGCTCGAGCACGGTGCTGGTCATGACGCCTTCTCCCGCTTCTGCGCCGGGCGTTTTCGGGCCGCCGGCCGAAGGTCTTCGGTGGCTGCTGCGGTGGTTGCGCCGGCGATCGCATAGCGCCGTCGTGTGGTCTCGCTGGCGGCCGGTCCGGCGGCCGACCGGAACGCGGGCTCGACCAGCGGCCGGCCGCTCGCGCGATCGACCAGCACGGGATCGGCCTCGGCGCCGGTCACGGCATCGACGATCAGGACGCTCTTGCCTTCAGGCGCGAAGTGTTTGTTGCCCCAGGCGAGCAGCGCCCAGAGCACCGGCCGGAAGTCCCGGCCGCGCTCGGTCAGAACGTACTCGTCGCGCGGCGGCCGTTGGCTGTAGCGGCGACGCGCGAGCAGACCCGCCTCGACCAGGGCGCCCAGCCGCCGGGTCAGCATGTTGGGCGCGATCGCGAGGCTCTTCTGGAACTGATCGAAGCGCGTCAGCCCGTGGAAGGCGTCGCGCAGGATCAGGATGCTCCACCACTCGCCGACCCGCTCGAGGCTGCGGGCGATGGGGCACGGCATGTCGCCGAAGCTCTTGCGTTGCATGGTCCGTCACGTCTCAGTCCGTTTCATCATGAAAGTAGGTATATAGCACTAACTATCATCATGCAAGTGGCAAGGCAATTTTTTGCCGCCAAGCAGGCGAGCCCGCTATGGCTCGCCGACGGATCTCGGTATCAGGACGACAAGCGTTGGCTGAGCGCGGTGCCGAGGTTCAGGAGCTCGCGCTTGGTCGGCGCCTGAAGGCTGCCGAGCCGCTGTTCTTCGGCGCCTACTTCGCCTTCCGCGAATCCGAGCTGATGGTGGTCGTGGCGCTCGCTGTGTTCTGCCTGCCGTTCGTGGTGCGGGTCATCATGGCGCGCCTCGCCGGCATCGACCCGGAGCTGGAGGAGGCCTCGGGCAATCTCGGCGCCAGCCGCAGCCAGACCTTCGTCCGCATCACCCTGCCGCAGGTGCTGCCCGGGGTGCTCGCCGGGGCCGCCTTCGCGCTGATCGAGGCGTTCGACAATGTGACGGTGTCGTTGTTCACGGCCTCGCCGCGCGCCCGGCCGCTGGCGGTCGAGCTCTATCAGTTGATCCAGTTCGACTCGAGCCCGATGGTGGCCGCGATCTCGGCGCTCGAGATCCTGCTGGCGCTCCTGGTCGTGTTCGTGCTCGCGCGCACGATCGGCCTCGAGCGTCTGCGGGACTGAGCCGCGTGCCGCCGGACCTTCTGATCCTGGGCCAGGCGACCATCGACCACGTGGTGCCGGCCCGGCCCGGCGTCTGGCGGGTGCAGATGGGCGGCAATGCCCTTTATGCCGCCGCCGGCGCCCGGCTGTGGCTGGAGCCGGCCCGGATCGGCGTCGTGACGCGGCGCGGGCGCGGCTATCCGTTCGCGCTCGAAGAGACGTTGGCGCGCGCAGGTGTTCGGCATTCTGTGACCGAGGTCGAGGTCGACCACCTGGTCGAGTGGCTGCTCTACGAGGATGACGGCGCACGGCGGGCGCTGCCGCGCAATCCTGATCTGCGCGCCGCGGGCGGCGAAGGAATACCGACGGCGAGCGCCTATCTCGCCCGAACTCGAAGTCCTGAGCCCGGCGTTCGAGGACGTGCCGGCGGCCTGGCGTCATCCGGCCGCGGCCTACCTCGCGCCGCAAGTCGAGGCGCGTCATCGGGCGAGCATCCGGGCGTTCGCGGCCGCCCGTGCGGCGATCAGCGTCGACCCCTCACCGCACTACAGTCGCGGGTGCGAGCCCGCGGCGCTCGGCCGCCTGCTCGCGGGCGCACGCGCTTGCCTGCCGAGCGAGCAGGAGGCGCGCTCGTGGCTCGAGCGCTCGGGCGGCGATGCGCATGCGGTCGCTCGGGAGCTGCGGGCAGCTGGCTTTGCCGAGGTCGTGGTCAAGCTCGGTGCGCGGGGTGCCGTCGTCGCCGCCCACGACACGCTCGCGCTGGTGCCCGCCGCGCCCGGCCGGATGGCCGATGCGACCGGCGCGGGCGACGCTTTCGGGGGCGCCTACGCCGCCTGCCGACTGCTTGGCTACGACCCGCTCGAGGCCGCGCGGCGCGCCGCCGCGGCGGCGGCTCTGGTGATCGGCACCCGAGGCGCCGAAACGGCGCTCAAGCTCGACCCGCCAGAGAGCTCAAGACTGCCTCCGATCGAAGCGTCGACGACCTGATCGACCCGCCCAACGCATGACCACCCGACCACAGCGTTTCGGGCATTTCTACTTCACAAGGCGCCAAGGCGTCATCCGCCTCAGCGAGCGGGTGCCCGACCGAGGGTCAGGCTCATTCTTGACCGGGATCGGCGCGGCGCACGTCGGGTTCGCCCAGCGCCACCATCCCCTTGTCGGCCAGGTCCTGCAGGAAGGCCGTCACGTCGGCCGCGATCTGCGTGCGCTCGGCCGCGAAGGTCGCGGCGAGATCGTCGATCACCGCCGCCACGCTCGCCTTGCCGTCGCAGCGCTTGAGAATCTCGACCGCGATCGGATCGGGCATCAGCACGCGCTCCGGGGCGAGCAACACCCAGGCCTGGCGCGCCTGATCGAAGCGCAGCTTGACCCCCCGCGGCAGCGCCGGCACCAGCTCGGCACGGACCTCGACCCGCCCGCTCACGCGCCGCCCCCGCTCACCTGATCCGCTCGCCACTTGACGCGCTCGCTCACCTGATGGGTCTGCTCATCTGACGTGCTCTCTTCGTGCGCTCGTTCACAGGGCCTCCGGATCGAAGGCGCCGGGCGGGATCCGGCCCGGCACGACGTAGGCGTGCTCGAGCGCGTCGAGCTGCACCCAGAGGACGTCGCACTTGAAGCGGAGCGCGTCCAGCACCGCCTGCTGCTGCTCGGGCCGGCGCGCTTCCCGTTTGACGTAGTCGAGCGCGAAATCGGCGTCGCGCGGCGCCTGGCTCAGGCGCTTCTCGAAATACGCAAGCGTCTGCCGGCTGATGAAATCGTAGCTCGCGAGCATGCCCGAGACCCGGTCGGCGATGATCTTGGGCGAGAACATCTCGGTCAGCGACGACGCGATCGCCTCGAGCAGCGTACGCTCGCGCACGAACTGGACGTAGGCCTGGACCGCGAACCGGGTCGCCGGCAGGAGGCCGGCGGTCGAGATCACATAGCCGCGCTCCAGGCCCAGGCCGTCGGTCAGCCTGAGCCAGCGCTCGATGCCGCCCTCGCCGTCGCGCTCGCCGTCGTGGTCGATGATCCGCTGGCGCCAGGCGCGGCGCAGCGCCGGATCGTCCAGCCGGGCCAGCAGGGTCGCGTCCTTGATCGGAATCTGCGCCTGATAGTAGTAGCGATTGAGCGCCCACGCCTGGAGCTGCGCCCTGGTCAGCTCGCCGCTCTTCATGGCGATATGGAACGGGTGGTTCCAGTGATAGCGTTCCGCTCCGATCTGGCGCAGCGCTGCTTCCAGCTCGGCCGGGCTCAGGATCTTGGTCACAGCTCGATCTCCATGCCGTCGCAGGCGACCTCCCAGCCGGCGGCCGTGACCTCGGCGCGCTCCGGGGAGTCCTCGAGCAGGATCGGGTTGGTGTTGTTGATGTGCAGGTAGATCCGGCGGCCGATCCTCACCTCCCGCAGCGCCGCGAGCGAGCCCTCCGGCCCCGAGACGCTGATGTGGCCCATGCGCGCCCCGGTCTTGACCCCGGTGCGGCTGCGGATCATCTCGTCGTCGGTCCAGAGCGTGCCGTCGAAGAACAGCAGATCCGCGCCCTCCAGACGCGCCGCCAGCCCGGCCGTGACCCGGGCGCAGCCGGGCACGAAGCAGGCGCGCGCACCGCTCTCAGCCCGCAGCTCGAGGCCGATCGTGTCCTCGGTCTCGGCGCCGACGTGCAGCCTCTCGTCCTCGAGGTAGAGGGCGACCTTGCCGGGCACCGCGAACGGCACCACGGTCAGCCCGGGCAGGACCTCGGTCGCGCGCTCGAGGTGCAGCCGGTGCCGGCTCACGTAGTCCGGGTTCAGCACATTGAAGATCGGATTCTGGCTCAGGACCTGGAGGATCGCGCTGCTCGCATAGAGCGTGAACGACTGGCTCTCGCGCAGGCACAGCAGACCCGCGACATGATCGACATCGCCGTTGGTCAAGACGACCGCGTGGATCGGGCTGTGGCGCGGCGTCGCCTTCGGATCTCGGACCTGGGGATGCAGAGCCGGCGTCGCCAGGATCTGCTGGCGCAGGTCAGGGGCCGCGTTGAGCAGCGCCCAATTCTGGCCGTCGACACTCGCCGCCAGCGAGCACTGGGTCCGCCAGGGCGCCGCCGGCTCGCCTCGCCACGCGCGCTGCCCGACCGGGCAGGCGCTGTTCCATTGCGGAAAGCCGCCACCGGCGGCGGCGCCCAGGACGATGATGCGCATCACCGCCCGGGGCGCACGACCACCGGCGCGTCGGCCGGCCTAGAGGTCGGCTGGGAAATAGGCGTTGATCTCGCAGCCGCAGGCAATCTCAACGATCTTGGGCGTACGCCACTGCATCAGGAGTCCTCCCTGGTTGTCGTGCACCGGATCATCCGATGGGTGCCCAAGCTTCTTAGGGCAAATGCGCGGGGAAGGCCATAGGTTTTGCGCAGGCGGAGAGGCGAACGCTTCGCTGCCGTGGTGCCGTCGGTCCCGGTCATCCAGCACTTGCAGTACGGCGGCCCCGGGGCGGGGACCGCCGCGTTCTCCAAGCAAAACTACTGGGTCTGCCAGTCGACCGCCTGCTCGTAGGCGTGAGCGGCGCGGTAGATGGTCTTTTCGTCGTAGAACTTGCCGATCAGCATCAGACCGACCGGCAGGTCGTCGGCGAGCCCGCAGGGCACGCTCATCGCCGGATGGCCGGTGACGTCGAAGGGCGCCGTATTGGGCAGCATCTCGAACGCCCGCTGCAGGATCTCCGGGATCGGCGCGTTCTCGTCGGGCAAGGGCGTCGCGGTCACCGGCAGCGTCGGCATCGCCAAAAGGTCATAGTCCTGGAGCACCGCGTCATAGGCCGCGCGCAGCTGGCGGGCGAGGTTCTGGGCCTTGGCGTAATAGTGGCCGCGGTAGTTGCGGACCATGTGCCAGCCCAGCAGCATGGTGGTCTTGAGGGTGTCGGAGAGCTCGTCGGCGCGGTTCCGCCAGCCGCTGTGGAAGTCGAGCAGGCTGGTGACGTACAGACCCTTCCAGTTGAAGCCGTAGCCGTTGCCCTGCATCATCTGCACGGTCGCCCCCTCGGCCGCGATCGGCAGCCAGATCGGCACCCCCATCAGGTGCATCGGGATCGCGACCTCGTCGACCGTGGCGCCCTGGGCACGCAGCACCTCGGCCGCCTTCTTGACCTTGGCATCGACGCCCGGGTCCGAATTGGCATGGCCGAAGCCCTCGCGCACGACCGCGATCCTGAGCCCCGCGGCACCGCGCCCGAGCGCCTCGGTATAGCGGTCCGCCTTGACCCCCTGCTGGCGCGGGTCGAGCCCGTCGGGACCGGCCAGCACCTCGAGCATGAGCGCATTGTCGGCGACGTTGGCGCTCATCGGCCCGGTGTGGTCGATGGTCAGCTCGATCGGCATGACCCCGGTGTAGGGCACGAGGCCATGGGTCGGCTTCATGCCGCACACGCCGCAATAGGCCGCCGGGATGCGGATCGAGCCGCCCTGGTCGCCGCCGATCGCGAGGTCGACCTCGCCGGCCGCGAGCAGGGCCGCACTGCCGGACGACGAGCCGCCGGCCGAGTAGCCCTGGCGGCGCGGGTTGTGCACCGGCCCGGACGAGCTCGTATGGCTGCCGCCCGAGAAGCAGAAATATTCGCAGACCGACTTGCCGAGGATCGTGCCGCCGGCATCCAGGATGCGGGTCACGATGGTCGCATCGACGTCCGGGACGTAGCCCTCGAGGGTCGAGGCGCCGTTCATCATCGGCACGCCGGCGATGCAGACGTTGTCCTTGATCACGACCAGCTTGCCCTTGAGCTTGCCCTCTGGGGCACCCTCGATCCTGGTCTTGACGTACCAGGCGCCGAGCCGGTTCTCCTCGGCGCCCGGCCGGTAGCCGGGCGTGCGCGGGTAGGTGACCGGTGGCAGGGCCTGCGGCATGCGATCGATCAGGTTGTAGGCGTCGATGTTCGGACGCATCGCGTCCAGATGGACCGCGAGGTCCTCGTCGCTCATCGTGAAGCCGAGCTCCGCCGCCAGCTCCGCGAGCTGCGCCGGGGTCGGCAGCTTGACCGTGCCGAGGGTCATGATGGCAGTCCTCCCGTTGTCCCTTGCGCCCGCGAGCGTAGCACCGCACGAGGTGCGCTGCACGCGCGGCGCGCACGCCGGTTGGACAACCCGCCCGATCCCGCTATGAGTGGCATAAAGGGGCTGTCTTGCTCACATCGGGAGGTGAGGTGATGCCGGCGCTCGGTCCCAATGCCCATCTGATCGGCCAGCCGGGCTCGCGCGCGCGCCTGTGCACGCCGGCGCTGCTGCTTGAGCTCGCGGTCTTCGAGCACAACCTCGCGGCCATGGCGGCCTGGTGCCGGGAGCGAAACGTGGCGCTCCGGCCGCACGCCAAGACCCATAAATCGGTCGAGATCGCGCGCAAGCAGCTCAAAGCGGGAGCCGCGGGGATCTGCTGCGCCACCATCGGCGAGGCCGAGCGCCTGACCGACGGCGGCATCGACCGGCTCCTGATCACCTCGCCGATCGTGACCGCGCCCAAGCTCGAGCGCCTAGCGGCGCTCCTGGAGCGGGCCCAAGGCCTGATGGTGGTGGCCGACCACCTGGAGGGCGTCGATGCGCTGGCCGAGATCGCCGCCGGCGCTGCCCGCCCGCTCGGCGTCCTGGTCGATCTCGGGGTCGGCCTCAGGCGCACCGGCTGTGCCACCACCGGGGCAGCCCTTGCGGTCGCACGCCGGATCGCAGGCGCCAACAGCCTCGTCTTCGGCGGCGTCCAGGCCTACGCCGGCCATTTGCAGCACATCCCTGAGCTCGCCGAACGGCAGCGCCGGGGCGCGCTCGAGGACGCGAGCGTCAAAGAGGTGCTGGCGGGCCTGGCGGCAAACGGCATCGAGGTGCCGCGGGTGACCGGTGCCGGCACCGGCAGCCACGCGATCGACGGCGCGGGCGGCGTGTTCAGCGAGCTGCAATGCGGCAGCTACATCTTCCTCGACGTCGACTACCTGAGGATCGCACTCCGCCCGGACGGCAGCGAGCCATTCCGGCCGTCCCTGTTCGTGCGCACCGCGGTGATCAGCGCCAACGCGCCGGATCACGTCACCACCGACGCCGGCCTCAAGGCGTTCGCGACCGACGGCCCGATGCCGGTGATCGCCCGCGGCGCGCCCGCGGCCGCAAAATACTTCTTCTTCGGGGACGAGCACGGCCGGGTCGAGCTCGAGGACGCGCCCCGGCATCTGCCGATCGGCACAGCGCTCGAATGCCTCGTCCCGCACTGCGACCCGACCGTCAACCTCTACAACGTCTACCACGTGGTCCAGGGCGACACCCTGGTCGACATCTGGCCGATCGACGCCCGCGGCGCGATCTGAGCCGGGCTCCTGCCGCCAAAGGGGCTCAGGCTCGCCCGGCTGTTGGTCCCGCGACCGGCGGTCGATCGGGTCGTCCACTGCCGCTCCGGAGCTCCGGCGTCGCTCCGGCTTCCGTCATAAATTTGTCGCTTTGACCCCTATGATTCGGCGATCCGCCGCAGTCCCGGCGGAACAGCGCACCGGGAGGGTTGCCTTGATGGGTATGCAGCAGGGATCTGGGACCACGGCGAGGATGATCCTGGTCGCAACGACGGCTCTGGTCGGGGTGTCGGCGGCCCCGATGGTCGGAGCCGCCGCCGAGACGCTGAAGTTCGCCCCGATCGATGCGCCGACGACCGACCAGGCGAAGCGTGAGGTCCGGGCGAGCCCCGAAATCACACTGGACGGCAAGGCCACCAAGATCGGCTTCGTGCCCCTGCTGCGCTCGGGCGATAAGCTCGGCTCGGGCACCTTCGGCATGATCCTCGACGAGAAGGGCGTGCCGATCGTCGGCGCCGACGGGGCGCCCATGATCTCCAACGCGACCGACTTCTCGTCGCTGCTGCAAAAGGACGGCCATCTCTATGTGGTCTCGCATTTCGAGACCCGGCCGGCGGCGGTCTATGTGACCATGGTCGACCTGGACAAAGACACGGGCGAGCTCAAGGCGAGCGACACCGCACCGGTCGACTTTTCCGCCTACGGCGGCCTCTGGGTGCCGTGCGCCGGCTCGATCACGCCCTGGAACACGCACCTCGGCAGCGAGGAGTACGAGCCCGACGCGCGGGTCATCGAGACAACCGCCGATCTCGCCAAGCTCGACGACTATCCAAAGCCCATGGCGCTCTATTTCGGCTACGACGCCACCGGCGGGCAGCCGTCGGCGACGATGGCGGGCTTCCGCGAGGTCTTCAAGCCCTATCGCTACGGCTATATCACCGAGATCTCGGTCGATGACGACGGCAAGGCGAGCGGCGTCAAGCACTATGCGATGGGCCGGTTCTCGCATGAGCTCGGCTACGTCATGCCGGACCAGAAGACGGTCTACATGACCGACGACGGCACCAATGTCGGCCTCTTCCGCTTCGTCGCCGGCGAGCCGGGCAAGCTCGACCAGGGCCACCTCTATGCCGCCAGATGGGAGCAGACCAGCGCCGAGAATGGCGGCAGCGCCAATCTCTCCTGGGTCGACCTCGGCGAGGGCGGTGCCGATGCGGTCAAGGCCCTGATCGACCAGGGCATCCAGTTCTCCGACATCTTCGAGACCGCCGACATGGGCGACGACGGCAGCTGCCCGGACGGCTTCACCGCCTCCGCGGCCAACGGCGTGCGCGAGTGCCTGAAGCTCAAGGACGGCATGGACCTCGCGGCCTCGCGTCTCGAGACCCGCCGCTATGCGGCGATCAAAGGCGCCACCACCGAGATCCGCAAAGAAGAGGGGATCACCTACGATCCCGACCACCGCCGCCTCTACGTCGCGATCAGCGAGATCTCCAACGGCATGGAGGATGCGGCCTCGAAGGGCAAGCCCAGCAGCAAATACGACCTCGCCTCCGCCAACGCCATCAAGGTCGCGTACAATCCCTGCGGCGGCGTCTACGCGCTCGATCTCGACGATGATTTCGTCGCCAAGACCATGACCGCGATCGTTACCGGGACGCCCAAGAAATACGGCGACGACAGCCCGTTCGCCGGCAACACCTGCGCCATGGATGGTCTGGCCAATCCCGACAACATCACCTATGTGCCGGGGTACAACACCCTGATCATCGGCGAGGACACGGAAACCGGGCACCAGAACGATGCCGTCTGGGCCTATGACCTCGACGCCAAGACGCTCACCCGGATCGAGACCACGCCCTACGGGTCGGAGACCACCTCGGTCTACATCTACCCGGACATCGAGGGCCACGCCTACCTGATGAGCGTCGTCCAGCACCCCTACGGCGAGTCCGACGAGGACAAGCTGAAATCGCCGGCCGACGCCCAGGCCTACATGGGCTACATCGGCCCGATGCCGAAGCTCGACTGACCGCGAACGCCGTGCCGAAGCAGGCACGGGTGGGCGCCGCCCGCGCCACCGCCATCTTCGCGACGGCCATCCTGGCGATGGCCGTCGCCGGAATGGCCGCCGCGGCGACCGGCCCGAAGGCGCAGGATCTGCGCTCCCGGGTGGCCAAGAACCCGTTCGCCTTCATCCCGCCGCAGTGCTACACGCGCACCAAGGATGCCGACGGCACGGTGCATAACCCCTGCTATGCCTGCCACGTCAGTTCGCCGGCGCCCAACTACGTCGACGACGGCGGCCTGCAGACGGTCTATGACTTTCCCGAGCCGGCGCTCGTCAATCACTGGACCGGCCTGTTCGTCGACCGCCGGCCGGGGATCGCAGGGCAGACCGACGCCGACATCCTGCGCTACGTGCGCGCCGACAATTACCACGACGCGAACGGTGAGCCGGCGCTCCTGCGCCGCCTCGCGCATCCGCCCGAGGGCTGGGACATCAACGGCGACGGCACCTGGTCCGGCTACCGGCCGGACGTCTATTTCCGCTTCGATCGCGCGGGCTACGATCTCGACCCGGCGGGCCGGCGCACCGGCTGGCGCGCCTACGGCTACATCCCGCTGCCGGGCGCGTTCTGGCCCGCCAACGGCTCGGCCGACGACGTCCTGATCCGCCTGCCGGCAGCCTTCCGCGAGCGGGCGGACGGCAGCACCGACTGGACCCTCTACGAGGTCAATCTCGCGATCGTCGAGGCGCTGGTGAAGCGCGCCGACGTGCCTCTGCCGCCGACCGACGAGCGGCCGCTCGGCGTCGATCTCGATCGCGACGGAACGCTCGCGACGGCGCGGCGCGTCGTCTACGCCTTCGATCCGCGCAACGGGATCGACATGAGCTACGTCGGCCGGGCCCGCGTCGAGCTTCAGGCGGGCCATGTGCACCTGGCAGCCGGGCTGTTCCCGGAGGGCACGGAGTTCGTGCACAGCCTGCGCTATCTGGGTGTCGAGCCCGATGGCACCGTGGCGCCCGCGGCGCGCCTCAAGGAATTGCGCTATACCCGCAAGGTTGGCTGGCGCACCTACACATCGCTCCTCGAGCAGGCGATGAACGGGCTGCGCGAGGCCCATGACTATCCCGATCGGCCCGAGCGCTTCCTGGGCGATGTCGAATTGGGGATCGCGACCGGGCTCGGCTGGCGCATGCAAGGCTTCATCGAGGATGACACCGGCGCCCTGCGGCCGCAGACCTACGAGGAGAGCCTGACCTGTGCTGGCTGTCATGCCGGCACCGGTCGCGCGATCGATGGCATCTTCTCCTACGCCCGCAAGGTCGACCGGCCCGCCGGCGGCTGGTTCCACTGGGATCGTGCGCGGCCGCTCGGCGATCTGCCCGATCCGGAGCGATCCGACGGCAGGGGCGCCTACGCGACCTATCTGGTCCGCAACCGGGCCGGGGACGAATTCCGCGCCAATGTCGAAGCGCTGCAGAGGTTCTTTCCGGGCGGCCTGCCCGATGGCGACGCCATCGCGGCGCTCGCGCAGCGGATCGGTCCGCTCACCGATCCCTCGCCCGGCCGGGCGCTGGCTCTCGACAAGGCGTATCGGCTCATCGTCGAGGAGCAGAGCTACGACCAGGGGCGGGCGCCGATCCTCGCACCGCTCGATGACGCGGTCTGGAAGCAGATCGAGCCAGACACCGAGACCGGAGTGATCGACCCGGTCGAGTGATCATGTGAAGTGCCGTCTTCGGCCTGCGCAGGAGGTGACCGGAGCGGCCCGCGCCCCGCCCGCCTGCATGATCGTCTGCAGAAAATGAGGGGACGCACGAAGGGAGCACCGGCAAACAAGGGGCTCGCATCCGGGCGCCGACGCTCTGGTCGCCAGGTGCTTGCTCGCCTATGGTGACCCGACGGTGCCAGGGCGGAGCGTTCCAACCCAGGTCCGGCAAGGCGAGCCACGGCCAAGGCTTTGAGGGGGAGGACATGAAAGCGACGTTCATCGATTGTCCGCCGTTCCTGCACGAGCTCTACCGCGACGAGATGGCGGCGATCGTGCCCGATCTCGAGATCAACCTCGGCGACCCGTCGCGCGACGAGGTGGTGGCCCTGCTCGCGGATTCGCCGTTCGCGATGAACGATCACACCCTGTTCGACGAAGCGCTGCTCGCGGCCTGCCCAGCGCTCAAGGTCATCGTGTTCCTCGGCACCGGGGCGGCCAGCTACATCGACCTCAAGGCCGCCGAGCGGCTCGGGATCCGCGTGCGCGCCTACGGCGGCTACGGCGATCAGAGCGTCGCCGAGCACGCGCTCGCCCTGATGCTCGCCTCCGCCCGCCAGCTGGCCGCCATGGACCGGACGCTGCGGGCCGGGCGCTGGGAGACCCTGAACAGCATCGAGCTCGCCGGCAAGACCTTGGGCGTGATCGGCACCGGCGGCATCGGCAAGGCCATGATCCGGCTCGGCGCCGGTATCGGCATGCGCGTGGTCGCCTGGAACCGGAGCGGCGTGCCGGCCGATCTGCCCTGCGAGGCGCTGGCTCTGGACGAGCTGTTGGCCAGCGCCGACGTGGTCTCGCTGCACCTGGTGCTGAACGATCAGACCCGGGGTTTCCTCGATGGCCGCAGGCTCCAGCTGATGAAGCCGGGCGCCATCTTCATCAATACCGCGCGCGGCGCGATCGTCGACGAAGCGGCCCTGGTCGCGGGCCTCGAGGCCGGGCGGATCGGCCACGCCGGGCTCGACGTGTTCGCCCTGGAGCCGCTTGCGGCCGGCCATCCGCTGACCCGCCTTGCCAACGTCACCCTGACCGCGCACGCCGCCTTCGCGACCCGGGAGGCCTCGGCGCGGCTCCTGCGCTTCGCCCTCGAGATCCTGGCCGAGGAGCGCCAGCGGCCCGGCTGAGCGCCGTGCGCGCCGACCGCCGCCCGACCTCAAGCCCTCAGTAACCACAACCGTCTAGACCGAAGTCGGCGGCAAAGGCCCGCCGGCGGGTGCGCGTCGCCCGGCCGGTCCGGGTTGCCGGTGGCGCTGAGCGCGCCGCGGCCACAAGCCTGAACGAACCGGTGCGGGATGGATCGCGGGTCGGCGCATGGCATCGTAGAGCAAGCGGCTGAAGGCAACGCGGATGGGGGCCACTGCCCGGGCCGCCGCATGCCAGGCCACCGGTTCGCCGGCGCCTGTCTGCTGCTCGGCCTCGCCCTGCTCGGCGCCTGCACCACGGGGCATCCACCGCCCGGCCCGCTCGCGCTCGGCGGACCGCTTCTCGAGCCCCTCGCGGCGCCGGCCCGGCCGACGCCGCTGGCGGCCGACCTCCGGTCGGTCAAGCCGCCGCTGCCGCGCGGGGTCGGGACAGCGCCCGCACCGCTGCCGGCCCTCCGGCCGGCGCTCGTGGTGCGGCTGCCGCCGCCCGCGAAGCCGCGGCCGCCCGAATCCGAGCCGCACGTCGCCTGGCTGCCGAAACTGAAGCCGACGATCGGTCGGCCCACCGGGGCCAGCACCGATGATCGCCCCTGGCAGCCGGCCGACGGGACGCCGCCGGTCCGGAACCCTAAGGTTCTCTGGCCGCCGCCACCCAAACCGCCGCTGGCGCTCGGGCCGGCCGACATCGCACCGGCTGCCGGACCGTCTGAGGAGCCGCCCGTCCCGCGCCCCGAGGCGCGACCGATCACCGTCGACCATGGCGGCGCGAGCCGGCCGCAGGCTGACGCCGCGATCGCGGTCGGCGATCGCGATCAGCGCTTGCAGCGTCTGGACGAAGCGGCCCGGGAGGCGTTGCTCGCGGGCGACCCGGCGGGCGCGCTCCGGCTCTACGAGCGCCTGTCGAGCGAGGCGCCGGCGGCGCCCGCCGCCCGCCTGGGCCAAGCGATCGCGCTGCAGCAGCTCGGCCGGTCGGCCGAGGCGCGGGCGGTGTATCAGAGCCTGCTCCAGGCCGATCCCGACGATCTCGGCGCCAAGATCGCGCTGCTCGGGATGGTCGCCGAGCGCGCTCCGGAGGAGGCCTTGACCCTGCTGCGCCGGCTCGCCCGCGATCATCCGGACGACCACCGCCTGCCGGCGCAGATCGCGATTGTGCTGGCCGCTCAGGGCGACCTCGCCGGCGCGATCGTCGCCGCGCGCCGGGCGGTAGCGCTCGCGCCGGCCAATCTCGGCTATCGGACCAATCTCGCCGTCCTGCTCGATCGGGCGGGCCAGAGCGGCGCCGCGGTCGAGCAGTACCAAAATGCGCTCGAGCTCGCGACCTCAGCGGTGCCGCGACCACCCAGCTCGACGCGATCGCCGCCCGCCTGCACCATCTGCGTCAGCCGCCGCCACCGCCGGCCGCGAGCCCGACCCGCTGATCGGGCCCGCGGACTATCGCGGCTGGCTTAAGGCTATCTTCATCAACAATCGCTTGACTCCGATCGCCCCGATCCTGAGCGCGATCCGCGGGCGACGCGGCGGGCGCAGCCCCGCAGGGTGCGCGAGCGAGCCCGCAGCGCCGGGGGATTGCATGGACATCGACCGGCTTTTGCAGCTTGCGATCGATCACGCCGCCTCCGACCTGCATCTGTCCGGCGGCAACCCGCCCATGCTGCGGATCGATGGCGAGATCCGGGCGCTCGACGCGCCGCCGCTTTCGGGCGCCGAGATCGACCGCCTGCTGCACACCGTGCTCAATGAGCCGCAGCGGACCGCGTTCGCCGCCGACCTCGAGATCGACGTCGCCATCGCGCACGCCTCGGGCACCCGCTTCCGCCTCAACGGCTTCACCAATCGCGCCGGCGCGGCGGCGGTGTTCCGGATCATCCCGTCCGAGGTGCCGACGCTGGAGCAGCTCGGCGCCCCCCGGGTGCTGGCGAGGAATGCGGGCCTGGCCAAAGGCCTGGTCCTGGTCACCGGGCCGACCGGCAGCGGCAAATCGACCACGCTTGCCGCCCTGATCGGCCATATCAACGCGACCTACAGCCGGCATATTCTGACGATCGAGGACCCGATCGAGTTCCTGCACGATTCGAAACGCTCGCTGATCAACCAGCGCGAGGTCGGGCGCGACACCCGCTCCTTCGCGCGCGCTGCGCAGCGCCCTGCGCGCCGATCCCGACGTCATCCTGGTCGGCGAGCTGCGCGACTACGAGACCATCGCCCTCGCGCTGACCGCAGCCGAGACCGGCCATCTGGTGCTCGCGACCCTGCACACGACCTCGGCCGCCAAGACGATCGGCCGGCTGGTCGATGCCGTCCCTTCCGGGGACAAGGCCATGGTGCGGACCATGCTCAGCAGCTCGCTGCTGGCGGTGATCGCGCAGGTCCTCCTCAAGCGCGCCGATGGCGCCGGGCGGATCGCCGCCTACGAGGTCCTGGTCGGCAACACCGCGATCGCCAATCTGATCCGCGAGAACCAGATCGCGCAGATCAACTCGATGATCCAGACCGGCGCCCGCTTCGGCATGCAGCTGATGCCCGAGGCGATCCAGGCGCTGGTCGCCGCCGGGCGGATCGACCGGGCGGAGGCGCAGCGCGCGCTGCAGGCGCTCGGCGACGAGCCGGCTCCCGACGCCCTGGCGCTCGCGGGCGAGCCGACGCTGTCCGCGGGCGCGCGCACGCCCGGGATCGGCACGACCTCATCCGGCTACCGCTTTTGAGCCGGCCCCGGCCCCTCCTCGCGGTCCGACGTCGGCCTGGCCAACCCCCGCCGATCCGCGCCCATCCCGCCGCGGGCTGGGGCCGGGCCGGGCGCTGCTCGCGACCCTGCTCGGGCTCGGCATGCTCGCCGCCTGCCACGGCCAGATCCCGGTCATGGATCAGGACCGTTACGCCGGCCTGACGCGCGACGATTTCCGCACCGCGCTCGAGCCGCGGCCGGCGCCCCCGTACGCCCCCGAGGCATCGACCAGCGGCCCGCCGATCCCCGATCTGCGGCCCCTGGTCGAGCTGCCGCCGCCCTTGTCGGCGGCCGAGCGCAAGCCGGTCTCGATCGCGGTCGACGAGACCGTGCCGCTCAAGGACGTCCTGATCGAGCTCGCGCGCAAGGCCGAGGTCGACCTCAAGCTCGACCCGCGGATCGAGGGCGGCGTCATCCTGACCATGCGTGAGCGGCCGCTGCGCGAGGTGATCGAGCGGATCGCGGACCTCGCCGGCCTGCGCTTCGAGTTTCACGGCAGCAGCCTCAGGATCGAGCTCGACGAGCCCTACTACGTCAACTACCGGGTCGACTATCTGCACCTGGTGCGCGCGGCCAACAGCCGGGTCGACACCTCGGTCAACGTGATGGGCAGCGACCAGGCCGGCGCCGACGGCAATGCCTCGACGAGCACGGTCGCCGGCCAGTCGGTGGCGGACTTCTGGCAGGAGCTCGAGGCGAGCCTGAGCCAGATCCTGAACAACTCCCGCCCCCAGGGCCTGACCGTGATGCCGGCCGCGGCGCCACCGCCGGGCGGCCCGCCCGCCGCCACCCAGCCGGGCGCCACCACCGCCGGCCCGGGCGCGCCGAACCCCGGTGCGCCCGGCAACGGCGCCCCGAGCACCGGCGCCGCGCCGAATGGAGCGGCCGCGCCGCCGGCCCAGCCACCCGCCCAATCATCCGCGCCATCCGCCGCGCCGCCGCCGGTCATCGTGGCGATGCCCGCGCCGGCGGCCGTCGCCGTCGCCACCCTGAGCGAGGGCCAGTTCACGACCAATCGGCAGGCCGGCGTCGTCTCGATGTTCGGCACCAGCCGCCAGCAACGGCTGGTCGCCGCCTATCTGTCGGAGCTGCGCGAATTGATTGGCCGCCACGTCCTGATCGAGGCCAAGATCCTCGAGGTCGCGCTGTCGGACGAGTTCAGCTCCGGGATCAACTGGCGCGCCGTGTTCGGCGATGCGACCATCGCAGAGCCGCTCGGCATCCGCGTGGTGGCGCCGCCGTTCAACAACCCGCTGCAGGCCACCGCCGGCGTGGTCGCGGCTGCCTTCGACAACAGCGATCTCGACGTGATCGCCCATTTCATCCAGCGCTTCGGCACGGTGCGCACGCTCTCGAGCCCCAGGCTCACGGTCCTCCAGAACCAGACCGCGGTCCTCAAGGTCGCCGAGAACCAGGTGTTCTTCCGCCTGAACTTCGAGCGCGTCGAGCGCGACAACGGCGACGAGAACGTCAACATCAGCAGCGAGATCCGGACCGTCCCGATCGGCGTGATCATGACCGTCCAGCCGTCGATCAATCGCGCGACCGACGAGATCAGCCTGGCGCTGCGGCCGACCGTGACCCGGGTGGTGGCCCTGGTCGACGACCCAGCGGTCTCGATCGCCTCGAACAACACGGTCGCCTCGGAGATCCCGGTGGTCGCGGTTCAGGAACTCGATTCGGTGGTCACGATGCGCTTGGGCCAGGTCGTGGTCATGGGCGGCCTGATGCGCGACATCGCGACCGCCACCGACAGCGGCGTGCCGGTGCTCGGCCAGCTGCCGGGCCTCGGCTACCTGTTCAAGGCGCGCGACGAGAGCACCCAGAAGACCGAGCTCGTGGTGTTCCTCAGGGCGACCATCCGCGACGACCAGAGCGGCATCGCACCGGTCGATGCCGACCTCTACCGGGAATTCGGTCGCGACCGCCGGCCGTTCCCGATGCCGGGCGGCCAATGAGCGCCGCGCGCCTGATCGGCGTCGGGCCCACGCATCGCGACCGGACGCCCGGCCGGCGCCGGCGCGGCGCTCCGGCCTCTGGTCGGCTATCTGCTGCGGGTGGCGCTCGGCGAGCGTCTGCTCGTGACCCTGCTCGCAAGCTTCGGTGCGAGCGCCGCGCTCGCGGTCTTCCTCGGCAGCACGGCGCTGGTCGAGCAGCGCGAGTTCGCGGCGGTGCTCGCGGCCAGCGCCGCCCGGCTGGTGGTCGTCCTGGCCCTCGTCCTGTTCACCTGCTTCCACGTCCGCCGCGCCTTCGAGACGGGCGAGGTCGAGCTGCTGCTGGCGCGGCCGGTCGCGCGCTCGGACTTCGTGCTCGCCCACATCCTGACGCTGGTCGTCTGCACCGCCCTGATCACCGCGCTCGCGGGCCTCATGGTCGGCGCGATCGCCCGGCCGGGCCTGGCCGCGGCCGGCTGGTGGACGCTCAGCCTGTTCGTCGAGGGCACGCTCGCGGCGGTGGCGGCGCTGTTCTTCGCGCTCGCGCTGCGCAGCGCCGTGACCAGCGCGCTCGCCTGTCTCGGGCTGTACGCGCTCGGCCGCATGATCGGCCTGCTCGGCGGCATCGCCGCGGCCGAGGTCGAGCCCGGACCAATCGCCTGGACCCTCAATCATTTGATCGGCCTGCTCGCGCTGGTCCTGCCGCGGCTCGATCTGTTGAGCCGGAGCGACTGGCTGGTGCACGGCGTCGGCGACGCGACCGGGCTCGGCCCGGCGCTGTTCCAGAGCGCCCTCTACATCGTCCTCCTGGGCGCGGCCGCGAGCTTCGACTTCGGCCGCCGCCCCCTGTGAACCGCAGGCGCAGCCTTGGCGTCGTGCTCGCCGCCCTCGCGGCGCATGGCGCGCTCGCGTTCCAGCACCGCGACGTGCAGGCCGGCTGGCCGGGGGTGCCGAGCCCGCCGCCGGCGGCCGCCGCGCCGCTCCTGACGCTCGGCGACGAGCAGCTGTTCTACCGGGCCGCGGCCTTCGGCCTGCAGAACATGGGCGACGGCGGCGGCCGGATCGTGCCGCTCGCCGAACTACGACTACCACCGGCTCGACGCCTGGTTCCGCCTGCTCGACCGGTTCGACCCCAAGGCGCACTACGTGCCGACGCTCGCCGGCTGGTACTTCGGCCAGACCTTTGAGCCCGCCGATCTGCGCCGGATCGTCGCCTATCTGAGCGCGGTCGGCGCGCGCGATCCGGCGCGCAACTGGCCCTGGCTCGCCCAGGCCGTCTACCTCGCCCGCCATCGCCTGCACGATCTGCCGCTGGCCCTCCAGATCGCCCGCCATCTGGCGGGCCTCGCCGGCACCGCAGCGCCGCTCTGGGTCCAGCAGATGCCCGCCTTCGTGCTGGCCCAGGTGGGCGAGCGCGAGGCCGCCCGCGATCTGCTCCTGACCATCCTTGCGACCGACCGCGATCTGCCCGACGACGAGCGCGCCTTCATGCACGCCTGCTCGACCGGCCGCCGGCCGACCCCGGGATCGCCGGCAGCCGCCCGCCAGGCGGCGCCAGCGCCGCCAAGATCGCCTTAGTCATATTTGGTTAAGACCTAAGTATCCGCGGCGCACACATCTTGCGAAAATTCATGGCTTGTTATCGCTTTGCTGGCAAGACGAAGGTGATCTCGGATCACCGGGTCGCCAGACGAGCGATCGCCACGGTCGGACCAGCAAGGAACTGAGACGCATGACCGGTCCCCAAGCGCGTCCTGAAGCGCATCCCGAAGCGCATCCTGTCCACGCGCCGGCCGACGGCGGACCGGAGCAGGGTTTCACGCTGGTCGAGCTGGCGATCGTCCTGGTGATTATCGGCCTGATCATCGGCGGCATTCTCAAGGGCCAGGAGCTGATCGCCAGCGCCCGCCTGAAGTCGACCATGACGCAGATCGACGCGGTGCGCGCCGCGGTCGCCACCTTCCAGGACAAGTATGGCGCGCTGCCGGGCGACTACATCGGCGGCCAGGCGCAGCTCGGGACGCCGAACGGCATCACCTGGAGCGCGCCGGCGTGCGACGGCTCCAATCAGCACTGCGATGGCGACGGCACGATCGAGGGCAACGGGATCACCAACGAGACCCTGCTGTTCTGGCAGCATCTGGCGCTCGGCAATCTGATCTCAGGCATCGAGGTCGCCGCCGCCCCCAGCGCCTCGATCGGCGCCGGCATCCCCTCGGCGGCGATCGGCGGCGGTCTCGCGGTCCAGAATCAGAGCATCGGCGGCCTGACGGCCACCTGGATGCGGCTCGGCAACGGCGCCAACCTCACGACCGGGGTCGCGAGCGCGCTCGAGGCCGAAACCATCGACCGCGAGGTCGACGATGGCCGCCCGGACACCGGCTCGGTCCGCACCACCACGGCCGCCTGCATCAATGCCGGCGCCTACAATCCGGCCGGCGATCTGTGCCTGATGTACTTCGAGCTGAACTAGCGCCGCCGGCAGGGCCAGGCCGGTGTCGCCGGCGCCGGCGACACCTCGCGCCCGCTGGCGCCTGACCCTGGGCGCCGGGCGCCGCCGCGGGCGACCCCTGGCGCCGCCCCAGCGCGCCCACGCGCTACCCTTGCCACGGCCTCGACGCGGCCAGCAGGGCTTCACGCTGATCGAGCTCGCGATCGTCATGGCGGTCGCCGGCCTGATGCTCGCGGGCACCATGAAGCTGCTCGGCGGCCAGCTCGATCAGAGCCGGCTCAAGACCACCCGCGACCGGCTCAGGATGGCGTATGACGCGCTGACGTCCTACTACGTGACCCACGCCTACCTCCCCTGCCCGGCCGATGGCGCGCTCGCGGACTCGGACGCCAACTACGGCCGCGCCCAGCCGGAAACCAGCGGCAGCTGCACCGGGGTCGCGGCGACCCACCGGGTGCTGCCCTGGCGCACCCTCGGCCTGCAGGAGGAGTTGTCGTACGACGGCTGGCACCAGCGGCTGACCTATCAGGTCAGCGCGCCGCTGACCACCGCCGGCGCCGCCGGGCCGGGCGACCTCTCGATCCACGACGGCGCGCAGGGCGTCGCCGGCACGACCGAGATCAGCGCGGCGGCCGCCTTCATCGTCATCAGCCACGGCGAGAACGGCCTCGGCGCCTGGCTGCAGAGCGGCCAGCGCAAGACCACCGCCGGCATCGGGCCCCACGAGGCCGAGAATACCGACGGCGCCGCCCCCTTCGTCGACAAGGCGCCGAGCCAGGCGGTCGGCGACGAGTTCGACGATCTGGTGATCTGGCGCGAGAAGGGGGTGCTGGCGCAGGCCGCGGGCGCGGTGTTCTCCGGCACGGTCTGCACGGCCGCGAACAACCTCTGGACCACTTACAGCTGCGCCGGCGGCGGCGGCGCCGACGAATGCCTGGCCGCGGCCGCGATCCGCGCGCGCTGCAGCTAGAGGAGCAGCCGTCCCGTCAACCCGCGACCGGATCAGCGCCGGAGAGCTTTTCGCGCACGCCGACACGCGCGCGCTGCCACGCCCCCGCCGACCCCGCCGACGCTCAGAGATCGCGCTTCAGCTTGATCCCGACCGGCTGCTTGGAGTTCTGCCAGACCGGCGGCCCGGCCGGTCCCTGATAGCCCTCGAGCGACCATTTCGAGCCCAGCTCATGCGACCAGGGCGTGGTCAGGCCGGCGTCCTGCGCGGCCCGGAAGCTGCCCGCGGCCGCGCTGGTCTGGTCGACGTTCAGGAGATCGACCGGCCGCAGGCTCAAGTCGAGCCCGGTATCCTGGGCCGCCCGAAACGATCCCGGCGCGGCAGGCAGATCCCCGGCCAGGACCGCGACGGTCCCCAGCAGAAGCGCCAGAACAGACACCGACCACCGCATGCGCATGGCCATTCCGAACTTCGGGCTCGGTGCGCGAGGACCGTCACCCGGTGCGCGCCACGATGGCGGCCCCGGGCGCGGCTGTCAAACTCTCCCGCTATCCAGATCCTCCCCACGGCGTCGGCGCGCATCGGCGCGCATCGGCAGCTCGAGATGCGGACCGACCTTGTCCGGTTGACACAGGGCTGGCGAGGGCTCACCTTGCCCAGCGTCGTATCATGCCGGGGTGCCCCAAGCGGGGGCTGAGAGCACACCCGTCGAACCTGATCTGGGTCATGCCAGCGAAGGGAGCCGATACGGCCGCCAGGCTCTTCCCCCAAAGTGCTGCAAGCGGCGGTCGGCTCCCGAGGGAGCGTCGTCGATGGATCATGCTGCCGCGAGTTGGACGAGGCTGCAAGCGCTCCGCCAGCGGGCACCCCTCGTGCACAACATCACCAACTTCGTCTCGATGGAGGTCGTGGCGAACTGCCTGCTGGCGATCGGCGCCGCGCCGGCGATGGTCCACGCCGAGGCCGAGGTCGAGGACTTCGTCGGAATTGCGAGCGCGCTCGTGGTCAACATCGGGACCCTGTCGCCGACCTGGGTCGCGGCCATGGAGCGGGCGGCGCTGCGGGCGCGCGCGCTCGCCAAGCCCTGGGTGCTCGATCCGGTCGGCTGCGGCGCCACCCCCTACCGGACGCGCACCGCCGCCCATCTGGTCGAGCTGCAGCCGAACGTGATCCGCGGCAACGCCTCGGAGCTGCTGGCGCTGGCCGGCGCGGCGCGCGGGCCGACCCGCGGCGTCGACAGCACCCATGGCTCCGAGGAGGCGATCGAGGCGGCCGCCGACCTCGCCCGCCGCTGGGGCACGGTGGTCGCGGTGACCGGTGCTGTGGATCAGATCACCGACGGCGAACGTTGGCTCAGGGTGAGCAACGGCGATGTCCGCATGACCAGGGTGACCGCGCTCGGCTGTGCCGCGAGTGCCATCATCGGCGCCTTCCTCGTGGTCGAGCCCGACCCGCTGCTGGCGGCCGCGACCGGCCTTGCGGTCTTCGGCCTTGCGGGCGAGCGCGCCGCGGCCGAGACGTCTGGGCCCGGCAGCCTGCGCGTCCGGATCGTCGATCAGCTGGCCTTGCTCGACGAGGCGACGGTGCGCGCGGGCGTCCAGATCGCATGACCCGGCGCGCCGCCTTCGACCCGACCCTCTACCTGGTGACCGATCCCGATCTCGCTCGCGGACGGCCGCTCGCCGAGCTCGTCGCGGCCGCGCTCAAGGGCGGCGTGACGCTCGTGCAGCTGCGCGACAAGGCGGCCGGCGGCCGCGCGCTGCTGGAAGAGGCGCGGGCCTTGAAAGCCCTGCTTGATTCCCTGGGCGTGCCGCTGATCGTCAACGATCGGGTCGACGTCGCGGTTGCGGCGGGGGCGGCCGGCTGCCACGTCGGCCAGAGCGATCTGCCGGCTGCGGCCGCACGCGCGCTGCTCGGCCCCGATGCGATCCTCGGCGTTTCGCTCGACCGGGTCGACCAGATCCACAGCATCGATCCCGAGATCGTCGACTACGTCGCCCACGGACCGTTCGCCGCGACCCTGACCAAGCCCGACGCCGGGGGTCCGGTCGGTGCGGCCGGCCTCGCCGCGCTGCGCGCGCTGACCGGGCTGCCGCTGGTCGCGATCGGCGGCATCGACGCGCGCAACGCCGGCGATGCCGTACGCGCGGGAGCAGATGGCATCGCGGTGGTGAGCGCGATCGTGGCGGCCGCCGACCCGGAGGCGGCGAGCCGGACGCTCCGCCGCGCGATCGAGGCCGCAAGATGACCATCCCCAACATCCTGACCATCGCGGGCTCGGATTCCGGCGGCGGTGCTGGCATCCAGGCCGACCTCAAGACCTTTGCCGCACTGCACACCTACGGCTGCTCGGTGATCGCCGCGCTGACCGCCCAGAACACGCAGACGGTGACTGCGATCCACGATGTGCCGCCGGCGTTCGTGACCGCGCAGCTGGATGCGGTGTTCGACGACATCGAGATCGCCGCGGTCAAGATCGGCATGCTCTCGAGCAGCGCCATCATCGAGGCGGTCGCGGCCGGGCTCGAGCGCCATCGCGCCCGCAACGTGGTGCTCGACCCGGTGATGGTTGCCAAGAGCGGCGCCCGCCTGCTGCGCGCCGATGCGGTCGAAGCGTTGAAGGAGCGCCTGCTGCCGCTCGCTACGCTGATCACCCCGAACCTGCCGGAGGCGGGCGACCTGCTCGGGATCGAGGCGCCCCGCGACGAGGCGGGCATGATTGCCGCGGCGGCAGCGCTGCGCGCGCTCGGGCCGCGGGCGGTGCTGGTCAAGGGCGGCCACATCGAGGACGGGGACAGCGTCGACATCCTGGACGACGGCGGCGAGCCTTTGACCCTGGTCGCGCCGCGGATCATCACGCGCAACACCCACGGCACCGGCTGCACGCTGTCCTCGGCGATCGCGGCCCTGCTCGGCAAGGACCTGCCGCTGCGCGATGCCGTGCGCGCCGCCAAGGCGTATCTCACAGATGCGCTGCGGGCGGCGGACCAGCTTCGGGTCGGCCATGGCCACGGGCCGGTCCACCATTTCCACGCGCTCTGGCCCGATCCAGCGACCGCGAAGGCCCTCAGCCGACCTTGATCGTCCCGACCATGTGCGGATGCAGCGAGCAGAAATACCGGTAGCTGCCGGCCCTCTCGAAGGTGAAGGAGAAGCTGTCGTCGGTGTCGAGGGCGTGCGACTTGAATGCGCCATCGGTGCTGGTGACCGTGTGCGGGATGTCATCGTGGTTGGTCCAGATCACCGTCGTGCCAGGGGCCACCTTGAGCTCGGCCGGCGCGAAGGCGAAGTTGTCGATGCTGACCCTCGCCGTCTCGGCGGCGGGCGCCAAGCGGCCGGCCGAGACGATCATGATGACCGTGGTCCCGGCGATGAGCGCGGCGCGCAGCACCATGCGCCGCGCGAGCGGCCGCAGGCAGGCGATCGGATCGGACATGCGAAGGCTCCTCCAGGGGCCGCCCCGGGCGGCCCCCTCGCAAGATGTTTCGGGCAGCTGGGCGTTCAGGCAGCCGGCTGGTCGAGCGGGTGATCGATGACCGCGAGACGGCCCTGGCCGGGGACGAAGCTCACGTCCGTGATGCCGAGCAGATGGCGCAGCTGATCGGCCGGCACCTTGAGCGGTCCCGGGCCCTTCGCGGTGCCGGGCGCCGGCTGCGGGAAGGCGGTCGACATCGCGGTGTGGAACGCGATATGGCCCTCGACCTTCTGCATCACCTGGTGAATGTGGCCGTTCAAGACCGTGACCGAGCCGAACCGCTTGAGATAGCCGAGCGCGCGGGCGGCATCCGAGGTGCCCCAGCCCCACTCGGGGTAGACGCTCCACAACGGGATGTGGGCGAACACCACGATCGGCGTGCTGGCGGCGAGCGGGGCGACGTCGCCCTCGAGCCACTCCAGCTGCTCGTCGCCGAGGTTGCCCAGGCCCCCCGCCTTGAGGTTGACGACGTTGACCAGGCCGATGAAGTGCACGCCGTTCTGGTCGAAACTGTACCAGCCCTGGCCGTTGGTGCCCTGGCCGTGGCGGTCGAGGAAGCTCTTGCCGTCGTCCTCGAGCACGTCGTGCTCGCCCGGGACGAAGTGGACGCGCTCGGTCCTGATGTCCTGGAGGACCGCGGCGGCGAGGTCGAACTGGTCGGGCTTCGAGAGGTGGGTGATGTCGCCCGTATGCAGCACGAAAGCAGGGCGCGCAGGCATCCGGTTGATGCGCTCGACCGCCTGGCGCAGGGTCGCGCTGACGTCGGGGTTGGCCTCCTTGGCAAAGCCGATGTGGCTGTCGCTGATCTGGAGGAAGCTGAGGCTCGAGGTGGCGGCGGCGGTTGCCGCCTCGGCGGTCTCGATCCGGAACGATCGGGGCACCCCGCCCGCGATCGTCCAGAGCACGCCGCTGCCGGCCCAGAGCATGCACTTGAGGAGGCTGCGGCGGGCAACGCCCTCGTCCTGCGGGAGGGTCTCGGTCTCGTTCGCCATGTTCGGGCTCCGGTCTGGAGGTTGTCTGACCCCCCGCCCTACCGGTGCGCGCTCGCCTTTATTCCCGGCGTGGATATGAGCTTGCCGGCCGCCGGCGGCAGGGCATCTTGTCGGGCGGCGGGAATGAACCATGCGGGCTGCGAGTCTTGAGAGGCGCGAGACCGCCACCGCACCAGACCCGGGCTGCCTGCTTGACCGAACCCGAGCTCCTGCGCGGCTTCGAGGCGACGGTGCTGCCGCACCTCGATGCCGCCTACAACCTGGCGCGCTGGCTGACCCGCAGCCACGACGATGCCGAGGACGTGGTCCAGGAGGCCTGTCTGCGCGCCTTTCGATATTACCGGGGCTTCCATGGCGACAACGCGCGCACCTGGCTGCTGACCATCGTCCGCCATACCTGCTTCACGTGGCTGAGGAATAACCGCGGGCGGCGGGAGGTCCCGCTTCTCGACGACGACCAGTACGAGGACGAGGATGACGGCGGCGCCGTCGGCAGCGGTGGCGACGATCCGGAGACGATCGCGATCCAGAGCGCCGATCGCGCTTTGCTCAACCGGCTGATCGGCGAGCTGCCGCTGCCCTTTCGCGAGGTTCTGGTGCTGCGTGAAGTGGAGGATCTGGCCTACAAGGAGATCGCCGAGGTGGTGGCGGTACCGATCGGCACGGTCATGTCGCGGCTCTCGCGCGCACGGCGTCTGCTGCAGCGCGCCTATGCCGCGCACACGACGAGGGAGAATTGAGCTTGGACTGCGCCGAGCTGCAGGGTCTGGTCGGTGCGGCCGTCGACGGCGAGCTCGATCCGGCGCGGCGCCGGGCGTTCGAGCATCACCTGCAGGGCTGCGCGGCCTGCCAGGCGGCGCACGAGGCGCAAGCCGCGCTCAGCGCGGCCGTGCGCGCCTCGGCCGATCGCTTCACCGCCTCGGAGGCCTTGCATTCACGGGTCCGGGCGACCCTCGCCGAAGCGGCGACGCCGGCGCCGGCCTTGTCGCGTTTCGGGCGCCGGTTCTGGACCTGGCTCGGCGCCGGCTCGGCCGCCGCCGGAGCGGCCATGCTGGCTGCCAGCCTCGCGCTGTTCCTGGCGGTGCCGAGCGCCCAGGATCGCCTCGGCCAGGAGATCGTCGCCGCCCACATCCGCTCGCTCATGGTCGACCATCTGGCCGATGTCCCCTCGTCCGACCGGCATACGGTCAAGCCCTGGTTCAACGGCCGGCTGGATCTGTCGCCGCCGGTCGCCGACCTCGCCGCGGACGGCTATCCGCTGATCGGCGGCCGGCTCGACTACCTCGACCGGCGGCCGGTCGCGGCGCTCGTCTACAAGCACCGCCAGCACGTCATCAATCTGTTCGTCTGGCCCGAGCCGGGCAGCGGATCAGCCTCGCCCCGCCTGACCGAGCGCCAGGGCTACAACCTCCTGCACTGGACCCGGCCGGGGCTCGACCTTGTGGGCGGTCTCGGACCTCAATCCGACCGAGCTCGAGGACTTCCAGCGCCTGCTCGAGGCCAAATGGGCGACCGGCGGCTGAGGACGTGGCCCGCAACCGACCTCGATCCAAGATCCTGGGAGGGAGGGATCGCCATGAGCTTTACCAAAGAGGCCTGGTCGCAGATCGGGCCGCTCTACGCCAAGATCCTCGAGCTGCCGTTCAACCGGGAGCTCGCGGCCGGCACCCTCGCGCGCGAGCGCTTCATCTTCTACATGCTCCAGGATGCGCACTATCTCGTCCAGTTCGCGCGCGCGCTCGCGGTCACCGCCGCGCGCGCCCCGGACGCCGAGGCGTTGATCCAGTTTGCCGGCAGCGCGCGGGCGGCGGTGGTGGTCGAGCGCGCCCTGCACGAGGGCTTCTTCAAGGACTTCGGCATCGCGCCGGCGGAGGCGGCCGCGACCCTGCCGTCGCCGACCTGCGCGCATTACACCCACTACCTGCTGGCGCAGGCCTACAACGCGCCCTACGAGGTCGCGGTCGCGGCCCTCCTGCCCTGCTTTTGGATCTATGGGGAGGTCGGCAAGCATCTGCTCGCGATCGCCGCGCCGGACAACCCCTATCAGGCCTGGATCGACACCTATGCCGATGAGGCCTTTGCCGACGGCGTCCGCAAGGTCATCCGGCTCACCGACCAGCTGGCCGAGGCGGCCACGCCCGCCGTGCGGGCGCAGATGCACGAGGCCTTCGTGCGCGCCTCCCAGCTCGAATGGATGTTCTGGGACAGCGCCTGGCGCCGCGAGACCTGGCCGGTCTAGCCGCTGACTGACGCCGCGGCATTGCCTCGCCGGTCCGACCCTTGCTATAGCCAAGCCCGCGTCTTTCTGGAGGGTCACGAACCCGATGCAGGCCCTGCTGCGCCCGGCGCTCGACAGTATCCTCGTGAAGCTCACGCGGTTCATCGTCCTGAAGCCCCTGTTCTTCCTGCCGACGGACCGGAGAATCCGGGCCGAGCGGTGGTTGCGCGGGCGCGAGCAGGCGAAAAAGCTCGCCCGGGCGGACTGCGTGGTCGTGTCGTTCGGCAAGAGCGGGCGGACCTGGCTGCGCGTGATGCTGTCGCGCTTCTACCAGCTCCGGCACGGGCTCGCCGAGCGCCATCTGCTCGGCTTCGACAATCTGCACCTGCGCAACCAGCGCGATCCCCAGGATCTTCTTCACCCACGACAACTATACCAAGGACTACACCGGCAACGCCGACAGCAAGGCCGACTACTACGGCAAGAAGGTGGTGCTGCTGGTCCGCCACCCGGCCGACGTCGCGGTCTCGCAATATCAGCAGTGGCGGCACCGCATGCGGCCGAACAAGAAGACCCTGAACGCCTATCCCGAGCATGACGAGACGGTCTCGCTCGCCGAGTTCGTGATCGAGCGGCCGGCGGGCCTGGGCAAGGTGATCGACTTCATGAACGGCTGGGCGCGCGAGATGCCCCGCCTGCCGCAGCTGCTGGTGGTCCGCTACGAGGACCTGCGCGCCCGGCCCGAGGCGACGCTGGGCGAGCTCCTGACCTTCATGGGCACGCCGGGGACGCAGGACGAGGTCCGCGCGGCGGTCGAGTTCGCCTCGTTCGAGAACATGCAGCGGCTGGAGGCCAGGCGGACCTTCTGGTTGAGCGGTGGTCACATGCTGCCCAGGGACCGCGAGCAATCCCCAGTCCTTCAAAGTCCGCCGCGGCAAGGTCGGCGGCTACCGCGATGATTTCTCGGCGGCCGAAATCCGGCGGATCGAGGCGGTGATCCAGGCCGAGCTGGACCCGGTGTTCGGCTACGGCGACGCCAGCCAGCCGGCCCACGCCGCCAGCGCCTGATTCCGCCCCGCTACCGGCCCGCGCCGCGGCGCCCGGCGCTGGCGACCGGCTCCGGGCGGGGCCATATCCGTCTCATGGACGACGCAAGGGCGGCAGCCGGGATTGAGGTTCCGCGGTCGTGCTACCGCGAGTTCCGGCCCGCGCCGGCGCTTGCGGCGCATGTGCTGTGCTTCTGGGCGCAGGCGATCGGCGATGGCCGGAGCGGGCATCCGCACCGGGTGCTGCCCGATGGCTGCGTCGACATCGTCTGGATCGGCGCGGCGCCGCCGGCGGTGGCCGGTCCGGCAACCCGCCCCGTGATCGTGGACCTGCCGCCGCGCACGATCGTGGTCGGCGTCCGCTGCCATCCCGGCACGGCCCCCGCGCTGCTCGGCCTGCCGGCGGCCGAGCTCCTGGACCGGGAGGTCCCGCTCGGGCAGGTCTGGGGCCGGAGCGCCGACGAGCTGTCGGCGCGGATCGGCGCGGAGGCGACGGTCGCGGACAAGCTCGCGCTCGCCGAGGCGGCGCTCGCCGCGCGCGCGAGCGAAGCCCGGCCGGCGGATCCTCTGGTCGCCGCCGCCGTCCGCTGGCTTGCCCGTCATCCGGGCGGGCCGGTCGAGCGCCTGAGCGAGCTTCTGGACATCGGCAGCCGGCAGCTGCGCCGGCGCTTTCGGGCGAGCGTCGGCTACGGCCCCAAGACCTTGCAGCGCGTGCTGCGCCTGCAGCGGGTGCTGGCGCTCGCCGGCCGCGGCGCGGGGGCGCGCGGGCTGGCAGCACTCGCGGCCGATGCCGGCTACGCCGATCAGGCGCACATGACCCGCGAGCTCGCAGCACTCACCGGTCGCGTGCCGACGGCGCTGCTCGCCAACCCCGGCAGCACGCTTGCGATGTCCGATTTGTTCAAGACCATGGCCGACGCCGCCGCCTAGGATCGGCGCTCATCTGGCAACAGAGGGAGATGCGGCCATGGAGCAGCGCCTCAGCCTGGTCACGCTTGGGGTCGCCGACCTGGAGCGATCGCGCCGCTTTTACGAGGACGGGCTCGGCTGGCGCCGGGGCAACGCCCATGCCGAGGTGGTGTTCTTCCAGATCGGCGGCGCGGTGCTGGCACTCTGGTCACGCCAGGAGCTGGCCAAGGATGCCCGGCTGCCCGACACGGGCGGCGGCTTCGGCGGCATCGCGCTCGCCTACAACACGCGCACGCGCGAGGAGGTCGACCAAGTGCTCGCCGAGGCCGAGGCGGCCGGCGGCACCATCCTGAGGCCCGCGCAGGACGCCCCCTGGGGCGGCTATACCGGCTATTTCGCCGATCCCGACGGCCATCCCTGGGAGGTCGCCTGGAACCCCGAGTGGACCCTGCTCGAGGACGGCAGCGTCCGGCTCGGGTCGCGAGCCGCACCCTGACCGGCAGCACGCCGCTCGGAATCGGGGCGGCGCGACCGAGTTCGGTGCGCCGGGGCCCCGGATCGCCGGCGGAGTCGCGAGCCGCTCCCCTGCGGCATGGCGCTATGGCGCCGCCCTACGCCAGCGCAGCCGAACAGACCTGGCCTTCCCAAGTTGCGACGGCCGCTCACCGCAAATCAACGATTGCCAATGCATGATGCTTCGCACTCAAACCCAACAGGCGACCGATGCAACTTTCTCGCGATCTTACCTCCGACGGCCGCGCCAAGCCCGGCTCGGGCGTGGCCGCTTCTGCTGCGAGATGATCAAGCGTGGCATCCCGGAGAGCAAGATCGCCAGCTTGCCCGGGAGCAATTCGGTGGCAAGACTCGGTCGCTTGCGTCCGATGGTACGCGAGCAAGATGCGCACCGGCAAGATCTCGCCTGAACCTCCTGATTTGCGAGAAATTTCTGATATCGCCACCTCGCGCTCGGCCGCCTGCGAACAGCGCGGCCGCCCGCATCGTCGTGACGGGCCGCCGCTGATCCGCGCAGTGCGGGCAAGCGGACCGTGGACAGAGGCTGCCGGTTGTCGTGTTGCATGGCGGGCGGCGCGAAACCAGACGCCGGCGATGCAGCGGGGAGAATCGGCCATGCGGCGGAGCGAGGAACGGATTCTGACCACCCATGCCGGCAGCCTGCCGCGGCCGCCGGAGCTGGTCCGGCTGTACGTGCGCCGGGCCGCGGGCGAGCCGGTCGACGCCGCCGCGATCGAGACCGCCGGCCGGGCCGCGCTGGCGTGGGTCGTGCCCCGGCAGATCGAGGCCGGGATCGACGTCGGCAACAATGGCGAGCAGCAGCGCGAGGGCTTCTTCCTCTACGTCCAGCGCCGGATGAGCGGCTTCGGCGGCAGCTGGCAGCGGCGCCAGCGGGGCGATGCCGTACGCTACCCGGTGTTCCTGCGCATGCTCGAGGAGCAGCAGGCGAGCCGCAAGGCGGTCAGCAACTTCCGGCAGCCGAAAGCGACCGGCCCGGTGCGCTACCTCGATCCGGCCGCGGTCCACGCCGAATGCGACGATTTCCGGGCGGCGCTCGATGCGGCCGACGGCGGCTTCGTCGAGCCGTTCCTGACCGCCCCCTCGCCCGGGATCATCGCCGCGGCCATGAAGAACGAACACTACGACACCGAGGAGGCCTATCTCGAAGCACTCGCGGATGCGCTCAAGGTCGAGTACCAGGCGATCGTCGGCCACGGCTTCCTGTTGCAGCTCGACTGCCCGGACTTGGCCCTCGAGCGCCACATCTCCTACCAGGACCGGCCGCTCGCCGATTTTCTCGGCTTTGTCGAGCGGGTCGTGACCGCGATCAATCGCGCGCTCGAGAACGTCCCGCGCGAGCGCGTCCGCCTGCACGTCTGCTGGGGCAACTACGAGGGGCCGCACGATCTGGACGTGCCGCTCGCCGACATCCTGCCGGTGATCCGGCAGGCCAAGGTCGGCGGTTTGGTGTTCCCGTTCGCCAACCCGCGCCACGCGCACGAATACCACTGCTTCGAGCACGGCGGGCTGGACGACGACCAGATCCTGGTCGCGGGCGTGATCGACACGCTCACCAACTTCGTCGAGCATCCCGAGGTGGTCGCCGAGCGGATCGAGCGGGTGGCCCGCGCGGTCGGCGACCCCACGCGCGTGCTCGCCGGCACCGACTGCGGCTTCGACACCTCGGCCGGCATGGGCCGGGTCGCCGAGGACGTCGTCTGGGCCAAGCTCCGGTCGCTCCGCGACGGCGCCCGGCTCGCGTCAGAGCGATTGTTCTAGGCCATCGGACACAAACCGCCGCTTCCCGCCCGGATGGCCCAACGCTGGGTAGCGGCTCAGCCCTTCGACTGCAGCATGTCATCCATGCCGTAAAAGCCAGGCGCTTGGCTGGCAATCCACACTGCAGCATCCAAAGTAGCTGTAGCGAAGGCCTTATAATCCGTCACCCGGCTGATGATCTCAAGCCGTTGGCCCGGACCCGCGAAAAAAACAGAGTTCTCGCAGACCACGTCGCCGCCACGCGCCGAGGAAAAACCGATGCTGCCACGCTTGCGCTTGGGCGTTTCTCCGTGGCGCGCAGTCACCATGACATCGGACAGAGCAACGCCACGCCCGTTTGCAGCATATTCGGCTAGCTCCAGAGCTGTGCCGGATGGCGAATCGATCTTGTCCCAAGGATGGAAATCGAATATCTCAATGTCGAATTGATCGCCGAGCAGTCGTGCAGCGGTCCGCACCAGTTCGTACATCGCGATTACCGAGATGCTCATGTTCGCCGCCAGCATGACCGGCAACGATCTACCGGCTTCGATCAATTTGGCGTGCTGTGCTTCATCGAAGCCAGTCGTGCCGATCATAACCGGGGTCTGATGGCTGATGGCAACTGGCAGCAAAGACATCGTTGCCGACGCCGCACTGTAGTCGACGATGACATCGACCGCACTGCAAAGCGCGCCAGCATCATCAATGACCTGAAGTCCGAGCGGCGGCAAACCCGCTAGCGTGCCAAGATCCTCGCCAATCTTTGGTGAGTCGGATCTGTCGCAACCGCCCCCGAGCGTACAGACGTTGCTATCTGTTATGGCCTTAATCAGCATGGTGCCCATATGGCCGGCAGCGCCGTGCAGTCCGATCTTGGTCATTTCTAACGGACTCCCTTTCATTTCATTGATAGGCCCAGCCGAACTGATCCCGAAGCCAGACATATCACGACCCGCTCGATCCGGAAACCCATCATCTGGCATGTACTACCCTCTCTTGGTAGTCACTATCGGGCGTTTGTATCGAAGCATAAGTGGTTGATCTCAAACGCCAAATGCCTGCTGTCTGGGATTGCCGCTCCGGGTGCTGTGGACGCTCCCAATCCGGCGTCCAGGTGCCACACAGCGCTGCTTGGTCAGGAAGCCGCCGATCTGGCCACAAGGGATCGTATAGACGCGTCAGCGAGGATGACGGGAACGCCGCGGTCAACGGACATGTCCGGTCTGCCATAGCCGTCACGAGCCCGAGTGGCTCGAGGCGGCCGCCTGACCCCGGGTGCGACTGGCCGGGGCTGGCGGCGGGGGCGGAAGTCAGTTCCCTGGCCGATCTCGACGGCCGGTCGGACCCGTGATAGGCACGTCGACGCCAAGCAACCACGGAAGCCCGCCGATGACCGTCGCCAGCGGCCGCGAGTTCCTGATGATCCCTGGGCCGACCACGGTGCCCGACGAGGTGCTGGCCGCGATGCATCGGCCGGCGATCGACATCTATTCGGGCGCCCTGATCGAGGTCACCGAGAGCTGCATCGCCGATCTGGGCGACATCTTTCGGACCGACGGGCGGGTCTACGTCTATGCCGCCAATGGCCACGGCGCGTGGGAGGCGGCGCTGACCAACGTGCTCTCGCGCGGCGAGGCGGTGCTGGCGCTGGAGAGCGGCCGGTTCGCGCGCGCCTGGGGCGAGATGGCGGCGATGCTCGGGGTCGAGGTCGAACTGCTGCCGGGCTCGCTGCGGCGGGCGGTCGACCCGGCGGCGCTCGAGGCGCGCCTGCGCGCCGATCCGGCGGGCAGGGTCAAGGCGGTGCTGGCGGTGCAGGTCGACACCGCCTCGGGCGTGGTCAACGACATCGCAGCCCTGCGCCGCGCGATCGACGCCGCAGGCCACGGCGCGCTCCTGATGGTCGACACCATCGCCTCGCTCGCGACCATGCCGTTCGAGATGGACGGCTGGGGCGTCGACGTCGCGGTCGCGGGCGCGCAGAAGGGCCTGATGACGCCGCCGGGGCTCGGTTTCGTCGCCGCCGGCGAGCGCGCGCTCGCGGCCCACCGGGCGGCGGGGCTGCGCACGCTGTACTGGGACTGGACCGCGCGCGAGGGGCCCGAGCACTATCAGAGATACTGCGGCACGCCGCCCGAGCATCTGATGTTCGGCCTGCGCCGGGCGCTCGACCTGCTGCTCGCCGAGGGTCTCGAAGCCGTGTTCCGGCGCCATCGCCTGCTGGCCGAGGCGGTGCGCCGCGCCGTGCTGGTGTGGGCCGAGGGCGGGGCGCTGGAGCTCAACATCGAGCGGCCGCAGGAGCGCGCCGATTCGGTCACCACCATCCTCTTGCACGGGCTCGAGCCCGAGGTCCTGCGCGAATACTGCCGGCGGCATTGCGGCGTGGTGCTCGGCATCGGCATCGGCGAGCTCAGCGGCCGCGCGTTCCGGATCGGCCACATGGGCCATGTCAACGCGCCGATGATCATCGGCACGCTCGGCGCGGTCGAGATGGCGCTGGCCGCGCTCGCCGTGCCCCACGGCCGGGGCGGCGTGCAGGCCGCGGTCGACTGGCTCGGGCAGTCGGTACCGCCCTGAGCCTGGCGCGTCGCGCAGCGCTCCCCTGTCGTGCAGGGCAGTCGGCGGTCCGCCCGCAGGCCTGCGAAGTCAGGTCCTGCCGGCCTCCGCCTCGCTCGGCCTGCGCCGCGGCTCCGCCGGCGGCTCAGGCACCGCCGTGAATGTAGTCCTGCAGCATGTGGGTCTCGACCTCGAGCTCCTTGAGGCGGTGCTTGACCACGTCACCGATGCTGATGATCCCGAGCAGCTCGCCGTCCTTGACCACCGGCAGGTGGCGGAAGCGGCCGTCGGTCATGGTCTTCATCAGCTTCTCGAGCCCGTCGTCCGGGGCGCAGGTCACGACGTCCGCGGTCATCAGCTCGGCGACCGTCATCCGCAGCAGCCCGGCACCATAGTCCGCGAGGCCGCGCGCCAGATCGCGCTCGGAGATGATGCCGCACAGCCGGCCGTCCGGATCGGTGACCACGACCGCGCCGATCCGCTTCTGCTTGAGCAGGCCCGCGACTTCGGCAATCGTCGCCTCGGGCCGCGTGCCGACCACGTTGCTGCCCTTGGCTGAGAGTATCTGGGCGATGAGCATACGCTTGACCCCCTGTCAGGTCCGACCGCGGCGCTCTCGCGCATTGCGCTATTGATGCATCTCACCAGAAACCGGCGATCAGGTCCAGCAATTCGCGCGCCGACCTGCCCGGGCCGGCCTGTGTCGTCGGTTGTCGTCGGTCCGGAAGTTCTGATTGCATGTGATCATATTCCTATATACTATGAATTGGGTCCGCGGCGCGCCGGGGACGTCGCGGATCGCATGGGCCTGGAGACGAGCCGATGGAATTCGTCGTCGTGCGCTACCCGGAACGGCGTCCGGTCTTCATCGACGGTCGGGAAGCCGGCCGGACAGGCCAGATGCTGCTGGTGGAGGAAGGGCATCACGTCCTCGATCTGGGCGCGCCCCGGAACTACCAGCCGGGCCAGCTCGACTTCGAGGTCAGGGGCACCAGCTCCGTGACCCCGCTCGAGCTCGCGTTCACGCCGCAGACGGCGCGCGCACAGAGGGTCGCCTGATGGACCGGTGGCGCCGGACGCTCGCGGCCGCATCGCTGGCCGCGGCCGGCGGCTGTGCCCAGTTCCCGCTCAACCCGCCGCTCGAGCACTACCAGGCAGGCGCCGGCTATCGGTTCGCCAATCTCACCCACGAGCACAACTCCGACAGCCTGTTCGTCGTGCTCACCTTCTCCGGCGGCGGCACCCGGGCGGCCGCGCTGGCCTACGGCGTCCTCGAGGCGCTGCGCGCGACCCCGATCGTCTGGCAGGGCGAGCGCCGCTCCCTGCTCGACGAGGTCGACGTGATCTCGTCGGTGTCCGGCGGCAGCTTCACCGCCGCCTACTACGCCCTCAAGCGCGAGCAGGCGTTCGACGACTTCGAGACCGTGTTCCTCAAACGCGACATCGAGGCCGACCTCGCGAGCCAGCTGCTGTCGCCGGTCACCTGGTTGCGCCTCGTATCGCCGACTTTCGATCGGATCGACCTCGCGGCCGAGTCCTACGACCGGCAGATCTTCGGCGGCGCCACCTATGCCGATCTGCTGCGGGACGGCCGCCGGCCGTTCCTCATCGTCAACGCGACCGACATGTCGGCGGGCGCGGCCTTTCCCCTCACCCAGGACCGGTTCGACCTGCTCTGCTCGGACCTCTCGCAACTGCCGCTCGGGCGCGCGGTGGCGGCGTCGTCGGCGTTCCCGGTCCTGCTCAGCCCGCTCACGATCAAGAGCTATGCCGGCCATTGCGGCTATCAGCCGCCGCCCTGGATCGAGCAGGCGACCAGGGACTACCAGGCCAACCCGCGCCGCTACTGGAAGGCCCGGCTCGCGCAGAGCTACCTGAACCCGGAGCGCGCCTGGATCCACCTTCTGGATGGCGGCATCGCCGACAATATCGGCCTGCGCGGTCCCCTGGACTCGATCGCCTCCAACGACAGCCCCTGGAGTCTGGTCAACGCGATCAATCAGGGCCGGATCAGGAAGCTCGTGGTCATCACCGTCAACGCCAGGTCCGACCCGGATCTGAACTGGGACCAGAGCAGCCAGGCGCCGGGCATCCTCGACGTCCTCAACACCGCGGCCGGCACCTCGATCGACAACTACTCCTTCGAGACGATCGACCTTTTGCGCCAGCAGTTCAAGGAGTACGAGCGCGCGGAAGGGGACTATGCGGGCTGCCGGGCCCTCCTGAGGGGCCAGTGCCGGGGCGCAAAGATGCCGTTCTCGGCACCGCCCCATGCCGACTATTACCGCATCAACGTCGAGTTCGATGCCCTGGCGGATGCCAGGGAGCGGAGCTACTTCAAGAACCTGCCGACCTCGTTCAAGCTGCCGGCGGCGGCGGTCGACCGCCTGCGCGAGGTCGGCGGGCGCCTGCTGCGCCAATCCGACAGCTTCCGGAAGTTGATCGGCAGCCTGCAATAGTTGCTTCCCAGGCCCACCCGCGGCACAAATCCCACCGGGTACTCATCCAGAGGACAGACTCAGCATGATCATCGGCCTGGTCGTCCACGTGCTCGCCGCAATCATCTGGGTCGGCGGCATGTTCTTCGCGTATGTCGTGCTGCGGCCGGTCGCGGGCGAGCTCGAGCCGGGGCCGCGCCTGGCGCTGTGGCGCGGCGTGTTCGGGCGCTTCTTCCCCTGGGTGTGGGCGAGCATCGTGGGCCTTCTGGTAAGCGGCTACGGCATGCTGCTGTTCGGCCTCGGCGGCTTTGCCACAGCCGGCGTGCACGTGCATGTGATGCAGCTGATCGGCCTGATCATGATGGCGCTCTTCCTGCACCTCTACTTCGCGCCCTGGCGGCGCTTCCAGCGCGCCCTCGAAAAGGGCGATCCGGCCGCGGCCGCCCGCCAGCTCGGCCAGATCCGGACCATCGTCCTGATCAACCTGACGCTCGGTCTGATCACCGCGGCGATCGGCGCCAGCGGCCGCTACTGGGGTTGAACCGGGGGCCTCACGTTCCAGTTCACATTTGCCTCGGAAACGAGTAAAGTCCGTCCAAATCGCGCCGCCGCCACGAGAGACTGCCTCCGTTCAGCGACCGACGCCGTTCCAGTCAGGGTATTAGCCCTGTCCTACCGACGACCCGAAGAAGGCGCCTGCGCCGAGAGGAGTTCTGTCTATGCCCGTGGGCACTGTGAAGTGGTTCAACCCGACCAAGGGTTTCGGTTTCATTCAACCCGACAGCGGCGGCAAGGATGTGTTCGTTCACATCTCGGCGGTGCAGCGCGCAGGGCTCGAGAGCCTCGAAGAGGGGCAGCGGATCGAGTTCCAGGTCGTGCCTGGCCGGGACGGACGCACCTCGGCTGACCAGCTGAAGGTGCCGAACGACTAAGCCTCGTCCGGGCGCTCGCGCGCCGCCCTGCTCTCGAGCCGGGCGAGCGCATCGAGCGCATCCTGGAGGATGGCGGCGGCGGCGAGCGCGTCGAGGCGATCGGCGCGCTTGGGCCTGCGGAGTTGTGCCAGATCGGCCGCCTCTTCGGCGGCGAAGGTCGAGAGACGCTCGTCCCAGAGCAGGATCGGCAGGCCGAGTGCCCTGTCCAGGCGTTCGGCGAAGGCACCGACCGCCTGACAGCGCGGCCCCTCGCTGCCGTCCATGTTGAGCGGCCAGCCGATCACCAGAGCACCTGCCTGACGCTCGCGGATCACCGCCTGCAGTTGCTCGAGGTCCTGCGCCCAGGCCCTGCGCCGGATCGTGATCAGCGGGGTCGCAAGGCGCCAGCCGGCATCCGCGCCGGCGAGGCCGACCGCCCGCTTGCTGACGTCGAGGGCAAGCAGACCGGGGCGGCGCTGCCTTGGTTCGGCGTTCAGGCGCCGCCTGGGTTCGGCCTCCAGGCGCAGCCTGGCGAGCCAGGGCTCGAGGTTGCCTGCGATCGGCAAGGGGTATAATTTCCGCCGCGCGTTGCCGCCGGTCGACGGGCTCATGTCGGCCCTGGCGTTGGGGAGACCATGGGCCTCGCGGGACCATGGCTTCGAGGGACCATGGCAGATGTCGATCGATGAGGCCACCGTTGCGCGCATCGCGCGCCTTGCCCGGATCGACGTGCCCGAGGCCGAGCGGGCGCCGCTCGCCCGTGAGCTGTCGCACATCCTGGACTGGATCGAGCAGCTGAACGAGGTCGACACGGCGGGCGTGCCGCCGATGACCAGCGTGGTCGCGATGCGGCTCGCCTGGCGCGAGGACCGGGTGACCGACGGCGGCCGGCCAGAGGACATCCTCGGCAACGCGCCCGAGCGCCAGGACGACTATTTCGTGGTCCCGAAGGTGGTCGAGTGAGCGAGCTGACGCGCCTCACGCTGGCGGCAGCGCGCGCGGCCCTGCGGGCGAAGGAAGTCTCGGCGCGCGAGCTCGCGCTGGCGCACATCCAGGCGATCGAGGCGGCGCGCGGGCTCAACGCCTTCATCACCGAGACCCCGGAGCGCGCCCTCGAGATGGCCGCCGAGTCCGACCGCCGGCTCGCCCGCGGCGAGGGGCGCCCGCTCGAAGGCATCCCGCTCGCGATCAAGGATCTGTTCTGCACCCAGGGCATCCGCACGACCGCCGGCTCGCACATCCTGGACGGCTTCGTCCCGCCCTACGAATCGACCGTCTCAGGCCAGCTCTGGCAGGCGGGCGCGGTCCTGGTCGGCAAGACCAACCTGGACGAGTTCGCGATGGGCTCGTCCAATGTTACCAGCTACTTCGGACCCGTCGTTAATCCCTGGACTGAAGTCGGGGCCACGGCACCTCGCGTCCCCGGCGGCAGCTCGGGCGGCTCGGCTGCGGCGGTCGCCGCGGGGCTCTGCCTGGGCGCCACCGGCACCGACACCGGCGGCTCGATCCGCCAGCCGGCCTCGTTCTGCGGCATCGTCGGCATGAAGCCCACCTACGGGCGCTGCTCGCGCTTCGGCATCGTCGCCTTCGCGAGCTCGCTCGATCAGGCGGGGCCGCTCGCGCGCACGGTCCAGGACGCGGCGATCCTCTTGCAGCATATGGCGGGCCACGACCCGCAGGACAGCACCAGCGCCGACGTCCCCCTGCCCGACCTCGAGGCAGCCATGACCGGCGATGTGCGCGGCCTCAGGGTCGGGATCCCCAAGGAATACCAGATCAAGGGCTCGCCACCCGAGATCGAGGCCCTCTGGCGCCAGGGTGAAGACTGGCTGAAGGCCGCCGGCTGCGAGCTCCGCCCGGTCAGCCTGCCGCACAGCCGATACGCGCTGCCGGCCTACTACATCGTCAATCCGGCCGAGGCGTCCTCCAACCTCGCCCGCTACGACGGCATGCGCTATGGCCTGCGCGTTCCGGGCAAGGACCTGATCGACACTTACGCCAGGACCCGCGCCGAAGGATTCGGCAAGGAAGTGCGCCGGCGGGTCATGGTCGGCACCTACGTGCTCTCGGCCGGCTATTACGAGGCCTACTACCTCAAGGCGCAGCAGGTGCGGACGAAGATCCTGGACGAGTTCAAGGCGGCGTTCGAGCAGGTCGACGTCCTCCTGACGCCGGCGACGCCCACCGCGGCGTTCCGGATCGGCGACAAGATGGACGATCCGGTCGCGATGTGGCTGAACGACGTGTTCACGGTACCGGCCAATCTCGCGGGCCTGCCCGGGATCTCGGTGCCGGCCGGCCTGTCGGCGGACGGCCTGCCGCTCGGCCTGCAGCTGATCGCCCGGCCGTTCGATGAGGCGACCCTGTTCCGGGCCGCGGGCGTGCTCGAGCAGGCGGCCGGGTTCAAGGCGGAGCCGCCTTATCTCACCGCCAGGGCTTCGTCATGAGCGAAGCACCGGCCGGACCGGACCTGATCCACGGGACGACCGGGCCCTGGGAGGTCGTGATCGGCCTCGAGGTCCACGCCCAGATCACGTCCAACGCCAAGCTGTTCTCGGGCGCCTCGGCCGAGTTCGGCGGCGCCCCCAACCACCACGTCTCGCCGATCGATGCCGGCATGCCGGGCATGCTGCCCTCGCTCAATGGCTTTTGCATCGAGCAGGCGGTGCGCTCGGGCCTCGGGCTCGCGGCCGAGATCAATCGTTACTCGGTGTTCGAGCGCAAGAACTACTTCTACCCCGACCTGCCCTGCGGCTATCAGATCTCGCAATACGCCAGGCCCCTGGTCGGCCGCGGCACGCTCACGATCGACCTCGAGGGCGGCCGCAGCGTCGCGGTCGGCATCACGCGCCTGCATGTCGAGATGGACGCCGGCAAGAGCCTGCACGATCAGCGCCCGGATGCGACGCTGGTCGACCTCAACCGCTCGGGCGTGGCGCTCATGGAGATCGTCTCCGAGCCCGACCTGCGCTCGGCCGAGCAGGCGGTCCTCTACATGCGCAAGCTGCGCTCGATCCTCCGCTACCTCGGCACCTGCGATGGCAACATGGAGGAGGGCTCGCTGCGCTGCGATGCCAACGTCTCGGTCCGCCGACCGGGCAACCCGCTCGGCACCCGCACCGAGATCAAGAACCTGAACTCGATGCGCTTCGTCGGCCGCGCGATCGAGCACGAGGCGAGACGCCAGGTCGAGCTGCATCGAGGCGGGCGGCCGGGTCGAGCAGGAGACCCGCCTGTTCGATGCCGCCAAGGGCGAAACCCGGCCGATGCGCACCAAGGAGGAGGCCCACGACTACCGCTACTTCCCGGACCCGGACCTGTTACCGCTCGAGCTCGACGACGCGTTCATCGAAAGACTTCGGGCTCAACTCCCTGAGTTGCCGGATGCCAAGAAGGCGCGCTTCATCACTGCCTACGGCCTTTCGGTCTACGATGCCGAGGTCCTGGTCGCGGAGCAGGCGGCCGCCGACTATTTCGAGGCGGCCGCGAGGGGCCGCGATCCGAAGCTGGTCGCGAACTGGGTGATCACCGACCTGTTCGGCGCCCTCAACCGGGCCGGCCGCGACATCGCGCGCTCGCCGATCACGCCCGAGCGCCTGGGCCAGCTCATCGACCTGATCCAGGCCGGCACGATCTCCGGCCGGATCGCCAAGGACGTTTTTTCCCAGATGTTCGAAACCGGGGACGCCCCCGCCGAGATCGTGGAGAAGAAGGGTCTGAAACAGATCTCGGACACCGGCGCGCTCGAAAAGATCATCGACCAGCTGATCGCCGCCAACCCCGGCCAGGTCGAAAGCTACAGGAAGAACCCGAAGGCGCTCGGCTGGTTCGTCGGCCAGGTCATGCGCGCGACCCAGGGCCAGGCCAACCCGCAGCTGGTCAACCAGGTCCTGAAGCAGAAGCTCGGAGCTTGACCGCCATGACCCTCGCCGTCCGCCTGCCGCCGGAGATCGACCAGCGGCTGCAATCGCTCGCCGCGAAGACTGGCCGGAGCAAGGCCTCCTATGCACGCGAGGCGATCGTTCGTTACCTCGAGGACCTCGAAGACGAGCAGATCGCCCGGGAGCGGCTCGAGAGCCCCGGCCGTCGCTGGACACTCGACGAGCTGGAGCGCGGGGTTGACCTGGAGCGTTGAATGGGACGAGCGAGCCAGGAGAGAGCTTCGGCGCCTCGATCCGGCGGTGCATCGCCAGATCTTGGGCTATTTGCGGGAACGGATCGCTGGACCGGCCGACCCCCGCCGGTTCGGTCGCCCCTTCAGCGGCGGCAAGGGCGGTCTGTGGCGCTACCGCGTCAGCACCTATCGGCTCGTTTGCCAGATCGAGGAGCAGCGCTCCGTGGTCCTGGTGCTGGCTGTCGGCCACCGCAAGGAAGTTTACGAGTGACCAGCTGACCTCGGGTGTTACCACAAGCTGACCCGCGATCAGTTGATTCGGCTCCTCTTCAGGCGAAGATAGCCGACCGAGTGAGCGGCAGGCCGGCGCGAACGGCGGCTGGGCGGCTGGTGCGGCGCGGGTCAGCAACTCATGGCGACAAACCCGTTTCGCTGTCCTATGGTGGCGGCATGAGCGACGTCAACCCGCCTGATCTGGCCCAGACCGTGGCCCGGCTCGAGGCCCGGCGGCTGGAGCTCGAGCAGCTGACCGCGAGCCATCGCGACGAGTCGCGCCCGGTCGAGCTCGACCAGACCGGGGCCGGCCGCCTGGCACGCATGGACGAGCTGCAGGCGCAGGCGATGGCGGTCGCGACCGAGCGTCGCCGCCAGCTCGAGCTCGACCGGATCGATGCCGCGCTGCGCCGGATCGCGAGCGGCGACTACGGCTTCTGCGCCCGCTGCGGCGAGGACATCGGCCTCGAGCGCCTGGAGTTCGACCCGACCACGCCGCTCTGCATCGCCTGCGCCCGCGCCGGCGAGCGCTGAGTTTCTCCCACGCTGGCGCGGTCACCGAGGGTCGTCAGAATCTCGCGTTGCACCGCCACGTAACCGTCGGCCTGGACCGCGATCCTGGCCGCCAGCAGCCGGTGCGCCGCCGGCAGCGCGTGGAACGGCAGCGCCGGATGGGCGTGATGCTCGGCGTGGTAGGGCATGTTCCAGGCGAGCCGCCGGACCAGCGCTGTGCTGCGGGTCGTGCGCGAGTTCAGGAGCATCGCCGGCACCAGCGGACACAGCGTGTGCTCGGCCAGCAGATACGCGCGCAGGAACGGCTGGCCGAGCAGCGCCGGCCCGAGCCAGAAGACCAGCAGCGCGTCGCTGTTCGCCAGCAGCGAGCCAAGGCCGAGCAGGGTGTAGACGCCGAGCAGCACACGCGCCTCGCGCACGATCCGCGGCCGGGCATGGGGGGCGATGAAGGGCTCCCCTGCCCGCCCCAGCGCATGGCGCACCGTGGTCGTGATCCGCTCGCGCCAGTAGGGCAGGCCCGAGACCTGCCAGAGATAATCCCCAAGGGTCGCGGGCTTGGGCACCGCCAGCTCCGGATCGCGCGCCGGATCCTGCGTGAAGCGATGATGGGTGAAATGGAAGGCCCGGAAATACTCGGGCGGCAGCAGCAGCACAGCACCGCAGACCCAGGCGATCGCATCGTTCAGCCGGCGGCTGCGACAGGCGGTGCGATGGATCGTCTCATGCAGCGGCGCGAACAGGAAGACCAGCAGGATGCCGTAGGGCAGCATCGCCGGCACCAGCCAGGGCGAGCCGCGCGCGAGACCGACCCCGGCCCCGGCCGCGAACAGCGCCAGCAGGTGCAGCCCGAGCTGGCCGAGCCCTCGCAGGTCGGAGCGCGCGGCGAGCTCGAGCAGTGCCTGGCGCTCGGCGGCACTCGCCGCGGTGGTCGCGTAGATCGCATCCTGAGCCTGGCGCATGGGCCTCAACTCTAGCACATTCGGGCTTGACGCCAGCCCCCGAAGCGTGTCGAAGGCCTGCGGAGACCGCAGGTCGCTGGCCATCGAACCTCGGATCAACGGGAGCCATCGTCCATGCACTGGACCCTTCGCCTGCTCGGGAGCCTCGTCCTCGCCATGACCCTGTCCGGCGCCGCCAGCAGCCAAGACCTCGAGAACACGCTCTATCTGGACCTCGCGACCGGCCGCGTCGTGATCCAGCTGCGCCCTGACCTCGCGCCCAAGCACGTGGCCCGGATCAAGGAGCTGGCGCGCGCCGGCTTCTACGACGGCATCATCTTCCACCGCGTGATCGACGGCTTCATGGCCCAGACCGGCGATCCGACCGGGACCGGCACGGGCGGTTCCGACAAGCCGGACCTGCCGGCCGAGTTCTCGAACCAGCCCTTCGAGCGCGGCACGGTCGGCATGGCGCGCACCTCCGATCCGAACAGCGCCAACAGCCAGTTCTTCATCATGTTCGCGCCGGGACACTTTCTGAACGGCCAGTACACGGTCTGGGGCCAGGTCGTCGACGGCATGCAGTACGTCGATCAGCTGGCCAAGGGCGAGCCGCCGCGCAATCCCGACAAGATCATCCACATGCGGGTCGCCGCCGACGTCAAGCCGTGACCACCAGCGGCCGCCGCGTCAGCCGCGCCGCAGGCGACCCTCCAGGTAGTCCTTGAGGGCGACCGCGTTGTTGCGCTCGCCATCCTTTGCGGCAAAGACCAGGGTCAGGCACCCTGCCCGCGCCCGCCGGGCGAGCTCCTCGATCGCCGGCCCCTGCCCGTCCAGCTCGCGAAAGTAGCGCTCGCGAAATTCTTCCCACTTCTCGGGGTCGTGGGCGAACCACTTTCGTAGTGGCGTGCTCGGCGCGAGGTCCCTGAGCCAGACGTCGAGCCGGAGCCTGTCCCTGGCGATGCCGCGCGGCCAGACCCGGTCGACGAGCGCCCGATAGCCATCGCCCTCGGACGGCGGCTCGTAGGCCCGCTTCAGCCCGATCGGCAAGCTTCTTACCTCCGACCACCCGCTCGAGCCCGCTACCCGGCCTGACCGCGCGTGGCGACGATGAACAGCCGGCGGAACGGAAACAGCGTGCGCCCGTCCGCCCGTTTCGGATAGGCGGACCGCAACCGATCCGTGTATTCCGCCTCGAACGCGCGCAGTTCCTCGGCTTCGAGCGCGGCCTGCACCGGCCGGAGGGCCGTGCCCCGCGTCCAGCTCAGCACCGGATCGTCGCCCTCCAGGACCTGCAGGTACTCCGTCTCCCAGATGTCGATGCTGCCGGCGCGCGGCGCCAGGAGATCGTAGTACAGCTGGGGTGCGCCGACCGGCTCCCGGAGCAGCAATGGCTGCAGCCGTTCGGCCCAGGGCCCGGCGTCCGCGACTTCGCGCAGCAGCACATGCGAGGGCGAGCCGAAGTTGTGTGGCATCTGCACCGCGAGCACGCCGCCCGGCCGCACCTGCCCGAGCAGACGCGGCAGCAGGCGCGCGTGGTCGGGCAGCCATTGCAGCGCGGCGTTCGAGAACAGGACGTCGAGCGGCCCCGCCGGCGTCCATTCGGCGATGTCGCTCTCGACCCAGGCCGCCCGGAGACCGCTGGCGCGCGCCCTGGCCAGCATCTCGGATGAACTGTCGACGCCCACCACCACCGCGTCGGGCCAACGGGCCACCAGCAGCGCGGTCGAGTTGCCGGGCCCGCACCCGAGATCCGCGACCCGCGCCGGCGACTTCAGCGCGACCCGCGCCAGCAGATCGACCGCCGGCCGGGTGCGGTGGTCGCCAAAGGCCAGATAGCGCTCAGGGTTCCAGCTCAAGCGAGTGGCGTCACACGGTCGGCCAGCGGCGGGCCGCGCACGGTCGCGATCAGCCGTCGGTCGGCGGTGATCAGCGGTGCGTCTTCGGCCTCCGCAAGCGCGAGGTAGAGACAGTCATAGATCGGATGATCTAGCTCGTGCACCAGCGCCGCGGCCCGGCTGATCAGGCGTTGAAGCGGCACGAGCCTCTGGAACGGCCCTGCGATGTCGCTCGCGATCTGGTTGAGCTGGGAGGGATCGATCTCCCGCCGGCGCAATGACGTCCATGCGGCGTTGCAGACCTCAGCCAGGACCAGATCGGGCGCGATCAGCGGCACGCCGCGGTTCAAAAGATCGACCGCCCGATCGCTACCGTCTTCCCTGACGAACCATTTGCGCGCCACGCTTGCGTCAACGACGAACGTCATCGGCTGTCGCGGTCCTCGCGGATCAGATCTTCGGCGAGCTTGCGGGGGCCGGGCGGGGTCAGCGCGCGACACGCCGCGAGCCGCTCCAACAGCTCCTCACGGGTGGGCTTGGCCGCATCGGCGAGCACGTCGCGGAGCTGCTGCTCCAGCGACACGCCGCGCGCCTTCGCGCGCCGCTTGTGCGCCGCAATCACCTCGTCGTCCAACCTGCGCACGATCACCTGGCCCATCGGCCGCCCCTGGCGCTGATCGCGCCAGTGATAGCGCAGCGCCCCTCACGGGCGCAACGGCAACTCAGCTGGCGGCGTAGGGCGAGACCACGTAGGGCGGGCCGCAGTTCTGTGCGATGCCGTCGCCGAGCGCCTGGTAACCCTCGGAGGAGTCGGCGCCGAGCGCCAGGATGCCGGCGATCGGCGCCGCAACCACCAGGCTCGCGCCGCACACGACGGTCTTGAAGGCGAGCGCGAACGGCGTCCCGATGATGCTCACCGCCCAGCCCGCGGCGGTCGCGCTGGGCCTGGTGGCCGCCGGTGCCGACGTGGCATTTCCGGACGCCGGCCCGGTGCCGTAGCTGATGGGCACGGTTTGCGCGCCGGAGGTAAGCGGCGCGGGGCCCGCACCGGAGCTCGTGGGCGCCGGCCTCGATGCGGCGTTCGATCCGGCGGGCTGAGGCGAGCTGGCGCAGGCCGCAAGGGCCAGCGCAAGCGGCACGACCAAGGCTTTCCTCGACATGGCTCTCCCTCCATCCGTTGTGGTCGGGCTTGCCGCCCGACCCCGGACTCTCTTGTGATGTGGGGATGCGAGGCCAGGCCGTCACTCTTCTCCGGCCATAAGGGGTAGTGGAGCGGACGCGCGGGCGGCTCAAGCCCGCATCCTCGCACCGTCGGGATCGAAGAACGGCCGCAGGCTGGCCTCGGCCGGGTAGCGCTCGCCCGCGATCTCGATCTCGAAGCGCGCCTGGCGCAGCAGCCCGGCCGTGACCCCGTCCGGATGGCGGACCCAGCCCATGCCGAGCGCGCTCCCCAGCGTGTGGCCATAGCCGCCCGAAGTCAAAAGGCCGATCCGGGCGCCGTCCATGACGATCGGCTCGTCGTGGTGCAGGAGCGGCGCCGGATCCATAAGCTTGAACTGCACCAGGCGTTTGGTCGGGGTTTTCCCGGATGCGCGCCGCAGGGCGTCCTGGCCGATGAAACCGCCCGGCTTGTCGAGGGCGACCGCGAACCCGAGGCCCGCCTCGAAGGGCGTGTCGGCATCGCCGACATCGTGGCCAAAGCTGCGAAACGCCTTCTCCAGGCGCAGCGAGTTCAGGGCGTGGAAGCCCGCAAGCATGCTCTGGTCGCCGAGCGTCGCCAGGATCAGATCGAGCACCGGGCCCGCGAACTCGCTGGCCAGGTAGAGCTCGAAACCGAGCTCGCCGACGTAGGAGATCCGCTGCGCCCGGACCAGCGCGTAGCCGACCTCGATCGCCTGCGCCGTCCCGAACGGGAACGCGTCGTTCGAGAGATCCGCCGGGGTCAAAGGGGCCAGCAGGTCGCGGCTTGCGGGTCCCATCAGCCCCAACACCGCGAAGCCCGAGGTGACGTCGGTGAGATGCGCGTGCGCATCGCCCGGGATGTGCCGGCGCAGCCAATGGAAATCGCGTGCCTGGCTCGCCGCCCCGGTCGTGATCATGAAGCGGTCCGAAGCCAGGCGTGTGACCGTGAGGTCGGCCTCGATGCCGCCCCGCTCGTTCAGCCACTGGGTATAGACCACGCGGCCCGGCGCGACCGCGACATCGTTGGCGCACACCCGCTGGAGCACCGCTTCGGCATCGCGCCCCTGGAGCAGGTATTTGCCGAACGAGGACAGATCGAACAGACCCGCCCGCTCGCGCACCGCCCGGTGCTCGGCCGCCTCGCGCTCGAACCAGCGCGTCCGGCCGTAGGAGTAGTCGTAATGCGGGTGCGTCCCAGGCTCGCCGTACCACCCCGGCCGCTCCCAGCCGGCGGTCTCGGAAAAACAGGCGCCGCGCGCGGCCAGGCGTTCGTGCAGGGGCGAGAGCCGCGCTGGGCGCGCGCTCGCATATTGCCGGCTCGGCCAATGCATGGCGTAGAGCAGACCCAGACCCTCGACCGCGCGGTCGCGGACATAGCGCGAGGTGCCCTGGAACGGCTGCATCCGCCGGAGATCGACATCCCACAGGTCCATGGGCGGGTGGCCCTGCGCGATCCACGCCGCGAGCGCCATGCCCGCACCGCCGGCCGACTGGATGCCGATCGAGTTGAAGCCAGCAGCAACGAACAGGCCCTTCAGCTCCGGCGCCTCGCCGAGGTGATAGCGATCGTCCGGGGTGAAGCTCTCAGGCCCGCAGAAGAACTTCCGGATGCCGACCTCGGCCAACGCCGGAATCCGCCGCATGGCGTCCTCGAGGAACGGCATGAAATGGTCCCAGTCCTCGGGCAGCTCGCCGAACTCGAAGTCGTCCGGGATGCCGTCCACCGCCCAGGGCTTGGCGACCGGCTCGAACACCCCGACCAGGAGCTTGCCCGCATCCTCCTTGGCGTAGAGGCAGCCGTCCGGATCGCGCAGCACCGGGAGATCTCTTGGCAGCCCCGCCATCGGCTCGGTCAGGACGTAGAAATGCTCGCACGCCTGGAGCGGGACGTTGACCCCGGCCAGGCGCCCGACCGCGCGCCCCCACATGCCGGCAGCGTTGACCACGACCTCGGTCGCGACCGGCCCCTGCGCGGTCTGGACGCCGGTGACCCGGCCGTTCGCCTGGGTGATGCCGGTGACCGTGCATCCTTCGACGATCCGGGCGCCCGCCAGGCGCGCCCCTTTGGCCAGCGCCTGGGTGATGTCGATCGGATTGGCCTGGCCGTCGGTCGTGATGAAGATCGCGCCGGCGAGGTCGCTCACCTCGAGCAGCGGATGGCGCGCCTTGGCCTCGGCCGGGCTCAGAACCTCGATCTCGAGGCCGAAGGTCCGGCCCATCGAGGCCGCGCGCTTGAGCTCGGTGAAGCGCTCGGCCGTGCGCGCGAGGCTCAAGCTGCCGTGCTGGCGAAAACCGGTCGGCTGGCCGGTCTCGGCCTCGAGCCGGCCGTACAGCTCGGCCGAATATTTGGCGAGCCGGGTCAGGTTCTCGGTGGCGCGCAGCTGCCCGATCAGGCCGGCCGCGTGCCAGGTGGTGCCGGAGGTCAGCTGCCTGCGCTCGAGCAGCAGCACGTCCGTCCAGCCGAGCCGGGCCAGGTGATAGGCGATCGAGCAGCCGACCACGCCGCCGCCGATGATCACGGCCTGCGCGTGGCTCGGCAGATCTGCGGCCATCGCCCGCCTCCCCGATCATGTCCGCGGGCCCGTCCGGCAACGGCTCGCCGGACCGGTTCGCGTCTCTTCCCGGATAAGCGGTGCGTGGCCGGCTGTGAAGTCGAAAAGCCGAGGGTACCGCTAGAACGACGCGGTCAGCGGAGCCGGGCTCCGCGCGCCTGGGTTGGCCAACGGGTCGGGGCCAAACCGGTTGGGGCCGCGGGCGCCCGGCAGCAGCCCGACCTCGATCGCCAGCCAGATCGCCCCCAGCACCGGGATGGCCACGATCGACAGGAACCAGCCGCTCCGGCCACGATCGTGCAGGCGCTTGACGGTGATGACGGAGCAGGGAATCAGCGGTCGCCAGACAGAGCAGCGCACCGAGCACCAGGAGGCCAGGCTCGCCCTCGGAGCCGATCAGCATGTCGGCGACGATCTGGGCAGCGATCAGAGGCAGGGACACCAGCCAATAGCGCTGCCGATCCATCCGGCCGCGGGCGGAAAAATACACGTCTCGCCAATCCATGGACGGTCTCCCGCCGGGTCTTGCATCGGGCGCGCGCTCTGCCGGATCGCCGCCGATGATCGCAGGCCGCGCTTACGATCGGCTTAAGGCACGCGCCCGACCCTCGCCGACCGCCGGATCCGGCTCAGAGCGGCCGCCTGGCGCAGGCCGCGTAGGTCGGAGCCCAGGGGCGGAGGCGTTCGAAGGTCGCGCTCGCCGCGAGCACGTCGCCATCGGCATAGCGCCGGCCGATGATCTGCATCCCGACCGGCAGGCCGTCGATCATGCCGGCCGGGATCGAGGCCGCCGGGTGGCCCGAGAAGTTGATCAGGTAGGTCAGGCACCAGCCGATCAGCGGGTCGACCGCTTCGCCGTTGACCTCGCTCGGGCCCACGGTGTTGCCGTCGCCGGCGTTCTCGACCGGCAGGCAGGCGAGCGTCGGGCTGACCAGCAGGTCGTAGTTGGCGAGCACGCTCTGGATCGCGCCATAGATCTCGGAGCGGGTTGCCTGATCGTTGAAGAAATCGAGCGCCGACATGCCGTAGCCCTGGTCGACCCAGCGCAGATACTGCGGCGGGAAGTCGTCCCGATGGTCGCGCAAGAGGTCGATGCCATTGGCCTTGAAGATCTCGAAGGTCTGGACGTTGAGGGGCATGATCAGGCGGCACCAGAGGTCGCTGAGCTCGCGCTGCGGCCGCTTGATTCCGACCTTGACCTCCTCGACCACGGCGCCCGCCTCCTCGAAGGCGCGCACCGCCTTGGCGACCGCCTCCGCGACCGGGCGCTCGACCGGGAAGACGTCGAAGTTCGGGGTATAGGCGATCTTCCAGCCGCGGATCGAGGCGCGGGTCGCGAGCGTGAAGTCGACCTGCTCATCGAGGCTGAACGGATCGCGCGGGTCGTAGCCCGCAAGCGCGGTGAGGACCAGCGCCGCGTCGTCGACCGTGCGCGTGATCGGACCCTCGAACAGGAACGGCGTCGTGCCGCCGAAGGCGTTGGCGCCGGCGAAGAGCGGCACCCGGCCGAACGACGCCTTGTAGCCGTAGACCCCGCACCAGGATGCCGGGATCCGGATCGAGCCGCCGCCGTCGGTGCCCTCGGCGAACGGCAGCAGGCCGTCGGCGACCGCGGCCGCACTGCCGCCCGAGGAGCCGCCGGTGTTCCTGGCGAGATCGAACGGATTGCGCGACGGCCCGAACATCGGATTGTCGCAGGTGCCGCGAAAGCCCATGACCGGGCTGTTGGTCTTGCCGACCAGGATCGCGCCCGCCTGCTCGATCCGCTCGGCGAAGGCGCAGTGGAAGTCGGGCACGAAGTCCTTGAGCGCGCGCACCCCGCCGAAGGTGCTGGGCCAGCCGGGCTTGAAGTCGAACAGGTCCTTGATCGCGGTCGGCACGCCGTGCAGGGGGCCAAACGCCGTGCCCGACATCAGCGCCTGCTCGGCCTCCCTGGCGCGCGCCCGCGCATCCTCGAAGCCGAGATAGACGAGCGCGTTCAGGCTCGGGTTGCGGGCTTCGATGCGCGCGATGAACGCGTCCACGACCTCGACCGGCGACAGATCGTGCCGGCGGATGCGGAGCGCCAGATCGGTCGCGGACAGATGAGCGACCTCGTCCGACAGCGTCATCGGGCTCTCCTTGATCCTTAGTAGCGCTCGGGTTGGCCGCGCCTATGCCGGGCCGCCACCGCGCTACAAAACCCGAGATAGGCTAATTTTTCGCAACTCGCCAACCGAAAGGAGGCCCGCCGGATCCCGGGCGGGCCGCCCCGATCTGGCTTGCCAAGCGCGGTTTTCGCGTCAAATTGCAGGGGCGCGCTCGAGCGATCACAAAAATGAGGGGAGCAGAACCATGCGGGGAAGCTTGACGATCTCGACGGTGCTGGCCGGCGGGCTGCTGCTGGCGAGCGGTGCGTTCGCCGCCGAGCCCAAGCCGATGTGGCAGGCGACCGGCCTGGATGCGCCGGAATCCGCCGTGCTCGACGAGGCGGCGGGGGTCATCTACGTGTCGAACGTCAACGGCGATCCGGGCGCGATCGACGGCAACGGCTACATCGCCAAGCTGTCGGCCGATGGCAAGATCCTCAACAAGCATTGGGTGACCGGCCTCAACGGGCCCAAGGGCCTGGCGCTCCATGACGGCAAGCTCTACGCCGCGGACATCAACAAGCTCGTGGTGATCGACACCGCGCGCGGCAAGGTCGTGGCGACCTACGATGCCCCGGGCGCGAAGTTCCTCAACGACGTGACCGCCGCGGACGACGGCCGGGTGTTCGTCTCCGACATGGTCAACAACCAGATCTGGATGCTGCAGAGCGACTTGTTATGGCTCTGGCTGGAGAGCCCGGCGCTCGAGAACCCGAACGGCCTGCTCGCCGAGCCGGACCGGCTCGTGGTCGCCGCCTGGGGCAAGATGAAGCCGGACTTCTCGACCGACGTGCCGGGCCACCTCAAGGCGGTCGACTACCAGACCCGGGCGATCACCGATCTCGGCGACCAGCCGATCGGCAATCTCGACGGTCTCGAGCCGGACGGCCAGGGCGGCTATCTGGCGACCGACTGGGTGGCGGGCGCCCTGTACCGGATCGACGCCGGCGGCAAGGCCGAGATGCTGATGGACCTGGACCAGGGCAGCGCCGATCTCCACTACATCGTAAGTGAGCAGGTGGCGATCATCCCGATCATGACCGACAACGCCGTCGCCGCCTACAAGGTCGAGTAGCCCGCTGCGGCAGCCGGTCGGATCGGTCGACGCCGCAGAGTTCGACCGGCCTCTCGCGCGGCCGGGTATGAGGTGCGCCTCCGACCTTGCCGGTCTGGGCGAGCGCCAGCGTGAGTTGCGGGCAGCTGCCGGCCGAGCGAAGGGCCGCCAGCCGAGCCGGCGGCAAAAGTTGGCCAAGCCCGCAGATCACCAGCATGGTGCCAGGCGATCTCTCGATCTGGCTCAAAGGGGTACCCCTGCTGATCAGTATGGGGCCGGAACCGGCCATGGTATCAAAAGTCGCTAAGGGTCTCATTCAACACAGGAGGGCCGGCGATGGGGACAAGGAAGGTGCATGAGGTTCCCGAGGGACGGGCCGATCAGAGCCGAAGAGAGGCGCTGAAGCGGTTCGGCCGTTACGCAGCCGCCGCACCGGCGGCGATGATTCTGCTGCAGCCGCACAGGAGTGAGGCCGGAATCCTCAGCCGAATCATCACCGCGGTCCGCGCCCGCCGAGCGGGCGGAGGCGGCCACTACTGATCGTCCGGAGGCTTTGTGATCCACTCGGAGGGCCCGGTCCCGCTGGCTGCGGGACCCGGTTCGCTAGCGCACGGCATGCTGTTTGATGCCGCGACTCTGCCGCTTTCAGACCAGCTGGTGGTGATCGCTCCGGATGGTACGGTCGCTGCCCTCAACGCCAGTGGTCGTTACCTCTGGGAAGCGCTCCAGGCCGGTTGCAGCGTGGACGATCTGGTTGCTGCCAGCGTTCGGGAAGGTGACGTCACCGAAGACGTAGCGCGCGCCAGCATCGCGCACGCCCTGGAGTCATGGCAAGAGCTGGGCCTCGTCAGCCCGGCCAGTCGTCAACCGGATCCCGCGCCGCTCGTGACGCCGTTCATGGCGCCGGTTGTGGTCCGGCCGCCGGGGCGCGTCCCGGAGCTGGATGCGGTCTATCGACCCGGAGACCACCCGGTCCGGGTCCGTTGCGACGACCGGGTGCTCGCCGGCGTGATCGAGGCGGCGTGCCGGTCGTGTCGGGTCGAGGATGCGCAGGGCGAGCTCGCCATCGTGGACGTGATCGAGCGGGATGGCAGCTTTGCCGTCCGGGCCGACGACGCGGTGCTCACCCGCGCCGACGATCTGGCGGACAATCCCGCCCTGGCGCGTCACCGGTGCCTCACGGCCCTGCTCGAGATCTCCCGCCGGCCGCGGCAGTGGCTTGGCATCCTCCATGCGTCCGCGGTGGCGGCGGGCGGGCGGTGCGTCGCGATGTGCGGCGAGCGCGGCTCCGGCAAGAGCACGCTCGGCGCGGCGCTGGTCGCCGCCGGCGCCGATTTCGTCACCGATGACTACGCACCTCTCGAGCGGACCAGCTGGCTGGTCTGGCCGGTCCCCTACGCGCCCGGCATCAAGCGCGGTTCCTGGCGCCCGCTGCGCCGCCATTTCGCCAACCTGCAGGCGCAGCCGGTGCATCGGCTCGCCGGCCTGCAGATCCGCTATCTGGATCTCGACGCCGCGCGCAGGGCGCCGCTGAACCGCGGCCTGCCGCTCGAGGCTCTGGTGTTTCCCCGCTACCAGGCCGGCGCCGGGCTCGAGCCGCAGCTGATGACGGTCGCCGAGGCCCTGACCGGGCTCTGCCACGCGCGATCCCTGCTCGACCGGCAGCCCGAGGTGTTTGCCGAAACCCTGCGCTGGATCGAATCGATGCCGGCCTACCGGCTGGTCTTCGGCGACCTCGACCGCGCCCGGGACTGGGTCTGGTCGCTGTTGAGCGCGGCATGACCCTGCGACGCATCCATCCGTTCGATGTGATCGCCCGCGTCCTGGCCGCGCGATTGCGGGGCTGCGAGCCTGCGGACGAGCTCCGGACCCTGGTCCGCTCCCGGCGCATCGAGTGGGAACGGGTCGTGGGCCTTGCGAGCGCCCAATTCGTGCTGCCCGCCCTGGCCGCGGCCCTGAAGGACCTCGCCCTGACCGCCACACTGGATGAGGAACTCGGCGCGTTTCTCGACGCCGTCCATGCTGCGAACTCGGAACGCAACGGCGAGCTTCGGGATGAGCTCGCCGCCGCCGTCGCCGTCCTGAACCGGGCGGGCATCGAACCCGTGCTGCTCAAAGGCGCGATTCGGCTGGCGGACGGTCTCTATCCCGACGATGGCTGGCGCATGCTGCAAGACCTCGACCTCCTGCTGCCGAAGGCGTCGCTGGCGGCCGCCACTGGAGCCTTCGAGGCCGCCGGCTACACCGCCTGCGGGTCCGACGGCGCGATCCGGCGCCCGGGCGGCGCGTGCCAGATCGATCTGCATACCGAGCTGTTTCCGACGCCGAAACCAGGCCGGCTGCTGCCCGCGGAAGAGATCCTGGCCGGGGCACGACGCATCGCCTTGGGCGCCGCCAGGGCACGGATTCCCTCGGTCGAGCATCAGATCGTGCACCTGATCGGCCACAGCCAGGTCCGGCATTTCGGCCATGCTTTCGGGCGTATTGCCTTGCGCGACCGGCTGGAGGCTGCAGCCTTGGTGCACTGGGGCCGCGAAACCCTCGACTGGCAGGCGGTTCTGGCGCGCTTCGCCGCCGCCGGCTGCCGCCGACCGCTGCTGTCGTTTCTGCTGGCCTTGAACGACGGCGCCTGGTGCACCCTTGCCCTGCCAGATGGGATCGACCCGCTGACCGGCCTGCAAGGGTGCCGGGTTGCCCTGCAGGCGCGCTCAAGAATGTTGGCCTACATCGGCTCGCGGGCCGGCTGGTTGATCTCCGTGTTCCGGAGCCCGATCGAGGCGCGCGACGGCGGCCGACGCGGCGTGATCGAGAATCTCAAGCGGTTGATTTTCGAGCCCGGGGCGGTGCGGAGGCTGGCTCGAGCCGTGCTGATGCGACGGCGTCACCTCCTGCACGCCCTGCCCTACCTGAGCTGGCTCCTGATCCAGTGACCGCGTGAACGGCGGGCGCAAGCACCCGCCGGTCGCGCCCTCTGTCCAGCTGCCCGGGCCGAGGGCTTACGGCCGCTCGCCGCGGCGCAGGCGCAGCTCGATCGCATCGATGCAGGGCATCAGGTCGGCGATCGTGTCGACCACGTAGTGGGCGCCCGACTGCAGCATCCGCCGATAGGCGCGCTCGCGCCGCGTCTCCTGCTCGGCCGCCGGCAGCGCCTGCCAGTCGGCCAGCGACAGGCCGACCTCGTTGCCGCTGACCGCGAGGCCGATCGACCACATGCCGGCGTTCAGCCCCTCCTCGACGCCCGGGATGGTGTCGTCGACCTTGACGCACGCCTGGACGCAGTCGACCCCAAGGTTGATCGCGTTCTGCAGGCACATGAAGGGATAGGGCCGCCCGGCCGGCATCTCGGAGGCGGAGACGGTCGAGTCCGGCTTATAACCCTGACGGGCGCCATCACGCAGGTTGATCGCGGTCATCTCGGTCGTATAGCCGGTGGTCGAGCCGATCTTGATCCGCCGCTGACGCAGCGCCGCGACCGTCTCGAGCGCGCCCGGGATCAGCTCGCTGTAGGTCGAGAGGCACTCCAGCTGCAGCGGCACGAACGCCTGGAACATGGCCTCGACGTCGTCGTCGTCGGGCAGCCGGTCGTGGGCTTCCTGCCAGCGCCGGCGGACCGCGTCCAGCTCGGTGATCTTCTGGATGTGCACCCGCTTGTGCGCGCCCATCGGGATGCGCGCCTCGGCGGTGGTGATCGGCACGCCCTGGCGCCGGAACACCTCGACGAACACCACCGCCGGCGCCACGCAGCCGAAGTCCATGGTCGTGCCGGCCCAATCCAGCAGCACCGCCTGGACCGGCCCGCGGTAGGCGCGCGCGTACGAGAAGTCGTAGATCTGGCTCATGATCGATGTTCCCTACTTGAGGAGTCCTGGTGGTTCACGCGGCCGCGGCCGCCGGCCGGCCGTCGGCGACCCCCATCGCGGCCAGGGTCTGCCGGATCGCCGCCAGCGCGCCCTGCATCTCGGCCGCGCCGATCCGCCCGATGCAGCCGATCCGGAAGGAGGGGGCGACGGTCAGCTTGCCCGGATAGATGACGTAGCCGCGGGCGCGCAGGTGGTCGTAAAAGTCGTCGAACACGGAAGCGCGCATCGGCCGGCATCCTGAAGGTGACGATGATCGGCGCCTGCAGGTGGTCCGCCAGCAGGGTCTCGAAGCCCAGCTGGCGCATGCCCGCGACCAGCAGCCGGCAGTTCTCGCGGTAGCGCGCGCCGCGGCCTTCGGTGCCGCCCTCGGCCGCGTGCTCGGCGAGCGCCTGATCGAAGGCGGCGAGCACATGGGTCGGCGGCGTGAAGCGCCATTGGCCGGTGCGCTCCATGCTCACCCGCTGATCGTAGAGATCGAGCGAGAGACAGGGCGCATTGCCCTCGGCGGCATCGAGCGCCGCCGTCCGCACGATCGCGAAGCCGAGCCCCGGCACGCCCTCCAGGCACTTGTTGGCCGACGCCGCGAGCCCGTCGAACGGCACCCTCTCCGCAGCGAGCGGCAGCGCGCCAAAGGCACTCATGGCATCGATCAGCAGCCTGCGGCCGTGACGTGCGGTGACCTCGGCGATCGCTTCGATCGGGTTCAGGATGCCCGAGGTGGTCTCGCACTGGACCGCAGCGACGTGCGTGACCGCCGGGTCGGCGGCCAGCGCCCGGTCGAGCGCCGCCGGATCGTTCGGCTGGTCCTCGGGCGTCGCCAGCGTCACCACGGGCCGGCGGTGATAGCCCGCCATCTTGACCATGCGCTGGCCATAGGCGCCGTTGACCAGCACCAGGAGCTTGCCGTCGCGCGGCACCAGCGTGCCGAGCATCGCCTCGACCACGAAGGTGCCGCTGCCCTGGAGCGGCACGGCGACATGGCTGCCCTCGACGCCGGCCAGCTCGACCAGGCGCGCCCGCACGCGGGCGTTGAGCTCGATGAAGCCGCGATCGCGCGAGCCCCAGTCCCGCAGCATCGCCTGCTTGACGGTCAAGGACGTGGTCAGCGGACCGGGCGTCAGCAGATAGGGCTCATCGGGGCTGCCAGGCACTTTCGGCTCCCTCCGGATCGGATTGCGGCTGACATTCTGCGAACGCCCGTCTATAAATCAAATGCATAGTTCTGATGGTGACATAGGCTGACGTTATGAACTTCACCCACCTGCGCGCCTTCCATGCGGTCGCCAGCGAAGGTGGCTTCACCCGGGGTGCCGCCCGGCTCGGGGTCAGCCAGCCGGCGGTCACGGTCCAGGTCCGGGCGCTCGAGCAGCGCTACGGCACCCTTTTGTTCCGGAGGCTCGGCCAGCGGATCGAGCTCACCGAGTTCGGCCGCGATCTGTGGCTGCGCACCCGGCGGGTGTTCGCCGAGCTCGACGACCTCGAGGAGCTGATGACCTCGGCCGGCGTGCTCCGGGTCGGCCGGCTCGAGATCGGCGCCGACGGACCGTTCTCGGTGATGGACCCGGTCGCCGCCTTCATCGCCCGCTACCCCGGCGTGCGGGTCGCCGTCCGGATCGGCAACGCGACCCGCGTCCTGGCCGATCTGCGCGAGGCGCGCACCGATCTCGCGGTCCTCAACCTGACCCTGCCCGCGGACGAGCTGCACAGCCGGGCCCTCTACCGCGACCGGATCGTCGCCTTCCTGCCGGCCGGCCATCCCTGGGCGGCGCGTGCCCGCATCGACGTCACCGAACTGGCCGAGGCGCCCCTGATCCTGCGCGAGCCGGGCTCGGCCACGCGCGCCCTCCTGCTCGAGGCGCTGGAGCGCGCCGGCATCACCCCCAAGATCATGCTCGAGCTCGGCTCGCGCGAGGCGGTCCGGGAAGCCGTGCTGGCCGGGCTCGGGGTCGGCACCGTGTTCGAACGCGAGCTGGTCGCGGACCCCCGCCTGCGCGCGCTCGCGATCGAGGGCGCCGATCTCGGCGCCACGGTGTCGCTCGCCTGCCTGCCCGAACGGCGCGAGCTGCGCGCGGTTCAGGCGTTCTTCGCGCTGGTCACCGCCAGCGCCCTCTGATCGGCCGGGCGCCGGCCAACCTCGGCCGCGATCTGAAGCGGTGCCGCCGACGTTGCGAAATCCAGCCGCACCGAGAGCCCTGGCCGATTGTCGTCGAGGATCAGCCGGGCACCGTGCATCTTGGCGACCGCGGCGACTAAGCTGAGGCCGAGCCCGTTGCCGGGCGTCGAGCGGGTGGCATCGAGGCGGACGAAGCGCTCCAGCACCCGCCCCCGCTCGGACGCCGGGATGCCGGGTCCGGTGTCGGCGACGGTGATCGCCAACCCGCTCCGGGCCCGCTCGACGCTGAGGCGCACCTGGCCGCCCGCGGGCGTGTATTTGATCGCGTTATCGAGCAGGTTGGCGACCGCCTGGGCCAGGAGATGTTGATTCGCCCGCACCCAGGCATCGGCCGGGCATCGGCGTTCGAAGGTCACGCCCTGGTCCTCGGCCAAAGGCTCATACAGCTCGGCCAGGTCCTGGGTCAGCTTGGCGAGGTCGACCGGCTCGAACCCGGCCCGGTCGCTGCCAGCCTCGGCATGGGCGATCTCGAGCAGGGCGTTGAAGGTGCCGATCATGGTCTCGGCGTCGACCAGGGTCTGCTCGAGCACGGCGCGCGACTCGGCGCGGTCGGGCTCGCCCATCAGGGCGACCTCGATCCGGCTGCGCAGCCGGTTGAGCGGGGTCCGCAGGTCGTGGGCGACGTTGTCGGTGACCTGGCGCATGCCCTGCAGCAGGCGCTCGATCTGGTCGAGCATGGCGTTCAGATTGCCGGCCAGCTGGTCGAACTCGTCGCGCGTGCCGCTGAGCGCGATCCGCTGGCCGAGCTCGCCGGCCATGATCTGGCGGGTCGTGCGGTTGATCGCATCGACCCGGCCGAGCATGCCGCGGCTGATCGCGAAGCCGCCCGCGAGACCGAGCAACAGGGTCAGCGCCAGCCCCCAGCCGATCGCCTGCTTGATCAGCGACTGGATCTGCAGCCGGTCCTCGACCTCGCGCCCGACCAGGAGGCGGAAATCGCCGGCCAGGCTGAAGCTCGCCGCATGCGCGCGGCGGCGCTCGAAGGTGTCGCCGGTCGGCACCTGGACGCTGAAGTCGAGCCAGCCGTCGGCATCCGGCTCGACGTCCGGCCAGCGGTCGAGATTGCCGGCGATCCGCTGGCCCATCGGATCGGTCAGCAGATAGACGCTGGCGCGGTGCGGTTGCGCGGCGCTGCGCCGCTCGATCACCTGCCGCAGGCCGTCCAGGCCCTGGGCGCGGTACTGATCGGCCAGGCCCGCGATCTCGGCCTGGATGGTATCCGCGGTCTGGCGCTCCATCACGCCGGCGGTGGCGACGTAGAGGAAGCCGAGCAGGGCGAGCGCCGAGACCCCGAACAGCGCCAGATAGATCAGGGCCCAGCGGAAGGTCGAAGTCTCAAGCAGCCGTTTCAGGCGCACGCAGACAATATCCTGCCCCACGCACGGTGTGGATCAGCGGCTGCTCGAAGCCGCGATCGACCTTCTGGCGCAGGCGCGAGATGTGCACATCGATGACGTTGGTCTGGGGGTCGAAATGGTAGTCCCAGACGGTCTCGAGCAGCATGGTCCGGGTCATCACCCGGCCCGGATGCCGGAGCAGGGTCTCGAGCAGCTGGAACTCGCGCGGCTGCAGGTCGATCGCCCGGCCGGCGCGGGTCACCTTGCGGGTCAAGAGATCGAGCTCGAGGTCGGCGACCCGCAGCCGGGTCGCGACCGGCGCTGTGGTCTGGCGGCGGCCGAGGTTCTCGACCCGCGCTAAAAGCTCAGAGAAAGCGTAGGGCTTGACCAGATAGTCGTCGCCGCCGGCGCGCAGCCCCCGGACCCGGTCGTCGACCTCGCCCAGCGCCGAGAGGAACAGCACCGGCGTGCTGTGGCCGGTCGCGCGCAGATGCCGGACCAGGCTCAGGCCGTCGAGGCCCGGCAGCATCCGGTCGACGATCAGCACGTCCCACTCGCCGGTCGCCGCCTGCAGCAACCCGTCGCGGCCGTCCTCCACGAGCTCGGCGCCATGGCCGCTCTCGCGCAGGCCCTTGACGAGATACTCGCCGGCCTCGGCATCGTCCTCGATGATCAGGATCCGCATGGCGGTCATATAGTCGATCCTTCAGGCGGAGGCACGGGTTCGAACGCCGGACGGCGGGCATCCGCGTCGGCGAGCGCGGCCTCGATCGCCGGCAGGCCGGCCCGCAGGCCGGTGCGCAGGGCGTCCGCGCGCAAGCCTTCCAGGCGCTCGACGGCGGCGGCGTCCCGACGCCCCCTGCCCCATTCGGCGAGCGCGCGCCCGCGGGCGATGCACAGGTCGAGCATGGGCAGGGGCTCGGCGCGGGTGTAGTCCTCGAGCGCGGCGACATACAGGTCCGCGGCGTCCCAGTCGCCGTCGGTCAGCGCGGTCTCGATCGCCGCGGGGTAGAACATCAGATAGTTGTGGCTGACCACGCCGCCCGCGCGCAGCAGCGCCTCACCCTCGGCCAGCGCCGCCCGACGCTCCTCGGCATCGTCGGTATGGCGCGCGAGCCAGCCGAGCAGGATCGGCCCCCAATAGGCCATGCCGGTCTCGCGGCCGATCGCCAGCGCCTCGCGCAGCAGATCGACCGCCAGCGCCCGACGCCCCGCGTCCGCCTCGACCAGCGCCAGCATCGCCAGCCCCTCGGCCTCGAATCGGCGCGCGCCGAGCTGGCGGGCGAGCGTGATCGCCGGCTCCACGACCGGCCTCGCTTCGGCCAGCTCGCCGCGCTCGGCCCGACAAAAGAAGACGATGTGACGCGCGACCACCTCCGCGCGCCGATGGCCGACCCGGCGCGCCGCCTCGATCGCGCTCAGCCCGAGCTGCAGCGCGCCCGCGCTGTCGCCAGCGCTCAGGCCGGCCGATGCCGCCATCGACAGGCTCGCCACCTCGATGCGACCGAAGCCGTGCTGCCGGCAGAGCTCGATGCAGCTCTGAAACGCCCGTCCGGAGGACAGCATCCGCCCGCGCACGTATTCGGCATCGCCGAGCCCGCCCAGCGCCTGCGCCTCGAGCTCGGGCGAGCCGCACTGCCGCGCCAGCTCGAGGCTCTTCTGGTGCTCCGCGAGGCACTCCTCGATGCGGCCGCGCGGGAAGTAGAGGTTGCCGCGCAGGAAGTGGATGCGGGCCTGCTCCTCGATCAGACCATGGCGTTCCGCCGCCGCCTGGGCGCGCTCCAGATCGGCAAGGGCGCCGTCCAGGTCCTCGGTCACCCGCTTGACCGAGGCCAGGCCGATCCAGGCCCGGCAGGCGGCGCGCTCGTCGTCGCCGGCGGCCGCGAGCGCCGCCTCGTAAGCCGCGCGCGACGCCGCCATCGCCCCGAGATCGTGCCAGAGCTCGCCCTGCAGGCAGGTGAGCGCCGAGCGATCGGCCGCCTCGGTCGCGATCGCGAGGCCGCGTTCGACCAGGGCCTGTGCCGGCTCGTAATGGTAGGCCGCCGCCTCGAGCCTGGCGACCCCGAGATAGGCGGCGGCCGCCTTCGGATCCTCGGCCCGGTCCAGATGCTCGGCATACAGCACCGGGTCGCGGCCCTCGAACCAGCCCGCCGCCCGCTGGTGCAGTGTGCGGCGGCTGGCCTTGAGCAAGGTGTCGTAGACCGCGTCCCGGATCAGCGCGTGGGCGAACAGGAAGTCGTCGCCCTCGGGGCGCACCAAGAGATGCTCGACCAGCCGCTCGCCATCATAGTCCGGACGCTCGATCAGGTGGCGCAGCGCCTCGATCGCGAAGCGCTGGCCGAACACGGCAGCCGCCAGCAGAGCCTGCCGGTCGGCCGGCTCGAGCTGGTCCATGCGCGCCTGGACCAGGCTCTGCACCGAGCCCGGGACGCCGGACTCCGCGCGCTCCTCGGCGTGCCGCAGCAGCTGCTCGAGGAACAAGGGATGGCCCGCGGCGCGCTCCAGACAGCGGCGCGCGAAGGCGCTGTTGGCCTCGAGATAGGCGCCGGCCAGCGCCTCCGCCTCGTGCGGGCGCAGCGGCCCGAGGTCAATGGTCAAGAGCGGTGCGCCGGCGATCCCCATCCGCCAGGCCTGATCGAGCGGATCGCCCTCGACCCGGGAGGTCATGACCAGGAGTGCCGGCGCACCTGCGACCGTCTGAGCGAGGCCCGCCAGCTGCTCCAGGGTCTGGCGATCGGCCCAGTGCACGTCCTCGATCACCAGCAGACGCGGCCGGCGCGCACTCGCGGTCTGCGCCAGCCGGGCCACCGTCTCGCGCTTGCCGCGCTGGCGGCGCGCGTGGTCCATCGCGTCGTAGAGGGCCCGCAGCTCCAGGGGCTGCGGCAGGTCGAGCAGATCGTTCAGGTAGACCCGGTGGTCGTCGGCGACCAGACCTTCGAGCACCGCCCGCGCGGCCGCCGCGGCCCGCGCCTCGACGCCGCTGCCGCCTGGCACCTCCAGCAGGCTGCGAACCAGGGCGCCGATCGCGTCCTGGCCGGCGCCGGCGCCGAAGTCGAGCACCAGGCCCTTGTGCTGGCTGAACCCCAGGACCTCGGCCTCGCGCCGGAACTCCTCGATCAGCCGGGTCTTGCCGATGCCGGCGCTGCCGCGCAGGTAGATCGTGTGCCCGGAACCGCTCTCGCGACAGGCCTCGAGCAGCCCCCGGAACTGGGCGAGCTCCGCCCGCCGGCCGACGAACGGGCGCGCAGGCACCGACCCGACCTCGGCCATGCTGCTGAGGCGCCAGGCCACAACCGGCGCCGTCAGGCCCTTGACCTCGAGGGCGCCGAGGTCGGCGCAGCCGAACCCATCCGGCAACCGCTGGCGCACCGCGTCCGAGATCAGGATCTCGTTGCGCCCGGCGCGATCGGTCAGGCGCGCGGCGAGATTCACCGAATCGCCGGTGACCGTGTACTCCCGGTGGGCGTCGCTGCCGGTGCCGCTCGCCACCACCTGGCCGCTCGCGATGCCGATGTGGACGCCGATCTCGCGGCCGAACTCCCGGCTCAACGCGGGCAAAGTGTCCCGGATCGCGAGCGCAGCCCGGGCGGCGCGCTCCGGGTCGTTGCTGTGCGCGACCGGGGCGCCGAACACCGCCATCACGCAGTCGCCGATGTGTTTGTCGACGCTGCCGCCGAACTCCCCGACGATCCGATCGGCACGCGCGAAGAAACCGCCGAGCAGGCCATGCACCTCCTCGGCGTCCAGCTCACTCGTGAGCTTGGTGTAGCCGACCAGGTCGACGAACAGCACGGTCACCTGGCGGCGCTCGCCGGTGCTGAGGCGGGTCGACGCTGCGGGCGCAGCTGGCGGGCTGCCGGCGGCAGCAGCGCGCGGCCTCGGACCCGAGGCCGCCTCGAGCGACGCGCCGCAGGCGGCACAGAACTTGTGCGTGGGCGCCGCTTCGGCGCCGCAGGCGGGACAGCTCGCCGCCAGCCGGTCGCCACATCGGGCACAGAACCTCGCCCCTTCCGGGCCCTCGAACCCGCAGCTCGGACAGCGCACGACCAGCCTCGCTCGCAACGCACCGAGCGCCGTTATCGCATCGTCGCGCTGCGCTGTCGATCGACGGCCGGCCGGGCGGACCGTCCACCGCCGGGGCGGCGGACTGGCCATGCCACCGACCGGCCAGCGCTCGAAGGCCAGGGACGCGGCGGGGCCGGCGCCCCGCCGCCGGCCCCAGGCCCCGCTGCCATCGACTGCCCCCCGGGTTCGCCGGACCGGGCCGACCACAGCGGTCGGCCCCGCGTCCCGGGCAGGACCACCGGGCGGCAGTCCGGAGCGCCGACCGACCATCGGAGGTCGCCCCGGAGAACCGCCCGCCCGCCCTGCGGCCGTCAGGCGCGCTCGAGCCGGACCGCGACGAAGCGGTCCTCTCCTTCGCGCTTGACCAGCAGCAGGATGGTCCCGTCACCGCGGTCGGCGGCCGCACGCACCGCGTCGGCCACCATCTTGGGATCGGTCACCTGCTTGTGGTCGGCCTCGACGATCACGTCGCCGGGCTGCAGCCCCTTGGCGGCGGCCGGGCTGCCCGGCTGGACCTCGGTCACGACCACGCCCTTGGCGTCGTCCGGCAGATTGAGCGACTGGCGCGCATCCGGCGTCAGCTTGGCGAGCGCGAGGCCGAGCCTGGGCGTGTTGGCCTGGTCGCCCGACGGCTGGTTGGCGGCGACCACCTGGTCCTCGGTCGGCATCTGGCCGATCTCGACGTTCAGCGTCTTCTCGGCATTGCCGCGCCAGACCGTCACGTCGACCGCATGGCCGGCCTTGGTGTCGGCCACCAGGCGGGTCAGGTCGGTGACCCGGTCGACCGGCTTGCCGTTGTACTTGAGGATCACGTCGCCGCGCTCGAACCCGGCCTTGGCGGCCGGTCCGTTGTCGCTGACGTCGGCGACCACCGCGCCCTTGGTGTCCTTGAGGCCCAGGCCCTGGGCCAGATCCTGATCGATGCCCTGGATGTGCACGCCCAGCCAGCCGCGCTCGACGTGGCCGTTCGCCTCGAGGTCGGCGACGATCTGCTTGACCTCGTTCGAGGGGATCGCGAAGCCGATGCCGACATTGCCGCCGCTCGGGCTGTGGATCAGGCTGTTGACGCCGATCACCTCGCCCGCGGTGTTGAAGGTCGGGCCACCGGAGTTGCCACGATTGATCGGCGCATCGATCTGCAGGAAGTCGTCGTAGCGACCGACGCCGATGACGCGGTGCTCAGCCGAGACGATGCCCGCGGTCACGGTGTCGCCGAGGCCGAACGGACTGCCGATCGCGATCACCGGGTCGCCGACCCGAACCTTGTCCGAATCCGCAAAGGTCACCGGGTGCAGCTCGGACGCGTCAACGTCGATCTTGACCAGAGCGAGATCGGTCGGCTCGTCGGTGCCGATGACCTTGCCCTTGACCTCCTTGCCGTCGTGCAGGGTCACGGTCACCTCTTCGGCGCCGTTGACGACGTGATAGTTGGTCACGATCCGACCGGTGTCGTCGATCACGAAGCCCGAGCCCAGCGCCATCTCCGGCCCGGTCTCCGGCGGCGGCTGCATGCCGAACGGCGGCATCTGCTCGCCGAAGAAGCGCTGCATGAAGCGCCGCATCATCTCGCCGTTGGGACCCTGCATGTCGCCGTTGGGACCCTGCCCGTAAAAGCGGAACTCGTGCTGGCCCGGCTGGTCGGCGACCGGCCGGTTCGGCCCGCGCTCGGTCACGGTGATCGCGACCACGCTCGGCATGACCTGCTCGACCAGGTCGGCATAGCCTGCCCAGGGTGCGGCCGCGGTCGCCGGGGTCGCGGCGGACGCGACCTGCGGCTGGCCGGAGTTCAGGCCGACCATCAGGCCGATGACGGCCGCTGAGGAGAGGGCAAGCGCTGCCACGCGCAGCGGCTGCCGGCCTCGCCGAGCCGTCGGATCGGTGGGTGCACTGGAAGTCATGCAATCATCTCCTCGTCCTGTTGGGCACTGGCCGTTGCCAGCGGGCGCCCGGATGCCATGATTGGCGTCTCAGGGAGGTGGGAACGACAGATGACCACGGTCTGTACGTAAGATGAAATCTTCGTCATTTTGGAATGACCGCCGGTTGCGGCCTTGCCCGCGCCGGCGGCGGCGCCCGGCTGACAGTCCGTCACGCCATCGAGCCCGCCCAAGAGCCTCTTTGAAATCTTGAACGTTGCCGGCGCGATCGCAGTTACGGGCCGTCCGTCAGGGGGCTGTCAGACGGGTCGACGCGCGCCGGCCGCGCAACCGGTCACCCGCGGCCGCCCGGCGAACATCAGAAGTTGGTCTCGGCCAGAGGCTCTTCCAGAGCGAGCCAGCGCCCCTCGGCGGCGGCGCGGCTGGCTTGCAGCACGGCCAGGCGTTCGCTCCGCCGTTGGAAGTCCAAAGGATCGCGGCGGAACAGATCCGGGTCCGCGAGCTTCCGTTCCAGCGCTGCGATCTCGGCTTCGATCGTCTCGATCTCGGCGATCACCCGCTCAAGCTCGCGCTGGCGGCGGCTTTCCAGCCGCAGACGCCCCGGTCCGGCCCTGGGCCTGCCCGCTGCGGCCCGCGGTGCCGGCGGCGCCGGGTCGGGCGGCCGCTGGCGCAGATAATCGCTGTAGCCGCCGGCGTATTCCTGCACCCGGCCGCCGCCCTCGAAGGCGATCACGCTGGTCACCAGGCGGTCGAGAAAGTCGCGGTCGTGGCTGACCAGCAGCAAGGTGCCGGCGAACTCGCCGAGGATCTCCTGCAACAGATCGAGGGTGTCCATGTCGAGATCGTTGGTCGGCTCGTCGAGCACCAAAAGGTTGCAGGGCGCGGCCAGCTGCCTGGCGAGCAGGAGCCGGTTGCGCTCGCCGCCGGACAGCGACCGGACCTCCGCCCGGGCCTGCTCCGGCCGGAACAGGAAGTCGCGCAGATAGCCGACCACGTGGCGAAAACGGCCCTGGACCATGACCTGATCGCCGCCGTCCGGGCACAGGGTCTGCCAGGGGGTGGCATCGAGATCGAGGCTCGCGCGCCGCTGATCGACGTAGGCGACCCTGAGCCCGACGCCCTGCCGCACCGTGCCCTCGTCCGGCGCGAGCTCGCCGGTCAGCAGGCGCAAAAGCGTGGTCTTGCCGGCGCCGTTCGGGCCGATGATCCCGACCCGGTCGCCGCGCAGGATGCGGGCCGAGAAGTGCTCGACGATGAGGCGCGCGCCGAACCGCTTGGCGACGCCTTCGGCCTCGATCACCAGGCGGCCGCCGGAGGGATCGGTCGCCGCCGCGAGCTTCGCCGAGCCCACCGGCGGGCTGCGCCGGGCGCGCTGCTCGCGCAGCGCCTGCAGCCGGCGCAGGCGCCCCTGATTGCGCTTGCGCCGCGCCGTGATGCCGTGATGCGACCAGTCGGTCTCGGCGGCGATCTTCTTGTCCAGCCGGCTTTGCGCCGCTTCCTCCTCGGCGAGCAGCGCCTCCGACCAGCCATCGAACGCCGCGAAGCCCTGCCCTAAGACCCGCAGCTCGCCGCGATCGAGCCACCAGATCCTGCGGCTGAGCGCGGCCAGAAAGGCGCGGTCGTGGCTGACCAGCACCAGGCCACCGCGGAACCCGGCCAGATCCTGCTCGAGGCGCAGGGTGGTCGGCAGGTCGAGATGGTTGGTCGGCTCGTCGAGCAGCAGCACGTCCGGATCGCCGACCAACGCCTGTGCCAGGGCGACGCGGCGCGCCTCGCCGCCGGACAGCGTTCCGACGAGGCGCGCCGGCGTGATCGCCAGCCGCTCGAGCAGCGCCTCGGCCTGCGCCCGGTCCGCCTCGGAACGCGCCGCCGCCGGCCCGCCAAGGGTCGCCGCGAGCGCGCTCGCGGGCTCCGATGGCGGGTTGAGGGTTGCCGCGAGCGTGCTCGCGAACTCCGATGGCGGGCTGAGGGTTGCCGCGAGCGCGCTCGCGGACGGGTCGAGCTCAGCCTCCTGCGCCAGATAAGCGACCCGCGTGCGCGGCTGCAGGAAACGTTCGCCGGCGTCGAGCTCGATCAGCCCGGCCAGCGCCTTGAGCAGGGTCGACTTGCCGGAGCCGTTGCGGCCGACCAGGCAGATCCGATCGCCCTTGGCGACCGCCAGCGACAGGCCGGCGAACAGCGGCCGCCCGCCGGGGCGGACGGTCGCGTCGCGCAACGAAAGCAGGGGCGGCGGCATGCTGGACGCTCGAGGCTGGGCATGGGGCGCCGGCCGGCAGCGCGCCGGTCGAGGCCGCCCTCTCTAGCATGAGGCCCGCTGACGGCACTACCCTTGGCCGCCCGATGCCGGCGGCGGGGCCTGCGAACGGCGCCTGCCGCGCGACCCCGATGCGAGCGTGAGCGGCGCTCAGGTGGTGGTCTGGACCAGGATCTCGACCCGCCGGTTCTGCGCCCGGCCGGCGGCGGTGGCGTTGTCGGCGCGCGGCTCGCTCTCGCCGCGACCCGCGGCACTCAGGCGCTCGGCCGGCACGCCGTCGCGGATCAGCTCGGCCCGCACGGCCTCGGCGCGCCGCTCCGACAGCTGCTGATTGTAGCTCTCCGAGCCGCTCGAATCGGTGTGCCCGACCACGGTCATCTTGCTGTCGTAGCGCTTGAGGACGTCGGCGACCTTGGCGAGACTCGGCTGGAACGCGGGCTTGACGGCCGCGCTGTTGACGTCGAACGAGACCTCGTTGGCGAGCGTCACCTTGAGGAGGTCGTCGCGCACCCGCTCGACCTCGACCGCATGGTCCGCCCGCTCCTTGGCCAGCTGGTCGCGCAGATCGGCCTCCTGGCGGTCCATCATGTAGCCGACCCCGCCGCCGGCCGCCGCGCCGGCGAGCGCACCCAGCACGGTGCCGGTGCCCGGGTGGCTCTTGTCCAGGCGATTGCCGAGCAGGCCGCCCGCGACCGCGCCGATGCCCGCGCCGACCGCGGTCTTGTTGACCGACTGGGTGCCATCCGCCTGGGTCGTGCAGCCCGCCTGCAGCAGGCTGCCGACCAGCAGGCTGCCCAAAAGCAGGCTGTTGAGCGCCACACAGGTCGTCATGCGCATGCGCGATCTCCCGCCCTCTCGAGCCCCGATCCCGGCGAACCGGCCCGCGGCTCAGCCCCCGGCCCCCGCCGGTCGCAGCGGCATAGCGCATGCGGATTAGCGCCCGCCTAACGAGCGGACCCTTCCGACGCCGCCGGCGCCAGGACACTCTTTGCGAGAATCGTCGCGGCGCGGCGCGCGCCCGGGCGCAGGCGCCGACCGCCAGCGGGCCAGGGGAAACGCGGCGCACCAGGAGAAACGGCCCGGGTGGGGGGCCCGGGCCGTCCTGAAACCGAGCTGAAGGGGAAGGCTTACCAGCCGATCGACCTGAACTGGTCGGGATCGACGTTCACCGAGATGCGCGCCGGATCGAAGCTGGCGCAGCCACCGAGCGTCGTGGTCAGAAGCAAGAGCGCGGCCAACGCCAGGCCGGGCCATGCGGTCCCGAACCGGGGCCCGAGCAGAGAGCGTAGGCTGACGCCAGTCACCTTGTTCCGACCCCCGTGTTGACCAGTCCCGCCGACCGGCGTTCCCTCGCCTCAACCTACCACCAAGATATGTGTAAGATGAACGAATGTAAAGAATAATATAAAGTTAATAATATAGAGTTAAAGGATCATAGAAGCAATCCGCGTGTCCGCTGTCTTCGGCCGCAACCGAAGAGAGCGGTGACGGCGGGCTGCAAGGGGTCGGCCGAACGGAATCCTGACCGCAGGACCGCGTTTCTTCTACGAACAGAGTCGTGGGCGTCTTCTTCTGATCCGGTTTCTGCCGTGTCCCTGGTGACCCGGAAGAGGGCCTGGCGACGGCCTTGGTTGGCCAGGGCCGTCGCCGAGCCTCTCGCCAAGCAGCGCGCGCGCTGACGTCGCCATGTCCTGCGCTGACCGCTAGCCGTTCTTGTCGTGGTGCATGGTGTCGATCAGCGCCTGCTGCAGTTTGGCGAGGCCCTGGTCGGTCTTGCCCGAAGCGCAGAGCTTCGCGCCTTCGCCGCGCTCCGCGGTCGCTGCCGGCAGTTCGGTCGCCTCCGCCATGGGCAGATTGGCGTCGATCTGAGACTCCAGTTGGGCACACCTGTGCATCGCGGCTGACTGAGCCGGAGCAGTCGTTTGCGCAGCAAAGACGGGCGCGGTGAACAACCAGAACGCCGCGGCCGTCGCAGGAACCACGAAACGCCTGATCATGGGTCAACCCTTTCGCTGACTGGGTGGCGCTCGACGATCGATGCGCCACCCCATAAAAAGTCGTTGCCGACGTGGACGCCGGATGTCCGCAGGATGAAGCTTGCGTAATGAGCGAGAGTCTCGAGAGGCAAAGCTTCTTTCATCGGGCACCCTTCGCCGGAAGGCACGGCACGCTCGCCTCCTCCACAGCCGTCAACCGCGAGGTTCTCGGATCGCGCAAGAGGCGAGCGAGCGCGGTCGTGGCGCGCAGCGCCAATGCCCGCCTTGAACCCTCCCGCGACAGGTGATACGGTCCCACGCCCTTATCCATTGTCCGTGAGAAGGGCCATGAAACTCTATTATGATCCGATCACCGTCAATTGCCGCAAGGTCGCTGCCGGCTTCGGCCTGATGGGCTTGCCCTTCGAGGGAGTCCATGTCGACTACTTCAATGGCGGCCACAAGGCGCCCGAGTACGTGGCGATCAACCCGAACGCGGCGCTCCCGGCTCTGGTCGATGGCGACTTCAAGCTCTGGGAGTCCAATGCGATCCTGCAGTACATTGCCGACAAGAACGAGGCGTTCGCCTACTATCCCCGCGAGCCCAGGGTGCGCGCCGACATCCACCGCTGGCACCTGTGGGAGGCGGCCCATTGGTTCCCGAGCTGCTACGTCTACCTGGTCGAGAACGTCGTGAAGCCGCTGCTCAACGCCGAACCCGACCCGGCCGTCACCGACAAGGAAGCGCCGAACTGGCACAAGCTCGCCAACATCCTCGATCAGCGGCTGACCGGTCAGCGCTGGCTGTGCGGCGACCAGGTGACGCTCGCCGACATCGTGGTGGCCGCGCCGATGCACCTCTACCCGTACCAGAAGCTGCCGCTCGATGCGCACCCGAACCTGCGCCGCTGGATGACCGATGACGTCGAGGAGCTGCCGTGCTGGAAGGCGACCGATGCCGCCTCCCGGCTGGGGCTCAAAGCGGCCTGAGAGGGCGTGTCGCGGGCCGGGCGCGCCGCGTCCGGCCCGCACGACCGATTGATTGGCACAAAGGATCCGCCATCATGCCAGGCGACCGCTCCGTCCGCTCGACCTTCAACTACACGCGCGACGACGGCTCGGTGCCCGAGATCTACTTCTACGAACCGCCGCCCGGTACCGTCGCCAGCCCGCCCGGCAACGATCCGCACGAGATGCCGATCTACGACGGCTGGGCGCGCGCCGACCGTTTTTCGCTCGATCGGGAAGGCTTCGCGCTGAAGGAGTTCGGTCACGAGTTCGACCGCTTCGACGACGACGAGGCGGTGCGCAGCCAGTTCTATGCGCCGGTCGCCGAGTTCGTGCGCACCGCGGTGGCGGCGCGCCGCGTGGTGGTGTTCGACCACACCATCCGCTCGAAGGTCAACGAGCAGCAGCAGACCGCGGAGCACACGACGACGCAGCGGGCGCCCGTAATGATCGTGCACTGCGATTACACGCCGATCTCGGGTCCGCTGCGCGTGCGTCAGTTGCTGCCCGAGAAGGCCGACGCCCTGCTCGGGCGCCGTGTCGCCTTCTACAACTTCTGGAAACCACTCCGGCGCCGCGTCGAGGAAAAGCCGCTGGCGATGTGCGACGTCACCTCGGCCCGGCCGGACGACATGATCAAGATGATCCTGCGGTATCGCGAGCGCACCGGCGAGATCTTCGTCATGCGCCATTCCAGCGCCCATCACTGGTGGTACTTCCCCGGGATGACGCCCGACCACGTGCTGCTGCTCAAGACCTACGAGTCCGAGACCGACGGCCGGGCGCGCTTCCTCGGCCACAGCGCTTTCGACCACCCCGAGACGCCACCCGACGGGCCGACCCGCGAGAGCATCGAGATCCGCACCATGGCTTTCTTCTGAGGCCCAAGGTGGCGGCCGGTCTGTTCTCGCTCGCAGGCCGCGTCGCGCTGGTGACCGGCGGCAACAGCGGCATCGGTCGCACGCTGGCGCTGGGGTTGCGCGCGGCCGGCGCCAGGGTGGCGATCGGCGCTCGCCGCGCGGACCGCAATGCGGCCGTGCTGGCCGAGCTGGGCGGCGAGGGCGCCGACGCGGCGGCGTTCGAACTCGACGTGGCCGACGAAGCCTCGGTCGAGCGCACGGTGCGCGCCGTCATCGAGCGCTTCGGTCGCCTGGACATCCTGGTCAACAACGCCGGCGTCGTGAACCGGGGATCGGTGATGACGCTCGGCCGCGATGAGTGGGAGCGCGTCATCGCGGCCAATCTGACGGGGCCGTTTCTGTGCACCAAGCACGCCGCGCGCGCGATGACGGCGCAGCGCAGCGGCAAGATCATCAACATCGCCTCGATCTGGGGGTTGACCGCGCCCAGCAAGGGGCTGCAGGTCGCCTACACGGCCTCCAAGCACGGCCTGGTGGGCCTGACGCGCGTCAACGCGGTCGAGCTGGCGCCGCTGGGTGTGCAGGTCAACGCGATCGCGCCGGGTTATTATGACACCGAGATGACCAGCGAATTGCGCGGCCAGCCGGTCGAGCGGGCGATCAGCCGCCGCACCCCGTCGGGCCGCCTGGGCAAGACCTCCGAGCTGGTCGGCACCTGCATCTACCTGGCCTCGGCAGCCTCCGACCACGTCACCGGCACCTGCCTGCCGGTCGACGGCGGCTACCTGGCCTCGGACGGTCTCGAACGCGGCTGAAGCGGGAAACCGGGTCCCAACTCTTTCGCCCATGCGGCGGCCGAGGCCGGCTGCCCGGACCAGGCGCGGGTGCTCTATCGCTACGCGCTCGACCGCGACCTCGAAACCGACTGCACGGACGATCGCCAGCGCCAAGGCCGGCCTGGCAGAAAATCGGCGGCCAACGAGCCGCCCGGCCTAGCCCCTAACCAATTGACTCTATTCGCATAAACGTTGGGACACCCGTGATGACTGACACCTTTTCCGGTGATGACACTGTGATGACACCTGTTCCCGGCGACACCTTTTTCCTGTTCCGCCGGATGACACCTGTTCCGCCGGACTGACGACGCGGACCCGTCCGCGCCGCCGGCTCCAGGACTCTTTTGCGCAAGATCGTCGTGGCGCCGCGGGCGCCAAGGCGCAAGCGCCGGCCGCAGGCGGGCCAAGGGAAACCTGGCGCACCAGGAGAAACGGCCCGGGCGGGCGGCCCCGGGCCGTCCTGAAACCGAGCTGAACGGAGAGGCTTACCAGCCGATCGACGTGAACTGATCGGGCGCGAGGTTGACCGAGATCCGGGAGGGATCGAAGCTGGCGCAGCCGCCGAGCGTCGTGGTCAGGATGATCAGGGCGGCCAACGCCAGGCCGGGCCATGCGGTCGCGACCCAGGACCGCAGCAGAGACCGCAGCTTGACGCTCATCACCTGTGTCGATCCTCGTGTTGACCAGTCCAGCCGACCAGCGATCCGTGCTCTGAAACCTGCTGCCAACATATAGATTAGATGAATGGATGTAAAGACTAATACAAAGTTAAGAGAATATTGATGTAATCGGCGTGTCAGCGTCCCACGGCGGCCACCAAAGAGAGCGGTAGCGGCGGGCTGCAAGCCGCAGAAAGCCTGGGATTGGACACCATCCGGGCGGGGCACCGTGCCGGCGATCGGGGAAGGCTGCGTTACCTGGGATACCAGAACTCGGTGGCAGCGCGGCTCTCGACCGGCCTGTTAGCCTTCGGGTGCTAGACCGCGGGCAGGTGATTGCGGCCAAGGATGGAGGCGTTCGATGCCTGTCTCGCGTCGGCTCGGGGCCGAATTCTTCGGCACCTTCTGGCTGGTCTTCGGCGGCAGCGGCAGCGCCTTGCTGGCGGCGGCATTCCCCGGCCTCGGCATCGGCTTCCTGGGCGTCGCGCTGGCGACCGGCCTGTGCATACTGACCATGGGGGACGCGGTCGGGCACATCTCCGGCGGCCACTTCAACCCGGCGGTGACCATCGGCGTCTGGGCCGGAGGGCGCTTCCCGGCCACGGAGATCGCGCCCTATGCGATCGCGCAACTGCTGGGGGCGGTGGTCGGGGCTCTGGTGCTGTACGTGATCGCGTCCGGGTCGCCGCGCTTCGATCCGGCCGGCGGCTTCGCCGCCAACGGCTACGGCGAGCATTCCCCGGCGGGTATGGGCTGGGCTCGGGGCTTTTGATCGAGATCATCCTCACCTGCTTCTTCGTCCTGGTCATTCTGGGCGCGACCGACAAGCGCGCGCCGGCCGGGTTCGGCCCGCTCGCGATCGGTCTTACGCTCACCCTGATCTGCCTGATCAGCATTCCGGTCACCAACACCTCGGTCAATCCGGCGCGCAGCACCGGCGTCGCGCTGTTCGCGGGCGGCTGGGCGCTCGCCCAGCTGTGGCTGTTCTGGATCGCGCCGATCGCCGGCGCGCTGACCGGCGGCTTCGCCTATCGCTGGCTGAACAGCGAGCCGCTCCCGACCAGCGAGGCGCATGGTCACCAGCCTTTGCTGCAGGGTTGAGCCCGCCGTCGCACCTGCGAGCGGACGCAACCACGCTCGCCCCGGCTGCCGACAGTCGCCTCAAAACCAGCGGTTGTCTTGGCGGTCGAACCGGGAAATCGCCCTGCCCCCGTCAGAGGGTCAAAGGTGTCAGGAACTTCCTGACACCCTTTTCCCTCCCCTGGCACGACCGGGGGTGCCTGGTCACATCTGGCCGGCGGTGGCGACGTGGCGATGGGCGAGCACGCAGATCGCCGGCTGGCCGTCCTGGTCGTTCGCCGGGCCGATCGTCACCTCCTGCAGGGTGCCGTCGTTCCAGCGCACCAGATAAGCCGCGAACGCGCCCATGCGCCCGCGCTCCTCGAGGATCTTGTCACCGCCGCCGGCCTGGTACTTGACCCACTTCTCGAGCGAGCCGGCACAGTTCGTGGTCCGGGCGACGTATTCCCCGGAGTAGGCGGACGCGGCATCGCTGGCGCCGACCAGCGCGACGATGAAAGCAAGGGCGGTCGTCGGTCTCATCGGGATCCTCTCGCACATAAGTTGCATATCATGATGTTGTATCTACCATAGCGTGTTTCAAGCGGCAATTCGCATTTCGCTGACGCGACCTCCGGTCGTCGGGGAGAGGTGCGCCCAACTCGGGGTTCGGGGCGGTCGAGGTGCAACGCCGCCGGATCGACCAGACCGCCCGAGCAACCCCGGGGGCGGCGGTGATGCGGCGGCAAGCAGGTCGCCGAGCCGCGCGGCGAGGGGACAGGGGTCAGGAACATGCGTCACATCTGGTGCCAATGAGAGACGGAGATGTGCCCTTCCGCGGATCAATCGAGCATCAACCGGCAGGCCGAGTAAGATCAACAGTAGAAACATGTGTTTGCCTTTACTTGCGCGAAAACAATGGTTTGGCGGCGTACGCTCAAGTAGGACACGCACGTTGATCCGCATCCATCGACCTCCAGCGATTTTTTGACTTCGCCGGCAGGCGACGGTTGTGAGTTGAACGGGCGACACTTAGCCCACGCTTAGGCGACAGGTCAAATCTAAAGTGGCGCATCGACAAGACCAAACTCGCAATTGCACGAGATCGTAATTCACGCGTCCGAGACGATATCGACACAACGACTTTCGGCTTCAGCTTTAAATTGGCGAAGGTCTGACCTGTCGAAAGACCATCCGAAGACGCGAGCAATCGAACCGGGCCACACACCGCCTGGGACGGGGTGCACGACGCGGGGGCGGCGGGCGCCTTTGCGGGGCCGGTGTGGGCGCCGATGGATCCGGTGCCGCTCGCCTCTTGATCAAAGGCGCGCCGGGTAGGATGGTGCGGCCCGGGGCATCAGTTCGGGAGGCGTTGCCATGAAGACGGTCCGGCTGACCATGGCGCAGGCCCTGGTGCGCTGGCTGTGCGCCCAGCGCACCGTGACCCAGGGCCAGGAGGGGCCGCTGTTCGGCGGCGTGTTCGCGATCTTCGGCCACGGCAACGTCACCTGCCTGGGCGAGGCGCTGGAAGCGGTCCAGGACCGGCTGCCAACCTGGCGCGGCCAGAACGAGCAATCGATGGCACTCGCCGGCGTCGCCTATGCCAAGGCGAAAAAACGCCGCCAGATCATGGTCGCGACCAGCTCGATCGGGCCGGGCGCGCTCAACATGGTGACCGCGGCCGGCGTCGCGCACAGCAACCGCCTGCCGATCCTGCTGCTCTCGGGCGACAGCTTCGCCAACCGCGTGCCCGACCCGGTGCTGCAGCAGGTCGAGCACTTCGCCGACCCGACCCTGACCGTCAACGACGCCTTCAAGGCGGTGACCCGCTACTGGGACCGGATCTCGCGGCCCGAGCAGATCATCGCCTCGCTGCCGCAGGCGACCGCCGTCATGCTCGATCCGGCCGAGTGCGGCCCGGCGTTTCTCGGACTTTGCCAGGATACCCAGGCGGAAGCCTTCGATTACCCCGAGGCGTTCTTCGAGCCCCGGGTCTGGCGCGTGCCGCGGCCACGGCCCGACGTCGAGCAGCTGGTCGCGGCCGCCGCGCTGCTGCGCAAGGCGGACAAGCCGCTGATCGTGGCCGGCGGCGGCGTCCACTACTCCCTGGCGACCGCCGAGCTTGCCGCCTTCGCCTCGACCCACCGGGTGCCCGTGGTCGAGACCATCGCCGGGCGTGCGGTGCTCGCCCACGACCATCCGAACAACGCCGGCCCGCTCGGGGTGATCGGCAGCGCGTCCGCCAACGCGCTCGCCGCTGAGGCGGACGTGGTGCTTGCGGTCGGCACGCGCCTCCAGGACTTCACCACGGGCTCCTGGACCGTGTTCGGCAACCCCGATGTGCGTCTGATCGCGCTGAATGCCGCCCGCTTCGATGCCACCAAGCACCGCGCCTTGCCAGTCGTCGGCGACGCCCAGGTCGGCCTGACCGAGCTGTCGGCCGGCCTCGCCGGCTGGCGGGCGCCCGCCGCCTGGCTCGAGCGCGCCGCCAGGGAATATGCCGGCTGGAACCGGACGGTCGATCAGCACGCGGGGCCGACCAACGTCGAGGTGCCCTCCTATGCCCACGTGGTCGGCGCGATCAACCGCGCCTGCGAGCCGACCGATCTGGCGCTGACCGCGGCCGGCGGGCTGCCGGGCGAGCTGTGCAAGAACTGGCGGGCCAAGAGCATCGGCACCTTCGACTGCGAGTTCGGTTTTTCCTGCATGGGCTACGAGATCGCCGGCGGCTGGGGCGCGAAAATGGCAGAACCCTCGCGCGACGTGATCGTGTTCACCGGCGACGGCTCCTACCTGATGCTCAACTCCGACATCTATTCCTCGGTGCTCACTGGCCACAAGCTGATCGTCGTGGTCTGCGACAACGGCGGCTTCGCGGTCATCAATCGGCTGCAGAACGCCAAGGGCAGCCCGTCCTTCAACAACCTGATCAAGGACTGTCGGATCGAGCACGAGGTCACCGTCGACTTCGCCAAACACGCCGAGAGCATGGGTGCCATCGCCGAGCACGTGCACGGCATCGGCGAGCTCGAAGCCGCCTTCCAGCGCGCCAAGGCCGCCGATCGCACCTATGTCATCGTGATCGACGTCCAGGCCCACCAATGGACCCCGGGCGATGCCTGGTGGGACGTGGCCGTGCCCGAGGTCAGCCGGCGCCAGGCGGTCCGGGAGGCGCGCGCGGCGCACGAGCAGGGTTGGCAGAAGCAGCGGATCGGAGTCTGAGCCATGGCAACCGCATCCGGGAAAAAGGCCGGGCCGATCCGGCTCGGGATCGCCCCGATCGGCTGGTCGAACAACGACCTGCCCGAGCTCGGCGGCGACATCAGCCTCGAGCAGTGCCTCACTGAGGCGCGTCAGGCCGGCTACGCCGGGGTCGAGAACGGCACCAAGTTCCCGCTCGACCCCAAAGCGCTCAGGCCGATCCTCGAGGCGCACGGCCTGAAGCTGATCACCGGCTGGTTCTCGGGCGAGCTCCGCCGCCGCATCCTCGACGACGAGCAGAAGCGGCTGGCGCCACAGCTCCGCCTCTATCAGGAGCTGGACGCGCCCGTGCTGCTGTACGCCGAGACCACGGACACGGTCCAGAACCAGATCGACCGCCCGGTCAGCGATCGCCCGGTCATGCCGGACGAGGAGTTCAAGCGCTACGGCGAGAAGCTCACGGCACTCGCCGACTGGCTGAAGGCCGAGGGCTGCCCGATGACCTATCACCACCACATGGGCACCGTGGTCGAGACCGAGCGCGAGATCGACCTTTTGATGGCCAACACCGACACCTCGGTCGGCCTCCTGCTCGACGTCGGCCACCTGACCTTCGCCGAGGGCGACGTGCTCGCCACCACCCGCCGCCATGGGCGCCGGATCAACCACGTGCACTGCAAGGACATCCGCGCCGACGTGCTCGCCCGCCTCAAGGACGAGCGCTGGTCGTTCCTCAAGGGCGTGATCGAGGGCGTGTTCACGGTCCCGGGCGACGGCTCGATCGATTTTGCCCCGTTCGCCAAGGTGCTGGCGGAGATCGGCTACAAGGGCTGGGTCGTGGTCGAGGCCGAGCAGGACCCGAAGAAAGCGAACCCGCTCGAGATGGCCGAGATCGGCCACCAGGCGTTGGCCGAAGCCTTCACCGCCGCCGGGTTCGAGATGTCGGCCTGATCCCTCATTTCTGAAATCAGCGGCGTCGAGCGCACGCTGACCGCATGCCAGCTGCAGCCCCTGAAGACGTCATCCGCGAGAGTATGGAAGGCCAGCCTGTTCGACCAAGATGCCCGCCGGATCGCGGAGGTGCGCCGGGCGCCCGGCACTGAGCGGACGCACGTCTTCGCCGCACGGCGCGAGCCTGGAAGAGAGATCCGTTGTCACAGCGGCAGTCCGTGGCGCAGCGTCCGCGCGATGTTGTCGATCAGGCGGTCGAGCATGCCGCCCCGCTCGGCGGGATTGAGGTGCCCGCGCGCCTCGACCAGGTAGCGGTTCACCTGGTCCAAGCGCTCGGCCAGGATCACCGCGACATAGACGGCGGCGACCGGGTTGACCCGCAGGAAGGTCCCGGCGTGGGCGACGTGGAACGTCGACGGCTTGAGCGCCCGCACGTCGGCGGTGTGCGGCCGGCCGAGCAGGAGCGCCAGCTCGCCGAACAGGGCACCCGGCTCGCTCACCTCGGCAATCCGCACGCCGCTGCGCACGACCTCGACCGCGCCCTCCTTCAGAATCAGAAGCTTGCCCGTAGTCCGGCCGGCGGCGAGCACGAGGTCGCCCGGCTGGTGGATTTCGACCGGCAGCGACGACAACGTCTCCAAGACCTGCGCGACGTCCAGGATGGGCGGCATGACCGGAAGCCTCCTTCGAGCGGACCCCGGGCATGGTGCCAGCTTTGGCCGCGTGTGTCGCGCAACGCGAGAGCCGCGAGACGTCCCGTGGCCAATCGAACCGACGGGGGTATCTATCGTTCGTCGGGCCCGTTGCCCGGGGGAGCGCCGGGACGATCAGTCGGGGAAGTGGCATGGCGTGGCGGAAGATTGGCGCTTTGGTCCTGGCCGGCCTGCTCGGCACGTGCACGCAGCCCGGGGCGGCGACGGCGATCCGGCTGGATCTGGTGGTCGACGGGTTGACCCGGCCTCTGTTCGTGACTCCGGCGGGCGATGGCAGCGGCCGGCTGTTCGTGGTCGAGCAGGCGGGCCGGATCCGGATCGTCGAGAACGGTGCCGTGCTCGAACGGCCCTTCCTGGACCTGACCGAGCTGGTCAAAAGCGGCGGCGAGCGGGGCCTGCTCGGGCTTGCCTTCCACCCCGGCTTCAAGGCCAACGGCCGCTTCTTCGTCGACTACACGCGCGAGCCTGACGGTGCGACGGTGATCGCGGAGTACCACGCCGCTGCTATGAACCCGAACCGTGCCGACCCGCTCGGGCGGCTGCTGCTGACCGTCGCCCAGCCGTTCGCCAACCACAACGGCGGCATGCTCGCGTTCGGCCCGGACGGCGATCTCTACATCGGGCTCGGCGACGGCGGCAGCGGCGGCGATCCCGGCAATCGCGCCCAGAATCCGAACGAGCTGCTGGGCAAGATCCTGCGCATCGACATCGACGGCGCGCGGCCCTACGCGATCCCGGCCGACAACCCGTTTGCCAAGGGCGGCGGCCGAGCGGAGATCTACGCCCTCGGCCTGCGCAATCCGTGGCGCTTCGCCTTCGACCGGGCGGACGGGCGCCTCCTCACCGGCGACGTCGGCCAGAACCGGGTCGAGGAGATCGACGTCATCGAGCGCGGCGGCAACTACGGCTGGCCGATCCTCGAGGGCCCGCTCTGCTACCGGCCGAAGGCCGGTTGCGACCGGACCGGCCTGGCCCCGCCGGTCGCCGATTACCGGCACGACCGCGGGCGCTGCTCGATCACTGGCGGCTACGTCTATCGCGGGTCCGCGTTGCCGGAACTCGTCGGCACCTACCTGTACGGCGACTTCTGCAGCGGCGAGATCTTCGGTCTGCGCCAGGGCGTGACTTCGGTCCTGCTCGACACCGACCTGCAGATCGCCTCGTTCGGCGAAGACAGGAACGGCGAGGTCTATGTGGTCGACCTGCGCGGCGCCGTGTATCGGATCGTCGGCGCGGGCCAGTGAGCCCCCGACCGGGTCAGGGCACGGTCGGGGTGAAGCTGTCGATCAGAATGCGCTCGGGCCGGGCGCCCAACTCCCGGGCCTTGGCGACCACGGCCTCGACGAAGCCGGGCGGCCCGGCCGCCAGCACGCAGGTGCCGCTGAGGTCCAAGAACTCCTGGTCGAGCCAGCCCGGAATGCGGCCGCAGCGCCAGCCGGCTCCGGGGTTGACGGTCTCGGCGCGTGTCAAGGTGACGGTGTAGCTAAAGTGGGGAAAACGGCGGGCGAGAGCGTGCAGCGTAGCGAGCGCGAAGACTTCACTCCGGTCGCGGACCGAATGAATCAGCCGGATCGGCTGGGTGAAGCCGGCAGCGAGCGCGCGGCGGACGATCGCGAGGATCGGCGCGAGGCCCGAGCCGCCGGCAAGGCAGAGCACCGGGCCAGAGACGCCCTCGGGCAGCCGGAACGTGCCATAGGGCCCGTGGATCTGGACCGGGCCGCCGAGCCGTTCGGGCGCGTGCAACCAGCCGCTCGCCTGGCCGCCCTCGTGGCGGGTTATGAAGAATTCCAGCAGGCCGTCGGGCGCCAGGCCCTGATCGTCCGGGGCCGTCGCGATCGAGTAGGTGCGCGGCTTCGCAGCCCCCGGCGTCTTGAGCTCGACGTGCATGCCGGCCCGATAGCGAAAGCGGATGTCGGGTGCCAGCGCCAGCACCAGCCGGCGGATCGAGGGCGTCACCGGCTCGGCGGCGAGCACGGTGGCGCTCGCCTCGATCGGCGCGGGCGGCGCCGCCTCGGAAGCACTCATGGCGCCGTCGGTCCGGATGACCAGGGTCGGCGTCAGCGGCTTGCTCTGGCAGATCAGGCATTTGCCGGCCGCCTTCTCGTCCTCGGAGATGGCAAAGCTCATCACCCAGCCGTGGTCGACCGCGCCTTCCAGCACCGTGGACTTGCAGGTGCCGCAGGCACCGCCCCGGCAGTTGTGCGGCAGACTGAGCCCGGCCGCGAGCCCGGCGTCCAGGATCAATTCGCCGACCGGGCACGCGAAGCTCTGGCCGGTGTTGGCGACCGTGACGCGGCAGCCGCCCGCTGCGGCTTCCTGCTCCATCATGCCATTCCGCTGCTCCGGCCGCAGCATGGCCGCGAGGAATCCCTGGACCGATCGGCTGGTCCTTAGGTAGGCATCGCCCTGGACCGGGCAAAGGCCGCCCCCCGCCTCTGCCGGAGACGACATCTTGAGCTGCTCGAGTTTCGATCTGATCGTGGTCGGCGCCGGCGCCGCCGGGCTTGCGAGCGCGCGCCGCGCGCGGGAACTCGGGCTTGCGGTCGTCGTGCTCGAAGCAAAGGATCGGATCGGCGGCCGGGCGCATACCGACAGCACGACCTTCGGTGTGCCCTGGGACCGGGGCGCCCACTGGCTGCACGATGCCAGCCGCAATCCGTTCACGCGCTTCGCCGAGACTGAAGGCTTCCCTTACGACCGGACGCCGGTCGACCGCCGGCTGTGGAGCGGCGGCTGGGCAGATGCAGCGCTGCAGGCGGAGCTCGACGACTACTCTGCCCGGGCGTTCGCCGCGGTGCAGGCCGCGGGCGCGGCCGGCCTCGACGTCCCGGCCGCCGAGGTCATCCCGCCGCATCCGCGTTTCCGGGCGATGTTCAACTCGTGGCTCGCGGCGCTCGCCGGCGTCGATCCCGAGCGCCTGTCGACCCTCGACTATGCCCGCTATCAAGACGGCGGCGGCAACTGGCAGGTCGTCAACGGCTATGGCGCTCTGGTCGCCCGCTTCGGCGCCGGCCTGCCGGTCGAGCTCGGATGCCGGGTGCTACGCATCCGCTGGGGCGCCAAGACGGTGGCGGTCGAGACGCCGCGCGGCAGCCTCGAGGGCCGGACGGTGGTCGTCACCGCTTCGACGAGCGTGCTTGCGCAGGGCGGCATCGCCTTCGATCCGCCGCTTTCGGCACGCCAACAGGAGGCGCTCGCGGCGGTGCCGCTGGGCGAGGCGAACAAGGTCGCGGTCGGCTTCGAGCGGGACGTCTTCGGCCCCGGCGAGTCCTACCGTCTGCACATCGAGCACGGGACGCGGGCGGCGATCCGGTTCGAGTTCCGTCCCTTCGGGCGCAACCTCGCGCTCGGCTATCTGGCCGGCCGCTTTGCCCTCGAGCTGGAGGCCGCCGGCCCGGACGCCATGGCCGCCTTCGCCATCGACCAGCTGGTCGAGGTCTTCGGCAGCGACCTGCGCCGGCACATCCGGGGCGTCGCGAGCACCGCCTGGTGCCGTGATCCCGACATCCTGGGCGGCTACTCCTGCGCCCGCCCTGGCCTTGCAGATCTCCGTCCCCGGCTCTCGGAGCCGCTGGCCGATCGGGTATTCTTCGCGGGCGAAGCCTGCTCGCTCCATGCCTATGGCACGGTGCACGGGGCCGCCCTGACCGGCAGTGCTGCCGCCGAGATGGCCGCACGGCAGATCAGCGATCGCCCGCCGACCGCCGTTGCGAGCAGCGCCGAGCGGGCCTAAATCGAGAGCGTCCGCGATCGGATGGGTGGCCGAGCGGTTGAAGGCACCGGTCTTGAAAACCGGCAGGGGGCAACCCCTCGTGGGTTCGAATCCCACCCCATCCGCCATCAATTCTTACAACAGGCTGATCGAGCTAGGATTTTCAGCTAGGCGGCCGCCGTGCCGACCGGCTCGCCGCGGGTGCGGCGCTCGGCGAGGACCCGGTGGATCGCATCCTTCGGCCAGCGCCGCTTGGCACAGATCCACTGCCCGGGTCGGTCGCGAATCCAGCGCTCGAAATGGGCGTTGATCTGCTCGGTCATGCGCCGGGCGGCGAGCCGGGGGTCGGCGATCGCGGGATCGGCGCGGATCGGCTCGTAAAGCGTGATCCGGAAGCGGGCGCCCTCCAGCCGCTCGGTGCGGGTCGGAACCAGGCCGGTGCCGAGCTTGACCGCGAGCCGGGCCGGGATCGTCACGGTCGGGGCCGTGATGCCGAAGAACGGCACCAGCTCACCGGCCTCGACACGATGGTCCATCTGCAGCCCGACGCTGCGGCCGGCAGCGAGCTCCTGGAGGATTGGCCGCGGGCCGGCAGCGGCATCGATCAGGCCCACCGGCATGGTGTTGCGCCAGCGGCCGATGATCGCCTCGAGCGTTGAGTTGCGCTGGCCGCGAAACATCACGCTCAGGGGAAAATCCCCGAGGCTGCCGGTCATCGCCGGCAGATTCCAGTTGGCCTGGTGCGGCGCGACAAAGATCATCGGCGTCGTGCCATCGCGGAGCGGCTCGAGATCGAAATGGGCGACCAGCTCCAGGCGCTCGTCCGGGCCCCGGGCGCAGATCGCGGGCAGATGCGGGTACTCCGCGACGACGCGGCCGATCTCGCCCCAGATCGCGGCCGCCGTCTGATCCATCCAGGCATCGTCGCGGTCGGGGAACGCTACCGCGAGATTGCCGAGCATCTGCCGGTGCCGCCGCCCGAGGTGGGGGCCGAGCCAGCGCCCCAGGCGATCGCCGAAGGCCGAGGCCCGGTCGACCGGCAGGGCCGCGGACGCCAGCCAGATCAAGCGCACGAGGGCCACGTCGAGCTGGCCGAGCACGTGCTCGCGGCGCGCCGAACCCTGGGCCAGCCGCTGCAGGGTATCGCTGATGAACGATCGTGCCATGCTCGGGGCTCCGGGCTCAAGCGCCGTCGCGAGGCCTCGGGGTGACGGCCGCCCCGGCTTCGCTTCCGGCCGGACTTGGCGAGCGGGCCCGTCCCGGGCCCGGCCCAAATCCTGCCCCAGGCGGGCACGCTCCGCGCCGCCGGCTTCTCGACCTCGGCGCACGCGGCCCGCCCGCGGACCAGGGGCACCCCGGCCGCAGTCGCCATTGCCTCGCCGACGGCAAGCCCGCCACCGGTTTCGACCAGCCCGCGGCGCGAGAGCTGACGCTTCTCGCTTCCGACATCGTGATTTCTTTGCCCGCTTCAGTCAGCTATTGTCGATAGTAGATTGCGCGGCCGGGCGCCGGGTCAAGCGGTCAGGACCGCCAAGTCCCCGGCATTTTCGGACTGGACTGTTTGGTCGCCCTCGCCCTCGGTCGCCCTCGCCCTCGAATGTGGTGCGGCACAACTTCGGCGGCAACCCGGGTGTCGGGCACGCCGAGCCCGGCCGGGTCCCACCCGAACCGGAGCGTCCGAGGTTGGTGAGAAACCGCCCCCAGGCGAGGATGAAGCTGTCCGCGTCGACCGCGAGCGCGGCGCCGCTGCGCTTGCTGACCCGAGCGCCACCCTGGTCACCCCACCGTCCGCGTCCGACGCGCCGCCCACCGCCCTGACCAACAGCTGTTCCGTGCGCGCCCCCGCACCCGGCGCAGTCAGACCGGGCCAAGCGGTCGAGGCAAGCGGTCCCGTGGCCGCCCACTCCCCGGGACTGGTTCCGCCAGGAAATCGAACCCCTCGACGACCTGCACGGCTTGAAGATGCGAGCCTTCGGCCTCGGCGCCAAGATCGTGATCGAGCTCGACGTCTCGACCCGACCCCGGCCTGTTCGATGCGAGCGAGTTCCCCTGTCGGTCGTTGGACCGGGCGCTTGGTTTCAACGAGATCGCGAAGCACGACGATTTGCCTGCGGCGATCTGGCATCGGGCCGCCCGCGGCGATTGAGGCCGCACCCGCCAAGGGGTAGACTTAGGTCGAAGGTCGTTTTGGGCACCGCCCGGGGACCGCCCCGCCGACCCACAACAAGCATACTGGGGAGAACACCGCATGGCGTCTTCGCTGACGAGGCGCGCGCTCGGCATCGTTTTGAGCGTGACCGCCGGTTTGCTCGCATCCACCGCTGTGGCCGCACCGGTGACCACAGAGGATCTCCTGCACGCCCAGGACAGTGGCGCCGAATGGCTGATGTACGGCCGTGACTATCGCAATCAACGCTTCAGCCCGTTGGCCCAGATCACGCCTGACAACGTCAAGCAGTTACGGCCGGTCTGGGCGTTCTCGACCGGCGGCAAATTCGCCGGCCTTGAGGCGACGCCCCTGTTCCGCGACGGCGTGCTCTACGTGTCGGCCGACTATTCGCGGGTGTTCGCGATCGATGCCAGAACGGGCAGCCGGCTCTGGTCCTTCGAGCCCGAATACCCGGAGGGCCTCGAGACCAAGCTCTGCTGCGGTCCGATCAACCGCGGCGTCGCGCTCAAGGACGATCTGGTGTTCGTCAACACCCTCGACGCCAAGCTCTATGCCCTGAGCCGCAAGGATGGCTCCGTGGTCTGGCAGCAGACGATCGGCGACTGGCAGCAGGCGGTCACCGCCACCGGCGCGCCGCTCGTGGTCAAGGACGAGGTGATCGTCGGCATCGCCGGCGGCGAATACGGCGTGCGCGGCTACATCAACGCCTACGACGCCAAGACCGGCGAGCTCAAGTGGCAGACCTACACCGTCCCTGGCCCGGGCGAGCCCGGCAACGACACCTGGCCGGGCGACACCTGGCAGCATGGCGGCGCCGCCACCTGGCAGCCGGGCGCCTACGACGCCGACACCGACACGCTGTTCTGGGGCACCGGCAATCCCGGCCCCTGGAACTCGGATCTGCGCAAGGGCGACAATCTCTGGAGCTCCTCGCTGCTCGCCCTCGATCCCAACACCGGCAAGATCAAGTGGGGCTACCAGTACACGCCGAACGATGCCTGGGACTACGACGGCAACAACGGTGCGATCCTGATCGACACGACGATCGACGGCCAGCCGGTCAAGGCGGCGGTGCAGTCGAACCGCAACGGCTTCTTTTACGTGATCGACCGGACCAGCGGCAAGTTCGTCTACGCCGTGCCGACCGTCGACGGCATCAACTGGACCACCGGCCTCGACCCGAAGACCGGCCGGCCCTCGGTCGACGAGAGCAAGCGTCCGACCATGGGCGGCCCCAAGGTCGAGAACATCGTGCCCGGCCTCGAGGGCGGCAGCAACTGGTTCCCGATGGCCTACAATCCGGACCTCGGCCTCGTCTACTTCGCGACCAACCACTGGGCCATGGCGTTGACCGGCTGGGCGGCCGAGAAGGTCAAATACAATGCCGGCGATCCCTATATGGGGGTCGACTACCAAATGTACCGGCTGGGCCCGGACATCGGCGCCGTCAAGGCGTTCGACGTCGCCAAGAAGACCTTCGTGTGGTCGACGCCCAACCCCTTGTTCCTGTTCTCCGGTCTGCTCGCGACCAAGGGCGGCTTGGTCTTCACCGGCGACCAGCTGGGCTTCGTCCAGGCGCTCGACGCCAAGACCGGCAAGGTGCTCTGGAAGTTCCAGACCGGCTCCGGGATCAACGCCTCGCCGATCTCCTACGAGCTCGACGGCACCCAGTACATCGCCATGCTCTCGGGCCTGGGCGGCGATCCGAGCTTCTACTACAAGGCGCCCAAGGGCGGCATGCTCTGGGTGTTCGCGCTGGGGGGCCAAGCCTCGATCGCCGAGGGTGCCGGCGTCAACCCGGTGCCGATCGAGGGCGCCTTGCCGACCTTGGGCAAGTAGCCCGCGGCGGGGATGGGGCCATCGTCCGGACGGCCGGTCAGGTGGCCCTGTTCTTCACGAGCGACCACCATTTCGGCCACGGCGGGGCGCGCGGCCTGTTCCAACGGCCGTTCGCCTCGACCGCCCTGATGGACGCGGCGATGATGACACGCTGGAACCAGGTCGTGGGTCCTCTGGATCAGGTCTGGCACCTCGGCGACTTCGCGGTCCGCCAGTCCGCGGCCCGCGTCGGCGAGCTGCTCGCGGCGCTGGCCGGGGAAAAGCATCTGATCACCGGCAACAACGACGGCCCCGCCACCACCGGAGCGGCCGGCTGGGCCAGCGTGCAGGCTTACGCCGAGCTCGAGGTCGACGGCCGCCTGCTGGTGCTCTGCCACTACCCGCTCCGCAGCTGGCGCCGGATGGGCCGGGGGGCCTTGAACCTGCACGGCCACAGCCACGGCCGCCTGAGGCCCCTGCCCCGCCAGCTCGACGTCGGGGTCGACGTGTTCGCCTTCCGCCCGGTGACCCTGCCCGAGATCCGCGCCCATCTGCAGACCCGTGGCAAACGCCGCCCTTTGGCGTAACTATCGGGCAGGCCCACCCGACGCCGGGAACGCATCATGCCGGAGCTCAAGGCCGCGGTCATACCTGTGACCCCCTTCCAGCAGAACTGCACGATCCTCTGGGAGGAGCCGGACCAGCGCGCGCTGGTGATCGACCCGGGCGGCGAGGTGCCGCGCATCCTGGAGGCGATGCGAAAGCTCGGCGTGACCCCTGAGCGCATCCTCCTGACCCACGGCCACCTCGACCACGCCGGCGGCGCCGCCGAACTCAAGGACGCCCTCGAAGCCGAAGCCAACTCGGCGACCACCCCGACCGCCCCACCAAGCCCCGCGACGATCCCCATCGAAGGCCCGGACCCGCGCGACCGCTTTCTGCTCGAAGGCCTCGAGGCTCAGGCCCAGGCCTTCGGCCTGACCGACGTCCATAACGTCCTGCCCGACCGTTTTCTCGAAGAAGGCGACGAGGTCCGGCTCGGCACCCACCGCTTCGCCGTCCTCCACTGCCCAGGCCACACCCCCGGCCACATCGTCTTCGTCTGCCAAGAGGCGCGCTTTGCCCTGGTCGGCGACGTCCTCTTCCGCGGCTCGATCGGCCGCACCGACTTCCCCTACGGCGACCACGCCGCCCTGCTCCGCTCGATCCAGGAAAAGCTCCTCCCCCTCGGCGACGATTTTTCTTTCATTTGCGGCCACGGCCCGGGCTCCACCCTCGGCACCGAACGCCGCACAAACCCGTTCCTGCGTAGCTGAGCTCGCACGGACTGCTCTACTCATGGAGCGCCAGTTTGGCGGCGATGATGGGTGGTAGCGCGATCGCGTGCTCTCCCGGACGGAGCTGCGAAGGCCGCGGAACCGGCCGCGGCCGTCGTTCATCGACGTAGCCGTCCAGGGCCACGACCAGGCAGTCGACCGCCTCGGCCAACGCCTCTTCCAGGGTTTCGCCGCTGGTGAGCGCCTCCGGTACGTCGCGAAAGCTGACGATGAACTGACCGTCCTCATCCTGCTCGATGGTCGCCGGGTATCCCATGGTTCGCTGCCTAGAACAGATCGATCCTACAACCGCCTGGTAACCTTTGGTCGACCGTTGTGGTCCAGACTGTTCGGGCTCGATGGTCCATGCGACCGTGGGAATCCGAGCTTCACGGGTTGGGCGTGCGGACGGATTCCCAGGATCACATGGACCATTCGGAGAAGCTGATGCCGAAAGGTTAACCGTTGGTTAAAGCCGCCCACTCTCGCCGCGCTTGAGGAACTCGCCCATGCCTTCGCGGCCGAGCCAGCGGTCGCCGTCGACGATCAGATTGCCCCGCAGCAAGGTCTTCCTGACCCGGCCCTGGACCTCGAAGCCTTCGAACAGGGAGTAGTCGACCCGGGAGTGCTGGTCCGCGGCGCGGATCGTCCAGCGCTCCTCCGGGTCGAAAATGACGATGTCCGCGTCGGACCCGACCGCGATCGTGCCCTTCTTCGGAAAAATACCGAACAGTTTGGCGGGGTTGGTCGCCACCAGTTCGACGAACTTGCTCAAAGACATGCCGCGCTTTCTTACAGCACCGTCAAAGAACACGGACAAGCGGTGCTCGATCCCCGGGCCGCCGTTCGGAATCCGGGAAAAGCCTTCGGCCTCGCCCTGGCGTTTGCTGAACTTCAGGCCGTAGGGCTGCTCGTCGATGCAGAACGGGCAGTGGTCGGTCGAGACCACCGAGAGGTCGCCCCGCGCGAGGCCGCGCCAGAGGGCGTCCAGATGCGGCTCGCTGCGCAGCGGCGGAGTGAACACGTACTTCGCGCCCTCGAAGCCCGGGCGCTCCAATTCCTTATTCGTGAGAAAGAGATACTGGGTACAGGTCTCGCCGTGGATCAGGTCGGAGCGGTCCCTGGCCTGGGCCACCGCGTCGAGCGCCTGGCTGCAGGTGACGTGGACGACGTAGAGCGGGGCGCCGGCGTACTCCGCGAGCGTGATCGCGCGCGCGGTCGCTTCGCCCTCGAGCTCGGGCGGGCGGGTCAGGTAGTGGTATTTGGGCGCGCGCTGCCCGGCGGCGACCGCCTCCTGGACCAGGACGTTGATCGCGTAGCCGTTCTCCGCGTGCACGCACACCACCGCCCCGTGCTTGGCCGCCTCGCGCATGACGTAGAAGCAGACGCCGTCGTCGACCATGAGCACGTTCGGGTAGGCCATGAACAGCTTGAAGCTCGTGACCCCCTCGTCGCGCGCCAGCGTCTTGAGGTCGGAGAGCGCCTGCGGGAACGGGTCGAGGATGATCATGTGCGCGCCGACGTCGACGCAGCGGCTGGCCGAGCGGCGGTGCCAGTCCTCGAGGCCGGCGAGCGGGCTCGCCCCGTGGCTCTGGTTGGCAAAGTCGATCACGCTGGTGGTGCCGCCGAAGGCCGCGGCCATGGTGCCGGTGCCGAAGGTGTCGACCGTGCGGGCGGTGCCGAACTCCCAGTCGATGTGAGTGTGCACGTCGATCGCGCCGGGCATCACCAGGAGCCCGCTCGCGTCGTGGACCTCGGCGCCGGCCGGCGCCGGCAGGCCCTGGCCCAGCATCCGGATCTGGCCGTTCTCGATCAGGATGTCGCCCTGGAACTCACCCGCCGCGGTCACGATGCGGCCGTTTTGGATCAGCGTTGCCATGGCTCCCTCCCCGCGTTGCACCGCCAAAGCTTAGGCCGACCGGGCGCGCAGGTGAAGCCGGGCGGCCGCGTGCCTGCCAGGACCGCGATCCGCCGAATGCAGCGTCGCCGCGGGGGCTAGGGGGCTACGGTCGTGGTCTCGAAATCGGCCGGGATGGTGATCTCGAGCACCTCGAGATCGTCCGAGTAGCCGAGCACCCGATGCGCGATGCCGGGCCGCTGGTACATGCAGTCGCCGGCCTCGAGGGTGCGCTCGCCGACGCCCTCGAACGCCGTCTTCATCCAGCCCTTGAGGATGTAGACCATCTGGAAATCGAGCGCGTGCGCGTGCTCGTCGCCGGGCCCGTCGCAGGGCTGGCGGGCGCGGATCACCTGGGCCAGGACCTTGCCCTCGGTCGCGCGGTCGATGCCGAGGTCGCGGTACTCGAAATGCGGCCTGAGGCCGACCCGCCAGCTGGCACCCTTGGCCTTGGCGATCGTGAACGCACCCTTGGGAAAGCCCGGATCGAGTGGTTGCGTCGGCTTGGTCACCCTCTCTGCGGTCGCGGCCATGCTGGTCTCCGGTTGCTGCGCGCGGTCCGCTCTTGGCGTTCCGCGCGAGGCGCAGGGGCTCGACCTTAGGCTTTGCTCAGCCCGCTGGCCAGACCGGACCGTGGGCGCCGGGTTCGGGCCAGTCGATCGGTGCGCCGGTCACGCGCAGCCTCGGCCGGAGACAGCGCCCAGTCCAGGTCCCGAGGTTGTAGGAAAGCGGGTCGCGATGTGACTTGGCTAGAGCCCAGCGACGATCTGCTCCCAGCCGCCGATCGCGCCGACCAATTCCCCAACCAGCGTCTCGAGCCGGTCGGGGGTGACGGGCCACGCGGGCTGCTGCCTGGAATAGGGGAACATGGCGTGCAGGAATTGGCCACGCCGAACACCGGCTCCGTTGCGCGGATTGACGTTCCTGCCCCCAAGGTTCTCCGCTGCCCGGATCGAGACTTCGCCCAGCTGCGCGTCCCGCGGGCCGGCATCGGCCACGATCGCCGGGCTCTGTTGGTCGTTGTCGAGATTGCGGGCGAACGCCAGATCGCCGAAGTGGCCGGTCCCCTGGATCGCGTAGAACGCACCCGGAAAAACCAGGTAAGGGACTCTGCGGGACCCTCGTGCCGACCAGGGCGACCCTCGGGACGGGGCGCCATAGCTGCTCCTTGGCGCGCTCAAGAGAGCGGCGCGGGCCGCTGGCGAGCGTTGCAGCAGCATCGTCGCGCCCGTCGTCATGGTAGAAGCGCGTGCGCCGACTTGAAGTCCTCGAGCAGGGCCTCCTGCTCGTCCAGGCCCGCAGCGATGCTGTCCATGAGCGGTGCCGACGCGCCCCCGGCCGCGCCCGCGTGGCGGAGCTCCTTTGCGGCTGCCCGCAGGCGGCTGACGGCTGCGACCAGCGGATCGTAGTTGAGGAGCAGCCCGTCGCTCGAGCGCAGCACGTCGCGCTGCAGCGCGGCCTCGTTCAGGGTCAGGGCGTCGAGCGCGCGCAGCCGCTGGTCGTGCAGCGCCGCGTCGGGCGTGGAGCCGCGCAGAAGCAGGTAGGTCAGCACCAGCAGCAGGCCGAGCACGACCAGCGTCATTTTGCCCGGCAGGTCGGTCATGGCCGCGCGTCGTCGCGGTCCGGCACCGGTTGGCCGCGATACTCGCCGGTCAGCGTGTGCAGAAAGCGGACGATGAGATCGATCTCCGGCGGCGCGATGACCCGACCGAGCTGGGTACTGGCCATCTTCTCGACCGCCTGCTCGAGGGTTGCGGCGCTGCCATCGTGGAGATAGGGCGCCGTGGCGGCGACGTTGCGCAGGCTCGGAACCCGGAACACGAAACGGTCTTTGGTGTTGCCGGTCAGCGTGAACCGGCCGAGGTCGGCGCGGGTGACCGGGCGGTAGGCAAAGGGATTGGCGAAGACGCCGAAACGCTGGAACAGATTGCCGCCGACATTCACGCCTTGGTGACAGGCGATGCAGCCGTAGGTTTTGAACAGCTCATAGCCGCGCTCCTCGTCCGGGCTGATCGCGTCATGTTTGCCGCGCAGGTAGCGGTCCAACGGCGCCCCGGGCGTGATCAGGGAACGCTCGAAGGTGGCGAGCGCATCGAGCACCTGCGACCGCGCCGGTGGTTCGCCATAGCCGGCTTGAAAGGCTTCCTCATAGGTGGGACCGGCGCGCAGCTTCGGGAGCAGCTCCTCCAGCTGGTCGCCATCAGGCGCGGGTCGAGCAGCGCCGCCTCGGCCTGCTCGTCGAGAGTGCGAAAATTGCCGCGCCAATTGCGCCGGAAGCTCAAGGCAGCGTTGAAGATCGTGGGCGTGTTGAAATCGAGCGGCCGGCCATCGGCGCCGAGCGAGTGCGCCTGACCGTCGTCACCGCCGCGATCGAGCTGATGGCAGGAGCTGCAGGCGACGTGGTCGCCATGCGCCAGCCGGGGATCGCGAAACAGCCGCTCGCCGAGGCGCACTTTGGCCGGATCCAGCTCGAGCGCCGCGGGGATCGGCACGATCGGCTCGTCGGCCGGAGCGATCGCCGGCGCCTCGGCGGCAACCGGCAGCGCCGCCCCGCCAAGGGTCAGCAGGCAGAGCAGGGCGCAGACGCCGCTTCGCGACCTCGTCACGCGTGACCCGGGCGGCCATCGGGCCCGGGCCTCACGCGACCTCGACCGGCGCTGAGAAAACATACCCCGCACCGCGCTCGGTCCTGATCAGCTCCGGCGCGCTTGGATCGGCCTCCAGCTTGCGGCGCAGGCGCAGGATCTGCACATCGATGCTGCGATCGTAGACCTCGCCGTCGTGGACGCGGGTGGCTCCGAGCAGCTGCTCACGGCTCAGGACCTGCTGCGGCGATCTGACGAGGGCGGCCAGCAGGCTGAGCTCGCCGCTGGTCAGGCCGACCGGGTCGCCAGCGGGCGAGGTCAGGCGCCGCAGGCGCAGGTTCAGCTCCCAGCCGGCGAAGCGGTACTTGGCTCCCCTGCCATCGGCCGGCGCCGCCGCCCGCTCCGCATGCGTCCGCCGCAGGACTGCGCGCGCACGCGCCAGCAGTTCCCGAAGGTTGAACGGCTTGGTCAGGTAGTCGTCGGCACCGAGTTCGAGGCCGACGACGCGGTCGACCTCGTCACGCGCGTGACCGGGGACGATGATGATCAGGATGCTGGAGTGCGCTCTCAACTCGCGGACCAGCTGCAGACCGTCCTCACCGGCGAGCTTCAGGTCCAGGACGATCAGATCGACGACGTGCTCGTCATGACGCGGGCCATGTCTGCGCCATCCGCGGCCGTGCTGACCCGAAAACCATGGCCGCTCAAGTAGCCCGAAATGAGCTCCCGCATCGCGGGATCGTCATCGACCGCGAGGATGTGCTGGTCCGCCATCTGAAGCCTGATCCTGGACCAAAACCCTCGAAAACCCCTGCTCCACCCCTGTGGATGCCGTGCGCTCACTTAAAGAGGGGAGCACGAAGCGGCGATTTCAAGGGGGCCGCCTCAGACGCTGCCAGGCAAGGCTCGGGGCTCGGCGCGTGCCCCTCAGTCGAGGACCATGGTGTGCGCCGTGTCACCGGACTGGCTCGGCCATAAGATCTGGACCCTATGGGACGATCCCATACGGTTGTCCGCAACCGCCCCGCAAGCGAGGGGTGCAGGGAACCCGGGCCAATTCGAGCGCAGGGCCTTCAGCGCGCCGCCCCAGGCGATGACCTGCATCGATCCACAAGTCCCGCGCCGGCACGAGGGACATCAGCTGCGCCCCGACGGTGGCGAAGGCGCCGGGCCGCGCGCTCCGGTTGCCGACGGTGCCGTCGATCGGCGCCCGGATCTCGGTGTAGCCGAGGTTGAGCTCGGCGCTCTCCCGGCCGGCCTGCGCTTCGGCGAGCGCCGCGCGCGCCTTGTCGGCGGCGGCCACTGCCCGCTTGGAGCTCTCCTCGCGGGAAACGGACATCGGCCTCTAGGGGGCTGTCCGAGTAATGGCGGCAGAGGGGTGGACCGGCGGCGCCTGGCGTGGTTGATCAGCCTGCATGAGCAAGACCTTCCGGGCGTGGGACGTGGACCAGGTCTGGCTGTTGCCGCCGTCGGTCCACGACTTCGTGCCGGCGGGCCATGCGGCGCATCTGGTGCGTGAGCTGGTGCGCCGCGAGCTGGACCTGGCGGCGATCATGGAGCCCTACGAACGGGAGGAGCGCGGTCAGCAGCCCTACCACCCGGCGATGATGGTGGCGCTCCTGCTCTATGCCTACACGCAGGGCGTCTACGCCTCGCGGCGGATCGCCAGGGGCTGCGAGGAGCGGCTCGACATCATGGCGGTGACCGGCATGCAGCGGCCGGACTTCCGCACCATCTCCGACTTCAGGAAGCGCCATCTCGAGGCGCTGGCCGGGTTGTTCGTGCAGGTCCTGCGGCTGTGCCGGCAGGCCGGCCTGGTCAAGCTCGGGCATGTCGCGCTCGACGGCACCAAGGTCAAGGCCAACGCGAGCCGGCACAAGGCCATGAGCTACGGCCGGATGCAGCGGGCTGAGCGCGAGCTTGCCGCCGAGGTCAAGAGCTGGCTGGCGAAGGCCGCGGCTGCTGATGCCGCCGAGGATGCCGAACTGGGCCCGGACACCCGCGGCGACGAGCTGCCCGAGTGGGTCGCCGACCCCAAGGCGCGGCTGGAGCGCATCCGTGCCGCGAAAGCTGCCCTGGAGGCCGAGGCGAACGCGGACAGGCCGCCGCCGGACGCCGAGCCGGGCCCGTCCTCGGGCATGGTCGATCACGGCCGGCCGGCGCGCGCTCCGGACGGCGGTCCGCCCGCGCGGGCGCAGCGCAATTTCACCGATCCCGACAGTCGGGTGCTCAAGACCAGGGATGGCGACATCCAGGGCGATAACGGCCAGGTCGCGGTCGACAGCGTCCACCAGATCATCACCGCCCAGCGCCTGACCACCAACGGCAGCGACCAAGCCGGCCTCGTGCCGCTGCTCGAGGCCACCACGGCCGCGCTCGGCGGCGCCCCGCGCGAAGTCTCGGCCGATGCCGGCTTCTGCCGCGAGGACAACCTCGAAGCCCTGGCGACGCGCGGCATCCGCGGCTACCTGGCGCCCGGCCGCGGCCGCCACGGCAACCCCGATCCGAGTGGTCAACGCCAGATCCGGCCGGGCTCGCGGATGGCCGCGATGGCGGCCAAACTCAAGCGCGCCGGCCGCCGCTCGCGCTACCGCCTGCGCAAGCAGACGGTCGAGCCGGTGTTCGGCCAGATCAAACACGCCCGCGGCTTCCGCCAGTTCCTCTTGCGCGGCTTCACCAAGGTCAAGGCGGAATGGGCACTGGTCTGCACCGCCCACAACCTGACCAAACTGGTCAGAAGCCAGGCCGCCTGAGCCCATCCTCACCCTAATCTCGGCATCTGCCATGCCCATCAGCACGACCCACCAGCCCCCGCCATCACCAGCGCCACCCCGCTACCCCATTACCCGGACAGACCCCTAGCTAGGCCGGCGCGGTACCAGCAGGTTTGCGATCAGGATCTGCACAGGCTCGCCATGCTGGTTGAGCGTGGTCGTCCGGACCTTGATCAAGCCCTGTTCCGGACGCGACTTCGACGGCCGCACCTCCAGCACTTGGCTCTCCAGACGCAACTCGTTTCCAGGACGGACCGGCCGCGGCCAGCGGAACTCGTCGAAGCCGGCGCCGACGATGCCGCCGGCGGGCTTGATCTCGCTCTCCACCAGCAACCGCATCGTCGCCGCTGCGGTATGCCAGCCGCTTGCCGCGAGTCCGCGAAAAATCGTGCCCTCCGCGGCATTCTCGTCGAGATGGAAGGGTTGCGGATCGAACTCGGCGGCGAAGCTCTTGATCCGCTCCTTGGCGACCACGAGCCGTCCAGAGCCGAAAGTCTGCCCAACGGCGAAGTCCTCGAGATACCGCTCTCTCATCGCATGAGCTCCTGCATGACGGTTCGGGCGATCCGGACGGCCGTAGCCCATGGCGCGTCGCGTTCCCTCGGGTCTTGATGATGCGCCACCAGCGCCGCCGCCGTCCGCTCGTCGGGCCGCGTAGCCGGCGTGGCTCACACCTGCCGGCCCGGCTCGCGCGACAAGGCGCGCGCGGCGGCAAGGATCTCGTCGGACAGCTCCGCGTCGTCGACGGCGCGGGCAAGGGTGAGGGCGCCCACCATTGCCGACAGGGTGGCGAGCGCCTTCTGGCCCCGCACGGCTGACGACCTGCCGGGGACGATCCGGACCAGCGTGTCGATCGCAGGCCGCAAAGCGGCGGTGAACGTGCGGGGCAAAACCGGACTGTCCTGCCGGGCGACATCCGAGGCGAGCGCAGCGTAGCTACACCCGTCTCCCCGCCCGTCCCGGTGCCGGGCCATCAGATACTGATCCAGCAAACCTTTGAGCGGCGCCGCGGGGATCCGCGACGGCCATCGCCAGCCAGGTCTCAGTCAACTGGGCGAGGGCGCGCGCAGGCCTGAACTTCCAGGTCCTCCTTGGACTCGAAGTGGCCATAGAAGCCGCCATGGGTGAGGCCGGCGGCTTTCATCAGGGCGGCGACGCCGATGGCCTCGAAGCCCCGCTCGCGAAACAGCCGACTGGCGACATCGACGATGCGCTCGCGGTTCTCGGCGGCCCGCTCCCTGCTCACTTTCATCGCTCTCTTTCCGGCCCGAAAAAACGCTTGACCCTTTATATGACGATCGACATTTACCGTCAACAATGATGATGATCATCATGTAATATAGCAGGGCCGAGGGCCCGATCGGGACCGGCCGAGATCCGGGAGGTTCGCTATGCGCTACAAGGTGTTCGGCCGGCACACCGGCCTGCGCGTCTCTGAGCTCGTGCTGGGGACCGGAGTGTTCGGCACAAGGTGGGGGCACGGCTCAAAGCCTGATGAGGCGCGCAGGATCCTTGATGCTATGCCGAGGCCGGCGGGAATTTCATCGACACGGCTGGCAGCTATCAGTCGGCGAGTCGGAGGAGCTGCTTGGGCAATTCCTGCAAGGCCGGCGGGACGCCTTCGTTCTCGCCACCAAGTTCACGCAGAGCGCGACGCCAGATGGCGGCATCCTGGTCACTGGCAAACAGCCGCAAGGCCATGGTCGCCTCCCTCGAGGCGAGCCTGAGGCGGCTCAGGACCGACCGCATCGATCTCTACTGGGTGCACTACGCCGACGGCGTGACGCCGGTCGAGGAGATCGTGCGTGGCTTCGACGACCTCGTGCGTGCCGGCAAGATCCTCTATACTGGGCTCTCCACTTCCCGGCCTGGCGCGTCGCGCGAGCGGCGACCATCGCGGAGTTGCGCGCCTCGGCCCCGATCGCCGGGCTCCAGGTCGAACACAGCCTGGTCGAGCGCACGACTGAGCAGGACCTGCTGCCGATGGGTCAGGCGCTGGGCCTCGGGATCGTCGCCTGGTCACCTCTGGGCGGTGGCATGCTCACCGGCACGTACCGCCGCGGCGAGGTCGGCCGCGCCGAGGGCCTGGGCGGCCGCGTGTTCCAACCCGAGAACAGCGCGCAGCGCACGGCGGTCCTCGACACGGTGATCGCGGTCGCCGAGGAGATTGGCGCGACGCCGGGCCAAGTCGCGATCGCCTGGGTGGCGGGCAAGGGCGCGCTACCGATCATCGGCCCGCGTACGATCCAGCAGCTCGATGACAATCTGGGCACAATGCAACTGAAGCTCACCGCCGGGCAGACCGCACGCCTCGACGAGGCGAGTGCGATCCCCCCGGTGTTCCCCTATACGGTGATCGACCGGCGGGAATACCTGCAGCGCGTCACGCGCGGCCAGCTCGACCAGCTCGACCCTCCCAGTGTCCCAGTCGCCTGAAGGCCTCACCAACGTCGATGCCATCCCGAACGCGGCGCTCGACCTTGGCTGTGCTGGCCGATGCTTGAGCCGGACGCAAGCCCGGGTGATCTTGCCTGTGCCCGGGTCGCGGCGCACCACGACGTGGATGTTGCCGCCCTGCTTGAGGTCCGGATAGAAAGACCGCCTTGCAGGCCGCGCCCCGGCCCGCCTCTCCGCGGCGGAACCGGAGAATCGGTGATTCCACAAATATTCACCAGAATAGCTGCTGGTATAAACCCTTGAGATCTCAC
>CAVWDE010000023.1:0-39461 GCA_963753685.1 uncultured Alphaproteobacteria bacterium
CTTGCCTGATGCCCCCAAGAGGGGCAGGCTATGGTGCCGACGCCATCTGGGAACTCCGGGCGCAAACGTGGTTGCACCGGCCTCACGATGACGGCGCGTGACCAACCCGAGAGGCGGACACATGCGGTTCCTTGCGGTGCACCCGGGTCCCTTGATGTACACCAAGATCTTCCTGCGCCTGGAGCCGCTTGGTCTCGAGCTGGTCGCCGAAGCCGTGCGCCGCGCGGGTCACGAGGTGCGGCTGCTCGATCTGCAGGTCGACCGGCACGCGGACTACTTCGCCACGATCGACCACTGGCGGCCCGACGTGGTCGCGTTTTCGTGCAACTACCTGGCCAACGTGCCGGAAATCATCGATCTCGCCAAAGCGACCAAGGCGCGGCGACCCCGAACCTTCGTCTTCGTCGGCGGGCACAGCGCCTCGTTCATCGCCCCGGAGTTGCTCGAGCACGCCGCGGGCGCGCTCGATGGCGTCCTCAAGGGCGAGGGCGAGGCGAGCGTGGTCCAGCTCCTCGAGGCGGTCGCGCAGGACCGGGACGCCCTGGTCCAGGTCCCGGGCCTGGTCAGCCCCGCGGGCGCGGGGCCGCAGCCCGGCTTCGTGACCGATCTCGACGCCCTGCGGCCGGCGCGCGACCTGCTGCGCCATCGGCGCAATTACTTCATCGGCGTGCTCGATCCCTGCGCCTCGATCGAGTTCTCCCGCGGCTGCCCCTGGGACTGCGCGTTCTGCAGCGCCTGGACCTTCTACGGCCGCAGCTACCGCGTGGTCAGCCCGGAGCGCGCGGTCGAGGATCTGCGCAGCATCCGCGAGCCCGGCGTGTTCATCGTCGACGACGTGGCGTTCATCCAGGGCCGCCACGGCCTCGAGCTCGGCGAGGCGGTCGCCCGCGCGGGCATCAAGAAGGAGTACTACCTCGAGACCCGCGGCGACGTCCTGCTGCGCAACAAAGACGTCTTCAGGCTGTGGAAGCGCCTTGGCGTCCGCTACATGTTCCTCGGCCTCGAGGCGATCGACGAGGAGGGCCTGCAGCGCTTTCGCAAGCGCGTGCCGCTCGGCGCCAACTTCGAGGCCCTGGAATTCGCGCGCGCGCTCGGCATCGATGTCGCGATCAACCTGATCGCCGACCCCGACTGGGACGAGGAGCGGTTCCGGGTGGTGCGCGAGTGGTGCCTCGAGATCCCCGAGATCGTCAACATCAGCGTCAACACCCCCTACCCCGGCACCGAGACCTGGCTGACCGAGGCGCGCAAACTCACCACCCGCGACTACCGCCTGTTCGACATCCAGCACGCGGTCCTGCCGACCCGGCTGCCGCTCGAGCGCTTCTATCGCGAGCTGATCGGCACCCAGCGGGTCCTGAACATGAAGCACATGGGCACCCGGGCGCTCCTGAAGAAGGCCCCGATCGTCGCCCGCAACCTGTTGCACGGGCAGGCGAACTTCATCAGCACGCTGTGGAAGTTCAACCAGATCTTCGATCCGGCGCGGCTGTGCGCCGACCACCGGCTGCCGGTCACCTACGAAATGACCCTGCCGCCGGAGCCACGCGCCAAGGTCGACCCGAAGTCGCTCTACGTGCACGGCCCACGCACCGGCCGGCGTGCCCGCATGATCGACGCCGAAACCGAACGCTTCGTCGACGCCACCCGCCTCTGAGCGCAACGCTGCGTCAGCCGGCCGCCGCCGCCGTCGCCCGCTCGCCCGGGCATCCCAGCCGATGGGGTCCGGCGAGCACAGAGACCCTCCGGGACGCCACGCGTTTCCGGCAACCCCAGTTCAGGACCAGGGAACCCGGCGGCGGTTGCCTCGCCGAGCCCCATGCCGGTGTCGAAGCCCTGCACAACGTCGAAGCCCTGCACAACGTCGAAGCTCTGCACAACGTCGAAGCTCTGCACAACGTCGAAGCCCTGCAAACGTCGAAGCCCTTCCGGCGCGCTCTGCTCAGCACATGCTCAGGGCCGCGCCGTCGTGACCAGCCTCGCCCTTCGGTGCGCGTATCGAGGCCTCCGGCTGTTTGCGCCGTGCACGGATTCCCACGGTCCCATGGACCACCCGAACAAAGCGTTAACGGCCAATCGTTAAGATTTGGTTAACGACCTCCGAGCGACGGCAGCCGGCGCTTCATGCCCGCTCGAGCCGGACACGCATCTGTTCGACCAAGGTTCCGGGCTCGACGGCGTCGCTGTCCGGCGGTGGCTCACCGTCGATCCGCAGGCTCTCGAGACAGGCTTCGATCGCCTCGGCCACCATCGCCCGCGCTTCCTCCAGAGTCTCGCCATAGGTCACGAGCCCCGGCAGCGATGGGCAGGTCACCGTATAGCCGCCCTCCGGCTCCGGCTGGACCAGGACGTTATAGTTTTGCTCGCTCGCCGCGATCGCCTTCTGCCGCGCCATGGCGCCTCCCTTCGTCGGCATCGTCACAGCAAGATCCGCCTCTGGCATCTGCATCGTCATGCCGCGACCAGCCCGGCCCGACCCGCGCGCGCCTGGTTCAGCTCGAACAGCCGCGCCAGGATCTCCTCATCCGCCAGCTCCGCGGGCCAGCCATAGGCGGCCGCCACCGCGGCATCGAGCTCCTTATGCACATTGTCGAGCCAGGCCGGCCGCTCGTTGTAGAGCTTGGTCAGCGTCCTCTTCTTCAGCTCCTTGGCACAGTCCTCGTCCCGCGGCAGGATGCGCTCCGGAAACCCCGGCACGACCTCCGGCACCCGCACCACCAGGTCGGCCGGGTTTAGCCAGTTCTCCCGCAGCTCGTTCAGCCGCCTGGCCACCGCCGCAATGCGCACTGCCTGCGGGATCGTCGGCATACGCCTCGGCCGGAATGTCAGGCGTCAGCCCGTCAGGGAAAGGAAACGTCTCGAACGTGGTCGATGGCGTGTAGCGCGGATCGTTCCCGACGCCATGCCATGTGCCAAGCGCAGAGCCAGAGCTCGTGAAGCCGAGCATGAAGAATTCCAAATATTGTGTCATCATCATCGCGCAATTGCGACACAGGTGATTATCGGGCAAAAATCGTACCTCAGCCACACGAAAGATCCGATGCTTTGCAACACGTCGGCGTAGCTATGAAACCTCGGAAGTCATCGTGATTGCCATCGCAAGCCAGGGCGCGCCTCGCCATGGCTGCCACCATACGCTCTCTGTGCCGTCGCGCACGTCTGTTCTTCTCTGCGAATTGGTTTCACGTCGACGTTCAACGTACCCGAACGGTTCTTCGTACAGCGCGGCCTCAGCTTGGCTCATCTCCGCCAAAGTCAATCGATCCACATGTCCCGACGGCCGCCGCGTGACATCCTTGCCATTGAGCCACGGCTTAGTACGTCAGTGTTCGGGCCGGCCGTTCGGATTAAGCGGCAGCAGGAGCCACTGTCGAGCAAGATCGCCCGGAATGTCGAACGGGCCAACCCATAGTACCGTCCCTGAAAGCGACGCCGCTGTTCTCAGCGCAGGCGCTGCGCGAGCGTCAGGTCGACGTCGCGTATCGCGTCGACGGTCCGTCGCTGAAGATCCCGGCTACCGGCGGCCATCCAGATGCGGCGATCAGCTGGCCGATCTCGTCGGTTCGCCGAAACAGACGAGTGAACCTCGACCGCCGCGCCTTCAACGATCCATGGCTCGTCGTCCACGCATCGAAGATGTGCCGTCTCGGCCACGATCGCGATCCAGCACATGCCGGTTGGCCGCCTCGTGATAGAGTTCTGTAGCGACGAGACCAACCCGTACAGCACGCCCGGCCTCGATCATTGCTCGTGCCTTTGCGAACCAATAGCATACAGGTCTGCCTCGGCTGGCACGCGTCCGTCGTAGGCTTCTCGAAGCTGATCTGAGTAATCGTCCCGAGACTACTGATCAAGTTCTTTCTGCCAAGGAATGGCGGGTTGCCGATGATGACGTCGGCGTCAGGCCATTCGGGCTCCGTGCCATCCGGGTTCAGGATTGCGTCGCGGCATTCGATCGTGTCGAGCGGGCGGAGGATCGGGTTCTTGGCGATGCCGAAGCCGTTGCGCTGCATCCACTGGATCTCGCCGATCCAGACCGAGACCCGGGCAAGCTCGGCGGCGTAGGGGTTGATCTCGATGCCGAGCAGCTGCTCGGGGCCGACGTGCGGGAACTCGCGCTGCATGCCCAGCGCTTCAACCTCGATGCCAGCGCGGTGCTCGAGGTCCTTGAGCGTCTGCAGCGCGAGATAAAGAAAATTGCCGGAGCCGCAGGCCGGGTCGAGCACCCGGAAGGCGCGCAGCCGATCGAGGAAGCTCTTGTAGAGTTTTTGCCGCCTCGTTCCGGGCGCGGGTTCGGGTGCTTGCAGCCTTGCTGGTCTGCGCTCTGGCGAGCTGGCTCTCGATCTCGCCCTTGGTCCTGGCCCATTCCGCTTCGAGCGGGCGTTGGATCACCGGCTCGATGATCTTCATGATCTTGTCGGCGTCGGTGTAGTGGGCGCCGAGCTGGCTGCGCTTGTCCGGGTCGAGGCCGCGCTCGAACAGCGTGCCCATGATCGAGGGGTCGATCTCGGACCAGTCCAGGTTGGCGGCGTCGAGGACGCGCTCGATCTCGGGCCGGGTCAGCGGCAGCGCCGTATCGTCGTCGAACAGGCCGCCGTTGAAGCGGTCGACCCGCTCGAAGCCGAGGCGACCGCCCTTCTGCATGACGCCGAACAGCTCGCGGCAAAGGGGCTCGAATTCGGCCGGCAGGCGCAGCGCCTCTTCGAGCATGCGCGAGAACAGCCGGTTGGGCAGCAGACCGATGTCTTCCGCGAACATGCAGAACACCAGCCGGTTGACGAAATGCGCGACGGTCTGCGGCGCGTGACCCTTGGCACGCAGGTCCTTGGCCAGCCCGGCGAATTTCTCGGCCGCGATCTCGGTGATGTGCCGGCGGGTCAGACCCGGCCGGAGCTTCTCGGGGTCGGCGAACGCCCATTTGAGCTTCTGGCGGTTGGCGGGCTCGCGCAGGCCGTCGAGATCGAACTCGTGGCGCGCCGAGACCGCGTTGGTCCAGTTGGTGACGATCCGGAAGCGGTCGAGATTGCAGGCAATCAGGAGCGGCGGATTCTCGAGGGCGAGCGCATAGCGTTTCAGCTGATCGAGCGCCGCGTCGAGGCTTCCACCCCGGCCCTTGTATTCCCAGCCGAAGCAGCTGCGTTTCCAGACGTCGGCCCAGCCCTCGCCGCCGGTGATCTTGGTAGCGCCGCGCTCGAAGCAGTACCACTCGCCCTTGGGGTCGGCATCGGTCGGCTTCGGCTCGTCGAGCAGCTCGCACAGGTCGTTGAAGTGCGATTGCGCTGCGGCCCGCTCCTTGAGGTCGGCCGCCTGCCACTTGGCAATGAACTGCTCGGGCGACATCAGGGGCGCAATTTCCACTGTTCGATCCTGGCGGGTGGTCGACGCATCAAGCCACGGTAGAGAATGCGGTGCAAGCATGTACCGTCCATGCGTGCGCAACAGGCCCGGGCAAAAGGTGTCTGGGGCAAACCGTGTCTGAAACTTTTCCGCCTCTGGTCGCACCGCAACAGCCTGCCTCCCGAGCGCGCCAGCACGCGCGTCCGCCTCGCCGAGATCGATCCCCCATTCACACGCGATGTGCGTACATCATGGCACAGATTCGTGTCGCCCTGGCACACCGGAAAACCCGGGCGTCTGTCTCCATCTCAGCCCAGCCTGACGCCCGCGGGGCCGTATTCCAGCCGGCTTGAGTCCGGTCACTAAGGCAATTTTCTCAGTATTTTCAATAGGATGCGGATCGTTCAAATCGCAGTTCATGAGCTTGATCCTGACATGACTGGAGATGGAGAACGCTGATTCGAACGGTTTATTTGGCGAGCGAGGCTCCACTTTCGACCACTGCCAAGTTGCTGAGGCCTCACTGAGGCCTCACTTCCGTGTTATCCGCCGTGCAGCCCAAGACCAATGCGTCCGCATCAACGGATGGATGCAGCGAGGGCAACTCCAGCCTCTCTCAATCCGGGCGCGATGGCGGTCCGCTCGGGTTCGACTTTGTCATGGCTATGGTAACTTTCGAGTATTGTCTCTCAATGATCTGAGGCGTCGTCATTTCTTGTCATATGACTTTGTGTGCTTGGAAATAACTTTGGTGCCAGATGGAGGCGAGACCTCAATCCGAGCCCCTTCACTCGCTGGCGCGCTGCTTGACGTAGGAGCCGGGGGCGTCCTCGATCGGAGAAAGCTTGCCGTCGCCCGGGTGGCGGGCGGGGATCTTCTTGCCGGCCTTGCGGGCGAGCCAGGGGCCCCAGTCGGACCACCAGGAGCCGTCCTGGAACTTGGCGCCGGCGAGCCAGGCTTCGGGGTCGGGCGGCAGGCGCTGGCTGCTCCAGTAGCCGTATTTGCGGCCGGCCGGCGGGTTGACGATGCCGGCGATGTGGCCCGAGGCGCCGAGGACGAAGCGCTTGGGGCCGGCGAACGCGCGGGTCCCCGGATAGCAGGACTGCCAGGGCGCGATGTGGTCCTCCTTGGTCGCGACGATGTAGGCGGGCGTCTTGACCTTGCCGAGGTCGATCGGCACGCCCGCGAGCTCGAGCCCGCCCGGCTGCATGAGGCGGTTCTCCTGGTAGAAACGGCGCAGATAGGTGAGCAGCATCGCGGCCGGCAGGCGGGTCGCGTCGGCGTTCCAGTAGAGCAGATCGAACGGCGGCGGCTCGCGCCCGAGCAGGTAGTTGTTGACCACGAACGACCAGATCAGGTCGTTCTCGCGCATCAGGTTGAACATCTCGGCCATATGGTGGCCCTCGAGGTAGCCGGTCGCCCGGATGTGCTCCTCCATGTGCGCGATCTGGTCGTCGTCGACGAACACCCGGACCTCGCCCACCTCCTTGAAGTCGAAGAGGGTCGCAAGGAACGTCGCAGACTTCAGCCGGTCGTCGCCCTTGGCCGCAAGATAAGCAAGGGTGGTCGCGGTCAGGATGCCGCCGATGCAAAAGCCCAGGATGTTGACCTCGCGTTCGGCTGTGGCCTGCGCGATCGCCTCGAGCGCGGCCAGCGGTCCGTCCAGCATGTAGTCGGAAAAATCCTTGGCGGCCAGGTCCTGACGCGGGTTGACCCAGGAGATCACGAAGGTCGTGTGCCCCTGGTCGACGCACCACTTGATCAAGCTGTTCTTCGGCTGCAGATCCAGGATGTAGAACTTGTTGATCCAGGGCGGCACGATCAGCAACGGCCGCCGGTAGACCTGATCGGTGCTTGGCGCATATTGGAGCAGCTGGATCAGCTCGTTCTGGAAGATCACCTTGCCGGGCGAGGTCGCGACGTTCTTGCCGACCTCGAAGGCCTGCTCGTCGGCCATGCTGATCTTGAGCCGCCCCTGCCCACGCTCCAGGTCGTCGAGCAGATGCTGGAGCCCGTCCAGCAAGTTCTGGCCGCCGGTCTCCTTGGCCTTGCGCAGGACCGCGGGGTTGGTCAGGACAAAGTTGGAGGGCGCCAGCGCGCTCACGAACTGGCGGGTGTAGAAATCGACCTTCTGCTGGTCCCCCGGCTGCAGGCCGGGCACGTCCTTGACCAGAGCTGCGCAGCCAGCGCGCGGACAACAGGTAGGATTGCTTGACGTAGTCGTAGAGCGACCTCGTCGTTCCAGGCCTCGTCCTTGAACCGGCGATCGGTCCGCTCCGGCTCGATCAGCGGCGCCGCCGGCTCGCCCTGCAGGCGTCGGAGCGTCTGCTGCCAGAGTGCGACACCGTTGCGCCAGAGCTCCGCCTGGGCCTCGACCAAGCGGCTCGGGTCGGCCAGCAGCTGCGTGCCGAGGTTCAGGAAGGCGCGCCCGATCGCGCTCGGATCGGTGATCGAGAAGCTGCCGTCGCCTTCGGCCTCGGCCTGGCGCTGCCAGAAGGCCTGCACGAGGCGCTGGCTGCGCTCGGCGAGCGCCGCCAGCTGCTCGGCGGCGGCCCCCGGATCGGGGCTCTGGGAATCGCTCATGGCCGGCTCCCCATGGCGGTCGGCAGGCGCCAGGCGGCGCCCGCGGCCGACCGATGCCCCCAAGGATACCGTCTGCCGGCACGGATGACCAGGGTTGTGCCGGATCAGGGGCGGCAGCGATTGCCGGTCCTGAAGCCCCGCCGGAGGCCCCGCAGGGGTGTTGCGTTTGGGGCCAAGACGCCTACCATGAGCGCCCAGCAGGGGAGGCGGAATGCTCGCAAAGGGCGCCATCCCGCCGGGCGGGCGGAGCGGTTGAATCGTGGCGGAGCTCAAGGTCAGAGGCCTCGTCAAGCGTTACGGCCGGGTCAGCGCGCTCAGTGGCGTCGAGTTCGAGGTCGAGGCCGGCGAATTCTTCGTCATTCTGGGACCGAGCGCCGCCGGCAAGACCACGACCCTGCGCACGATCGCCGGCCTCGAGCGGCCGGATGCCGGCACGATCACCTTCACCGGCCAGGACATGACCCACGCCCCGGTCCAGGGCCGCGGCATGGCGATGATCTTCCAGACCTTCGCGCTCTATCCGCATCTCTCGGTGTTCGACAATCTGGCCTATCCGCTGCGCGAGCAGCGCGTCGCGCGCGCCGAGCTGCGCCAGCGGGTCGACGAGGTCGCCCTGATGCTCGGCATCGGCCACACGCTCATGCGCAAGCCCGGCACGCTGTCGGGCGGCGAGCAGCAGCGGGTCGCGATCGGCCGCGCGCTGGTCCGGCGGCCGCGCCTGTTGCTGCTCGACGAGCCGCTGACCAACCTCGACGCCAAGCTCCGCCACGACACCCGGGCCGAGTTCAAGCGCCTGCACCGCGAGCTCGGCATGACCATGGTCTACGCGACCCCGGACCAGCTCGAGGCGCTGACCATGGGCGAGCGGATCGCCGTGCTGCGGGAGGGCCGCATCGTCCAGACCGGCGCACCGGAGCGCCTCTACCAGGCTCCGGCCGATGCCTTCGTCGCCACCATGGTCGGCGCGCCGCCGATGAACCTCGTGCCGGGCACGGTGCGCGCGCGCCGGGCGGGCCTGGTGGTCGAGCTGCCGTTCGGCGAGATCGATGCCGGCCGCTGGCAGCATGCGTTGGCGAGCGGCGCCGAGGTGTTGTTCGGGATCCGGGCACACGATCTGGCGCCGGCGCGCGCCGAACCGAGGGGGCCGCGCTTTCCGGCCACCGTCCACCTGACCGAGCCGCTCGGCGACGTCACCCTGATCGACCTCGAGGCGGGCGGTACGATTCTCAAGATGGCGCTGCCCGAGGAGGACGCACTCGCCTTCCGGCACGGCACCGGCCTCGCGGTCGAGCTGTCGCTGGCCGATGCCCATCTGTTCCACCGGGAGACGGGAGTGGCGCTCGCCTGAGCAGACCGCCCCGGTCGGATCGGCGCGGGCATGTGACAACCAAGAGAGGAACCAAGACTATGCAAGGAGCAGGGATCAGGCGTCTGGGAGTCGCGACTGCGGTGCTGGCGGTGCTCGGCTTCGGCCTGGCCGCGAGCCCGCTCGCGGCCAAGGACATCACGATCAACATGGCGGTGCCGGACTGGCCGCCGACCCGGATCATGCAGGATCTGGCCAACGAGCGCTACAAGGCGCCCTCGGGCAACAACGTCAAGCTCGTCGAGGACTTCATCCCCTGGCCGAACTACTACGAGCGGCTGGCCGCCTCGCTCACCTCGGGCGAGAAGAAATACCAGATGGCAGTCTCCGACAGCCAGTGGCTCGGCGCCTTCGTCGAGGGCGGCTATTACCTCAAGCTCAACAAGTACATCGACGCCGACCCCACGCTCCAGGCGATCTTCAAGGACTTGCACCCGGCACTGGTCGCCGCCTATTCGACCTATCCGTACAAGTCCAAAAACTACTACGGCTTCCCGCAGATGCCGGACGTGCTGATCGTCTACTATCGCAAGGACGTCTTCTGCGATCCGGCCGAGCAGGCCGCCTACAAGGCCAAATACGGTCAGAAGCTGCCGTGCGAGCCCGACGAGATGGACGATGTCGACTGGGACCAGGTCAAGACCTTCGGCGAGTTCTTCCGGCGCGCCAAGGGCGACCAGCTGATGGGCAAGCCCCTCGACGACGACTTCTACGGGATCGCCTATCAGTCGGGTAAGGGCTACGACTTCGCGAGCATGGAGATCAACGCCTTCATCTGGCAGCACGGCGCCGACATCTGGGACGAGACCAAGGCGCCCAAGGGCCAGGCGGAGGGCGTGGTCAACTCGCCCAAGGCGGTCGAGGCGTTCGATCACTATCTCTCGCTGCAGCAGTACATGCCGCCGGTGGTCAAGACCGGGACCATGGACATCTTCAAGGTCGACGAGCTGTTCCGCGAGGCCAAGGTCGCCTGGATCGTGCAGTGGATCGGCTTCGCCGAGAGCACGATCACGCCGGCCACCTCCAAGGTCGCGGACAAGGTCGCGTTCGCCCAGCAGCCGGGCCTGCGCGATGCCGACGGCAAGCTGATCCGCTGGTCGAACATCGGCGGCCAGCCGTTCGTGCTGACCACCTGGAACAGCGACGAGGTGACCAAGGAGTCGATCGACTTCTGCAAGTGGTGGCTGTCGCCGGAGATCCAGACCGAGTTTGCCAAGCGCGGTGGCCAGAGCGGCCTGAAGAGCGTCTATTCGAAACCCGACTACCTCACCTTCCGGCCGTGGAACCGGACCTGGGCGCCCAGCCTCGACTGGCAGAAGGACGTCTGGCACGTGCCCGAGTTCTTCGAGCTCCTGGTCGAGCAGCAGGAGCAGTTCACCGCGGCGATCACCGGTCAGCTGACCGGCAAGCAGGCGCTCGACAACATCGCCGCCTTCCAGCAGAACCTGCTGACGGAGTCGGGCCGCATCGAGTGAGGCGATCGACGAGACCCGAGATGGGAGCGCGGCCTGGGCCGCGCTCCTTTTCCAAGATCGACCCTCTGCCCCCGTTTGCCGGAGCCTGAAGCGCCGATGAGCGCGGCATCGACCGAAGTCAAAGCAGCCCCCCGGGCTGGCTACGCCTTGTGGCGGCCGAACTGGTCGAACTGGCGCCTGGCACTGATCCTGGCGGTGGTCGTGGTGCCCGTCGCGGTGGCGGCCCTGCCGCTCGATGCCGCCTTCTGGGTGGCGCTCGTGGCCGTGGCGCTCGTGGCGCTGGCGGCGGTCGTCAACGCCTGGGGTCGGCATCGTGGCGGCCTCCTGGTGGCGCCGGCGATCGGCCTCCTGTTCGTGATGAACATCTTCCCGCTGATGTGGTCGTTCGGCCTCAGCTTCTTCAACTTCCGCGCCAACCGGCTGGCGCCGCCGACCTTCGCCGGCCTCAGCAACTACGACAAGGTGCTGGCCGACCCGGTCGTCTGGGACCGCCTGCAGACCACCGCGCTCGTGGTCGTGCTCACGGTCGGCAGCCAGATGGTCGTGGGCTTCCTTCTGGCGCTGCTGTTCGAGAAGAAGTTCCCGGGGCGCCGGGTCCTGCTGATGCTGGTGCTGACCCCGATGATGCTCTCGTTCGTCGCGGTCGGCGCCTTCTTCCGCTACTACTACGAGCCGACCTTCGGCCTGTTGAGCCAGGCGGTCCGCGTGTTCACCGGGCAGCCGTACATTCTGCTCGACACGCCCGGCGGGGCGCTCGCCGGGATCATCTTCGCCGACGCCTGGATGTGGTCGCCGTTCGTCATGCTGCTGGTGCTCGCCGGCCTGGTCAGCGTGCCGCAGTATCTCTACGAGGCCGCCGAGATCGATCGGGCGTCCTGGTGGCGCAAGTTCCGCACCATCACCTTCCCCTACATCAAGGGTCTGCTGCTGCTCGCGCTGCTGTTCCGGACGATCGAGGCGTTCAAGCTGTTCGACGTCGTGTTCCTGATCACCGAGGGCGGCCCCGGCACCTCGACCGAGACCATCGCGGTCTATGTCTACCGCCTCGCCTTCCAGTACTTCCGGACCAGCCAGAGCACGGCGTTGGTCTACATCCTGCTGTTCATCGTGATCGTGCTGACCAACCTCTATCTCTATTTCGTGCAACGGCGGGCGGCGGAGACCTGACGATGGCATGGCGCAGCCGACGGGCGATCGGTGAAGCAGGCTGGGGTTGGACCGCGTTCGCGGGCGCGATCAGCTTCGTCTATTTCTTTCCGGTGCTGTGGATCATCCTGACCGCCTTCAAGAGCCTCAACGACGCGCTGGCGATCCCGCCCAAGTGGCTGTTCACCCCCACCCTGCAGAACTTCGTCCAGGTGTTCGTGCGCGCCTACAGCAAAGGCGCCGAGGCCGTCGACACCCGCTTCGATCTGTTCTTCTTCAATTCGATCTTCATCGCCGGCACGAGCGTCTTCCTGGCGCTGTTGATCGGCACGCTTGCCGCCTACGGTTTCTCGCGTTACCCCTTGCGCGGCAACGACACCTATCTGTTCATCATCCTGACCACCCGGATGCTGCCGCCGATCGTGGTGATCATCCCGATCTTCCTGATGTTCCGGTTGGCGGGATTGTCCGGCACCTATCTCGGCATCATTCTGCTCTATACCGCCTTCAACCTGCCGTTCACGGTCTGGATGATGAAGAGCTTCTTCGACGAGCTGGCGCCCGAAGTCGAGGACGCCGCGCGCATGGACGGCAGCTCCGAGACGGCCGTGTTCTTCAAGATCTGCCTGCCGCAGGTCGGCGCCGGCCTGGCCGCGACCGCGGTCTTCGGCCTGATCCTGACCTGGAACGAGTTCCTGTTCGCCCTGCTTCTGACCGGGGTCGAGACCCGCACCGTGCCGGTCGCGATGGCCCAGACCATCGGCGGCGACATCGGCGTCCGCTGGGGCCTGCTCGCCGCGATCGAGACCCTGTTCCTGGTGCCGGTGATCGTGGTCGTGTTCGTGCTCCAGCACCATCTGCTGCGCGGTGTGACTTTTGGTACCATCAAGCGCTAAGATGGCGGCTGGACCGTACGGACAGGGCCCATGAACGCAGCGCGCTTCGCCCGCAACCTGATCGAGGACGGGGTCGACCCCAAGCTCGCCCGGCCGCTCGCCGAGCACCTCGCCGAAGAGATCGAGCGGACCGTCGCGACCAAGGAGCACGTGGAGCTCGTGGTCAACGCGGTCGTGACCCGCGAAGTCCAGCAGTTGCGGGTCGAGATGCACCAGGAATTTCAACGCTCCGACGCTCAGATGACGCAGCGGTTGGATGGCTTTCAGAGTCAGATGACCCAACAATTCGATACGTTTCAAAGTCAGATGATGCAGCGCTTCGACAGCTTCGAAAGTCAGATGACGCAGCGCTTCGACAGCTTCCAAAGCCAGATGAACCAGCGCCTCGACAGCCAGATGCGTTGGATGGTGACTTCGACGATCGTCCTGTTCCTGGCCATGCTCGGCAACATCGTCAAAGACTTCCTGCGCTGACCTGCTGATCCATGGCCGACATCGAGCTTGCCAAGGTCACCAAGCGCTTCGACCAGCTGGTCGCGGTCGATGCGGTTGATCTCGCGGTCGAGGCGGGCGAGGTGGTCTGCCTGCTCGGGCCCTCGGGCTGCGGCAAGACCACGACCTTGCGCATGATCGCCGGGCTGGAATCCGCGACCGAGGGCGAGATCCGGCTGGCCGGCCGGCGGGTCAACGAGCTCGCCGCCCGCCAGCGCAACGTCGCCATGACCTTCCAGTTCTATGCGCTCTATCCGAGCCTCACGGTGCGCGAGAACCTGGAATATCCGCTCCACGCCGAGGGCGCGAGCCCGGCCGAGATCGACCGGCGGGTGCGCGAGATCGCGGGCGTGCTGCAGATCGGGGGCGTGCTCGACCGCCGGCCGGGCCAGCTCGCCGAGGGCGAGAAGCAAAGGGTCGCGGTCGGCCGCTCGATCATCCGCGCCGCGGTCTGTTTTCTGTTCGACGAGCCGCTCTCCAGGCTGGATGTGCAGCTGCGCGAGACCATGCGCGGCCAGATCAAGGAGGTGCTGGAGGGCCTCAACAAGGCGACCGTGATCGTGACCCACGACCAGCTCGAGGCGCTGACCATGGCGGACCGGATCGCGGTCATGCGCGCCGGCCGGATCGAGCAGATCGCGAGCTCGCACGCGATCTTCGCGCGGCCGGACAACCTGTTCGTCGCCGGCTTCATCGGCACGCCGCAGATGAACCTGATCGAGGCCACGGTCGACCGGGTGAGCTCGCAGGACGTGCGCTTCAAAAGTGGCAGCCAGCAGGTCAGCCTGCGCCTGCCGGCCGCCGACCAACGCCTTGGCGCGGGCGACCGGGTGACCCTCGGCATCCGCCCGCGCGCCTTCGAGCTGATGCCCGAGGGCGACGCGACCACGCTCACGGCCAGGGTCGACATGGTCGAGCCGATGGGCGCCGAGACGCTTTTGCACCTGCAGGCCGACGGCCGCGACCTGCGCGCCGTGGTCGGCCGCCGCGAGCGGGTCCCGGTCGGCGCCCGGGTGCACGCGCGCCTGCGCCCGAGCCAGACCCACATCTTCGACCACCAGGGCCACCGCATCCCGCTCGCCGACGACCGCCCCGAGCCGTCCCCCCCGGAGCCGCCGCCGCCCCAGGAGCTGCGCCCCCGGGAGCTGCCGCGATGAGCGCCGGCCGGCCGCAGGCGGGCGATCAGGGCATGTCCGCGACCACCGCGCGCTTCATCGAATCGGCGATCATCGGCCTCTGCCTGCTCGCGCTCGTGCTGATCTTCCAGCCGTTTTCCCTGACCCTCTATGGCGTTGGCGCCGGCCTCGTGGTGCTGGGCGGCCTGCTCTTCAACCTGATCCCGCACTGCCGCCCGGGCGTGCCGCTGCGCTGGCTGCTGACGGTCGTCCTGATCGTGGTGGCCCTCCTGATCCTGGTCTTCCTGCTCTCCATCGGCAGCACCTACCTCTACGCCCTCTACCTCGAAGCCAGCCGCTGACGCCCTTCGCCCGCAAGTCAACGCAAAATCCAGCAGGGCCAATTCGAACCACTCTGACCTGGAAACGTGCCTGACGAGCGCCACAAATCCGATCTACTGATGTTCCGACGGCAAGCTCAGCCGCAAATCCAGCCGCCGCGATCATCTTCGTGGTAACTCACTTCCGGACGAAAGTGTCGCGCGAGTGGCGCCTCCGATACTGACGACTGTCGCATCGTGGCACACAAGTGGCGCCTGCCCGCGCAAGTATCGGCGAGCTGGAGGCAACCTCCATCCAAAATCCACTTCGATCAATCTGCCGACGATTCGATCAACTCATTGATATCGCTGCCTCTTTCGCTTCGAACTGCGAGCAAGTCGCTCCGCCATTGGCGTCCTCATCGACCCCAGATGGATGGCGATTGATCCCGGCTGCGCTGCACGCCAGGGCACAGAAGTGTCGCGCCACGTCACTTGAACCGCGCTCTCATCGACTGATTTTGAGATTCGGCAGCGCCTCCTGCAGCCGCACGACCTGCTCGTCCGCGCACCTGGGTGTTGTTGAGGGAGAGCGATTGCAGGTTGGTGAGGCCTTCGAGCGGGCGCAGGTCCGCCACCTGGGTGCCGCTGAGGTCGAGCCTTTGCAGGTTGGTGAGGCCTTCGAGCGGGCGCAGGTCCGCCACCTGGGTGCCGCTGAGGTCGAGCCATTGCAGGTTGGTGAGGCCTTCGAGCGGGCGCAGGTCCGCTACCTGGGTGTCGCTGAGGGAGAGCTATTGCAGGTTGGTGAGGCCTTCGAGCGGGCGCAGGTCCGCCACCTGGGTGCCGTTGAGGGAGAGCCATTGCAGGTTGGTGAGGCCTTCGAGCGGGCGCAGGTCCGCCACCTGGGTGTCGTTGAGGGAGAGCCATTGCAGGTTGGTGAGGCCTTCGAGCGGGCGCAGGTCCGCCACCTGGGTGCTGCTGAGGTAGAGCGATTGCAGGTTGGTGAGGCCTTCGAGCGGGCGCAGGTCCGCCACCTGGGTGCTGCTGAGGTCGAGCTATTGCAGGTTGGTGAGGCCTTCGAGGGGGCGCAGGTCCGCCACCTGGGTGTCGCTGAGGTCGAGCTCTTGCAGGTTGGTGAGGCCTTCGAGCGGGCTCGGCGTCGATGATGCGGAGCTTTGACACCTTCCGGAAGTTTTTCCCATAGGAAATCATCCTGCGCGGCGTCGAGCACCGCTGGCAGCGTCAGGGGATGGCGCGCCTGGGCCAGCTCCTCGAGGACCGCGGGCGCCGTGAAGTCGCGGTAGGCGTCGATCGCGGCATCCGCCGCCTGGCTGCCGATCAGACGCAGGCAGCGGACCGCGGCCGCGGCTTCTTCGTCCGAGGCGCCAGCTATCGGTGCCAGCCGGGGAATCGCCTCTTCGCCCAGGGCGGCGAGCTGGCGCGCTTCGTCAATATTCCGGGGCGGGAACACTCCGGCTGCGAGGTCCTGGATCGACCTTGCGCTTGCGGGTCGAAGGCTGTTCGGCCGACATCTCGCAGCGTACAGCAAGCATCCGCAGCCCGCGGGCGCGCTCGACGTCTCCATGCAGCGCCAGGTCCTCGGCGCCAGTGCCAGCCTGGTCGATCAGCGAGGTCGCGAAGCGTCTGGCCGGTGGGACTCGCGGCGCAGAACACCGCAACCTCGTCGAGGCCCGAGCGAAGCTCCGCGAGGTCGGCGTAAACCAGCTTACGCGCGAGCGTAGTGGCCGCGTTGGCGTTCAGATAGTGCCGTGCAGCGAGAAAGGCCTTGAGCGTGTTGTGCGCGAACTCGATCTCGTCCTCGCCCGCGCCGCGCAGCAGACCGCTGCGCTCGATCAGCGCTGTCAGAACGGCGACGCTTTGGCCTTGAGATGGTCGCGTCGCGATCGGAGCGCGCGTCTGACCGCCGCTTCGGCGTTCTTCCGCGTCATGGTCGAGCGCATGTCGTCCTCGACCATCGCCCAGGCCATTCGGAAAGAATTGTGGCCTTCTGCTCGTAGAGCAGCCGATATTCCTGCGGGAAGTCCTTGATGTAGAAGTCCGGCTGCTCGCGCTCGCGACGTTCCAGCAACATTTCGGTGAGCGCGTCGCAGATACGCCAGCGGGTCGCCGGCAGAATCGTCGTGCCCAGCTCCAGCATTTCGTTGTTCTTGAATGCCGCGCGCGCCGCTTCTCGCCGCCGATCCCAATGCAGTGCGCAAAGGCTGCCGCAAAGAAGCGGATTGGCGGCGAGATCCTCGAGCGCTCGTTGCGCGCTCGAACTCGAGCCGGACGCCCGCAGCCAGGCGCGCGAGCAGCGGGTGTCCTTCGGGCCAGCGCAACTGGCGTCCAAGCGCCCGGTGCCAATGGTCGACGAACCGGCGCCGTCTGCGCTTCGTCGAGCTCGTCCAGGCGGACGAGCGTGAACTCCGGAAGGGCGCCTTCGGGAACCGCGCCGGGCCGGCTCGTGACGACCATCTGAGCGCCGGGAAATCGCTTCGCCCAAGTCTGAATGGTGGATAGCGCCGCCTGCCGCGCAGGCCCGGCCGGCACCTCGTCGACGCCGTCGATCAACAGCAGCGCAGACTTTACGGCCGCGGCAGTCCAGCCATCGGGTGGCTCCTCGATGGTGCCAAGGACCAGCTTCGGCAGTTTGTCGAGGTCGATCGCCTGACCGCTGCGACGAAGCGGGATGAAGAAGGGAACCCGCGTTCGCCAGCAGGCTTCGCCAAGGCGCTCGCGCAGCAATTGGCTCGGGCTGCTGCGGTCATCGCGCGTGGCCCGCGATAGCGGCCGGCGCCTCTTCCAGACCGGCATGTCTGCCCGCGGAGACGGTCGTCGCCCGTCAGAAACAGCGGCAGCCAAGCATCGAGTCCGGCGCGATGGCGAGCGGATCTTCGGCGCTCTCTGCCGAGACGAAAGTGCGCGGCTTGGATCGCCGCCCAACGCAGCAGCGTGCTCTTGCCGGCTCCGGCCGGGCCCTCGATCAGGATGCCGATTGCCGAGCTCGGGCATGAGGGTCAGCAGCGTCGCGAAATCGACTGGCGGGTCTCTCCGCGGATGCCGAGCCTCGTCCGCAGCGACAAGTAGGCGACCTCGAGCTCGCCGCCGCGGCGCCGGCTCGTCGACCGTCAGGCCGATGATCTCGACCCGGTTGAGCTCGATGCAGAGCGCCTTGAGGTAGTCGGCCTCGTAGCCCTCGGCGAGGCGCCTGGGGCGGTCGAGCAGCTCGTCGACGCCAGCGGCGGTCTTCTCGATGGTCGGCTTGATGTCCGCGACTGCCAGCGAGGATTTGCTCGATGCCATCGGCGAGGTTCTCGAACTCGGCGAAGAACTGGGCGTCGCGCTCGACCTCGTAGTGCGGCAGCTTCGGCGCGATCGCGCGCAGGCGGGGCGCCAGCGCCTTCACCAGGCGGACGTAGGGATCGCGCGCCGGATCGCCTTTGGGATAGATCCGGTCGAGCGGGCGGGCTTCGAGCAGCCCGGCCTCGATGGCCGCGGCGTCCAGCTGCTGATCGACCAGAAAGGCGGCGTCGACGTGGTTGCCGACCGTGGTGCCGAGATCTGTGGCCGCGACCTCGAGCAGGTTGGGGTCGACGTGCTCGCTTGCGAAGAAGCGCTCGAGGTCGGCGACCACGCCGGCGGCGGTGCGCTCGGCCAGCTGTTTTGCCGTCCGCGCCTTGGACCAGTCGCCGAAGCGATCGAAGCCGAGCTTGAGCAGGTGGTCGCCGATGTCGGCCGGGACCTCGCCGAGGCAGCTCTTCAGGAAGAGCTTGGCGAGCGGAGCGACGAGCGCCGAGGCCAGATCGATCATGACGCATGCACCTTGGCGACAATGGCGTAGGCCGCATCAAAACCCAAACGCGCAAGGCTCGCAAGTGAGCGCGATCGGGCGCCGGGTGGCGTTGGCGCTTGAATTCTGCCGGGTGTGGGCGTTCACTTCGGAAAAGCGCGCAGGTGGAGAAAAAATGCTGGCGGCGGTGTTCGCGCGAATCGAGGCGCAGCGGGAGGCGCTGGTCGAGCTGACCCGGGAGCTGGTCCAGATCCCGACCGTCAACCCGCCGGGCAACGCCTACGAGGCCTGCGCGCGCCATCTGGGCGAGCGGCTGCGGCGGGCGGGCTTCGAGACCACCTATGTGCGCGCCGAGGGCGCGATCGGCGACAGCGACCGCTATCCGCGGATCAACCTGATCGCGCGCCGCGAGGGCCGGGGCCCGGGCGCCTGCGTGCACTTCAACGGCCATATCGACGTGGTCGAGCCGGGCGCGGGCTGGAGCCTCAACCCGTTCGCGGGCGCGGTCCGGGCCGGGCGGCTCTATGGCCGCGGCGCCGCCGACATGAAGGGCGGGATCGCGGCCGCGGTGGTGGCGCTCGAGAGCATCCTTGCGGAGGGGATCCCGTTTCCGGGCGCGCTCGAAGTGTCGGCCACCGCCGATGAGGAGTTGGGCGGCTACGGCGGGGTCGCCTATCTCGCCGAGCGCGGCTGGTTCTCGGCCCCCCGGGTCGACCATGTGATCATCCCCGAGCCGCTCGATGTGGGCCGCGTCTGCATTGGCCACCGCGGCGTCTGGTGGGCCGAGATCGAGACCCTGGGCAAGGTCGGCCACGGCTCGATGCCGTTCCTGGGCGTGTGCGCGATCCGCCACATGGCGGCCTTCCTCAACCGGGTCGAGCGCCAGCTGATGCCCAAGCTCGCGAGCCGGCAGACGGCGATGCCGGTGGTGCCGCGCGAGGCGCGCCAGCCGACCCTGAACCTGAGCGCGATTCATGGCGGCCCGGTGGAGGGTCAGGCCGGCCTGCCGAGCCCCCTGGTCGCCGACCGCTGTCGCCTGGTGATCGATCGCCGCTTCCCGATCGAGGAGCAGCTCGAGGGCGTCAAGGCCGAGATCGTCGGCATTCTCGAGCAGCTGCGTCACGACCGGCCGGGCTTTGCCTATCGCATCAAGGACGTCATGGAGGTCCTGCCGACGCTCACCCGGCGCGACGCGCCGGTCGTGCGCGCGGTTGCCGCCGCGATCGAGCAGGTGCTCGGGCGGCCGGCAGATGTGGTCGTCTCGCCAGGCACTTACGACCAGAAGCACATCCATCGGATCGGCGGCCTCGAGGACTGCATCGCCTATGGGCCGGGGATCCTCGAGCAGGCCCACCAGCCGGACGAGTACGTCGTGATCGACGACCTCGTGAACGCCGCCAAGGTGATGGCGGCCGCGACCCTGCGCCTGCTCGGGGTCGAGGCGCAGTGACCCTGTCCGGTCGAGCGGGGGGCCATCGGACGAGCGTTTGTTTGCTCTTTTCGCGGCATGCCGATGGCGGGCCGGCCGACAGACCGGTAATGCGTTAGCGCGCGCGCCACGGCTTCTCGGCGCTCAAGACGGTCGTGCTCCGGCACGGCTGACGCGGGCGCTGCGGCCGCCTCAGGACGTGGGCAGATAGACCCGGATCTCGGCCGGCTGCGGGCCGCGGTGCGGGACCGCGAGGTAGAGGCGATCCTCTTGAGGCACGAACAGCGAGGTCCTGGCCCCGTCGGCGGTCGTGATCCTGGCGAGGCGCCTGGGCGTGGCGTCGGCCAGGGACACCACGTCGAGCACGCCCTGGCCACAGGAGACGTAGAGCTGCCGCCGCGGGGCGTCGTACCAAAGGTCGTCGGCGTCGCTGCAGCTCGGGGTCCGCGTCAGCTCCTTGCCGGTGCGCGTATCGAGCACCAAGAGCGCGGCCGGCTGCCAGGTGGCGACGATCAGACGATGGTCGGGCTCGTCGAGCGCCATCGGGAAATTGGCCGCGACGCCCGAGAGCGGCCAGCTCGCGACCTTCGAGCGCCCGGCCCGGTCGACCACCTCGATGTCGCCGGCGTCCGGCACGTTGACGAAGATCCGGCTGCCGCCGGTCTCGAGCTGGAACGACTCCGGGTGTCCCGAGAGCGCGATGTCGTCGACGTGCGCCCCGCTCAGCGCGGCCAGGCGGCCGAGGCCGCCATTGCCGAAACCGACATAGATCTCGCGCTCGGCGGGGTCGTAGCGGATGTTGTCGGCGTCGCTGTCGAGGGCGTCCTCCTGCACGGGCGCGAGCGTGGCGCCATCGAAGATCGCGACCGAGCCGGTCTCGCCGCTGGTCACGAACAGCCGCTCGGGCTCGGGCACGAAGGCCACCCCCTGCGGTTCGGCGACGCCCTCGATCCGGCCGATGAGCCGGCCGGCCTTGAGGTCGATCACGGCGACCGTATCGTTGCCGAGCTCGGCGACGAACAGCCGCCGGCCGGCGGCGTCCAGGTCCATGTGGTCGATCCGGCCCCGGCCGTCGGGGAGCGGGATGGTCTGGATCAGGCGCAGCGGCGCCGCGCCGGCGCGATCCGCGAACGCCAGGAGCATGACGATCAGAAAGCCGAGTGGTCGCATCTTGGCCTCACGAGCGAGCCCGCCCCCAAGGAGCGGTCCAAATGCCGGCGGAGGATGCTGGCCAATACCGGGGCTTGGCAATAGGGTGCAGCGCCGCGGCAATAGCAGGATGCGCGCATGCTGATCACCCTGTTCGGCACAGGCTGCCCGCGGGCGCACCCGCAGCGCTTCGGCCCGGCCAGCCTGGTCCGCGCGGGCGCTCGGACTTTCTCGTCGACTGCGGCTCGGGCGTCACCACGGTGACCTACCGCGACCTCCATATTGGGCTTGAAGCTCGCCAGACGACCCAGCGGGCTGGCTTCGCAGTTCTCTTCCGAGCCTCTCCTTCCACTTCTTGTGTTCCCGCAGGCAAAGGCCCTATCTCAGGGACAGACCACGACCCAGATTTGGGTAACGGCGATGGCAACGCGAAAACCCCGTGGCGATCGGCTCCTCTCCAAGATCCGCAGCCTGCCGCCTGACAAGATGGCGGAGGTGGAGGACTTCGTTGATTTTCTCCATGAGCGCGAGAGCGAGCGGCGGGTCACGCAATCTGTGACCGCGGCCTCGGAGCAATCATTCCGCGAAGTCTGGGACAATCCCGACGACGCCGACTATGACGAGCTTTGACTTCGGCGACGTCGTTCTGGTTCCCTTTCCGTTCACGGATCAGAGCACGACCAAGCAGCGGCCCGCGGTCGTGGTGCGTTCAGTGGTCTACAATCGAGAGCGTCCCGACTTGTTGGTCATGGCGGTCACAGCCGCGTCCGGACGGAAGGCGCCTTCGCCGAGGTCGCGATCCAAAGCTGGCAGGAAGCCGGATTGCTCAAGCCTTCCGTCTTGAAGCCGTTGATCGCGACCGTTGAGCGGCGCGTCATTCGACGCCGGTTGGGCCGCCTGCAGAAAAATGACCTGGAAGTCTTGGGCAAGTTGCTCGGCGCAAATTTTGGGATAGCGACGCGCCCCGGGCTCAGGCTCAGCTGGCGCCCGCGGGCCGGCTGCCGATCGTCGCGATCAGGATGCAGAGCAGCACGACCAGACCGAGGGCGGCTGGCAGGCCGATCAGCTCGGCGAGGCCGCCGATCGCCGGCGGGCCGATCAGGAAGCCGAGATAGCCGAGCGTGCAGACCGCGGCGATCGCCGCACTCGGTACCACGCCGGGGGCACGCGCGGCCGACGACAGCACGACCGGAAAGACGCAGGAGAGGCCGGCGCCGACCAGGCCGAAGCCCGCGACCGCCGCCCCCGGATGGCCGATCAGCAAGGTCAGGCCGAGCCCGGCCGCGGCGAGCGCGCCGCCCGAGCGCACGACCAGGTCGCCGCCAAGCCTCGCGACCAGGCGGTCGCCGGCGAACCGGCCGGCGGCCATCATGACGGAAAAAGCCGCGAACGCCGCCGCCGCCATCGTGGTGCCGGCACCGAGGCTGGCGCTGAGGTAGACAGCACTCCAGTCGCCCATGGCACCCTCGGACAGGAGGCCCGCGAGCGCCACGATCCCGGGCAGCAGAAGCGCCAGCGACGGGCGGACGAATCCCGGGCCGGCAGTGGTCCCCTCGACGGCGCGCGGCAGCATCGGCCGGCAGGCGATCAGACCGATCGCGATGGTCAGAAGCCCGAGCCCCAGCAGATGCGGCAGCAGGGCACCTCGCACGGCCGCGACCAGGCCCGTCGTCCCGGCCCCGGCCATCGCGCCGAGGCTGAACGTGCCGTGCAGCGATGACATGATCGGCCGCCGGTGATGCTTCTCAACGGCCACGCCCTGGGCGTTCATCGACACATCCAACGCCCCGGACGACGCCCCGAGGCAGAACAGCGCTACGCCCAGAGAGAGCGGTCCCGAGGCCAGCGCCAGACCGGGCAGGCTGAGGCCGTAGCCGACGACGGTGACGACGCTCGCCGCCCGGCTGCCATAGCGGTGCGAAGCGGCACCGGCAAGCGGCATGGCGATCAGCGCGCCGACCGCGGCCATGAACAGGCTGAGCCCGAGCTGCCCGTCACTCAGCTCGAGACGGTCCCGGATCTCGGCGATCCGCGGCACCCAGCTGCCGTAGCCGAAGCCGTTGAGGCCGAAGACCACGGCCACCCCGATGCGCGCCGGGAAGAGGCGCGCTGCCCGATCGGAGTCCAGCAAGAGCAGAGCCGGGCGGGCGATGCCTAGCGCAGCGGCTCGAGGATCGAGACGTAGTTGGCAACCGCCGCCCCGCCCATGTTGAAGATGCCGCCGAGCCTGGCTCCCTTGATCTGCATGTCGCCCGCGGTGCCGGTCAGCTGCATCGCGGAAAGCACATGCATCGAGACGCCGGTGGCACCGATCGGATGGCCCTTGGCCTTGAGACCGCCCGAGGGGTTGACCGGCAGCCGGCCGTCCTTCTGGGTCCAGCCCTCGAGGGCAGCGCGCGCCCCCTGCCCGCGCGGCGTCAGTCCCATCGCCTCGTATTCCAAGAGCTCGGCGATCGTGAAGCAGTCGTGGGTCTCGACGAAATCCAGGTTTTCCAATTTGATACGGGCGCTTCCTAATGCTTTGTGCCACGCCTCGGCACAGCCCTCGAACAGCGTGATGTCGCGCCGGCTCATGGGCAGGAAGTCGTTGACCTGGACCGCGGCGCGCAGCCACACGGCCTTTGGCATCCGGAGCGCGGTCTCGACGTCGGTCAGGACCAGGGCCGCCGCCCCGTCCGAGACCAAGGAGCAATCGGTCCGCTTGAGGGGTCCGGCGACCAGGGGGTTCTTGTCCGAAACGTGGCGGCAGAACTCGAAGCCAAGGTCCTTGCGCAGCTGGGCCAAGGGGTTGGCGCAGCCGTTCTTGTGGTTCTTGGCGGCGATCACAGCCAGCGCATCCGACTGATCGCCGTGGCGCTGGAAATAGCGCCCTGCGATCTGGCCGAAGACGCCGGCAAAGCCGCCCGCGATCTCGCCCTCCTCCTTGAGATAAGCAGCACTCAGCAGGGCCTTGGCGACCTCGGGCCCGGGCAGGTCGGTCATCTTCTCGACGCCCACCACGAGCACGAAGCGCGCCTGGCGCGCGGCGATCGACTTCAGCCCCTGATGGATCGCGGCCGAGCCGGTGGCGCAGGCGTTCTCGACCCGGGTCGCGGGCTTGAAGCGCCAGGCCTCGTCCGCCTGCAGGACCAGCGAGCTCGTGAAGCCCTGCGGGCTGAAGCCGCCGCCATAGTGGCCGAGCACGATCTCATCGATGTCCTGCACGCCGAGCCCGGCATCGGCCACCGCTTCGCTCGCGACGCTCGCGATCAGCGATTCGACGTCGTCCTCTGCGTGCCTGCCGAACGGCGTGTGGCTCCAGCCGACGATGCATGCGGTCATGGGCGGGCTTCTCCTTGCGGCCGGACCGGGAGTCCAGCGTGCTTCCGGCCGCTGCGCGAAAGGCGATCGTAGCGCTCAGATGCGTCGCCCCGCCAGAGAAACAAGGCCCGGCCGGTCCCCGGGCCGGATCGCCCGAAGTCTCTCCGAGTCCCGCCGAAACGCTCGCGACCCAGGCGGGCCACCGGTGCCCGGAGCGAGCGAGACCGCAAATCACAGAACGGAGCTGAGATAAGGCCGCGCCCGGTTTCCGCACCCTGCCAGGCGTGGCGCGTGCCCTCGGGGCGCGGTTACGGGTCGGCGGCGGCCGCGGGTGCGATCGATGCGTAGCCGGGCGGCGGCAGAATGAGGCCGCTCGCGCGCCAGTCCTGGCGGCAATCGGCGGGCGCAGGGCCGCCGGCCGGCTCAATTCGGGGCAGGCTGCAGCCGCTCCCGGGCGAAGCGCTCGCCATCGCCGGCTCGAGCCTCGCCAGACCGGGCTCGTGGGCGGCCTGGCCGCGCCTCTGCCCGGTCGCGGGCGAGCCCCAGATCTCGGGCAGCTGCGGCAGCACCATCCGACCGTTGGCCGCGGCCTCGCTGACCTCGGCCCAGCGATCTTCCTTGACCGCGAGCGCCATCTCGGCGGCGTAGCGCGCCTGGCGCGCGGCGGCGTCCTGAAAGGGCACGGACGAGCTCGGCGCCATCTCGAGGCAGGCGCCGAGCAGAACCAGCGGTGCCAGGACGAGGATGCTCGTGAGCGGCCGGCCCATGCGCTGCGATCCCATTGGTACCGGCGGCGACGCCGGTCGGGCAACTCATCGGTCGGTAGGGTTAACAAATCGTTACGCCTGCGCCCGCGGGGCCGCGACCCGGGTTTGGAGCGTTGCGGCAGCGCCACTTCACGCGCGAGTTGAAATCACACGGGATCTGCGCGAGTTTGCCGCCAGCAGCCGCCCCGGAGTTGGACCCCGGTCATCCGAGTTGGACTCATGCCGGCCCACGCCTCGAAGCTCGTGATCTACGCGGCGCTCGCCGCCAATGCGCTGATCGCGCTCACCAAGTTCATCGCCGCCGCGGTCACCGGCAGCTCGGCGATGCTGAGCGAGGCGGTGCATTCGGTGGTCGACACCGGCAATCAGGGCCTCCTCCTCTATGGCCTGCGGCGCTCGGCACGGCCGCCCGACCAGCGCCATCCGTTCGGCTACGGCCGCGAGGTGTACTTCTGGGCATTCGTCGTGGCGCTGCTGATCTTCGCGGGCGGCGCCGGGGTCTCGCTGTACGAGGGAGTGCACAGGCTGCACGACCCGCAGCCGTTGACCCACGTCTACGTCAACTACGTCGTGATCGCGCTGGCGATGCTGTTCGAGGGCGTCGGCTGGACTTTCGCGTTCCGCGCGGTCCGGGCGGCCAAGGGTGAGCGGAGCTATCTCGAGGCGGTGCGCCGCAGCAAGGATCCGACCGTGTTCACGGTGCTGTTCGAGGACAGCGCCGCCCTGCTCGGCCTGGTCGTGGCGCTCGCCGGCATCGGGCTCGGCGAAGGGCTCGAGCTGCCGGTGCTCGACGGGGTCGCGTCGATCGGCATCGCGCTGATCCTGGCTGCCACCGCCGCCTGGCTCGCCTACGAGTGCAAGGGCCTTCTGATCGGCGAGGGCGTGCTGCCCGAGGTCCGGCGCGGCATCGAGCGGATCGTCGCCGCGCAGCCCGGCATCCTCAAGGTCAACGAGCACCGCAGCGTCCATCTCGGGCCTGACGACGTGCTCTTGACCCTCAGCCTCGATTTCGCGAGCGATCTCTCGGCCGACCAGGTCGAGGCCGCGATCAGCGACCTCGAGCGGCGCATCAAATCCGCCCACCCGGAGATCAGGCGGGTGTTCATCGAAGCCCAGAGCTGGCGCGCCCATCGCGCGGCTCTGACCGACGGGTGACCGAGCCCATGGAGGACAGGACGATTGGAGGACAGGACGATGGCGATCAAGGATGGTTTGGTCTGCGCCTGCATTCTCGATGGCCACGGTGGCGGGCGCGAGGTCGGCTGGCCCGAGATCCGCAGCTGGCGACCCGACCAGGGTCTGCTCTGGGTCCATCTCGACCGGACCGGGAGCGAGAGCCAGCGCTGGCTGCGGACCGAGGCCGGCCTCGACCCGGTGATCGCAACCGGGCTGCTGGCCCAGGACGTGCGGCCGCGCGAGCTGCCGGTCGACGACGCCCTGCTGGTCACCTTGCGCGGTGTCAACCTCAATCCCGGCGCCGATTCCGAGGACATGGTCGCGGTCCGGATCTGGCTGGAGCCGTCGCGCATCGTGACCTTGCGCCACCGCCGCCTGGTCGCCATCAATGATTTGCGCGAGGCCCTGGCCGCGGGCCGCGGGCCGCGCAGCCCCGGGCAGTTCATGGCGATGCTGAGCGACTGCCTGAGCGTCCGCATGGGGCCGGTGATCGACCAGCTGGTCGATCGCATCGACGACCTCGAGGAGGTGGTGCTGCAGGAGCACGGCAGCGAGCTCAGGCAGGGGATCGCCGACCTGCGCCGCGAGGCGATCGCGCTGCGCCGCTATCTGGCGCCGCAGCGTGAGGTCATGGCCAGGCTGACGACCAGCCAGGCGCCCTGGCTCGCGGCCGGTGATCGGGCGCTGCTGCGCGAGGTCACCGATCGCACCACCCGCTTCGTCGAGGATCTCGATGCCGCGCGCGAGCGCGCGACGGTCGTCCAGGACGAGCTCAATACGCAGCTCTCGGACCAGATGAACCGCACGATGTACGTCCTCACGGTGGCCGCGACCGTCCTCTTGCCGCCAAGCCTGATCACCGGCCTGCTCGGGATCAACGTCGGCGGCATGCCGGGCGCCGACCAGCCCTGGGCGTTCGCGACCGTGGTTGTCCTGCTGCTGGTCCTCGCTATGGTCGAGATCGTGGTGCTGCGGCGGCTGAAGTGGATCTGAGCCGCCCGCGAGGGGTCGGGCCGGCCTGGTGTGATACGGATCGAGACCGAACGCCTCCTGCTGCGGCCGCTCGCGGTCGCCGATGCGCCAGCACTCGCCCGCCTGTTCGCGGACGACTGGGAGGCGATCAAGCAGACCGGCCGGATGCCCTGGCCGCCGACCGAGGCGGCGTTGCGCCGATGGATCGCGATGTACATCGCCCCGGCCAGCCATTCGTTTCTGATGACCACGCGGCAGGATCGCGCCGCGGTCGGCGGCATCGGCTTTGGCGGCCACGGCGGGACCGCCGAGCTCGGCTATGCGCTCGGCCGGCGGTTCTGGGGTCAGGGCTACGCGACCGAGGGCGTGCGCGCGATGGCGGTGCACGCTGCCGGGCTCGGCTATCGGGTGCTCGAGGCGTTCAGCTTTCTGGAGAACCCGGCCTCGGTGCGGGTGCTCGAGAAGGCGGGGTTCCGGGATCTCGGCGTGGTCGATCGGCCCTATCCGGAGCGGGGCGGGGTGCGGCAGGTGCGTCGTTTCGTGCTGCGGCTGGCCCCGGTCCGCCCGAAGCCATGGCGGCTGGCGCCCCTTCGCGCCCGCTGACGTTCCGGCTATCATGACCCGCTCGAACGGGGAGAAGGAGATCATGGAGTATCGCAAGCTCGGCCGCAGCGGCCTCAAGGTGTCGCCGCTCTGCCTCGGCACGATGATGTTCGGCGGCCCGACCGACGAAGAGGCCGCGGCCCGGATCATCGCCCGCGCCAGGGACGAGGGCATCAACTTCATCGACACCGCGGACGCCTACGCGGACGGGCGCTCGGAGGAGATCGTCGGCCGCGCGATTAAGCCAGAGCGCGACCACTGGGTGCTGGCGACCAAGATGTGCAACCCGATGGGCAAGGGGCCGAACCAGGCCGGCCTGTCGCGGCGCTGGGTGTTCCAGGCGTGCGATGCCTCGCTCGGCCGCCTCGGCGCCGACTGGATCGACATCATGTATCTGCACAAGGAGGATCACGACACGCCGCTCGCGGAGACGGTCGGGGCGATCGCCGACCTGATCCGGGCGGGCAAGCTGCGCTATTTCGGGGTCTCCAACTACCGCAGCTGGCGGCTCGCCGAGATCTGCAACCTCTGTGACCAGGCGGGCATCGACCGGCCGATCGTCAGCCAGCCCTACTACAACGCCATGAACCGGATGCCCGAGGTCGAGCACCTGCCGGCCTGCGGCTACTACGGGCTCGGCGTGGTGCCCTACAGCCCGCTTGCGCGCGGCGTGCTGACCGGCAAGTACGATCCGGACGCCCCGCCGCCCGCCGGCACCCGCGGCGCCCGCCAGGACACGCGCATGATGCAGACCGAATGGCGCCGGGAGTCGCTGGTGATCGCCAAGGAGATCAAGCGCCACGCCGAAGCCAAGGGGATTTCCCCGATCCAGTTCGCGTTCGCCTGGGTGCTCAACAACCGCCTGATCACCGCCACGATCGCCGGGCCGCGCACGATGGAGCAGTTCGAGGCCTACCTGCCCGCGCTCCGGTACCGCTTCGATGCCGAGGACGAGGCGCTGGTCGACAGCCTGGTCACCACCGGCCATCCCTCGACGCCGGGCTTCAACGACCCGGCCTATCCGATCGAGGGACGCCCGACCTGGACCGCGCCGACCGCGTGATGCTCGTCCGCCCACTCGGGCCGGCGGAGGTCGAGGCGCGCGCCGCCGAGCTCGTGCGGCTGCTTCGCGACGCGGTCGAAGGCGGCGCCTCGATCGGCTTCCTTGCCCCCCTGGAGAGCCCCGAGGCCCTGGCCTACTGGCGAAGCGTGGTGGTTGCCATGCAGGCGGGCCGGCGCCGGCTGCTGGCAGCGCTCGCTGACGACCGGGTGATCGGCGCGGTCCAGCTCGATTTCGAGCCGCGCGCCAACGGCCGGCACCGCGCCGAGGTGATGAAGCTGATGGTGCTCCGCAGCCACCGGCGCCAGGGCATCGCGCGGCGGCTGATGGCGGCGGCGCTTGACCTCGCCCGCGCGGAGCGCCGCAGCCTGTTGCTCCTGGACGTGCGCCAGGGCGATCCGGCCGAGGCGCTTTACCGCGCGCTGGGCTTCACGAAGTTCGGCCTGGTGCCGCGCCACGCCAGGAGCCCGGACGGCAGCCTCGCCGCCACCTCCTTCTACTATGCCGAGCTCACCCTGCCGGGCGCAGCATGACCGGGACTTCGGTCCGGGCGCAGCTCGCGGCGCCGGCGCCTTGCTACCGGAGCTCCTACCTGGAGGCGCTCAGGGAAGGCTTTCACCGCGGCATCCAGCCGGTTGCAGACGATCGACGGATCGGCGAGATCGAGGCCGACTTTGCCGCGCATCTGCGGGCGATCACCGATCAGGGCGGCACCATCAGGCTGGCGGACGGCACGCTCGTGCCCAGGGTGCCGTTCTCCCTGCTCTGGCTGGTCGAGGGCGATCGGTTCATCGGCGAGGTCAGCATCCGGCACGAACTCAATGCCTGGCTCCGGACGTCGGGCGGTCACATCGGCTACGGCATCACGCCATCGCGCCAGAGGTCAGGGCTATGGCAAGCTGATCCTGAGGCTCGCGCTCGAGGAGTGCCGGCAACTCGGGATCTGGCGCGTGCTCCTGACCGTGATCGAGGACAACCTCGCCTCGATCCGCGTCGTCGAGGCCAACGCCGGCCGGCTCGACGACATGATCGACGATCCGGACGGCCGCGGCCGGTTGCGCCGCTACTGGATTTCGCTGTAGTCACTGCGCCCGGGTCATCAGCGCAGACGCCCGCCATCGAACCGCCTCCCATCGACCGCCTCCCACCGGACCGCTTCCCATCGGATCCTCCCATGAACCCGCTGCCCGTGATCCTGGCCCGAGCCCTCGAGAAGTCGTACGGCCCGGTCCACGCCGTGCGCGGCATCGACTTCGAGGTCGAGCCCGGCCAGTGCGTCGGCCTTTTGGGCCCGAATGGCGCCGGCAAAACCACGACCATGCGCATGATCATGGGCCTGACCAGACCGTCCGGCGGCGAGCTCACGGTGTTCGGGGTGCCGGTCGAAGCGATCCGCCGCCAGCACAAGGCGAGAATCGGCCTCGTGCCCCAGGACAACAACCTCGACCCGGACCTGTCGGTGCGCCAGAACCTCGAGGTCTACGGCCGCTACTTCAGCCTGCCGGCGGCGGCGATCGCCGAGCGCATCCCGGCGCTGCTCGCCTTCCTGCAGCTCGGCGACCGGGCGCAGAGCGGGGTCAACCAATTGTCCGGCGGCATGAAGCGCCGGCTGGTGATCGCGCGCGCGCTGATCAGCAATCCCGAGCTCGTGATCCTCGACGAGCCGACCACCGGCCTCGACCCGCAGGCCCGCGTGATGATCTGGAAGCGCCTGCTCGAGCTCAGAAAACAGGGCAAGACCCTGCTGCTGACGACCCACTACATGGAGGAGGCGGAGCGGCTGTGCGATGACATCATCGTCATCGATCAGGGCCGGATCCTCGACCGCGGCGCGCCGCAGGACCTGGTCGACCGCCACGTCAAGGGCCACGTGTTCGAGGTCCAAAAGCCCTTGCCGGCCGGCTTCCGCGACGGCCGCTTCGAGCAGGAGGACATCGGCGACGCCATCCTCTACTACGTCGAGACGCCGAGGAGCTTCATCCAGGATCTGCCGGAGGACGTGGTCTACTGGCATCGCCAGGCCAACCTCGAGGACGTGTTCCTCCGGCTCACCGGCCGCCAGCTGCGAGAGAACTGATGTCGGAGGTCCTCGCGATCGCGACCCATTCGCTGGCGGTCTGCCACCGTCAGTATCTGGTCTGGCGCAAGCTGATCTGGGCGTCGCTGACCACCAACGTCGCCAATCCGCTCCTGTTCCTGTTCGCGTTCGGCTTCGGGCTGGGCGCGGTGATCGACAACATGGGCGGCCTGCGTTACCTCGCCTTCGTGGTCCCGGGCATGATGGCGTATTCGGCGATGTTCGCGGCCAGCTTCGAGACCACGATCGGCTCCTACGCCCGCTTCAACATGCTCAAGACCTGGGACGCCACGCTCGCGACGCCTGTGAGCCTGATGGAGCTGTTGCTGGGCGAGGCGGTCTGGGCGGCGGCCAAGGCGCTGTTCTCGGCGGTCTGCGTGCTCGTGGTCGGCGCCATCTGGGGCGGCATCGGCTCGCTCGCGGGCGCGCTGCTCAGCCTGCCGCTGATCTTCATCGCGAGCTTCGCGTTTGCCGCCTGCGGCCTGGCCGCCACCGCGCACGCCAAGACCTGGGAGTTCTTCAGCTATTTCTTCACCTTCTGGGTGACGCCGATGTTCGTGTTCTCGGGCGTCTTCTTCGGCGTCGACCGATTTCCGAACTACGTCCAGCCGATCTCCTGGGTGCTGCCGATGACGCACCTGATCCAGGTGGTGCGGCCGCTGACCGCGGGCCAGCACCTGGAGCTGTCCGCGAGCCTCGGCCACATCGGCTATCTGATCGCGCTCGGGGCGGTGGCCTTCGGGCTCGCCTACCGGCGCCTGCGCGCTCGCCTGTTCGACTAGCGTTGGTTTGCCAGGAATGTCGTTCATGCGCGGGCGACCCTGGCTCAGGGTGCCTTCCGACGCCGCATGGTCGCCCAGTCGGCTCGCCGGGATCGGAGCCGCTGGGTCGGGTCGCCGGGGGCCGCTGGGGTCGGGTCGCCGGGTAGGGATCGCCGTCGATCGAGCCCGGCGCAGCGGCGACCTCGACCGCCATGCCCCCCGACGCCCTTCGCCGGCAACACGAATGTCATTGAAGCCGCTCTTTTGCGTGATGCGGCGCGCCATTAACCGGCGGTTAACCTTTGCCCGTCAACGCTTTCTTCGGGTGGTCCATGCGATCGTGGGACTCCCTGCCCGGGGGCCCGGCGGGCGGACGGAGTCCCAGGATCTCATGGACCATCGGGTCAGGATGACGGCCGATGGTTAAGCAAAGGTAAAAGCCGGATCCGTTCAGCTGATCAGGGCACGCGCGATCACCCAGGTGGCGCTTCATGCCTCCGGACGGCTGGTTGACCCCGCTCTGCGCCCGGTCGCCGAGCCGCAGAAAGGCGAGCAGCGCCGGGGCGCGCTCGGCTGTCACCGAGGCCGCTCTCTGCGGGATGCGGCGCGCCATTAACCGGCGGTTAACCTTTGCCCGTCAACGCTTTCTTCGGGTGGTCCATGCGACCGTGGGACTCCCTGCCCGGGGGGCCCGGCGGGCGGGCGGAGTCCCAGGATCGCATGGACCATCGGGTCAGGATGACGGCCGATGGTTAACCAAAGGTTAAAGCAAAGGTTGAAGCGGGATCCGTTCAGACCTATTCTAAAGATGAACCCGTTCCTGCCCGGTGCACCAGGGCCTTTTAGCATGAACGAGAATGCGGCAAGGACGCACCAGCTGGGCATCTGGAGTGTTAACGTTTATGGCTGACCCTACCGCGATGGAGAAACTCACAACCGAGCTTGATGCGCGTGCGCAGGAGGCGATGCGCAAGGCTCGCGAAGTGCTGAAAGAAGGGCAAGAGACTCATATCAAGCAGTATGAAATACTCACTAGTCTGCTTTTAAGAATGCTCGGCTATATCCTGGTGGGCGGTACCGCCGGTATACTGACTGTTCTGCAATACCTACTCTCTATGCAAAACGAACCTGTATCCAGCGCATTAGCGACTTTTGCGATACTAAGCTTTGCGTTCGGCGTAACCGCTGCCAGTGTCGCTTTCATGCAATTTCATCGAAGTGTGACAGCCGAGAAAGATATGCTGTTGCGACTGTTGCTACATCTCACAGATATCTTCACAACATTTGGTGGACCGCTCTTTATAAAGAGTGTTGCGGATTGGACACCAGAAGATATTGCGAAATTGAAACCTATCAGACAATCTCTGATCCTGGAACAGGAGAAATTCCCCGCACTCCGTGAGACCGTTTTTATGCGCCCTGTCCACAGCTTGGTGAAATGTTCTGCCTTATTGTTTTTGCTTGGATTATGGCTATCGGTGTTAGCGGCCAGTGAACATCTCTGGCATTGGTCAGGATATCTCATTCTGAGCACGTCCTCGTTTTTCGCCAAGCTAACGTTTACATAATGACGCTGCCGGCCCGGCGGTCCGCTGCTGCGAACGCAACCTTCTTGACGCTTGCCGTCTGTCCACCTATCTTCGGTTTTATGGACTGGGCAGAACTCTGCATAAACTCGCTCGCCGCGCTGGGGACAATCCTCGGAGGGTTCGCAGCTTGGCGCCGTCGTCCTTCAAAAAAACGCACTTCCATAAAATATCCGCAGTTTATTTGCCGGGTTTAAGTGCCTCCCAGCATCGGTACCACCCGTCGTTTCTTCTCCAACACCTCCTGCCGTTCCCATACTTCAAGCCAGTCCGCCCGTTCCTCCGGGCTGGCATGGTCTGGTGCATCCGGACCCGGCAAGGGATCAGGCCACCACGGTCTCCAGTTGAGGATAGCGGCGGCCGGCCGGCGGTAGATCGGTCGTCTGTTAGTTGGCACGTCACATGCCCCGAGAGTAGCCGGGTGGTCGACCGGGACCGGCGCGCAATGGCTCGATATCGAGGTGGAGCTCCTTGATTGCCCGGATCAAGGCTGCACGGGCATCGCGCTCGATGGCGGCAGCGGGGGGCACGGCGGGCGGACGAAGTCCCAGGATCTCACGGACCATCGGGTCAGGATGACGGCCGATGGTTAACCAAAGGTTAAACCAAAGGTTAAAGCGGGATCCGTTCAGACCTTGCCGCTCGGCACGGTACGGGCCGGGCAGTGGGCTTTGCGACCCCCACCGGGCATGGCCGGATCGGATCGCGCGCGCGAAGACGACCCGCTCTTTCCTGATGCAACTTCGCTGGTCGGTTGCCAGCGCGTCAACGCACGCCGGTCGCGCGTCCCCGCGCGTTGTGCGCTTGCCAACGACGGCTCGCTCTCCCTCGCGCCTCGGCTCCGGGCACCGCCCGCCGGGGGCAATCATGCGTTGGGACCGGTCGCGGCTTTGTGCTAAGCAGGCGGGACGGGGGACGTGGCGGAACCGGTAGACGCATTGGACTTAAAATCCAATGGCCCTCGGGCCGTGCGGGTTCGACTCCCGCCGTCCCTACCATGCGCGGCAAGAGGTGCCGGTTCGCGAGGCACCTTACATTCGAGAGGCACTGGAGCCCCATGAGCGACCCGACCGACGGCGTCCAGACCGTCGCCGAAGCCTATCTGACGCTGCTCAAGGCGCGCGGCGTCGACTGGCTGTTCGCCAACGCCGGCACCGACTTCGCGCCGGTGATCGAAGCGTTGAGCCGGGGCGCTGCCGCCGGGCTCGCCATGCCCGAGCCGCTCGCCGCCCCCCACGAGACGGTCGCGGTCGGCATGGCGCATGGCTACTACCTCGCCTCCGGCCGGCCGCAGGCGGTCATGGTCCACGTCAACGTCGGCATGGCGAACGCGCTCATGGGCCTGTTGAACGCCGCCCGCGAGGACGTGCCGATCCTGTTCACCTCCGGGCGCACCCCGATCACCGAATCCGGCCGCCTCGGCTCGCGTGATCTGCCGATCCACTGGGGCCAGGAGATGCGCGACCAGGGCGCCATGCTGCGCGAATACGTCAAGTGGGACTACGAGCTCCGCTACGGCGACCAGATCGAGAACATCCTCGACCGCGCGCTCGCGATCGCCATGACCCCGCCCCGCGGCCCCGTCTACCTCAGTTTGCCGCGCGAGGCTCTGGCGGCGCCATTGGCCGACTTCAGCTACTCGGCCACCCCACGCCTGCGCGCGGCGGCAACCCCGGCGCCGGCCCCCGGGGCGATCGCCGAGGCGGCCGCGATCCTCACCCGCGCCAGGCGGCCCTTGATCATCTGCGGCCGCGGCGACGGCACCGAGCACAGTTTTTCCGCGCTCGCCGACTTCGCGGAGCGCTTCGCCGTGCCGGTGGTCGAGTTCTGGCCGTCCCGCCTGTCGCTCGCGACCGACCACCCGCTGCACGCGGGCTTCGACGTCGGCCCCTGGCTGCCCGAGGCGGACGCGGTCCTGGTGCTCGATGCCATGGTGCCCTGGCTGCCGCAGCGCCACCAGCTGCCCGACGGCTGCCCGGTGATCCAGGTCGGCCCCGATCCGCTTTTTTCCACTTTACCCATGCGGACCTTCCCCGCGACCGTCGCGATCGCGGCCGGCATTGGTGCCACCCTCGAGGCCCTTGCCACGGCGCTCGACGCCGCGGGCGGCATCGCCGGCGTCGAGCCTCGCCGTGCCCAGATCCTGGCGCGCAACCGCGAACGGCACGCGGCGCAGGCCGCCGCCGCCGAGGCCGGCGCGGGGGAACCCATGACCGCGGCCTGGATCAGCCGTTGCCTGGACCAGGCCAAGGGCGCGGACGCCATGGTCTTCAACGAGCTCGGCTGCGATCCCGCCCAGCTCAGCTTCACAAGGCCCGGCTGCTACTTCAGCCACTCGCTCGCAGGCGGCCTCGGCTGGGGCCTGCCGGCAGCACTCGGGGCCCAGCTCGCCTGCCCCGAACGCCTGGTGATCGCCGCGGTCGGCGATGGCTCCTACATGTTCGCAAACCCGGTCGCCTGCCACCAGCTGGCCGAAGCCCAGGGCCTGCCGGTCCTGACCCTGGTGTTCAACAACGGCGTCTGGAACGCGGTCCGCAAATCGACCGCCGCGGTCTACCCCGACGGCCACGCCGTGCGCAGCAACCGCATGCCGCTGTCCTCCCTCGAGCCCTCGCCCCGCTACGAGATGATCGTCGAAGCGAGCGGCGGCTACGGCGAACGGGTCGAGACCGCAGCCGCCCTGCCCGCCGCCCTCGAGCGCGCCCTGCACGTCATCCGCACCGAACGCCGCCAGGCCCTCCTCAACATCATCTGCCAATAGGCGGCGGCAGCGAGGCGCTGCGCCCCGAACTCAAACAACATTTGGTGCCGACGAGGCGCCCGAGCTCTCGGAACGCGTCGAGCGTATCGGCGATCCTGCTGCTGGCCGCCGGCGTCACTTTGTTCGGCATCATGGACGGCCTCGCCAAGCTGCTGGCCGGCGACTACTCGGTCGTCCAGATCGTGTGGGCGAGATACGCGTTTGCGGTCCCGGTCATCCTGGCGGTGGCCCGCCCGTCGGCCTGGCCCGGGCTGCTCCGCTGCGAGCGCCCCTCGCTCCAGGCGCTGCGCGCGATGATGCCCGTGCTCGCCAACGTCACCGTGATCGTCGGGGTGAGCCTCATGCCGCTCGCCGACGCGACCGCGATCAGCTTCGCCTCGCCGCTCCTCGTGGTCGCCCTCTCGGCGCCGCTCCTGGGCGAGCGCGTCCCGGTCCACAGCTGGGCAGGCGTCGCCTGCGGCTTCGCAGGCGTCCTGATCATCGCGCGGCCCGGCGCCGGCACGCTCGCCTGGGCGGCCCTCTTCCCGCTCGCGACCGCGTTGATCTTCGCGCTCTACCAGATCCTGACCCGCCTGGTCAGCCGCAACACCGCTCCGATCGTGACGCTCGCCTGGACGGTCGCCGTCGGCCTCGTCCTCACGACCCCGCTCCTGGTCCCCTACTGGCACCCCGTCCGCGGGTCCGACTGGCCGCTCCTGATCCTCTCCGGCCTGCTGTTCGGCGCCGGCCAGTTTCTCCTGATCCGGGCCTTCGCGCTGGCCGAAGCGGCCGTGCTCGCACCCTTCACCTACGCCCAGATCGTCGCGGCAGTCGCCTTCGGCGCCCTCGTGTTCGGCGACCTCCCGGACCTCTGGACCACGGCCGGCACGGCACTGGTCATCCTGGCCGGCATCTACGTCATCCGCCGGCAGGCAGCATGAAGCCGGAGTGGTTCGCGCACGCCCCTGTCGGGCGTCAGCCGAGCCGCCAGGGGGGATCTCCGGGAAGGTCGCCACCATGATAGGCGTGTTAGCCTCGCAGTCGATCCACGTCGTTGACATCCGCTCCAGATTAGCATAGGGGCGCGTTCGCAGACCGACCGGACCCGACCCACCTGCAGATGCGTACCTTGCCGCCCGACACGCGATCTCGCCCCTCCCACCCTTGCGTCGAGGCCGCGGCTTGCCGCCCAGGTTTATCGTCCATCCACTCGTAACCACGAGACCGCAACGAGTCATCAACCATGACGCTCGATACAGAGATTACCAAGGCTGAAAGGAAGATCTCCGCCGACGCATATGAAATGTCCGTCGGCGAGGTGGTTAACATGTATCGCGATGAGGAAATCATCATAAATCCCGACTTTCAACGGTTGTTTCGCTGGAGCTTATCTCAAAAATCGCAATTCATCGAATCGTTGCTTTTACGAATTCCGATTCCTCCCATCTTTGTTTTTGAAACAGAGCAAGGCAAATGGGAGCTGATCGACGGTTTGCAACGAGTCTCCACCATACTGGAATTTCAAGGACTTCTTGAAAAACCCCGACAATGGCGCCACCCAGCCTCCCTCCGAACTCTCTGCAACGCATTATCTTCCATCCCTTGACGGCGTTCGATGGGACCGAAGGCCAGGCGACAACGCCCCCGCCCTGTCCAAGGCGCAACAACTTGCCGTTAAGAGGGCTCGAATCGGCGTACAGATTCTCCGCCGCAGCAGCGACCGAGATAGCAAGTTCGATCTTTTCCAACGTTTGAACAGCGGGGGTTCGATCGCGACGCCGCAGGAACTCCGGAATTGCGTCATGGTGATGATCAGCAAGCCCTTCTTCGATATGGTGAAGTCCCTAGCTGTGCACCCTCCTTTCGGAGCATGATTCATCAAACCGCAGCGGCTTTGGCAAAACAATCCGATTTGGATCTGGTCACTCGCTTCTTCGTAGGTCTCTATATTCCATATGAAAAACGCAAGGATGTCCAGATATATCTGGACGATGGTATCCTCGATCTTGCTTCCAAAACAGAGGAACAGCGAGATGCGCTACGTTCAACCTTTACTTCCACCTTCGACCTCATTCATGAGAGCTTAGGACCAAATGCGTTCAAACGCTATGACGGCGCCAAATTCAAGGGTAAGTTCGGGCTAACTGCCTTTGAGACGATAGCCATCGGCGTCGCAGCTAACCTCGATGGGCTAAACCAGGTTAAGAACCCCAATAAATTCGTTGCGGAGCGCGCGAAACAGCTATGGTCTGAAGCTGACATAGATAAATATTCCCGATCTGGTGTTACGGGCACGCAGCGTCTTCAAAAAACTCTTCCGTTCGGACGGGCATGGTTTAAACCATGAGACGGATCGTTTCATTTGACGAGTTATATGACGCACTCACGTCAAATCTGACATGGAGAATCAAAAGAGATTTCAACACTCCGAAACATTCTTGAGTCGTCAGATCATAACTCAGCTAGAGTGATTAGCCGGGCGCTAACAACACTTCTGTACGCTCATTGGGAAGGATACGTCAAAACGGCTTCCGAAAGCTATTTGAGGTACGTGTCGGCCAGGAATGACTCCTGCGAGCGTTTGGCGCCTGCCTTTTTCTACCTAGCCAACGAAAAGCACATCGGTCGCCTAATCGCTGGTGGCAATCTCGAAGGCAAGATAGAAGCTTGTCATTCAATAATGAAGAGCCGAGTGAAGAAAGGTTTTAGATTACGCTCGAATATAATTGTAACACGTTCAAATCTTACGTCACGTGTTTTTGCCGAAGTATGTATGTCGTTGGGATTAAATGCGGCAATATTCGCTGATGATTTTGGTTTCATCGATAAAATACTCGTAGAGAGGCGGAATTACGTGGCTCACGGCGAGGACATTGAACTAAATCCGCAGGAATTTAGAGATATTAGCGACCGGGTTATTAACCTGTTACGGAGATACAAAACAGACATAGAAAACGCGGTCGTTTCGCGGCGATTCCTTACCGCTTGAGCGGAGATAATTGCTGCAATCGCCAGCGGCCGTCGAGGTGCGAGTTCAGCGAAGCGGCCAGAGGGCGATCTGCGGGAAGGTCAGGACCAGGAGCAGTGTCGATCAGCTGCAGGCAGACGAACGGCAGCACCCCCGCGAAGATCGTGTGCGGGTCGATCTCGGGTGGCGCCACGCTCTTGAGGTAACGGGCCGCAGGGCGGAACGACGGCATCAAGTAGGCCCTAACCATTGCGGTCAGCCCTCCCCCTTTCAATGTGGGGGCTGGCGATGCCGTGATCGGCCGGTCGGCCCCTCCCTCACCGGTTTAGTCGTCGCCGAGCGCCGGCTCGAGC
>CAVWDE010000024.1:5000-41772 GCA_963753685.1 uncultured Alphaproteobacteria bacterium
GCTCCGCCAGTCGGCGCAGACGGCCGAGGCCGACCTCGCCGACCTGCGCGCCGAGGTGACCCGCCTGCGCGCGCAACCGCCGGCCGGCGGCGAGGCCTCTCAGAATCTGGCAGAGCTCAAGCAGCCAGAGGCGCCCGCCGCGGACGAGGTCGCCAAGCTCAAGGCGACGCTGACCAGCGCCGAGACCAGGATCGCCGAGCTTACCGCCGACCTCGAGGCAGCCAAGCGCACGCCCGCCGCCGGGCCACCGGCCGCCCAGCCCGGCGCTGGCGCCGATGGCCAGACCGTCGCCGATTTGCGGGCGCAGTTGGACGCCGCCAATCAGCGGCTTGGCGCGCTCCAGGCCGCGATCCAGTCGACCGTCGCCAATCTGGCGCCGCTGCCGCCGCCACCGGCACCACGCTGAACCCGACCGCTCCCACCCCGCCCCGTTCACTGATACTCGATCACTCGATCACGACCTGATGGGCGAAGGCGGCGCCGTCGCTGATGGTCAGCTGCGTGAAGCCCAGAATTTTCATCAGATCGAAGAAGGTGAGCGTCTCCTCGCCGCCGATCTTGGCAAACAGCGGCGTGCCGCGCGCCACCGCGGTCAGCATCGCGAGCAGGGCGCGCGCCCGGTAGAGCGTGTCGATCACGCCCTCCCTGAGCGCCACGATTAACAGCTTCGAGGCGTCGTCGCCCTTGGCGAACACCGCGTAGTCCGGTGGGTAGGGCTTGTGCAGCATCTCGCGGGTCAGCTGCACCACGAAGCCGATCCGCCGGGTCTTGTCGCTGTCGACGAGCGTCGGGATACGCGCCTGATAGGTCTCGATCGTCTGCGGTGGTGGATAGTAGTAGCCGGCATGACGGTCCTCTGCAGCCGCCGCGCCGGCGAGGCTCAAGATCGCCAGCCCCAACCCGGCGCTGAGCCAGCGCCGCACCCCGATAGAGCCACCGAGCGCACTCATGGCGTTCCCTCCGCAAGCCTGGCTAGTCTAAACCTAGCCCGGGCGCCCGGTGGGCGTCAGCCCCTGCCCGCTCCGATTCGAGCCGGCACGACACCCGCGAGCAGGCCCGCATCAGGTGCGGCCCGCCCAACCGGGCGGCGCACTCGCCGGCAGACTGAGGACCATCTCCTCGACCAGCTCTGCCGCCGCCTTGGCACCGTTGCCGGCCACCAGCGCGCGGCCACGCTCGGCGATCGCCCGGCCTTGGTCCGGGTCCATGAGCCGATCGATCGCGCCCCGCACCCGGTAGGGCTCCGTGCTGCGCACGCAGAGGCCCAGGCCCCGGCGCTCGGCATACAGCGCGCGCCCCACCTGGTCGTCCGTCGACGCCCGCTCGTCGGGGACGAAGATGGTCGGCAGGCCATGATGGATCAGCTCGTGACAGGACGTGTCGTCGGCCGCGCTGATCGCGCCGTCGAACGCCCGGAAATAGCGGCAGAGCGGATAGACCTGGAGCCGGACGACATCGAATGGCAGATCGGCGGATGGCCGGCCGCTGGCCGCAATCTGGACGTCGAAGCGCTGCCTGAGGTGCCGATGCGCGATCTCGAGCAGTTCGCGGTCGTCGCGATCGCGGCGCGCGCCGAGCTGGATCAGGATCGCCGGGCGCTCGGGATCGAGGCCAAGCTCAGCGCGGGCGGCGATCGGGTCCATGAGCTCGGCCTGGTCGAGCAGCAGGATCGGCTCGACCCGCCGTCGCTCATCGTGGCGGGCGGTCTCGCTTCGCATGTGGACGTCAGCCAAGTCGCGCGGCTCGAGCACGGCATCGAAGTGGCGGGCATGATCGTGCGCGCCCCGGTCGGCGTCCGGGCGCCAGAGGCCGCCTCGGCACCAGAGGAACGGCAGGCCCGGATGGTCGATGCGGGCCTCGATCAGGCCCGGATCAGGCAGGATGCCGTCGAACAGGAGGGCGCGGGCGTCGTAGAACGCGATCATCTCGCGCAGCTGCGCCCGCAGCGCCTGATTCCAACGCTCCACCGGGAGCTCCGGATCCGAGGGACGGCCGGTGAATTCGACCAGGTAGCCGAAGTCGTCGACCACCCGCGTGGCCTCGGACATGGCGAGGAAGACCGGCTCGATCGAGGGCGGGCAGCGCCTGGCCACCGCGAGCAGACGGGTAAGCGTGCCGAGGCCAGGGCCGTTCGATACGAACAGCACGCGCCGGCGCGGCTGGCGCTCGCGCCGCAAGTGGAGACTTCGGGTCGGCGCCGGCGGTCCGATCAGCGCGCGCAGCCGCTCGACGTGGGCGCGCGGGCTGAACCGGCGCGCGATCAGATCGCTCGCGCGCTGGGCCATGACCGCGCGCGTTGACGGCCGCTCGAGGCCGCGGATCGCGGCGCGCAGGCCGTCGGCCTCGGCATAGGCGGCGGCATCGCCAAAGGTCTCGCGCAGGGCCGCCGGCAGGACCGCCGGCACGCCGCTCGCCAGCGCCTCGAGGATCTCGAGCCGGACCGGCTGGGCGACGTCGGCGCACAGGTGGACCCAGACATCGAGCCCGGCCAGAAAGTCGGCTAGCCGAGACGGTGCCGGGGTCGACCACGGTCCAATTGACGGGCAGTTCGCCCAGCAGGGCCGCAAGGCGCGCCCGGTCGGCCAGCACCCGGACCTCGAGGTCGGCCTCCTCCGGATAGGCCGAAAGCAGCAGCGGCCGTGGCAACGGCCAGGCCAGCCGGTCGAGCTCGCCGTGACGGCCGATCACCACCCGGCCCGACCAGGCGCGCCGCGTCGGAATCGCGATCGCACCGGGGTCGAGCACCGGCGGCCAATCCTGGTCCAAGAGCGGCAGCGGCCAGCTGGCGGCAAGGAGCTGGGCTCGGATCTGCGGTCCGGCCGGAGCCAGACGGACACCTTCGCCGAGCAGATCCTCGAGGTTCCGGAGGAGCCTCCGGCCATCGAGCCACGGCCGGCCCCGGGCGTCGAACAGCGGATGATTGACCACCATGAGCTTGCGCTCGGCGGCGAGGCGCGGCGCTCGCGGCGGCGGCTCGGCGATGACGCCGGGATGGTGGACGAGCGCGAGGCGCGCGCTGCCGGCGGCATCGGGGTCGAGCCAGTCGGCCAGGCCCTGCTCGATCGCGGCGCGGATCAGCGGCTGGATCGGGTGCGGCCGGCCGAGCAGGGCGCTCTTCACGTGCAGCAGCGCGGTCCGGTAGCCGGCGCCCGCCTGGGCCCGGATCTCGGCCGCGATCGTCCGCCCGGTCGGTCCGGGCAAGCGTAGATCGCTGATCAACAGAACGTCGTAAGCGAGCGCCATCCCCTGAGGCCCGGCTGACCTCAAAGCGAGCCCTTGGGCTCGGTCGTGATGAAAAGATGGCTGACCGCGACCGATCCCGCCGGCTCGCCCGCCTGCAGCGCGGCGAGCCGCTGCCGGAGCGCCTCGATGTAGTCGCCCGCGGGCTCATAGCCGGGTCGCGGCTGTTCGAACAGCGGATGCGCGGAGGTCACCGCCACGATCATCTCGCGCCCGTACGGCGCCGAGATCTGAAAGCCGGTCGCGAACCGGACCGCGCCCTTGCCTTCCGCCCATGCGCGCACCGGCAGGGTGGCGATGTAGCCGACCCGGCCATCGTGCTGCACATAACCAAGGTACAGGTAGCGGCCCATCCGCGGCAGCGAGATGTCGAGGGTCAGATCGTCGCCCTCGCGCAGCCGGGTCTCGCGCGAGGCGGTCGTGATCGTCAGTCCGGGCTCCGAGCCGGCCGCCGCCTGGCGATAGGGAGCCAGGACCGCCAGCAGCTCGCACGTCGGCCAGGGGTCGACCTCGAGATCGGACTCGATGGTGCCGAGCCCCTGGATCTGCCCGAGCGATTGCCGGAGGTTGGCCAGGTCCTGCTCGCTGCTCACATGGCCGGTCAGGTGGACGTTGTTGCCGTCGTCGAAGCTGGCGTCGACCGCGGCGCAGCTGAGCGCGGCCGTGGTCGCGGCGACCTGCGCTTCGAGGGTCTGCCCGAGTTCGGCCGCAACCGCCGGGACCGCCGCCGGGATCCGGTCAAGCCCGACGCCGCCGCCAAGCGCCACGGTCACCAGGCCAAGGCCGACGGCATAGTGGCGCATCACCTGTCCTCCGCAGAGCGCATTCGCGACCGCATGGCCGGTATCGCTCCCAGGTCGTCTGCGCTCCCTTCGGAGGCTGAAAGGATACTCACTCGCGCAGTCCTGCGGTTGTGGTCAATACCGATCGACGAGGAGGCCGCGGCGGCGGCCGATGGCGACCATCGGCGGTCAGGCCGGTCGCTCGATCGCTGCGGCGCAATCCGGCGGCGGTGGTGTGCCGAACGAGATCAGGGATTGCGGCCGCCATTTCTCGACCAGCAGCCGGTAGCGGCGGCGCTCATAGGCCCGCCAGTCGAGATCGGGCGCGAAGCGCTGTCGACGGCCGCCGTCGGGCAGGTACTCGAAGCGCAGCCCGCGCGCGCTGAATGGCTCGAAGTCGAGCGCATCGGTGAGGAAGACCGGGCTGACTGGCGAACCCCCACCTTCCCGAATCACGGCCTCCAGGACCTCCTCCAACGCTGCGGCCGACAGACCGAAGACGCTGACGAAGATCACCGCCTCCGGGGCGTTGGTTGACGGCGCCGCCTCGGGAGCGGCAGGTGCGCCGGATGGCCCTGCCGAGCCAGCGGGCACATCGGGCGGCTTCTCAGGGGCGGCGAACCGGGCCGGGCGGGCCGCCACGAATGCGGCGCGCAGCCGATCCAGCAGGCCGGGCGGGAGGGTCGGCGACTTGGATTGCACCGCCGCCGCCTAGTTGCCGGCAAGCCGCGCGGTCGGCGCGCGGCGCACCCATGGCTTCGCGGTCAGGCGATGGAGCAAGCCGGACAGCAGGTGGCCGATCAGCCGCCGGTCGTAGCGCCGGGCGGTCGCGAACGCCCGCTTCGCCATCCGCTCCCATGCCTGGGGCTCGATCCGGCAGGCGCGCTCGAGCGCAGCACCAAGCGCCGCCGGATCGTCGGGCGCGAACAGCAGGCCATCGTCGCCGTCGATCACCAGCTCGGCGAGGGTCGGCAGGCAGGGCACGATCACCGGCCGCGCGAGCGACAGGGCGAGCAGCACCGTTGCCGGGCTCAGGCTGGCACGGCGGGGCGAGACCACGAAGTCCACGTCGCCGAACAGCGCGGGCAGGTCTGCGTCGTCGAGATGACGATCGTGCACGTCGATCCGGGCGCGGACCGCCGCCGGCAGCCGGCTCAGATCGATCGGGTCGATCTGCCGGCCGGCGATGGTCAGCCGGGCGCGCCCGTCCTCGAGCCCCGCGAAGCTTTGCACGAGCTCGCCGGCGCCCTTGGCGCGGTCGAGCCGTCCGAACAGCAGGAAGCGCCGTCCACCATCGGCCTCCCTTGGCTCGAGCGGGCTGGGATTGGGAAACAGCGGCCGGTAGTTGCCGTGCGGAATGACCGTGACCTTGTCGCGGTCGAGCCGGCACTCCCGCTCCAGCTCCTCGAGCGCGCCGTAGGAATGCAGGTGGATCTGGTCGGCGAGGCTCGCGAGCTTGGCGCACAGCTCGCGGTGAACGCTTCGATGGGGGCCGTCCTGCGGCGCCAGTCGGTGCACGGTCCAGAGCACCAGGCCGCCATCGTCCTGAAAGCCCTCCAGCTGGTCGAGGAAGCGCTGACAGGCACCGAGCGCTTCGCCGTCGCTCGGGAGATGCCGGTAGACCGCGTCCTCCTCATGGACATGGAAGATGACCCGGCTGTCGGTGGCCTGACGCTGAAGCTTCAGGCACGCGTCCCCGAGGCTGCCGCTCTGGGCGTGAAACCCCGCGTCGAGGCCGGAATAGAGCAGCGACTGGCAGGGATCGGTGGACAGCTGGTCCGGAAAGTAGAGGATGCTGTGCTGCATGCGATGACGGTCGGGTCACCCGGGAGCGGCCGGACGCGGGGGCCCTACGCCTCGGGCGTCAGGCTCTCGTTGATCGCCTGGCAGCAGCGCCGGCTGAGCGCGCTCGCCTCGTCCAGCGACAGGCCCGCCTTGACGATCCAGGGCGCCGCGTCGTCGGTGAGCTCGACGACCACCGCGTAGCGCTCGAGCTCCTGCTCGAGCAACGGGGTCTCCGGCTCGATCCGGATGCGCCTGACGTCCGCCGGGCGCACCCCCTCGCCGGTCGGCAGCAGCGCGAGCTTCATGGCCGTCCTTCCCGGCGGGTCCGCCACTCGGGTTGCATCCGGCGCACATCTAGGAGCTTCGGCGCCGGGTTGGCAAGCGCGCGCCGGGAAGGGAAGCTGTCATCCGCAAACGAACGGCGGCGGCGTGCGCGCTTTGGGATTCACGTACACGGCATAGAGAGACCGGCTCGCAGCCATGAACAGCCGGTTGCGCCTGGAGCCGCCGAAGACGCAATTGGCGCAGATCTCCGGCAGCAGGATCACGCCGATCAGGGCGCCATCATTCGGCGCGAAGACACGGATGCCGTCCCAGCCGTCGCCGACCCAGCCGACGCCCGCCCAGACGTTGCCGTCGGCATCGACATCGGCGCCGTCGGCGAAGCCCGACTTGCCCTTCCACGCGATATCAGCGAGGGCCCCTGCAATTCCGCATATCGGATTGGGCTGGACATTGCGAGCGGGCAGGTGTTTTTTTTGGTGGCAAGGGGACAACCACGCGGCAGGGCGTGCAAAGGAGGCGGCGCGAAACGGCCTCCGAAATCAGTGTAGGCTCAAGTCAGGAGACAAACATGGACAGACGGATGTTTCTGGCCGCCTCGGCGGCCACCGCCACGGCGGCAGTCGTCAAGACGGCGGCCGCTGACGAGCTCCCTTTGGGTCCCCTCACGGGGATGCGCTACCCCGAGGCTCGCATCGAGGCCGTCGACAAGAAACACTTCGGCACCAACTTTCCGGCTTTCGCCGGCACCGCCGGCGTGGAGCGGGTTGCCACGGGGTTCCGCTGGGCCGAGGGACCGGCGTATTTCCGTGAAGGCAACTACCTGATTTTCAGCGACATCCCTAACAACAGGCAGATGCGCCTGTTGTGGGAGGACAACCATCTCAGCGTCTTCCGCGAACCGTCGAACAATTCGAATGGCAACACGTGCGATCCGCAGGGGCGCCTCTTGAGCTGCGAGCACCGCGCCCGGCGCGTGACCCGCACCGAGCTTGACGGCAGCATCACGGTCATTGCCGACAAGTACAACGGCAAGCGGCTGAACTCGCCGAACGATGTGGTCGTCGCGCGTAACGGCTCGGTCTGGTTCACCGATCCGACCTACGGCATCGGCGGCAATTATGAAGGCCTCAAGCAGACGAAAGAGCAGGACAAGCAAAACGTTTACCACGTCGATGGCCAGACCGGGGAGGTCAAGGTGGTCGTCGATGACTTCACGCAACCCAACGGCCTCTGTTTCTCGCCCGACGAGAAGAAACTTTACATCATCGACTCGGGACTGACGAACGGAGGCCCGGCGAATATCCGCGTATTCGACTGCGACGTCGAGGCCGGGAAGCTGACCAACGGCAAGGTCTTCGCCGAGGGCTTCGCGCCTGGCATCACCGACGGCGTGCGCACCGACGTCGCCGGGAATGTCTGGTGCAGCATGGGCTGGGCTGACCCGAACGAAGATGGCGTGCGTTGCTACACCTCCTCGGGCGACCTTCTGGGCAAGATCCATCTGCCGGAGACATGCGCCAACCTGTGCTTCGGCGGGCCGCTCAGGAACCGCCTGTTCATGTGCGCCAGCACGTCGGTCTATGCGCTCTACACAGGCACGCAGGGCGCGTTGCTGCCCTGATCCGCTCGGCCGAACTGTAGGAGAACGGCTCGCTGATCGTCAGCTTCGATCGGCGGCGCCCGGAGATGGGGGCGCAGGCGTCGCGCCCCCATCCCCGGCGTCGAAGCCGTCAGGCGAGCGGCGGCATCAACCGGGCGCCGCCCCTTGCGTGGCAGTATAGACGGCGTAGAGCGACTGGCTGCCCGCGATGAACAGCCGGTTGCGCTTGGGGCCCCCGAAACAGATATTGCCGCCGACCTCGGGGATCCGGATCCGGCCGAGCAACTTGCCTTCCGAGCTCCAGCAGGTGGCGCCGTTGTAGCCGACCGCGCGGCCGGCGTTGCTCGAGACCCAGAGATTGCCGTAGACGTCGGCGCGGATGCCGTCCGGCCCGCACTTCACGCCGTCCACCATGCAGTCGGTGAACAGCTTGTAGCCGGACAGCTTGTTGTCGCTGCCAACGTCGAACACGTAGATGTTGCCCTTGCCGCCCGGGCCGGTGTCGCCTGGCCCCTTGCCGGTGCTGATCACGTAGAGCTTCTTGTAGTCCGGCGAGAAGCAGAGGCCGTTCGGGTCGGGGCACTGATCCTCGGTCACCACCATGTCGAGCTTGCCGCTCGGGTCCCAGCGATAGCACTGGGTCGGCAGCTCGCGCTTCCAGTGGCCCGCCCACTCTGGCTGGCCGAGGGTCGGATTGATCTTGCCGGACGCGTTGGTCGGCCCGCCAGGCGCATCGGTCGTGCCCTCGTACAGCTGCCCGCCGTAAGGAGGATCGGTGAACCAGACGCTGCCGTCCGGATGCGGCACCACGTCGTTCGGCGAGTTGAGCCGCTTGCCCTCGTAGGAATCGGCAAGCACGGTCACCGAGCCGTCGAGCTCGTAGCGGACCACCCGCCGACCCAAATGCTCGCAGCTCATCTGCCGGCCCTGGAAGTCGAAGGTGTTGCCGTTGCTGTTGTTGGACGGCACCCGGAACACGGTGACCCGGCCGTCGTCCTCGATGAAGCGCATCTGCCGGTTGTTGGGGATGTCGCTGAACACGAGGTAGCGGCCCTCGGCGCTCCATGCCGGGCCCTCGGCCCACAGCGCACCGGTCCAGAGGCGCTGCACCGGGGCGTTGGGCTGCGCCAGGCCATTGAACGATGGATCGACCGCGATCACGTCCGGGTCCCAGAAATAGACGTTCGGCACGTTGAAATCGCGGGGCGGGCTGCTGACCACGCTCGGCGGTGCCACGGGTCCCATCGCGTCGGCGGCGCTCGCCATCCGCGCGCCGACCGCGAGGGCTCCCGCGCCCAGACCGGCCGCACCGACCTTGCCGAGGAAACGGCGCCGGTCGAGACTGCCGTCCTGCGGCTCGGCGCCGTCGACGACCTCTGGTTCTTGCTCCCTAAGCATTTGCTTTCGCCTCCTTGGTTGAACACCGATCACCCTCGCTGGAGGTCGTCCAGCGCGCCTGACGACGGTCGCCACCCGCATGAGCCCATCGGTCAGGCCCGGGGCGTGGTGGCGCCACGTCAAAGACGTGTTGTCGTTGGGTCTGGCCTCCCGATTTTTCGTTACCCAGACGTATTTGAACGCGATGGTATAGGGTAACCTAAGGGTGGCAGCAAGGGCTTGTCGCGCGCCGCCGCCGGTCTTGCGCGCGGGGCCACGGCAAGCGCGACACGCTCGTTCGGAGAGACGGAGCATGGTGATCGACGATGCGGTGATCGAGGCGGCGCGCACCAAGCTGTACGCGGCGGTCCTCTCGGACGTGCTCGACGGGCTCGGCTACCGCCATCAGGTGCTGCCGCCGCACATCCGTCCCCTGGATGAGGCGCTCGTGCTGGTCGGGCGCGCGCGCACCGGTCTCTATCGCGACGTCTATCACGTGCAGCGTGGCCACAATCCCTACGCGCTCGAGATCGCCCTGATCGACGACCTGAAGCCGGGCGACGTGCCGGTGCTCGGCTGCGGCACTTCAGGCCGGATCGCGCCCTGGGGCGAGCTCCTGACCACCGCGAGCCTCGCGCGTGGCGCCACCGGCTGTGTCACCGACGGCCTGGTGCGCGACATCAAGATGATCCGCACGCTGCACTTCCCGGTCTTCCACGGCGGCATCGGCCCGCTCGATTCCAAGGGCCGGGGCGAGGTCTGCGCGATCGATGTGCCGATCGAGTGCGCGGGCGTCACGGTCAACCCGGGTGATCTGGTGTTCGGCGATGCCGATGGCGTCCTCGTGGTGCCGCAACCGATCGTCAAGCAGGCGCTCAAAGTGGCGCAGGACAAGGTCGAGGGCGAGGACCGCACCCGCGAGGAACTGCAGGCCGGAGCCAAGCTGACCGAGGTCTTCGCCAAATACGGCGTCCTCTGAGCGGGCAATCACGGCCTCCTCAGATCGGGACGGGCACGGACACGCGAACCGCACAAAGGAGCGCTCATGACCGATCTCGCGACCAGGCTCGGCCACTCGCCGGGGGCCCGCGTGCTGATCCCGCACGTGGACGACCTCGCGGTCTGCCACGGCGCCAATCAGGCGTTCGTCAAATTGGCCGGCAAAGGCTTTGTCACCACCGGCTCGGTCATGGTGCCGTGTGCCTGGTTTCCGGAGATCGTGGACCTCGCCAAGGAGCGGCCCGAGCTCGATCTCGGCGTCCATCTGACGCTCACCAGCGAATCCCGCGCCTGCCGCTGGCGGCCGCTTTCGACCACCGCCAAGGTCTCCGGCCTGATCGACGGCGACGGCTACATGTGGCCCGACGTCCCGGCGCTGCGCCGGCATGGCCATAAAGGCGCGGTCGAGGCCGAGTGCCGGGCGCAGATCGAGACGGCGCTGGCGGCCGGGCTCGACGTCACCCACCTCGACACCCACATGGGCGCCGCGGCGGCACCCGAGTTCGTCGAGCTCTACCTCAAGCTCGGCCGCGAGTTCCGGCTGCCGGCGCTGCTGCCGCGCCAGAGCTCGACCTACAGCTCGGTGCTCGACATGGGCCCGCTCGATCCGGACCTCGATCGCCGGCTGATCGCGGAGCTGAGCGCGCAGGGTCAGCCGCTGATCGATCGCTTCGCCATGGGGCTCGCGCGGCGCGATGAGCCCTGCGAGCAGGTCTGGCAGGAGTTGATCGCGCAGGCGGAGCCTGGCATCACCTACCTCTCGCTGCACTGCAGCACGCCTGGCGAGGTCGAGCGCCTGCATCCGGATGACGCCGCCTTCCGGATCGCCGAATATCGCCTGTTCGACGACCCGGCGTTCCTCGCCTGGGTCGCCCGCCAGGAGGTCGCGGTGATCGGCTTTCGCGCGATCCGCGAGGCCTACCGCGGCTGGCTCGCCGACGCCTGAGCCGCTGCCGGCACACGGCAAAGCTGCAGGGCAGCCATGCGAATTGCGCGCTGGCGGCCAAGCCCCGGCGATCCTTTATTCAGGTTTATGTGCTAGGTTGCGCCCGAACGGTCTGGAATTCGCCCGCATGTCTGCTGTGTCCCTCAGCCAACCCAGGGTTGCTGCCCCGGTGGTGGCGATGCCGCTCGTTGGCGCCGGCCTTGCTCTCGGCGCACTCGCCTTCGCCCTGTTCACGGTCATGGACACGACCATCAAGTGGCTCAGCGCCGGCTATCCGGTGCACGAGCTTCTGTTCTCGAACGCGCTGTTCGCGCTGGTGCCGGTCGCCGTCATGACGCTGCAGCGGGGCGGCCTTGCCCGGCTGCGCACCCAGCGCCTGCACATGCACGTGCTGCGCGGCCTGCTCGGCATGGGCGGCGGCTTTCTCGCCTTCTATGCCTACAGCAAGCTGCCGCTCGCCGACGCCTATTCGATGATCTTCACGACGCCCTTGCTGATCACCGCGCTGTCGGTGCCGATCCTCGGCGAGCACGTCGGCTGGCGCCGCTGGTCGGCGGTCGCGGTCGGTTTCGTCGGCGTCCTGATCATGCTCCGGCCAGGCGTCGCGCCGATCGGCGTCGGCTCGCTCTCGGCGCTCGGTGCGGCCTGCTTCTCGGCCTGCGCGATCCTGCTCGTGCGCAAGCTCAGCGCGACCGAGAGCACCGCCAGCATCGCTCTTTACAGCAACCTCACGGTGGTCCTGGTCATGGCCACGTTGCTGCCATTCGGCGGCATCCTGCCGGATGTCGGCGACTGTCTGATGATGGCCGCCGCGGGACTGATCGGCGGGACGGCGCTGCTGGTCCTGATCTCCGCTTACCGGCGCACGCCCGCCGCCCTGGTGGCGCCGTTCCAGTACAGCCAGATGCTCTGGGCGCTCCTGCTCGGCTTCCTGATCTGGGGCGACCTGCCCGATCCGGCCAAGCTGCTGGGCGCCCTGATCGTCGCCTCGAGCGGCCTGTTCGTGGTCTACCGCGAGACCGCCCTCGGCCGCCGCCCGACCGCCTCCCTCCATCCCAATGCCCGCGCCCCGCGCCCGGCCGAGGCTAACGGGGCCTGAGACCCAGGATACCGCGCGCCTCGGCCGGGGTCGCGACGCTCCGGCCGATGAGCTCGACCAGCTGCGCCGCGCGCTCGACCAGCGCGGCGTTGGAGGGCGCCAGCACGCCCTTGCTGAGGTAGAGATTGTCCTCGAGCCCGACCCGGACGTGACCGCCCAGGAGACACGCCTGGGCCACGATCGGGAACTCCATGCGCCCGATGCCCATGGCCGCCCACATGGCATCGGCGGGCAGCAGGGACTTCGCGTAGAGCAGGGTCTCGGGGGTCGCCGGGAAACCGTTGCGGATGCCGAGGACGATCTGGAACAAGGGCGGGCGCGCGAGCACGCCGTCGGCCAGCAGCTGATGGGCGAGCTGGAGGTCGCCGGAATCGAACACCTCGAGCTCGGGCATGACGCCCGCTGCCCGGATCGCCTCGGCCATGATCCTGGCGTTCTTCGGCGTGTTGATCACCACGGCACTGCCAAACCACATGGTGTTGAGGTCGAGCGAGCAGATCTCGGGCTTGAGCGCCAGCACATGCTCGACCCGCCGCTCCGGCCGCACCAGGGTCGAGCCCGGCGCCGCCACCTTCGGGTCGTCTTCGCTCGGCACGAAGCGACCGCCCGGGCCGGTCGTGAGGTTGATGATCAGGTCGGTCTCGCTGGCCCGGATCCGCTCGACCACCTCGCGATAGTGCTCGAGCGCCATCGACGGCGCGCCGGTCTTGGGATCGCGCACGTGGATGTGGGCGATCGCGGCGCCTGCCCTGGCGGCCTCGAGCGCCGCGGTCGCGATCTGCGCCGGCGTGATCGGCAGATCGGGATGCTGCTCGGGCCTGGTGAGATTGCCCGTGACCGCACATGTGATAATCACCTTGTCCGCCATGCCCCGCTCCCCTTGTTCGCAACCCTGAGACCGGCACCATGCTCGCCCGTGCTCAGGCCTTAGTCCAGCACGACCAGCGCCGGCGCCGCCGGGCGGTGCTCGGCACCGCGGGCATGACCCATTTCCTGCACGACGGCTTCTCGGACGTGATCTTCGTCCTGCTGCCGGTCTGGCAGGCCGAGCTCGGCCTGTCGCTGGCCGCGACCGGCGTCCTCAAGTCCTGCTATTCGGGCGCGCTCGCCGCTGCCCAGGTGCCCGCGGGGCTGCTCGCCGAACGATTCGGCGAACGCGTGCTGTTGGCGATCGGCACGGTCGTGACCGCGCTCGGCTTCATGGCGCTCGGTACCGCCGGCGGCTTTGCGATGCTCGCTCTCCTGTTGCTGGTCGCCGGTGCCGGCTCGGGGACCCAGCACCCGCTCAACGCGACCGTGGTCGCCGCCGCCTATTCGGAACAGGGCCGGCGCGCCGCGCTCGGCATCTACAATTTCACGGGCGACCTCGGCAAGGTCGCAGTGCCGCTGTGCGCTGCGCTCGTGATCACCCATTTCGGCTGGCGGGTCGCGACCACCGGCTACGGCCTGATCGGGCTGGTCGTGGCCGCGCTCGCCGTGGCCGCGATGCGGGTCCTGGGTGCCGGCGATCGACCGCGCGCAAAGTCGCCCACCGCGAGCGAACCCGCCCCGCCGGCCGCCCGCGGCTGGGGCATCAGCGACTGGCAGGGCTTCCGGGCGCTGTCGGCGATCGGCATCATCGACAGCGCCGGGCGGACGGGCTTTCTGACGTTCCTCCCCTTCCTGCTGACCGCCAAGGGCGCCACCGTCGCGACCATCGGTCTCGCGCTCGGCCTCACCTTCGCGGGCGGTGCGTCGGGCAAGTTCCTCTGTGGCGTGCTCGCCGAGCGGGTCGGCCTGCTGCGCACCGTGATCCTGACCGAGCTCGTGACCGCGGGCGGTATTCTTCTACTTCTGCCGCTGCCGCTGACGGCAGCCCTCGCCTGCCTGCCGGTCCTCGGGGCGGCGCTGAACGGCACGTCCTCAGTGCTCTACGCCACGGTCGCCGAGTTCGTGAGCGCGGAGCGGCGCTCACGCGCCTTCGGCCTGTTCTACACGCTCGGCATCGGGTCGAGCGCCACGGCGCCGTTCGTGTTCGGCCTGGTGAGCGATCGCGCGGGCGTGCCTAGCGCGCTGGCCCTGCTTGCCGCCCTGGTCCTGATCACCATCCCGCTGACCCTGCCGCTGCGCCGGGCGCTGAGCCGGCCAGCGTAGCCAGGCGCCTCAGACGCCGGCGCCGAGCGGCCCGCTGCCACGAACCCCGGCCCGCTGCATGGCGAAAAAGCGCCCGACCAGGAGCGTCGCCGCCACTGCGAGCGCGGCTGCCAGCCCCAGCCAGACGCCAAGCGCGCCGAGCCCGGTGCCAAAGCCGAGGCCGACCGCGAGCGTGATCCCGACCACCCAATAGGCGAAGGCGGCGATCGCCATGGGCCGGCGGGTATCCCTGAGGCCGCGCAGCGCACCCATCCCGATCACCTGACCGCCATCGAAGATCTGGAACAGGGCCGCGACTGCGAGGAAGGTGACCGCCAGCTCCAGGACCCGGGCGTTGGCCGGATCGGCGGCATCGATGAACAGGCCGATGATCGCCCTCGGCGCAGTCCACATCAGGGTCGCCGTCCCGGCCATGAAGAGGCCGCCGATCGCGAGCGCGGTGAGGCCGGCGCGCGCCACCCCGGCCGGATCGCCGCCGCCGGCCGCGAGCCCGACCCGGACCGTGGCCGCCTGAGCGAGGCCGAGCGGCACCATGAAGGCAACGCTCGCGCATTGCAGCGCAATCTGATGCGCCGCAAGCTCGGCCGTGCCGATCAGCCCGATCAGGAAGCCGGCACTCGCGAACAGCCCGACCTCCATGACCAGGGTCAGGCCGATCGGCAGGCCGAGGCGGAAGATCTCGCCAAAGCGCACCCAGTCCGGCCGCCAGAAGCGCCCGAGGATCTGATAGCGGCGGAAACGGCGATCGAGCAGCACGAAGCCGAGCAGGCCCGCGAACAGGCCGAAGTTGGTGACCGCGGTCGCGATGCCCGCCCCGCGCAGGCCCAAGGCCGGCAGGCCGAAGGCGCCGAAAATCAGGGCGTAGTCGCCGAGCGCGTTGAAGCCGACGCCGAGCAGCATGATCACCATGCCGGCGCGCGGCCGCTCGAGTGCCGAGATGAAGTTGCGCAGCACGACGAACCAGAGCGCCGGCACGAAGCCCCACATGGCGGCGTGCACGTAGGGCCCGGCCGCCCGGATCAGCGTTTCGTCCTGATGCAGGAGGCGCAGGATCGGCACGATCTCCCAAAGCAGAAGCCAAGCGGGCAGGCCGAGCGCCAGGGCCACCCAGAAGCCCTGGCGGACCGTCCGCCTCGGCCCGCGCACCGCGTAGCGCTTGCGGCCGATGTCCTGCGCGATCAGCGGTCCGGTCGCGATCACCACCCCGATCGAGAACAGCAGGAGGACGAAGTTGACGTTGACGCCGAGCACGCTCGCCGCCAGCGCCCGGGGTCCGAGCCGGCCGATCATCACCACGTCCGTGGTCTGGATCGCGACCTGGCCGAGGTTGGTGAGGATGATCGGCAGGCTGAGCGCGACGAGCGCCCCCGCCTCCCGCCGCCACGCACCCGCGCGGCGGCCGGTCCGATCCCCGACCATGGTTGCCATGGCGCCGTCCTAGCGCAAAACCGCTGGGGCTGGAACCCCGGGGCGACGGAACGCCGCCCTCTCGCAGGCCCGAAGGATGCTATGGCGGTGGCATCAGACGGGAACCCGATGTTGAGGTTGAGGAAGCAGCCGCCCGCCGACCGTGATGCTGGTGCGGCCGTCGGTCGACCCGCAAATCGAGGCTGGGAGGGCCGCTCGAAAAGACGTATCTGAGTTGGGCGAACACCGCGACAGGGGGAGGTGCGGAATGGATCTCGGGCTGAGTGGCAAAAAGGCGATCATCACCGGCGGCAGCAAGGGCATCGGGCGGGCGATCGCCGATACGCTGGCGGCCGAGGGCTGCCACGTCGCGATCTGCGCGCGCAACGAGGGCGGTGTCGCGGCCGCGGTCGAGGCGCTCAAGGGCAAGGGGGTCAAGGCGTTCGGGCGCTCCCTCGACGTCGCCGATCGCGAAGCCCTGATCGGCTGGGTCGAGGCCAGCGCCAAGGAGTTGGGCGGCATCGACATCGTGGTCGCCAATGTCAGCGCGCTCGACATGAACCGGACCGAGGACGCGTTCCGGCACGAGTTCGAGGTCGACCTTTTGCACACGGTGCGCACGGTCGACGCGGCGGTGCCCTACCTCGAGCGCTCCGATGCGGGTGCCATCGTCGTGATCTCGAGCGTCTCGGGGCTCGAGTTCGACTTCACGAGCCCCGCCTACGGCACCTTCAAGGGGGCGCTGGTGCACTACGCCTCACGCATGGCGAGCGAGCTGGCGCCCAAGCACATCCGGGTCAACACCGTCTCGCCCGGCAACATCTATTTCGAGGGCGGGATCTGGCAGCACATCGAGCGCAACCTGCCCGATCTGTTCAAGAAGGCGTTCGACCTCAATCCCTGGGGCCGCATGGGCAGCGATCAGGAGATCGCGAACGCGGCGGTGTTCCTCGCGAGCCCGCTGTCGAGCTTCACGACCGGCGCCAACCTCGTGGTCGACGGCGCGCTCACCCGCCGGATCCAGTACTGACCTGCTGCCGCGCCATCGCCCAGGTGTTGCCGAGCCAGCCGCCGGCCACAGCCGGGCTCAGCGGCGGGCTCAAGAGGAAGCCCTGGATTTCGTCGCAGCCCTCGTTGCGCAGGAAGGCGAGCTGGCGGCGCGTCTCGACACCCTCGGCGACCACCCGCCGGCCGAGACTGTGCGCGAGCCCGATGACCGCGCGGATGATCGTCTCGTCGACCGGGTCGCGGCCGATCCTGCGGATGAAGGTGCGGTCGATCTTGAGAGTATGGACCGGCAGGCGGCTCAGATAGGCCAGCGACGAGCGACCGCTACCGAAGTCATCGATCGACAGCCGCACGCCGAGCTCGACCAGCTGCTGCAGCATGCTGAGCAGCGGGCGATCCGCCAGATCGACCGCCATGGTCTCGGTGATCTCGAGCTCGAGGGCGCCCGGTGCCAGCTGCAGCCGATTGAGCAGGCGGTCGATCCGGGCCACGAGGTCGCGGCAGGTGATCTGGGCGGGCGAGAGGTTGACCGAGACCGCGTGGACCTTGCCGGCGCCCTGCCAGGAGGCAGACTGGCGGCAGGCTTCACCCAGGATCCAGTCGCCGAGCTCGCCGATCAGGTAGTGCGCCTCGGCGATCGGAATGAAGCGCGCCGGCAGCACGGTGCCGCGACGGGGATGCTGCCAGCGCACCAGCGCCTCGACCGCGACGACGCGCTCGCTCGGCAGGTCGAAACGGGGCTGGTAGAGCAGGAAGAACTCCTGCCGCTCGAGCGCGAGCTTGAGGTCGTGCTGCAGCGCGTTGGGTCTCGTGCTCGGGCGCTGGCGCCGGGCCCGTCTGGGCAGGATGAAGTGGTAGCCGTTGCCGCCGTCACGCTTGGCCAGATAGAGCGCCGCATCCGCGCTCCTGATCAGGCTGTCGGCGTCGACGCCGTCCTCGGGGAACAGGGCGATGCCGATGCTGGCGCTCATCTCGAGCGAGCGCTCGTCGATCGTGAAGCCGCGGGCGAGCGAGCGGTTGATGACCCCCGCCAGGGTCACGGCGGCGCTCGGCGAGCGCAGCGCGACCTGCAGGACGATGAACTCATCCCCACCGTAGCGGGCCACTGTGTCGCTCTCGCGCAGGAGCGATCCCAGCCGCCGGGCGACCGCCGCGAGCAACCGATCGCCGAACAGATGGCCGAAGCGGTCGTTCCAACGTTTGAAATGGTCGAGATCGATCATCATGACGGCGACGCCGTCGCGCTCCCGGGCACCCCGCGCCAACGCCTGCTGCAGCCGGTCGTCGAACAGCAGGCGGTTGGGCAACCCGGTCAGCACGTCGTGGTGCGCAAGGTGCAGGATATGCTGCTCGGCGCTCTTGCGCGCACTCACGTCGCGTCCGATCGACCAGTACTCGAGGAGACGACCGGCGCTGTCGAACAGCGCCTGCTCCGACCATTCTTCGCAGTTCGGCGAGCCGTCGGCGCCGCTCGAGACGATCTCGTAGGTGACCGTGGGATGAGCCTTTGAGAGCCCCGCGAGCCGCGCTCGCGTCGACTCCACGGCCGCCGCCGGGATCACGCCAAGCAGGTCAGAGCCGAGCAGCTCCGCGCGGTCCCGCCCGAGGCGCTCGCAGTAGGGGTCGTTGACGAAGGTCAGCCGCCGATCGGTATCGAAGCAGCGGATGTACTCCGCGCGCCGCTCGACGAGGTCCCGGTAGCGCTCGACACTGGCCTCCAGCAGATCCTCGGCGCGCTTCTCCTGCGAGATGTCGAGAATGTAGCTGTCGAGGAAGATCGCGTCGGAGCCGGACGCGGCGGTCGTCCAGCCGGTCTCGCGCAGCCAGCGCACCTCACCGGTCACCTCGTCGAGCACGCGGAACTCGACCACGGTGCGCTGCCGCGACTCTTCACGTTCGACCTCGGCTTCACGGTAGGCCGCGCGATCCTCCGGGTGGATACGCTGGAGCCAGGCCTCGGGGTCGGACCCGAGGCGGGCCGCCGTGTCTCCGACGACCACGGGTCCGTCGGTGCCGTAGAAGAACCACCGTCGCGCGGGCTCTCCGCCCCGCATCGCCGGCAAGACGAGTTGGCGGAACACGAGATGAGGCATCTCGCGCACCAGATGATGCAGCCCGCCATTGACGTTCGGGATTCCGGAGATCGCCTGCAGCAGGTCGCCCGCGACCCGCTGGTGACGTACCTGGACGGCTTCGGCCTTCGACAGGGAATGCTGTAGGCGCGAGGTTTCCTTGACCACCCGCTCGCTCTGGAGGCGCAGGTGGCGCAGCAAATCTTGAACGCCCGAGAGTTCTTTGACCACCGACCCGGCTCTCCCGTCTCGAGCGGGTCTCGAGATTGCCTAACGTAGCAATATAAAAGCGCGCCGTATACTGAAACCTCTAAGATCTTCCGGCCGCCCGCAATCCGCGCCGGGCAGCAGCCTGCATCGGGCCCTGCTGCGGCCGCAAGTGGCTGAGCGTTGCCCTCTGCTCAGAACACCGGGATCAGGTTCTCCGGATCAAAGGCCACGGTCTCGCCCTCGACGCCGATCTCGGGCAACGCCGGGAAGACGATGCCGTAGGGCTCGACCAAGCCCTTCATCTTGAGCACCGCCTGGCGCCAGTTGTCGCGCCGCTGCTCGAGGGTCAGGACGCCCAGGCCAGCGCTACGGGCGGCGTCCTCGAGCAGCGCGTGCGCCGGGCCGAAGGTCGCCGGCAGCTCCCAGAAGTCCTGCGGCGGCTCGTACAGCACGCCCGAGAGGAACACGAAGCCAGCGCGCAGCTGCCGCGTGATCGTCTGTTTCTCGTCAGGGCCGAGCGTCGGCAGCAGCTTCTGCAGGATGGTCAGGCAGATGCCGAGATGGCGCGCCTCGTCCTGGCCGATGCAGCGGAACGCCTCCTTGAGCACCGGGATCGTGGTCCGCTGGTGCATGGCGTGGAACAGGGTCGCCGCCGCCATCTCGCCGAACAGGAACGACGTGAACAGAATGGGTACCGGGTATTTGTGCACGCCCTTCTTGAACGCGTCCCAGTAGCGGGCGCCGTTGTGATAGAGCCATTCGATGTTGTTGCGGGCGAGCTTTCCCAATGCCGTCTGCGGCTCGAAGCCCAACGGCCCGCCGGGCGTGAACAGCTGGATCGCGCGCCCGCACACCTCCTCGTGGTTGACCTCGTCGCGCGTGACCGAGAAAAAGCACTTGCGGATCGGGTCCTCCTCGTGGGTCTCGTAGGTGTGGATCATGGCGCGCGCGAACACCGCCGGCCCCGAACTGTCGAACACGGACAACAGCCCGAACCAGTAGCCGATCGCGTAGCGCTGGTCCTGCGTGAAAGCGGCGACGTCCAACGTGTTCCACGGCAACCGCGAGGGCGCCCACCCGGGATCGCGCGCCTGCTCGTAGATCTCCAGGAGTTTCGGTGTCTCCACCCGCCACTCAATGGGAAAAATATTCATCGGCGGCAGCGCCGGCGCGTCCTCGGTGCCGAACAAAATCTCCTCGGGCGAGGGCTGTTTATCCGGCACAAACGGCGGTTTTTCCGTACGTTGCGCGAGATCGTTCACATCCGCCATCAACCGATCCCCCAAGCTCCCACGGCGCCGCGGTCCGCACCGGCGAGATATACTCGCCCTGACCGAGCCTTCAAGCTTTCCCGCGAAGGTAGAGCCGACGGGGGACGGCCTCCGCCCACCTGGCCAGTCGGCAGAGTCGAAGCTGCGAAGCGTTGACTCGCACGCATGGCGGGGCGATGGTACAATTAACTCGCTACTTGGGATCCAACCGATGTCTGTCGTCCTTGCCAAGATCCGGGTCGCCCCGGATGGCACCATCTCCGGCCAAGCGCCGCGCGAGGTTCCGCCTGGCGATTATGCGGTGCCGATTGAGCTGCCGGTGCCGACGCCAAAGCCCAAACGCCTCCACCTGCCTTTGCATGACACCGGAACCTGGGACGACAGCGTCTCGCTGCGCCGTGAGGACATCTACGGTCCGGACGGGCGCTGAGCGGCAAGCACTTTTCGACTTGGCGCGGGGGCGGGGTTCTGGCGTAGAGTTGCTGGCAGGCAAACCGCGGTTGAGGAGGTAAGCCATGGCGGGCGTCACCCCGAAAGCCAAGAACCACGAGCAGCTCGGACCTACGGCCTCACGCTTCGTCGACGTCGGCGGGCTGCCCTGGGAGGAGAGCCGGTTTCCGGGCATCTCGACCAAGACGCTGTATTTCGACAAGGCGACCGGCTCGGTCACGGCGCTGATCAAGATGGCGCCGGGCGCGCGCCTGCCCGACCACGAGCACCCGTTGACCGAGCAGAGCTTCGTGCTCGAGGGCGTGCTCGCCGACGACGACGGCAACTGCCAAGCCGGCGACTTCGTCTGGCGCCCGGCCGGCAGCCGGCATCAGGCCTGGTCGCCCGAGGGCTGCCTGGTGCTGGGCGTCTTCCAGGTACCGAACAAGTTCTTCGAGCAGGGCGGCCGAGTGACCGACCTCCTCGAGCAGGACTGGGACGCGGCCTGGAGCGGGGCCGGCAACCTCAAGGCCGCGCGCTGACCCGGAGGACCGCGTCCGCGTACCGCCCCCGGTCGGTGCCGTCGCGGCCCGGCCGAGCTGATCCGGGCGTCGCCCGTCCCGCTCCGGGCGAGCCGTGCCTGCGGGATCGGGCGCGCTCCTGGCGCTGGTCGTCCACCGCCCGCTCGACTACGGTACCGGCGCGGGCACTTCGAGGCGGCACGGCGCAATGATGGCGCGAACGATCACCAGGATTTGGGCGCCGGCCCTGTCAGTCGTTGCGCTGGGCGGGCTCGCGGTCTACGGCCCGGCGGTCTGGGCCGCCCTCTTCGGCGCGGGCACCGCCGGCCAGAGCGCCCTCTTCGGCTACGCGATCCCGACCGCCCTCTGGCTCGCCGGCGCCTGGGTCGTCAGCCGGCTCGTCGATGGCCTGCTCTGGGATCAGCTGACCCGCAGCGGCCTCGGCCGGGCGGTGCCGCGGCTGGTGCGCGACGCGCTTACGCTGATCGTCTTCATGGTCGCGCTCGGCGGCATCCTGGCCAACGTCTTCGGCTATCCCCTGACCGGCTTCTTCGCCGCCTCCAGCGTCATGGCCCTGGTGCTTGGCCTGGCATTGCGCAACGTCATCCTCGACATCTTCACCGGCCTCGCGATCAATCTCGACAGTTCCTATCAGATCGACGACTGGATCGAGGTCCACCACCGCGATTTCAAGGAGCCGATCTGCGGCCGGGTGGTCGACATCAACTGGCGGACCACCCGGATCGAGCGCGAGGACGCCAAGACGGTCGTGATCCCGAACAATCTGATGAGCATGTTCGTGACCACCAACTACTCGAAGCCGGATCGCCTGGCGCGCTTCGACGTCGCGATCCCGCTCGATTTCGGCATCCCGACCGACCGCGCCATGCGCCTGCTGCTGGGGGGCGTGATGGCCGCGATCGGCCCGCGCGGGCCGGTGGCGCAGCCGGCGCCGAGCGTGCTGGTCGGCGAGGTCAGCGGGCGCGGCGTCGAGTACCGGGTCCGCTACTACATCCGGATGGGCCAGGTGCCACCCAACACCGCGCGCAGCAACGTCTTGAAGTCGGTCCTCGACCGCCTCGCCACGGCCGGGATCGAGCCCGCCTATCCGAAAGAGGACGTGTTCCACGCGCGCATGCCGCCGCGCGTCCAGGATTGGGGGGCGACCCCGGCGCGGCTCGCGCTCCTGCAGAAGGTCGATCTGCTGGCGCGCACGCTCGAGCCCGAGGAGCTCGCCGACCTCGCCGGGCGCATGGCGGTGCGCGACTTTCGCCCGGGCGAGCAGCTGATCCGCCAGGGCGAGCCCGGACGATCGATGTTCGTCCTGGCCGAGGGCGTCGCCGAAGTCGTGATGCAGCCCGAGGCCGGCGGCGCGGCCGCCCCGGTCACGCGGCTTTATCCCGGCCAGCCGGTCGGCGAGATGGCGTTGCTGACCGGCGCCCCACACGCGACGAGCGCGCGCGCGCTGACCGAGCTGGTTGCCTTCGAGATCGCGAGCCGGCACATCGAGCCGCTGCTCGAGGCCCGGCCGGAGCTCGCCGGGGCGCTGAGCTGGCAGATCGCCGAGCGCCGGCTGCGCCAGGCGCAGACCCGGCCCGATCAGACCGGCGATCAGGTCACCCAGGAGACCCGGCGTCTCTCCCAGCAGATCCTCGCGCGCATGCGCGCCCTGTTCGGCGGCACGCCCGACAATCGCCGGGTCGGCTGACGTCCGTTCACTCTTGCTTTGGGCGGTCCATGGGACCCTGGGAGCCCATGCCCTGCTGAAACGGCAGCGGACTGGCGATTTGACGTTGTCCGCGGCGGCCAGCGAGCACATATCCGGCCGAGGCGAACCCCGATCTGGCAGGTCCTGGATGAAACACTCCCCGGTCACGCGTGTGCTGCATCTGGTGGTCGCCTCGGCGATCGTCCTGCAGCTGGCGAATTCCCAGCTGATGCGCGTGCCGCGCCCCGGCCGCTCCCTGTCGGGCACCGAGGCAGCCGCCTTCACCGTGCATGAGTATGCCGGCCTCGCCAGCATGGCGATCATCGGACTGTTCTGGCTCTGGCTGCTGGTGCGGCGGCAGGGGACGAGCCTCGGGGTCCTGTTTCCCTGGTTTTCCCGGCAGCGGCTGGCCGGCCTGCAGGAGGACGTGAGGCTGCACATTCGCTGCGCGGTGCGACTGGCACTCCCCGACCCCGAGCACTCGGTGGCGCTGTCTTCGGCAATCCAGGGCGTGGGTCTGCTGCTTGCCCTGATCCTGGCGACGACCGGGACGATCGGCTATTTCGCCTGGACCGAGGGTACGACGATGACCGGGCTCGCGGCCGTCGCCTTCGAGGTCCACGGCACGCTTGCGAACGTCATGTGGGGTTATCTGATCGTCCATGTAGGCGCGGCGCTGCTGCATGAGATGTTCGGCCACCGCATCCTCTACCAGATGTCGCCGTTGCTGCAGGCGGGCAGTGGGCTCGACGAGCCGCCCCGAACTCAGGTCGCGAATGCCGGCGGGTTGCGGAAATAACGAAGCCGTGCAGGCGGAGCCTCGCGAGGACGTGGGCGGTCGCGGGTCGCGGTCGTGCGCCCCGACCCCGATCGCCGATCGATGCGCCTGATCGCCGCTGCCCTGGCGGCTCTGCTCGGCGGCGGCTTGATCTGGCTGCTGGTGCCCTGGCCGCCGAGCCCGCCCGTGGTCGCGGCCGTGGGCGACCCCAAGCGGGGCGAATACATCCTTCGCCTGGGCGGCTGCGTCGCCTGCCACACCGATGCCAAGAACGGCGGCCAGTTCCTGGCCGGCGGGCGCCCGCTCAAGACGCCGTTCGGCAGCTTCTACCCGCCCAACATCACCCCCGACCTGGAGACCGGCATCGGCGGCTGGTCCACCGGCGCCTTCGTCCAGGCGATGACCATCGGCCGCTCGCCGGGCGGCCGCCCCCTCTATCCGGCGTTTCCGTACATCTCCTACACCCGGATGACCGAGCAGGACCTGGTCGACCTCAAGGCCTATCTCGATACCGTCAAGCCGGTCGCCAATGCCGTACCGGCCCACGATCTGCGGTTTCCGTTCGGCTTTCGCCCGCTGCTCAAGGGCTGGCAGCTGCTGTTTTTCGATCCGGGCACGTGGCAGCCGGACCCGACGCAAGCCCGGAGAGCTGGAACCGCGGCGCCTACATCGTCAACGGGCCGGGCCACTGCGGCGAATGTCACACGCCGCGCAACGCCTTGGGCGCCGCCGAGCACGACCGCTTCCTCGCCGGCACCCGCGACGGGCCGGACGGCAAAACGGTGCCCAACATCACCCCCGACCAGGACACCGGCATCGGCAAGCTGGAGCAAGACCGACATCACCTTCGCGCTGCAGACCGGCATCCTGCCGAGCGGCGACGTCCTCGGCGGCGCCATGTCCGAGGTGATCGACGACGCGACCAGCCACTTCACCCCCGACGACCGCGCGGCAATCGCCGAATATCTCCTGTCCCTGCCGCCGCTCAAAGGCCCGCCGCGCTCGAGCAACCCGTCGTCCTCCGCCCAATGACGGCGACGCGTCGCCCTGAAACTCGCCAGTCTCGTCGAAATCTGAGCCCGAACAGTCAAAATCATCGCGGTCGCTTGAACCCACGTCACGTGATCGACCCGACAATTCCTGGCAATCGAGCCGGGACAAGAACGGCGGCCATACCTCACAAGTGGCGCATGTTTGACTTGCCACCGTCGCATGAGTGGCGCATCGATGCGACACTTTCGACGCATCTTTGACTTGGGCCCGGCGGGCGAACGGCGGATCAACCGGATGGAGGCCGCTGGAGTTCTCATGTCTTACGATATCTTTCGAGCCCAACCCCTTCCGGGTAGAGTGCGAATCCGCGATCAATTCAATTGTCGGACGTGTCGCAAACAGGCAAGATTCCATCCTGCTTGATCCTCCGGCATCAAGCGCCACATGCGCCAGAAGTGTAGCTTCGAGCGCGACTTTTTCACTGCGTCGTCACGTAAAAATGCCGCTTTTCCTCCTCGGTGAGCTCGCGCGGCAGCCGCGCGCGGGCGGTCTCGATCAGCTCCTGCTTGCTGCGGCCGACCCAGGTCACCCGAACCGTCTTGTCATCGCGCCCCGCTGACGATGCGCGCGCCATCCGGCGAGAACGCAGCCGCATCGACCGGCCTCTCGATGGCCGCGCAGGACCAGCAGCTCCTCCCCGCTCGCCGCGTCCCAGAGCCGCACCGTGCCATCGGCCCCGCCCGAGACGATCCGGTCGCCCTGGGGCGAGAACGCGACGCTCGCGACCCAACTCCCATGGCCCTTGAAGGGCGCGGCCGCGGGCGTCCCGTCGAGCTGCCAGAGCCGCACCGTGCCATCCTCCCCGCCCGAGACGATCCGGTCGCCCTTTGGCGAGAACGCGACGCTCACGACCCCACCCTCATGGCCCTTGAAGGGCGCGGCCGCGGGCGTCCCGTCGAGCTGCCAGAGCCGCACCGTGCCATCGTACCCGCCCGAGACGATCCGGTCGCCCTGGGGCGAGAACGCGACGCTCTGACCCGAACCCACACCCTCATGGCCCTTGAAGGGCGCGGCCGCGGGCGTCCCGTCGAGCTGCCAGAGCCGCACCGTGCCATCGTACCCGCCCGAGACGATCCGGTCGCCCTGGGGCGAGAACGCGACGCTCGTGACCGCACCCTCATGGCCCTTGAAGGGCGCGGCCGCGGGCGTGCCGTCGAGCTGCCAGAGCCGCACCGTGCCATCGTCCCCGCCCGAGACGATCCGGTCGCCCTGGGGCGAGAACGCGACGCTAGTGACCGAACCCTCATGGCCCTTGAAGGGCGCGGCCGCGGGCGTGCCGTCGAGCTGCCAGAGCCGCACCGTGCCATCCGTCCCCGCCCGAGACGATCCGGTCGCCCTGGGGCGAGAACGCGACGCTCCTGACCCAACCCTCATGGCCCTTGAAGGGCGCGGCCGCGGGGCGTGCCGTCGAGCTGCCAGAGCCGCACCGTGCCATCGTCCCCGCCCGAGACGATCCGGTCGCCCTGCGGCGAGAACGCGACGCTCAAGACCCCACCCTCATGGCCCTTGAAGGGCGCGGCCGCGGGCGTCCCGTCGAGCTGCCAGAGCCGCACCGTGCCATCGACCCCGCCCGAGACGATCCGGTCGCCCTGCGGCGAGAACCCGACGCTCGCGACCCCACCCTCATGGCCCTTGAAGGGCGCGGCCGCGGGCGTGCCGTCGAGCTGCCAGAGCCGCACCGTGCCATCCTGCCCGCCCGAGACGATCCGGTCGCCCTGCGGCGAGAACGCGACGCTCGTGACCCAACCCTCATGGCCCTTGAAGGGCGCGGCGGCGGGCGTCCCGTCGAGCCGCCAGAGCCGCACCGTGCCATCGTGACCCGCCCGAGACGATCCGCTCGCCCTGGGGCGAGAACGCGACGCCGTGACCCTACCCTCATGGCCCTTGAAGGGCGCGGCCGCGGGCGTCCCGTCGAGCTGCCAGAGCCGCACCGTGCCATCTTGCCCGCCCGAGACGATCCGGTCGCCCTGGGGCGAGAACCCGACGCTCAAGACCGAACCCTCATGGCCCTTGAAGGGCGCGGCGCGCGGGCGTCCCGTCGAGCTGCCAGAGCCGCACCGTGCCATCGTCCCCGCCCGAGACGATCCGGTCGCCCTGCGGCGAGAACCCGACGCTCAAGACCAGACCCTCATGGCCCTTGAAGGGCGCGGCCGCGGGCGTCCCGTCGAGCTGCCAGAGCCGCACCGTGCCATCCTCCCCGCCCGAGACGATCCGGTCGCCCTGAGGCGAGAACGCGACGCTCCTGACCGCATCCTCATGGCCGCTCAGCACCTTCAGCTCGCGCTGTGCACCCATGCGCCTCGACCAGCGCGCCCGCCGTCTCGCCAACCCAGAGGCCGAGCTCGCCGGCTTTCGGGGCTATGCGGGCAGAGCCTGCGAGCGCCAGCTGCATCGCGGTGACCGGGAAACCATCAGCAAGCTCCTTCCGCGCCTGCTCGGCGCGAAATTGAGATTCGTTGCGGAACGCCTGATCCCGCTGCTCCTGAGCGAGTTGCGTCTGCTCCTGTGCCACCAAGTCTGCTTCTGCGCTAAAGAGTCTGCTTCTGAGCGACAAGATAAAACACCACGGCAAAGGCAGCGACGACCAGAAAGACAAGAGACGCTGCGATAGCCCCTACAAATAGCAATTTTCGCCGCGCTGGCGCTTCTGCTCTGCAGTCGCGGAAGCTTCGATGAATGATGCGAGTTCTGGCTCGTCGTCCTTGAGCGATAGATCGCGATCCAAGAAATCCTTAGCGTCGAGCAACGGCTTTTCGACCAACAATGGTCCGCCTTGCTGATGGTCGCTGAGCCGGGATTTCAGGTTTTCGATCAGCCTTCGATCATCTCTGTCCTCGGCCAGCCACCCCCGTAGCGGCAGACCCTCCCAGTTCTCGATCAGGCGCTCGTGCGCAAGGCTGATCGTTCCGTCATCACCATCGACGAGCAGACGTGCCTTCAGCAAACGTTCGACGAGCCGAGCAGCTCCCTCGGGCAAGGTCTCTCGCGCAGCAGCCCGGCGCAGGTAGCGCTCGCCTTCGACCGCGCCTTCATCGACGCGGACGAGGTGGCGCACGAAGCAGCGCCGAAAGGCGGCAAGCTCCTGATCCGTTGGTCGAGGATCCGACAATGCCTCGCGCAGCTTCTGCTCGATCGCGCCCTTGACGCCGCCGAGCTGCTCGTACTCGGCGACCGTGAGCACCTTGTCGTCGCCATACTTTTCGTTGAGCTCCCGGAGCGTATAAGCGAGCAGCGGGAGAGCATCGGCACCGCGCGTGTCCTCGACCATGCGCGCCGCAAGGCCGGGTTCAAGCTCGATGCCGAACCGCGCCGCCGGCTTCTCGATGATCTCGGCGAGCGAGCTGATCGGTCGGAGCGACATGTCATGGAACCGCACGGCCGATGGCAAGGCTCTTTCGAGGGCCGGCATGAACTCGGTGCGAATGGTGAAGACCGCGACCAGCTTGCGCCGGCGGCTGGCCAGCAGCTGGCCGATCGCCGCGAGGAGCCGGGAACCGTCCGTATCGGCGCCGTCCTTGGCGCCTGCGAGCAGGACTTCCGCCTGATCGAGCGGCAGGAGCAGCCAGGTCTGCGCCTTGTCCTCGAGGGCGCGAAGGGCGTTCTGGAGATGGTCGGTCAGCTCCTCGACGGTGGGCGGCGGCTCAGTGGGAAGGGCAAGCTCGGCTCCGATCGCGACGACCTGCCTGCCGCAAAGCGGCAAGACAGAGCGTGGATGGGCTCGCGGCTGGGATCGAACGGCGGGATGATGAGCCAGTCCGGCTGCCGGCGCAGGCGCGGTATGAGCCCGGCTTTGAGGAGCGAGGATTTGCCGGTGCCCGAGCCGCCGGAGATGACCAGCGCCTGGGCGCGGTCGGGAGCCTTGAGGCGGTTCAGCGCGTCGAGATAGGCGGTGATCTCCTGGTCGCGGCCGAAGAACACGCCGGCATCCTTCTCCTCGAAGGGGAGGAAGCCGGGGTAAGGGCCGACGCCCTCGGGGATCGGGAACCACTTGTTCGGATCGAGGCCGGAGCAGTCGAGAGCGCGGAGCAGGTCGCCCCAGCCGTCACGCGTCTCGAGATCGAGCGGCTGGCGTTGCCGTTCGTGAACGATCGGGTGGGGCGATGTCGAGGGCGCCATTCGGAAGGGCCGCAGGCAGGACGCCTACGAAGTCCTTGCCGCGGAAGTTCGCGGTGACGGCCTCGGTGAAGCACCAGCGCGAGGCCAGCCAGTCCCTGGTGATGATGGCGAGTACCAGGCGGCAGCTCTGAAGCTCGCTGCGCAGCCGGTCCTGCCAGCCCTGGCCGGCGAGAATCCCATCCCTCGGGTTCTTGTCCAGGAAGACCGACCAGCTCGCCCGATCACGGCCGAGCCAGGCCCGGATCGTATCGGCGGCGTCGTTGTCGGCGCTGCTGTGACTGAGGAAGATGTCAGCCATCGAAATCGCCGCGGCCGTCGTTGCCGAGCGGGCCGCGCTGAAATCGCTCGCCGAGGACGCCCATGGGCCGTGCCCCAACGGTCTGGCTATCGAGCCGCCGTATGGGCAATGATCTTAATGCCGTCGCGAGCGCCTGTCCAACAATTGCCTTCAACCCTCGGGTATGGTCGCCGCCGGGTTGCCGGGCTTGACTCACTCTGCCCGCCCGAGACGATCCGGCCTGCCTTCGAGCCCGGCATGACGGCGGCTCAGGGACGGACCGGCTGCCGCGGCGGCGCCGCACGATCGTGTTGCAGCGCAAAACTTGTCGGGGGAGCGGGGTTCTGCTAGATCAGCGGCGCCATCGCCCTGAGGGCGAGAGCGTCCCGAACCCTTAGCCGGATGCGCCTGAACTTTGGCCGAAACGAGCCCGCCCCGCCGCTTCGAGGTCGTGCCGATCGAGGAGGAGATGCAACGCTCCTACCTCGACTACGCGATGAGCGTGATCGTGGCGCGGGCGCTGCCCGACGTGCGGGACGGCCTGAAGCCGGTCCACCGGCGCATCCTCTACGCCATGGAGGAAGGCGGCTACGAGCACGGCAAGCCGCCGCGCAAATGCGCCCGCATCGTCGGCGACGTGATGGGCAAGTACCACCCCCACGGCGGCGATGCGATCTACGATGCGCTGGTGCGCATGGCGCAGGACTTCTCGATGCGCCTGCCGCTGATCGACGGCCAGGGCAACTTCGGCTCGATGGACGGCGATGCGCCGGCGGCGATGCGCTACACCGAGGCCCGCCTGGCGCTGGCCGCCGATGCCCTGCTCGCCGACATCGACAAGGACACGGTCGACTTCCGACCCAACTACGACGAGTCGGACCGCGAGCCGATCGTCCTGCCGGCGCAGTTCCCGAACCTTCTGGTCAATGGTGCCGGCGGCATCGCGGTCGGCATGGCGACCAACATCCCGCCGCACAACCTCGGCGAGGTGATCGACGCCTGCCTGGCCCTGGTCGACGATCCGGAGCTCGACTTCGCGCGCCTGCTCGAGCTGATCCCCGGCCCGGATTTCCCCACCGGCGGCATCATCCTGGGCCAGGGCGGCATCCGCCAAGCCTACGCCACCGGCCGCGGCAGCCTGCTGCTGCGCAGCAAGACCCACATCGAGGAGATCCGGAAGGACCGGGACGCGATCGTCGTCACCGAGGTGCCTTTTCAGATCAACAAGGGGCGGACGCTGGAGCGGATCGGCGAATTGGTGCGCGAGCGCCGGCTCGAGGGCATCGCCGAGATCCGGGACGAGTCCGACCGCGACGGCACCAGGGTGGTGATCGAGATCAAGCGCGACGCCGATCCCGACATCGTGCTCAATCAACTGTTCCGGCACACCCCCCTGCAGGTGACCTTCGGGGTCAATCTGGTGGCGCTGGCCGCCGGCCGGCCGGTCCAGCTCAACCTTTTGCAGGTGCTGCGCGCCTTCCTCGAGTTCCGCGAGGAGGTGATCGCGCGCCGCAGCGCCTACGATCTCGCGAAAGCGCGCGACCGGGCCCACACCCTGCTCGGCCTCGCGGTGGCGGTCGCCAACATCGATGCCGTGATCGCCCTGATCCGGGGCGCTCCCGATCCCGCGACCGCCAAGGTCGAGCTTTGCGCCCGCGCCTGGCGCCTGGGCGAGGTCGCCCCGCTCCTGCGTCTGGCCGAAGAGGCCCCGGACGATGCTGCGCCTTCCGGCCCGGACGACACCTATCGTTTGTCCGAGCGCCAGGCGCAGGCGATCCTCGACCTCCGCCTGCAACGCCTGACCCAGCTCGAGCGCAGCAAGATCACCGAGGAGCTCTCCGAGCTCGGCGACAAGATCAAGGAGCTCCTGCAGATCCTGCGCTCGCGCGAGCGCCTGCTGGAGGTGCTGAAGGCCGAGCTGATCGCCGTCCGCGAGCGCTTCGCGACCCCGCGGCGGACGACCCTCGAGACCGGCGAAGACTACGACATCGACATCGAGGACCTGATCCAGAAGGAGGACATGGTCGTCACGGTGACCAGGCTCGGCTACATCAAGCGCACCCCGCTCTCGACCTATCGCGAGCAGCGCCGGGGCGGCAAGGGCCGGGTCGGCATGGCGACCCACGACGACGATTTCCTGGCCCAGCTGTTCGTCGCCAGCACGCACACGCCGGTCCTGTTCTTCTCTTCCGCCGGCCGGGTCTACAAGCTCAAGGTCTACCGCCTGCCGCAGGGCAACCCGCAGGCGCGCGGCAAGGCCATGATCAACCTGTTCCCGCAGCTGGCCGAGGGCGAGACGATCACGGCCGTGCTGCCGCTGCCCGAGGACGAGAGCACCTACGAGGCGCTCTCGGTGGTGTTCGCGACCGCGAGCGGCAAGGTCCGGCGCAACGCGCTCGCCGACTTCATCTTCGTGCCGGCGAACGGCAAGATCGCGATGGGCCTGGACGAGGGCGACCATCTGATTGGCGTCGCCGTGGCCACGGAAGCAGACGATGTGCTGCTCGCGGCCGAGGGCGGCAAATGCGTGCGCTTCCCGGCCGGCACCAGCGTGCGCGTGTTCCGCTCGCGCACTTCCGAAGGCGTGCGCGGCATGGACCTCGCCAAGGGCGACCGGGTGATCTCGATGTCGATCCTCGACCACGTCGAGCTCACGATCGAGGAGCGGGACGCCTTCCTGCGCTACGATGCGGCGCGGCGGCGCCAGGACATCTACGAGGACGGCGACGCCGCGACCCCTGAGGAGGCCCTGCAGAAGGCCGAGGCCGCGATCCGGGCGGCGCGCGAGCTGCTGGGCGCCAATCGCCTGGCCGAGCTCGACGCCCACCAGCAGCTGATCCTCTCGGTCACCGTCAACGGCTATGGCAAACGGACCTCGGCCTACGAGTACCGGGTCACCAACCGCGGCGGCCAGGGCATCATCAACATCGAGACCTCCAAGCGCAACGGCCCGGTGATCGCGGCCTTCCCGGTCGCCGACGACGACCAGGTGATGCTGGTGACCGACCGCGGCCAGGTGATCCGGATCCCGGTCGACGGCATCCGGATCGCCGGCCGCAACACCCAGGGCGTGACCCTGTTCGACGTCGCCGAGGGCGAGCACGTGGTCTCGGTCGCCAGGCTCACCGGCGCGGCCGAAGCCAACGGCGGCGAGCCTGACGGGACCGAATCCGAGGGCGATGGCGCGGACGGCGACCCGACCGACGGGCGACGAGCTGGACGGCGACGGCGCCGGGACCGACGCGTGAGCGCGGACCCAACGGCCATGATCATCGCGCGCACAGGGGTTTATCCCGGCACCTTCGACCCGATTCACAACGGCCATCTCGACATCATCCGGCGCGCGACCAAGGTGGTCGACCGCCTGGTGATCGCGGTCGCGGTCAACATCGGCAAGGAGCCGATGTTCACGCTCGAGGAGCGGGTGCGCCTGGTCGAGCACGAGGCCAAGGCCCTGATGGCGGCCGACCGGGTCAACGGCTGCCAGCTCGAGGTCCAGGCTTTCGAGCGCCTCCTGGTCGACCTCGCGCGCGGGGTCGGCGCCAAGGTCATCATCCGCGGCCTGCGCGCGGTCTCCGACTTCGAGTACGAGTTCCAGATGGCGGCGACCAACGCCCGCCTCGCCCCCGGCATCGAGACCGTGTTCCTGACCGCCTCGGAGACCAACCAGTTCACTTCTTCCCGGTTTGTCAAAGAAATTTCCCGCCTCGGCGGCGACGTCTCGAGCTTCGTCTCGGCCAACGTCCGCGCCAAGCTCGACGCTCTCCAGGCCGCCGCCAGCTGAAGTCTCCGAAGAAAGACCCTCCAACCGAGCCAATTCGGCTCGATGCACGATTTTTCCGACGATCGATCTCAGCCACCGCTCCAGCACATCATTACCATCCTCGTCTTGCGATTGATCGGAATCAACGCCAGGATTGAGATCGTTTGACCAGGAAGGGCACACCCATTGGACACTTCCGTGCGCTCATGCGCCACTTCTGTGCCACTTTCCACTTGCTGCGCTCGCTTCTCTAGCGGATCAGCCTCAAGTCAGTCCATCGCATGCGCGACGAATGCCCCCGAATCGCTAACCACTGAGATGATTGACCTTGACCGACCGCTCCCAACCACCGCGATGGATGCAATTCTGGAGTTGACTGGATCGCTCCATGCGACACAGGCTACACTTCCGTGCGGTCGCGCGTCCGACGGACCGCGTCATGCTCGAATGCAAGACTTGGCCCCGGGAACCACGGCCAGAGATACGTGTTGTGTCCCCTTAACCCCCCGAGATCAATCCTACAACACTCCGTTAGCTAAATTGTTCGACGGGAAACTCGCAAAACGTGGAATCCAAAAATGTCAGATCGCCTTCCACGCTGAGCTGAACTGTCACGGTCACCATTCCCACCTGATCATAGCTCGCCGCCAGCTGGAGCACGTGGTCGAACCTGGCGCTCTGGCCAGCTCTTATGGTCTCGAACGTCCTGGCATCGGCTGTGTCATGGCCCGCTGAATCGCGCATTTCAGCCACGACGTTGACCACGAGATCCGCGTCGCCTTCATTGACCAGGTTGTAGCCAATCGTGCCCTCGAACGTGACGTTTGTGTTCACATTCGTCCGTCCCGGACATGATGCCGAAAGCCCCAGGCCCTAAATCGATAAAGAAGTCATCGTTTGAGCTCCTTGCACTTCCCGCCTACCAGTTTATCGACACCGACACATCGTTCGAGCTACCGGCCTCGCCGGTCACCGCGATGCGGCACATGAGGTTCTGGTCGGTGGGAAACCCGGAGAACGAGATTGCGACGTCGGCACCGCCGTCGAGTTGTGCGCTCCTGGTTTCGGCATAGGCGGCACCCTCCTCCGACCGGAGATCCGCTGTGACCGAAACCACGAAGGCGCTCGAAAGGGCGATGTCCACCGTCTCCGAGCTGGTGAGCACCAGCTTGCTCTCGACCGGGACGAAGTCCGAGACGTTGAAGCTGCTGTTCGACATGTCGCTATGTTCCTTCTTGTGCTGAAGAATCCGGCACGTGAGCAGGGGATCTGCCTACAGTCGCAAGGGTGGAGGCCCCAGATTGAGTTTGCGCGCTGCGTCGAAGCCTCTCTGCGCGTTGGCATCTTTTAGATCGTCGCGATGTCTTTGAGCGCCGGGTCCGTCCGCAGTATTGCCAAGTGCACGTGACCCCTGTGCCGGGTCGCCAAAGATCCCGCTAGCGATGTCAAAGCCCAATGTAAAAAGTCCGGCGGGTTCGGCGTCTCGCACCTTCTGCACGACCCGGTTGGCCTGCGCCACCGCCAAGCCGGCCCGCGCCAACTCCAAGTGACGGTTGCGTGGCAATGTGTAGTTGACAGCGACGTCAAAGCCATGCTTCTCGTCGGAAGTCGGTAGCTCGTCATGAAACCTCTGTTTGCCGGGACCCGGCAAGGTCTGTCCCTCCGCCAAGGCCATACCCAAGTCGAAGCCGCGCTGGGTAAGCCCCGTGGGCAGCAGGGCCCGGATCGCCATGGCCAACGGGTCCTGGCGGGCGACGTTCAGGCCTCGTTCGGCAGTGGCATCCATCGGCGCTTCGGCTAGGACGGGTACGTCGAACGCCCCGACCTCGAACGGTGTGAAGCTGCACTGCCCGGCGTCGCGCGAGCAGGCGGACGCTTCCCGTTCCATCGTGTTGATCGCATCGACAACCTTGGCATGGTCTTTGATCAGCTCATCGCGAACGGCCGGCGAGCCGTCGGATCTCTGAAAGTCTTTGATATGCTTGAGAATATACGCGTAATCATCCCGAAGTACCAGAAACTCGAAACGTTTTTTCGCCAGATCCGCCAGCACGTCCTGCTGATTCTGAATCTGAACGAAATCAAATGCATCAATCGGGGATTTCAGACGATCGTAGGATTGTAAAGACACTTCGTAGGCAAAGGCTCTGTCTCCGGCAACTTCGATCGGAAATTGATGCGCGGTTTGCATGATGTCCTCGAGAGCCATATCGGCCGACCTGATCGTGCCCTGGCGAAAGACATGGACGTTGACCTCGAGATGGGACGACGACCGCTCCATGGCGGTCTTGATCGTCGTGTGCAGTTCGGCACCCGCCAGGGGGTTGCCGAACGCGGCGCGCACCTCGGTCGCCGTGCTCTCTGTCTCACTTTGCTGCGTGCCGCTGACCTGGTAGATCGCGAAGAACTCACCGCCGGTCTGAATTCCCGCGATGAAGCAATCGCCAAAGCGCTGATGAAACCGGCGCCCATTGTTGGTCTTGAGCAGGTCGATGGCATCGGGCGTGAAGAACGGTAAGTCAATGCTCTCGAAGGCATTCTTGACGCTGACCTTGACCACCACGTAGGTCGAGAAGCTCGAAAAGTCGAAAGAGTTTAGATAGTCGACCTTGGCGCTGGCAGAGAAGCCCATATAGCCGCCGGCGGCGTCGACCGTGACGCCGACGGTCTTGTGCAGGATGTCGACGTCCTGCACGATTAGGCAATCACTGGTCACTGACTGGCCGCCGGCGTTTTCGACTGCGGTAACCGACAAGCCGGCGACTGCGGGGGAGGCCATCGGCTCGCCGGTCAACCGATCGTAGCCGAGGCCGACCTTCATGCCGCCGACGAAAGGGACGATACGGTTGGGCATATGTCTATCCTCCTGAACGCCTTATGCGAGCTGCCAATGTGGGTCATTAGCGCAAGACGAGCGCGTTCCATGCTTTAAGTGGCCCCGTCGGTACCCAGAGTCTATGAGATAGTTCACAATTATAGCGGCGTGCGCAAGGAATCCGCGGTGAAAAGGTGTCGGAGTGGTGAAAAGGTGTCAGCAACTCTCTTGGTGAAAAAGGTGTCAGTGAAAAGGTGTCAGGAACGTGTCAGGAACCACTCGGCTCCAGATCTGGCGTGGTACAAGGGTTTTGGACACAACCCCTTGATATCGCACCGGGAACCGAGCCATGGGCCACTGCCTCGGGGCCCGCGTGCCGCGGCGGGGCCTCGCTCGCGCGGGTCAATCGGGAGAAAAGGTGTCAGTCGGGAGAAAAGGTGTCAGCGACTGTCTTGGATGGTCAAGCTGATTGTGGTGCGCGCCATGGCTGGCGGTCCCTGAGGATGGCGTTGAGGGTGACCAGGAGCTTGCGCATGGCGGCGGTGAGCGCGAGCTTCTTGGCTTTGCCGGCGGCGACCAGGCGCCGGTAGAAGTCCCGCAGCTCGGGGTTGTGGCGGACCGCGACCAGGGCCGCCATGTAAACCTTTTCGCCCGAACCAGCGGAGCGGACGAGTTGCGCTCGCCGTCGGGCTCGATCGGCGAAACCTACCGCCAAGGAGCAACCCGCCGTGGCTGAGTCGAAGATCCTGACCGGGGCGCGCCAGGCGCTGGCGTTCGCCCGCGGCGAATTGACCGAGGGCTTCGTCGTTCACGTCCCGGAGCACGTCGACGTCAAGGCGCTACGGCGCAAGCTCGGCATGTCGCAGTCGAAGTTCGCGGCGAGCTTCGGCTTCGGGCTCGACGCCGTGCAGGGCTGGGAGCAGGGCCGGCGGCGGCCGGAGGGCGCGGCACGCGTTCTGCTCAAGGTCATCGAGCATGACCCGGACGCGGTGCGGCGCGCTTTGGCGGCGTAGCGGCGGCGCGCACCACCATCAGCTTGACCCGCCAAGTCGATCGCTGATCCCGTTTGTCGTCAGGAATTCTCGAGCGGCGGCAACT
>CAVWDE010000025.1:0-212208 GCA_963753685.1 uncultured Alphaproteobacteria bacterium
ATCAGGCGCAGCACGTCCTCGAGAATCAGGAACACCGCGTAGGTCACCAGCACGACGATCACCTCGTCGCGGCCGTAGACCCAGCGCAGCAGGCCGCGCTCGATGATGGTGCCGAGCACGATCCCGATCCCGACCGCCGCCAGCAGCATGGCCGCGAAGCCGCCGGCGGTCGGCAGACCGGCATCGAAATAAAGGCCGACCAGGGTCGCCGCCCCGTAGGCGCCGAAGGCGTAGAACGAGCCGTGAGCGACGTTCAGGATCTTCATCACGCCGAAGATCAGCGACAGGCCGATCGCGACGATGAACAGCCAGGATGCGTAGACCAGGCCATCGGTCAGGATCGCGAATGCCGTGAGCATCGGAGCGCGCCGCCCGGGCGCCGATCAGGCGGACCGGGGGCGGTGCGCGCGGCACCGCCCCCACCTCTGGTCACCTGCGCGCTGGGCGCTCAGCCGCATTGGGCGCCCGGCATGCCCGCCTGCAGCCACTCGACGCTGGTCGTGCCCTTGGGCGGGTTGACGCAGTCGGCCGGGTAGCGGATCACGTCGACGATGGTCGGCTTGCCCGATCTCCTTGTCGAACTTGTAGGTGCCGTAGGCGGTCCCGCTGACCGCCTGATGGCCCTTGCCGAGCTTCATCTCGACCGGGCCGTCCATCGACTCGAAGGTCAGGTTCGCGAACGCCTTGATCACGTCGTCGGTCGAGGGGTTGCCGCCCTTGGCCTTGGCCGCCTTGTCGAAGGCCGCCTTCAGCCCGAGCATGGCCTGCGTCATGTGGTAGGCCGAGTAGATCGGCGGCGTGCCGTAGCGATCGGTGAACTGGCTCTGCAGCCATCGGTTCAGCTCGGTGTCCTGGGACAGCACGCCGTTCGGCCCGCGGGCGCCGACGATCACGCCGTCCGGCAGCTTGGCGCCGAGCCGGAACATCGCGGTCTCGGCGGTGGTCAGCACCATCGGCATGCGCTGCGGCAGACCGCGGGCGACGCTCTGGAAGATGAAGCTCTCGAGGTCGCCGCCCCACAGGCTGGAGTGCAGGACGCCGGCGCCGCTGACCAGGAGTGCCGAGATCTCGGAGCCGTACTCGCCCGCGAACAGCTTCGGGAACAATTCCTTGCTGACCGTCGCCTGGGGCTCGAGCGCCTTCATCGCGAGCACGAAGTCGCGCCAGGAATCCTGGCCCCAGGCGTAGTTCTGATTGATGCCGGCGTAGCTCGAGAGGTCGCCGAGCTTCTGCTTGATGTAACGGGCCGCCCCGACGCTATCCATGGTCGCGTGCGGCGCGGTGCGGAACACGTATTTGTAGGAGGCCTCCTCGAAGATCCGCGGCGTGCCGCAGTCGAACAGCACGGTCAGCACCTTGAGCTCCTCGGCGACCGGGGCGACCGCGAGGCAGCTGCCCGAGGAGATGTAGCCGATCACGGCGTCGACGTGCTCGCGCTGGACCAGGTTGCGCAGCTCGGTGACCTGGGTGGTCGTGCCGCCGGCCTCGTCGATGTAGACCGGCTGGATCGTGAGCCCGCCGACGCCCTTGGTGTTGTAGGGGGCGGGCAGGGTGCCGGCGTTGATGTTCTCGATCATCAGCTCGGCGGCGTTGCGTGCCGGCACGCCGAACGGGCCGGCGGCCGGGCCGGACAGGAACACGACGATGCCGACCTTCAGGACGCCGCCGCCGTCCTCGGCCATGGCCGGCGCGCCGCCCGCCAACAGGGCCGCCGCCAGCACGCCGCCGGCGAGCGGTTTGCCGAGCTTGTCGGGGATACTCCAGAGCATGGCTGCCTCCACGTCTTGGTTGTCCTTGGCGCCACGATGCACGCTCGCAGGCGTTCTGGCAAACCCCCAGGGCCGCCGTACCGAGCAGTTTTATCTCACCCCGAGCGGGCTTGCCGACCCGGCCGGGGATGGCCGATGGTGGGCGGGTACGGGAGACGCCGATGCCACCCATGGATGACTTGCCGGGCCCGCCGCCGGGCGCGGGCTTCGCGCTGCTCGCGGGCGTGCGCGTGGTCGACCTCACGACCTCGATCGCCGGGCCTTACGCGACCATGCTGCTGGGCGACCTCGGGGCCGAGGTGATCAAGGTCGAGCGGCCGGGCGCCGGCGACGATGCCCGCCACTGGGGGCCGCCCTTCCTGGATGGCGAGTCGCTCTGGTTCCTCGCGGTCAACCGCAACAAGCAGAGCCTGGCGCTCGACTACAGCCGGCCCGAGGGCCACGCGCTGCTGCTGGAGCTGGTGGCGCGCTCGGACGTGGTCGTGCTCAACCAGGTGCCGCGGCTGCAGGCGAAGCTCGGCACCGACTACGCGACGCTCAAGGGCGCGCGGGCGGACCTGATCCACGTCGCGCTGACCGGCTTCGGGCTCACCGGCGAGCGCGCCGACCATCCCTGCTACGACCTGATCGCGCAGGGGCTCTCAGGCGTCATGGACCTGACCGGCGAGGCGGGCAGGGCGCCGCAGAAGATCGGCACGCCGGCCGCTGACCTTCTGGCCGGCAGCGACGCCGCGCTCGCGACGGTCGCAGCACTGTTCGATCGCCAGCGGACCGGGCTGGGGCACCAGATCGACACCTCGCTGGTCGAGAGCATGACCCGGTTCATGGCGCCCAGGCTCACGCCCTACCTCGGCTCGGGCGAGCTGCCGCGCCGCTCGGGGGCCACCGACAGCGTGCTCGCGATCTACCAGGTGTTCGAGACCGCCGACGAACCGCTCACGCTTGGGATCGGCAACGATGCCATCTGGCGACGGTTCTGCCGGGCGATCGGCGAGCCGGCGCTGGCCCAGGACTCCCGGTTCGCGACCAACGCCGGCCGGCGGGCGGCGCGCCCCGAGCTGGTCGCGAAAATCGCGGCCATTCTCGCGACCAGGAGCCGCGACCACTGGCTCGAGCTGTTCGCGGCGAACGCGATTCCGGCCGGCCCGATCCTGCGCCTGGACGAGGTGGCGGCCGACCCGGGCCTGCGCACGCGCGGGCTGTTCTACCGCATGACTGCTCCGGATGGCCGCGAGTTGCCGCAGGTCAACACCGGCATCCGCCTGGACGGCGCCGCCAACGCGCCGCGCCTGGCCCCGCCCAGGCTCGACGAGCACGGCCGGGAGCTCCTGCGCGCGCTGCTGGGCAAGAGCGACGAGGAGGTCGCCCGTCTCCAGGCCGCCGGCATCGTTCAGGACGGGGCCTGATGGACCTCGATGACGTTGCCCTCGGGATCATAGAAAAAGATCTGCTGCCAGCCGCTCATCGCGAAGCCGCCATAGTCGGCATAAGAGATACCCTTCGCCTCGAGGCGGCGCTTGAAGGCGTCGATGTCGTCGGTGCGAAAGGCGATGTGGCCGCGCTCCAGCGGATTGACCGGCTTGCCCATGCGAAAGCCGCATTCGAGGTCTTTCTCCGCCAGATGCATCTGGGTGGTGCCGTCGGTGACGAACGCGACATCGCCCGCGTAGCCCTTGGCGCTCACCACCCGGCTGGCGTTCATGGTCGGCTCCGGGTCCAGCTCGAGCACGCCGCGATAGAACTCGTCCATCGCCGGCACGTCGGTCGTGCACAGGTTGATGTGGTGCAGCTTGAGCTTCATGGCCTTCCTCCTCCACTTGCGAAGCGCTTGCATCGGCCCGGCCGGACGCTTAGGCAAAACGGATTGCCGCGCCTCGGACCCAGCCCAGGGTCACCATACACCAAACCCCAGGAGGCAGGCGTTGGACTTCGAGACCATCCTCTACCAGGAAGACGGGCCGGTCGGGTGGCTGACGCTCAACCGGCCCGAGGACGGCAACATGTTCACCGCCGCGATGTGTCACGAGATCCGCGACTGCATCAACGCGGTCCGGCGCGAGACGCGCACGCGCGTGCTGGTGATCACCGGGGCGGGCGAGAAGTTCTTCTGCCTCGGCGGGCGCAAGGAGGGCATGGAGGAGACCAAGCTCTATGCGGGCGTCCTGCCGACGCTCGAGATGTACGAGAGCATCGATAGGCTGCAGAAGCCCGTGATCGCCAGCGTCAACGGCTTCGCGGTCGGCGGCGGCAACGTGCTCCAGGTCGTGTGCGATCTCACGATCGCCAAGGAGAGCGCCGTCTTCCGCCAGGTCGGGCCGATGATGGGCAGCTTCGATGCCGGCTACGGCACCTGGTACCTGGAGGATCTGGTCGGCAAGAAGAAGGCAAAGGAGCTCTGGTATCTGAACCCCAAGATCACGGCCCAAGAGGCGCTCGCGATCGGCCTGATCAACCGGGTCGTGCCGGATGACCGGCTGCGCGCCGAGACCCGCGCCTGGGCGCTCGAGATCGCCGCCCGCGGCGCCTTCGCGCTCGCCGCCATCAAGACCGCGTTCCATGCCCGCCACGGCGGCGTCGCCGGGCTCGCCCGGGTGGCGCACGATCTTTTGCTGCGCCAGTATCTGGACAGCGAGGAATCGAAGGAGCTGGGCGCGGCGTTCGCCGGGCGACGAGAGCCCGATCCCGAGAAGTTCGGCCACTGAGGCGGACGGACGGCGCTGATGGGCCATCTTCTGACCCTGCACGATCCGCGCACCGCCAGGCGCTACTACGAGGCGGGCGTCTGGCGCGCCGACACCTTCTACACGCTGCTCGCGGGCCATGCGGCGCAGCGGCCGCAGGACTTCGCCGTCCGGGACGGTGCCAGGCGGCTGACCTTTGCGGAGCTGCACGGCTGGGTCGATGCGATGGCCGATGCGTTCGCCGAAGCCGGCCTCCGGTCCGGCGAGCGCGTCAGCCTCTGGCTCTCGAACCGGCTGGAGGCGCTGGTCGCGTTCCTCGCCTGCGCGCGCAACGGCTACGTCTGCAACCCCTCGCTGCACCGCAACTACCGGGTCGAGCAGGTCGGCGACCTGCTGCGCTACATCGACGCCCGCGCGATCCTGGTCGAGGAGGGCTGGGGCGCCGATGCCGCCAACCAGGGCCTGCTCGCGATGCTGCCGGGGGTGCGCAAGCTCTGGCGCCTGCCCAGGGCGCGCAGCGCCGGGCGCCGAACTGCCGGGGCCGGAGGCGACCGCACGCGGCCTCGCCCCGGTCGACGACAACCCGGACAAGGTCGCGTACCTGGCCTTCACCTCGGGCACCACGGGCGCGCCCAAGGCGGTGATGCATTCCGACAACACGCTGCTCGCCAACTGTCGCGACCTGGTGCGCGACTGGCGCCACGATCATACGACCGTGCTGCTGACGCTCTCGCCTGTGTCGCATCACATCGCCTGGGTGGCGCTCGGCCAGGCGCTGACCGCCGGCATGGAGCTGGTGGTCGACGACCCGCCCGCAGGCATGAGCCGGCTCGACTGGCTGATCGCATGCGGCGCCACCTACGTCATGGGCGTGCCGACCCACGCCATGGACATCCAGGCCGAGCAGCGCCGGCGCGGGATCGAGCAGCCTGGGCCGGGTCCGCCTCTTCTACATGGCGGGCGCGCCGATCCCGCGCCCGGTCGCCGAGCGTTTTCTCGAGCACGGGATCAAGCCGCAGAACATCTACGGCATGACCGAGAACTCCTCGCACCACTACACCCACCCCGACGACGATGCGGAGACCATCTGCGCGAGCTGCGGCCGCGGCGGGCTCGCCTACGAGGTCAAGATCTTCGATCAGAGCGATCCCGAGCGCGCAGTGCCGGCCGGCACGATCGGCCAGATCGGCGGCCGCGGCGGGGCGCTGATGCTCGGCTACTTCGGCAACCAGGCGGCGACCGAGCAGTCGTTCAACAAGGACGGCTGGTTCCTCTCGGGCGACCTCGGCATGCTCGATGCCCGCGGCAACCTGCGGATCGTCGGCCGGCTCAAGGACATGGTGATCCGGGGCGGCCACAACATCCACCCGGCCAGGGTCGAGGAGCTGGCGCTGCGCCATCCGCTGGTCGCGCGCGCCGCCGCCTTCGGGGTCCCGGACGAGCGCCTCGGCGAGCGGCTCTGCCTCGCGGTCAGCTCTGCCGGCGACGAGCCGCCGCAGGCGGACGCCCTGCTGCAGGCGCTCTTCGCCGCGGGGCTCTCGATCTACGACATGCCGGAGTATTTCGTCCGACTGGAAGAATTTCCGCTGACCGCGAGCGGCAAGATCCTGAAGCGCGAGCTCGTGGTCTGGGCGCGCGAGGGCAGGATCGCGCCGGTCCCCTGCCGCTTCGAGAGGCGCGCCTGACCATGACGCGCCTGCTCGATCGCCTCGATGCGCCAGAGCGGCCTCACCGACGAGGAGGCGATGCTGCTGCGCACGGTGCGCCAGCTCGCGCCGACGTGATCGCCCCGCGCGCCGCCCACTACGACCGCACCGCAGAGTTCCCCTGGGACAACGTCGAGGCGATCAACGCGCTCGGCCTGAACGCCATGTTCGTGCCCGAGGCCTATGGCGGCGCGCCGGTCTCCTACTGCGCCTACCTCGCCTGCGTGCGCGAGCTCAGCAAGGCCTGCGCCGCGACCGGCAGCGTCTGGTCGACCACCTTCCACGCCATGAAGCCGCTCATCGACTTCGGCAGCGAGGAGCAGAAGCGCCGCCTGCTGCCCAAGATCGCGGCGGGCGGGCTCGGGCGCCTTGTGCATCACCGAGCCCGAGGCGGGCTCGGACGCGACCGGCATGCGCACGCGCTTTTCCCCGGAGGGCGATCAGATCCGGATCGACGGCGGCAAGACCTTCATCACCAACGGCAACGTCGCCGACCGTTTTCTCCTGTTCGGCAAATGGAGCGGGATCGAGGAGCCGCGCAAGGCGATCTCGGTCCTGGTGGTCGAGGCCGGCACCCCCGGCCTTGCGGTCGTCCGCACCGAGGACAAGATGGGCATCCGCGCGTCCTCGACCGCGACGCTCGCCTTCGAGGGCTGCCGGGTGCCGCGCGCCAACCTTCTGGGCGAGCCGGGCGACGGCCTTGCGATCCTGCTCGTCGCCCTCAACAAGTCGCGCCCCTCGATCGCGGCGCATGCGCTCGGCATCGCGCGTGCGGCCTTCGAGGACGGCATCGCCTACATCAACCAGCGCCGCCAGTCGGGCCGGACGGATCATCGAGTTCCAGGGCATCCAGTTCCTGCTCGCCGACCTCGCGAGCGAGCTGGCGCTGTGCGAACGCTTCCTTTGGCACGTGGGCGCCCTGGTCGAGGCCGGCGCGAGCGACATCGGCATCGAGGCCTCGCTCCTGAAGCTGCGCGCCTCCGACCTCGCCATGCGCATGACCACCGAGGTCGTCCAGCTGTTCGGCGGCTACGGCTACTGCAAGGACCAGCGGGCCGAGCGGCTGATGCGGGATGCCAAGATCACCCAGATCTGGGAGGGCACCAGCCAGATCCACCGGCAGCTGATCGGACGGAGCTTCATCGAGCAAATGAGCGGAGCGATCAGGACGGTCGGCATCGCCGGCGCCGGCGGCACCATGGGGGCAGGCATCGCGATCGTCGCCGCGCGCGCCGGCTTTCGCCACGATCGCCTACGACGTGGAGGCTGCAGCGCTTGAGCGCGCCCGCCGCCAGACCGAGGGCTTTCTCAGGAAATCGGTCGAGCGCGGCAAACTCACCAGCGATGAGCTCGACCGAGATTGTGAACAACTTCGTACAAACCACTGATCTAACAGATCTTCGAAGCTGCGATCTGGTGATCGAGGCGGTCTTCGAGGACCTCGCGACCAAGCAGAAGCTGTTCAGGGCGCTGCACGAGGTCTGTCCGGAAAAAACGATCTTCGCGTCCAACACCTCGACGCTCTCGATCACCGAGATCGCAGCGGGCTGCGGCCGCGAGGACCGGGTGGTCGGCATGCATTTCTGCCTGCCGGCGCAGCTCATGAAGCTGATCGAGCTGTCGCCCGGCCTCAACACCAGCGAGCAGACCTTCGAGACCGCCCACGCCTGGTGCGAGGCGGCCGGCCAGACGCCGGTCCGGACCGCGGACCGGCCGGGCTTCATCCTGAACGCGCTGCTGGTGCCCTTCAACAACGACGTGATCCGCGCGGTCGAGGCGGGCGTGGCGACACCCGCCGACATCGACAAGGCGGTCAAGGTCGGGCTCGGCTACAAGATGGGCCCTTGTGAGCTGCTCGACCTGATCGGGCTCGACACCCAGCTCCGGCTCTGCGAGGCGTTGTTCCCGGTCACCCTCGACCCGCGCGCCGCAGCGCCGCCGCTCCTCAGGCGCATGGTCGCGGCCGGCCACCTCGGCCGCAAGACCGGCCGCGGTTTTTTCCACTATGAGGACCAAGCGATGTATGGGGGCTGAGGCGTGCGCTATCGGATCGTGCAGCGCGGCGAGAGCCGGTCCTTTCCCGAGGGCGACCCGTTCCTTGCCGGCGCCAGCGAAGATAGCGAGGTGGTGCTCTACCTCGGCGTCCCCCATGCGCCGGAAAGTTCGAAAAAAGCGATCCTGGTCGAGCTCGGTAGCGAGTGCCTGGGCGTGCACACCGGCGAGGGCTACGGCGAGGAGGGCTCGAACGTGCTGGGCTTCGCCCGCTACCGGAACGGCGCCGACCCGCCCGCGAACCTGATCGAGCTGGTGGTCCAGCCGAAGAGCGATCCGGGCGCCATCGCGGCCGCGCGCGCCGTCTTCGAGGCGGCCGGCCTCGAGGTCGTGATGTCCGCCGATCAGGCCGGGCGGATCCTCGATCGCCTGCTGCGCCCGGTCTACAACTCAGCACTCCGGCTGCTCGACGAGGGCTTGGCCAGCGCCGAGGCGATCGACACCACCTGCCGGCTCGGCCTCGGCTATCCGGACGGCCCGATCGAGCGGGTCATGCGCGGCGGCCTCGCCCACCATCACGACATCACCAAGGCGCTGTTCGAGGTCTACGGCACACCCGGGTTCGCGCCCGCGCGCCGGGCGGTGGTCGCCAGGCAACGCGAAGGGCAGGGCGGGTGAGCCAGCCGCTTGCCGGCATCACCGTCCTCGACTTCTCGACGCTCTTGCCGGGGCCGCTCGCGGGCCTGATCCTGGCCGAGGCGGGGGCTGCCGTGATCAAGATCGAGCGGCCGGGCCGGGGCGATGAGATGCGTGGCCTCGAGCCCAAGCTCGGCGACGATAGTGTCAACTTCGCGCTGCTCAACCGCGGCAAGCGCGGGGTCGCGCTCGACCTCAAGGCGCCGGGCGCGCGCGAGCGCCTCCTGCCGCTGATCCGCAAGGCGGACGTGCTGATCGAGCAATTCCGCCCGGGCGTCATGGACCGGCTCGGCCTCGGCTACGAGGCGCTGCGCGCGGAAAACCCGCGCCTGATCTGGTGCTCGATCACGGGCTACGGCCAGAGCGGGCCCAAGGCGCAGATCGCGGCGCATGATCTGAACTACCTTGCCGAGACCGGCATGCTCGGCCTCTCCGCCGGCAGCGACGGCGCGCCGGTGATCCCGCCGGCGCTGATCGCCGACATCGCGGGCGGCGCCTACCCGGCCGTGATCAACATCCTGCTCGCCCTCCAGCAGCGGGCGCAGACCGGCGAAGGCTGCCGGCTCGACGTCGCCATGACCGACCAGCTCTTTCCCCTCATGTACTGGGCGCTGGGCAACGCCTGGGCGGTCGGCCGCTGGCCGCGCCCGGGCGGCGAGCTCGTCACCGGCGGCTCGCCCCGCTACCACATTTTCCGGACATCGGACGACCGCTACCTGGCCGCCGCCCCGCTCGAGCAGCGCTTCTGGGACCGCTTCTGCGCGCTGATCGGCCTCGAAGAGCGCTTGCGCGACGATGCCCGCGATCCCGCGGCGACGATCGCGCGCGTCGCCGAGATCATTCGGGCACAAACGGCCGCGCATTGGCAGGCGCGGTTCGCCGGCCAGGACGTCTGCTGCGCGCTCGTGCGCAGCCTCGAGGAAGCGCTCTCCGACCCGCATTTCCAGGCCCGCGGGCTGTTCGACCACCAGCTGCATGCCGACGGGCGCTCGATTCCCGCGGTGCCGGTGCCGGTCGCACCCGAGTTCCGCAACCCGGCCGCCGCCGGCTATCCGGCACTGGGCGAGGCCAACGGTCTGCTCGACGCCGATCCGGACGAGGACTAGCGGTGCGCGCGGTCGTGGTCAGAGAGTTCGGGCTGCCTGCGGCCATGACCATCGAAGCATGGCCGACGCCCGAGCCGGGGCCGGGCCAGATCCGGGTCGACGTGCGGGCGATCGACGTCAATTACCCGGACCTCCTGGTGATCGCCGGCACGTATCAGATCCTGCCGGTGCTGCCCTTCATCCCCGGCAAGGCCGCGGCCGGCGTGGTCGGCGCGCTCGGCGACGGCGTGCACCATTGCCGGCCGGGCGACCGGGTGCTGGTCCACATCGAGCACGGCGCCTATGCCGAGCAGATCCTGGCCGCGGACGCGCATGCCTACGTCCTGCCCGCGGCCATGAGCTTCACCGAGGCGGCGGCGATGGGCCTCGCCTACCAGACCGCGCATTTCGCGCTGCTCGATCGCGGCCGGTTCCGGCCGGGCGAGACGGTGCTGGTGACCGGCGCCGGCGGTGCTGTCGGGCTGGCCGCGATCCAGCTGGTCAAGGCGCTGGGCGGCACCGCGCTCGCCGGCACCCGCCGGCCGGCACAGGCGGATGCGATCCGGAATGCCGGCGCCGATGCGATCATCGATCTTGGCGCCCCGAACCTTCGCGATGCGCTGCGCGCAGAGGTCCATGCCGCGACCGGCGGGCGGGGGGCCGACGTCGTGCTCGATCTGGTCGGCGGCGATGTCTTCGAGGCGAGCCTCAGGGCGCTCGCCTGGCGCGGCCGGATGGTGGTGATCGGCTTCGCCGCCGGCCGGATTCCCGAGCTCCGCGCCAACTACCTGCTGGTCAAGAACATCACGGCCGCGGGCCTGCAGTGGAGCGACTACCGCGACCGCGATCCGGCCTGGGTGCGCCGCGTCCAGGACGAGCTGTTCGCGCTGTACGCCGCCGGCAAGCTCCGCCCGCAGGTGGCGCAGCTCCTGCCGATGGCGGACTTCGCAACCGCGCTCGATCTTCTGGCGCGCGGCGCGGCGCACGGCAAGCTGGTCCTTGCGACCGGTGCGCCGGACTGAGCTTCAGGACCGGCTGGCGCCGCCCTCCGGCAGCGCCTCGATCACCTGCCGGAGCGTGACCGTGCGCGTGCCGTAGGGGTCCCGGTCCTCGAAGCCGTGCAGCAGTTCCTCGGCCGCGCGCGCGTGCCTTGCCCTGGCGTCGTCGCTCGGGGCGAGCGCGGCCGCGCGCGCATGCTCGATCGCGAGGATGAACTCGGTCTCGATCCGCCCCGGGTGGTCGGGATAGGCGGCCAGGAACGCCTCGGCCTCGACGATCTGCTGGTTCAGCTGCGGCCAGTCCGGATCGAGCGGCTGCATCGGGTCGACGGCGAAGCTGTCGTAAAAGCGGGCGGCGACCAGATGAAAGCGCGCATCGCCCGCCCGCGCGCCCTCGGGTGCCAGCGCCAGCGCCTGCGCGAACGGCTCGACCGGCGCCAGATAGCGCTTGAGCGCCGCCGAATAGACCGGCTGCATGCCCCGGATCTTCAGCTGCCTGGTCAGCGCCTGCGAGAGGACGCCGAGCTGGCCGTCGTGGGCGAGCAGGTCCTGGTTCAAAAGATCGATCGCGCGGGTCAGCGCCTGACCGAGATCGACCAGGGCTGCGGCCCGCTGCTCGGCCGGACCGGTCGCGGCCGCCCGGGCCAGGGACTGGACCTCGCTCAGCATCTGCTGCGAGGCGGCCGCGTCGATCACCACATGCGCGCCCGCGGGAGCGGCGATCCAGACCGCGACGCCGAAGGCAGACAGCACAGAGCCGGCCAGCGCCAGCGTCGGTATCAGGGTTCGCCCCCGCATGCTGAGCCCGCCCGCCGCTACGGCGAGCCGCTCCGGCCCTCGGCCGAGGGCACGGCCGCGACGTGATCGGGGACCCCGCGCGCGAGCAGCTGCCATTCCCTGCCGACGTGCAACGGCAACAGGAGAACACCGCCTTGCCCCTCGAGGCGGGCGTACTGCCCCGTGCGCGAAGGGTTGAGGCCACCGAACCGGATCGCGAGCGCCGGCTGGTCGCCCGCGAACACCTTGACCTCCGAGCGCGGCGGATCGAGGCCCATCTCGGCCAGCGCCGCGGCACCCGGATCGTCGCCGTCGAGGGTCGTCATCGGCTTCGAGACGTGGAGGAAGCGGAGCGCCTTGGCCAGATGCTCGCTCGTCGAGTCGGACAGGGGCGCATCGCCCGCCTGCCACTGGTCTTCGCCCGCGCGGGCGAAGACCAGCGTCTGCCCGCCGCTTTGCAGCTCGATCCGGGTGATCTCCTCGGGCGGGCGCGCCATCACGCCCGCGGGCTCGAAGGGCACGAAGCTCGCGAGCTCCGGCTCGCTGCCGGTGACCGCGAGCGCGATCAGAAACGCCGCCGCCAGGACCGCGCCGGCAAGCGCCGCGGCCTGTGCGCCGCGGGTGGTCAGCGCCGTCGCCACCATACCACCGATCCGATCAGCACCACGCTCAGGGGCAGCAGGAGCTCGAGCACGATGAAGGTCCAGCGCATCTGCTGCGCGGTCATGGTCACCATGGGCAGCGTCGAGCGCTCCGGCCGCACGGTCGGGAGCACGTCGTCGCGCGCCAGCCAGCGGACCATGGCGACGCCGAGCTCGCCGTTGGCGACCTGGTTGAAATAGGCGTTGGTGACGAAGTCGCTGTCGCCGACCACGACCGCCCGAAAGGGTGGCGCGTCGGCGGCCGCGTCGGGCCACTGGCCGGTGACCGCCAGCGCCAGGATCTGCGGGCCCGGCCCCTGCCCGGGCGCCCCGGGGTCGACGCCGGCATTGGCCGCGGTCAAGGTCGCCGCGGCCCTGCTGCCGTCCGGCGGCGAGCCGTGCAGCGGCTGGGCCGTGCTGTCCTTGCTGCTGCCGAACAGCGGGAACAGCGCGATGCTGACCGGCGGCGTGCCGACGTAGAGCGGCCGGACGCCGGGAAAGAAAGTGAGCGCTATGCCCTCGGTGATCGGATGGGGGGTGTAGGAGGGCACGGCGACGAATTCCGGGTCGGTGCCGTAGTGGTCGAGCGGATCGGTCACTCTGGCATCGGCCGTATCGACGCCGAGCGCCGCGAGCAGCGCCGTGGCGCCCGGCCCGGGCACGAACTCGGGGTCGTAACCGAGCAGCAGGCCGCCGCCCCGGCCGAGGTAGCCGCGCAGCAGGTCGGCCTCGTTGGCGGCGTACGGCCGCCGTGGTCCGAAGTCGACGACCGCGGCGCAGTCGTCGGGCACGTCCTCGAGCGTCGCCAGCGCGATTTCCCGCACCTCGTAGCCCTGCTGCTCGAGCGCCAGATACAGCCGGTCGAGCCCGGCCGGGACGGCGATCAGCTGGTCCTCGGTGCCGTAGCCCTGATGGGCGTCGAGGTTCTCCTGATGAGTATAATGGGGCGGGGCCGAGCTGCCGCCGCCCGTGAACTCGCCGTGGCCGGTGACGAAGCAGACCACGGGCGTCTGCTGGCGCAGCGCGCGCAGCGCGGCGAGCGCGATCTGGGCGAGGTCGGTCGTGCGCTCGACCTTGATCGCGCGCCCCTCGGTCTCGATCACCGCGGTGTTGTAGGACTGCACCTCGTAGCGCCGGGCGAGCGCCGGCCGGCGGTCGAGCTCGACCGCATTGACCTGCAAGAGCGGCTCGCCATGGCCCAGGATCTCCAAGAGGCGCTTGGCCTGCAGCGCCTCGCCATCGGCCGGATTGTAGAAGTAGGTGACGGTCATCGGCTGGCGCAGCCCGGCCACGACCGCCTGCGCCTGGGGCGGCGGGGTGTACTCCCGCCCGGGCGTGAGGTCGAAGTGCACGTCGTGCCGGTAAAGCGCGACATTGGCGACCACCACGACCGCGAACGCCGCGACCACGATCGCGCTGGTGCGCGCGAGCGCTGGCCAGAGCCTGAGGCGCGCCTGCAGGGGCAGGCGGAGCCCGAGCCTGAACAGCACCAGCAGCGCCGCGAGCCAGGCGCCGAACAGGAGGCCGTCGGCGGTCTCCCGCCCGAAGCCGCCGAACAGCGCGAGCGCGGCGCAGATCGCGCCGGCCAGGATCAGGAGCAGCATCGACACCGCGAGCGCCCCCCGCGTCACCGGCGCCCGAGCGCGCGCACGCTCAGGAACAGGCCGAGCAGGGTCAGGCTGAGGAAGAAGCCGGCATCGGACAGATAGAGCGAGCCGATCGCGAACGGCACGAAATGCACCGACAGCGACAGGTTGACGAACAGTGTGTCGAACGGCACCGGCAGCACCCAGCCGAAGTCGTCGATCACCCAGAACAAGAGGAACAGGCCGAGCGAGAGCAGGGCCGCGACCAACTGGTTGGCGGTCAGGCTCGACGCCAGCAGGCCGAGGCTCACGAGCGCGCTGCCGAGCAGCAGGAGCCCGAGATAGCCGCCATAGATCGGCGCCCAGTTGGGGTCGCTGAACAGGCCCAGGACCACGGCATAGCTGCCCGACAGCGCGACCATGAGCGCGACCAGGGTCATGCTCGCCAGGTATTTCGCGAGCACCACCTGGGCCTCGGTCACCGGCGAGGTCAGCAGCAGCTCGAGGGTGCGCAGACGGCGCTCCTCGGCCAGAAGCCGCATGGTCAGGATCGGGATGCTGAGCAGAAACAGGACGTACATCTGGAAGAACAGATGCACCAGGCTCGCCAGCTGGTTCACGAACAGCGTGACGGTGAAGGTGTAGCCCATCAGGACCAGGAACACGGTCAGCACGACATAGGCGACCGGCGACGAGAACAGCGCCGCCTCCTCCTTGGCCAGTAGCGCCGCGAACGCCCTCACGCCGGCACCTGCAGCCGCTGGCGGGTGAGGTCGAGGAACCACTGCTCGAGATCGATCGGCGCGGGAGCCAGCTCGTGCACCCCGAAGCCGGCGCCGACCAGCGCGCGCGCGAGCGCCTCCGGCATGCCGGAACGCCGCTCGGTCTCGACCAGCCAGGCGGCGCCGCCCTGCTCGACGACGCCGGCCTCGAGCCGGCTGGCGACCACCCCGGGCACGCTCGCGAGGCAGGCCCGGACGCCGTCGGCAGGCCCCGCCACCTGCAAGCGCCAGCGCTGGCCGCCGCCCGCGGGCTGCAGCGACTGGGTGCCGAGCAGGCGGCCTTCGAGGAGGATCATCACGCGGTCGACCGTGCGCTCGACCTCGGTCAGGATGTGCGAGGCGACCACGACCGTGTGGCGGCCGCCGAGCGCCCGGATCAGCTCGCGCATCTCGATGATCTGGGCCGGATCGAGGCCGTTGGTCGGCTCGTCCAGGACCAGGAGCTTGGGCTCGTTGAGCAGCGCCTGCGCGATCGCCACCCGCTGCCGGTAGCCGCGCGACAGCTTGCCGATCTGCAGCCGCCGGACGACGCCCAATTTGAAGCGCTCGATCACCCGCTCGACCGCGGCCCGCGCCGCCCGCCCGCCGAGCCCCTTGATATGCGCCATGAACGGCAGGAACTCCGAGACCCGCATGTGGTCGTAGAGCGGCACGTCCTCGGGCACGTAGCCGATGCGCGCGCGCAACGCCAGCGGCTGGTCCAGAGCGTCCAGCCCGTCGACCAGCACGCTGCCGCTGGTCGGCCGCAGATAGCCGGTCAGGATCCGCAGGATCGTGCTCTTGCCCGAGCCGTTGGGCCCGAGGAGCCCGATCACCTCGCCCGCGGCGACCGAGAACGAGACCTCGCGCACGGCGAGATGCGGCCCGTACCACTTGGTCAAACGGTCGGCGACGACGATGTCCGACATGTCCAGGGACCGGAGACCCGCCGCCGCATGGTCAGGGTGTCGGCGGCAGGTGCCATCAGGATCAGGACCGACCTCGGGCCGGCGGCCGGCCCGAGGTGCGCGACCGCTGCTACTCGTAGAACTCCGGAGCGTGCTTGTGCGCCTTGAAGATGTCCGGATCGTGGGCGTAGATGACGTCCGCGCCCTCGGAATCCTGCATGAACCTCATGAAGGCGTACGCGTCCAGCATGCCTTCCGGCGAGTAGACGCTGCCGACCGACGGCAGGATGTTGCCGTCCAGGTTCTCCTTCAGATAGCAGGCATCGCTCGGCAGCACGACCGTGCCGGTCTTGGGCAGGCGCACGACCAGGATCTGGCTGCCGGGGGTGTGGGACACGGAGCGCTTGACGACCACGCTGCCGTCGCCGAACAGATCGAGGTCGCCGTCGAGCTCGATCGCCTTGTACTTGTTCGGCATCCCCTTGCCGAGGTCGTTGCGCAGCATGTTGAAGTCGTCGGACTTGTAGAACACGGCGTAGCCCGGCGCCGGCCAGAACGCCGCCCGGATCTCCGAGCGCTGATAGACGAAGGTCGAGTTCAGGAACTTGCCGACGTTGCCGGCGTGATCGACATGGAAGTGACCGAGCACGACATATTTGATGTCGTCCGGGGTCATGTTGATCTTCTTCAGCTGAACGTCGATCGCGATGTCCGGCGAGCGGCCCGGATCGAGCGCCTTGATGAACGGGCCCCAGTAGTCGGGCTCGGTGATGATCCGGTCGTTGTTGCCGGTGTCGAACAGAACGTTGCCCTTGGGGTGATGGATCACGAAGAAGGCGACCGGGATCGTGACGTTGCCCTGGCCGCCGGACTGGATGATGGTCTTCGCGAGGGTCAGGCTGCCCGACGTGAACACATAGAGCTTCATGCCCTCGGGCGAGGCCGCTTTGGCCCACGGCGCCGTGCAGGCGAACGCCAGAATCACCGCCATGCCCGTGAGGATGCGTTGGCCGAGCCTCAACATTGCGTCCCTCCCTGCTGAATCGCCACCGACCCCCGGATGGCTTCCCGCCTCTGTATCCAGAGTTGAACGACCACCATCCTACGGCCGCGGCCGCCGGTCAAGCTCTGTGCGCCAGATTTCTGCCGCCAACAGCGCCGCGGGGGTGCCGGCGACGGCCGCTGGCGCTGCCGGCACCGGTCCGACCATGGCCAAGCATTGCTGCCGGTCATGACGCACCTCTCGGCACGGGTTGTGAAGCACTTCACTGATTTCCCGCGCCCCTCGGCTTATGCCCCAAAGCGAAGGTGCTCCCGAAAGGAGTATCGGCGAGTGAGCGGAGGTAGGACGGACGGGGAAGCCCGGCTGCGGAGGGTTCAAAGACGCTCACCCGCGGGCCGGCGTGAGCGCAAGGATTTCGCCGGACAAGACCCGCAGGCGAACGCTGCCGGCGCGCGTTCCGCCGATTTCTGGCGATGCTCGCGCCCGCGCCAAGGGCCCAGGCCAGAGGTTCGCGGTCGCCGCGACCGACCCGAATCCCGCTCGATCGCCCGTGGACAGCTGTGGAGCCAGCCGTAAAAATATCTGCTAACATGCTCGGCGATTTGCGTGCTTCTCTGCTTGTCCGCGTCTCGTTGCGCTTCGCTGCAGATCTGGGTGCGGATTGGTGACGAGGGAGCGGGTCGGGGAGAACGTGACAGGGATGGCCTTGGATCTCGAACAGCTCCTGCAGCCGATCGCGGCCGACGCCCCGTGTGGCGCCGAGCTGCGCTACGATGCCACCTTTCACGAGCTCGAAGCCGCCGCCGAATCCGGCTTTGACTATCAGCGCGGCCCGAATGGCAAGGAGGTCGCGCGCCCCAGGCCGCGCGACTGGTCGAAGATCGGTCGCGACGCGCGCGCCCTGCTGGTCAAGGGTCGCGACCTGAGGGTGCAGATCCTGCTCGTGCGCAGTCTCCTGGCCACCGACCGGCTGGCCGGTCTGGCCCAGGGACTCGAGCTCGTCCACCGCTCGCTCGAGGACTACTGGGAAAGCCTGCACCCGGCGCTCGACCTCGAGCAGCCGGACCCCGCCGAGCAGGCCTTCGAGCGCCTGAGCGTGCTCGGCCAGCTGACGGTCGGCGAGGAGCTGCTCACCGATCTGCGGCGCGCGCCGATCATCGAGGCGCCGGCGCTCGGCAGCCTCAGCCTGCGGCAGATCGAGATCGCCAACGGCCAGGCGCAGGCCGGCAGCGGCGAGGAACGGCTCGAACCCACCCAGGTCGAGGCGATCCTGAAGACGGCCGGGCCCGAACGGGTCGGGGCCGCGCGCGGCGGCCTTGCCACCGCGAAGGGCGCGCTCGACGGCATCCAGCAGCTGTTCCGCGCCAAGCTCGGCGAGGGCGCGGTCCCCATCTTCACGCCCCTGCAGCAGATGCTCGACGACATCGATGCCGCATTGGCGGACCACGGGGCGCCGGAGCCCGTGGCCGGGGAGCCCGCGAGCGCGGCCGCGGTGACCGCGGACCTGGCCGCCGCGCCCGTCGCAGGCGCACCGGCGCCGGCGACGAGCGCCGGTGCGGTCCTATCCCGAATAGACAATCGCGAGGACGTGGTCCGCGCCTTCGACCTGATCCTCGACTACTACCGTCGCAAGGAGCCTTCGAGTCCGGTGCCGCTCCTGGTGGAGCGAATCAAGAAGCTGGTGCGCATGAGCTTCCTCGAGCTGATGGCCGAGGTGGCGCCGGCCGGAGTGTCGGAGTTCAAGGCGCTGGCCGGTCTCGAGGGTGAGGACAAGGGTTAGCGGATTCATCGAGCGCGAGAGGAGTAAGGGACGTGGCTCAGGAAAGCAGTCAGAAATTCATCGCGCGCAACCGCGCGCCTCGGGTGCAGATCGAATACGACGTCGAGATCTACGGCAGCGACACGGTCGTCCAGCTGCCGTTCGTGATGGGCGTCCTGGCCGACCTGTCGGGCAAGCCCGCCGAGGCGCTGGCGCCCGTGGCCGAGCGCCAGTTCCTCGAGATCGACGTCGACAACTTCGACGATCGCATGAAGGCCGCCAAGCCGCGGGTCGGCTTCCGGGTGCCCAACACGCTGACCGGCGAAGGCGAGCTGCCGATCGACATCACCTTCGAGAGCATGGACGACTTCGCGCCCGATGCCGTGGCGCGCAAGGTCGAACCCCTGCGCCGGCTGCTCGAGGCCCGCACCCAGCTCGACAACCTGCTGACCTTCATGGACGGCAAGAGCGGGGCCGAGGAGCTGGTCGCCAAGCTTTTGCAGGAGCCGGCGCTCCTGCAGGCGCTGGCGGCCGGGCCGAAGGCCGACGCGGCCGCGGCCGAGGACCAGGGCGACAAGGCCTGAGGAGAGGGACATGGCGGAGATGCAGGCGGCGCAGGAACGGCCGGAAGCAGCCGAAGCGGAAGCCCAACCGCTCGAGCTCAACGAGTTCCAATCCCTTCTGAAGCGAGAGTTCCGTCCGCGCGATCAGGAACAGGAAGATCGCGTCGCCGATGCCATGCGTACCCTCGCCGAGCAGGCGCTGGCGCAGGTCGGCCTGATCTCGCCGGACGTGGTGCGCTCGATCCAATCGCTGATCGCGGCGATCGACCAGAAGCTGACCGAGCAGGTCAACCAGATCCTGCACCACCCGGACTTCCAAAGTCTGGAGGGCACCTGGCGCGGCCTGCACTATCTGGTCAACAACACCGAGACCGACGAGACGCTCAAGATCAAGGTGTTCAACGTCAAGAAGACCGAGCTGTCGAAAACCCTCGAGCGCTTCGAGGGCACCGCCTGGGACCAGAGCCCGCTGTTCAAGGCGGTCTATACCCAGGAATACGGCATGTTCGGCGGCAGTCCGTATGGCTGCCTGATCGGTGACTACTACTTCGACAACCATCCGAAGGACGTGGCGCTGCTGCGCAACATGTCGAAGATCGCGGCCGCCGCGCATACCCCGTTTCTGTCGGCGGCGGCGCCGGCGCTGCTCAACATGGAGAGCTGGCAGGAGCTGATGAACCCGCGCGATCTGACCAAGATCGTGTCGACCCCGACCCACGCGAGCTGGGCTTCGCTCAGGGAGAGCGAGGATGCGCGCTACGTCGGGCTCACCCTGCCGCGGGTGCTCGGGCGCCTGCCTTACGGCGCCAAGACCAGCCCGGTCGAGGGGTTCGCCTTCGAGGAGGACACCACCGGCTACGATCACCAGAAATATTCCTGGATGAACGCCGCCTACGCCATGGGCGTCAACGTCAATCGCTCGTTCAAGCTCTATGGCTGGTGCTCCAGGATCCGCGGCGTCGAATCGGGCGGCGCGGTGACCAACCTGCCGGTGCACGCCTTCCCGACCGATGACGGCGGGGTGGCGATGAAGTGCCCGACCGAGATCGCGATCGACGATCGGCGGGAAGCGGAGCTGGCCAAGCTCGGGATGATGCCGATCCTGCACAAGAAGAACACCGACATCGCCGCCTTCATCGGCGCCCAGTCGCTGTGCAACGCGGATGCCCGCGCCGGCAAGCTGGTCGATCCCGACGCCAAGGCCAACGAACAGCTGTCGGCCCGCCTGCCCTACATGTTCGCGGTCTGCCGCTTTGCGCACTACTTGAAGACGATCGCTCGCGACAAGATCGGCAGTTTCAAGGAACGCAAGGACATGCAGGACTGGCTGCAGCGTTGGATCAACAACTACGTCGATGCCAATCCCGACTTCTCCTCGGAGGAAGTCAAGGCGCAGAAACCGCTGCGCGCCGCCGAGGTCGAGGTCGACGAGGTCGAGGGTAACCCCGGTTACTACAGCGCCCGCTTCTATCTGCGGCCGCACTATCAGTTGGAAGGCTTGCGCGCCAGCCTGCGGCTGGTCTCCAAGCTGCCATCTGTCAAACAGGCGTAACCCATCAGCACGCGAGCGGAAACCAGCTCGCGTCAGACAGGAGAGACTTGTATGGCGACTGACATCTTTCTGAAGCTTGACGGTCTCGACGGCGAATCGTCGGACCATGCCCACGGCAACGAGATCGACATCCTGTCATGGTCGTGGGGCATGTCCCAGAGCGGCAGCATGCACGTGGCCAAGGGCGGCGGTGCTGGCAAAGCCAATGTCGGCGATCTGCAGTTGGTCAAGTATATCGACGCCGCCACCGTCAACCTCAAGAAATCCTGCTGCTCGGGCAAGCAGTTCCCGAGCGCGGTGCTGATCTGCCGCAAGGCCGGCGGTGATGAGCCGGTCGAGTACTACAAGATCGAGATGAAGAACGTGATCATCTCGTCGATCCAGGTCGGCGGTGCGCAGTCGGACGACCGGCTGACCGAGAGCGTCAGCCTGAACTTCGGCGAATACTCGGCGACCTACACGCCGCAGGACAACGAGGGTAAGCCCGGACCGGCGATCGGGCCGGCGGGCCACAACATGCAGACCAACAAGCCGGTCTGATCGGAGGCGGCCGGTGGCGGACACGGCGCAAGCGGCGCTCAAGGCCGGGCGGCTCGACGACTGCCTGAAGCTCGGGCAGGACGCCGCCCGCCGGGAGCCGGCCAAGGTCGAGCATCGCTTCCTGCTGTTCCAGCTGTTCGCCGTCCTCGGTGACTGGCGGCGGGCGCTGCGGCAGCTGGCGATCGTCGGCGATCTCGACCCCAAGCGCGAGCTGTTCTGCACGCTGTACCGGCCGCTGCCGGCGCTCGAGGCGGTCCGGGCCGAGGTCTTCATGGGCAGGAAGGCGCCCATGTGCCTCGGCCAGCCGCCCGCCTGGTTCGCGCGTCTGGTCGAGGCGCTGCGCCTCGACGGGCAGGGCGAGCACGCCGCCGCCAAGCGCTCGCGCGACGCCGCGTTCGCCGCCGCCGAGGCGGTGCCGGGCCGGCTCGAGGGTGCGCCGTTCGCCTGGCTCGCCGATGCCGATGAGCGCCTCGGCCCGGTGCTCGAGGCGATGGTCGACGGCCGCTACTTCTGGGTGCCGCTGATCGGCATCAAGCGGCTCGAGATCGAGGCGCCGAAAACCCTGCGCGATTTCGTCTGGCTGCCGGTCCAGATCACCCTCGCCAACGAAGGCACGGCCGCCGGGTTCCTCCCGGTCCGCTATCCGGGCTCGGAGGCGAGCGCGGAGCCCGGCCTCCGCCTCGCCCGCCAGACCGAGTGGCGACAGCTCGGCGACGGCAGCTGGGTCGGGCTCGGCCAGCGCATGCTCGCGACCGATGCCGGCGAGCACGCCCTGCTCGACTGCCGGCTGATCGAGGTCGACGCCCCGCCGCCCGAGGGGGCGACCGGGCATGCATGAGGGCTTCTCGCGCGAGCGCCTGCAGCCGGCCCTGCTCGATCGCCTGGTCGACAACATCTCCGGGATCACAGCCGAAATCACCCGGCGCCGGCAACACCTGCTGCCGCTGCTCGACGAGCGTCAGCAGGCGGCGCTCGCCCGGCTCGGCGATCCCGAGCGCGCCGGACTGCGGCTGCCGACCCCCGCCGAGCTGGAGCCGTTCGCGAACCTTGAGGGCGACACCCGGGAGCTCCTCGACCGGCTGCTGGACCTCGAGCGCCAGCGCCTGGTCGAGGCCCGTCAGCAGCTCCTGATCTCGCGCGAGCGGCTGAAGGAGCTCGTGCTGCGCGATCTCGAGTCGCTGTTCAATACCGAGAGCTTCACCTTCGCGCCCCTGCGCCTGACCGTCGAGCCGGTCGACAATCCGCCGGCACTCGACGATTTTCCGCTCGCCCGGCGCAGCGTCGTCAACTACGGCCTGCCCGCGCTCGCCGGCAAGGTCGGCGGCGACATGGACCTCGACGCGCTCGGCCGCGAGGTCGCCGAGATCATCCGCACCTTCGAGCCGCGGCTGCGCGAGCCGATCCGGGTCAAGGCGATCTACGACCCCGAGATGGCCGCGCCCAACACGCTCAGCTTCGAGATCGAGGCCGACCTGTGGGCGCAGCCGATGCCGTTGCGGCTGCTGCTGCGGGCGCTGGTCGACCTCGAGAACGGCCGCGCCAGCGTGGTCGAGCGAGCCGCCTGATGGATCGGCGCTTCCTCCACTACTACGAGAACGAGCTGCAGCATCTGCGCGATGTCGGCGGCGACTTCGCCAAGGCGCATCCGCAGGTCGCCGGCAAGCTCGGGCTCGATGCCGTGCCCTGTGCCGACCCGTACGTCGAGCGCCTGCTCGAAGGCTTCGCCTTCCTTGCCGCGCGCGTGCAGCTCAAGCTCGACGGCGAGCACCAGACCTTCGCCGAGCACGTGCTCGATCTCGTCTACCCCGACTATCTGGCGCCGACGCCGGTGATCGCCCTGGTCCAGCTGACGCCGGATCTGCGCGCCGGATCGCTCGAGGACGGCTACCCCGTCCCGCGCGGCAGCCGGCTCAACAGCCGGCTTTTGCCGCAGCTGCAGACCCGCTGCACCTTCACCACCACCCACGAGGTCTGCCTGTGGCCGCTCCAGATCACCGACGCGAGCTATCTCGCGGGCGCCGCGCTGGCGGCGAGCGGCCTGCCGCGCCGGCGCCAGGTCGAGGCGGCGATCCGGGTCCGGCTCGAGACCCAGGGCGAGCTGCCCTTTCAGGCGCTCGCGCTCGATCGCCTGACGCTGCATCTGCGGGCCACCGGCGCGCGCGCGTTCCGGCTCTACGAGGCGATCTTCGGCCACGGGCTCGGCGTCGTCGTGCAGCCCGGCGGGCCGCAGCCGGCCTGGCGCCACGAGCTCGGCCGCGAGGCGATCGGCCGGGTCGGCTTCAAGGAGGACGAGGCCCTGCTGCCGTGCCCGCCGGAAGCGTTCGACGGCTACCGGCTGCTCAAGGAGTACTTCGCCTTTCCGGCGCGCTTCCTGTTCGTCCAGCTCGCGGGCCTCAAGCCCGCGGTGCGGCGCCACGACGGGCGCACGCTCGAGCTCGTCTTCCTGCTGGACCGCCGCGAGCCGGCGCTCGAGGAGAGCGTCAGCGCGGACGATCTGGCACTGTTCGTGACGCCGGCGATCAACCTGTTCGAGAAGACCTGCGAGCCGATCCTGCTCGACCGCCGGCGCCGCGACTTCCACATCATCCCGGACCGGGTGCGGCCGCTCGACTACGAAGTGCACAGCGTGCGCGAAGTGAGCGCCGACGGCGGCGACGGCGGCACCCAACGGTTCCGCCAGCTCTACCGGCTCGACGCCCGGGACGAGGGCGCCAATGCCTTCTACACCCTGGAGCGGCGGCCGCGCCTGTTCTCGGCGCGCGATCTGGCGCGCGGGGCGGCCCGCTCGAGCTATCTCGGCAGCGAGATCTTCCTCTGCCTCGCCGGCGGCCGGGCCGCGGCGAGCGAGCTCAAGCGCCTGTTCGTCAAGGCCAACTGCAGCAACCGCGATCTGCCGCTGTTCCTGCTGCGCACGCCGGGCGAGAGCCAGTTCACCGCCGAGACCGGGGCGCCGATCGCGGCGATCACGCTGGCGGCCGAGCCGAGTTCGCCGCAACCTTCGCTCGCCCATGGCGAGCCCGCGCACGCCCGTCCCGGGCAGAGCCATGGCGAGATTGCCTGGCGGCTCGTCAACCACCTGGCGCTCAACTACCTGTCGCTGGTCGACGATGGCCAGGGCGAAGGCGCCGGCGCGCTGCGCGAGCTGCTGCGGATCTACGCCGACTTCGCCGATCCGGCGGTCGCCAGGCAGGTCGACGGCCTCGCCCGGGTGGCGAGCCAGCCGGTGATCGATCGCCTGCCGATCGCGGGCCCGATGGCCTTCGGCCGCGGCCTCGAGATCGAGATCAATCTGGACGAGCGCCGCTTCGAGGGCGGCGGCGCCTTCCTCCTGGGGGCGGTGCTCGAGCAGTTCTTTCGGAGGTACGTGTCGATCAACGCCTTCACCCGCACGGTGGTGAAGAGCACCGAACGTGGCGAGATCATGCGATGGCCGGCGCGGATCGGACGGCGGCACCTGCTCTAGAGCGGGCGCTCGCCGACGAGGCGAGGAGCTTCGATTTCTTTCAGGTCCTGCGCCTGATCGAGCGCGCCTACGCGCACAAGCCACGGCTCGGCAAGGCGCGCCGCGGCGCCGACGATCCGATCCGCCTCGCCCAGCGGCCGCAGCTGGCGTTTCCGCCGACCGATCTGGCCGCCTTCGAGCCGGGCCGCAACGGGCAGCCCGGGCGGCTCGAGGTGCTGCTGATGGGCCTGTTCGGCCCGCACGGAGCGCTGCCGCTGCATCTGACCACCTACGCGCTCGAGCGCCGCGACCGGGCGAGCGATCGCACCTTCATCGACTTCTGCGACATCTTCCACCATCGCCTCTTGTGCCTGTTCTATCGCGCCTGGGCGGATGCCCGCCCGCAGGTGCAGCACGACCGGCCCGAGGACGACCGCTTTGTGCTCTATCTGGGCGCGCTCGCCGGCTTGGGCACACCCGCGATGTACGAGCGCGATGCGCTGCCCCATGCCGTCAAGCTCGCCCACGTCGGCCTGCTCGCCTGCCAGAGCCGGCATCCGGAGCGGCTGGTCCGGCTGCTGCGCAACCACTTCCGCCTGCCGGTCTCGATCGAGGAGTTCATCGGCGGCTGGCTGGATCTGCCGCGCAACCTCCAGTGCCGGATTGGCCTGGCGCGCGCCCGGCTCGGCGTCGAGGCGGTGGTGGGCGCCCGCTCCTTCCAGGCGCAGCACCGCTTTCGCATCCGTCTGGGCCCGCTCGAGCTTGCGACCTACGAGCGCTTCCTGCCCGGCGGCGCCTGGCTGGGCCGGCTGATCGCCGCGGTCCGCAACGTGGTCGGCGACGAGTTCGAATGGGACGTGCGCCTCGGGCTCAAGGCGCCGGAGGTGCCGAAGCTCCTGCTCGACGGCAGGGGCCGCCTGGGCTGGACGAGCTGGCTCGGCGTCCGCACGCAGACGCGCGCTGCCGAGGATCTGGTGCTCCTGCCCGCCCGGGCGGCAGCCCAGAGCGGCGTCTAAAGGAAGGGCAAGAGATGAAGGGTATCAGCCGCGACAAGGTCTTCAACAGGCTCGACCCTGTGCCCTACGGCGCACTCGTGAGCGCCTATCAGTTCGCGCGCACGCGCGGCGATGCCTACGTCGAGCTGCACCATTGGTTCAATCAGCTCCTGATGCTGCCCGACTCCGATCTGCACCGGGCGATCCGGGCGTTCGGCATCGACCACGCGCGCCTCGCCGCCGACTTCGCCAAGGCGCTCGAGCGGATCCGCGGCGGTGGCTCGGCGATGCTCGACTTTTCCGGCCACATCGAGCTCGCCATCGAGCGCGGCTGGATCGCTGCGAGCCTCCTGTTCGGCTCGGGCCGCATCCGCAGCGGCCATCTGCTGATCGGCCTGCTCGAGAACGAGGAACTGGCCCGGGTGCTGTTCGCGCTCTCCGAACAGTTCCGGCGCCTCTCGGCGGACACCTTGCGGAGCGACTTTGCCTCTGTCCTCGCGGGCTCGCCCGAGGGCAAGGGCGCGCTTTCGATCGAGGCGGCCGAGGCCGCGCCCGAGGGCGAGGCCACCGACCTCGCGCCGGCGCCGATGGGCAAGGCGGAAGCCTTGCGGCGCTTCACGATCGACCTCACCGAGCAGGCCCGGGCCGGCAAGATCGATCCGGTGATCGGGCGCGATGCCGAGATCCGGCAGGTGGTCGACATCCTGCTGCGGCGCCGGCAGAACAACCCGATGCTGGTCGGCGAGGCCGGCGTCGGCAAGACCGCGGTGGTCGAGGGCTTCGCGCTGCGGATCGCGAGCGGCGATGTGCCGCCCGTGCTGCAGGACGTGGCGCTCAAGACCCTCGACGTCGGCCTGCTCGAGGCGGGCGCCTCGATGAAGGGCGAGTTCGAGCAGCGGCTCAGGCAGGTGATCGACGAGGTCCAGAGCTCGGAGACCCCGATCATCCTGTTCATCGACGAGGCCCACACCCTGATCGGCGCGGGCGGCGCCTCGGGCACCGGCGATGCCGCCAATCTTCTGAAGCCGGCGCTGGCGCGCGGCACCCTGCGCACGATCGGCGCCACCACCTGGAGCGAGTACAAGCAGCACGTCGAGAAGGACGCGGCGCTCACCCGCCGCTTCCAGGTGGTCAAGATCGAGGAGCCCGACGACGCCGACGCCATCGAGATGATGCGCGGCGTCGCCGCCTCGCTCGAGAAGCCACCACAAGGTCGAGGTGCTCGACGAGGCGCTGCGCGCGTCGGTCGACCTCGCGCGCCGCTACATCCCGGCGCGCCAGCTGCCCGACAAGTCGGTGAGCGTGCTCGATACCGCCTGCGCGCGCGTGGCGGTCAGCCAGAGCGCGGCGCCCGCCGCCCTGGCGGCGTGCCGGCGCCAGATCGCGGCGCTCGAGACCGAATTGTCCCTGATCGAGCGCGAGCGCCGGCTCGGGCTCGACGTCGAGGCGCGGAAGCCGCAGGCCGAGGCGCGCCTCGCGGCGGTGCGCGCCGAGGCCGAGGCGCTCGAAGTGCGCTGGCAGCAGGAGACCGATCTGGTCGGCCGCATCCTCGGCCTGCGCGCCGAGCTGCGCGACGCCGACGACACGGCGCCGGCGACCGACGGCGCGGCCAAACTCACCGAGCTGCACGACCTGCAGACCGAGCTTGCCACGCTCCAGGGCGACCATCCGCTGGTCTTCCCGCGGGTCGACGAGGAGGCGGTCGCCGAGGTGATCGCCAACTGGACCGGCGTCCCGGTCGGCCGCATGGTCAAGGACGAGATCCAGGCGGTGCTCGAGCTGGTCGACACCCTCCAGGCGCGGGTGATCGGCCAGGATCATGCGCTCGAGATGATCGCCAAGCGCATCCAGACCTCGCGCGCCGGGCTCGAGGACCCGAACAAGCCGATCGCCGTGTTCATGCTGTGCGGGCCGTCCGGGGTCGGCAAGACCGAGACCGCGCTGACCCTCGCCGAGGCGTTCTACGGCGGCGAGCACAACATCATCTCGATCAACATGTCGGAGTTCCAGGAGGCGCACACCGTCTCCACCCTCAAGGGTGCGCCGCCCGGCTACAAGGGCTATGGTGAAGGCGGCCGGCTGACCGAGGCGGTGCGCCGCAAACCCTACAGCGTGGTCCTGCTGGACGAGGTCGAGAAGGCGCATCCCGACGTCCACGAGATCTTCTTCCAGGTGTTCGACAAGGGCATGATGGACGACAGCGAGGGCCGCCGCATCGACTTCAAGAACACGCTGATCCTGTTGACCACCAACGTCGGCTCCGAGCTGATCATGAACCTGTGCGCCGACCCCGACACCATGCCGACGCCGGAGGGACTGGCGGAGGCGCTGCGGCCGCCGCTGCTCAAGACCTTTCCGGCCGCGCTGCTCGGGCGGATGGTGGCGATCCCCTACTACCCGCTCAGCGACGAGATGCTCGAGCGCATCATCCGCCTCCAGCTCGAGCGCGTGCGCAAGCGCGTCGAGGCCCGCCACGGCGTGCCGTTCACCTACGACCCGGCGGTGGTCGAGCTGATCCGCAAGCGCTGCACCGAGGTCGAGAGCGGCGGCCGGATGATCGACGCCATCCTGACCAACTCCGTCCTGCCGACCGTCAGCCGGGAATTCCTGGTCCGGCTGCGCGACGGCACGCCGATCACCTCGGTGCGGATCGACGTCCAGGACGGCAGCTTCGCCTGCGTGTTCGGATGATCCTGGAGCCGCTCCGGTGACCCTCGTCATCACCATCGACAATGCCCCGCCGGGCTACACCGAGCGCGAGCGCCGGCTCGAGCGCGGCCGGCTGACGATCGGCCGCAGCGCCGAGAGCAACTGGGTGCTGCCCGACCCGGAGCGCTGCCTGTCGCGCCAGCACTGCCTGTTCGAGGGCGGCGATGACCAGTTCTGGATCACCGACACGAGCAGCAACGGCGTCTTCCTCGACGCCGGCGCGGCGCCGCTCGGGCGCGGCAATCGCGCGTCGTTGCGCGATGGCATGCGCATCGCCATGGGCGACTACGTGATCCGGGTGCGCATCGAGGCAGCACCCGCGCGCCGCGCCGAGCTCGCCACCGGCGGCAGCCTGTTCGACTCTCCCGACCAGCCCCCGCCACCCAAGGCGCCGCCGCCCCCGAGCGAGCCGCCTGCGCGACGTGGCGGGGCCGGCCTGTTCGACGACAGCTGGGTCGGCGACGGGCCGGTCCGCGGGCCCGCCCATCCCGTCCGCCACCGTGACACCGGCCCGGGCACGCGCTCCGATCATCTCGGGCCCGAGTTCGACGCGATCGAGCGCCGCCGCCCGCCGGAGCCGCTCCGGCCGGTCCCCGACGTGGCGCCGCCACTCCGCGAGGTTCCCCGGCAACCGGACCTGCCGCCGCCGCTGTCCGCGCGCGCAGAACCCGACCGACGACAGGGAGAGGTCTTCCCGCAATTCGATGGGCCGCCGCCGGCGCCGGCGCGGGCAGAACCCGATCGACCGCCGGCAGCGGTTGCCCCGCCATCCGAGGTGCCGGCGCCGGCGCGGCGGGCAGGGTCTGACCGGCGGCAGCTCGATGCCTTCCTGGCCGGCGCGGGCCTGGCCGCCGAGGACGTGCCCTGCGAGGACCCTGAGGCGCAGCTGCAGGCGCTCGGCGAAGCGTTCCGCGCGCTCACGGCCGGGCTCGTGCAGCTGCTCGCGACCCGGGCGCTGGTCAAGCGCGAGACTGGCGTCGAGCGCACCCTGGTCGGCGCGACCGGCAACAATCCCTTGAAGCTCGCGACCGGCGAACAGGAGGCGGTGCTCGCCCTGGTCCGGCACCGCGGACCCGGCTACCTCGAGCCGCAGGTGGCGATCGACGCCGCGTTCGGCGACCTCAAGAGCCACGAGCTGGCCCTGCTCGAGGGCGTGCAGACGGCGCTTCGGACCCTCTTGCGGCGGTTCGATCCGCGCGCGCTCGAGCAGGAGCTCGAGGAACCCTCGCTGTTCACGAGCCTGGTCGCCGGCGGCCGCAAGGCGATGTACTGGGACCTCTACAACCGGCGCTATGCCGAGCTCGCCGAGCGGGCGAGGTCGCGCTTCCTGGGCGAGGTCGGCGTCGACTTCGCGCGCGCCTATGAGGAGAAGGCGAGGTCGCTTTGATGGCTCGATCGGTGCTCAATCGCCGCCGCGCGCTGCGGCTGGTCCCGGCCGCGACTCTGGCGCTGTCGGGCTGCGGGCTGTTCGGCAAGAAGAAGGAGCCGCCGCCACCACCCCCGGCACCGCCACCGCCGCCGCCGCCCACGATCGTGGGCCTGACCTTGAGGGCGAGCGCCGATGTCAACCAGGCCGAGGACGGCGGCGCCCGGCCGATCTTCGTGCGGGTCTTCACCCTGGCGGCGGTCACCGAGTTCCTGGCCAGCGACTTCTTCGCCCTCGATCGCGATCCCGCCGCCGTGCTCGGCCCGTCGCTGCTCGGCGAAGCCAAGTTCACGCTCGCTCCCGGCACCACCGAGGTCTACCAGCGGGAGTTCGACGACAAAGCCCACTTCGTCGGCGTGATGGCCTCCTATCGCGATCTCGATGCGGCCAACTGGCGCGCGTTCCACGAGGTGCCGCGCAACCGGACCACGCTTTTGATCGTCGATCTCGCCGCCAAGGGCGTCACCATCCGCCCGGCCGATCTGTGAGCCGCGAAGGGAGCCGGCATGGTCTGGAGCAATAAGGTCGTCTGGTCCGAGGGCATGTTCCTGCGGTCCCAGCACCTCCAGCAGCAGGACCGCCACACCGACAGCCTCGTGCGCGCGGCCCTGCGCGGGCTCAGCAGCCACGGCTGGGGCTTCACCCGGCTGCGGTTGAACACCAGCCTCCTGACCACCGGCAAGCTCGCGCTCGCCGAGGCCGAGGGCATCCTGCCGGACGGCACGCCGTTCCTGATCCCGGACGACGTCGATCATCCGGAGCCGCTGCAGTTCGATCCCGAGAGCCGCGAGGGCGTGGCCTATCTCGCCCTGCCCGAGGTGCAGCCGGGCGCGGTCGCCTTCGACCCGGAAGGCGCCCCCGACCGCGGCGCCCGCTTCCGCGGCCGGGTGGTCGAGGTGCGCGACAGCGTGACCGGCGGCAGCGAGCTCGCGCCGATCGAGGTCGCGCGCCCCACCTGTCGCCTGCTGAAGGCGCAGGACGAGCTCGGCGGCTTCGTCGCGCTCGGGGTGGCGCGGGTCACGGGCGTGCAGCCCGACGGTGCTTTGACCCTCGATCCCGACTACCTGCCGCCGTGCCTGACGGTCGCCGCCCACCCGACCTTCGCCAACTGGCTGAACGAGCTCGAAGGCAAGCTCGAGAGCGTGGCCGAGAGCCGGATCGGCTACGTCATGAACCCGATGGCGCGCGGCGCGGCGGAAGTTCAGGACATCCTGGTGCTCGAGCTGGTCAACCGGATGCAGCCCGAGGTGTCCCACTTCCGGGAGCAGCTCACCCTGCATCCCGAGGCGCTCTACCGGTTCATGCTCACGCTCGCCGGCGCGATGGCGACCTATGGCGCGAGCGAGCGGCGGCCGCCCGCCTTTCCGCCCTACCGGCACGACGACCCGGCGAGCTCGTTCCTGCCGCTCATGGACACCCTGCGGCGGCTGCTGCTCGAGCTCGCCCGGCCGGAGCGCAAAGCGGTGGCGATCCCGGTGCACCGCAACCGCTCGGGGATCTGGGCCGCGCGGGTGGACAATCCGAAGCTGTTCGCCGAGGCGACCTTCGTGCTCGCGGTCAAGCTCGCCGTGCCCTCCGAGAGCACCCGCCAGCTGATCTCCCGGCAGGGCACGATCGGGCCGATGGAGGAGTTCGAGGATCTCTGGCTGACCCGGCTGACCGGGATCGCGGCGACCCCGTTGCCGGTGGCGCCGCGCCAGATCCCCTATCATGCCGGCATGGTCTACTTCGAGCTCGACCGCACCAGCCCCTACTGGAGCAAGCTCGGGACCTCCGCCGGCATCGCGATCGGCGTCAGCGGCGAGTTTCCGGAAGAGCCCAAGCCGGAGCTCGAATGCTGGGCGATCCGCGACTAGCGCCATGACCGGCAAGGACGATCCCTTCGGTCTGTACGACGCCGGGGACCGCACGGTCTTCATCCGGCCGCAGCCGGGCGGCCGCGGCCCGGCCATGCCGCCGCCGCCGGCACCGGCGCCGGCCTACGCGGGCAGTGCGGCGCTCGAGCTGCCCACGAGCCAGCACAACCCCCTGGTCGCCGCCGCCGCGGCGCTGCTCAGCCTGGCCCCGCGCCTCAAGACCGCCTCGCCGCCGTCGCGCCCCGAGGAGCTGCGCGAGCGCGTGCTGGCCGAGCTGCGCCGGTTCGAGGACCGCGCGACCGCGAAGGGCGTGCCGCACCGCCTGACCCAGCAGGCGGTCTGGGCGCTCGCCGCCCTGGTCGACGACATCGTCCTCAACACCCCCTGGGGCCGGCACGGCAGCTGGCCGCAGCAGAACCTGGTCGCCAGCCTGTTCCGCGAGGTCGATGCCGGCGAGCGCTTCTTCGACCGGCTGGCCGAGCTCGAGCGCGACCCGGGCAACAACCGCGACCTGCTCGAGCTGATGTACCTCTGCCTGGCGTTCGGCTTCGAGGGCCGCTATCGGGTCGCCACCCAAAGGTCGCGCTCGGTCGCCGATCTGCGCGAAGGGCTGTACCGCCTGCTGCGGCGGCCGGAGGCCGAGACGGCCGAGCTCTCGCCGCGCTGGCGGGGGCTCGCGATCGCGCAGGAAAGCCCGGGCTTTCGCGTGCCGCCCTGGGTGCTGCTGGCTGCCACGCTGGCGCTCCTGCTCCTGCTCTACACGGGATTTTCGTTCCGGCTCGCGAGCTACACCGACCGGCTCGGTCCGCTGGTCCGCACCCTGCCGCCGCTCGGCCAGGTCCAGCTGCAGCGCGGGCCGTCGGCGACGGCGGCGCCGCCGGCCCAGGTGCGCCTGGCCTACGCGGTGCTGCCGAAGATCCAGGCTGTGCTGGGCGACGAGATGCGGCAGGGGATCGTCGAGGGCACCGAGGATGCCGCAATGGTGCGCGTGCGCCTGCGGGACGCGCAGCTGTTCCCGTCCGGCAGCGCCGAGGTGACGCGCACGTTCAGGCCGATGGTCACGACCCTGGCGGGCGTGCTCGCCCAGGAGCCCGGCAAGATCCGCGTGGTCGGCCATACCGACAATGTGCCGATCCGCACCGCGCGCTTTGCCTCGAACTGGGCGCTCTCGGAGGCGCGGGCGCTGGCCGTCGGGCGGCTGCTGGTCGCGGGCGGCGTCGACATCAGGCGGATCGAGATCGACGGGCGGGCCGATACCGAGCCGCTCGTCTCGAACGACACGCCCGAGGGGCGGGCGGCCAACCGCCGGGTCGAAATCCTGCTGTCCAAGGAGCGCTGAGGCGGTGGGCCGGGTGCTGAAGCCGATCTGGGCCGTGCTCAGCGCGCGCTGGTTCTTAACCCTGCTCGGCGTGGTGATCCTGGCGCTGGTCGTCTGGTTCTTCGGCGACCTGCTGGCACTCGGCGACTGGCGGCCGTTCGAGAGCCAGCTCGCGCGCCTGGTCACGATCCTGGTCCTCACCTTCATCTGGGGTGCCGGCAACCTCCTCGCCCAGCGCAAGGTGCGCAAGGCGAACGACGCGTTCGTGAGCGAGCTCGCCGGTGCGGCGCCGCAGCCGGGTCCCGCCGACGACGAGATCAGGGAGCTTTCCGAGCGCTTCAACACAGCACTGTCCGAGCTCAAGAAGCGCCGTCTGCACGGCCGCCGCCATCTGGCCGAGCTGCCCTGGTACCTGATGATCGGCCCCCCAGGCTCGGGCAAGACCACGGCTCTGCTCCAGTCCGGCCTGCACTTCCCGCTCGCCGAGGCCGATCGGGGCTACGAGGTCCGCGGCGTCGGCGGCACGCGCAACTGCGACTGGTTCTTCACCGAGGAAGCGGTGCTGATCGACACCGCCGGCCGCTACACCACCCAGGAAAGCCACGCCGAGGCCGACCGCGCTGCCTGGCAGGGGTTTCTCGAGCTCCTCAAGAAGCACCGGCGCCGGCGCGCGATCAGCGGCGTCCTGATCGCCTTTCCGGCCGACGATCTGCTGCGCGCCGACCCGGCGGCGCTCGCCCAGCACGCGCGCGCGATCCGCGGTCGGCTGGATGAGCTGACCAGCACGCTCGGGCTCCGCTTCCCGGCCTATCTGCTGGTGACCAAGGGCGATCTGGTCGCCGGCTTCAACGAGTTCTTCGCCGATCTGTCCGAGCGCGAGCGCGAGCAGGTTCTGGGCTTCACCCTGCCGATCGATGCCGCCAACCCCGAGCCGCCGGCGCGCGGGCTGCTCGACCCGGAGTTCGACCGGCTGATGGGGCGGCTCGAGGAGCGCGTGCTGGCAAGGCTCGATGCCGAGCGCGATCTCGAGCGCCGGGCGCTGATCTTCCGCTTCCCCGGCCAGCTCGCCGCCCTGAAATCCCGGTTCGTCGAGCTTGCCGAGCGGATCTTCTACGAGAGCAGCTTCGCGGCGCCGGTCCTCCTGCGCGGGCTCTACGTCACCAGCGGCACCCAGGAAGGTGCGCCGATCGATCGCCTGATGCAGGCGATGGCCGCGAGCTTCGGGCTCGAGCCCGCGCCGCCGCCGCCGAGCCACGGCAATCGCAGCTTCTTCCTCACCCGGTTGTTGCGCGAGGTGGTGTTCGCGGAGGCCGGGCTGTCCGCCCGCGACCCGGCGCGCGAGCGGCGCGAGCGCTGGCTCCAGGGGGCCGCCTGGGCGGCGGCCGCGATCGTGCTGCTCGGCGCCGGCGCGCTCTGGGGCGTCAGCTACCTGCAGAGCCGCAACGAAGCGCTCGCCCTCGGCATGGCGCTGCAGCAGGCGAGCGTCGAGGTGGAGCCGGTGGCCAAGACCGAGCTCGCCGCGCCGCAGGATGTGGCGCTGACGCCGGTTCTGCGCGCCCTCGACCTGCTCCACGATCTGCCCGCGGGGGGAACCTCGCCGGTCGTGCTGCGCCTCGGCCTCTCGGCCGGCGATGCGCTGGGCGGCGCCGCCAACGCAGCCTACCGGCGCGGCCTCGAGCGGCTCCTCCTGCCGCGGCTCGTGCTGCGTCTCGAGCGCGACCTGCGGGCGCGCATCAAGGAACCCGAGTTCGTGCTCCAGGGGCTCAAGGTCTACCTCATGCTGACCGGCCGGGCCGAGCCCGACCGCGAGCTGATCGCAACCTGGTTCCGGGTCGTCGACCGGCCCGAGGCCGAGGGTCTGACCCCGGCCGAGATCGATCGCCTGGCCGGGCATCGCGAGGCGCTGCTCGATCTTCTGCCCGAGATCGTCGAGCGCCCCACGCCCGATCCCGACCTGATCGCGCGCGCGCAGCAGACGCTGGCCGGCATTCCGCTCGCGCGCCGCGCCTACGACGCGCTCCTCGGGATTGCCCGATGTGCGCGCCCTGCCGGCGTGGAACCCCGCCGAGCACGGCGGGCCCAATGCCCTGCGCGTGCTGGCCCGGCGCTCGGGCAAGCCGCTCGGCGAGGGCATTGCCGGGGTCTACACCTACCAGGGCTTCCATGACCAGGTGCTCGCGCACCTGAAGGAGGTCGTGGCGGCGACCGCGGTCGAGAGCTGGGTGATGGATGCCGGCGCGCCGACCGAGCGCAGCAAGGCCGAGATCGAGCAGCTCCAGGCCGACGTCCTGAAGCTCTACTACGACGACGACATCGCCGTCTGGGAACAGCTGCTCGCGGATGTGACGCTGGCGCCGCTCACCGATCTGCGCTCCGCGGTCGATGCGCTCAAGGACCTCTCGGGGCCGACCTCGGCGATCAAGGTGCTGCTCACCGGCATCGTCGCCGAGACGCAGCTCAACCGCGTGCCCGACACCAGCGAGGCGCAGGCGGCCGCGACCGACGCGGCGCTCGCCAAGGGGACCAAGCTTTTGGGCAAGGTCGGCGGCGCGGCCGCCAAGCTCGCCTCGCTCGCGACCGGCAACCAGCCCCAGGGGGCGGTGCCCGGGACGCCGGTCGCCGAGCATTTCGCCTATCTGGTCAAGGTCGTCGAAGGGACCCAAGGCGCGCCGCCGCCGATCGACGACGCGACCGCGACGCTCGGCCGCCTGTTCCAGGAGCTGCAGACGGTGGCCAACAGCCCCAATCCCGAGAAGGCGCTGCTCGAGCGTGGCGGCATCGCCGGCCTGACCGGCCCGCTCGCGCAGGAGGCCAGCCGCCTGCCAGCACCACTCGACGGCTGGCTCGGTGGCGTGGCCCAGCAGACGACCGCGATCGGCGGCAGCGCGGTCGCGCGCCAGCTCAACGCCGTCTGGCAGTCCGACGTGCTGCCGGTGTGCACCAAGGCGCTGACCGGGCGCTTTCCGTTTGCCCTCGACAGCGGGGTCGACGTCGATCTCGCCGACTTCGGCCGCCTGTTCGCGCCCGGCCAGGTGATCGACGGTTTCATCACCGCCAACGTGCAGCCGCTGGTCGATACCGCCCGCCGGCCGTGGCGCTGGCGGCCGGATCTCAACCTCTCGAATGCCTCGCTTGGCCAGCTCGAGCGGGCGCGGCACATTCGCGATGGCATGTTCGCAGGCGGCGCCAACCCGCAGGCGAACTTCACGCTGCGGCCGGTCGACCTGGATGCCGGCGCGGCGCGCGTGCTGCTCGACCTCGACGGCCAGCAGGTGAGCTACCGGCACGATGCGACCCATCCCATGCCGATGGTCTGGCCGGGGCCGGGCGGCACCAACATCGTGCGCCTGACCTTCTTTCCGGTCAGCCAGGCCGCGCCCGCGGTGCTGACCCGCGAGGGCGCCTGGTCGTGGTTCCGCCTGCTGCGCGAGGGCACCTTCGAGCCGACCGACCAGCCCGATGTGTTCCACCTGACGTTGTCGGCCGGCGGCCACTGGGCGCGCTTCGAGCTGCGCGCCGCGAGCGTCTACAATCCCTTCGATCTGTCCCTGTTGGGCGGGTTCCGATGCCCGTCCGGGATGTGAGCATGGGGCCGGGGCTGTTCGGCAAGCTGCCGGCGTTCGGCGATTTTCTCAGCCGTGGCCTCGCGCATGACTTCACCAAGGCCTGGGACGGCTGGCTGCAGGAGGGCATCCTCGCCAGCCGCGAGGCGCTGGGCGAGGCCTGGCTCGAGATCTACCTCACGAGCCCCTTGTGGCACTATGCGCTGGCGGCCGGCGCCTGTGGCCCGGAGGCCATGGCCGGCGTGCTGATGCCGAGCGTCGATCGGGTCGGCCGTTATTTCCCGTTCACGCTCGCCTGCCCGCTGCCCCCGGGCACTGGGCCGTTTGCGCTGCGGCGCACGGCGGCCACCTGGTATGCGGGTGCCGAGGAGCTGGCGCGGGCCGCGCTCCAGGCCGGTGCCGAGATCGACCAGCTGCTGGCCGACCTCGAGGGCCTGGGCGCGCCGCCGGCGGCCCCGGCGCCCGCGCGCGCCCGGCTCGCGCAGGGACTGGTGGCCGGTCTCGAGGACGAGCAGGGCGAGGCGGCGCTGCTCGCCTTGCTCGCCGATCTGGCACCGCCCGGCAGCCTGTGGTGGAGCGAGGGCTCGGCGCGGGTGCCGCCGGTCATGCTCGCCGCCGCCGGCCTGCCGCCGGCCGGGGCGTTCGCGGCCATGCTCGATGGCGACTTCGCCGGGCGCGGCCTGAGCCCGGTGTCGCCATGAGCGGCCTGGTCTTCCGGTCCGCCGCCCGCAGCCATGTCGGCCACGTCCGCTCGCTCAACGAGGACAGCTTCCTCGACCGCCCCGGGCTCGGCTTGTGGGCGGTTGCCGATGGCATGGGCGGGCACGAGCTCGGCGACCGGGCGAGCCGCCTGATCACCGCGCGCCTGGGCGAATTGCCGCCGGCCACGGATGCGCCGACCCTCGCGCGCATGGTCCAGGCGGCGCTCGCTCAGTGCCACGAGGAGCTGCAGCAGCTCGGCGGGCCGGATCGGGTCTGCGGCAGCACGGTCGTGGTGCTGCTGGTGTTCGAGGAGCACTTCGCCTGCCTGTGGGCCGGTGACAGCCGGCTCTACCGGCTGCGCGCCGGCCGCCTGCAGCAGCTCAGCCGCGATCACAGCCTGGTTCAGGAGCTGGTGGAGCGCGGCGAGCTCGCGCCCGAGGCCGCGCGCCGCCATCCCTTGCGCAGCCGGATCACGCGCGCGATCGGGGTCGGCGAGGAGCTCGAGGTCGAGGTCGTGCAGGACCGGCTGGCGGTGGGCGACCTGTTCCTGTTGTGCAGCGACGGCCTCACCGGCGAGCTCGAGGATGCCGAGATCGAGGCGGTGCTGCGCTCGACCGAGCTGGAGACCGCGGCCGAGGAGCTCCTCGCCCGGACGCTGGCGCGGCCGGCGCGCGACAACCTGACCCTGATCCTGGTGCGCTGCGAGGAGGACGCCGAGCTGGCGCTCCTCTCGACATTGCCGCGCGGCCGGCCGGAATAGGCCCAAAAGCGCCGCGCCCCGACCGCCGACCCGCGGGCCTCAACGGAGCCCCGCGAGCCGCTCCCGCTCGCGCGCCGACAGCCCGGGCCCGTCGAGCGCGCCGAGGATGGCGCGATAGCGCTCGGGATCGAAGTCGCTGCGCGCCCGCAGCCCCGCAAGCATCTCGATCGCCCGCCTCATCCGGCGCCGGCGACGCCAGCCGCAGCCGATCGCCAGCACCGGCACCAGCCCCAGAGCCAGGAACGGCGCCCAGGCCCGCAGCACGACCGCAGCCACGACCGCCCCCGCCACGATCCCGTACCCCGCGGCGCGGCACGCGAGGGCGCTGGTGTGGCCGTCGTCGCGGGCGCCGAGCGCCGCCACCACGGCCTGCCGCGTGCCCGCCTCGACCGCCTGCTCGCTGCTCAGATCCCCCGCCTCGGGCAACGTCGCCAGCATGCCCTGCACGCTCCCTTGCGGCAGGACGGGGTTGGCCTTCAACGCCTGGCGCAACCCGCGAAACTCGATCCCCCCGCGCACCCACGCCTCGGCCAGCTGCGCCCGCCAGCGGCCGAGAATCCAACTGTCGCGCCATAAGAACATCCCATACGCCGGCACCAGAAGCAGCAGCCCCGACATCGGCCGCGGGTTCATCAGCGCAGCCGCTCCCCCGACCGACAGAAGAGCGATGACCGAAAAGCCGGCGACGAGATTCCGGAATCCCCGTGCCCGGGTTCCTAATATCTCTGATGTGTAGTCAAGCAAGATACGATAATCGGACATCGATTTAGCATCGAGGTACTTCTAGACCAGTTGCCAGCGAAGCAAGGCTGATGCCGCTAAGTCTGAATGGGCGGTCCGCCATGGTCCCCGCTAGCGGCGCGCCAGTGAGTTCTTGCAGATCGAGCTGCTTTATCAGCAGAGCATTGAGATCGTTGCGGGTTTCTTGCTTGCGGAAGCGCCCGTATAGGGAGGTCCTGCCTGGGGTGCGCTCGATGTACAAAACTTCCTGGTTTTGTCGCTCCAGGCATACCTGATAGTTGTCGCTGAACCAGTAGGCCTGAAATCCAAGCCCTTCGATCAGCTGCCGCGCCTTTGGCAGCAGCTCTTCGTCATTCCGTCGCAAGCTGAGACGCGCGCCATCACGCAAGCGTCCACGGACAAAAGCTTGACGGTATAGGTGATTTCGAAAAGTCTGCGCGTACGTATAGTCGACTTCACCATAAGCGCACACCACCACGGTTGGCTCACCGATGTCACTGGCGGCAGCGTGGCGGCCGGCCGCCGCCTCAGGGTATAACAGGGCCCGCTCGCCAGAAAGGCCGTTCACGCCGATCATCACCGCATTGGGTGGAATGAGTTCGACAGGGTCGACCTGCTGTTCCGCATAGAATTGCAAGAGGGTTCTCACCTTCACGTCGGTATCGTCGGCCATCCGCAAGGCGCCGTCGCTCTCTCCGAACTCACGCAAGTATCCCGAATACAGCCGGGGCAGCGGCAGACCGACCAACTCGACAAATTGGCGGATCTGGTCTGGTGCTGCCCCCGCCCGATCCTGGACCGTGGGCGGGCCCATCGCGTGTTCCATGAACCCGAGGAAGTCGTTGACGTCGTCACTTGGCTGCGTGGCTATCACGTCTTTTCTCCCCCCTCGGGCGGCGGCCCGCCACCCGCAGGACTGCTTGGCTCAGTTGGAGTCGCTGGGGGTGCCGGCCCGCCACCCGCAGGACTGCTCGGCTCAGTTGGGGTCGCTGGGGGTGCCGGCCCGCCGCCGCCGCCAGGACCGCTTGCCCGAGTCGATGTCTCTGCGTAGTTGTCAGTGTTGCTTTGGCAGGTCGGACACGGCTGCATCTGCTCGTTGCCGCCGGGCGTCGTCGGCCGGCCAGGCATCTGGTGCTCCGGGGGACAGTCTGCTGGCCCCGTCCAAACAGTCTGATACGACTGCGGCGGTGATGGATTCTCGCCGGCCGCCTGGGCGGCATGCGGCTCGGAGCAATTCCCGGGCAGCGGCGCCGGGTTCTCTCGGGAGCCGCCATCGTTCAGGTTGGTCGTATCCACTTGTCCTGTCGTTCGATAGGTTGGTGGATCAGATGGATGCTGCCGATTGAGATCGTCGGTAATTTGTTGCGCATGCTCCGCGCCCTTGGCCTTATCAGCGCCCGAGAGGCCGACCGACACAGTGCCGTCCTCGTGCTCGATGACGGTAACCGACCGGTTTTTCTTGATCGGCGGCTTCGTCGTGTTGATGGCGTCCACGACCCGATCAGCATGGCTGTCCGTGTCGCCGCCGCCCCGTTGCAGGTTTGGAAAGGCGGACGGCTCAGCTTCGTGCTGGTGCGGCCCGCCGGCCGAGGGCGGCGGTGTTGATGGCTCCCCGTCAGGCTTATCAGGCGTCGACTTCGGCTTATTTGGGTCGTCTTCTTTGCTGCTTTCGTCCCCGCCGCCGCCCAAGCCGCGGACATCCGCCGCAAGCAGCGGATTTGAGAGGTACGCGTACAGATTGTATCCGCCGGCGATGCCCCAGGGATCACTCTGCAGATAGCGGCCTAACGCCGGATCATAGTAGCGGAAGCGGTTGTAATGCAGTCCGAGTTCGGCATCGAAGTAGTGCCCGGGAAAGCGCAGGTCGAGCTCGATCTTGGCACCCGAGGCGATTGCCGCCTGCCCGAACGGAGCGACATCGGCGTGCCAGACATCCGTGCCGCCGTCGTCCTCCACCAGACACGGCGTCCCGATCTGATCGGCGAAGATGACATAGCGTTGCCCCGACTCGAGCGGCGCATCCACCGACTCGTAGTCGAGAAACAGCAGCGGCACGAGAGCCAACAGATCCGGGTAGACGTAGATGCGCAATCGTCCATCAGCCTGCAGCTCGGCGACCAGATGGTCCCCGTTCCAATAATACTCGGTGGTCGTTCCGGCGGACGTTTTGCGGGTCCGGCGGCCGAGCGCATCGTAGTCCGCCTGCCAGAGATCGTCCGGCCGTTCCACGAGGACCAGTTGGTCGCGACTGTCGTAGCCATAGCGCGTGGTCGAGTGCGCGCTCTGGCACAACTCGATGTCGTTGCGATCATTGTAGATGAAGCTTCGCCCGTTGGCGGTCTTGAGTCGATTGCCCTGATACAAGGTGACGTCGCTAAGGCCCGGCTGCGCGACGAGATTGTCGGCGCGATCCATCGCGTACTCTTCGACGCGAGCATTGGAATAGCGGCGGCAAAGGCGATGGGCGGCGTCGTACTCGTGGCGCACATCCCCCCGCTGGTTGTCCTCGACCCGCCGGAGTTCGCCTTCGCCCGACCAGTGATAGCGCCGGCTCCAGGCGCGGCCGCGGGCGCCCTCGGCGTGCTTGAAAAGGCAACGACCGAGATTGTCGTACTGGGCGATCTCCCGGCTGCCGTTGCTGAACCGGCGCTCCACCAGGCCATGGCCGAGGAGCCGGATCGCATGCGTCCTGCCCCCCGGATCGGTGATGTGGAGCGTGTCGCCCCGCCACTCGCAACGGACCGTGAAGCGGCCGAAAAATAGCGACTTGGTCGGCCGCCGCCAGGCTTCAAAACGGTGTTCCACGCCAAGTCCATTGCGCTGTTCGCGCACGCAGTTGCCCAGATCGTCGTAGGCGAATTCGACGCGATCCTTGGCCGTCGAGGCAACCAGTGGCCGCCCGGACTTGTCGTACTGGAAGATGTGCTCGTCGCCGGAGGCGAGCGTGCGCCTGACCGGGAGATTGCCGGGGCCGATCTCGAATCGAAGCAATTCCCGGCCATCGCCGGCGCACTTGGCGATGAGGTTGCCGGCGGCATCTCGAGTGTAGGTCTCGCGGACACCCCCGTGGCGTCGGATTTCCACGAGCCGATCCCTGAGATCGTAACGGTAGTCGCTGCGAGTGCCACCGGCATCGGTCAACGAGGCGACCTGGCCATAAGGCGTGTAGGTGAACCGGACCTCATGACCCAGCGGGTTCGTGAGCCCTCGCAGAAAATGCCAACCGGGGTAGTCGTAGCGCCATCTACCGCCGTCGAAATCGATCCGCTCGGCGACATTGCCGGATTCATCATAACTCCAGTGTCGCAACCGCCCAAATTCGTCGCGCTGCTGGACAAGCCTGCTGAGATCGTTGAAAATCCAGCCACTTTTCGGTTCGGGCCACCACAGAATTCCTGGCGGCACCTCGAACGTCCGCTCCGGGGCCGGGTTCGCCTCCGAGCGTGTGAAGACCAGCGAGCGTGCATCGAGGGACCAAGGCAGCTCTCGAACCCGAGCTTGATCGGGCAGGGCTATGCTTCTGACGTCCAACAGGCGGCCGTATTCGTACTCGGCGGCGTTGGCGGCGACCCGATGGGCCAGGGGGCCCGGGGCGTTCGGATCTTCCGGCAAAGGGATACGGTGGCCGAGCGGGTCGATCCTGGCGATCGACGCGCCGGCGGCATCGTAGACGAACTCGGACGCATTGCCGTTGGGGTCGATCTGCAGCGCCTGGCGGCCGGCAGGGTCGCGGACGAACTTCTCGACCCCGCCGAGCGGATCGTGGATCTCGCTGAGCTCGCCGCGCGCCGTGAACCGGTAGGTCCACACGCCCAGGTCCGGCCGGGTGACCTTGGTGACCCGCCCCGGAACCGCGTAGTCCAGCGCCACGCCGTAGAGCCGATCGTCGCCCATCGATCGGATGCAGCGGCCCTGGGCGTCGTACTTGAAATAAAACTGAAACCCCTTGCGCCCGCGCCGCAGCACCAAGCGATCGGCGTCGTCGTAGGCGTAGCTGTGGCCGTGGCCTTCTGCGTTCTCGGTGCGGACGAGATGGCCGCGCTCGTCGTAGTGATAGGCGACCAGCAGATATCCGGGCGTGGTCGACGTCGCTGCCACGGCCAGGCGGACAAGGCGCCCGGCGTCATCCTCGTCGGCAGCAAGACGTCGCCCCGCCGAATCGTCGACGCCGATCAGCCTCTGGGCAGCGTTGTAGCGAAATTGCACCTCGAACGAGCCCTGCAACAGCCGCGTCAGTCGCGCGCGTCGGTCGGGCGGGCGGAACACGAACTCCATCGCGGGCTGTGCGTGCGCGACCAGGAGATAGTGCACTGCGGACACCCGCCGGAGCGTGAGCCCGTGCAGGGCGCAGTCCTCGCCGTCGTCATGCAGCGGCGGAAACCGGAGCTCACGGCGAACCGGCTCCTGCGTAGAGGATACCCTCCGCATCGAGGCTGAGGCTGCGATCGAACTCATGCGCCCAGCCCCGGCCGGCGCTGAACGTGCGGTGACATTGCGAGCTGTCGTAGTGGCGGGTCCAGCGGAGCTCGATGGGGCCGGTCAGGCGAAAGTCGAGCTGGCGATCGACGACCGCGCCGGTCAGGGTATCGACCGGGTCGCCTACGAGGCTCGGTTCGCCCCGGCCTGGGCAGCAATCGCCCGCCATCGCCCGCCGCCCGTCAGCTGCACTTGTTCGAGCCGGCGCGGCGGCCCAACCGATCCACCCCCGCCGACACGCCTGCCGACACCGCCCCCTGGGCGGCGTTGACCGCCAGCGCCCGCACCATGGCGCCGATGCTCACCCCCACCATCACATTGCTGAAGCCGACCGTCGCCGCGTTCGGCACGATCGGCAGATCGCTGCACGAGGTCGCCATCAGCGGCGCCGCGAAGGCCAGCGGCGCCGCCATTGACCGTGACGTTGGGACTGCCGATCGCGGCCGAGCCCTGGCCGCCCGGATAAGGGACCGGCGGCATCAAGAGCTTGACCCAGGTCGACCACTGCGTATAGGCGGCAAAGCTGCCCTTGATCGACCCCCAGACCCCGTCCCAGCTCGAGGTATCGATGCCGGTGGCGTCCTTGACGAAGCTGCCGGTGGCGCCGTCCGGCTTGACGAACAGCGAGGAAATGCCGGCGATCGCCAGATTGGCCATCAGGGTCAGCGCCACCAGCAGCAATGCCTTGGGGATGTTGAGCAGGTAGCGGCGCCAGTAGCCCATGTTGAGCATCGTCGGCGGCACCGGCAGGCCCTGGGGGATGTGCACGGAATAGCCCATCGCGCCCGCCGTGCACGCCGGCATGCCGTTGATCAGGGTGTTGACCTTGGGAAAGCCGGCGTCATCCACAGGAAGATCGAGCCGAAATAGGGATGCGGCACCATCGGGATCGGGGCAGGCGCGGGCGGAATGATGATCGTGTGAAAATCCACGCCGACCACCATATCGCCCATCTTGACCGCTGGGAACAGCACGCTGGTTCCACCTACGCTCGCTGCCGCTAACGGCTGACCTCGACCACCTCGAGCTTGTGCCCGAGCCGGGTGCGCCGCACCTTGACGCGCACGCGATCGCCCGGGCCAAGCGCTTCGAACATATCCTCTGGCACCAGGCCCACGCTACGCTCATCACCGATCCGGAGCAACACCACGTACGCGTCCGGGGTCGGTTGCGCCTGGGTCCAGGCGCGGCCGCCCACGATGTTGGTCGAGTAGGTGACGCCGCCCGCGGTGAACTGTTTGCCGGTCACGACCGCCTCGGCCAACTCGATGCCGAGGCCGGCGCGGTCGATCGCGCCGTAAAGATAGTAGAGGACGACCGCGCCGAGGATGATCGCGGGGATGATGTACGCGATCGGACTGGCGCGAAATGCGGTCATGGTCTCTGCCCGCCCTTCTCTATGCGATGACCACTTCCATCTTGCGCATCTGCGGCAGCCAGTCACGGCCGGGATAGGGCACCGCGGCGCGCCAGACCATGTCCACCTGGCGCTCTTCCATGCGAATCATCACCGTATGCAGGACGACCTCGGGCTCCTCGATCCCCTTGCCAATGTCGAGCCCGATCCGCGGTCGCTCGCCGGGGAGGCGGAACGAAACCAGGCCTTCGGGGGCGACGTTGGCGGTATCGATCTGCTCGTCGCCATTGAGATAGGGCAGGGCAAGCCCGGGCGAGGCGCCGTTGAAAAAGTGGAAATCCATATCCGGCAACGCGCTCTCGGTATAGGCCTGCCGCTGGTCGGCCGGCACCAGTTGGGCATAGGCCTGGCGCAGCTCCTGCTCGAGGGCGCGATCACCCGGGAGGATGCCGACCAGCTGGGCGCGCGGCCAGGACGTCTTGGGAAACCAGCCCAGTCCGGCAGGCATCGGCTGGTTCTGCCAGTTGGCGTAGTCGCGGATGCACAGGCGCTCGGGCGTGAGCAGATCGTCCGGATCTTCGAGATTGGGCAGCGCGAGATTGTCCACCCCTGGCGCAAGATTGGCCACGACAAAGCCGCGTCCTGACGGGTTGCGCGGATAGGGATAGGCGGTGACCTTGTCCGAGTGGACATCGATGCCCCCGTAGGCCCGCTCGTAGCACAGGTCCATCACGGCAAACGGCACCGGATCGGTGAAGCCGGGCGCCCCGTTGCTTGTGAAGCGGGCGACCCGGTCGCCCAGCACGAGCACGTCTTTGCGCCGGCCCGCGACCTTGATGGCCGCGACACAGGACGTCGCGGGCACGCCCCGGGGCGCGTAGGCCTTGCCATCGAGGACGACGTCGGTCGCGAGCTTGAAGGGCACGAAGTCGCTCTCGAAGCGCACGGTCGAATTCAACGGGTTGCCCCTTGGCACATCGGCCGGCAGGAGCGGCTGGTCCACCTCCGCACGCACGCACCCGCCGCCCGGCACGATGTGGTAGGTCCGCTTGAGCAGCACGCTCAGGATGTGCCCGCCCTCAGGCGTCTGCCCGGGCAGGACCATCCTGGCGCCGCCGGCCTGGTCCGCCGGCGGCGACGTGATGGGCTCGGCCGCGGTGCTCATGCTCAATCCACCTGCGCGGACAGGCGGGTCACCTGCGCCCACCAGGCGTAGCCTTCGTAGACGTGGGCGCCGCGCCAGATCAGGTCCAGCTTCCTCTCGTCCGGCCGGATGCTCACGGTGTGCAGCCGGCTCTCGAGCTCGCGTTCCCCGTGCCCGAAGTCGAGGCCGATCCGCGGCGTCTCCCCGGGCAGCGCAAACTGGAGCAGGCCGTCCGGGGTCAGCCCGCGCAGGATCACCTCCTCGTCGCCCGCCAGCGTGCGGAAGATCATGCCCAACGACGCGCCATTGTTGAAGTGAGCCTCGAAGCTCGGCAGCTTGAATTGCCTGGCGAGCGCAATGTGGTCCGGCGGCAGCAGCCCCATCTGTTCTTCGGCGGTGACGGTGCCGACCTCGATGAACGCCGGATACGATCCCAGCAGGGCGCAGCGCGGATACCACGTGCGCTGACGCCATCCGAAGCCCTGCGGCAGCGGCTGCAGGTGCCAGCGCTCCGGCTCCCCGATGACGATCCGCTCGGGCGTGAGCAGATCGTCCGGCGCCTCGATGTTGGGCAGCGCCAGACCGTCGATCACCTCCTTGACGTTGCGCAGCGCCACCCCCTTGCCCATCGGGTTGCGCGGGTAGTGAAACGGGATCTCCCCGATGCTGGTCCCGTCGCGGCCGCCATAGGCGCGCTCGTAGCGGATCTCCATCTCGGTGAACGGCTCGGGATCGGAAACGACCGGATCGGCGCTCTCGCGATACTGGCATTCCCGATCGCCGAACACCAACAATGACTTCTCCCGGTCGGCGACCTGGACGCTGACGCGCATCGCCGGCGCCGGGTTGCCCTGCGGCGCGTAGGCCTTGCCGATCACCACCACATCGACGGCCGGTTTGTAGGGCGCCAGTTCATATTCGTATTGCACCGTCGACCACTCGGGATCGCCGTGGTCGTAGTAGTCATCGATCATGCGCAGCTCGTCATCGCGCTCGCAGCGCACGACTTCACCGCCGTCTCCGATCGCGTAGCTGCGCTTCACCAGCACCGAGACGACCTGCTGCTCGCGCTCGTTCTTCCCCGCCACAATCTCGACAACACCAGGCGCCATCGTCGCGAATCCTTGTGCCGACGCTATGGATTCAGCATCACCATGCCACCCTTGACCGTGTTGGTCGACGTGCCGTCGGACAGCACGATCGCGCCTTTGGTCTGATGCTCGGATTGGGCTTCCGAATGCACGACGCCACCCGTTATGGTCACTTGCTTGGAGCCGTTGACCGTGATGTTGACGCCTTCCAGCGAGATGTTGCCATCGCTCGCCATCCACAGCATGCTCGACCCGGTCTGCAGCTGGATGCTGGTGGCAGCATGAATGTAAATGTGCTGCGAATCCGCCGAGACGGTGATCGGACCGCTCGTGGATTTGATCGTCAGGGCATTCTTGACGGTGGTGTCCTGCGTGGCGTCGTACTTCTCGGTCAAGGCGGCTTGCACATGGTAGGCGGCGGTGCCGGTTTTCACATCATGGTTGTAGGTCCCTTTGCTGATCTCAATTTTGGCGTTGTTGGTGATCGTCTCGGTGAAGTCGTTCTTGACCGTATTCGTCTGATCGTGCTCGACGGTCGTGTTCATGTCGTATTGACCATGGATGGTAATCTTCTCCTTGCTGGTGGTATCGTCCATGGTGATCTCGTTGTAGCCGCGACCCTTGTGCGTGTTCGACTTGAAGCCGCTGACCACGGCGTTGCCCGGCAGGTCGAACGGCGGCATCGCATTGGCGTTGTAGACCCGGCCGGTGATGATCGGCGCGTCGGGATCGCCGCCGATGAAGTCGACGATCACCTCCTGCCCGATCCGCGGTATCGTGACCGCGCCGAAGCCAGGGCCCGCCCAGGCATGCGAGACCCGGATCCAGCACGAGCTGTTCTCGTCGCGCTTGCCTTCGCGGTCCCAATGGAACTGGACCTTGACCCGCCCGTACTTGTCGGTCCAGAGCTCCTCGCCGGCCGGACCGGTGACCATCGCCGTCTGCGGGCCCTGGACGATCGGCTTGGGCGTGACGCGCCGCGGCCGGAAGGCGACGCTGGTCGGCATCGCCTCGCAGCTGCACAGATAGAGCTCCTGGTCGCCGGACATGCCGCTGCGGTAGGTCGGCTCCGAGAGCTGGTGGGTGACCTCGAGCAGCAGGTGCTCGACATTCTGATCCGCGCGCGGATACTGCTCCAGGGTGAAGGTGTAGCCGCTCACCAGGCCGGCCGCGGTGCCGGCGCCGAACGCGCGCTTGTGGCCGACCTGCGCGGCCTCGAGGCGAACCCGGGCGATCCGGTCGCCCTCGCCGAGCTCGAGATGCGGGCCCGGGTAGTCATAGATCTCGCCCGCGCTCAAGGCATGCGGCATCGGCTGGGCGAGCTTGGCCGCGAGGTCCGCCTTCGGCTTCTCGAAATCGAACGCGGTGTGCACATAGGTGCCCGGCTCGACCACCGAGCGCACCTGCCACTCGTAGAGGTGGTCGCGCTCCCGCCGGGCGAGATCGTCGCGCGGGAAGAACGGCACCTCGGCATAGCCCTGGAAGCTCTCGTGCGCCTGCGGCGAGTCCGCCAGCACCAGGGTGTGCTTGTCCTCCTCGTGCTTGAAGAAGTAACAGATACCCTCGCTCTCCATCAGCCGGTTGACGAAGTCGAAATCGCTCTCGCGGTACTGCACGCAGTAGACGCGCGGCGCGTATTGCCCGTGGAGGCGGTCCTCGAACTCGGCGATCGGATACTTCTCGAAGATGGCCTTGATGATCTCGACCACCGTCTGGTTCTGGAAAATCCGGCAGTCGGCGGTGCGGGCGAGGAACCAGATCCAGGGGCGCAGGGTCGCCTGGTAGCGGGCGAACTCGTTCTCGGTGCCGACGTAGGCGAAGTCGCTGACCAGGCCATGAAAGTAGCGCTTGGCCCCTTCGTCGAGCTCGAACTCGATGGCCACCGGCGTGCCCAGCACGTCCTCCAGGGCGATCGCCATATCGTCGCTCACCAGGGCGAGCTCGAAGGCGAACGGGCGGCTGATCCCCTCGCTGCCGGTCATCTGATGGAACGTCAGGGCGTCGCCGAGCGCGGTCGTGACCTTGACTGAGCGTTGCGTGGGCATGCGAGCGTCCTCGGGCGAGATGGCTGCGCTGCCGCCAAAGTACGGTGGGCGGAACGCGATCAGGTGTGATACAGATCACATTCCCCGTCGCTGGCAAGGGGCTAATCTCGGCTGAGGCAGATCGTTTGGCTGGACACTGCGCCCACCGGGCGAGCCGTGAGCGGAGCTGGGGCTTGAATTCCGGAATGAGCGCGTCGCGCGCCGCCCGCCACCGGGTCATGACGAACAGGCGCTCCGGATGAGTCCGGAGAGCACCTTTGGGCGCTACCGGATCGAGGGCCTGCTCGGCGAGGGCGCCATGGCGCGCGTCTACAAGGCCTACGATGCGCGCCACGACCGCTACGTCGCGCTCAAAATCCTCAAGGAGGCGTGGCGCGGCGATCGCGAGGTCCTCGACCGCTTCTTCCGCGAAGCGCGCGCCGCCGGCGCCCTCAACCACCCGAACATCGTCATCATCTACAACGTCGAGGACGCGCCGGAACCGTTCATCGACATGGAGCTGGTCGAGGGCCCGTCGCTCGCCCGCCTGCTCAAGGAGCGCGGCGGCCTGCCGCCCGCCCAGGCGGTGGCGACCGCCAAAGCGCTCGCCCTGGCGCTCGACTACGCCCACACCCACGGTCGCGTTCACCGCGACATCAAGCCCAGCAACATCCTGCTCGCGAGCGATCTTCTGACGCCGAAGCTCACCGACTTCGGCATCGCGGTGATCGATCAGCCGGAGGCGGCGCAGCTCACCCAGCACGGGCAGATGCTGGGCACGCCCCGCTACATGTCGCCCGAGCAGATGCGCGGCGAGCGCGCCGACGCCCGCTCGGACCTGTTCTCCCTCGGCGCCACGCTCTACGAAATGCTGACCGGCCGCTACGCCTTCCCCGGCGAGACCCTGGTGGCCCTCAGCACCCAGATCACGCAGGACCAGCCCCAGCCGGTGAGCCGCCTCGCGCCCGAGACGCCGCCGCACATCGCGGCCGCGGTCGAGAAGCTGCTCGAGAAGGACCCCGCGCGCCGCTTCCAGTCGGGCCGGGAGCTGCTCGCCGCGCTCGAGGCCGCGCCGGCGCGGCGGCGCAGCGACGACGGCCCGCAGAGCCGCCGCCGCCGCCGGGTCCCGATCGCCGCGGTGCTCGGCGCGCTCGCCGTGCTGGCGCTCGGCGGCGGCCTCGCCGCCCTCTACTTCTGGCCGGTGCCGGTGAACCGGCCGCCGGTCGCGAACGATGACCAGGCCACGGTCCAGGCTGGCGAGACGGCGACGATCGATGTGCTGGCCAACGATTCCGACCCCGACGGCGACCCGCTGCGGGTGGTATCGGCGGAGGTCCTGAACGGCGGCCCCGGCCGGGCCAGCGTCGCCGACAATCGCGTCCGCTACGAGTCGGCAGGCGGCCTCGCGCAACCGCCGTCAGGCGAGAAGGCGCTTGTGACCGTCGGCTATCAGATCAGCGACAGCTATGGCGCGACCGCCGGCGCGAAGGTCGAGATCGAGGTGGTCGGCGGCCCCGCGGCGCCCGCCGCCAACCCGCCGCCGGTTGCCGGCCAGGATCAGACCACGACCTCGGCCTCCGACCCGGTGGTCGTGCTCGTGCAGGAGGCGGCGCAGATGCCCTGCTCCCGGATCGAGGTCGAGGAGGGCACCGACGGGCGGCGTCTGGTCGGCTACGTCGGCGATGAAGCCGACCGCGCGGCGCTCGGCCGCGCGGGCGCGCGCGCTCGTGGGCGACGCCACGATCCGCTTCGCGCCCGCCATCGGCCCGCTGCCGATGTGCCGCTTCCTGAAGTTCCTCGATGAGCGGACGCAGCCCCATGTGCCGCGGCTGCTGCAGCTCGTGCCACCGATCGATGGCGCCTGCGCCGCCGGTGCCGGCTGCTACCGGGGTCTTGCCGACCACCGGCTGGCCGAGGGCGAGCGCCTGGTGCTGGAAATCACCACCCCGGATTTCCCGAGCTACCCCACGGTCGACTACTTTACCGCCGGCGGTCAGGTCGCGCATCTCGCGCCGGCGCCGGACGTGAGCAGCCGGATGGTGCCGGCGGAGGCCTACCAGACGCCCCGCCCGGCGGGCAGCACGTTCTACCTCGGCGACAAGCGCTCGACCCAGCGGCTCGCGTATCCGATTGGCAGCCCGTTCGGCCAGGAGATGATCCTCAGCCTGGCCGCCAGGCGGCCCCTGTTCGCCGAGGCGCGACCCGTGATCGAGCCGGCCGAGGTCTATCTGGCCGCCCTGAAACAGGCGCTCGACGCGAGCTCCGACGAGCGACCGATCGCTTCGGTCCTGATTCTCGAGACCGTCGCGAAGGCGCCCTGAGCCGCGCGCGCAAGCGCCGACCCCGGCAGCTCCCGAGCCGCCGGTTCGCCTGATCGGCGCCAGCGCACGGACAATTGCGCAAGCGGCGACCTGATACTAGAATACTTGAGTATTGCAACGTAGCCGTGAGGAGTGCCGACATGCGTAATTGGCTGCAGCTCGCGCTGGTCTGCCTGCTCGGTGCTATCGGCCTCGCATCCGGGAATCACGCGTTCGCCGGGGCGAAAAACCTGATGCAGGGCATTCCGACGACCGATCAGCTGGTCGAAGCGCTCTCGCCGCAACCGCAGATGCGCGGGATCACGGTCAAACCGATGACCGACCTCGAAGCGGAGCAGCCCGCCGCGGACCTGGCCGTCAACTTCGACTTCAACTCCGCCACCCTGACGCCGACGGCGCGCAAGATCCTCGACAACCTGGCGGCGGCGATGACCTCCGACCTCGATGCCTACAAGTTCGAGCTCGAGGGGCATACCGATGCGAGCGGGTCCGACGCCTACAATCAGGCGCTCTCGGAACGGCGGGCGCAGGCGGTGCGCGAATACCTGGTCGAGCAGCATCACGTCCAGCCGCAACGCCTGGAGGCGGTCGGCAAGGGCGAGCGGGACCTCCTCGATCCGGCCAATCCGGATGCCGCCGTCAATCGCCGGGTGCGGGTGATCAACCTCGGCTCCTCGGGCTGAGAGCCGAGACCTGGCGACGGCCAGATGCGCCCCATCGCCGGCTGATGTCGAGCCGGCGGCGGGTCGTGCGCGTCGCCGGCCTTCCTGAGGCGCTGGCGGGGCTTGCCGCCGCTACCCGCTCGCCCCGCCCTCGCCGACGTTGACGAACGGTGCCCAGAAGATCGGATGGGCGAACAGCAGGCGCCGCCTGCCATCCGGATGCTCGCCGTTCATGACCCGCAGCATCGCCCGGCGGAGCGCTTCGGCACGGCCGATCTTGGGATCCGCCGCGAGCGCCCGCGCCGAGAACACCGTGAGCGCCGTTGCCGCCTCCGAGGGCACATACCAATGGCTCACCAGCAGCGCCCGCGAGCCGGCGTGGAAAAAGGCGCGCGCGAGCCCTGAGAGGCCCTCCGCTCCCGGTCGGTCCCCGGCTGCCGTGTTGCAGGCCGACAGGATCACCCAGTCGGCATCGAGATCGAGGCCGGCGACTTCGCTCGCGGTGAGCAGACCATCGTCTGCGGGGCTCGGCCGGGCCGGCGGCGTCAGCACCAGCGCCGGCTCCGCGAGGCCCGTGAAGTCGCCGGCGAGCAAGCCGTGCGTGGCAAAGGCAATCACGCGATAGTCGCGCAGGTCGCCCTCGGTGCGGACCGTCGTCTCGGTTGCCTGCGGGCCGAGCCGGACCGCGGCCAGCGGGTCCTTGGCACCGAACGCGGCGGCCAGCGCCAGGAGCTCGTCCCGGGTCTCCGGCAGCGGCTCCAGGAGCATGAAGGCGCGCGGATCGAGCTCGATGCTCTGGCGCCAGAACATCTGCGGCGACGCGGCGCGCATCGCGACCCCGCGCTCTTTCGTGCCGCCCTGGTTGGCCTTGCGGAAGTCGGCCGGCAGATTGGGGCCCAGCACCGGGTCGCCGAAGCCGAGGAAGGGCCGCGGCGCCGGCGACGACCCGGCGCGACGGCGCAGGCCGACCAGGGAGTTGGGCGAGGGCACGGTCGAAAACGCCAGGGATTTCCCGATGTAGTCGAGCTTCAGGAGGCCGGCGTGGTCGCGATTGCCGGGCGCCGCCTCGGGCTCGCTGCGGAGCAGGATCGTGAACGGCAGGCTGCGCATCGCGCCATCGGGAACCACGATCAGATGCTGGACCTGGCCCAGCTCGGCCTCGAACGGCGCCAGCAGACCCAGGTACAGGCGGCGCGCCGCGCGCACGTCGAAGACCGGCATGTCGTCAAAGGATTTGCCCGGCGCCGGGATCACGCTCGCGCGCAGGGAACGGACCGCCGCCTCCAACTCGGCCGCCGTCAACGAGGTGCGGGCGTACCGCAAGCCGTCCGGGCGGACCAGGAACAGAAAGCTCGCCTGCTCGCCGGTCACCTGCAGGAGCAGCGCCTCGCCGGGCCGAAGGGCATGCTCGACGGTCAGGGCATCCACCGGCTTGGGGTTGGTCAGGTCGGCGTAGTCCGGGAACCGGCTCCGGATGGTGTCGTCGAGCGTCCGCACCGACGCGGTCAGCTGCTCGAGCGCCGCCCGGAGCTGCTGCTCGTCGTCCTGCCCGAGCGTGTCGCCGGCCATCCGGTCGAGCAGCAGCCGGTCGAGGGCGCGCCACTGCTCCAGCGCGTGCTCGCGCTCGGCCACCAGGGCGCCCAGCGCCCGCTGGTCGGGCCGCAGCTTGACCGTCGCCTCGGCGAGCGAGGCGGCGACCGACGTCAGATGCGGCAGCTGGGCGGCCTCGAACATCTGCTCCAGCAGCTCGTCGCCGCCCGATCGCGAGCGCATGGCATCGCCGATCTCGAGCTGGCGCTCGATGATGTGGCGGGCGCTGACCACCTCGCCCTGGGCCGCGGCCGACAGGCTTTGCCCGGCCGCGTCGAGCCGGTCACGGACGATCGTGGTCGCGCGCTGCGCCGCGCTCAGCGCCTCCTCGCCCCGCCCCTGCGCCAGCCGCAGCTGGGCAAGCGCCGAGAGCGCCTTGGCGAGGCCCCAGGGCGTGACCGCGCCGTCGCGCTCGCGGATCGCGATCGCCCGCGCGAGCGCCGCGTCGGCGTCGGCATAGCGACCCTTGGCGGTATAGATCTCGCCAAGCTCGATCAGCCCGGGCGGCAGATCCGACGACTGCCCGCCGCGCACCTTGGTGATCAGCGCGGTCGCGCGCTCGAAATCAGCCGCCGCCTCGTCGGTCCGCCCCTGCTTGCGCAGCGCGTAGCCGAGCGACGAGAAGCCGTAGCCGCGCCGCAGATCCCAGTCGCCGGGCGCGCGGTCATAGGCCGCGAGCGCGGCGCGGGCTTCGGGTTCCGCCCGCCCGGGCTCGCCGCGCTCGGTCAGCATGGCCGCGAGCTCGACCCGGGTCGCGGCGGCCGAGGGATCGCCGGCGCCGAAATCGGCTGTAAAGATCTCGAGCGCCCGCCGATAGAGCTGCTCGGCTTCGTCGTACTGGCCAAGGCCATGATAGATCAGCGCCAGGCTGTGCAGCGTGCGCGCGACCGCAGGGTGCCGTGGGCCGACCGCGGCCTGGTAGAGCCCGAGGGCCTGGCGGTAGACCGGCTCGGCCTCGACGAACTGGCCGCGCAGAAAGTCCACGAAGCCGAGATTGTAGAGCACGGAGGCGATCAACGCCCGGTTTGCCTGGCCATCGGCGCCGAGCCGCTGCCGCGCGTTTTGGAGGAGCGAGTGCGCCTCGTCGAGCTTGGACTCGAGGATCGCTGCCCGCGCCAGCGTGATCTCGGTCTCCGCGAGCGGCACCGGCCCGGCGCCCTGCCGCTCGAGAATCCCGCGCGCCTGCCCCACGGTGGTGCGCGCGTCAGCGGCCCGTTCCAGCGCAATCTCTGCGCCGGCCAGATCGAGCAGCGCGCTCGCATAAGCGATGCTCGCAGCGCCGTCGAGCTGCTTGCGGGTGGCCGCGGCGCGCTTGAAATAGGCGAGCGCCTCTTCGCGCCGGGACAACTCCGCATAGGCGATCGCGAGATTGCGCGCCGTCGCTGCCGTCTCTGCGCGGTCTGCCCCGAGCTGGGCGAGGAAGATCTCATAGGTGTTCTTGTACAAAGGCTCGGCTTTGACGTACTCGCCCCGCGCCCCATAGACGGTGGCAAGGTTGCCGGCGAGGGTGGCGTATTCCACCGAGCCGGGCTTGGCCCGCTCGATCGTCGCCACCGCGCGCCGCCCGTAGTCCAGGGCATCGTCCAGCCGATTGAGACGAAGGTGGAGGGTGGCGAGATCATCGAGAATGAAGGCGACGTAGGCGTGGTCCGGGCCGAACTCCCGCTGGGCCAGATCGAGCGCCTGCCGCTCGACGTCGATCGCGTCCTTCAGGTTACCCGCAGCGGCCAGCGCGCGCGCCTTCTGCGCCTGATCGAGCGCCGGCGAGCTGGCAGCGATCTGCCAGAACCAGCCCTGGGCCAGCGCGGGACTCGGAGCACCGACGGGCAACGCGGCCGCCGGCGCGCCGGCGCGCACCACCAGGAAAACCGCGCCGAGCGCAGCGAGACCGGCCCTCATCGCCATCCGAACCGGGGCCATGGCCTCCGCCGGCCCGGGCGGGCGCGCCGAACCCTTACTTCTTCACAGCGGCAAAGGTGCCGGCAGCCCCGTAGTTGCTGCCGCTCACCGTGAACCGGCCCATCTGCCCGGCCGGCGCCACTCCGGGCCCCTCCGCGCCCTGCACGAAACTCCCGGCGATGCCGGCGGTGCGCCCGCCGCCGCTCAGGCCGCCCTGAAACACGGCCTTGCCGCCCTGCTGCTGGGTGAACCCGGTCATGGTCGCGCCGTCGAACTTGAGCGCGGTCAGCCCGGCCCGGCTGCCGAAGTTCCACGTGCTGTCGTAGGTGCCGGTCGCCGAATAGAGCGCGCCCGCGTTGACGACGTTGCCGATCGCGCCGCCCGAATACTGCGCCGTGCCGCTGGTCGGCAGCCGCGACCCATCCGGCACGTTGCCCGCGACCCAGGTGCCGAGATGGACGTGGCTGCGCAGAGCATCGGCACCGCGCGTGTCGAGGTCGCCGAAGAAGAAGCCCCACTTCAGATCCTTGCTCTGCGGCATCGCGGCGAGGAACGCCTTGGTGTCGGCGTTCGCGGTCGAGCCCGGGGCGTTGGCCGCCTGGCGCAGCAGCTCGCCCGAGACCATGGCGGCATCGGCGGTCGGATTCTTGTCGCCCGTGCGCGCGCCGAACCGATCCTGATCGATGTAGGCGCTCTCGCCGCGACTCTGATCGCCCGCCAGGCCGCCCATCGTGAGCGTGCCGAGGTTGGTCAACGTGTAGGCCGCCTCGATCCGGTTGGTCGTGGGATTGACCTTGAGCATGAAGCCCTCGGGGCTGTTGCCGGTGTCGAGGGCGACCACGCCCAGATTCGGCTGGCCGATCTGCGCCTCAGCCAGACCGGCGGCGAAGCCATGGAATTCGGTATTCTTTCGTCTTCGTCCGTCGTGACGGCCAAGGCGCGTGGACTCCACGCCGGTCGCGAGACGAAGGACGGCAAACTGCTGCTGCTGGCGGCGCCTTGTCCGTGGTCGGCGATGCGGTCAGCGGCCGCTCGACGCCGCCGGTCTCATCCGGAGGATTGAAGTTCTCGAGCACGAAGTAACCGGCACGACCGTCCCGAGCGACCCCGTTGTCGCCGATCGCGTCGTTGCCGCCGCCCGCCGAGGTGCTCGACGATGTTGCCGGTCGCGAGTACGTCCTTCTGATCACCATCCACCGCACCCCGGGTCGAGCCGACGGTATGCGCATCGAGGACGACCTCCTCGCCCACCTTGGAGTGGTCCTCATTGTCGACGTGGTAGCGGACCTGACCGATGGTGGCGGAGATCGTGCTTCGCTGCGTCGGACCTTTGCCGTCCTGCGCCAAGCCCTCGATGCCGAAGTCGGCGTGCAGCACGCCAGTCTGCTCGTCGCCGCCCTGGAAGCGCCCTGTTTGCTGCCCGCCGGCGTGCCGATGATCAGGAGCCCGGTGTCCGCGAGTTTCAGCCCACCGGTGCCATCCTCGTTCCGGAACGCGGTCGTGTTGCGCAGGAAAGCCCGAATCGTGTCGGCCACCGTGGGCGGGTCCGGCTGATCCTTCTGCTCGAAGCCGTCCAGCCCCGGCGAGATGAAGAACGTGTCCAGCCGCCGCTCGGTGTCGGGCGGATTGTCGACATCGCCCGCCGCAAAGATGAACCGCTCCTGGCTGTCGAATCTGTTGCAGTACCTGCTGGCGCTGCTTGGCTGTGATCACGCTGCCGGGAATTGCATTGATCGCTGCTTCAAGGTGTGCATCGTCAGCACCGAACGCATTCACAAGTGCGTCAGCGAGATTTTTACGATCAGCCTCGCTCTGGTTTGGATCCGTTTCAAGGCTGAAGACGTTTAAAAAGCGATCAGTCAAGAAGGCCCCCGAGTCGTCGTGAAGGGCGGGTGCGTTTGGATTCAATTCCGCCCGCAGTCGATCGCGCCCCTCCGACGTAGCGACAAGTGGCCTAGCCTCCAGCAAGATAAAATTGTCAGGGTTTCTGGATGTTACTGCGCTGACGTTCTTACCTTCATCCAATTGTCCCGCGAATTCATGCCAAATTGTGTCTTTTAGCTGCGCATTTGTCGTTAAGACGGCAAAGCCATTTTGTAGAACAACGAAGGTGGCGTCGCCAAACAATGTCCGCGGAGTAGACGCGTTCTGATCTTTTACCAGTGTGTCTTGCACGGAAGATTTGGTTCCGTTGTTTGGCAAAACAAATCTGCTCTGGTCTGAAACATCGTCTCTCACTATAAACGGGGCGTCAGGACCGAGGCTGCCGTCAAGTGTAAAGAAACTGCCGAAATCTTCCTCCTCACCGACAGGTGCAATAGCAAAATTCTCACTTGTAGGGCCCCAGAAAATATATTGGAGATTACTTCCAACGCCGTTTGTCGTAATTTTCGCTTCTGGGTGGACTGAGATGCCGGTAGAGCCGGTGGAACAGGCGACATTCCCCGGGCAGGTCACGCCTATCGGCACAGGATGAGAAATATCAAGATCACTAGTGAGTGCTTCATTTGAGTTGTAAAGGCGATTTGTGGTAGCGCCGGGATCGCGTGGCGTGTCGAGCGGGAATGTGTTACCGCCCGGATCTGTTTCGAATACTGGCTGAGACGGATCACGGGATTGAACTAACGAGCGCTCGTCGGTGTCGGCCTCGCTGGGCAGCGTCGCCACGAGGTTCAGTCCGCCCACTTGACTGCCGGGTCCGAAGCTACCCGCCGGACTGATCGCCCCGAGCCCTTGGCCGAGTCCCGTGGTCTCGGCGGCCGGGGTCGTGTTCTGGCTGAGGTCGTCCTGGACGTTCTCGAGCGTGTTGGTGGCGGCGGTCGCCTCGGTCGGGGCGGGCGCGGCTGCGCCGGCGCCGGGGGCGATCGCCGCCAGCAGGCCGGGGTTGAGCGCCGCCATGTCGACCGCGATCGCGCCCTCGGGCCGGCGCGCCGGCGATTCGGGCGCCGCACCGCGGGTCGTGACCGTCTCGAAGCCCGGCAGGACCACTTCCTCGGTCTCGCCCGCCGCGGTCATGGTCAGCGGGCCGCCGTACAGGAGGCCGGTGCGGGTGGTGCCGTCCGCGCCGACGAACACCAGGCCGCCGCCATGGGCGAGCTTGGCCTCGCCCGCAGGCGTGGTCACGACCACCGGCTCGGCGAAGCCCGGGCGGCCGCCCGCGACCCGCAAGCAGACCCTGCTCCAGGGTCAGGTGCAGGCGGTCGCTGCTGGCCCCGGGGTCGAAGGCGAAGTCGTCGATCGTCAGCGCGCCGCCGCTGGCGAGCGTGAGCGAGGTGCCATCCGCCAGCAGCAGCTCCAGGACCCGGCCGTCCTCGGCGGCGAAGCGCTGGCCCTGGATCGCCGACTGGGCGAGCGGGCGCACCTCGGGCGGTGCCGCGCGCGGTTCGACCGAGAGCGCCATGCCCGCGTCCTCGGGCACGGCCGCCAGCGCCGTGGTCGCCGAGCGTAGCGTGGTCGAAAGCAGGATCGCGACCAGGGCGGCGGCCGCCGACGTCGAACGGGTGTTCGCTACCATCCTCGCCTCCTTTTTCACCGTCCCGGCACCAGCGCCGGGCGGCTTGCGATCCCGTCGATCAGAAGCTGAACGACGCGCCGACGGTGATCGATGTGTTGTCGAACTGGTCGTTGGGCAGATTCGATTCGTTCCAGGTCTGCAGGCCGATCACGTTGAGATTGAGATGGTCGGTGAACGGCACGCTCAGCGACAGGCTGAGGTCGTAGCGGTCGTCCTTCTGCTCGTGGTCGGGATCGACCTGCGGATCGGGCTTGTCGTACACGGTCCGGCGATAGGCGCCCGCCACGGAGACGCTCCAGAGCTGCTCGGTGACCCAGTTGAAGGGCACCGGAAACAGCTGGGTCGCGGTCACGCCGGCGCCGTACTCGTTGAAGGTCTCGAAATTCTCGTCGGCGTCGTTGTGCCCGAACAGGCCATCGAAACTCAGGAACGTTTGTGGCAGGACCAGCCAGGTCACGCCGGGTCGGATCGTGCCGTAGGTGCCGGTCTGATTGCTCGCGGTCGGCTGGTCCTTGGTGTCGTCGAAGTTCTGGGCGACCACCCGTCCGGTCGTCTCGACCAGCAGGTTTGGCAGCGGATAGAGCCGGGCGTTGAGCCCGCCGCCGAAGGCGGTGAGATAGTTGTCATCGTCCAGCGCCACGTAAGACGCCTCGCCGAACGGTCGCAGCGAAGCCACCGGCTGGCCGACCGGCCCGATATAGAAACGGGGGCCGACCTCGAGATCGGCGAGCCAGGTGTTGACCTCGCTCTCCTCGGCGTAGCGCGAGCCGAACAGCGACAGATCCGCCTCCAGCGCATGGCCGGCCTGGGTCCCGAAGTCGTACGCGTAGTGGAGATCGGACGAGACGACCGCGGAGAAGTCGCTCTGCTCGGTGTCCTTGTTGTCGAGGAACGGCCCCTCGAAGCCGAACACGCGGATGTTGTTGGAGCTCGGTCCGGCATTGGCGTTGGTCTCGTAGCGACCGCCGAGAAAGACCGAGCCGGTGAAGCGATGGGGCGCCAGAGCGGCGCGCTCGCGCTCGGCGCGCTCGACCAGAGCACGCGCCCGGTCGCGGATCTCGGGCGGCACGGCCCGGCCCTCCAGCCCGCCGACGATGTCGGCTTCGCCGGCGAGATAGAGCTGCGCGATCTCCGGGGCGCCGTTGCGCTGGTACAACTCGCCCAGGCGCAGCTTGATGTCCGGCCGGTCGGGATCGACCAAGAGGATCCGCTCCAGAGCCGCGATCGCCCCGTCGAGATCGCCGACCGCGACCGCGGCCTCGGCGAAGGCATAGGCCTTCTCGGTGTTGGTCGGATCCGCCAGCATCGCATCGAAGGTTTCGTGATAGCGCGCATCGGCCGCGGCGGTGGCTTCCTCGGCGGCCAGGGGTAGACAGACCCGCAGCCCTCCAAGCAGCGCCCCGGCGCAGACGCCGACCAGGACCGCGCACGCCAGCCGGGACGGGGATGGGGGTCGCATGAGGCTCTTGCCGGCGGCGGATCTGCGCTCCGGCACGGGCGCCGCCGTCCCGGCAATCGCGATCGCGGCTTCCAGCCGTGGCAGGCAACCCTGGGCGCGGCACGCGCCTGGCGGCCCGTCCGGGCCACCTCCCGGCCAACCCGCACCCGACCCGCCTGCGATTTCGGAGGATGCCTCCTGGCATCGGGGTGGCGACGCTGTTCCGCTCAGAGCCGAATCCACCCCGGCGCGCGGCCAGAAGCCCCGCTGACCCAGGCTCAGAACGCTTTTTGCTTCTTGCGGCGCGTTCATGAATCGCTTCCAAGTAATTGGCAGTTGATATTGAAACTGGGAAGCCACAGGGGTCAAGCTGCCAAATTGCAACCGGATGTAAATTTGCGACATGTGGCTTTTCGGCTACAGCGAGGCTCGTGACGGTCGGTGCGACGTCGTCAGGCGACAGGCTGGCGCTGGATGGACAGGGTGAGCCGGTCCGGTCACGCGCGACCTCAACCGGCCAACTCACGCGTTCCCTGCAGCCGCTGGCGCGCGCTTGCGTGACCCGGGCGGCAACGCTAGAGTCGTGCCCATGACCTGGCTCGTCTCCACCGGTCGAAGCGCGCCCCGCCGCCGACGACGGCTCGGCTGAACGCGCCCTGGCGGCCGCGCCGCCACCACGACCATCCGCCCGCCCGCCGGTCGGGTCCCCAGGAGACCAGCCGTGCCTTGCTGCCATCAGGTCGACCCTGCCCAGCGTCCGGGTGCCGCCACCCTGTCGGCGCCGGCGTCGCTTGGCGCGCGCTCCGTCCCGAACCCCTCACAACCGGATGAGACCACCATGCCGACGCTCGCCCACGCCCGACGTACCGCCCCCTGCCAGGTTCGAGATCCGGGCTCGGGAGGCGGCCATGCACCGGACGCGGCTACTTAGCGGCGCCGATGCGGCGGCGTTCCAGGCGCTGCGGCTCGAGGCGCTTGAGCGCCATCCCACGGCGTTCGCCGCGGCGCTCGAGGAGGAAGCCGGGCAGAGCCTCGAGGAGGTGGCAGCCCGGCTCGAAGAGGGGGCCGTGTTCGGCGCGTTCGTCGACGGCCGCCTCGCCGGCAGCGCCGGCTTCGCGCAGCCCGAGCGGGCCAAGAAGCGCCACAAGGGCGTGCTCTGGGGGGTCTACGTGCAGGCGCCGGTGCGCAGCCAGGGCCTGGGCCGCGGCCTGGTCCTGCGCGTGATCGACCATGCCCGAAGCCGGGTCTTGCAGCTGCACGCGACCGTCGCCACCACCAACCAGGCCGCCCGCCAGCTCTACCGCCAGCTCGGCTTTCGGACCTACGGCCTCGAGCCCCGCGGCCTCAGGGTCGGCGGCCAGGATGTCGACCAGGAGCTGATGGTCCTGCTGTTCCCCGACCGGCACCAGGGCGAGATCGCCATGGCGAGCCGGTAGCACGACTCAAGGCGCTGCGCCGCGACCGGCGCGCAGGCGGGCCGCCACCTTCTGATCCGCGACCGCCTGCGGCGTCTGGCCGGAGCGGGCGGCAGCGTCCAGGATGGCCGCCGTGATGGTCTCGATCCGGCCGACCGCCGCCAGCACCGCGGCCCGCGAATTGTCGATCCGCTCCTGATGGAAGTCGATCACGCCGCCGGCATTGGCGAGGTAGTCGGGGACGTAGAGGACGCCGCGGGCGGCGAGCATCGTCCGCGTGGCGGGGGAGCGCCAGCTGGTTGTTGGCGCCGCCGCACACGATCTTCGCCCGCAGGCGCGGGAGGGTCTCGTCGTTGAGCACCGCACCCATCGCACAAGGCGCCAGCAGATCGACCGGCTGGTCGTAGATCGCCGCCGGATCGACCGCCTGCGCCCCGAGCTCCTCGGCCGCCCTGGCCGCGCGCGCCGGATCCAGATCGGCCACGATCAGCTCGGCCCCCGCGGCGTGCAGATGGTCCGCAAGCGGCCGGCCGACATTGCCCAGGCCCTGGATCGCGACCCGCAGGCCGGCGAGGTCGTCCCGGCCGGTCAGGTGCCGGACGGCGGCCCGCAGCGCCATCAGCACGCCATAGGCGGTGACCGCGAGCGGCGCCCGCGCCGCCGCCGTCGCGGCCGCGGTGTGGCTGGTCACCGCGCGCATCACGGCGAGGTCCTCGAGGGTCGTCCCGATGTCGTCCGCCACGATGTAGCGGCCGCCCAGCTGCTCGACCGCGCGGCCCATCGCGCGCAAGAGGGCCGGCGTCTTGGCGCGCTTCGGGATCGCCCAGGATCACCGACTTGCCGCCGCCATAGGGCAGATCGCAGATCGCCGCCTTGCAGGACATGCCGCGCGCCAGGCGCAGCGCATCCTTGAGCGCGTCCGCCTCGCTCGCATAAGGCCACATCCGGCAGCCGCCGAACGCCGGCCCGAGCGCGGTCGAGTGCAGCGCGATGATCGCCCGCAGCCCGGCCGCGGCGTCGCACACGAACACCAACTGCTCGTGATCGTCGAAATCGGGATGGCCGAACATGGCTCGCGTCTCCGCCAGGCACCCTGCGCTGTCGACTGTCCGCCTCGCTCTGTCAAGAATTGGTTGCCGCGCGGGGCCGCGCCGATCTCGACCGCGCGCCCGCGACATGCCACCATGCGCCGCCGCCACCGGGTATGCCCGCCCCCGCAGCGGGCGATTGCAAGCCGGGCGCAAGGGAGAAACGCCGCCATGGGCATCATCTGGACCCTGATCATCGGCCTGCTCGCCGGCATCGTCGCCAAACTCCTGATGCCGGGGCGCGATCCGGGCGGCTTCATCATCACCATGCTCCTGGGTGTCGCCGGCGCCTTCGTCGCGACCTATCTCGGCCAGGCGATCGGCTGGTACCAGGCGGGCCAGGGCGCGGGCTTCATCGGCGCCGTGGTCGGCGCGATCATCCTCCTGATCATCTATCGCATCGTGAAGCGCTGACCCGGAGGTCCGGCGGCAGAGGTCGTAACGCGGCTCCTCCGATCTGGACCGCGGGCGGTAGCCGCCATCCCGATGCCGATTTCGACCGTTGTAGCTGAAGAGCAGATCTGCTCGGGGGAGGCTTCGATCGGCTTGTCGTGACCCGATCCGGACATCGCGGTTGGAACCATTTCGAGCTACTCAGCTGCCGGAACAACTTGCATAATGAACGGTTAGCGCCGGCTCGCCATGACGTGGCCCCGGCCCGCTGATCGCTCCGAACGATTGAGGGAGACGTTCGATGCCGATGTGGCAGAATCGCCGCTATTTCCTGGCCAGCGCGTCGCTGGCCGCGGCCGCTGGCGTCTTCGGCGCCCGTGGTTCGCTCGCGGCGGAGGGGGGCCCGCCAGAGACGACCACGATTTGCTTGAAGAAGCAAATGGCCATCTGTTTCGCCCCGCTATACGTAGCCGAAGCGTTCCTGGGCGCCGAGGGCTTCAGCGATGTCCAGTATGTGACCGTAGCCCCAGGGCGAGCTGATGTCAGCATGGTCGGGCAAGGCGATTTGGATTTCGACATCACCTTCGCCGGAGCGATCGTTTATGAGCTCGATGCCGGCTTGCCGCTGACAGCGCTGGGAGGATTGCATGTGGGTTGCTACGAGTTGTTCGCGCGTGAACCAATTCGTTCCATAAGCGACTTGAAGGGCAGGCGTGTGGCTCTCACCAATCCGAACTCAGGAGAACATCTTTACATTTCGATCATGGCCACGGAAATCGGCCTCGATGCCAAGAAAGATATCGATTGGGCTTTCGGCCCGGACGCTATGGAGCGGTTCATCGCCGGCGAGGCCGATGCCTTTCTCGGCTTCCCACCCCAGCCGCAGGAACTGCGCGCCCGCGGAGTCACACGCGTCATTCTCAACACCGTCCAGGACCTACCTTGGTCGCAATATTTCTGCTGTATGATGTATGGTAACCGTGCCTGGGTTCGGAATCACCCGATCGCCACTAAGCGATTCCTTCGTGCTATCTACAAGGCAGCCGACTTCTGCACTGCCAAGCCGGAGATCGCGGCCAAAGAGCTCGTGAATAGTGGCTTTGTGCGACGTTACGACTATGCACTTGAGACCATCGGGGAGATACCCTACGACCGTTGGCACGAGTTCGATTCCGAGGACACGCTCCGGTTTTATGCGCTCCGCCTGCACGAAGCGGGAATGATCAGGAGCAGCCCGAACGCGCTCCTCAGCGACGGCACCGACTGGCGTTTCGTCAACGAACTCAAGCGCGAGCTGAAGGCGTGAGCACGTGGCGACGCCGGTCCCGCAGATAGTCGGATGACCACGACTGCCACCACGCTTGGCACCGGACCGAGGGTTCGAGGAAAAGGTGTCACGAGGAAAAGGTGTCAGCAAAGAGAAAAGGTGGAGAAAAGGTGTCAGAAAGGTGGAGAAAAGGTGTCAGGGTGGAGAAAAGGTGTCAGGGAGAAAAGGTGTCAGCAGGGAGAAAAGGTGTCAGAGCAGGAGAGGGAGAAAAGGTGTCAGGAACCTTTTCTCTCTTAATTGGCAGGGAGAAAAGGTGTCAGGAACCTTTTCTCTCTTAATTGGCAGGTCCGTCCGCCGAAGTCGACGTATGACGATCGCGTCAAGGCCCAGCGCAGACTCGGTTCGCCAGGATGGCGCGCCGCGTCCTTTCGATCAGGACTCGATGCGCTCCGCCACGCCGGCGGGCCATGCGCCGGGCTCGAACGGATCGCCGAAGTACTGCGTCTCGCGGATCACCTTGCCGTCTTTGAACTCCATGATGCTGACGGTGTAGGAGGGCTTGTCATCGTAGAAGATGATGTATTCAGTGATCCAGAGGTCGCCGACGCCGGTAATTCGCCGAATCTCAAAGCGCTTTTTGCTATGCTGTAAAGTTCGGTTGGTTTGAATGTTACGACGGCCGCGAAAGCGTTCGCCTGATTGCGGATACTCCAGGACGGCATCATCATGATAGATATCATGCTCAGCCGCGAAATCATCGGCGTTGGAGGCGGTCCAGTGCCGATCCAAAGCTGATCGAATGTCCTGGCTGCCCACGGCTCCTCTCCTTGTAGTTCATCTTTCGGACCAGCGGACCCTCATGCGGGCCATGGCGCACCCTCCTGGAGTCCCATCACGCTCGCGGCAGCGCCGCGGCCAATAAGCGTCACGCAAGTCCAGACGTCGCCCCGGCTCGCGATGGACGGCCGGATCGAGGCCAGGCCGTCCATGCCAGCGGGCTCGCATCAGACGGGCGCCGACCGCCTTCCTTTTAGTATAGGCCACATGACCTTCTCGCCCATCTCACAAGCCGCTCGCACGAGGGCCTGGGCTCATGCTGGAAAGCAGGACGCAGAGTCAGGCTTTTGGCCAAGCGGCGACCTTGCGCGTGGCGCGCCGACCGTTCGCAAGGGGACCGATGGCGAAGGCCAACGTGGTAATCGATTGATCGTTCGAGACGCGGCGCGGCATCGCCGGCGCCTTCGTCGCGACCTATCTCGGCCAGGCGATCGGCTGGTACCAGGCGGGCCAAGGGGCGGGCTTCATCGGCGCCGTGGTCGGCGCGATCATCCTCCTGATCATCTATCGCATCGTGAAGCGCTGACCCGGAGGTCCGGCGGCAGCGGTCGGGTCGTAACGCGGCTCCTCCGATCCGGACCGCGGGCGGCAGCCGCCATCCCGACGCGGATTCGACGGTTGTAGGCTGAAGAGCAGATCTGCTCGCGAGAGGCTTGGATCGGCTGGTCGTGACCCGGAGGCACCATCGCCTCCGAGCCGCGATGGTCTGCAATCAGGCCAGGGCGGACATGACTGAGTTTGGCGATTAGGAACCAACAACAGCCATGCGCCGATACTTAGGTCGCCGCGGGCCCGCAAGGTGCTGCCCAGTCGCTCACTTGAGCGGACGGCGGCGAGAGGCGGCATCCTAATTCACTGAAGCCTGGAGTCATTCTTACCTCGATATCCAAAGCGGATTTTTCACGGGAAAGTATATCTGCGTCGCACCGCCGGTCAGCCGCGCGCCGGACGGGTCACTTTGCCGAACCGGCTGCGGTTTCGCTACGCTGACCAACCCCGTCAGGCTCGTGCCCGCGGGTAGCTTTAGCTCCCAGATCTCAGTCATCGGGTTTCCCCAATCCACCGATACCGCGGTCACCTGTCGCAAGGCATCGCGGACGACCCGTTTTCGTTCGTCACCAAAATGCGTGCGGGAGAACATCTTCGTGAGATGGAGGAGCTGCTCTTCCTTGAACCACCAACCACCCGTATAGACGTATGGGCGCTCACTATGACCAACCGCGCGCATGAATGTTGTCGGGCCATTGAACGTATCGGGACTTGGAGGTGCATGCGAACCACTGCGGATATCTCTCAGCGTTTCCTCGACTTTCTGTTCTGGAGTCTTGCCAGACTGGCGAAGCCATATTTCATTATGTTTCATTCTATACAGACTATTTAGAAAGTCTTTCAAGTTTTCCCAAGTCAACATAGGAGTGGGATTGCTCATTGCGATCCTCCTGTTCCGATTTTACCGTGATTCTCCAAGCCGCCCAGCCTGCTGAGCGGCGACCGAAATGGCTCGATGTGCAAGCGGTTTGCATTTGCCGACTGGTCGCGAGTTGATCTGGTCGGTTGAGCGGGCAACCTCCAAGAAGCGCGCAAACGAAATCCTATCAGCGTCGGGTGGGTAAGTCCACGGAGGCCGAATGCCGGTTTCGCAGCACTATCCGGACCCACACGAACTCGGCGAGAGTGTCCAGTTGGGACCGATGGCGGAATCCAACGTGGAGGGTCGACTCATCGTTCGAAATGCGGCGCGGCGAAGAGCGGGTTTTCAGCTTAGTTCCTCATTAACCCTGGTCGGTTAGAAGGCGGCCCGCACCTGGTGCGCCCGGGTCTGCGGATCCGGCTCACCGCCGCCTGGGGAGGGCTCTCGCCATGATCGCTATCGCGCAGCTCCGTCGGCTCGTGGCCCTGGCCCTCGCCGTGGTCATGCTTCTCATCACCGGGCCGATCGATGCCGCGCGCGCCGCCCTGGTCACCACCCAGCAGGCGCTCGAGCAAAGCGCGCCGGCCGATGCCCGCGCGCGGGTCTCGGCGTTCCTGGCGCGCGACGACGTGCGCCGGCAGATGGCAGCGCTCGGCGTCGATCCGCTCGAGGCGGGCAAGCGGGTCGCGAGCCTCTCCGACGCCGAGGTCCAGCAGCTCGCGGGCCGCCTCGACCGCCTGCCCGCCGGCGGCGACGGCGCCATCGCGGCGGTGCTCGGCGTGGCGCTGATCGTCTTCCTGGTGCTGCTGGTCACGGATCTCCTGGGCCTCACCGACATCTTCCCGTTCGTGCATCATCCCCGCTAGACGATGCGGGCCTGGTGCCTGCGGCTCGCGGTCCTGGCCACACTCGGGCTCGCGGCCTGCGCGACCCCGGCGGCAGTCGAGCGCGCGGCGCTGCGCCCGGCCCTGCCGGATCGGGCCGAGGTCGAGGGCGTCCCGTTCGTGCCGCAGGACGACCTCTGGTGTGGCCCGGCCTCGCTTGCCATGGCGCTCGGCTGGTCGGGCCTCGAGCTCACCCAGGCGGAGCTGGCGCCCGCGGTCTTCACGCCCGGGCGCGCGGGCTCGCTGCAGCCCGACATGGTGGCGGCCGCCCGCCGTCACGGCCGGCTCGCGGTCCCGGTCACCAACCTCGGCGACCTTTTGGCCGAGCTCGCCGCCGGTCACCCGGTCCTGGTGCTGCAGAACCTCGGCCTCGACTGGTGGCAGGTCTGGCACTATGCGCTCGCCATCGGCTACGACCACGCGGCCGGCGTGCTCGTGCTGCGGTCCGGCGCCGAGGCGCGCCATGAGGTGGCGCTCGCGACCTTCGAGCGGACCTGGGCGCGCGCCGGCCATTGGGCGCTCGTGATACTGCCGCCGGACCGCCTGCCCGCGAGTGCCGACCCGGCGGCGGTGGTGCGCGCCGCGGCGGCGCTCGAGCAGAGCGGCGAGCTCGCGGCCGCGAAGGTCGCCTACGATGCCATCCTCGGGCGCTGGCCGGACAGCGCGGGCGCCCTGCTCGGACGCGGCAACGTGCGCTATGCCGAGCACGACCTGGATGGCGCCGAGCTGGCATTCCGCCGCGCCGTCCTGACCGATCCCGGCAGCGCCGCGGCCTGGAACAATCTCGCCCAGGTCCTCCTGGAACAGGACGAGCCCGGCGCGCGCGAAGCCGCCGAGCGGGCGGTCGGGCTGGGCGGCCCGCTGGCGGCGACCGCGCGGACGACGCTCGACCAGATCCAGGCCGCCGCACCCGCGCGCCGCGCCTTCGAGCCTTCGGCCCCGCTCGACGTTGGCCCGAGACCGACCGCCGACCAGATCGCCGGGCGCTAAGCGCTCGTGGCGGTGCGCTTGACGCACGTTGTTCGAGGTGGCAATAATATCTAAAAAGCAATATCATAACATAAGTTTCTAAAGCGATTTATCAGCTACCAGCCAGGGAACCTTTCGCCCGTCGCGTTCGGAATTGAAGGTCCGATCCCGCACGCGCTCGGCCGTCGCCGCCGTCGGGGGCTGTTCAAGCCTCGGTTCAGCCGGCAGGATGTGGGTCCGAGCTGGTTCTGGGAGGCGGGACTTGGCCCTGATGTTCCTCAGTCCGGACGATCCGGCCGAGCTCTGGCGCGAGGAGCTTTGCGCCCGCATGCCGGGGCTCGAGGTGCGGATCTGGCCCGCGGTCGGCGAGCCCGCCGAGATCGACACCGCCCTGGTCTGGCGGCCGCCGCCGGGCGAGCTGGCGCGCTACCCGAACCTCAAGGCGATCCTGTCGCTCGGCGCCGGCATCGAGGGGCTGATCGCCGACCCGACGCTCCCCGACGTGCCGATCGCACGCATGGTCGACCCGTCGCTCGCCCGCACCATGACCGAATACGTCCTGCTCGCGGTCCTCCGCCACCACCGCGAGTTCGACACGTTCGAGCGCGCGCAGCGCAGCCGCCGCTGGGCCTACCGCTTCCCGCCGCAAGCAGCGGATCGCCGCATCGGCATCATGGGCCAGGGCGAGCTCGGCACGCACGCCGCCGGGGCGCTCGTGGCGCGCGGCTTTGCGGTGTTCGGCTGGAGCCGCACGCCCAAGGCGATCAAAGGCGTCACCAGCTATGCCGGGCGGAGCGAGCTGCACGCCTTCCTGCACCAGGCCGACGTCCTAGTCTGCCTCTTGCCGCTCACGGCCGAGACCCGCGGCATCCTGGACGCCCCGACCTTCGCGAGCCTGCCGCACGGCGCTCATGTGATCAACGTCGCCCGCGGCGCCCATCTGGTCGAGCCCGACCTGATCGCAGCCCTGGACTCCGGCCATCTCGGCGGCGCCACGCTGGACGTCTTCCAGACCGAGCCGCTGCCGCCCGAGAGCCCGCTCTGGGCCCATCCCAAGGTGCTGGTCACGCCCCACGTCGCGAGCTACTCGCTGCCCGCGACCGCCGCCGACGGCGTGGTCGAGAACATCCGCCGCGCGCGCGCCGGCCAGCCGCTGCGCCACCAGGTCGATCGCGCCCGGGGCTACTGAGAGGGCTTCGAGCCTGCGAGCGACCTGGTCCGAGGCCGCATCAGGATTGCCGTTCGAGGCGCCGTTGCGCCTCGGCATGGGCCGCAGGGTCGATGATTCCGGTTGCGTGTTCCGGCGGTGCGCCGAGCACGCGCTCGAAATCCGCCCGCGCCACCACCCGATCCCGCTTGGTATCAACCTTGAGCACATTATTCGCCACAACGGCTCTCGGGTTGAGAACAGCGTGGGGCGATCGCGAAGCCCTCGATAGGAAATCCGTCGCGACTTCCCGGCGAGCGACGCGGGCATCGCCGGCCAGCCGGCACCCGGCCAGGTCCCGGGAAGATAGCTCGCGCCAGTCGGGCAGGCGCTCCGTGCCGCCGCGAACCGTCCCGCGCCCGCGACCCCATGCCCGCAGCCTTGCCTGCCGCGCCGTCGCGGGGCAAGGTGCCGTGTCGCTGCCGGCCCACGCAGAAGCCCGGCGCCAAAAAGCCGAGGCCGGCAGGGGCATCGGGTGACGGGGGAGGGGGAAATGCGGTTCTCGATCGTGGTGCCGTTCCGGAACGCGGAGCGCTTTCTGGAGGGCTGTATCCGTTCGCTGCTCCGGCAGAACTACCCGGACGACCACTACGAGATCCTGCTGGTCGACAATGCCTCGAGCGACCGCTCGGTCGAGCTGGCCCGGCAACACGCTGCCGTTCGCCTGCTGCATCAGCCCCAAATCGGCTCCTACGCGGCGCGTAACCTCGGCCTCGAGCACGCCACGGGCGAGATCATCGCCTTCATCGATGCCGACTGCGAGGCCGACCCCGGCTGGCTCTCGGCCCTCGAGCGGGCCCTGCGCGACCCGGAGATCGGCGTCGTCCTCGGGCGGCGCCAATTTCCGGTGACCACCGGGCCCCTCAAATGGCTGGAAGCCTTCGAGCGCCACAAGGCGGCCTGGGTGTTCGCGCTCCCCGAGGGCGCCAGGTACTACGGCTACACCAACAACATGGCGGTCCGGGCGGCGATGTTCGACACCATCGGGCGCTTCGAGGAAGTCCGGCGCGGCGCGGACGCGGTCTGGGTGCAGGCCGCCGTCCGCCAGCTGTCGCCACGCGCGGTGTGCTTCACGCCCGACGCCCTGGTCCACCACATGGAGATCACCTCGCTCGCCCAGTACTACCACAAAAAGTGGCTCTATGGCCGCTCGAGCCGCCGCAACCGCAGCCGCACCAACCGCGCCTTCTCGACCCGCGACCGCCTGCAGATCTACCACCGGACCGTGGCGGCGGAGCGCTATGGCTGGATGGAGGCGTCAACCCTGCTGCTGCTGCTGACCGCCGGCGGCGTCTGCTACGACCTGGCCGCCCGCTGGCCAGACCTGGCGCCGCGCCAGCCGTCCCTGGCGTCCCGGTCCGGCGCCGAGGCGGGCAGCCCTTGAGGCGGTTCGCGGGCGGTCGCCGCGACCGGCGGCCGGCGCACGGCGGCAGATCAGGGGACGGCCTTCAGTGAGGTTCTCGGTCGTGGTGCCGTTCCGGAACGCCGAGCGGTTCCTGGAACGGTGCCTGCGCGCGCTGCTCGATCAGGCCTATCCCGTCGACCGCTACGAGATCCTCCTGGTCGACAACGCCTCGAGCGACGGCTCATGCGCGCTGGCCCGACGCCACCCCCGCGTCCGCCTCCTGCACCAGCCCCGGATCGGGGCCTACGCGGCCCGCAACCTCGGCCTCGACCACGCGCGCGGCGAGATCATCGCCTTCACCGATGCCGACTGCACGGCCGACCCGGGCTGGCTCGCCGCCCTCGACCGGACGCTTTGCGATCCCACGGTCGCGGTCGTCCTCGGCCGGCGCACCTATCCGGTCGCCGCCGGCCCGCTCAAATGGCTCGAAGCCTTCGAGCACCACAAGGCGGCTGCCGTGTTCGCCCGCCCCGACGGCGCCCGCTACTTCGGCTACACCAACAACATGGCGGCCCGCGCCGCGCTGTTCGACACCGTCGGCCGCTTCGCGGACGTCCAGCGCGGTGCCGACACCCTCTGGGTCCGGACCGCCGCCCGCCGGCTCGCGCCGGGCGCCATCAGCTTCGCCCCCGACGCCACGATCCACCACCTCGAGATCACCTCGCTCACCCGCTACTACCACAAGCGCTGGCTCTACGGCCGCTCCAGCCGCTGGAACCGGGGCCCGCCGCGCACCCAACGCGCGCGCCCGAAGAGCGGCCGCCTCGAGATCCACCGCCGGACCGTCGCGGCCGAAGGCTACGGCTGGCCCGTGGCCGCGGCCCTGCTGCTCCTTTTGGCGCTCAGGGCCGCCTGCTACGAGCTCGCCGCCCGCCTGCCAGGCTCCCGCGCCACCCGCGATCCCGCCGGCGCCTCGGCACCAAAGTCGGCATGACCGTGACAATCGACCCCGGCTACCCGACCTCGGCTTCCAGCGCCTCGACCTCCGGCCGGCGGCGGCCGTAGCCGGTTTCCTCCACGAGCCGCCTGGCCTCGGCGAGGTGCTCGCGCGCTTTTTCCCGGTCGCCCTCCGCGAGCGCGAGCCGGGCGTATTCGAGATGGGCATCGCACTGAAAGAGCCGCATCTCGGAGCGTCTGGCGATCCGCATCGCCTCGTCCAGATCGCGCCGGGCCGCCGGAAAATCGCCGGTGTCCCGGAACAACGCCGCGCGCGCCAACAGTCCGCGGGGCAGATAGCTGATGTTGCCCGCTTGGCGCAGGCCGTCGACTGCCTCGTCGAGCTGCGCCCTGGCCTCGCCAGCCGCCCAGAGCCAGCGCCGCCCGGCCGAGGGAGAGGTGATCCAGGGCGATGTCGAGTAGACCACTGTTTGGCTTGAGCGACCTTCGATGCGCATGGCCGCCCGCTCGCGCACCTCGGCGGCGCGGCCCTGGGCGAGCAGCAGATCGCAATAGCAATAGCCCCGGATCGAAGAGAGCCGCGGGTATTCGGGGCTGCCGTTCCGCCTGGAGCGCCTCGGCCTCCTCGAACAGCGCTTGCGCGCGCGCCGCCTCGCCCGCTTGGTGCAGGGCATCGGCCCAGGTGGTGCGGCTCGCTGAGCGCCAGAAGGCGCCCCCGCTCCGGTCGGCATAGTCGACGCTCGCCTCGCCCATCGCCACCGCCTCGGCGACATCGCCGAGCGTCAGATGCAGCTCGGAGAGATTGATCGCGCTATCGCGGCGTTCGTTCCAATCGTCTGCGCGCCGCCGCGCTCCAGCGCCGCCCGCATCGGCGCCACCGCCTCCCGCAGCCGCCCGAGCGCGCGGAGATCGAATCCGGCTTGTGTTGAGGAGCCAACGCCTGAGCGCTCTCGCGTAAGCGTCTCTACGGGCCTGGCTCCAAGGCGCATCGAAGAGGCCCGAAAGCGCCGCCAGGTCAGCACCGATACGCGCCAAGCTTGTTGGATGAGATAGTACTCTTTCGTGCCGCGCAGATGCGCGCCCAATAGACCTCGTCCAGACGCTTCCTGAAACCGCCCCGCTTGGCAGCCGTGATGCACCGCCTGGAACAGCGGCGCCATCTCGGCCAGCGTGTCGGGCAGCTGCTTGGCGCTGTCCTTGAGATGCTCGTACAGCCGCCCGTGCCCCGCCCGCCACGCCTCCGGCCGTTCCGTCTTCAGCCGCTCCCCGAAATGCTCCCGCACCAGCGGATGCGCGTCGATCTCGTCGGGCGCGTGGTGGCTGGCTGGCGCAAGCAGGCCGAGCGCGGCGCAAGGTCCAGCGATCTCGTCCTCCCAGGCCTCCGCAGCGAGCTCGACTAGATGCTCGTTAAGCCCGGCGATCGCCGGCGGCGCTTTGAGCGCGACGACGGCTCGCCGCTTCGGCCGGGCGATCGAACAGGCCGAGAGGGCGAGCAGGTTCGGCTTTGGGCCCATCGCCGAAGCGCTCGGCGAAGGCCTGCCATCACCCGACGGGGATGGCGGCCCTGCTCGCCGGAATGTCGAGATCCGGGATCGTCGCGGCGCGGCCGATGTGGCAATCGATGCCACGGCCGATCCAGGTGCCGAGCAGCTTGATCGCGAGGCATGGTTGCCGAACGCCTCGACGGCTGCTTCGTAGCTCTTCGCGCGTCGCCCTCGATCCCCGATGACTCGCAGCAGGGCGCGACCGGCGACGGTCGAGATCTGGTCCAGGTCGAGCTCGGCGGACGGTCGCCTTGATCTCGTCGTCGGCGAGGTCGGCGACCGGCTCGCGCGTGGTGATCACGCAGAGCCCCGGATTCTCGCTTCGCCAGCTCGATCGAGCAGGACTTCGAGCGCCCGGGTCCTTGAGCTTGCCGCGATCGAAGGCCTGGCCGGATCTGCAGGGGCTCCAGGCCATCGAGCAGCAGGAGCGTGCGCTCGCCGCTGGATCAGGTCGGCCAGGCGTTCGCCCTCGGTCCCAGGCGGAAGCCCTTGCCGGCGGTCTCGATCGCCGAACCACTCGAGCGCCTTGGCGATGAACTCGTCGGCCGAGGTCACCCGCTCCCTCGGTGCCCTGGCTGTAGAACGACCAGCCGAAGACCTGCTCGGCGCCGCGGTAGTTGTCCTCGGCCATCGGCCTCCACCATTAGTCGACCAGGGTGGATTTGCCGACCCCGCCCCAGGCGACGAGGACGCACGAGGTTGAGTCTGCCTGATCGTCCCAGGCCTTGTCGAGGAAGTTCAGCTCCTTTCGCCGGCCGAACAGCTGGCTCGTCGCTCTCCGGCAGGCGCGTGATGTCGACCTCGGGCGCCGGGCCGACGGGCTCCGGTCGCTCGTGACCCTTACCGGTTTCGAGGTACTCGACCACTGGCGGGCCACTTCGGCAAACACCTGTCCGGATCATGGGCGAAATGGGTCAGCACCGGCTTGGCGTCGCCGGCAGCATCTGCCAGCGCTTCAGCCACGGATGCGCCTGCCAGACGCAACGACGAAGCAGGATCGGGAAGAGTCGAGGCTCCCCGGTCAGCGTCTGCTAGAGAAGATAGGGGATCTCCTCGTCCATGCAGAAGATCGAGCTGAGAAAGTCGGACGAGATCAAGCAGACGGCGCAACGGCTCTTGCTCAGGATCTCTCTGATTCTCGGCGTACCAATCGATCGCCTGCCTTGATCCGCCGGTCATCCCACACGCGGTGCCAGCTGGCCCGAGCTGCGCCAAGCTGGGGCAGCAGCCTATCCTTCCATTCTTCGTCCCTGTGGCTGTAGCTGACGAAGACGCTCGGCGGCTCGTCGTCCGGCTGGTCAGGGCTCGAGTTGACGGCCATGGCTCAAATCCGGCCCGGTTGCGATCGGAAGTTGATCGACCACGTCAGAAAGCCATATCTGAGCGGGTAGGGCAAGCGGTCCCAAGCCAGCCCATGGCACACTTCCGTGACCTCTTGGCACACCGAGGCGACGGTGCCCGCGTGGAGGTTACATGGAGGCCGTCTTGAGATTGAGCGAATTTCCCGGATTTTGACGGTGATGCTCCATCTGAAGATGAGCATCGTAACCTATTGTCGATGCTGAGCGACAATCCATATCTACACCAGAATTCTGGTATCCACCAGATCAACCTCACAGTCGCCTCCATAGCTGGATTTCTCGGCGTCGCTGGCGAGCAACAGTATTGGGAGGCGACACTTCCGAGTAATTGACGCACCACATGGGCGACAGGAGCCAATGCGTCGTGACACACAAGTGGCGCATGGCCGGACGCCTGGCGCGATCAATTCAGTCGGGCGAAGCCGCTGTCGTCTGTCAAGGACTGTCTAGATGGCCCCATGTTGTTTGCCTGGTGCGGGGCGATTCGGCTAGGTGACGCTCTCTCGTCAGGAACAGACGCCGCGATCACTGCTTTGTGTTGCGCATTCGCCGGCTCCGATCCCGCCTCCATCCTGGAGCCCGCGGAGCTGAGTGGAGCACGATCTGGAGGCCGCCTGGCGAATGCGGTCGCTTGACCCAGGTCAATGACCGATGGCCGTGCCGGAGCCGAAGTTGCCGCCGCGATCCGCAAAGCGAAGAAGTGAGGTGCGTCATGGCCGAGCCCGCCTATGTCCGTTGGTTTTCCGACATCTCCTATGCCGACGTGCCGCTGGTCGGCGGCAAGAATGCCTCGCTCGGCGAGATGTACCGGGAGCTCGTGCCGCTCGGCGTGCGCCAGGCGAACGGCTTTGCGATCACGGCGCAGGCGTTTCGCGACGCGCTCACCCAGGCGGATTCGTGGGGAAAACTGCATGCGGAGCTGGATCGGCTCGACAAGACCGATGTCAAGGCGCTGGCCCGCGCCGGCGCCCGCTGCCGCGAGATCGTCTATGCGGCGGGCCTGCCCGAGGGGGCGCGCGAGCAGATCCTGACCGCCTGGCGCCAGCTCGTGCAGACCTATGGCGAGGATCTGTCGGTCGCGGTGCGCTCGTCGGCCACGGCCGAGGATCTGCCGACCGCGAGCTTTGCCGGCCAGCACGATACCTATCTGAACGTCCGTGGCGAGGAGATGGTGCTGGATGCGATCCGGCGCTGCAACGCGTCTCTGTTCACCGACCGGGCGATCTCCTATCGGATCGACAAGGGTTTCGATCACTTCCAGGTGGCGCTCTCGGCCTGCGTCCAGAAGATGGTGCGCTCCGATCTGGCGGCCGCCGGGGTGATCTTCTCGATCGACACCGAGACCGGGTTCCAGGATGCGGTCTTCATCACCGGCGCCTGGGGCTTGGGCGAGAACGTGGTCCAGGGGGCGGTCGACGTCGACGAGTTCTACGTCCACAAGCCCACCTTCAAGCAGGGCTACCGGGCCGTGCTCCGGCGCACGCTCGGCGCCAAGAAGGTCAAGATGGTCTATGCCGAGGGCCGCACCCGCGAGCCGACCCTCAACAAGCCGACCTCGAAGGAGGAGCGCGAGCGCTATTGTCTCTCCGATGCCCAGGTGCTGACGCTTGCCGACTACGCGCTCAAGATCGAGGATCATTACAGCCGGCGCGGCGGCCACTTCACGGCCATGGACATCGAGTGGGCGCTCGATGGGCTCGACGGCGAGCTCTACATCGTCCAGGCGCGGCCCGAGACGGTCGCCTCACAGCGCAAGGCGAGCGTGCTCGAGGAGTATCGGGTCACCGGCCAGGGCAAGGTTCTTGGCCGAGGGCCGCGCGGTCGGCACCAAATGCGCGCAGGGGAGGGTCCGGACCATCAAGGACGCGCGCCATCTGTCCGAGTTCCGGCCGGGCGAGGTGCTGGTCGCCGATACCACGACGCCCGACTGGGAGCCGGTGATGAAGACCGCGGCCGCGATCGTCACCAACCGGGGCGGGCGGACCTGCCATGCCGCGATCGTCGCGCGCGAGCTCGGCATCCCGGCGGTGGTCGGCACCGACCACGGCACCCGCGTGCTCGCGACCGGCCAGGAGGTGACGGTTGCCTGCGCCGAGGGCGACATCGGCCGGGTGTACGAGGGCAAGGTCGCCTACCACGTCGAGACCACCGATCTGTCCGCGGTCGAGCGGCCCGAGACCCACATCATGATCAACCTCGGCAATCCCGAGCTCGCGTTTCAGACCAGCTTCATCCCCAACGACGGCGTCGGCCTTGCCCGGCTCGAGTTCATCATCAACGAGTACATCAAGGCGCATCCGCTGGCGCTGCTGCATCCCGACCGGGTCGCGGACGAATCCGAGCGCGCGCGGATCCTCGAGATGATCCGGACCTATCCGAGCGGGCGCGAGTACTTCATCGAGCGCCTGTCGGAGGGGGTCGGCACGATCGCCGCGGCGTTCTGGCCGAAGCCCGTGATCGTCCGGCTGTCCGACTTCAAGACCAACGAATATGCGGCGCTGATCGGCGGCCGGGCGTTCGAGCCGCATGAGGAGAACCCGATGCTGGGCTTCCGGGGCGCCTCGCGCTACGCCCATCCGGCCTATCGCGACGCGTTCGCGCTGGAGTGCGCCGCCATGCGCCGGGTGCGCGCCGACATGGGGCTCAAGAACCTCAAGATCATGATCCCGTTCTGCCGCCGCCTCGACGAGGCCGACAAGGTGCTCGCCGTCATGGCCGAGGAAGGCCTCGAGCGCGGGCACGACGGGCTCGAGATCTACGTGATGTGCGAGATCCCCAACAACGTCATCCAGATCAACGAGTTCTCCAAGCGCTTCGATGGCTTCTCGATCGGCTCGAACGACCTGACCCAACTGACCCTCGGCGTCGACCGCGACAGCGCGATGGTCGCGTTCGACTTCGACGAGCGCGATCCGGGCGTGCTCGCCTTCCTCAAGCAGGCGGTGGAAGGGGCAAAGCGCAACCGCCGCCATTCCGGGATCTGCGGCCAGGCGCCCTCGGACTACCTCGAGATCGCCAGGTATCTGGTCGAGCTCGGCATCGAACTCGATGAGCCTGACGCCGGACAGTGTGCTCAAGACCATGCGCGCCGTGGTCGAGCTGGAGAAGCAGCTCGGCCGCAAGGTCCGGGCGCCCGCCGCCACGGCCGCGGAATAGCGCTCAATCGAGCCACGGCGCAGGCACCCCCTCGGCGAGGAAGCAGACCGTTCCGGCCAGCTCGCCGGGGAGTGCCGCGGCGAGCACGCCCTCGGCCATCTCGACCGGCCTCAGCCCGTTGCGCGCCAGCATCTGACCGGTTTGGACGAGGTCGTCGGAGCTCACGGCGAACGCCGCCATGAACGGCTGGTAGGGCAGGGTGGTTTCGGGGAACAGCCGGGCGAGGCGTCCCGGATCGACGAAAGCAATCCGCGCGCGCCCGAGCGCCAGCCACCAGACGGCGCCGGCGCTCTCCGGCTCGCGGCCGACGAACCGGCCAAAGCGCGCCGCCGCCTCGACCGGATCCGCGACCGAGAGCAGCACGTCGGTAAGCGCCCGGGCCCGGTTCGGCTGCAGGGCCCAGCGCTGCTGCCGGACCAGCTCCGGTGTGTGATGCTGGCAGAATTGGATGCGGCCTTCGGGCATCGCTCCGGGCGGTACGCGCACGACCGAGAACCGCGCCAGGCGATCGCCAGCGGGCGTCTGGACCGTGCGCTCCAGTCGGATCACCGGCTCCGGCACGAAGCCGGCCGTGGCCAGACGGGCGTGCGTGGCCTCGGCGTCGGCGGTTCCGAGGGCAATCAGATGCAGACCGGCATACCGGAGAATCGCTTCGCGGAGCTGGTGAGCGACCGGCGTGTCGGCGACCGCGGTCAGGAGCTCGACATAGCCCTCTTCGAGCATGGCCAGGCGATTGGCGGTACCGGCGGGCACCAGCGCTTCGCCGGCGGCCAGGCGGTGACGCTGCGGCGAGAGCGGCGTGAGGTGAAAGCCGAGCCGCGCGAACGCCTGCGCCGCCCGCGCCATGTCTGGCACGAACAGCCCGACGTGATCCAGCTCGACCTCGCCTGGACCTGGCAGACTGTCGTCGGTTCCCAGCATCAGGTCCGCCGGCGCGTCAGGGCCCGCCAGACGCGCTCTGGCGTCAGCGGCATGTCAAGCGCCGTCACGCCGTCGGGGGCGAGCGCATCGAGGACGGCGTTGACCACGGCCGGTGGCGAGCCCGTCGTCGGGCCCTCGCCGATGCCCTTGACCCCGAGCGGGTTGTCCGCGGCTACGACCGGATTGAAGCGTGTGGTCAGCATCGGCAGATCGTCCGCCCGCGGCAGGGTGAAATCCAGGAAGCTGCCGCTCAGCAGCTGGCCGCTCGCCGGATCGTAGACGACCCGCTCCAGGAGCGCCTGGCCGACGCCCTGAGCGATCCCACCGTGCAGCTGGCCCTCGACGATCAGCGGGTTGAGCACCCGGCCCGGGTCGGCGACCATGACGTGGCGGAGGAGAGTCACCTTGCCGGTTGCCGGGTCGACCTCGACCTCGGCCAGCTGACAGCCACTGGGATAGCTCGGGCCCTGGGCCTGATAAGTCTCGGCCGCCAGCAGCGGCCGCCCCCGCGCCTCGGCCGCGCGGGCCACCTCGAACAGCCCGATCTGCCGGTCGGTGCCGCGGATCAGGTAGTGGCCGCCCTCGAAGTCGATGTCGGCCGCGGCCGCTTCCATGAGCTCGGCCGCGAGGCCCTTGCCCTGCTCGATCACCGCCCGCGCGCTCTGCACCACGGCGCCGCCGCCGATCCGGGCGCAGCGCGAGCCATAGGCGCCAAAGCCGATCGCGATCAGGTCGGTATCGCCGTCGACCACCTTGACCGCCGCTGGCTCGAGGCCGAGCGCGTCCGCCGCGACCTGGGCGAAGACCGTGGCGTGGCCCATGCCGAAGTCCTGCGTGCCGACGTGGAGCAGGACGTCACCGGCGCCGTTGACCCGGATCTGCGCGAACTCGGACGCCTTCGCGGCTTCCGATGGCACGCCGCCGGCGTTCTCGAGGTAGACCGAAACCCCGATGCCGCGTCGCCGCCCGTCTTTTTCGGCTGCCGCACGTCTCGCCGGAAAGCCATGCCAATCAATGGCTTCGAGACCGAGATCGAGATTGCGCCCGAAGTCGGTGCGGGGATAGACCGCACCGGTCGGCGAGCGCCAGGGCATCTCCTCGGGCGTGATCAGATTGCGCCTGCGCAGCTCGATCCGGTCGATCCCGCTCTGGCGGGCGGCGGCATCGACCAGCCGCTCCAGGAGATAGCTGACCTCGGCGCGCGCGATGCCGCGGTACGCCGAGATCGGCGCCGTGTTGGTGAACACGCCGTCGAGGGTGAAGTGATGTGCCGGAATGCGATACGGCCCACAGATCATCGGCGCCATCCAGTGCACGAGCACGAACGCGGAACGGCTGGCGAGATAGCCGCCGTGGCGCCAGCTCGCGGCCACCCGGATGGCGACGAAGCGGCCGTCGGCGTCGAGCCCGAGCGTGCCGCTAAGGCGCTGGCTGCGGGCCTGGGCGTCGGTCATGAAGCTCTCGCTGCGCTCCGCCACCCATTTGACCGGTCGCGCCAGCGCCTTGGCGGCGAACAGAGCGAGGACGAACTCCGGATAGACCATGTTGCGGGCGCCGAAGCCGCCGCCGACGTCGGGCACGATGACCCGCAGCGCCGGCTCGCCGACCCCCAAGATCCCGGCGAGCACCGCGCGGATCGCATGCCCCGACTGGCAGCCGGCGCGGAGCGTATAGCGGCCGGCGGCCGGATCGTAGCTGGCGAGCGCCGCGCGCGGCTCCATGAAGGCGATGATCGCGCGCGGATAGTCGACCTCGAGCTCGACCACCTCTGCGGCGGCCTGGAGACGCTCGGCGACCACCGCCGGATCGCCCGCCTGCCAGTGCAACGAGCGGTTCGACGCGAGCTCCGGCCAGATCCTGGGCGCGCCGGCCGCGAGCGCGGCCTCGGCATCGGTCACTGCCCGCAGGACCCGGTAGTCGACCTCGATCCGCTCGGCCGCATCGCGCGCGGCGGCCAGGGTTTCGGCGACGATCAGCGCGACCGGCTCGCCGACGTAGCGCACCCGGTCGGTCGCCAGCGGATATTGCGAGGCCTCGGGCAACTCGCTGCCGTCGGCGTTCTCGACCCGATAGGGCGGGGTCCGGGTCAACGACGGGATCGGCCCGATGCCGGCCGCCTGCAGGTCGGCGGCGGCATACACCCCGAGCACCCCCTGCGCACGCCTGGCCGCCGCAAGCTCGATACCGGCGATCTCGGCATGGGCATGCGGAGAACGGAGGACGACCGCATGGGCCTGGTCCGGCAGAGCGAGATCGGCCGTGTAGCGCGCCCCACCGGTCAGAAAGGGCTCATCCTCGAGGCGCGGGAGGGGCTGACCGACGAAACCTGGCATGATTTTTTTCCTTCGCTCAGGTCGCTCAGGCGACCCATTCGGAGACCGGCGCGCGGGCTTCGTGGAGCGGCTGGGTCACGACGTCGACGAGGGTCGGGCGGTCGCTGGCCAGAGCCTTGGCGAGCGCGGGCTCCAGGTCGGTCGGATCCTCGACCCGCCAGCTCCGGATGCCGTAAGCCTCGGCGATCCGGGCGTGCTGGCCCGGCGAAAAATCGACCGCGAAGTAGCGGCCGCCGAAGCCGCTCTGCTGGCCGGCCTTGATCCAGCCGAAGGTGGCATTGGCGATCACCACCATGGTGATCGGCAGGCCGAGCCGGGCGACGGTTTCGAGCTCGCCCGATGCGAAACCGAAGCTGCCATCGCCCATGACCGCGACACATCTGGCATCCGGCCGGCCGATCTGGGCGCCGACCGACGCCGGCAACGCATAGCCGAGCGCGCCATGCGCCCGATTGGAGATGAAGTGCCGGCCGGCTTTTCGCAGCTGATAGTAAGCGGTAACATACGGGCAGGGCGTGCCGGCGTCGGCGACGATCATGGCATCCGGCGGCAACAGCGCCTGCAGCGTGGCGACGATCCGCTCCGGCCGGATCGGCACCTCGTCCGAGCGCGCGAGCGCCTCGAACGCCGCCTGTTTTTCCACTTTGGCCTGTGCGACCGCCGCGCGCGCCTGCCCTCGCGCCCGGCCGGCCGGACCTTCGAGCAGTCTTGCAATCTCCTCCCGGAGCGCTGCAAGCGCGAGCCTGGCATCGCCCGTCACGGCGACCTCGGTCGGGTAGTTAGCGCCGATCACCGCCGGGTCGACGTCGATGTGCACGACCCGGACCTGGCCCGGCGCCGGATGGCGCCAGCGCTCGGTCGTGACCGAGCCCGCCCGGCAGCCGACGAACACCACGAGATCCGCCCGATCGACCAGCGCCCGCGTCTCGGGCGTGCCGCCATTGCTGCCGACCACGCCGACCGCGAGTGGATGATCCTCGACGATGCAGCCCTTGCCGCTGATCGTGGTCGCGACCGGCAGATCCAGGACCTCCGCGAGCTCCTGGATCTCGGCCTCGGCGCCGGCGATGACCGGCCCGCCGCCGCAGATCATCAGCGGCGTCTCGGCCGCAAGGATCGCTCTGGCCGCCGCCCTGATCGCGCCGACGTCCGGCGCCATGCGCCTGGCCGGGAAAACCCCAAGCGTCGGATCGGCATGGACTTCGGCCTCGTCGACCGGCGCGCGCTGGACGTCGAACGGCAGGCCGAGGTGGGCCGCCCCCGGCCGGCCGGTAGTCATGTGGCGAAAGGCCGCGCGTACGCTCGCCGGGATCTGGGCCGCCCGGTCGATCACCCGGTTCCACTTGGTCAACGGCCGGAACAGGGCCTCCTGGTCGAGCTCGGTTAGCACGTAGCGGCCGCGCGCGCCGACCGCGATGTCGGTGGTCACGGCGAGCACCGGGATCGAGGACTCGTTGGCCTCGACCACGCCCGGGAGGATGTAGGTGGCGCCGCCGCCGGACGGGCCTTCGCAGACGCCGACCCGGCCGGTGACCCGGGCATAGGCGTCGGCCATGTAGGCGGCCGAGCGTTCGTCGCGCGCCAGGATGTGGGTGATGCCGTGATCGAGCCGGTAGAGCGCGTCGTAGAGCGGCAGGCTGGTGTCGCCGCACAGGCCGAAGACGTGGCGCACGCCGTGCAGCTGCAGCATGCGCACGAACGCCTCGGCGCCCGAGAGCTGGTTCATCAAGGCTTCTCCCTCGCCCGCTCTGGAAGGTAACGCCGGCCGTCGACCGGGCGCAAACCCCGCGTCGCCGGGGGCCCGGCGCTCCGCAGACCAGGGCCAGAGGAACAAAAACACTTGTCGGGCTGTTCATAGGGCCGGTAGGTTGGCCGCGATGGGTGGCGGGTCACGCGACGCGAGACGCCGGCGGTGGCATGGCGTTTGCTCCGAAATCATCGGGTCGTGGCCAACAAAAAAGACGTGGGACGGTTCTGCCGGATGTCGTCGCGGCAAGTCGGTTGGTGCGTGGTCGTGTGCGCCCTGGCATTCCTGCCGGCGGCGGCGACCCTGGTGCGGGCCGAGCCGGTCGCGCTCGCTGGCCAGGCCGCGCAGGCGGGGCCGATCCAGCTCGTGGCGCTGACCCCTGGGCTCGGTGGCGATCCCGGCATCCCGCCTGACGCGAGCGAGCTCGACTGCCTGGCCTTGAACATCTATTGGGAAGCCCGCTCCGAGCCGCGCCTCGGGCAGATCGCGGTCGCCGCCGTGACCCTGAACCGGGTCGCCGATCCGGGCTTCCCGGACACCGTCTGCGGCGTGGTCCGGCAGGGCGAGGAGCGCGGCCGCAATCTCTGCCAGTTCTCGTGGCATTGCGACGGGCTGGACGACCGGCCGCGCAACCTCGCAGCCTGGGAGCACGCGCAGCGGCTCGCCCGTCTGGCGCTCGCCGGCCAGCTACCCGACCCGACCGGCGGCGCGCTCTGGTTCCACTCCGACCAAGTCCACCCGGACTGGACCGCGGACATGACGCGGGTCGGACAGATCGGCACCCACATCTTCTACCGGCTGGCGGTGGCCCTCCCGAGCGGGACGGCGATCCCGGGGCCTCCCGACCTGAAGCCGTCGACATTCGCCAGCACGTCTGGCGAGCCGCGTCCGGTCACGGCGATCGATGCGCTGCCCGTGGCGCGCCCCTTGAGCGCTGCTATGCCTGCGAGCCCGCCGCCGGTTGCCGAGACCGACACGTCTTGCAGCGATGACGGATCGGTGACCCTGGGACAGGGGCGGCTGGCGATGGCGCTTGCTGTGTCCACACAGCAGAATTTCCTATCCCTGGTCGAACAACAGGGCCAGCGCATCGACGGATTACCATGCCAGGACGAGGCGGCGGGTGACGCGCCTAAGCCCAGGATCGTGCTGGTGTCCGATGTCCCGGAGGGGGTCGGCGCCGACACCTTCGAGGCGATCTTGCCGTTCGGCGCCCGGTCCTCTGACGCTGGCGCAGCGATCGCCGAGCCGGGTTGGCCGGGCGGGTCGTTCGGCGCGCACAGCGGACGGGGCGGCGGATCGACCCACCAGGACGCGGCACCGACCCAGGTGGTGAGCTCCGCAGCCGGGGCGGCGTCACGATCGGTCGCGGCACCGAGCGCGCCGCCCGCCGATGAGGCCTTATCAAACACCGAGACCCGGAGGCCGGAGCGCGGGATCCTGGCGGACGGGATCAGGGTCGCCCAGGCGGCAGCGCCGCACTTGCCGGCGCTGACGCCAGCTTCGCTGCTCGGCCCCTTCGAGCCGCCGGCCCTGCCCGACCGGCAGTCGCCCCGCGCCTTCTAGTTCAGGCCACCGCCGCCTGCTCGATGAACGGCTTGCCGCCGGCCGCGCGGATGGTCGCGTCCATGGCATCGCCCAGGGTCGGGCGCGGCTGGTTGAACAGCACGCCGAGCGCTGGCGTGTCGGTGTCCATGGCCTGCGCCATCGCCGCCATGAGGTTGGTCGAATCGTGCTCAGCCGGCAGATGACGCACCTGCATGCCGAGGTTCTGGTAGGTCTTGCTGGTCTTGTCGAAGGTCACGCAGGGCGAGAGGATGTGCAGGTAGGAGAAGCCGCGGTGCGCGAGCGATGAGGCGATCATGTCGGTCAGGTGATGGGGCTCGCCGGCGTAGGCTTGGCCGACCCAGCTGGCACCGTAGGCGAGCAGCATCATCAAGGGGTTGAGCGGCTGATCGCGGTTCTCGTAGGGGCTGGTCTTGGTCTTGAAGCCGAGCACCGAGGTCGGCGAGACCTGGCCCTTGGTCAGACCGTAGATGCCATTGTCGAACAGCAGATAGGTCATGTCGACGTTGCGTCGCGCGGCGTGCGGGATGTGGCCGCCGCCGATCGCGAAGCCGTCGCCATCGCCGCCGATCGCGATCACGGTGAGCTTGTCGTTGGCGAGCTTGATGCCGGTCGCGACCGGCAAGGTCCGCCCGTGCAGGGTATGGAAGCCGTAGGTGTCCATGAAGAACGGGAAGCGCGAGGCGCAGCCGATCCCGGACACGATCACGACGTCCTTGTGGGCGACCTCGAGCCGGTTGAGCGCCAGCGCCAGACCCTCGGTCATGCTGAAGTAGCCGCAGCCCGGGCACCAGGTCGGCAGCGACTTGGAGCGGTAGGCGAGCCGCCCGGTCCCTTGGATCTCCTTGAGCTTCTCCTCGAGATAGATCGGCTCGCGCAGCTCGGCCATGGTGGCGGTTCCTTCTGGAGACAACGTCAGGCGGCGGCGAAGCGCCGTTTGGTATCGACCTTCGCGAGACGGCGGATCTCGTTCAAGATGTCGTCGACCGGCATCGGCCGGCCGGTCACGCGATCGAAGCGGTGCACGAGGCAGCCCGTGGCGCCGGTCATCAGTTGGGCGAACTGGCCCTCGTAGTTGAGCTCGGGCACCAGCACCTCGGTGCAGTCGGCGCAGAAGCGGGCAATCGCCTCGACCGGCAGGGGCGAGAGCATGACCATTTTCATGGCGGCGCAGCGGATGCCCTCGGCGCGCGCCTTGAGCATCGCTTCCAGCGCCTCGCCGAAGGTCGAGCCCCAGGCGATGATGCCGACCTCGACCCGGCCCTCGTCGCCGAACCGCTTCCAGGTCGTGAGGTCGGGGTGGTTGACCGCCGAGGCGAGCTTGGTGTGCCGCTTCGCGGTCATGCGGGCGTGGACCTCGGGCGTGTCCTTGGGCCGCCCGGCCTCGTTGTGCTCCAGGCCAGTGACCGTGTGGATGCCGCCCTCCTGGCCGGGCACGGCGCGCGGGCTGACGCCGTCATCGGTGAGCGCGAAGCGCTGATAGGGCCCGCTGCGCGCGCGGCCGTCGAGCCCTTTGATCAGGCTCGGCGCGAACGGCGGCTTCGGCGGCAGGCTGACGCTCTCGAGCCGGTTGGAGAGATAGAGGTCGAGCAGCACGATCACCGGCGTCTGGTATTTCTCGGCCAGCTCGAACGCCTTGCCGGCGCAGCGGTAGCAGCCCTCGACGTTGGTCGGCGCGAGCACGATCCGCTGGGCGTCGCCCGAGGCGCCATAGACCGCGAGGTTGAGGTCCGACTGCTCGGTCTTGGTCGGCATGCCGGTCGAGGGGCCGCCGCGCTGGGAGACGAAGATCACGGAGGGCACCTCGGCCATCACGCCGAGCCCCAGCATCTCGACCATCAGCGCGAGGCCCGGACCGGAGGTCGCGGTCGCCGCCCGGACGCCCGCATAGCCCGCCCCCATGGTCGCCGAGATCGCCGAGATCTCGTCCTCGGTCTGCAGCACCCGGCCGCCTTGCTTGGGCATGCGCGCCGCCAGCATCTCGAGGATCGTGGTCGCGGGCGTGATCGGATAACCGAAGAAGGTCTCGACGTGGGCATCCAGGCAGCCACGCACGACCGCCTGGTTGCCGCTCATCATGACCGCGCCGGGCTCGGGCTTGCCGGTCGGCCCGAGCTCGATGAAGTCGAGCTTGAAGGTCCGAAGCGCCTCCTCGTAGCCGGCATCGAACGCCTTGATGTTGCCCAGGGTGATCGTGTCCGCCTTGCCTTTGAACTTGGCCGCGATGGTCTCGTGGAAGGCCTGGCGCGGCATCGCATAGAGCCCGGCCACGAAGCCCAGCGCCACCATGTTCCGCGACTTGCCGGCGTTGGTCGCGCGCTCCGAGATCTCGCGCATCGAAAGGCCATACGGCAGCTGCGCCGGCTTGATGTGGCCGGAGATGTGCTGACCTTCTTTGAGGGTCGCGATCGGCGCGTCGTCGTAGATCACGGCGCCGAAGTCGCAGACCTCCGGTACATGCGCGATCGCATGGCCGTCGTTGAGCGACACCAGGACATCGGAGCATGCCTTCAACGAATAGACCTGGTCGGCGGTGATCCGGGAGCAGGCGATGCATTCGCCAAAGCCCCGGATCTCGGCCGGATAGACGTCGAACGCGATCACCTTGTAGCCGGCGCGCGCCATCGCCTGGTTGAGGATCCCGCCGGCGGCGATCGTGCCGTCGCCGGCCGAGCCGCAGATCGCGATCTGGATGTCGGTAACGCTCATCGGGCGCTCACCTCGCTTAACCTAATCGTAGTCCCAAAAGGACGAGTGGAGCCGGCCCTGGCCGTTGACCGCCAGGGTCTCGTCGACGAAGGTCCGAAACGACTGCTCGGCGCCGGCGATGTTGCGGGCGGCGATCTCGCCCATCGCCTTGACGTTCTTCCAGCCGTAGTAGAAGCGGTAGGCGTTGTCCTCAGCACTCCAGATCTGGCAGACGTCGCCGGCCGCCCAGATCTGCGGATCGGTCGTCCGGAGCTCCGGGTTGACCAGGAGGCCGCGCTCGATGTCGACGCCCGAGCCGACCATGAACTCGAGCGAGGGCACGAGGCCGTAGAATGCCATCACGACGTCGGCTGCGAGCTCCTGCCCGTCGGTCAGCACCACCCGGCGTGCCGGGCCGCCACCCTCGACCGCCTCGATGCGCTCGACCGGTTGGCTGTCCTGCACCTCGATCCCGGCCCGCCCGAGCGCCTCGAACAGGCGCGGCCGGTCGGCGGGGTCGACCTTGTGCGGCCAGAAGGTCTGCTCGCTCGGGATCAGGATCACCCGGTGGCCGGTCGCCGCGATCGCGTGGGCGACGTCGAGGCCGAGGATGTCGCCGCCGAGCATGATCACCGTGCCACCGTCGGGCAGGGCCTCGGCGGTCGTGATCGCGGTCCGGTAGGTCACGAAGCTGTGCAAGAGCGGCCGCGAGTCGGCGAGCGCCGGCGGCAGATAGCCGGCCCCGCCGCTTGCGATCAGCAGATGATCGTAGCCGACCTCCTCACGGTGGGCGAGCACGAGCACGCGCCGGCGCGGGTCGACCTGGGTGACCCGGCATTTGCGCCGCACCGCGATCCGGTGGTCCTCGTAGTAGCTGGGCGGATAGACCAGAAACTCGCGCCAGTCGCGCTTGCCGTAGAAGATCTGCGGCAGCTGATAGCGATCGTAGAACAACAGCGCGCCGATCGAGATGATCGTGATCCGGTTGTCCGGGTCGAGCTCGCGCAGCACGGCCGCGGCGCGGTTGCCGGCGACGCCGTTGCCGATGATCACGTGGTGGGCTGGGGTCGCCATGGCTGACCGGTCCGGATCTGCTCAGACGTCCTGATAGAAGATCTCGTTCTTGGTGATCGAGATGCAGCGCGTCGGGCAGACCATGTAGCAGGCGCCGCAGCGGATGCACTCGTTGTTGTCGATCCAGATCGCCCCGACCCGGTCCCACTCGGCGGTCTCCTCGAGCTCGCCGTAGCTGCCGTCCTCCTTCATGTCGATGCCGCTCACCAGCTTGATGCAGTTCCTGGGCGCGACCTCGATGCAGGCGCGGCAATAGATGCAGTTGTCGGGGTCGATCTCGTATTTGTGGTGGCAGAGATAGCAGCGCTTGGCCTCCTCGACCGCGAGCTCCTGATCGTAGCCCTTCTCGGCTTCGAGGGTGAGCGTGTCGAAGCGCGACTTCATCGGCTCCATCGGGATGTGCTGGCCCGGGATGAAGTCCCAGGAGCGATCGCGCCTGGGCTCCTCGACCGGCTCGATCTTGACCACCAGCTTCCTCCGCTCGCGGCCCATCAGCCAGCTGTCCATCTTGAGCGCGGTCTTGCGCCCGAGGCCGACCGCCTCGACCACGGTCGAGGCGCCGATCACGAAGTCGCCGGCCGCGAACAGGCCCGCGACCGAGGTCATGCCGTCCTCGTCGACCTTGACGTTGCCCCAGCGGTCGAGCTCGACCGGCAGGTCGAGATAGTCGTTGACGGTCTTCTGGCCGATCGCGATCAGGAGCGTGTCGCAGGGCTCGACGAACTCCGAGCCCTCGATCGGGATCGCCTGCCGGCGGCCGCCCGCGCGCCAGCCGCCGAGGCGGTTCTGGGCGAACTGCACGCCGGTCAGCCGGCCTTGCTCATCGGTGATCAGTCCCACGGGCGTGCGCAGGCCCAAAATCTTGGTGCCTTCGCGCTTGGCCTCGAGGATCTCCTCCTTGGTGACCGGGATGTAGTCCTCGGTGGTCCGGATGTGGATCGACACGTCCTCGGCGCCGAGGCGCAGCGAGACGCGCGCGCAGTCGAGTGCCGTGAAGCCGGCGCCGACCACGGCGACCCGCTTGCCGACGGCCTTGGTCTCGCCGCGATGCAGCTCCATCAGGAAATCGAGGCCGTACTCGGCGTTCGGGAGCGTGCGCACCGGGTCGTCGGCGGCATCGTCGACACCACGCAGCGGCAGGCGGATCGCCGCCATGCAGCCGGTCGCCAGCAGCACGGCATCGTAGTCCTCGAGCAGCTGCGACAGGCGCACATCGTTCGGCCCGGTGCCGACTGCCGACGCCCGCCTTGAGCTCGACGCCCAGGCGCAGCGCGTTGCGGACCTCGACCGAGAGCACGTCGCGCGGCAGGCGGAACTCGGGGATGCCGTAGTAGAGCATGCCGCCCGGCACCTCTTCGGCCTCGAAGATCGTGACGTCGTGGCCGAGCATCGAGAGGTCGTGGGCAGCGGCGATCCCGGCCGAGCCCGCGCCGACGATCGCGACCCGCTTGCCGGACGGCGTGAACAGGTTCTCGGTGATCCGGTGGCCCGACGGCTTGTGGTCGGCGGCCGCGCGCTTCAGGTGGCAGATGTTGACCGGCGTGCCGTTGCCGGGCCAGCCGTGGCGGCAGGCGTCCTCGCACGGCCGCGAGCAGATCCGCCCGAGCGTGCCCGGCAGCACGTTGGCGATCCGGTTCAATTCGTACGAGCGGCCGTAGCGGTTCTCGAGGATCATCTGGATGTAGGCGGGGACGTTGGTGTCGGCCGGACAGGCGGTCTGGCAGGGGATGTTCTGGCGCACCCAGCCGACATCGCGCGGGTCGGTCGAGTAGCGCACCGGGGTGACCACGCGCCGGCCATAGGACTGGCGCTCGGAGAAGTCCTCGTCCTCGTCGAGGTAGACCTTGCGGATCTGATCGCCGCTCATCGTTGTCTTCAACCCCAGTCCAGGCTGGCTGCGCGCCCCGACCCGGTGCGGCGGGGCAGCGTACCGGCCATGGATGAACCTGCCCTGAAGCCTTAAGTCTAGGCCGATCCGACGGTCTTGACCACCGGCTTGCGGGCTTGTGCGCTGACCGCAGGCCTCAATATCGTGCGCCGGTTGAGATTCGCCAATGGCTGGAGCGCACAAAGATGGAGCGGGAGCAGCGCCGGCGGCTGCGCGAGATCCAGCGCCGGCGCGGCCAGAACGTCAACGAGGCGCCCGAGGTGCGGAGCGCCTGGGACCGCTGTCGCGTGCTCAGCCTCGGCTATCTCGACGCGGTGATCGAGCTGCATGCCTCCGGCTGCGCGGGCGCGGTCCCGGGGTTCGGCAAATATGCCCATCTCGGCCCCGACGAGCAGGTCGCGCGCCAGGACCTCGACCACCAGGGCTGGGCGCGGTCCATGGAGGACACGCCCTGGTTCCCGGGCCGCACCCTCGGGCAGCCGCGGCTCGAGGCGCTCGAGGCCGAAATGTTCGCGGCCTGGGGCGAATACGCCTTCCATGCCCGCCTGCAGGGCGAGGCGACCAACTGCGCCGGCTTCGACGTCGAGCGGGCGCGCCTGTTCAAGGCCGGTGCCACAGCGGTCGGCTTCGAGGACGAGGACGAGCTGGTGCAGCTGACCGATGGCGGCATCGACCTCTCGGGCCGCGAGGTCGAGGTCATGATCCCGCCCGAGGCGCTGCGCATCCTCGGCCAGGACTGGGGCCTAAAGAACAAGATCCCGAAGATCGCGCTCCAGACCCGCCAGATCCCGGACTGGGAATATCCGGGCTACTGGCTGATCAAGGACAACCGCGACCTCGCGGTCGCGGCGCTCGCCGAGCTGCTGGTCGACCACCCCGCGGTCACCCCGGCGCAGATCGAGGCGCTGCGCGCCATCGCCGCCCGGCACTGAGCGCCCCCGGCGGGTCGGCCGGTTTCGAGGGCGGGCGCGGGAGACTTGCGCCCAGGTCGCAAAGTCACGATGTTAGGCGCGCTTTCGTTGTGACCCGATCCGGGACCTTCCATGACTCGCAATCTGATCGAGACCCTGCTTGGCGCGATCGTTCTGGTGGTCGCGATCGGTTTTTTGACCTTCGCCTACCGGAGCAGCCAGGTCAACGATACCAGCGGCTACGAGCTGGTCGCCAAATTCAATCGGGTCGACGGCCTCGAGCGCGGCGCCGACGTCCGGATCAGCGGCATCAAGGTCGGCGAGGTGATCGATCAGAAGCTCGATCCGCAGACCTACCGGGCCGAGGTGCGCTTCACCGTGCACGACGGCGTCGAGGTCCCCGCCGACAGCTCGGTCGCGGTGGTCAGCAGCGGGCTCCTCGGCAGCAAGTATCTGTCGCTGATCCCGGGCGGCGACACCGAGATGCTCAAGGCTGGCGACGAGGTGACCCTGACCCAGTCCTCGATCAACCTCGAGGACTTGGTTGGCCACTTGATCTTCAACCAGAGCAGCCAGGGTTCGGGCGGTCAGAACGCCGGTGGCCAGAGCAAGAATGGCGGCGCCCCAGACGACCAGGGCGCTGACGGCCTGGGTGCTGGCGGTGCGGGCGCCGCCGGCGCCGCGCCGGCGAGCCAGGGCTCGGGGAACCAGTGACAGCTCGACTGGCCGGGGCGGCAGCCCTGCTGCTGGCCCTCTCGGCCGCAGGCGCCCGCGCCGAGGGCCCGACGATCGAGTACAAGGTCGCGCTGCTCCAGGGGCTCGACAAGGTGACCGCGCGCGTCTCGCCCCTGCGGGCGCCGATCGGCGTCCCGGTCCGGTTCGGCACCCTCGAGATCATCGTCCGCGCCTGTCGCGAGACGCCGCCGACCGAGCCGCCCGAGAGCGCCGTCTTCCTCGAGATCCGCGAGCTGCCGCCGGCGTCCGAGCCGGACGCGCCGCCGACCAGCCTGTTCAGCGGCTGGATGTTCGCCTCGAGCCCGGCGGTCTCGGCGCTCGAGCATCCGATCTACGACGTCTGGGTGACCGGCTGCGAGGACCCGGTCGTGCCGGCCCCCGAGAGCGCCCCGGAGGTCGGTCAAGGCACCCCGCCCGCCCCGGCTCCGAGCCCCGACCAGGGCGGGCCGCCTCAGGACGACCAGGGGGTCGAGGACGGCACCCCGCCGAGCTCGCAATAGAACACTGCTTGGGTCTCGAGCGCGTGGCGCAACTGGCGCTGATAGCTGTCGCGCGCGATCTCGATGGCGCCGAAGCGGCGCAGGTGGTCGGTCACGAACTGGGTGTCCAGCAGCAGATAGCCGCCCGCCCGCAGGCGCTCGACCAGGGCGACCAGGGCGACCTTGCTGGCGTCGCGCACGCGCGAGAACATGCTCTCGCCGAAGAAGGCGGCGCCGAGCGATACGCCGTACAGGCCGCCGACCAGGCGCTCGTCTGCCCAGCACTCGACGCTATGCGCGTAGCCCTGCCGGTGCAGCCGGCAGTAGAGCTCGATCAGATCGTCGTTCAGCCAGGTGCGCGGCCGTTCCGGGCGGGATTCGGCGCAGGCCAGGATGACCCCCTCGAACGCCCGGTCGATCCGGATCTCGAACGGCTGCCGGCGGATCAGCTTGCGCAGGCTCTTGGGCTGGTGGAAGCGATCGAGCGGCAGGACCCCGCGCCGCCTCGGCTCGATCCAGTGGATCGTCGGGTCGTGGCGGTCGTTGGCCATGGGAAACAGGCCGCTCGCATAGGCGGCCAGCAGCAGATCCGGCGTCAGGACAAGCATGTCTCTGGCCTAGCGAGGGCGGTGGCGGCGGGCAAGGGCGGGTCACGCCCGGCGGCTGCGGGCCTGCCAGACCTCGAGGAACTCCGCGAGCCAGCCGATGTGGTAGTCGCCTTCGACGAACACCGGATCGTCAGCGATCGCCTGCAGCAAAGGGATGCTGGTGGGCAGGCCGACGATCACATACTCGGCGAGCGCGCGCCGCAGCCGCTCCAGGCAGGCCGCCCGCGAGCGGTCGTGGACGATCAGCTTGGCGATCAGATTGTCGTAGTAGGGCGGCACGACGGCGCCGGCGTAGAGCGCGCTGTCGACCCGGACCCCGGGGCCGCCCGGCGGATGGTAGGTCGCGACCGTGCCGGGCGAGGGCAGGAGGCTCACCGGGTCCTCGGCATTGATCCGGCACTCGATGGCGTGGCCGTCGAAGCGCACCTCGGCCTGCTCGAAGCCAAGCGGCTCGCCGGCGGCGACGCTGATCTGGGCCCGCACCAGATCGATCCCGGTCACGAACTCGGTGACCGGGTGCTCGACCTGCAGCCGGGTGTTGATCTCGATGAAGTGAAACTCGCCGTCCTGATAGAGAAACTCGGCGGTGCCGACCCCGCGATAGCCGAGCCGGCCGAGCGCACCCGCGACCTTGGCGCCGAACTCGGCGCGGGTCGCCGCATCGAGGATCGTCGAGGGCGCCTCCTCGATCACCTTCTGATGCCGCCTTTGCACCGAGCATTCGCGCTCGCCGAGATGGATGCAGCGGCCGTAGTCGTCGGCCAGGATCTGGAACTCGATGTGCCGCGGCCGCGCCAGGAACTTCTCGAGATAGACCCGGTCGTCCCCGAAACCGGCCGCCGCCTCGCGCCGCGCCAGACGCAAGCCCTCGAGCAGCTCGACCTCGTCGCCCGCGACGACCATGCCGCGGCCACCGCCGCCGGCGACCGCCTTGATCATCACCGGATAGCCGATCGCCTCGGCGGCATCGCGCGCCATGACCTCGTGGGTGATCGGGCCGTCGGTGCCCGGCACCACGGGCAGGCCCTGGCGGCGCATGGCGGCCTTGGCTGCCACCTTGTCGCCCATCAGGCGGATGTGCTCAGGCTTGGGGCCGATGAAGACGAAGCCGTGCTCGATGACCATCTGCGCGAAGTCGGCGTTCTCGGACAGGAAGCCGTAGCCCGGGTGGATCGCGTCGGCGGCGGTGATCTCGGCGGCGGCGAGGATCGCGACCTTGTTGAGGTAGGATTTGGCGGCCGGCGGCGGCCCGATGCAGACGCTGGCATCGGCGAGACGGACGTGCATCGCCTCGGCGTCCGCAGTCGAATGGACCGCGACCGTCTCGATCCCCATCTCGCGGCAGGCGCGGATGATCCGAAGCGCGATCTCGCCGCGATTGGCGATCAGGATCTTGTCGAACATCGGATGCCGGGCCGCGCCTACTCGATGATCAACAGCAGCTCGCCATACTCGACCGGATCGCCGTTGCTGACCAGGACGTTGACGACCCGCCCGGCGCGCGCGGCCCGGATCGGGTTCATGACCTTCATCGCCTCGATGATCAGCAACGTCTGGCCCTCGCGGACCTCGGCACCGATGTCGACGAACGGCGGCGCGCCCGGCTCCGGGGTCAGATAGACCGTGCCGACCATGGGTGCGCGCACGGCGCCCGGATGGCGCTCGCTCGGGGTTGCCGCTGCCGGCTCGGTGGTCGCGACCAGGCTCGCGGAGCCGGCGGCCGGCGCCCCCGCGGGTGGTGCTGAGGCGAACACCGCCGGCGGCGCGCGCACCACCCGCACCTTGGCATCGCCCTCGGCGATCTCGATCTCGGTCAAGCCGGTGCGTTGCAGCAGCTCGGCCAAGGTCTCGATGAGCGCGGGGTCGACGTTCAGCTTGCCCATGGCTTCCCTGCGAATGGGCGTCGGCTTGCGCTCAGCTGCCATCGTTCAGCTGCGCCGCAGGCGCCCCCTGGGCCAGCAGATCACCGTGCGGACCGGAACTGAAGATCACGCCGTTCGCCGCTAGCAAGACATAGGAATGTGGCCGGAAAGTTTCCCGATGGTAGATATTCGACAAATGCCGCTCAATCAAGAGCTGGTTTGGCGCGCACTGCCGAGCGCGCCGGGCGATCGATCGACGACCGGCGACGCCCGCATTCAGGCTCGGGTTGCAGTGCAACATCCGGCTCAGATAGGGGCTCCGAGGCCGGGTTTTTAGCCCCGCGGCCGGGATTTGACATCCAACCGGCCGAATCCCGTGGTTGCGGCCGGCTGGCGGGCTAAGATCGGGGCTCCGGTCGCTCCATGCCGGCGCGGCCCGAAGCCGGTGGGACCAGGCGCTCCGATAGGGCTTGAACGACGCGGCCATCGTGCTACATTCGGTACTACAAACCGGAGCTGAGGTGATGGACAAGGAAGTCGCGCTGCGCGAAGCCAACCAGCAGTTCGCCCGTTACGTGCGTGCGGTCGAGGCCGGCGAGAGCTTCGTCATCACCCGCCGCGGCAAACCCATTGCACGCCTGGTGCCGGTCGAGCCGGGCAGACGTGTGCTGACGCCTGAGCAGCAGGCGGCGCGCGCACGGGCTCTCGAGCGCATGCGGCAAGGCTGGGACCTTGGCGGCGGCTACAAGTTCAATCGCGATGAGCTCTATGACGACTGAGCGGTATACGCTCGACACCAACATCCTGATCTACGCCATGGATCGCAGCGCGGGTGCGAAGCACCGGCTCGCGGTCGAAATCGTCGACCGTTCGATCGAGCGCCCTTGTGTGCTCACGCTGCAGTCATTGGCTGAGTTCGTCTATGCGGTCACGCGCAAGAACCTCGTCCCCAGGCAAGACGCGGTCGCGCAGGCGCGCGACTGGCGGGCAGCGTTCGAGATCGTGGCGGCCGACATCGACGACCTCGATGCGGCGTATACGGCAATGTTGGCGGGCGTGTTTGGACTGTTCGACGCACTGCTCTTGGCCACCGCTCGCCGTGCCGGCTGTGCGATTGTGCTGAGCGAAGACATGGGCGATGGCGCTGTGCTCGACGGCGTCACCGTACGCAATCCGCTCCGCGGCGGCGCGCTGCCCGAGGATCTGCGTCCGCTGCTCGGGATGCCGTGACCGGACGCTGGCTCAGGGTGTCAGTCTGAGCTCCAGCATCACCACGCCCTCGAACGGGTTGTCGTAGTAGGGCGGAATCTCGCGAAAACCGAGCGAGCGGTAGAGATGCTGGGCCGCCTGCATGCGCGCCGGGAAGGTGTCGAGCCGCATCCTGGCATAGCCGACCGCGCACGCGTCATCGATGATCCGCTCGGCGAGTGCGCGCCCGAGGCCGTGGCCGCCGAAGCCGGGCTCGACCCAGAGCCGCTTCATCTCGCAGATCCCGGGCTCGAGCGGGCGCAGCCCGACGCAACCGATCGCCTCCTTGCCCACCTTCGCGAGCAGCAGACGACCGGCGGGCGGTGCGTAGCGGCCGGGCAAGGTGGCCAGCTCCTGCTCGAACCCCTGGAAGCAGAGGTCGACCTCGAGCCAGTCGGCATAGGCGCGGAACAGCCACCGGACCTGGTCGAGATCGGCCGCCGTACGGGCTTCGATCAGCTCCGCATCCGACAGCAGGCAGACGCTCACCGGCGCTCGTCCGTCACGGCAGACGTATCCGTCTCGCGCAAATAGAAGATCAGGTCGAGCGGCGGCGGCGGCACCTCGGTCTGCGACAGCTGGTCGTGGACCTGGCCGCGATGATGAGTCTGGTGGTTGAACAGATTGAGCCAGCAGAGGTGGAGCGGGGTCTCCGCGGTCTCGGGCCGGGTCACCAGGCGGTAGCGCATGGCGCGCGCCAGATCCTGGTCGCTGTAGCCGTCGACCAGCCGGATCATGTGCGCGTCCTCGGCGCCGCGCGCCCGCTCGAGCTCCGCGAGGCTGCCGTAGGGCTGCTGGTCGAGGCGCAGGTCCGGATGGGGCCGGCCCTCGATCCGGGCGAGCCAGATCCGATCGCCGACCAGCAGGTGGTTGAGCGTGCCGTGGATCGAGCCGAAAAACGCCGGCCGCGGCTTGTGGTACTCCGCGCTCGGAAGTGACGCACAAGCCGCGTACAGGCGTTGATTTGCCCAGCGATTGTAGCGCGCCATGCGGCGCAGATGCTCGAGCATCATGGGCGGTGTCACCCTTGGTCCGGACGATCGGTCCGGAAAGCAAAGATCACTCCTGCCCGGCGGTCAAGCGCTCCGCGCGGAGCGCGCCCAGCAGTCGCCCGCAGACGGCCGCCCCGCGAGACCGAGCGCGGTGCAGCAGAGGAACGTCGTGGCCCGCGCCAAGCCGCGCCGGAGCGCCCTGAAGGTCGCCCGACCGCTCCGCCGGATCGCCTCGCTGCGCAGCTGGCGACCGCGCGCGATCGCGCCCCGGACGACCTCGTGATCGAACCCGCGTGCCGGCACCGCCTGCCACCTGACCGCAGGAAACTCGTGTTCCAGACGGTTGGACATGATGGTCTCCTCAGCACCCGAGCGGCCAGCGCCGCTCAGGCGCGCCAGAAGGGCTTCGCGGCCTCGGCCTCGGCCTCGGACCGGGTGACGCCGATGTCGTGCAGCATGTGGTCCTCGAACTGCATCAGCTGACGCCGCTCACGAACGCGCTCGGACCAGGTCAGCAAAGTCTCGACCGCGCCTGCGAGCCAGCGCCGTCCCTTGGCGCGGATCGCCAGCTGCGGCACGGACTCATAGAGCGGTCGGCTCAGCCCCACGTGGACCGGCGAGGTCAAGCTCGCGATGGTCGAGAAGAGGGTGCCGAAACCCGGTGAGCCAACGGTTCTGGTCATGGTCTGCACTCCGGCTGCGGGCGCGCCACCCGGCATGGATGGCAGCGACCCTGTTCCTCTGCTCCCGTCCTAGCGGTCAGTTGTTTCCGCCCGATGTCGGGCGCAGGGTCTTCTGGTTTCAATCGTGTTTCGAGCGCGCGACCTCAGAGGTGCCAGAGGCCGAGCCTCGCCTCGCCGACGATCGGCCCGCGCGCGACGCCGTGATCGCGCACCAGCGGCTCCCCGAGGCCCGCGAACGGCGCGGGCAGCTCGGGCCCGACGTCCGCGCGGCTGAGCCCGATGTCGCGCAGCAGGCGATCGTCGAGGCGCGCGAGCGTCCGTTGCGTCCGGGCGCGCTCGCGGTGCTGCTCGAAGGCCTGGAGCAGAGCCCGCAACCGACGGCCGAGCCCGGCCCGGATCCGAAGCTCGGACGGGGCCCGGTAGGTCGGCGCCCGGGTCACGAACTCCTGGGCCGGCGCGGTCAGCGCGGCGAGCGTCGGGAACAGCGTCCCGAAACCTGCAACAGGATTAATCTGGGTCATGTTTGCATCCTCCGATCGGGGCCCGGCTCCCGGGCATCCATCGATCCTTTTCCCAGGAGATATCTGGGGTGAACCACGCATGAGCACAAACGATGCTTACTCATGTATCGGATCACTTTAATTCATGCGAAACCCGACCCTGAGTGCGCCAGCTCGGGGGCCGGGCAGCCGGACCAGTCGGGGGCGATCGGCGGCAAGCGATGCGCCCGGTGTGGTCGAGGCCGGCTGCCGGTCGGCGGCCGACTCGCGGCCTGCCGCGGCGCCCTCCGGGTGGCGTCGGTTGGGCCACGCAGGCTTGACGGCGCCGTCAATCCGACAAGTTCACAAAGCTCAGGGTCGGCGCGCGCTGACGGGGAGGGGCGATGATTACCCGGGTGCTGGATGCGGCGACGACCCGCCTGGTCCGCTATTTCGGCTTGAGCTACGATACGTTCGCACTCGTCGCGCTGCAGGATTTCGCCCTCGGCTACCTGCCATGGTCGCAGTCGTCGATCCGGCCGAGCGCGCTCGTCTGCCTGCTCAACGACATCAAAATGAATCGGCGCCGGACGATCGTCGAGTTCGGCAGCGGCGTGTCGACGATGTTCATGGCCGAGCTGATCAAAGACACTGGCGATCAGCGGCTGCTGTCGTTCGAGCATGACGAGGGGTGGTCGGCGTCGGTCAACGAATGGTTGGACCGGCGCGGCCTGGCCCACGCCGCCCGCTGCGTCCACGCGCCCCTGCGCCCCTGTCCCGGCTACGATCTGCCCTGGTACGACGTCGAGATCGTGCGCGCGAGCTTGCGCGAGCGCCGGGTCGACTGTCTGCTGTGCGACGGGCCGCCCGCCTGGGCCGGCAGCACCGCGATGGCGCGGCTGCCGGCGGTGCCGATCGTGCGGGAATTCCTGGCGAGCGAGTTCTCGATCCTCCTCGACGACATCCAAAGGCATCACGAGCGGCGGATCGCCAGGGCCTGGCAGCGGATGCTGGGGGTGCGGTTCCAGCATTTCTTCCTGCGCGGCGGCTTCGCCCTCGCGATCAAGGGCAGGCACAACCACCCGGTCATCTGAGCCGGCCGGGATTCGGGCGCGAGACTCGAGCCGGACCGCAACAGGGCGTCGCGGTTCGATGAATCCGCCTCATGTTTCGATCCCGCGGAAGGCGCCGGCTGCGCGTGCGACAGCGCCAGTTCGAGCTTGACGGCTGCGCGTGATCGCGCATGGTCGGTACCAGCACACCTCATGCGAGACCAGGACCATGCCGAACCGTTTGCCGGCGCTCTCGGCGCTCCGCACCTTCGAGTCGGCGGCGCGCCATCTGAGCTTCACTCGGGCCGCCGACGAGCTGCACGTCACCCAGGCCGCGGTCAGCCACCAGATCAAGGCGCTCGAGGCGGACCTCGGCGTCTGCCTGTTCCGGCGGCTCAACCGGCGCCTGCTGCTGACCGACGAGGGCCAGCTCCTGATGCCCTCGGTGCGCCGGGCCTTCGATGAGCTCTCCGCGGGCGTCGAGCGGGTACGCGCGCGCTGCCTGGGCGGCACGCTCACGATCAGCACCACGCCCTCGATCGCCGCCAATTGGCTGGCCAGCCGCCTCGGCCGCTTCCAGGCGCTGCGGCCGGAGTTCGAGATCCGCCTGATGGCGACCCCGCGCCTGATCGAGTTCGCCCGCGAGGGCGTCGACTGCGGCATCCGCTACGGCTTCGGCGAGTGGCCGGGGCTGCTGGCGGAACGCCTGTTCAGCGCCGCGCTGACCGTCGTGTGCAGCCCGCGGCTGCTCGAGGGGTCCGACCCGCTCAGGGAGCCGGCCGACCTCGCCCGCCACACGCTGCTGCACGCGCTGGACGACATGGACGACTGGCGGCTCTGGCTGCGCGCGGCCGGCGTCCCCGGCATCGACCCGCAGCGCGGCCCCAAGTTCGAATCGATGCCGCTCGCCCTGCAGGCGGCGATCAGCGGCACCGGCGTCGCAATCAGCCGCGGCCCGCTGGCCGACGAGGCACTCGCCGCCGGCCGCCTGGTCAAGCCCTTCGACCTCGAACTGCCGAGCGAATGCGCCTACTACTTCGTGGTTCCCGAGACCAGCGCCGACCAACCCAAGATCCAGGCCTTCCGCAGCTGGCTGCTCGACGAGGTCGCCGGCACCGCGACCGAGCCGCGCGCAGCACCCCGTCTGGCGGCCGAATGAGTCTCCGATCGGTCAGCCAGGACTGCTTGCGCCGCAAGGTTGGCGCGGATCATGGCCCGGATCGTTCACGCCGCGAGCGCGCGGCGGACGGCGTCGGGTTCGCGGTCGATGACCTTGAGGAAGGCACGGGCAGCGCCCTCGGGGCGGCGCCGGCCCTGTTCCCAGTTCTGCACGGCGTCGAGCCCGAAGCCGAAGCTCCGAGCGAACTCCGCCTGGGTCATGCCGAGCTTCCGCCGGATCGCCTTGACGTCGATCTCGAAGGGGACGTGGACGCGGTAGGTCGACGGATCGGCCTCGCCGCGCGCGATCGCGATCGCATCCTCGAGGCCGGCTTTGATCTTGCCGAAAGCGCGTTTGCTCATGGCGTCACCCAAGATTGCCGATGCGTCGCCGGTAACTGTCGACGAGCAGCTTCGTGAGCTGTACGAGAGCACTACGCTCCGATTTGGATAGATCGGACCGCTCGCCTTTGGCGAATACCGTCAGCAAAAAGACCGGAAAGTTCGCTCCGGTGTAGAACGTGACCACCCGCCAGCCGCCGCTTTTTCCTTTGCCGCGCCCCGCAAACCGGACCTTGCGGGCGCCGCCCGTGCCTTGGATCACATCGCCCGCATCCGGATGCCTTGCGAGATGATCGACGATCCGCTCGAGGTCGCCGTCGCTCAGCCCGGCCGCTTTGGCGCCAGCGATGAAAGGGGCCGTCTCGACGACGACGTGCACGTCGCATCTATACGCCAACGGCGGAGCTGGGTCAACGCCGCCGCCGGGGAGACTGGTGATCTGCGGCCGCGGCAGCCCCGGACGCGGGTCTGGCCGCGAGCGTGCGTCCGGGTCAGACCGTGCTCCTCCTTACTTTGGCGTCGGGGCGGCGGCGAAGGTCGGGGAGGAGGGCCGTGCCGAGGCCGGGGGTGGTGAGGGGGTAGGCGTAGCCCTGCTCGATGCGTGGGAGCGTGGTCACCAGGTCCCGGTAGAAGCCCCGGGTGTAGGCGCGCACGGTCTCGAGGATCAGCGCGTTCGGCGCCGCGAGCGTCAGATGCAGGTTGGCGCACAGGGTCACCGGGCCGGTGCAGTCGTGGGGCGCGATCGGCCGGTCGAAGGCTTCGGCCAGCGCGGCGACCTTGCGGCCCTCGGTCAGGCCGCCGATCCAGGCCATGTCGAAATGCACGACGTCGATCGCGCCCCGGCTCAAGGCTTCGCGGAACCAGACCTTCGTGCCGAGGTTCTCGCTGCCCGCGACCCGGCCGCGCACGCGCGCCTGGTAGCGGGCGAGATCGTCCAGCTGGTGCATGGCGATCGGGTCCTCGTGCCAGTAGACCCCGAGCCCGTCGAGCGCCTCGGCGATCTGCAGCGCCGCCGGCAGCTGCCAGAGACCGTGATATTCGAGCATGATGTCGATCCGATCCCCGACCGCCGTCCGGATCGCCTCGACCAGCCCGACCGTGCGCCGCAGATCCTCGCGCGCGATGTGCTGGCCGCCGGTCGGCAAGGCGTGGGCATCGAACGGCCAGATCTTCATCGCCCCGATGCCGTCCGCGAGCAGCGATTGCGCGAGCTCGGCCGGGCGCTGGTGCTGGGCCGCGAGATCGTCCAGCGGATCGGCACTGACCGCGGCGTCGCCCGGGCGCACCAGCAACGTGTTGTAGTCGCCGCGCGCGACGCGGTTGTAGGCGGCGCTGGCGCAGGTGTTGTAGATCCGGATTTTTTCCCGACTTAAGCCGCCGAGCAGCTGATGGAGGGGCAGGCCGGCGGCCTTGCCGAACAGATCCCAAAGCGCGAGATCGACCGCGGAATTGCCCCGCACCTCCACGCTGCGGCTGGGAAAACCGGAAAAATGGTTGCCGACCTCCGCCATCAGCGCGCGCGCGTGGCGCTCGATCTGCAGCGGGTCCTTGCCGAGCAGATAGGGCGCGCAGGTCTCGTGCAGGTAGGCGACCGTCGCCTCCGGATTGCGAAAGGTCTCGCCGAGACCAACCAGGCCCTCGTCAGTCTGCAGCTCGACCCAGACCAGATTGCTGAAGTCGGCGAGCTGGATGGTCTCGAGTGCTATGATCTTCATCGGTGTCGTCTCCCGGCTTGTTGGCGAGCTTCGGATGATCGCTTGCAGAACCTGGAACGCACAAGGGCGGGATCAGCAAGGTGGCTGCGCTCGCTCCAACGAAACCCGCTCGCGCATATGTCTTTTCAAGGGCTGACTCTTCGAACAAGATTGCGGCTCGCCTGGACGACAGGGCCGACGAGCCGAGGGGAGGACGAGCATTCCAAGCAGACGGTCTTGCTGTCTCCTGGCCGGATCGGTCGCGCTCGCGACGCTTGCGGGGGCGCATGATCTCGCCGCCGAGATTCTGGTCGGCTTTGCGGGGCCGCTGACCGGGGAGATGGAACTCGCCGGCGAGCAGATGCAGAACGGCACCAAGCTGGCGGTCGCCGAGCTGAACGCCGCCGGCGGGGTGCTCGGCGAGAAGATCGTCATCGATCACGTCGACGACCATTGCGACGGCGAGCAAGCCGCAGCCGCGGCACGAAAGCTCGTGGCGGACGGGGTCGCGGTGGCGATCGGCCACCTGTGCTCGAATGCGGCGATTCCCGCATCGGAAGTCTACGAGGCGGCCCGGATTCCGTTTCTCACCATGGCGAGCAACCCGCTGGTCACCGCTCGGGGGCTTCATTGGACGTTCAGAGCGAGCCCGTCGGACGTTGCCTACAGCAAGCTCACCGCCGAGTACATGGCCCGGCAGCTGGCAGGCAAACGGATCGCCATCGTCCACGACACCCGCACCTACGGCAAAGGGGCGGCCGATTTTACGCGCAAGAGCCTCGAAGAGCTGAAAATCGCGCCGGTCATGTTCGAGGCGATGCGGCCGGGGCAGCTCTTGTTCACGGACCTGATCGAAGGGCTGCGACGGGTCGGGACCGACGTCCTCTACTATGGCGGCTATCCGCGTGAGGTCGGCCTGCTCCGCCGGCAGATGGCGGAGGCCGGCTTCGAGCCACCGACGATCGTCTCCGCCGCCAACACGAGCGAGGAATTCGGCTTGATCGCCGGCCCGGCCGCGGACGGCACGCTGGTGGTCGCCGATCGCCGGTTCGACACGGCGGAATTCTCTCGGTTCGAGGCGAGCCTTCGTGCAGCTTACCAAATGCCGTCGGATCTACGCGTCACGAGAGGTTACGGCAACGCCAAGATCTGGGCTCAGGCGGTCGTAGCCGCCGGCACGACGGATGGCAGCGCGGTCGCTCGAGCGCTGCACTCCGGGACGTTTCACGTCTTCGGCATCGAGGCCCGCTTCGACGACCAGGGCAACGTCCAGGGCCCGCTCGGCGAGGTCACCGTCTGGGTCTGGCGGGGCGGCAAGCCCGTGCCACTGGTCCCGGAGTTCCTCCGGTGACAGCAAGGTCAAGCCCTAACCGGGGAATCAAGTTTTCCAGCATGCGCCGACGACAGTACTCGCCGGGTCCGGCTATGCTCCGGCCGGTTGCAGCTGAGGGAAGAGCTGGCCGAGGCCGTCCGCCACCATCTCCACGGCGATTGCCGCGAGAACCATGCCCATCAGGCGGGTCAGGACGTTCATGGCCGTCGGTCCGAGCAGGCTCGAGAGCCGGGTGGCCGCGCCCAGCACGACCAGGACGACGACGCACATGACGACGATCACGGCGCCAACCATGACGCCGCCGGCGACCCCTTGCGCGTGCTGGCTGTTGACGATCACGGTGGCCATGGCGCCGGGCCCGGCGATCATGGGGATCGCCAGCGGGAAGATCGCCGGGTTGTCCTTCTCCTTGCCATGCGCCTCCTCCGCCGGCGAGTGCTGCACCCGGCTCGGCTGCGCGTGCAGCATCGAGAGCGCGAGCAGCAGGATGATGATCCCGCCCGCGACCCGGAACGAGCCGACCGAGATGCCGAACAGATCGAGAATCTCCTGGCCGACGACGGCCGTGACCAGGAGCGTGATCAGCACCGCGACCGAGGTCATCAGCGCGATTTTCTGACGCTCGGCGCCGCTGCGTTCGGAGGTCACCGAGAGGAAGATCGCGGTGTTCCCGATCGGGTTCAGGATCGCGAACAGCGCGGCCGCAAACTTCACGAACTCGCCCGACATCTGCGTGATTCCATCCGTCGGCTTGCGCTTGCCGCGCGGCCGCCGGCATGATTGCCTGCCCGCGCCAACCAAAGACAGAGGGAACCATGGCCGGATTGCCGGAGGAAACCAAGCGGCTTTTGCGCGCGACCACGACCGCGACCTTGACCACGCAGCTGTTCAAGCGGGGGCTGCGCAACACCTTCATCCAGGGCGTGCACCGGATCACGGCCAGCGCGCCGATGTTGATCGGCGAGGCCTATACGCTGCGCATGATCCCGGCGCGCGAGGACCTCGATCATCCGGGCATGTTCGATGATCGCTCCTACCCGCAGCGGCGCGCGATCGAGGAATGCCCGGCCGGCCAGGTGCTGGTGATCGACTGCCGCGGCAAGGCGGGAGGCGGCTCGCTCGGCGACATCCTGATCGCCAGGCTGATGCAGCGCGGCGTGGCCGGGGTGGTGACCGATGGTGCTGTCCGCGACACACCCCAGATCATCCCGCTCGCCTGGCCGGTCTACGCTGCGGGCGCGGCCGCGCCGGCGAGCTTTGCCTACCACCACGCGGTCGACCTGCAGCAGCCGATCGGGTGCGGCGAGGTGCCGGTGTTCCCGGGCGACGTCCTGGTCGGCGACGGCGAGGGGGTCGTGGTGATCCCGCGCCACCTGGCGGACGAGGTCGCGCGCGATGCCGTAGCCCAAGAGCAGATCGAGGCCTGGATCCTCGACCAGGTCAAGGCCGGGCAGGGCATCTTCGGCCTCTATCCGCCGGATGCCGCGACCCGGGAACGCTACGAGGCCGCGCGCAAGGCGGCAGCAGCCGGCTGAGCGATCGCCGCCGCACGCGGCTCTTGGTCAGACATCGAGGGAGGCAAATGGTGAGATCGAACCATCGGAGAGGAAGCGGACGCGCTGGTGCGCTGCTGGTCGCCATGGCGCTGCCCGCGCTGCTGGCGGCGGCGCCGGCGGCGCGGGCCGAGGGTGCCGCCGGGCCGGCGCCCGATCGCGCCCCGGGGTGCCTGTCGAGCTTCGACGGGCCGATCACGCGTCTGGACCGGGACTACGGCTATCAGGGATTTCGGGTCGCCACCTGGCCGAGCGGCGCGCGTTTCGACGCCCGCGGCGGACGCTGGACGAGCCTGATGGACGGTGACGTCCGGCGCCGCGGCCTGAGCCCGATTCAGATCGGCGTCGACTGGGGGACCAATATCGATGGCGCCGGTCGTCGCGACCTGTGGAGCGCCCCCTACAACACGCCGCCACAGTCGACCCCGTTCTGCTTCTACGGGGGGACGATCGTCGGGACCCAGCCGGAGAACGCCACCTGGGCCGAGACCAAGGCGCGCGGCGGCGGCTACGCGATCACGATCAACGGCCGCGGCGGGGTCGTCGAGGGCGTCCGAATCCACAACAGCCACGACGCCTTCGTCCCCTACCGCGCCGACGGCTTCGTCTTCAGAGGCAACTGGGTGAGCTACAACCGCGACGACTGCATCGAGAACGACGGCCACGCCGAAGGCAGCATCGAGGGCAACCTGTTCGACGGCTGCTGCACGTTCTACAGCGGCTACAACGGCGTCTCGAACGGCGCCGAAGGCGCGGGCGCCGACGGCACCGTGCGGATCGAGGGCAATCTGATCCGGATGCAGAACATGCCCGGACCCTTCGATCGCCGCGACCGCGACGGCGATCGCAGCAAGGCGGGCTACGAGACCCTGTTCAAGACCCGCGAGAAGGACGGGCGCGTACCCAGGCTCGTGTTCCGCGACAATGTGGTCGCCTACGAGGTTCCCTACAGCCGGGGCACGACGACGATCGGGTCGGCCCATGTCCGGATCACCGACTGCGCCAACAACACCATCCTCTGGTTCGGCACGCAGCGGTTCCCGGGCCCGATCCCGGACGATCTCAGGAGCTGCTTCACGATCGTCACCGGCGCGGAGGCCGTGCGCCGTTGGGCGGAGCTGCGCGAGCGCTGGATCGGCGCCCACCCCGACATCGCGCGCCTCGACTGAGGACGCCCGCCAACCGCGCCGGCTCAGGCGTCGCCGAGACAGACGCCGATGTCGCGGGCGCAACGTAGCCAGGGGTGGTCGAGCGGCACGAACTTGCGGTTGGCGACGACCTCGGCCAGCGGCACCGGCTCGGTGCCGTCGCCCCGGGCCGCGACCATGACCCCGAACACGCCCTCGTTGATCAGCGCCGCGCAAGCCGTCCCGAGCCGGGTCGCGAGCAGGCGGTCGGCGGCCGAGGGCGTGCCGCCCCGCTGCAGATGGCCAAGGATCGTGACCCGGCCCTCGAGCCCGGTCAGGCCCTCCAGCTGCTGGGCGAGCTCGAGCGTGCGGCTGCCGAGCCGCGCCTTGATCTCGGCGACCGCGGTCTTGGCCTTGGTCTTGCGGGTCGCGGCGCGCTTGTCCTTGGCCTTGCCCTTGACCTTGGCGAGCAGGGTCTCGGCCTTCTGCAGGGCCGCGGCGTGCTCCTTGGGCATGGCGCCCTCCGAGACCGCCACGATGCTGAACGGGCTGCCGGTGCGCGAGCGCTGGCGGATCGCCTCGGCGACCGCCTCGACGTCGTAGGGGATCTCCGGGATCAGGATCACGTCGGCGCCGCCCGCGATCCCGGCGCCGAGCGCCAGCCAGCCGGCGTTGTGACCCATGACCTCGACCACCACGATCCGGTGGTGGCTGTGGGCGGTGCTGTGCAGCCGGTCGATCGCATCGGTCGCGATCCCGAGTGCGGTATCGAAGCCGAAGCTGACGTCGGTCAGCGCCACGTCGTTGTCGATGGTCTTGGGCAGGGTGATGACGTTCAGGCCCTTCTCGAGCAGGCCGAAGGCGTTGCGCGCGGTGCCGCCGCCGCCGAGGCAGACCAGACCATCGAGGTGGTGCTTGCGGTAGGTTTCGACGATCACGTCGCTCATGTCCATGGTCTTGCCGCCGATCGGCATGCTCTTCGGCTTGTCGCGCGAGGTGCCGAGGATGGTGCCGCCGATAGTCAGAATGCCGGACAGCGCGGTCCGGGTGAGGGTCGTGGTGCGGTTCTCCATCAGGCCGCGAAAGCCGTCGCGAAAGCCGATCACGTGCATGCCGTAGGCGCCGAGCGCCGCCTTGCCGACGCCACGGATCGCCGCGTTCAGCCCCGGACTGTCGCCGCCCGCGGTCAGGATGCCGATCGTCTTCGCCATGGCACTCAACCCTCCGGCTGCAGGCCTCTTCTCCGCCCGCGTTGATGCCGCAACCTTAACGCAGGCCCTCGTTGACGCCAGCCTCGGCGTGCGGCCCGCCGGCCCTTTCTTCGCGCCGCCGGCTGAGCTATCTGCAGATCGCAAGGCGGCCTCCCATGGTGGCGCGCCGCAGCCGCGTTCCGGGAGCCCCGCATGACGCCGCCCCGCTATCGCTCCAAGATCCAGGACGCTGCCCGGCGCCGTCCGGGCCAGGGCTCGTTCGGCGATCTCGGGCCGGGCGACCTGGCGCTTGCCGAGTGGCAGGTTTTGGGGCTCGACCTGCCCGACCTGCAGTTGCTCCGGGCTTACCGCCTCGAGCGCCTGCGCGCGCAGCTCGTGGCCCGCGACTACGCCGGCATCGTGGTCGGCGATCCCGCCAACATCCGCTATGCCACCGACGGCACCAACATGCAGGTCTGGTGCCTGCACAACCCTGCCCGCTACGCCTTCGTCGCGACCGCGGGTCCGGTGATCCTGTTCGATTTCCACGGCTGCGCCCATCTCGCGGCACCTCTGGCGCTGGTCGACGAGGTCCGGCCGGCGCGCGCCTGGTACTTCTTCAACAGCGGCGGGCGCGTCGCCGAGCACGCCGGGCTCTGGGCGGCCGAGCTCGCCGACCTGGTCCAGGCGCACGGCGGCGGCAACCACCGGCTCGCGATCGATAAGGCCGACCCGGCGGGGGCCGCAGCCCTCGAGGCCCAGGGGCTTGCGCTGCAGGACGGCCAGGAGGTCATGGAGCTGGCGCGCGCCCTCAAGTCGGCGGACGAGATCCGGGCGATGCGCTGCGCGCTCGCGACCTGCGAGGCGGCGATGGGCGCGATGCGGCAGCAGCTGCAGCCCGGGATCACCGAGCAGGAGCTCTGGGCCCATCTCCACGCCGAGAACATCAGACGCGGCGGCGAATGGATCGAGACCCGCCTCTTGAGCTCCGGCCCGCGCACCAATCCCTGGTTCCAGGAGTGCAGCAGCCGGGTGATCGAGGCGGGCGATCTGGTCGCGTTCGACACCGACCTGATCGGCCCCTACGGCTACTGCGCCGACATTTCCCGGACCTGGCTGTGCGGCGACGGTCGGGCAACTCCTGAGCAGAAAGCGCTCTATCGCCTGGCCCGCGAGCAGATCGCCCACAACCTGGACCTGATCCGCCCCGGCCTCGGCTTCCGCGAGCTCTCGGAGAAAGCATGGCGGCTGCCGGAGCGCCTGCGCGCCAATCGCTATTCGACGATCGCGCATGGCGTCGGCGTCTGCGACGAGTACCCGGCGATCTACTATCCCGAGGACGCCGACGCGGCCGGCTACGACGGCGTGTTCGAAGCCGGCATGACCATCTGCCTCGAGAGCTACATCGGCGAACCGGGCGGCCCGGACGGGGTCAAGCTCGAAGAGCAGATCCTGATCACCGAGACGGGCACCGAGGTGCTCTCGCGCTACCCGTTCGAGGACGAAGGGTTCGGGTGATCCTCGCCCGCCTCTCTGACGGCCGCGAGCCACCGACGATCGCGCCTGCGAGATCAGCGGATCGTGCGAATTTCGATCCCGACGGCCAATCCCGCCCACGCGCGATCGGCGGTCATCGCGGGCACGCCGAGCACCTGAGCCAGGGCGAGGCAGGCCCGGTCGCCAAGCGACAGCCCGCGCGCCAGCGTGGGGCGCCGGAGGTCGCCCGCGACCCGGGCCTGGGCGGCATCGAAATCGATCACCTCCAGGTCGAGGTCGACCAGCCACCGCCAGGCGCTCTCGGCCGGCGTGCCGCGCTCGACCAGCTTCGCCTGCACCTCCGACAGATTGACCGTACTGATCGCGGCGGCGTCGAGCACCGCCTCGACCGCCGAGGCACCCGGCTCCTCGCGCAGCACTGCCATCAGCGCCGAGGCGTCGAGCACGATCTCACTCACGTTCGGCCTCCTTGCGCCGGTCGGCGATCAGGCTCTGCGTCAAATCCTCTTCGGTCGGGATGTAGCGGCGGATCATGCGGCGCGCGCGCGCGAGCGCCTGGCGCCGGGTCGAGAGCCGCAGCTCGCCGTCCTCGACGCGCATGATCAGCTCGTCGCCCGGTCGAAGGTCGAGCGCCTTGCGCACCGCCGCCGGGATGACCACACGGCCGTTCGCGTTGAGCTTTGCCCGAGCCTGCGCCATCCGTCATTGCCACAGATCTGAGTCAGAATAAGTCAATAGTGACAGAATCATCCGTCTTGGGCAAGCGACGCTCATCAGCCGCAAACTGAGCGCCACCCCAGGAGGCGGGCCGGCGCAACCCGCTACTCCGCCAGGATCTGCTTGATCCGCGTGATCGCCTCGTCGACCGCCTGCCCGGGGCTGATGCCATCGGCGGCGACGCGGTGGACCGCCTTTGGCCAGATCCGCTGATTGTAAACCAGGTTGTGCCCCAGATTGCCCGAGGCGGCGGTGTAGTCGTGAGTCATCGGGTGCGAGCCTGCCTGCATCGCTGCGGCCATGCGGTGCGGGTCGCTCGGGTCGAGCCAGAACGGGCTGTCAAGGAGCGCCGGAATCGACGGCAGGATGCGCTCGCCGGAGAAATCGAGATAGTGCATGAGCCAGCCCTCGGCCACGAGGAAGCGGACGAACTCCTTGGCGGTCGCGACGTTGCTGCCGTCCTTGAAGACCACGGCCTGGAACATGCCACCTTCGATCGGAAACGTCCCGCCGGAGGGGCCGAGTGGCCAATCGAGCGTCGCAGTGTTCCTGTAGTAGTCGTCGGGCCGCTCGCGCTTGAGCGCGTTGGGGACCGAGAGCGCGAGGTTCGGCGTCATGACCACGCTCTGGTCGAGGAAGGACTTATTGTTGCCGAAGTCGGACCAGGTCACCGAATCGGGCGGCGTGCAGCCCTTGCGATAGATGGCGGTATAGCTGTCGAGCGCCTTGACCAGGCCCTGCCTGATCTCCGGGTCGTCGATGACGAGCTTGCCCTCGGGGGTCACGTAGTCCGCATGGTAGGCGTGGACGAACTGGAAGAACTGGTCCTGGCTGTCGTTGGCCTCGACCGACATGGCGAGGCCGATACCCCAGATGTCGTCGCGGCCCGTGGCCTTGCGCACCGCCGGCTGCACCCGGTCGCACCAGAACGACCAGAACGCATCCCACTCCTTGGGGATGTCCTCCAGCGTGAAACCCGCCTGCAGCAAGAGGCTCTTCCAGACGTGGATGTGGTTCATAATTTGCCCGATCGGCAGGCCATACAGGGCCCGCTGCCCGGTCTTGGCGTCGCGCAGCGTGGCCTGGTCGAGTTGAGCCGGGTCGAACATGCTCGAGAAGGACCCCACCGTGTCCGTGAGATCCACCAGGCGATCCTCGAGCGCCCACCTCGGGATATAGCTGTTCAGCCACATGCCGTACGCGAAGTCGGGCGGCCCGCCGGCCTCCAGCGCCGCCACGATCTTGTCCGGCAGCTGGTCCAGGGAATACAAGGTGAGCTCGACCTGCCTGCCGGTCTTCTGCTCGAAGGCGGCGACGATCTCCCTGAGCGCGTCGTCCTCCTGGGCGTAGGCGCCCTGGTCCCACCACACCACGAGATCGGCGGCCCGGGCGCCGGCCGGCGCGAGCGCCAACATCGAGGCGACGAGAACCGGGACAAGCCACCGCATGAGCCTCACCCCGCGAGCAGCTGCTTGATCCGCGCGATCGCCTCGTCGACCGCCTGCTCGGGGCTGATCCCCTCGGCGACGACGCGGTGAACGGCGTTGCCCCAGACGCTCTCCCGCTGCACCAGTAGGTATCGCGAATCACGCGACGCGACCGCTAAGGTTTGGGAGCGCGGGTGGGTCAGGAATTGCATGGCCGCGGCCATGCGATGCGGGTCGCTCGGATCGAGCCAGAACGGCGCATCGAGCAGCTTCGGCATCGGCGGCAGGTAGCGGTCGCCGGAGAAGTCGAGATAATGCGCGAGCCAGCCATCGGCCACGAGAAAGCCGACGAACTCCTTGGCCAGAGGAACATGGCCGCCAGCCTTGAAGGTCACGGCCGAGTAGTAGCCGAGCACGATCGCGAGCGCTTGGCCGTCGGCGCCGTCCGGCCACTCGATCGTCGCCGTGTTCTTGTAGTAGTCGTCCGGGCGCTTGGCCCTGAGCGCGTTCGGGATCGAGAGCGTCCCGTTCACGGTCATCGCGACGGTCTGTGCGAGGAACGCCTGGTTGTTCCCGAAGTCATCCCAGCCCACCGCGTCGGGCGGGGTGCAGCCCTTGCGGTAGATGGCCGTATAGCTGTCCATGGCCCTGATGAGCCTGCGCCTGATCTCCGGGTCGTCGATGATGAGCTTGCCCTCGCGGGTCACGTAGTCGGCCTCGTAGGCGTCCATGAACTGCTCGATTCCGGCCGTCCGTGTCGGCCGAGGCGGCCGACATGGCCAGACCGACGCCGTAGATGTCGTCGCGGCCGCGGGCCTTGCGCACCGCCGGCTGCACCTGGTCGCACCAGAACGACCAGAACGCCTCCCACTGCTTGGGAACGTCGGCGAGGGTGAACCCGGCCTGCTCGAGCAGGCTCTTCCAGACGTGGACATGGTAGGTCGAGAACGCGATCGGTAGCGCGTAGATGGCACGACGGCCCGTGGCGCTGTCGAGCAGCGTGGCGTAGCGGATCGCGTCCGGGTCGAACAGGCTTGCGAATGGCCCGATCATGTCCGAGAGGTCGATCAGCCGGTCCTCGTTGGCCCATTGGCCGTAAAAGAAGTCCGTGCTGAAGCCGAACAGGAAATCGGGCGGCTGTCCGGCCGCAACCGCGGCGACGATCCTGGCGTCGATGTCATCGTGCGGCGGCAGGTCGAGCTCGACCTGTTTACCGGTCTTATGCTCGAAGGCGGCGACGGTTTCCCTGACCGCCGCGTCCTCCTCGGGGTTGAACCCCTGCTCCCACCAAACCACGAGATCAGCCGCGCGGGCGCTGGGCGGCGCCAGGGTCACGGCCGCGGCCAGGACGACGGCTCGAATGCGCACCGTGCCAACTCCTTGACCGGAAATCTCGTAGCTACGACTGTCGGCAATCAAGCTTGCGCCTATCCCCGGTCGAAGACAAGCGGACCTGCTGGGCGCGATCGGCGTCCTCGGCACGGGCTTGCGACCACGCGCCCTTCGGTGAATGATCGGCGAGCAGGGAGATGACCCAACCGGGGAGGGACAGCGGTGAGGCTGCACTACTCTTATGCGTCGCCTTATGTGCGCAAGGTCATGGCGGTCGCGATCGAGACCGGACAGGAGAAAAAGCTGGAGCTGACCGCGCGCAAGGTGAGCCCGGTGGCACCCGATGCCGAGGTCAGCCGCGACAACCCGCTCGGCAAGGTGCCCTGCCTGGTGACCGACGACGGCCAGGCGCTGTTCGATTCGCGCGTGATCTGCGAATACCTCGACGGCCTGCACGGCAGGCCGCAAGATGTTCCCCGCCGCCGGGCCGGCGCGCTGGACGCGCGCTCAGGCGGCAGGCCGAGGGCGATGGCATCCTCGATGCCGGCATCCTCGCCCGCTACGAAACCCTGCTGCGGCCCGAGGCGCGTCGCTGGCCCGACTGGATCGAGGGTCAGAAGGCGAAGATGGCGCGCGCGCTCGACGCCCTCGAGGGCGAGGCGGGAAGCTTCGGTGACACGGTCGACATCGGCACGCTCGCGATCGGCTGCGCGCTCGGCTGGCTCGATTTCCGCTACGCCGCCGACGACTGGCGGGCCGGCCGGCCCAGGCTCGCGGCCTGGTTCGAGACCTTCGCCAAGCGGCCGGCGCTCGCGACCACCATGCCGAGAGAGGTCTGATCACCCGTCCCGGCGGGAGGGCTCGCGATGGCCTGGATCGAGACGGTCCCCTACCAGGGTGCGGGCGGCCAGCTGCTCGAGCTCTACGATCGGATCAAAGGCCCGGGCGGCCGGATCGACAACATCATGCGCGCCCACAGCCTCAGGCCGCATGCGATGGCCGGCCACATGGCGCTCTACAAGAGCGTCCTTCACAACCCTGGCAACACGCTCGAGCGCTGGCTGCTCGAGGCGCTCGGCGTCTACGTCAGCGTCCTGAACGGCTGCGCCTATTGCGTCGAGCATCACCAGGCCGGGCTCGCCCGCCTCCTGCGCGATCAGGATCGGACCGCCGCGATCCGGGCAGCACTCGAGGCGGATGCGCCGGAGCGGGTGTTCGATGGTCGCGAGCTCGCCCTGATGCGCTACGCCGAGCGCCTGACCAACGAGCCGGCAGCGCTGGGCGAGGGGGACATCGAAGCGCTACGCGCGGCCGGCCTCGACGACGGCCAGATCCTCGAGGCGAACCAGGTGATCGCCTATTTCGCCTACGCCAACCGGACCGCGCTCGGTCTCGGGGTCACGACCGAGGGCGAGTTGCTCGGCCTCTCGCCCGCCAACGCCGCCGACCCCGAGGACTGGCAGCACCGGTAGGCAACTCGCGCCGCTCACTCATAGGCGAACAGCTCGACCAGCACGGCCGCGACCTGGCGCGCGGTGCGCTTCGGCAACGACCCGGCGCAGCGCACGAGGCGCGCCTTGTCTAGGGTCCGGATTTGCTCGAGCGCGATCTGCCCGTCCCTGCCGTCGAAGCGCACCGGCACGCGGGTCGGATAACCCTGCGTCGCGGTCGTCATCGGGGCCACGATCACCGCCCGCACGTAGCGGTTCATCTCGTCGGGCGAGACGATCACGGCCGGACGCGGCTGCTGGACCTCGGAGCCGCCGCTTGGCTCGGGGGCGACCAGCCAGATCTCGTAGCGCTCCGGCGCCTCTACCACTGCCAGAGGGCGGCGTCGGACGCCGAGACGAGATCCTCCGGCAGCAGCAGGGCATCGTCACCCGCGGCCGCCATCGCCGCGAACGCCTGGTCCCAGCCGCCCCGGAGCCTCTCGGCCGGACCGATGATCAGCCGGTCGCCCTCGACCTCGAACCGGACCCGGTCGCCGAAGCCGCACTGCTCGATGATTGGCTTGGGGATGCGCACCCCCCGCGAGTTGCCGATCCGTACGAGGTCCACATTCATGCCGACTCTCCGTCGATGGCTCCTGCTGCGTACCCACAACGTAAGTCCCGCGGGGTTCCCTGTCCAGTCTCGGCCGGCGTCGAGTTTGCCAAGCCGCCGAGGGTCGCCTAGGTTTGCCTGAGCAGAAGCGAGCGCGCAGGCGCTCCGGAGGCCAACCAACCAAGATCAGGAGGCTTAGGATGAACCCTTGGATGCGAGCGTCCGTGGCGGGCGCGCTGGCGGTGGTGCTGGGCACCCTGCTCGGCACGGCGGTGCCGGCCGGGGCCGCGCCGATCGAGCTCAAGCTGAATGGCATCCAGCCGCCGGAGCACCCGGGGTCGATGACCCACCGGTTCTTCGCCGACCGGGTCGGCGAGCTCACCAACGGCGAGATCAAGGTCGAGGTCTACGATTCCCGCGGTCTCGGCGATGCGGTCGAGAGCGTGCAGAGCCTGCGCAACGGCACCATTGCGTTCACCACCGTCTCGGCCTCCAACCTGTCGCAGGTCATGCCGCAGATGGACATGTTCTCGCTGCCCTATCTGTTCAAGAACGGCACGCATTACTGGGCCTATCTCGAATCCGACCGGGCCAAAGCGTTCGTCGCGCCGCTCGAGGACAAGGGGATCGTGGTCCTGGGCTTCATCGATTCCGGCGCCCGCAACTTCTTCAGCGACGAGCCGATCCGCTCGGAGGCTGACGTCGCCGGCAAGAAGATCCGGGTCATGGCCTCGCCGGTGCAGGTCAAGACCATCGAGGCGATGGGCGGCACCGGCGTGCCGATCGCCTGGGGCGAGCTCTACAACGCGTTGCAGACCGGCGTGGTCGACGGCGCCGAGAACAACGATCCCTCGATCCTGACCATGAAGTTCTACGAGGTCAGCAAATACTACACGCTCGACGAGCATGCCCGGATCCCAGATATCCTGATCATGTCGAAGCTCGTCTACGACAAGCTGTCCCCGGATCAGCAGCAGGCGGTCAAGCAGGCCGGCAAGGAGGCCGAGGCCTACATGCGCGGCGCCTGGGCGATGGCCGAGCAGGACGCGCGCACCGCCCTCAAGGACCGTTTCAAGGAGATCATCGAGGTCGACAAGCAGCCGTTCATCGACGCCGTCCACGACCTGGTCCAGAGCGAGGCCCAGCGCCTCGACGTGGTCGACGAGGTCAACTACATCCTGGCTTCGGGCAAGAACTACTGAGCCCGAGGGTGGAGCGTCACCTGAGCGGGCCGGCCGCCCTCGGAGCACCCTGGGCGGACCGGCCCGCGCCGCCTCCGGGCAGGTCGCCGCGATGACCGCTTTCAACCGCGTCGTCGACGCGATCGCCGCCCTGGTGCGCATCGTGATCCTGCTGCAGGCCGCGGCCATTTTCGCGATCATCATCGTGACCGTGGTCACCCGCTACGGCTTCAGCTACGTCTTGTCCTGGTCGGAGGAGGTGCCGCGCTACCTTTTGATCTGGGTGTCGTTCCTGGGGGCTGCGGCCTGCGTCGATCTGCGCGACCACATTGCCTTCGACTATCTCTTGAAGCGCTTCCCCGGCCCGCTGCGCACCCTGGTCCAGCTGCTGATCAACGCCGCGATCTTCGGCTTCGGCTGGATCATGCTGCTCTACGGGGTGCGCTTCGTCGAGGCGTTCGGCAGCGACTTCATGGAATCGATCCCGTTCACCAACGTCTGGTACTACAGCTCGCTGCCGGTCTCGGGCGCGCTCATGATGCTCTACAGCCTGCGCGACCAGCTCAACGTCTGGTGCCACCGCGAGCGCACGCTCGAGCACGATCCGAGCCACTCGGCCGCCTGAGCGGCAGCGGACCGGAGCGCGGGCGATGACCATCCTGATCCTGTTCGGCGTGTTCGCGGTGCTGCTGCTGATCGGCATGCCGATCGCGTTCGCGATCGGGATCGCCTCGGCGGTGGCCGCGATCGACATCTTCGTGATCGACAACGTCACGATCGTCCAGCGCATGCTGATCGGGATCAATTCCTTCCCGCTGCTGGCGGTGATCTTTTTCGTCTTCACCGGCGTGCTGATGGCCAAAGGCGGCGTCGCCATGCGTCTCGTGCGCCTGTCCGAGGTCGTGGTCGGCCGCCTGCCGGGCGGGCTCGCCCAGATCACGGTCCTGTCCTCGATGCTGTTCGGCGGCGTCTCGGGCTCGGCGGTGGCCGAGGTGTCCTCGATCGGCGCGACTTTGATCCCGGCCATGGAGAAGGCGGGCTACACCAAGCGCTACGCGACCGCGGTGGTCCTCACCTCGGCGACCATGGGGCCGATCATCCCGCCCTCGATCCCGATGATCCTCTACGCCTATGTGGTCGGCTCCGTCTCGGTCGCCGGCCTGTTCCTCGCGGGCGTCGTGCCGGGCGTGCTGATCGGCATCGGCCTCCTGATCGCCTGCTACGTCCACGGCCGGCTCTACCACCACCAGCCGGTGCCGCCGATGTCCGGCCGCGACAAGCTGATCCGCGTGGTCGATGGCCTGGCCGGCATGATGACCCTCGTGATCATCCTGGGCGGCATCACCAGCGGCATCTTCACCGCGACCGAGGCGGGTGCGGTCGGCTCGGTCTACGCCCTGTTCCTGACCATCGTGATCTACAAGGAGATCAGGATCGCCGATCTGCCGGGCATCCTCTGGGAGTGCTGCCTGACCAACGCGGTCGTCCTGTTCCTGATCGCCACCACGTCGGTCTTCTCCTTCATCATGACCTACGAAGACGTGCCGCAGTGGCTGGCCGATCACCTGTTCGCGGTGATCCACAACCGCTACCTCTTGCTCCTGGTCATCAACATCGTGCTGCTGATCATCGGCCTGTTCGTCGACCTGACGCCGGCGCTCATCATGATGGTGCCGATCCTGCTGCCGATCGCCCACCAGCTGGGCATGGACCTGATCCACCTCGGGATCATCGTCGTGGTCAACCTGACCTTCGGCCTGATCACGCCGCCGGTCGGCACGTCCTTGTTCGTCGGCTGCCGGATCGCCGGCATCTCGATGACCGAGCTGATCCCGCCGATGCTGCCGCTGCTCGCGATCATGTTCGGCGTGCTCCTGTTCGTGACCTACGTCCCCGAAACCTTCATGTGGCTGCCCCGCATGTTCGGGTTTGCGCGGTAGGCGCACTTGCGCCAGGCGTGGGCGGACAGGGGGCCCTCGTTGCACCGATGCGGGCCGCTCTTGGGCGAGGCTCGCCAGACCCGGCGCGGGGGTCGGTGTCAGGAGCTTGGCGCGGATGCAGCCAGTCGAGAACGGATCGACTTGCTGGCCTACGCGGCCCGGGGGTGGACCGCCTGCTCGATGGCGGGACCGACGTCCCGCTGCGCGCGCCGCAGCTCGAAATCGCTCTGCAGGTCCATCCAGAACTCCGGCGAGGTGCCGAAATAGCGCGCCAGCCGCAAGGCGGTGTCGGCGCTGACGCCGCGCTGCTCGCGCAGGATCCGGGTCACCCGGTTGACCGGAATGTCCAGCGCCCGGGCGAAGGTGCGCGCCGACAGGCCGAGCTCGGCGAGCTCGTCACGCAGGATCTCGCCGGGGTGAACCGGGCGCATGGCGCACTCGATCAGATCGCCCTTGGCCTGACTTGGAGATCCCGTTCCGACGCTGTCGGCCTGCTCACCCGTTGCGCCTCCGCGCGAGACGTCGGGCAGCACGACGTTCCCCCTCAGGGATGCTTGAGGAAGCTGGTGCCGACGCCGCCGCGCAGCAGCGCCTCGCCCTTGCCGCCCTTGCCTGCCCAGGTGACCTGGTCGCCGTCGACGGTCACCTGGTAGCAACTCTGGTGCCCGGGATTGCGCTCGTGCCAGGTGATGCAGACGTCGCCGTCGGCGTCCGTGAGCCAGCGGCCGTGATCGTGCTCGCCCGCGGAATCCTCATAGGTCACGTCGCCGCCGTCCACGAAGTACATGTTGAACGCGGCGCCCGAGGCGGTGGTGCCGGAGACCGTGTTGCCGCTCATCACGTCGATGAAGCGCATGCCCTTCAACAGCTCGGGCGCGGCGAGCACTGGCGTCGCCAGGCCGAGCGCGACCACGGCCACGAGAATTCCGAGCAGCTGTGCCTGGCGCATCGTCGGTGCCCTGTCGGTTGGCTGACCCACGCCATCCTGGCCGAAGACCGCGCGCTCTGCAACCGGTGCCGGCGGATGGCGCCCCCGCGCTCATCGCCGGCGACCTACCGGGATGCGTTCGACGTACCAAGAGGTGGGCCGGGTTCAGTCGTTTGCGCGCGCTGCGCTAGGCGCGGGGAGAGACAGGCCGTCGTAGATCTCGGCGAGCGGCAGCGTGATCGCCAGGGCGTCGAGGGGCAAGGCTGCGTCCAAGCCCTCGATCTCGTCGAACCGCCAGCTCGGCCCGGTGCGGCTGTAGATCTCGACCCGCGGCGCATCCTGGGCGATCAGGACATAGTGGCGAAGGCTTTCGAGCCTCTGATAGTCGCGCCGCTTGTCCGTGCGGTCGGCCAGTTCCGTGGTCGGCGAGAGGATCTCGAAGACCGCGACCGGGGCGGTGACGAGGTTGCTGCCCTCGCGGCCGCAGGTGACGCTCGCATCTGGAAAGCGGCCGGTGCGGTCGTCGATCCGGACCCAAAGATCGCTGCCGTTGGGCTTGCACGGACCGCCGCGCAGGCGTTGCTTCAGCGAAGCCAGGAGGTTCACCCGGATGTCGTTGTGGTCCTCGCTGCCGCCGGCCATCATGACCAGGCGGCCGCCGACGAACTCGTAGCGTTCGCGCTGGCCTTGAACCCAGGCGAGGAAGTCCAGGATGTCGGCGAGCACCGGCTGCGGGGTGGCGGTCGCTTCAGGCATGCGCCATCATAGCGCGCGGACGGCCCGGTGTCAGCGAATCAAGGGAATGCCGTCCAGGGGCTCGCCCCTCGGGGGCGAGTCGCATAGTCTTCAATCGGGGTCTTCGGGGAGGAGCGGGATGAAGTTGCGATGGGTCGGCGCCGCGCTCGCGGCGCTTGTCATGCTCGCTGCGGCCGCCGCCCAGGCGCAGACGCTCGAGCGGGTGCGCGCGACCGGCACCTTCACGATCGGCTATCGCGAAGACGCGGTGCCGTTCTCCTACCGCGACGGTCAGGGGCACGCGGCCGGCTATTCGGTCGAACTCTGCCAGGCGATCGCGACCAACGTCAAGGATGCGCTGGCGCTCGCCGACCTCAAGGTCGTCTACGTCCCGGTCACCACCGAAGACCGCTTCCAGGCGGTCCAGGACGGTCGGATCGACATCCTGTGCGGCGCGACCACCGTGACGCTCGCCCGGCGCGAGCTGGTCGACTTCTCGCTGTTCATCTTCGTCGACGGCGCCGGGGTCCTGCTGCGCGCCGACAGCCCGCAGGACATGAAGGGCCTGGCCGGCAAGAAGATCGGGGTCCGCGCCGGCACCACCACCGAGCAGGCGCTGCGCAACACCCTCGCCCAGAGCTCGATCGCGGCCGAGGTGGTCACCGTCGAGAGCCACGACGACGGTCTCAAACGGCTCGAGGCGGGCGAGATCGCGGCCTATTTCGCCGACCGCGGGATCCTCCTCTTCCTCGCCGCCAAGAGCCAGGACAAAGGGCTGCGCGTCTCGGACCGCTATCTGACCTTCGAATCCTATGGCCTGGGGCTGGCGCGCGGCGACCACGTCTTCCGTCTGCTGGTCGACCGGACCCTGAGCGCGCTCTACCGCTCCGGCCTGATCCACAAGATCTTCACCCACGCCTTCGGCGCCAACGCCAACGAAAGCGATCTCCTGAAGGCGCTCTACGTCATCGAGGGCCTGCCGAAGTAGGAGGCGTGAGGCGGGGCGGGCTTCCTGGCCCGTCCGGGAGCTGCTAAGCAGGGCGTCCGGGCGGGCGGAGACGGCAAATGGCGGCGGCGATCTTCTGGCATGACGGCCATTGGTACGAGGACCAGCAGCCGAAGCTGCTCGGGCCCATGGACCACGCCATGTGGATGGCAACGCTCGCGTTCGATGGCGCCCGCGCCTTCGATGGCCTGGCCCCGGACCTCGAGCGGCACTGCGCGCGGCTGATCGATTCGACGCGCAAGATGCTGCTCGAGCCGACCCTCAGCGCGGGCGAGGTCCTGGAGCTCTGCCGCGAGGCGATCCGCCGGCTGCCGCGGAGCGAGCCGCTCTATGTCCGGCCGATGTTCTACGCCATGCGCGGCTTTGTCACCCCCGACCCCGCCTCGACCGAGTTCGCGCTCGCGGTCTACCCCTCGCCCATGCCCGAGCCTGGGGGCATGAGCGTCTGCTTCTCGAGCTACCGGCGGCCGGCGCGCGATGCCGCCCCGACCGACGCCAAGGCGGGCTGCCTCTACCCCAACATGCAGCGCGCCCTGGTCGAGGCGGCGGCCCGCGGCTTCGACAACGGCATCACGTTCGATGCCTCGGCCAACGTCGCCGAGCTCGCGACCGCCAACTTGTGGATCGCGCGCGACGGCATCGCGCTGACCCCCGCCTGCAACGGCACCTTCCTCAACGGCATCACCCGCCAGCGGGTGATCCAGCTGCTGCGCGACGCCGGCACCGAGGTCCAGGAAACCACCCTCACCAAGCAGGACATCCTGGACGCCGACGAGGTTTTTTCCACTGGCAACTATGGCAAGGTCCTGCCGATCACCAAGGTCGAGGACCGCCACTACCAGACCGGCCACGTCTACCAACGCGCCCGCGACCTCTACTTCGACTTCGCCCGCACCCAGCCGGTCGGCTAGCTTCGACTTCTCTCGAGGACATCGAGATGCGCGCCTCCGGGTCAGTCGCTGACGAACCGGACGCTCTCTTCGAGATGGCCAACCTGTCCCCGACGCTGACCGGGCTGCCCATGATCGTCTGGATCTCGGAGCGTGGGCGCGCCCGGCACGACGCGCAGGTGAAGGTCTCCTTGGTTCACGGTCGTCGAGCGCGGCCGGATCGCACGGCCTCGGTTTCGGTGCGACCGACGGTCGAGATCGTCGCCGGGCCGGAGATCGACGGTCGCGACCTCGAGCTCGTTCGTCGATGGATCGAGCTGAACCGCGAGGCGATCATCGCTTATTGGAACGGCGATCTGCTGGCCGACGAGGTGATCGTCCAGCTCAAACCCCTTGCACCGTCGGCTGGTTGACCCTACGCGCCGTCGCGCTCGAAATACCGGCCCGGGCGTGGTGCCCAGCGCGCGGCGGAAGGCGTGGATGAAGGCGCTCGGGCTGTCGTAGCCGAGATCGAGCGCGACCCGGGTCACGGGCTCGCGCTGGGCGAGGCGGACCAGAGCGGCGTGCAGGCGCGCCTGGCGCTGCCACTGGCGGAAGGTCATGCCGGTCTCGGCGAGGAACCGGCGGCTGAGCGTGCGCACGCTGGCACCGACCTCCTTGCCCCAGGCCGCGAGCGTGCGCGGGTCGCCGGGATCGGTGCCGAGGGCTGCCGTGATCCGCTTGAGGCGCAGGTCCTCGGGCTCGGGCAGGTGCAAAGGCGCGAGCGCCGCCGCCCGGATCTCCTCGAGCAGCAAGAGCGCCAGCAGCTCGCGCCGCTGCCCTTCGCCCGGCGCCTCGACGCTCGCCAGCACCAGCTCGCGCAAGAGCGGCCTGACGTTGACCACGCCGCAGGCTGTCGGCAGGCCGTCCCGGGCGTCGCTGTCGACATAGAGCGTGCGCATCTCGAGCCGGGTCCCGCAGCGGATCGAATGCTCCATGCCGGCCGGCATCCAGACCGCCCGCTGCGGCGGCACGACCCAGGCGCCGGCCGCGGTCAGCACGGTCATCACGCCTGCGCGGGCGTAGATCAGCTGCGCCCACTCGTGATGATGCGGCTGGATCAGATGGCCCTTGGGATAGGCCGTGGCGAGCACCCGGACCGTGGGCGTCAGCGCCTTTGACCGTTCGTCGATACCAAATGTCCTCATGTCGCGAGAGCGTAAGCCGCGACGCTGCTAGGTTCAATCCCGGGACGCACTTCTCGGGGGGCGGCGACGATGACCCGGGCGCTCTGGTTCCTCAACCTCGCGCATGCCTACGACCATTTTTTCCTGTTGATCTTCCCGACCGCGGTGCTGGCCCTCGCCCCAGCCTGGGGCCTGTCCTACGGCCAGGCGCTGGCGTTCGGGACCGCGGCCTTCGTCACCTTCGGCGCCGGCACGCTGCCGGCCGGCTGGCTCGGCGACCGCTGGAGCCGCGGCCATCTGATGTCGATCTTCTTCATCGGCATCGGGTTTTCCGCTGTTCTGACCGGCCTCGCGGCCGGCCCGCTCACGCTGACGCTGGGCCTGGGGCTGCTCGGCCTGTTCGCCTCGATCTACCACCCGGTCGGCACCGCGCTCGTGATCCAGAACGCCAAGGCGACCGGCCAGTCGCTGGGCGTCAACGGCGTGTTCGGCAACCTGGGCGTCGCGGGCGCCGCGCTGATCACCGGCCTGATCACCGAGTGGGCGGGCTGGCGCGCGGCCTTCATCCTGCCGGGCCTGATCGCGGTCGCGACCGGCATCCTGTTCGCGCTGCGATCGCGCCGCAGATGGCGGGCGAACCCCGCCGCGCGGCCCGCCGCCAGGAAGGCGGCCGGCGGCGCAGAACGCGCTGATCCGGGTGTTCGTGGTGGTCGGCGTCAGCGCGCTGTTCGGCGGCATCATCTTCCACGGCACGACGATCGCCCTGCCCAAGATCTTCCAGGAGCGGCTCGCAGGCGTGGTCAGCGATCTCGCCACCATCGGCGTCCTGGTGGCCGCGGTGTTCACGCTCGCGGCGTTTGCCCAGATCGCGGTCGGCCGCCTGCTCGATCGCTATGGCGCGCGCCTGATCCTGCCGCTGATCGTGGCGCCCCAGGTTTTTCTCCTGCTGCTCGCGGTCCAGCTCTCCGGCTGGGGCATGCTGCTGCTCGCGGCGGCGCTGATGCTGCTGGTGTTCGGCGAGATCCCGATCACCGCCTGGCTCGTCGGCCAGTACACGCCCGGCCACTGGCAGTCCCGGATCTTCGCCGTGCAGTACGTGCTCTCGCTCGGCGTCAGCGCGATCGTGGTGCCGCTGATCGCGGTCCTGCACGACCGGACCGGCGGTTTTTCCACCTTCTTCCTCGTCCTGGCCGGCGCCGCGGCGCTGGTCGCGCTGGTCGCGCTACTCCTGCCGGGCTCCGCCCCGGCACGCACGCCGGCCCTGGAGCCGGTGGCGCCGGGCGTCAGAGCAGCGCGCTGAAATTGGCGTACAGCTGGTGCGCGGCCTGATTGAGCCTCGGCATGTGGGCCGCGGCCTCGGCCGGAAAGCGGGCGGCGCCGTCGGGACCCAGGCGCAGGACCAGGGCTTCGGTGGTCGCGGGATCGGCAAACCAGTCGGCGAGCGTCGGGACGTCGACCTCGGCATGGAACTGCAGGCCGAAGGCGCGCTCGCCGACCGCCAGCGCTTGCACCGCGCAGGCACCCGAGGTGGCGAGCACGCTCGCGGCCGGGGGCGGCGTCACCACCTCGGCCGCATGCCATTGCAGGAAGCGGGTCGTCGGCGCCAGCCCCGCGAACAGCGGATGGCCCCGCCCGGCCTCGGTCAGGTCGACCTCGAACACGCCGACCTCGGGGGTCGCGGCCGGCCGCACCTCGCCACCGAGTGCTGCCGCCAGCAGCTGGTGACCGAGGCAGATGCCGAGATAGGGCATCCCCAGCTCCAGGACCGCGCTCCGGATCGCCTGCTTCTCAGGCCGCAGCCACGGATGCTCGTCCTCCTGCCAGACGTCCTGGGCGCCGCCCATGACCAGGAGCGCATCGTAGTCCTCGAGCGCCGGGATCGCGCCACCCGCCTGCAGCGCGATCACGTCCCATTCGATGCCATCCGCCCGCAGGCAGTCGCGGAAGATGCCGGGATGCGCGAGCTCCATATGCTGGAACACGAGCACGCGGGGTCGGCGTCGGGCCATGCAGGTCATCCTTGTAGCGCGCAAGCCAGGGGAGCGCCGCCACTTGATAGCGCCCGCCGCCGCTGAAGACGAGACCCGCTGATCGTCTCTCGCCGCGCCGAGGGGCTACCCGACCTGCGCTTCGCCGGCTAAGAAGGCCGGGTCGAGCGACGGGGGAGGAAGGAAAATGAACCGTGTGCTGATCACCGGTGCCGCAGGCGGCATCGGGCGGCGGATCCGGCCGCTGCTGCGTGGCGTTTATCCGGTGCTGCGGCTGTCGGATGTGGTCGAGATCCAGACCGAGGCGGGCGAGGAGTTCGTCAAGGCCGACCTCGCCGATCTCGCGGCGGTCGAGAGGCTTTGCGCCGGCGTCGACGGCATCATCCACCTCGGCGCTTCCTCGGTCGAGGACGCCTGGGAGCCGGTCCTGCAGAACAACATCATCGGCGGCTACAACGTCTTCGAGGCGGCCCGCCGGCAGGGTGTGCGCCGGATCGTGTTCGCGACCACCAACCACGTGGTGGGCTTCTACCGGCGCCAGCGGACCATCGACCACACCGTCAGGGTGCGCCCCGACTCGCGCTACGGCGTCAGCAAGGCGTTCGGCGAGGCGCTCGGGCGCATGTACGCCGACAAATACGGGCTTGGCGTGTTCAACATCCGGATCGGCAACTTGTGGGAACAACCGGTCGATCGCCGACGACTGTCGATCTGGATCAGCCCGCGCGATCTGGTCCAGCTGATGCGGATCGGCCTCGACCACCCGCAGATCCACTTCGAGATCGTCTACGGCGTCTCCGACAACGCCCGCGCCTGGTACGACAACGCCAACGCCTATCGCCTCGGCTACCGGCCCGAGGACCAGGCCGAGGACTACGCGGCGAGCGCCACCGAGGCCGACCTCAAGCTGCCGCCGGACCCGATCGGCGAGCAGTTCCAGGGCGGCGGATTCTGCGCCATGGAATTCTCAGGGGATGTGAAGAAAATCACCTAACGGTCTATAATGCCATGGAGTTCGATCGGTTTGATCGCCGTCACTATCCGACCCTCGGGGTGCAGGACGGCTATCGCGAATGGGCGCCGACCTACGAGCGCGTGGTCCAGGACGAGATGGACCTGCGGCTGCTCGAGCGGCTGACCACGGTCGACTGGGGCGGCCGGCGCCGGGCGATCGATCTCGCCTGCGGCACCGGGCGGATCGGCACCTGGCTGCGGGCGCAGGGCCTGCCGCATCTGGACGGCATCGACCTGACCCCGGAAATGCTCGCCAGGGCGCGCGCGCGGGGCCTCTACGACCGCCTGCTGCAGGGCGACCTGCGCGCGACCGGCCTGGCGCCCGCGAGCTACGATCTGGCAACCGTGGTCCTGGCCGACGAGCACCTTCCCGACCTCGTGCCGCTCTATGCCGAAGCCGCACGGCTCACTGCCCCGGGCGGCCGCTTCGTGATCGTCGGCTACCACCCGTTCTTCCTGATGATCGGCATCCCGACCCACTTCGATCGCGCCGACGGCACGCCGGCCGCGATCGAGAGCCACGTCCATCTGTTCAGCGATCATGTCAGGGCGGCGCTCGCCGCCGGCTTCGCCCTGCTCGAGATGGCAGAAGGCGTGGTCGACGACGCCTGGCTCGCGAAGAAGCCCAAGTGGCAGAAATACGCCAACCACCCGGTCAGCTTCGCCATGGTCTGGAGCCGGGCAGGGTAGCCAACTGATCGGCGTTGCCTTCGGCGCGTTCCTGCACTACACCGTAGTGCATGAAAAGCGAAGTCTACAGCTGGCGGCTGACGCCGGACCTCAAAAATGCGCTCGAATGCGCGGCGCGGCGGGAACGCGTGAGTCTCTCTCGCCTGCTCGAACGGATCGCGCGCGAGTGGCTGCAAGCGCGCGCTCCGGCAGCCGAGGACGACGAGGCCGAGCAAGCGCGACTGCGGGCTGCGGCAGCGCCTTACATCGGGAGCATCAGCAGCGGCGATCCCGAGCTGTCCGAGAAGGTCCGGGAGCGAATGATTGAGTACCTCGAACGAAAATACCCACGCTAGCGGCCTGATCGACACGGGTGCAATCCTAGCCTTGCTTGACAACAAGGATCGATGGCACGAGCGTTGCCTTGAAGCCTACCAATCCCTGCAGGTCCCTCTGGCAACGTCTGCGGCTGTTCTGACCGAGTTTTTCTATCTGGCCGGCATCCGACTTCGCCAACCAGGCGCGGCTTGGGGATTCATCCGGTCCGGCGTGGTCACCGTCCTGTCGATCGACGATACTGACCTGCCGTCGCTCGACCACCTGATGCGCCGATATGCCGATCGGCCCATGGACTTCGCCGACGCGACGCTCGTGCACCTCGCGCGCCGGGAGCAGCTGAGCACCGTGTTCACCATCGACCACGACGATTTCGAGACCTACCGGATCGAGGGCAGACGGCGCTTTCGGATCGTGCCCGCGCGATGATCTCGCCCAGAGGGCTTGCTCCGGCGTCCCGGTGATGGCAGCGGTAGGGGGTGAAACGGGGCAGGGAGCGAGCCGTGAGCAGAGCGCCGGTCGACCGACTGTTCAGCGAGGCCGAGATCGCCGCCCGGGTCGAGGCGCTGGCCGCAGAGATCGTGGCGGCGGTCGGCGTCGACTTCGTCGTGGTCGGCGTGCTCAAGGGCAGCTTCGTGTTCCTGGCCGATCTGGCGCGCGCGCTGAGCCGGGCAGGGGCTGCGCCCCGCATCGAGTTCATGCGGCTCGCGAGCTACGGCCAGTCCAAGGAGAGCTCGGGCGAAGTCCTGCTGCTCGGCGACGCCCCCCGCGACTTCGAAGGCAAGCCCGTCCTACTGGTCGACGACATCGTCGATACCGGCCTCTCGATGGCCTACGGCCGGCGCCTGCTGCTCGGTCGCAACGCGTCTGCGGTCTGGACCTGCGCGCTGCTCGACAAGCCCTCCCGGCGCAAGGTCGAGAGCCCGCTCGACTTCACGGGCTTCGAGATCGAAGACGTGTTCGTGGTCGGCTACGGCATCGACTACGCTGAGCAGTACCGTTATCTCCCGTATATCGGCAAGGTGACGTGAGGCGCGCGCGCCGTGAACGCAAGCGGCACCGGACGCGCGTTCGTGATAGAATCTCCCTCATGTGAAACCGCGGCGGACCATCGCGATGGCGACCCGGATCAAGCCCGAGGCGAAATCGATCTACGACCAGGACTTCTACGTCTGGACCGAGGTTCAGGCCGAGCTGCTGCGCCAGCGACGGTTCGAGGCGCTCGATCTCGACAACCTGATCGAGGAGGTGGCGGGCTTGGGCGACACCAAGAAGAGCGCGGTGCTCAACGACGCGCGCGTGATCATCGAGCACTTGCTCAAGCTGCAGCATAGCCCCGCACAGGACCCCCGGCGCGGCTGCGCCGAATCCATCCTCGAGCACCGCACCCGGCTCGAGTTCGAGCTCACGCCCCGTCTGCGCCAGATCCTCGACGAGGAACTCCCACGCGTCTATGCCCTGACCCGCCGGACCACCGAGCGCAAGCTCCGGCTCTACGGCGAGGACGCAGCGGCGGGCGCCCTTCCGGCCGCGTGCCCTTACACCGTCGACCAGATCATCGGTGACTGGTGGCCGTGAGCCCGGCAACGCTCGCTCCGCCGGCCCGGCGCCGGGGCGCGTGAGGCCGACGCCGACCGGCTTGAAACCCGCCGCGGCGTCGCCCGCGCCCGCGATGGCGCACATCGTCCTGACCGTGCTGGCGCCGTTTGCCGCGGGCTATTTCCTGTCCTACCTGTTCCGCTCGGTGAACGCGGTCGTGGGCCCCAGGCTGGCCGTCGACATCGGCCTCAGCGCGACCGGGCTCGGGCTCCTGACCTCGGCCTATCTGCTCGCCTTCGCGCTGTTTCAATTGCCGCTCGGCATCCTGCTCGACCGGTTCGGCCCGCGCCGCGTGCAGGCGGCTCTGCTCGCGACCGCCGCAGCGGGCGCGCTCCTGTTCGCGCTCGGCCAGGATCTCCCGACCCTCACGATCGCGCGGGCTTTGATCGGCCTCGGCTTCGCCGGCGGGCTGATGAGCGGCTTCAAGGCGATCGTCCTCTGGCTCCCGCAACCGCGGCGCGCGCTCGCCAACGCCGGCGTGATGTCGTTCGGCGCGCTCGGCACCCTGGTCGCGACCGTGCCCACAGAGCTCGCGGTCGAGGCGGCCGGCTGGCGGCCGGTGTTCGCGGGGCTCGCCGCGATCACGCTCGCGGTCGCGGCGCTGATCCTCACGGTCGTACCCGAACGCAGCACGGCCGGCCGGGTCGAAGGCCTCAGGCTCCAGGTCGCCGGCCTGGTTCGGATCGGCCGCGACCCGGTCTTCTGGCGCCTTGCGCCCCTGCTGGCGACCACCGCCGGCACCCACATCGCGATCCAGACGCTGTGGGCCGGCCCCTGGCTGCGCGACGTCGCAGGCCTCGATCGCATCGGGGTCGCCAACCAGCTGATGGCGATGGCGATCGGCTTTCTGATCGGCATCCTCTCGATCGGCGCGGTCGCCGACCGGCTGGGCCGCCGCGGCGTCGATCTTTTGACCGTGATGCTCGGATTCCTCATCCTTTTCTTCCTGGCCGAGCTGGCCGTCGTCCTGCAATGGACCAGCCTCAGCCTGCCGGTCTGGACGCTCTTCGGCATGACCGGCCAGGCCGCGATCCTGGGCTACCCCTGGCTCGCCTCGCACTATGGCGCCGCCCTCTCGGGCCGCGCCAACACGGCGATCAACCTCGTGACCTTCCTTGCCGCCTTCGGCGCCCAATACGCGATCGGCGCGCTGATCGACCTGTTCCCCGCGACCGCCGTGGGCGGCTACAGCGCGCGCGGCTATCAGGTGGGCTTCGGCGCCTTCTTCGCCCTCCAGCTGCTGGCGCTCGCCTGGTATCTGCCCGGCCACCGCGCCCTGCTGGTCGAGGGCAGGTGCCCTCAGCAGGCCTGACCTGCGATTGGCATTCGCGCTCCGGCCGGACTAGAGTCCCCGCGACCAGCCTTTCGAAAGGGGTATCGCATGACGATCGGCCGGTTCGGAGCGGCCAACCGTACCTATTGGGACGGCGAGGTCGAGTTCAATCTCGCGAGCTGGGACATCGAGGGCTTTGTCGGCGACCCGGCGCGGCTGACCAAGGAGGTCGCCGCCGACCGGGAGGCGCTCGGCGCGGTGCAGGGCAAGTCGCTGATCCACCTGCAATGCCATTTCGGTCTCGACACGCTGGCCTGGTCCCGACTGGGCGCGGACTCGACCGGGGTCGATTTCTCGCCGCGGGCGATCGCGACCGCGATCGAGCTCGCCAAGCGCGCCGGCGCCAGCCTCCGGTTCGTCGAGGCCGACCTGTACGCGACCCCAGAAGTCGTGCGCGAGCGGTTCGACGTCGTCTACACCAGCGGCGGCGCGCTCTGCTGGCTTCCGGACATCAGGGGCTGGGCCGATGTGGTCAGCCGCCTGCTCAAGCCGGGGGGCGTCTTCTACATCCGCGAAGCCCATCCCGTGCTGTGGGCATTGGAGGACGAGCGCGACGACCAGCAGCTGGTGATCGGTCTGCCCTACTTCGAGACGCCCGAGCCCAAGCGATGGGATGCCGCCCCGGTCTGGGACCAGGAGCGGACGGTCGCCGGGCCGTACTACGTCTGGCAGCACGGCCTGGGCGAGATCGTCAGTGCCCTGATCGATGCCGGCCTCGTCATCCAGTTCCTGCAGGAGCACAGAACCTGCCTCTGGCAGGCCCTGCCGTTCATGGTCCAGGACCCGGACGGCTGGTGGCGCCTGCCGGATCGACCGGAGCGCCTGCCGCTCATGTACTCGATCCGGGCGTTGAAGGCTTAGTTCGGCCGCCGCGCCGACACGAGAGCAATCGTGGCGCCAAGGGACCGAGATGACCTGACCGGATGAGGGGGGCAGACGAGGGTTGCGCCCCCTCATCCGGTGGTTGGTCGGACTGGTGACTTGAGTGGGTCTGCTGGTTACTTGCAGTGCGAGAGATCGGTCTCGACGTCCTGCCAGGCGAGCGTTTTCAGCTGCCATTTGTTTCCGGGCTCGGGCGCCCAGGTCATCATGTAGGAGCCGGCATAGCAGCTGTCGTCCTTGGCACCTGCGGTGACTGCGAAGTCGCCGCGCTCGACCACCCGGCCGTCCTTGCCGGTGAACTGGTTCGTCGAGTCGAGCTTGGCGAACTTGACGTTGTACTCGCCGCCGATCGTCTTCTGGAAGGTACCGAGGACCTGGACCGATCCGATGTAGACGGTGTCGGCATTGGCGCGATGGAAGACAATGTCCTGCGCGAGCAGCGGCTGGAGGTCGCCCCATTGCCGGCTATTGAACGCTTTGATGAACCCGGCGTGGGCCGCGGCGGGGTCGAACTCAGCCGCGCCGGCGCTGCCGCCGAGAACCGCGAACAGCGCGACGGCGATCACAAACGGCTTCGACATGTAATCCTCCTGTTGGTTGCAGATGCTTGGCCGATCGAAAGGGCGTCCGAGGCGTCCCAATTTGCATCGGACGCGCGCGAATCATGCGCCTGCCGGCCGCGCCGCGCAATCGGGATTTTACATCGATGAGACGGATCCCTCCGACCGTAGGCAAGCGGCGCCAAAGCGGCTATGGAAGAGGCGCCAGGCAGCAAGGGAGGGTGGTCGCATGGCTAAGGTCGCACTGGTCACGGGTGCCGGCTCCGGGATCGGCAAGGCGTCGTCGCTGGCGCTCGCCAGGGACGGCTTCGACGTGGCGCTGAGCGGACGGCGCAAGGAGCCGCTGGACGCGGTCGCCGAGCAGATCAAGGGTCTCGGCCGGAAGGCGCTCGCGGTGCCGACCGACGTCACCGATCCCGCCTCCGTCAGCGCGCTGTTCGCCAAGGCCAAGGAGACCTTCGGCCGGCTCGACCTGCTGTTCAACAACGCCGGCGTCGGCGCCCCCGGCATGCCGCTCGAGGACCTGCCGTTCGAGAAGTGGAAGGCGGTGATCGACACCATCCTGACCGGCTCGTTCCTGTGCACCCAGGAAGCGATCAGGATCATGAAGGCGCAGACGCCGATGGGCGGCCGGATCATCAACAACGGCTCGATCTCGGCCTACGCGCCCCGGCCCAACTCGGCGCCCTACACCTCGGCCAAGCACGCGATCAGCGGGCTCACCAAGTCGACCTCGCTCGATGGCCGCAAGTACGACATCGCCTGCGGCCAGATCGACGTCGGCAACGCGCTGACCGAGATGGCCGCGCGCATGAAGGACGGCGTGCCCCAGGCCGACGGCTCGATCAAGGTCGAGCCGCTGATGGACGTCGAGAACGTCGGCCGCGCGGTCGCCTACATGGCGAGCCTGCCGCCGGATGCCAACATCCAGTTCCTGACCGTGATGGCGACCAAGATGCCGTTCGTCGGCCGCGGCTGACGCGGGCGCGCCGGCCAGCGGCGGGCCGCTGCCCCCGCCAGCCGCGCACGGGCGGCGCCTCAGCAGACCGGCCGCTGATGGCCAGGTCCGGAGGCACGCGCCTGTTGGAACCTGCAGACCGCGGCCTCCCGGGCGGCGATGACTTCGAGCAGCGCCGGGTGGCCCCGCCCGGTCGCGGCGATGCCAGGCCTGGTGGCCCACGCGGCTGGGTCGCCACGTTCGGAGATTGCAAACTTCTCGAACCGGCTCGATCGCTGGTTCTGTTGCGGGCGGAGCTCTGCTAGAGTGAGTCGATACTCCAGCAGGGAAGGACGATTGTCATGCCACGCTATTTCCCGATCCGGCGCTGGGACGATGCGGTCGCCAAGGCGCGGACCGTCGACCGTCTGCTGGCACTCCGGGCGCAGCTTCACGCCGAGATCGGCCCGCACAAGACGCCCGACGCGCTGCTGCTCGCGACCTGGAACATCCGCGATTTCAACTCCAACAAGTTCCACCATGGGCCGCGTCTGGACGAAACGTTCCACTACCTCGCCGAGATCATCGCCGCCTTCGACCTGGTGGCGGTGGAGGAGGTCAACCGCGACCTCAAAGCCCTCGAGCACCTGATGCAGCTGCTCGGTCCCGACTGGCGCTACATCGTGACCGACGCCACCGAGGGCGCCGGCGGCAACGACGAGCGGATCGGGTTCCTGTTCGACCGCCGACGGGTGAGCTTTCGCAACGTCGCCGGCGAGATCGTGCTGCCGGCAGGGCATCGGACCGTCGCCCAGGCGGTCGTGGCCGGCGAGGCCGAGGCCACGGACGACGCGCTCCAGTTCGCGCGCACGCCGTTCATGGTCGCGTTTCAGGCCGGCTGGTTCAAGTTCAACCTGTGTGCGGTCCACATCTACTACGGCGCCGATTCCGGCGCCAAGCTCGAGCGCCGCATCCGCGAGATCCGGGAGCTCGCCGGGTTCTTCTCCAAGCGGCAGGACCGCGAGACCGAGGACTACATCCTGCTCGGCGACTTCAACATCGTCAGCCCCGAGCATCAGACGATGCAGGCTCTGGAAGGCGAGGGCTTCGTGGTTCCCGAGCCCCTCAAGCAGAAAACCAGCAATCTCATGGGTGGCAAGCACTACGATCAGATTGCGCTGAAGGTGAAGGAAAAGCGCCTGGAGATCGGCGCGTCCGGCGTGTTCGAGTACGCGCAGTCAGTGTTTCGCGATCATGACGATGACTTCCAGGCCTATTTCGACAAGATGCCGGCGGACAAGCGCGACTTGGTCGAGCACGGGGCGCGCAAAGGCCAGCGGCGGACCCCGGCCGAGCAGCGCGCGTACTATCGCGACGAATGGCGGACCTGGCAGATGTCCGACCACCTGCCGATGTGGGTGCAGCTCAAGGTCGACTTCACCGATGCCTATCTGAACAGCCTGAAGCCCGGCCAGACACCGCTCGCAGAGTGATCCCGATCCCCGACGCTCCAGCCGTGGTCGCCTCAACCCGCCAGGGCCGGACGATAGCGGGGTGGCGGGATGGGGATCTGGCGCTCGCGGGCCGTCTCGAGCCAGGCTGCCATCGCAATCTCCAGCTCGGCGACCGCCTTCGCCGGCGTATCACCATGCGCAGAGCAGAACCGCAGATCCGGCACATCGGCGATCCAGCACTGATCGTCGTCGCTCCAGAACACGTTGATGTGGTACCGCGACGCCGGCTCGGACCTCTTCGTCATCGCAACCTCAGACCGTGCTCGCGCACTACCAACTCGAGCTGGCGCACCTGATACCGCTTGGCCTTTCCGTCAGCAGGCTGAAGGTTCAGCATGAGCGCCAGCTCGACATGAACCAGAATGTGGTGGCTGCCGCGCGTCCGGGCCAGCTCGAAACCGAAGCCATAGGCGAGGCGGAGCAGATCATCGAATCGGATATCGAGATTGCCGCTTTCGATCCTCGCCCACGTCTTGCGCGGCGTCACCCTGCTCTACTTGAACTTGGAAACCGCGACCTCCTTGGCGGTGATGAACTCGAGCAGCGCGGGCTGGCCCTGCTCGGTCGCGGCGATGCCGCGCTTGATCGCGGGCACGATGTCCGCGGGCTCGGTCACCCGCTCGCCGTAGCCGCCGAACGCCCGCGCCATGGCCGCGTAGTCGCCCGAGATGTCGGTCGCGCGGTAGCGCTCGGTCGAGACCGGCATCACCTTGAGCTCGATCGCCATCGAGAAGTTGTTGAGCAGGATCGAGAGGATCGGGATGCGCTCGCGGACCGCGGTCTCGAAGTCCATGCCGGTGAAGCCGATCGCGGCATCGCCCCAGACGTTGATGCAGAGCTTGTCCGGATGCACGAGCTTGGCCCCCATGGCGAGCCCGAGGCCATAGCCGAGCTGCGTGGTCTTGCCCCAGCCGATGTAGCTGAGCGGCACCGTCGAGACCCAGAATGGGGAAATCTGGTCGCGCGGGCTGCCGGCGTCATGGGTGATGATCGTGGTGTCGAGGTCGACCGTGCGCGCGAGCTCGGAGATCACGCGGTAGGGGTTGAGCGGCACCTCGTCGGACGTGAGCTTCGGGCGCCACTCGGCGAGCCAGGGCTCGCGCACCGCCTTGATCTCGTCGACGACCGCGGCGGGGTCTCTGGGCGAGGTCACCATCGGCCCGATCTCGGCGAGCAGCGCTTCCAGGATCAGCTTGGCATCGCCGATCAGCGCCTGCTCGCAGGCGACGTCCTTGTTGAGGTCCATCGGATCGAGCGTGGCGTGGATGATCGCCTTGCCGGCCGGCATGTCGACGCCGAAGTTGGTCTTGGTGAAGCTGCAGCCGATGCCGAAGATCAGGTCCGCGTTCTTGAGGAAGTGGTTGACGGTCGCCGGGATCGCGTTGCCGCCCGAGCCGAGCGACAGCTTATGGTTCTCGGGGAAGGCGCTCTTGCCGCCGAGGCTCGAGGTGACCGGCGCTGCGAGCAGCTCGGCCAGCCGCTTGAGCTCGGGCCAGGCGCGCGCGTAGTGCACGCCCTGGCCGGCGTAGATCACGAGGCGCTTGGCCTCGACCAGGCGTTTGGCCACCGGGCCGATCGCATCCGGGTCGGGGCCGATGCGGGGCAGGGTCGCGGGCTGGTAGTTCAGCGGCTCTGCCACCTCCTCGTCGAACACGTCGACCGGCACCTCGACCAGCGCCGGCCCGCCGCGCCCGGTCTTGAGGCGCGTGAACGCCCGCCTGAGGATGTTCGGCACCTCGACGCCCGCGGTCACCGGCTCGGCCGACTTGGTGACGTGCTGCATGTTGAGGACCGAATTGTAGTTCGGCCGGACGTGGGCGATCCGGCGCGGGTAGCCCATCGGCAGGACCAGGAGCGGCACGGCCTCGCCATAGGCCTGCGCGACCCCGCCGAAGGCGTTCTCGGCACCCGGCCCGTGCTGCATCGCGAACACGCCGATCTTCTTGCCGCTGGTCAGCCGCGACATGGCATCGGCCATGTGCACGCCGATCCGCTCCTGGCGCACGATGATCGGCCGGATGCCGACCCGCGCCGCGAGCTCCAGGATATGGTTGACCGGATAGCCGAAGATGATCTCGACGCCCTCGCGCTTCAGGATCTCCGCGATCGCCTCGCCTGCCTTCATGGTGCCTCTCCCCGGTTCTGCCGCCGGCCATACAACTCGGCACCCGGCCGCTTGTCCAGGGCCTACCGGCGCATCTGCGGCAAGGGTGCCTCCGACGACAGCATCCGCCGCAGCACGCCGTCCTTGCGCACGAGGTGATGCTGCAGCGCGCCCGCGACGTGCAGGATCACGGTCAGGTAGAGCACGAACTGCAGGTCAGATGCGCCCATTTGAACACCTCGGCGACCGGCTTGTCGACCGGCACCCACTTTGCGAGGTCGTAGACCATGAAGAACGGCACCGGAAAGCCCGCCATCGCCGTGTACAAGAAGCCGGTGATCGGCATCAGGAACAGGACGATGTACAGCAGCGCATGCGTACCGTGCGCGAGCTTCACCTGCCAGCCCGGCATGTCGGCCGGCAACAGCGGCACCGGATTCGACCAGCGCCAGGAGAGCCGCACGATCGCGAGCAGGAAAATGACGATCCCGTTGGTCTTGTGGATGTCGTAGCAGACGTTCTGGACCACACCCGGCCCGTGCCAGACCATGGTGATCCCCGCCGGCACCTGGACCAGCAGCACCAGCGCCGCGATCGTCCAGTGCAGCCCAATGCTGACGCTGCCCCAGCGCGCCGCCGTGTTCTCCCGCATCGCTGGCACTCCCTCGGTCCGGCGTCCCTTCCCAGCCGCCCATCAGTACAGGCCCACCCGCCAGGTTGCCAGCCGGATCTCCCCGCCAGCCGGCTCTCCCTGCGATCCGGCACCTACGCCGGCGCTCGGTCAGGCCGTCCGATGCCGCCTCGAATGTGCCGGGCCTGCCAACCCGCGGGGATCCAGGCGAAGCGACGTCAAGGTCTGATCGGATGCCAGCGCAGAGAGCCTGCCACGAGCGGCGCCGTCGCGGCCTCTATGCCGTAAAGGCTGGCCCGCCGCGGTGCGTTACGGAAACCATCTGGCAATCAGACTGCCCGCGATGGCTCCCGCGAAAGCAACGACCAGGCCGACCAGCAGCGCGATGACGACTTCCAGCGGCCAGAGGTTGTGGGAGGTGGGATCTTGCACCCCGTCCCAGATCACGCGCGCGAACACCGCCGCCGGCACCGATGCCCCGACGACGGCCGTGACCCTCCAGAACGGTGCGACGCGAAACGAACGCAGCGCCAGGGCCGCGAATCCGACCACGACCATGCCGGGCACCATCAACGCATCCGGCAGATTGACCTTATTGTAGGGGATCATCCAATAGAAAATGCCAACCGCGCCCAAGCTCGCAAGAAAGGCAAGCGGCAGCCAGATCCGCTTGACTTTAGCCATGCTCGACGACCTTCCTCAAGACCGCTAAAGACGGGATTTGCCGCCAGCGAAGAGGCTCCATGACCAGACGATGTCCGGTCTCAGCCCCGCGCAACAAGTCCGCGATGGCGCTCCGCACGCCAGGCGGCAACGGCCGGCGGCCATCCGTACCGGTCTTGCTTTAAGGAATCGTGGTCGGCCGTCGCGGAAGCGCAGGCGGATCGATCTTGTCTTTGCGCCCGCAACCTTGGGAGGCAGCCCCGCAAGCTGTGCAAAGGCGGCCCATCCGCTCGCTACGGTACGCGGGGACGCTCGTCGGCCCCGAGGTCCGCAAGACGGCCCCGCCGACCGCTCGGACCTGCCCCCGGGGGACTCGGCCTTGCGTACCTCAGGCGCAGCCGCTTTGCCTGCCGACGCGGCCGCCGGGACGGTCACCTCCCGGCGCTCGACGGCCGGCCGACACCACGCCAGTTGACCTCCGGGCGCCGGGTGCTAGTTTCCCATCTGAAACTCAGCGGTTTCGTTGGACATTCTGGAGTTTCGCCCTGAAGCGGCGCCAGCCGCAGGGGTCGGGCGATCGGCATGGATCGCCGGTCGGGGTGGCGTCGCCGGCAACCCGAAACGCCGAGGTGGGGACATGGACATAGGCGAGCCGCTCAGGGACCTAGGACCGGTCGACATCAAGCCGGCGGTCGCCCTGGTCGAGACCCTGACCGAGACCGACTGGACCGGCAACACCTTCCGCCAGGACATGCTGGCCGACCCGGTCCACGGCGTCACCAACAACATCATCTTCAAGCACGAATGGCACCCGTCGGCCTCGCGCACCGGGATCCAGCACTTCGAGGATCTGGTCTACCTCTGGGCCAAGCAGCGCAACCTCGATCCCGAGCAGTACCTGCCGGTCGGGCGCGAGGAGACCGACGTCTGGCCGGTGTTCACGCTGCCCGAGTGGCTCCGCTACCGGGAGGTGCTCGGGCCGCTGGTCGAGCAGGTGGTAGCCCCCCTGAAGACCCCTTTCGGCGTGATCACGCGCCTGGCACTCGTGCGCCTGAACCCCGGCGGCCACATCCTGCCGCACACCGACGGCCACGCGATGGCACTCAGGGCGCACCGCATCCACGTGCCGCTCACCTCGTCGCCCGCGGTCGAATACAAGATCGGCGGCCGCAAGCTCGCGATGCGCGCCGGCCACGCCTACGACTTCAACAACCGGGTCCGCCACTCGGTGCGCAACAAGGGCAAGCGGCCGCGGGTCAACCTGTTCGTCGACTACTACCCCAACCCGGGCCTCGTCGTGACCAACCCGCTCTCGGTCTCGATGCCGGCCCACACCCGCCCCGCACCCCGCCTCAACTGAGGGCAGCGTCTCGGGCCTCGGTCGAGCCTCGGACCGCCCGGCTCGAGGTTCCGTTGGGTTTGGTTGGATTCCGCCGCGACCAGCGGCGCGCCTCGGCCACGCCGGCGCGGCGACGGTCCAGTGCCGGCCGGTGCTGACGCTGCCCCACCGCTCCCGCGCGTTCTCCTGCATCGCTCGCACCCCGCTTTCCTAATTCCTCCCCAGTCCAGGCTCGCCCGGCGGGTTCCAGCCGGATCTCCGCGCCAGCCGGTGCCGCTCCGGCCCCGAAGCTCGTCCGGTTGATCTATCTCAATGCCCGAGCCCTCAGGGGATGCTCGGTTACTGCAATGGGGATCATTGGCAGTCCCGCCCGTCGGCGGCCCTGTCAGGTGATCGGCCAGCGCCAACAGAGGCAGCCTCGATGACCAACAGAACTTCGACCGGCCGCTGCGGCAGCCTCGCGGCGCGGCGATCTCAGCCTCAACAAGCCGGTCATCGGGCGGAGTTGGTTACCAGTCTGCCCGCCAAAGGGCCTGTGAGGCGCACGCACCGTCTCAGATCGGACGAGGAACGAAAATGCAACGTCTTCTGAAGAAACTCCTGCTGCCGGCCGCCGCCCTGGTCGTAGCGGTCGCGGCCGCTGGTCCCTCCCAAGCCGCGGGGTCCGTGGTGAACGTGTCCCTCTGGGACAAGGGCGTCGACGTGCCGATGGCGACCAACCTCGGCCTTGGTATGGGCGGCGACATGTCCAAGGCGACGATGGGCATCAGCGCCACGCCGGAGACCGTCAAGCCCGGCATGGTGACCTTCGAGGTGGTCAACGCGTCGAAGGACCAGATCCACGAGATGATCGTGGCCAAGCTTGCCAATCCGAAGCAGCCGCTGCCCTACCTCGCCGACGAGAACCGCGTCGACGAGGACCAGGCGGGCGACCTGGGCGAGGTCTCGGAGCTCGATGCGGGCAAGTCCGGCGCCCTGCGAATCGAGATGAAGCCGGGCACATACATCCTCTACTGCAATGTCCCCGGTCACTACACGACCGGGATGTGGACGCTCTTCAAGGTCAAGTAACCGTCCCCGCCCGGCCGTCCGACCGGATCTCGCCTCAGGCGCGCCGGCGCCCTCGCTACCCGACCGGCCCGCACCTCCACCCGGGCCGAGCGGCGGGTTCGCCGCGGCAAGCCGGGCCGCGGTGACGGTATCGCCGCGCGCGGTCGGCGTCTCGAGACGGGCGGCCTCGGGCCCGGCAGGAGCCGCGAGGGGGCCTTCGACCTCGCGCCCTTCAATAGCGCTCGGGCACGAAGGTCTGATCGCTCTTCGGCGGCCGGACGTAGCCGGCGGCATCCTGGCGCGGCGGCAGCTCGATCGGCGGCGGCGTCAGATCCTGATAGGGGATCATGCTCAAAAGGTGGCTGATGCAGTTGAGCCGCGCGCGTTCCTTGACGTCGGCCTCGACCACGTGCCAGGGCGCCTGCTTGATGTCGGTGTGGGCGAACATCTGGTCCTTGGCCCTGGAGTACTCGACCCAGCGCTTGCGCGATTCGAGGTCCATGGGCGAGAGCTTCCAGCGCTTGGTCGGGTCCTTGATCCGGCCGCGGAAGCGGCGCTCCTGCTCCTCATCGCTGACCGAGAACCAGTACTTGATCAGGATGATGCCCGAGCGCACCAGCATGCGCTCGAATTCCGGGCAGCTGCGCAGGAACTCCTGATATTCCGCATCGGTGCAGAAGCCCATCACGCGCTCGACGCCGGCGCGGTTGTACCAGGACCGGTCGAACAGGACCATCTCGCCGGCGGCGGGCAGGTGCGGCACGTAGCGCTGGAAATACCATTGGGTATGCTCGCGCTCGGTCGGCGTGGCCAGGGCCACGATCCGGCAGACCCGCGGATTGACGCACTCGATGATCCGCTTGATCACGCCGCCCTTGCCGGCGGCATCGCGGCCCTCGAAGATGACCACGACCTTCAGGCCCTGGTGCTTGATCCATTCCTGCAGCTTGACCAGCTCGATCTGCAGTCTGGCCAATTCGGCCTCGTAGACCTTTTTCTTGATCCTGCGCAGCGGGGGGACTCTTCCCCGCGGTCCACCGCGGCCAGCGCTTTCGCACCGTCGGCGTCGGCCCGGACGACCTTGAGCCTGGTACTCCCGGCCTTGCTCTGTTTGCCCATGAGTGCCTCACTGCCGTCTTTGGATCGTTGTCCGGATCCCTGCGCGCCGTTCGAGCGCCACCGCCGGCCCGGCGCGGTGATGATAGACACAACCCGGCTTTGCCGTCATGCTGATATCTTCGGCTGCGAGCTTGGAGTCGTCGCCCATGTCGATCGACGGCGTCTGGACCGGGGAAGTCTACGGCCCCTTTGGCTGGGACAACCGGGGCGTGTTCATATTCGAGGACGGCCGCATCGTCGGCGGCGACCACCGGCAGTACTCGAGCGGCACCTACAGCCAGACCGGGCACGAGGTGAAAGCCTGGATCACGGTCCACTATTACGGCCCGCCACAGCCCACCTTCGGCGAGGCGCGCGAGCAGTTCACGACCGAGCTGGAAGGCCGGCTGCAGGGGCAGGAGATCAACGGCGTGATCCGCCGCCCCGACCGGCCCCAGTTCGATCTGCAGATCCGCCTGACCAAGCGCATGGACCTGCCGGCGGCCTGAGCCGCCGCGGGTTGTCCAGCGGGAGGTCGTTCCCGTCAGAGCGCCGCGCGCCTCGGGCAAGCCGCTCCAGGCAGCGAGCGCCGGCTCGAGCGCTGCGAGCCGCGCCGGATCACGACGCCCAAGGCCGCGCTCCGACTTCGATCTTGGAGGCGCAGCTTCGCCACCTCGCTCGCCCGCAGGGCGACGACGGCGCCCGGCTTCGGGCGTTCGGGCGATCGCCCGCACCGGCACCGGGGACGTTGGAACCCGCTCGGCCATTCGCCGTTAGCTCATCCGCGAACCGCCACCCTCAAGGAGATTGATGTCATGGCTGGAACGACGGATAAGGTCAAAGGCTCGGTGAAGGAGACGGTCGGTAAGGTGACCGGCGACAAGCGGATGGAGAGCGAGGGCAAGACCGACCGGGCGAAGGGCGAAGCGAAGGACGCAGCGCACCAGGTGAAGGAGAGCGCCAAGGGCGTCCGCGACAGCTTGAAGAAGGGCTAACTCAGAGGTTCCCGAAGGGGTCGGCGGCAAGCCGCCCCTCCTGGAGCCCGAGATCAGCGATTACCTTGGCGAGAAAGGGGGAAAGGCGTCAGAGTTCGCCGAGCCGTCCGGCGCAGGTCGTGCAACCCGAAGGGCTTGCCCGCGACCGGCCATTGTCGCTTTACTGGCAACCAGCGCACCCGCGACATGGAGCGGCCGATGGCCGGCCCGAGCGATCCAGCCAAGCCCATCAGCCTGTTCTATTCCTATTCGCACAAGGACGAGGAGCTAGGCTCAGGCTCGAGACCCATCTCGCGGCCTTGCGCCGCGGCGGCCTGATCGCCGAGTGGCACGATCGCAAGCTCGAGCCGGGCGACGCCTGGAAGGACGAGATCGACCGCCACCTGACGTCGGCGGACATCGTCCTGCTCCTGGTCAGCTCCGACTTCATCGCCTCGGACTACTGCTGGGGCGAGGAGATGACCAAGGCGCTGGCCCGCCACGCACGCGACGAGGCGCGGGTCATCCCGGTCATTCTCCGCCACTGCCGCTGGCGGAGCACACCGCTCGCCAGCCTGCAGGCGGTCCCGAAGGATGCGAAGCCGATCAAGTCCTGGCCGGGCGAGGACGAGGCGTTCGACGATGTCGTCGCCGCGATCGAACGCGCGGTCCATACAGCGCGCGAGAAGCCTGCGACCGGACTGCCGCCGAAGACCGCCCAGACGAGGGTTCGCTCAGTGCCGGCGCCCGGCACGGTCTTTCGTGACATCGACGCGCCGTGGTGCCCGGAGCTGGTGGTGATCGCGGTCGGCAGTTTCGTCATGGGCTCGCCGAAGGACGAGGAGAGCCGCAACGAGGACGAGGGGCCGCAGCACCGGGTGATGTTCGCCTCGCCCTTTGCGCTAGGGAAGTATCCGGTGACCATCGCCGAGTACGATCATTTCTGCGTCGAGGCCGCGCGGGAGCAGCGGCGCGATCAGAGCTGGGGCCGCGGCCGGCGGCCGGTGATCCATCTGTCCTGGGAGGATGCCAAGGCCTACTGCGGATGGCTCGGGGACCAGACCCGCCAAGCCTACCGTCTGCCGAGCGAGGCCGAATGGGAATACGCCTGCCGGGCAGGCACGACGACTCGCTACTCGTGGGGCGATGAGATCAAACCTCAGAACGCGAACTATGGGAGCAACGTTGGCAAGACCAGCGAGATCGGGCCCTATGCGCCCAACCCCTTTGGGCTCTACGACATGCACGGCAACTTGTGGGAGTGGTGCGAGGACCTCTGGCACGACAATTACCAGAGCGCGCTGGCTGACGGCTCCGCCTGGCTGCAAGGAAAATCTTCCGGGCGCGTGGTGCGCGGCGGCTCCTGGGTCAGCACTCCGTGGCTCCTGCGCTCCGCGAGCCGCTTCAGGGTCGTGCCGGGCTACCGTAACATTGACCTCGGCTTCCGGGTTTCCAGGACGTTTGCCACCTCGAGTTCATGGACAGCATCGAGCGCGGTCGTCGACTTCCGGTCGACTTCGTAAAAGGCCGCTTGCCAGCGCCGTGTCTGCGGGCGATGCGCGACGGAAGCCGGTTGTCCGGCAACGCCCGGCTCTTGATCACCTCTTTCCTCGACCTGGACTTGGTCGATTGTGTCTTTGGGCGGCGCTTTCGAGGGGCCCGTGATCGGTCGCCGATCCTGAGCGGATTGATCTCGAACTTGATGCGCGCCGGGCGGGTTGGCTAGCTGGGGTCCGGCGGCTCGCGGCGGGTGGTGGCGAGCTCGGAGATCTGTTTCTGCAGGATCTCAATTTTTTCGTTCAGGTCTTTGATCTGGCTGGATGTATCCGCTGTGGGTGGTGTCTCGCCGAAGGCCGGGTGCTCGGAGTTGCCGGTGCCCTCGGCGCCGGGCAGGGGGGTGAACATGGTGGCCGCGCGCTGGAACAGCTCCATGTTCTGGCGCGCCATGTCCTCGAACGGGCCGATCGGGAAGAAGCGGCCGAGCGTGCCCTCGATGTAGCGCCGGATCTGGGTCTGGTTGCGCGCGAAGTTCTCCATGCTGAGCTCGAGATAGCGCGGCAGGAAGGCGCGCAGGCTGTCGTCGTAAAAGCCGATCAGCTGGCGCAGGAAGTTGATCGGCAAGAGGTTCCGCCCCTTGCTGTCCTCCTCGAGGATGATCTGGGTGAGGATCGACCGGGTCAGGTCCTCGCCGCTCTTGGCGTCATAGACCACGAAGTGCTCGCCCTGCCGGACCATTTTGCTGAGGTCGTCGAGGGTGACGTAGCTGCTGGTCGCGGTATTGTAGAGGCGGCGGTTGGCGTATTTCTTGACCACGGCGACCTTGGGGCCGCCGTTCGGGCTCTTGTCCTTGACCTCGACCATCGCCGCAGCGGGCCTCTACGTTTGGCGCTCGGATTGGGCGCCGAACCTAGCGCACAAAGGCGGGGCCAGGCCAAGCTTTTTTTGCAGCGCGAAAACGCCCGCTTACGACGCTTGCGCGAACCGTTGATAGAGGTAGCCGCTGAGGCCGCCGAGCAGGCTCCAGGACAGGAGCGTCGTCAGCGTCACCGCGACCACGAACGCGTGCGAGAGCGCCTCGGGGACATTGGTCGGGGCCTCGGCGAGGTCGGGCGCACCGATCAGGTGCGGGGCGGCGATCAGCAGGATCGCGAGCACCGCCCACAGCGGCCTGGACCGGAAGACGATCAGCCAGAGCCCGATCGCGGTCGTGGCCGCGGTCGCGACCCACCAGATCTGACGCGGCGTCAGGGGCGCCGCGGGAATGCCCGGCAGTTCCGGCGGCAGGCCCAGGCTGGGCGCGATCACGAACGCGACAAAGCCGCCGAGCCCCCAGAGGAAGCCCTCGCGCCAGGTCACCGGCCGGCCCAAAAGGGCCAGGAGGCCGATCAGCATCAGACCGAAGCCGATCCAGTCGAGGACGTTGAACAGCGCCGTGTAGGCGGTGCGCTCGAAGCCGTTGGCGGGCTGCCAGGCCTCGGCTCCATGCTCGTGACCCTGGTTCTGCGGCGCGGCCGTGGCGGCGCCGTGATCAGGCCCGGCGACCGTGGCCGGGGCGTGCTCATGGCCGGCGGCGGGCGCGCTCAGCTCGGCCGCCTCCGCCGCCTGCTCGTACACCTCGGCGTGCAGGATCAGAGGCACGGTGCCGAACCGCTGGGCGACCGTGACCACGAGGCCGACGATCAGGCCCGCCAAGACGGCCGCGAACACGATCGCGCGCAGATTCGCCATCGATGCCTCCCTCAGTGGCGATGCCTCCCTCAATGGCAAGGAAAGGCGTTCGAATGCCGGGTGTCGTGGGACGCGTTGTGAACGACGTCGAGATGCGAGAAGCCGGACACCCCGACGATCAGCAGCCCGAGCAGGATCGCCAGCAAGGGGGGCAGGGCGGCCCCGAGTGACCGCGCCCGGATGCCGGCGGCCGTCGTGCCGGCGGCGGTCGAAACCGGATGGGTGGTGACAAGGCCAGGGAGTGACATGAGCGGGTCCTCCTCGCGAGCTGACGACAAAAGCTGCCGCGGCGGAGGCGCGAGGGGCCGCATCGAGCGGTTGCAGGCGTCACGGCCGGCATCGGCCGTCGGGACGCAAGCCGCCGTCTGCCGCACCTCTCGGGACACCCCGCCCGGTCGAAGGCACGTGCGGCGACGGCAGGTCTCCTGGCTCGCGGGTCGTCGCCTGGATCGGCCTTCCCGAAGCAACCGCTTCAGTGGCACAAAGCTGGATCGAGGCTCACCGCCTACAGTTGCGGGGACAGCGCCGGCTTGGGATCCAGAAGATCCTCTACCGGCTTCCCTTGTCAGCCCGGCTGGGCACCGTCGCGCAGCGACTATGCTGCGCTTTGCGCCGCGATTCAAGCGCGATGCTGGGCGGTGCGGCGCCTGCTAGAGCCCGAGCGCGGCGAACTCGTCCTCGGGCTCGGGCGCTTCGGCGGCCGCCTGCTCGGCACGCTCGGCGGCCTCGGCCTCGGCCGCCCGCGCGGCGAGCTCCGGATGGGCCTGCATCTCCGCCTCCTCGGCCGAGCGCGCGATGTTGACCTCGACCGTGACGTGGACCTCGGGATGCAGCGCGATCCGCACCTGGTGGATGCCGAGCGTCTTGAGCGGGCTCGTGAGCCGGACCTGCTGCCGGTTGAAGGTGACGCCCGCCTCGGTGAACGCGACCGCGATGTCGCGGGCGTTGACCGAGCCGTAGAGCTGGCCGCCTTCACCCGCCTGACGGATGATCACGACCCGCCGGCCGTCGATCTTGGCGGCCGCCGCCGTCGCCTCCTCTTTGCGCTCCAGGTTCTGGGCCTCGAGCTGGACCCGGCGGCGCTCGAACTCGGCGCGGTTGGTCTTGGTCGCGCGCAACGCCTTGCCGTGCGGCACCAGATAGTTGCGACCAAAGCCATTCTTGACCGTGACGATGTCACCCATCTGGCCGAGCTTCTCGATCCGCTCGAGCAGGATCACTTGCATCCGGGCACCCTCCGAAGCCTACAGGAACCGTTGGCGCACATGCGCCCAATCCTCAACAAACCCCAGCAGCAGGACCACCAGGATCGGCCAGCCCAGCAGCATGATGCCGCCGTAGCAGACCGCGAGCGCGACCCGACGATGCGCCCAGCGGCGCACCGCCGCGTGCACCACCGCGAGCCCGAGAAAGACGTAGGGCACGACCAGCACGATCAGCAGCGCGCGACCCAAAAAAGCGGCGCCGCCGTCGCCGGTCACCGCGAGCAGCCCGGCGATCCCGATCGTCGGCCACAGCCAGCCCGGCAGCTCGAGCTCGCTGAGCGCCGGGGTAGGCCTCCGGTTCCAGCCGAGCCGGACCGCCAGCGCCTGGGCGAGCACGCCGTTGACCACCACCATGACCAGCCAGGACGCCGCCATCAACCCGGGCAACAGGAACATCCAGCGACTGGGCTCGGCTCCCGCCGCGACCCCGACCGCGGGCGCGCCGAGCTCGGTCAGCGCCGCGCTCAGATAGTCGGCGATCATGCCCTCGAGGCCGCCCGGCCGTCCGAGCAGGAGGACGAAGGCGGCCGTGATCGCGAGCGCCGCGAGCGCGGTCAGCTGGGCCAGCACCTGGCCCGGCGGATACCATTCGAGCTGGCCGTTCGCCTGGCGTGCGAGCAGGCTCTGGCGGATCACGACCATCGCCGGGACCGCCTGCACGAGCACGAACAGGCCGGTCCCGATCACGCCCGCGAGCAGGCCGCAGACCAGGATCGCGCCCACCACCGCGATCGCCGATGCGGCGAGGCCGAGGCTCAGCCCGACGAACAGCAGCGGCAGCTGGACGAAGTACGCGCCCAGCACCATGCCCGGCAATCCGCTGGAAAGCGACAGGAACAGCGTGCTGCTGATCAGCCCGGCGAGGACGGCGAGTCCGATGACCTGAGCCATGATCTTCCACGGCGCGCCACCTGCCCGGCCCCCGGCTCAGCTGACGACGAAGGGCAGTAGCGCCAGCAGGCGCGCGCGCCGGATCGCCTGGGCGAGGTCGCGTTGCTCCTTGGCGGTGACCGCGGTGATCCGCCGCGGCACGATCTTGCCGCGCTCGGACACGAAGCGCTGCAGGAGCTTGACGTCCTTGTAGTCGATCTTGGGCGAATCCTCGCTCGCGAACGGGCTGGTCTTGCGCCGCCGGAAGAACGGCCGCCGGATCGTGATGGTCGGCGGCTCGCCGGAGCGGGGCGGCCGGCCACCGCCGCGCCCGTAGCCGCCGCCGTGCCCGTAGCCGCCGCCGTCGGTGGCGGGCGTCGAGTCCTGCTCTGCCATGCTCATCCCCAATCAATCCGCGCTGCCTGCCCGGACCCGGTCATTCAGCCTTCTCGGCCCCCTCGCTGACCGCCGCCGGCTCGGCCGAGCGCCGCGGCCGCTCGCCCTCGTGGGGCCGGCGTTCGCCGTCGTGCGAGCGCCTGGGACCATCGTCGTGCGAGCGCCTGGGACCGTCGTCAAACGAGCGCCTGGGGCCGTCGTCGAAGCGCCTGGGGCCGTCGTCATGCGGCCGGCGCGAGCGCTCCTCGCGGGTCGAGCGCACCTGCATGATGATCGAGGGCCCTTCCTCGAGCTGCTCCACGCGCACCGTCAGATAGCGGATCACGTCGTCGCTCAACCGCTCCTGGCGTTCGAGCTCATCGATCGCGGCCGCATCCGCGCGCAGGTTCAGATGCAGATAGTGACCCTTGCGGTTCTTCTTGATCCGATAGGCCAGGTTGCGCAGACCCCAGTACTCGTTCTTGGTGACCTCGCCGCCGTGCTCGGCGACCACCGTGGCGTAGGCGTCGGCCAGAGCCTGAGCCTGCTGCGGCGACAGATCCTGGCGCGCGATGAAGGTATGCTCGTAGAACCGCATGGCGGCTTGCCACTCCTCGAGACCGATCGGGTCCGGCCCATACCAAGGGGAGCCAATGCGCGAACGGCATCGGCTCTCATCAAGCGCCGCCGAGCGGCGGTTCTGATCCCACGGGTCCGGACCGGGGGCGCACTATACAAAAAAAGTCCCGCCCGACAAGCCTGCTTGACAGCCCGGGGCGACCCGCTATGAGCTGCCGGCGCCTCGAGCGATCGGGCCGCCCATGACAACCGCCTGCATCTTCCCCGGACAGGGCTCCCAGGCCGTCGGCATGGGGCGGGCGCTGTTCGACGCCGAGTCGGCCGCGCGCCAGGTGTTCGAGCAGGTCGACGAGGCCCTTGGCCTCGCGCTCAGCCGGTTGATCTTCGAGGGCCCCGAGGACCGGCTGCGGCTGACCGAGAATGCCCAGCCGGCGCTGATGGCGACCTCGCTCGCGGCGCTCCGGACCCTCGAGGCGCGCAGCGGCCGGCGGCTCGCGGACTTCTGCGACTGCGTCGCCGGCCATTCGCTCGGCGAGTACTCGGCGCTGGCCGCGGCCGACAGCCTCGGGATCGACGACGCTGCCCGGCTCTTGCGCCTGCGCGGCCAGGCGATGCAGACTGCGGTGCCGGTCGGCGAGGGCGCCATGGCGGCGATCCTGGGGCTCGAGCTCGAGGCGGTCGAGGCGCTCGCAGCCGAGGCGAGCGCCGAGGGCGTCTGCGACGTCGCCAACGACAACGCGCCCGGCCAGGTCGTGCTCAGCGGCGCCAGGGCGGCGGTCGAGCGGGCGGTCGGCCTCGCCAAGGCGAGCGGCGGCCGCGCCATGCTGCTCGCGGTCAGCGCGCCGTTCCATTGCCGGCTGCTGGCACCGGCCGCCGAGGCGGTGCGCGCGGCGCTCGCCGGGATCGCGCTGGTGCCGCCGGTAGTGCCCCTGATCAGCAACGTCAGCGCCGCGGCCGAGCGTGATCCGGCGGCGATCGCCGGTCGCCTGGTCGAGCAGGTGACCGCACGGGTGCGCTGGCGCGAATGCCTTTTGACCATGGCCGGGCGCGGCGTCGCTGCGACCCTCGAGCTCGGCGCCGGCCGCGTGCTGTCCGGCCTGACCAAGCGGACGCTGCCCGGCGCGACCGGCGTGGCGCTCGGTACGCCGGAGGAGATCGACGCCTACCTCCGGGCGGCGCCCGAGGGTCTGACCGATGGGGGAGACGCGGACGATGTTCGATCTGTCCGGCCGGAGCGCGCTGGTGACCGGGGCGTCCGGCGGCATCGGCGGCGCAATCGCCCGCCAGCTTCACGCCCAGGGCGCCAGGGTCGTGCTGACCGGGCGCCGGCGCGAGGCCCTGGACGAGCTCGCGCAGGCGCTTGGCGAGCGGGCTCTGGTCCTGCCCGCCGACCTTGCCGAGCCCGACGCTCCGGAGCGCCTGATCAAGGCGGCCGAAGACAGCGGCGCGCTCGACATCCTGGTCAACAATGCCGGCCTGACTCGCGACAACCTCGCGCTGCGGCTCAAGGACGAGGACTGGCAGACGGTTCTCGACGTCAACCTCACGGCCGGCTTCCGCCTGATCCGGAGCGCGCTGCGCGGCATGGTCAGGCGGCGCTATGGGCGCATCCTCAACATCACCTCGATCGTCGCCGTCACCGGCAACCCCGGCCAGGCCAACTACGCCGCCGCCAAGGCCGGCCTGATCGGCATGAGCAAGGCGCTGGCGGCCGAGGTCGCCGGGCGCGGGATCACGGTCAACTGCATCGCACCGGGCTTCATCGAGACCGCGATGACCGGGGCGCTGGGCGAGGAGCAACGCGCCCGCCTGCTGCAGCAGATCCCGCTCGGCCGCCTCGGCAGCGGCGCCGACGTGGCCGCGGCCGCCGGCTATCTGGCGAGCGCCGAAGCCGCCTACGTCACCGGCCAGACCTTGCATGTCAACGGCGGCATGGCCATGATCTGAACGCGAGCTTGAGGGACGATTTCGAGCGGCACGGCGGGAACCTTCGCCGTGGGGAATGGCGTTAACGCCTAGTCAACCTTGGCGAGACTGTGATAGGAAGCAACGTGCCGCGATATCGGTCAAAGGCGGCCGCTGCTGGAAACCCGTTCGAGCCAGGCCAGAGCAACCAAGGAACTTCCCCGATGAGCGACACTGCCGAGCGCGTGAAGAAGATCGTCGTCGAGCACCTGGGGGTCGACGAGAGCAAGGTTACCGACAACGCCAGTTTCGTTGACGATCTGGGCGCCGACAGCCTCGACACCGTCGAATTGGTGATGGCGTTCGAGGAGGAGTTCGGTTGTGAGATCCCGGACGAGGCCGCCGAGAAGATCCTGACCATCAAGGATGCGATCAGCTACATCGAGCAGCATACCTGAGCGGCAAGGCCAGGGTCGCGTCATTCGGAGCGGTCGCCGATCGCCATGAGCCGATCGCCATGAGACGGGCGCCATGAGACGGGTCGTCGTTACGGGTCTGGGACTGGTCACGCCGCTCGGGTGCGGCGTCGACGTGGTCTGGCGACGGCTGACCGAGGGGCAAAGCGGCATCCGCCGGATCGACCGCTTCCCGGTCGACGACCTGCCGGCCCGGATCGCGGGCCAGGTCCCGACCGAGGGCGAGGGCGCGTTCAAGATCGACGAGGTCCTGCCGCCCAAGGACGCGCGCAAGAGCGATCTGTTCATCATCTATGGCCTGGCGGCCGCGATCGAGGCGGTCCGCGACGCCGGCTGGCAGCCCGAGGACGAGCCGGCGCGCACGCGCACGGGCGTCCTGATCGGCTCCGGGATCGGCGGCCTCAGCACCATCGCCGACACCGCGATCGAGCTCGAGCGGCGCGGTCCGCGCCGGGTCAGCCCGTTCTTCATCCCCGCGAGCCTGATCAACCTCGTGAGCGGCCAGGTCTCGATCCGCTTCGGCTTCAAAGGACCGAACCACTCGGTCGTGACCGCCTGCTCGACCGGCGCGCATGCGATCGGCGACGCGAGCCGCCTGATCGGCCTCGGCGATGCCGACGTGATGGTCGCGGGCGGGGCCGAGGCCGCGATCTGCCGGCTCGGAGTCGCGGGCTTCGCGGCCGCGCGCGCTCTCTCGACCCACTTCAACGAGGAGCCCGAGCGGGCGTCCCGGCCCTGGGACGAGGACCGCGACGGCTTCGTCATGGGCGAGGGCGCCGGCGTCGTCGTGCTCGAGGCGCTCGAGCATGCGCAGGCCCGGGGCGCCCGGATCTATGGCGAGCTGGTCGGCTACGGCATGTCTGGCGATGCCTACCACATCACAGCCCCAAGCCCGGACGGCAACGGCGGCTACCGGTCGATGCGGGCGGCGCTGGCGCGCGCCGGCATGACCCCGGACGCGATCGACTACATCAACGCCCACGGCACCTCGACCCCGCTCGGCGACGAGATCGAGCTGGGCGCGGTCAAGCGCCTGTTCGGCGACGCGGCCAAACGCCTTTCGATGTCGTCGACCAAGTCGGCGATCGGCCATCTGCTGGGGGCCGCCGGCAGCGTCGAAGCGATTTTTTCACTGCTCGCCCTCTATCACCAGACGGTGCCGCCGACCCTCAACCTGGATCGACCGTCGCCCGGCTGCGACCTCGACCTGGTGCCCTTCGAGGCGCGGCGCCGGCCGGTGCGAGCCGTGCTGTCCAACTCGTTCGGCTTCGGTGGGACCAACGCGAGCCTGATCTTCGTCCGGGCGCCCGAGCACTGATCCTCCAAAGACATGAGCCCGCGCGCGCTGAAACTCCTCGCAGCGCTGTCGATGCTGGCCGCACTCACCGGCGTCGTCGTGATCGCCGGCGTGACCCAGCTCAACGCCTATCTGGTCCGCCCCGGGCCGGCCCGGGAAGAGACGGTCGTGGTCCTGCCCCACGGCGCCGGTCTGGCCCGGATCTCGGCGCTCCTGAGCAACGCCGGCGTGATCGAGCATCCCTGGATGTTCCGCCTCGCGGTGCGGGTGCTCGGCCGCGATCGCACGCTCAAGGCCGGCGAGTACGCTTTTCCGGCGGCGATCACCCCCGGCAGCGTGCTCAACCTGCTCGCCAATGGCGAGACCGTGGCGCGCCGCCTGACGGTCGCCGAGGGGCTGACGGTCGCCGAAATCTATCAGCTGCTCGAGAATGCGGACGGCCTGGTCGGCCCGCTGCCGCCGCCGCCGCCCGAGGGCAGCCTCCTGCCGGAGACCTACTTCTACGCCTACGGCGACCAGCGCGCGGAGCTGGTCCGGCGCATGCAGCGGGCGATGCAGGACACCCTCGACGGGCTCTGGCGGCAGCGCGCCCGCGGGCTGCCCTTCGTGCGCCGCGAGGAGGCGGTGACGCTCGCCTCGATCGTCGACAAGGAGACCGGGCAGGCGGACGAGCGGCGCAAGATCGCGGCGGTGTTCGTCAACCGGCTGCGCCAGGGCATGCGGCTGCAGGCCGATCCGACCGTGATCTACGGCCTGACCGAGGGTGAGGGCCACCTCGGCCGCGCGCTCACCCGCAACGACTGGGCCGACGGCAGCGCCTACAACACCTACCAGATCGACGGCCTGCCGCCCGGACCGATCGCCAATCCCGGGCGCGCCTCGATCGAGGCGGTGCTCAACCCGGCCGACGTCGACTACCTCTACTTCGTCGCCAACGGCAAAGGCGGCCACAGCTTCGCGCGCACCCTCGCCGAACACAACCGGAACGTCGCCGCCTGGCGCAGGCTGGAGGCCGGCGAGGCCGTCCCGCGGCCGCCGGCGCCCAAGCCCGAGACCAAGCCGGCGCCGGACCCGGCCGGCTGAGTGGCTCCCTTCGTGGCTCACTCCTTGTCGGCAATCCGCGCGAGCCAGGGGTCGGTGAGCCCGGGCGGCAGCGCGTGGAGCAGGCGCACCGCGCCATAGAGCAGCAGCGGGAAGGCGATCCGGGCGCGGCCGCGGAGCAGCCCGCGCCGGATGATCGCGGCCGCCCGTGCCGGCGTCAACGCGAGCGGCATCGGAAACGGGTTGGCGGCGGTCATGGCGGTGCGCACAAAGCCGGGACAGATCACCGAGACCGAGATCCCCTGGCGGGCGAGCCGGCCGCGCAGGCCCTCGCCCCAGACCCGGACCGCGGCCTTGCTGGCGCCATAGGCGGGCGCGCTCGGGAAGCCGCGAAAGCCCGCGAGCGAGCTCATCAGCGCGAGCTGGCCGTGGCCGCGCGCAGCCATCGCCGGCACGATCGGCTCGATCGTGTTGACCACGCCCTCGAGATTGACCGCGAAGATCGTCCGCGCCACCTCGGGGCCGCCATAGCCGCCCGCCCCCGCGATGCCGGCATTGGCGATCACCAGATCGAGCGGGGTCGCGCGATCGACCGTGAGCAGCCACGCGGCCATGGCGGCCCGGTCGGTGACGTCGACCGCGGTGCCGTCCGCGCTCGCGCCCTGGCGCCGGCAACGCTCGGCCACGGCCTCGAGCCGCGCCTGGTCGCGGCCGCCGAGCGCCAGATGCACGTCCGGCGCGGCGAACGCGAGCGCCAGCGCGCTGCCGATGCCGCCGCTGGCACCGGTGATCAGGATCGAGCGGCAGGGCGGCGGGGGGCGCGTTCGCATCATGACGTCCGTCACCTCGACGACACGAATGGGTGGACAACGCTAATTGATTGGCAACCAATCCATCGGCAAGAATGCCGGCAGCTCGACCATTCGTTGAATGATCCCCGCTCGGACCTCGACCGCGATAGGCCGGACCATGACCACCTCCTCCACACGCGACGCGCCCGTGATCCATCGACGCGGCCTGATGCTGGTGCTGTCATCGCCGTCGGGCGCCGGCAAGACCTCGATCGCGCGCCGCCTGCTCGAGCTGGAGCCGGAGCTCCGGCTGTCGGTGTCGGTGACCACGCGGCCGAAGCGGCCAAGCGAGGTCGAAGGCGTCGACTACCGGTTCATCGACCGCGCGACCTTCGAGGCCATGGTCGCCCGCGGTGAGCTCCTGGAGCACGCCCTGGTCTACGATCACGCCTACGGCACGCCGCGGGCAGCGGTCCGCGAAGCCCTGGCGGCCGGTCGGGACATGCTGTTCGACATCGACTGGCAGGGCGCGCAGCAGCTGCGCGAGGTCGCGCGCGACGACATGGTGGCCGTGTTCATCCTGCCGCCGTCGACCGCCGAGCTCGAGCGCCGGCTGCGCCGCCGGGCGCAGGACACGGAGGCGGTGGTCCAAAAGCGCCTCGCCCAGGTCGCCGCCGACGTCACCCATTGGGCCGAATACGACTACGTGCTGATCAACCACGACCTCGACCTCTGCGTCACCCAGGCCCGCGCCATCCTCGGCGCCGAACGCCTCCGGCGCCAGCGTCAGCCGGGGCTGACCGACTTCGTCAGCCAGTTCCGCCTGCCTCGCTAGCGGCGGCGCCGCGCAGGGCGGCGTAGCTCCGGGCGAGACGGCAGAAGCCCGCGACATCGATCTGCTCGGCGCGCGCGGTCGGCGGCAGATCGGCCGCCGCGAGCAGGTCCTCGGGGGGTGCGCCCAGGCTCTTGAGGCTCGAGCGCAACATCTTCCGGCGCTGGCCGAACGCCGCCTGCAGCACGCGCTCGAGGGCGGCCCGACCGGCCGGCGCGAGCGGCTCCGGCCGCGGGATCAGCTGGACCAGGCTGGAGGCGACCTGGGGCGGCGGGGTGAAGGCGCGGGCCGGCAGATGCATCAGGATCCGGACCTCGCACAGCCACTGCACCAGCACCGAGAGCCGCCCGTAGGCGCGGCCGCCGGGCGGGGCGGCGAGGCGGACGCCGACCTCGCGCTGGAACATGAGCGTCATGCGATCGATCCGCTCCAGCTCGCCGAGCCATTTGAGCAGCAGCAGGGTCGCGACGTTGTAAGGCAGGTTGGCGACCACGCTGACCCGATCGGCGCCGAGGCCGGCCAGATCGAGCCTCAGGGCATCGGCCTCGATCAGACCGCAGGCGCCCGCCCGCGGCCAGGGCGAGCTCCTGCAACGCCGCGATGCAGCGCGGATCGCGCTCGACCGCGATCACGCGCCCCGCCCCGGCATCGAGCAGGGCGCGGGTCAGGCCGCCCGGGCCCGGTCCGACCTCGACCACGGTCCGGCCCCGCAGATCGCCGGCCGCGGCCGCGATCCGGCCGAGCAGATTGGGATCGAGCAGGAAGTGCTGGCCGAGCCGCTTGTCGGCGCGCAGCCCGAAACGCTCGATGACGGTCCGCAGCGGCGCGCGCTGGTCCGCGCCGGCCGACGACATGGCGCTACATGCGAATTTCGACGAACGCCTCCTTGCGCAGATCACGCAGGTGGCGGCGCGCCAGGCGCTCGGTCCGCTCCTGCTCGAGGCGCTGCGCGATCTGCTCGCGCTCGGGCGTCAGGTCCTTGGGGTCGCGGCGGTCGCAGACCATCAACAGGTGGATCCCGGACGGGCCGCCGAGCGGCGGGCTGACCTCGCCGACCTTGAGGCCGAGCACCGCCTTGCCGAGATCCGGCGGCAGGTCGCCGACGTGCAGCCAACCGAGCTCGCCCGACGACGGCGCGTTGATCTCGGCCGCGACCTTGGCCATGGCCTGACAGTCGGTCAGCCGGCCGCGCAGGCCGGCCGCGCGATCGCGGGCCTGGGCGTTGGCGGCGGCGCTGCCGTCGGTCGGGAACAGGATCTGGGCCAGCTGGACCTCGACCGCAGCCCGGTTGGCGTCGACCGGCGCCGCCGCGATCCGCTGATCGCGCAGCCAGAAGATGTGATAGCCGATCGGCGAGCTCAAGGGATCGGAGATGTCGCCCGGATGCATCCGGTCGAGGATGGCTTGCAGCTCGCCGGGGATCGAGGCGGAGTTGACCCAGCCGAGATCGCCGCCGCGCTCGGCGCTGGCCGCCGCCGACACTTGGTGTGCCAGGGACTCGAAATTCGCGCCCTCGCGCAAGGTCTGGGTCAGGCGCTGGGCGTCCTGGGCGACCTTGTCCGCCTGCGCCGGGTTGTCGACCGGCAGCACGATCTCGGACAGCAGATATTCGGGCTGGCCCTGGCTGTCGCGCGCCTCCTGGACCGCCAGATCGAGCTGATCGACGGTCACGGTGACGTTCGGGCGGATGGTCCGGTTGACCACCTTGAGCCAGGCGATCTGCGCCCGCACCTGGCGCAGGAGGCTCTCGAGATTGATGCCGTTGCCGACCAGGAAGCTCTTCATCTGGTCGACGCTGAGCTTGTTGCGCGCGGCAATGCTGGCGAGCGCCTTGTCGATCTCCGCCTGGTCGACCTGGATGTTGAGGCGCTGGGCCTCCTGCAGCTGCAGGCTTTCCTCGATCAGGCTGCGCAGCACCTGGGGCGCCAACCGCGCCCGGGCCGCGTCGCTGTCGCGGATGCCGCTGGTCAGCATCACCAGCCGCAGGCGCTCGTTGAGATCGCGCTCGGTCACCACCTCGTCGTTGACCACCGCCGCGATCCGCTGCTCGGCGGCTGGCCAGGCAGGCTGCCCCGCGAGCAACATCACGGCCAATGCCAGCGAGCCCATCGTCGACACGCGCAGCACAAGCATGACCCACCTCGGCATCATTCCCTTAGAGTGGCCCCAGCCCGCCGCTGTCCGCCGACAGCTCACCCAGATGCGAGAAAACGACCCGAATCCCGAAGGTCGTACTCCCCTTGGCGTCGGCCTGCTCGATGTAACTGCGCTCGACCCCGGCCACCAGGGTCAGGCAGGGGTGGCGGTACACCAAGCCGACCTTGTACCAGACGGGCTGATCCAGCTCCAGATTGCGCCGGGTCTGGGCCCGCAGTGAGAGCGAGGGCAGGAGATTGACCAGGACCCCGGCGGTGATCTCCTCGCGGCTCTGGTTGTCGCCCTCCACCGCCGGATCCTCCTGGAGCCGGACGTAGGTGACATCGAAGTTCAGGCGGCGGGGCCCGATCAGCGCTCCGATCTCGTCGCGGGTCGGGGTCAGGGTCTGCTGGTCGATGCGGAAACGGTAGCGGACGCGGAACGACGGGTCGGGCGTGACGTCGATGCGCCCGACGTAGTCGGAGAACGACCGGTTGATTCCCGTCTCCGGATCGAACTCCTTCTCCTCACCGCTCAGGCGGAAGCTCTCGGCGAGCAGGCCATTCACCAGTTCGCCGGAATCGCCGTAGGTGCCGAAGCGCATGCCATAGCTGACCCGCGCGCCGCCCTCGACCCGGTCCAGCCCCGCGAACCGGTTCGGCTCGAAGATGTTGCTGTCGTCGACCTCGAGATCCTGGCTGTCCTCGTTGGGGATGCTGTTCGGATTCGGATCGTTGAGCGTCCAGGTGAAGCTCGCGACCGGCTCGAGCGTCGTGGTCACCCCGAAGGCGTCGCCGAGCCAGGGCCAGCTCCAATCGGCGGTCATCCGCGGCAGCACGCGGCCGGTGGTGTTGCCGCCGCCCTCGGTGCCGAAGGTCTCCGGATCGCCGTCGGTATAGTAGCCGTCGCCGGTCAGGCTCAGCCCCAGCTGATACTGGTCGCCGAGCGGGCTCGTCCAGGGCAGCTGCCAGCCGCCCGCGGTCGACACGCGCCGGGTATCCAGGCCGCCCGTCCGGGTCAGCGCGAGCACGCTGCTGTCGAGCGTGAACCGCGAGCCCCAGCGCCAGGGCTGGCTCGTCAAGTTGACCTCGCCCTGCGGCAACGCGACCGGGATGTCGCCTTGATGATCGGATTCGCGCAGGCCCTGGAAGGCATAGGCGTTGAGCGCCGCATAGTTGCGATCCCAGACCTTCTCGGTGAACAGCCGATTGGTCAGCACGTTGTCGCTGCTGAACTTGTACCGCTGCAGATAGGTGTCGTCGGTGGTCACGGCGAGGTCGTAGCCCCAGCGCGCGTCGTCGGTCAAATTAAAGCGACCGTCGCCTTTGAGGTGGCCGCGAAACGCGTCCTGCGTCGGCGACGGGTTGCTGCTGCTGCCGGCCTCGGTCGCGTAGGTGCCGCTGCCGGAGAACCCGAACCGGCCGCTCGGCACGAGATGACGGTACTGGGCGGTCAGAACCGGCGGCTCCTCGGTCAGGAAGATCGGCGCGAGCGTCAGATCGTAGTTGGGCGCGAGGGCGAAGTAGTAGGGGACCTGCGTGAACAGCCCGAGCTGGCTGTTGTTGCCGAAGCTCGGGGCCAGGAAGCCGGACTTGCGCTCGACGCTCGGGTCCGGCTGCGACAGATAGGGCGTGTAGGCGACCGGCACCCCGTAGAGCTCGAAGATGGCGTTATGATAGGTGATCTCATGCGCCACCTGGTCGTGGACGATCCGCTGCGCCTTGATCTGCCACAAGGGCGGTGAGTTGGAATTGGGGCACAACGGGCAGGGCGAGTAGACGCCGTGCTCCAGCTCGGTCTCCGTGCCCCCGGTCCGTTTGCCGCTGGCCGCCGCGAACAGCGAGTTGTCGGTGAGGCGGGCACGCAGCTCCTGCGCCACGCCATCCTTGAGATCGTCGCTCAGGACCAGCCGGTCGGCGTACAGCGCGTCGCCGCTCGGCTCGAGCAGGGTGACGTTGCCCTCGGCGTCGATCTGGTTGGTGTTCTGATTGTAGTGGAGGACGTCCGCGAACAGGTGCCGGCCGCCCTGCACCACCTCGACGTGGCCCTCGGCCGAGATCACGCTGGTGTCGTGATCGACCTCCATGCGGTCGGCCAGCAGCAGGACCCGCTCGGAGGTGGGCTTCAGCTGCGCGCCGGCCGCCGGCAGAGGGCCGAGGAGCGCGGCCAGGACCAGCAGCAGCCCCGCCCCGGCCTGCCGGGCCATCCTCAGCCGTCCTCGAGGTGCAGCAAGGTCGTCAAGCCGAGCAGCACGGTCACGCCGGCCGGGGTCCAGGCGGCCAGGACTGCCGGTAGCCGACCGGACAGCCCGATCGCGAACACGACATCGGACAGGATGTAGAACACGAAGCCGGTGGCCAGGCCGGCGGCGATCAGCAGCCCGGTGCGGCCGTGCCGGACCAGTCGCAGGCTCGAGCTCGTGCCGATCAGCAGCATCGCCGACAGCAGCAGCGGCAGGGCCAGCAGACCGTGCCAGTAGAGCCGGTGCTCGCGGGCCGAGAATCCGACCGCTTCCAGCTCTCTGACGAAGCTCGGCAGATCCCAGAAGGACAGCGTCTCGGGCGGGGCGAAACTCTCCTGGATCTGAAATGCCGTCAGATCGGTCGCAATCCGGTGGCTCGGCTCGACCCGGCTGTGGCCGTCGGCATCGGACAGGAGCGGCTTCAGCAGCTCCCAATAGCCCGGCCCCAGGTGAGCCTTTGCCGCGTCGACCCGGCCGGCAAAGCGAGCATCGGCATCGAAGGTCAAGACGACCACGCGATCGAGCATGCCCGTGTCCGGGTTCATCTGTTTGGCGTGAATCAGAAGCTCGCCGCCGCCGGCGCGCGCCTGGCGCAGCCAGAGGCCGCCGTGCGCCACCGAGATCAGGTTCGAATCCTGCGACAGATACGTGTGATCCAGCGCCTCGTAGCGGGCGACCAGGCTCGAGGCCAGCGGATTGAAGGCAACCAGGGTGAAGACCCCGAGCCCCTGGGTGACCAACAGGGCCGGTAGCAGGAATTGCCAGATCGAGACCCCGGCCGAACGCGCGGCCACCAGCTCGTGCGTGCGGGTCAGGCGCTGGAACGTCAGGACCGTGCCGAACAGGACCGCGAACGGCATCAACTTCTGGACCAGGAACGGCAGGTGCAGGAGCCCCATCAACATCACCAGGCCGAAGCCGACCTCCGGCCGGCCGTAGGCCCGGCGCAGCAGCTCCACCACGTCGACCACGAGCGCGATCATCGCCAGGCCGAACACCGCGATCGCGATGCCGAGCAGCACCTGCCAGCCGAGGTAGCGGGACAGGGTCCCCGAGAGCCGGGTCTCACGGTCCGCGCCGGCGGCCTGGCGGCTACCGGCCGGCGGCGCGAGAATCACGGTGGGCGTGGCGCTCCTCATGCGCGCCTGGCGGACCGGGCAAAGGGCCGGCGACGCGGCCGATAGCCGACGATCACCAGGAGGCAGAGCACCGCCGGCGCGATCGTCACGACGTACAGCAGGGGGACCAACGCCAGATGCTGCGCCACCAGGCTGCCGACCGCGATGCTCGCGACCTGGACGAGGACGACGCCGATGGTCGCGATCATGAGACCCGGCCATAGCCCGCGCCGGTCGAAGCCGCGGCCGAGCAGCGCCGCCAGCGCGATCATGGCGAACACCAGCGCGTTCAGCGGCCAGGTCAACCGTTTGTGGCCTTCGGCGATCCGTCCCCAGCGGCGCGATCGGCTCAAGGATGCCGGCGGATCCAGGAGCTCCTGCACGTACTGTTCTTTCGGTTTCAGCGAGCGCTCTCCGGGCGGTGTTGCGTTGGCCGCCAGATCAAGGGTGTAGCGGCCGAACTGCAGGATCGACAAGCGCGGATTGTCGGGCGCCTTGGTGTCGAGCTCCTGCCGGCTGCCGCGCTCGAGGACAAACAGCGGTCCGTCGGCGCCATGCACCAGGGAACCCTGCTCGGCCATCATGGTGACCGGCGCTTTCGGGTCACGCTCGTCCTGGACGACCACGCCTGCCAGCGAGCCGTCGGCGCGATGCTCGCGGACATAGACCGTGACGCCGTCGGCCGGGGCGTTGAACACCGCCGGCTGCAGCAGCAGGTAGGGGAAGTCGTGCTCGATCCGGTCCTGCAGGTCCCGGAAGTTGCGGAACGCGAGCGGCATGAAGTACAGGCTGATCGAATAGTCGATCAGGGTGACCGCCACCGCCAGCAGCAGGCAGGGCGCCGCGATCTGCAGGTTGCTGAGCCCGATCGCCTTGAACACCGTGAGCTCGCTCTCGACCGTCAGGCGGTGGTAGACGAACAGCACGGCGCAGAACAGGGCGAAGGGCAGGATCACCAGCAGCAGCGAGGGGAACAGGAGGACCGTCAGGTAGAGGAAGGTGGTCGCCGGGACGCCCTTGTTGACAATGAGATCGACGAAGCGCAGGGATTGCGACAACCAGATCGCGCCCGACAAGGCGAGCGTGGCGAACAGGGTCGGCAGGGCCAGCTGCCGTAGCAGATAGAGCAGGTAGAGCTTCATTGCCGGCCATCATACATAGACGCGACGATCGATACAGAGTTGACTTGATCGCGCCGCCCGCCAAGCCCGCCGTCGACCCAGGATCCCTGCTACCCGCCGTCAACGCTCCGGAGCGTCGAGGATGAGGATCGAATTCGCCAGCGCCGAGGTGCCCGAGGCCGGAACACTGGTCGTGCTGGCACCACTGGGCGGCCCGCTCGGGGCCGGCGCGCAGGCGCTCGACCGGCGCGCCGGCGGGGCGCTCACGCGCGCGGTGCAGATGGCGGGCGAGGCGTTCAAGCGCGGCCAAGTGATCGAGCTCCTGTATCCGGCCGGGCTCGGCCTCGAGCGCCTGATCGTGCTGGCGCTGGGCAAGCCGGATGACGCCAAGGCGCTCGATCTCGAGGCCTTGGGCGGCAGCCTGGTGACCAAATTGAAGGCGCTCCGGGTCGGCCAGGCGAGCATCGCGGTCGAGCCCGTGCCCGGCCTCGCGGTCGGGCCGGGCCAGCTCGCGGTCCATCTGGCGAGCGGCGCCTGTCTGCGCGCCTACCGGTTCGACAAATACCGCACCCAGAAGACCCCGGACGACGAGGCGGCGGCCGAGGTCGCGGGTCTGACCTTCCTGATCGCCGAACCGGACGCGGCCAGGGCCGCCTGGAGCGGCTGCCGAGGCGGTCGTCCAGGGGGTCGGCCATACCCGCGATCTGGTCTCGGAGCCGGCCAACGTGCTGACGCCCGAGAGCTTCGCCGCCGCCTGCACCAAGCTCGGCGACGACCTTGGTCTCGCGGTCGAGATCCTGGGGCCGGCGGAGCTCCAGGCCCTCGGCATGCGGGCGCTGCTCGGGGTCTCCCAGGGCAGCGTGCGCGAGCCCCGGGTCGCGGTGCTGCGCTGGCAGGGGGGTGCTACGGATATCCCGCCGGTCGCGTTGATCGGCAAGGGCGTCTGCTTCGACTCCGGCGGGCTCTCGATCAAGCCCGCGGCCGGCATGGAGGAGATGAAGTGGGACATGGGCGGGGCGGGGGCGGTGTTCGGCGCCATGGAGGCGCTCGCCCGCCGGCGCGCCAGGGCGAACGTGGTGGGCGTCCTCGGCCTGACCGAGAACATGCCCTCGGGCACCGCCCAGCGCCCGGGCGACGTGATCACCGCGATGTCGGGGCTGACCATCGAGGTGATCAACACCGACGCCGAGGGCCGCCTGGTGCTGGCCGATGTCCTGCACTACACGAGGGAGCGCCTGAAGCCCAAGGTGATGATCGACCTGGCGACGCTCACCGGCGCGATCGTGGTGGCGCTCGGCCACGAGCACGCGGGCCTGTTCACCCCCGACGAGGAGCTGGCCGCCTGGCTGATCGCGGCCGGCGAGGCGGTCGGCGAGCGGCTCTGGCGGATGCCGCTCGGCGACGCTTACGTCAAGCACATCAAGTCCGACATCGCCGACATCAAGAACGTCGGCCGGGCGCGCGAGGCGGGCGCGACCGCGGGTGCCGTGTTCCTGCAGCGGTTCGTGGGCGAGGTGCCCTGGGCGCATCTCGACATCGCGGGCGTCGCCTGGTCGCAGCAGGACCTGCCGCTGGCTGGCAAGGGCGCCACCGGCTTCGGGGTCCGCCTGCTCGACCGCCTGATCGCCGACCACTACGAGGACTGAGCCCCGAGGGGGACCATGCCGCTCCTCCGAGCGCGCGGCTGACATGGTCGAGTTCGGCTTCTACCACCTGCAGCGCACGGCGCTCGAGCCGGCCCTCGGCCGCCTCTTGGAGCGGGTGCTGGCGAGCGGCCAGCGGGCGGTCGTGCGGGCGGCCTCGGCCGAGCGGGTCGAGGCGCTCAACCGCGCGCTCTGGACCTTCGGCCGGGACAGCTTCCTGCCGCATGGCTCGCGCGCGGACGGCCATGCCGAGGACCAGCCGGTGTTCCTGACCGACGCGGCCGACTACCCGAACGGCGCGACCGTCCTGGTCCTGGTCGATGGGGTCGAGGTCGAGCCGCCGGCCCAGTTCGGCCGCTGCCTCTACCTGTTCGACGGCAACGATCCGCAGGCGCTCGAGCGCGCCCGGGCGCTCTGGCGCCGGTGGCGCGAGCAGGGCGCCCAGATCACCTACTGGCAGCAGACCGAGCGCGGCTGGCAACAGGCCAGCGCGGCCGGCGCCTGAGGCGCGCGCTCAGGCCCTTTCGCCGGGCCGCCCGGGCGGCTATAAGGCCGCGCGAAGTGCAGCAGGACGAGGGGACCCATGGCCATCGAGCGCACGCTCTCGATCATCAAGCCCGACGCCACCCGGCGCAATCTGACCGGCCAGATCAACGCCCGCCTCGAGGCGGCGGGGCTGCGGATCGTCGCCCAGCGCCGGCTGCGGCTGACCCGCGCTCAGGCCGAGGCGTTCTATGCGGTGCACAAGGAGCGGCCGTTCTACCGCCCGCTCTGCGACTTCATGACCTCGGGCCCGGTGGTCGTGCAGGTGCTCGCAGGCGAGAACGCGGTCGAGCGCAATCGGGCGGTGATGGGCGCCACCGACCCGGCCAAGGCCGAGCCCGGCACGATCCGCAAGGATTTCGCCGAATTGATCGAGGCCAACTCGGTCCACGGCTCCGACGCTCCCGACACCGCGGCCAAAGAGATCGCCTTCTTCTTCGCCGAGTCCGACATCGTCGGGTGAGGCCAAGCTCGTTCGCGGTGCCGGTGACCTGCTTCACACGGGCGGGTCAAACAACGCAATTTCAGGGGTCGTTGCCCCCTCGATGACAACGCGCTCGCCGACCACACGGGCGCGGCCGGAGGCGACCAGATCGAGGGCCTGCGGATAGCAGCGGTGTTCGAGGGCGAGGACGCGCGCGGCCAGGCTCTGCACTGTATCATCCTGGCGCACCGCGAGGACGCCCTGGACGATGATCGGGCCCGCGTCGACCTCGGCGCGGACGAAATGCACCGTGCAGCCGTGGAAACCGGACGCCGGCCTCGAGCGCCCGCCGGTGGGTGTCGAGACCGCGGAAGGCGGGCAGCAGCGAGGGATGGATGTTGAGCAGCCGGTCGCGCCAGCCGTCGACCAGGGCCGGACTCAATACACGCATGAAGCCGGCGAGGCAAACGAGTTCTATTTCATTGGTTTGTAGTAATGAGCTGAGCGATCGCTCGAGGTCATCGCGGCGCTGTTGCGGGAGGATCTCGACGTCGATGCCGGCGGCGCGCGCGTGCCCCAGCCCGGGAGCGTCCGGCTGATCGGAGACGACCAGCGCGACCCTGGCGCTCGCGTCCGGCGTCGCGCAATGGTCGATCAGCGCCCGCAGATTGCTGCCGCGGCCGGAGATCAGGACGGCCACGCGCCGGCGGGGTGCCGGGTCAGCCATTCGCGCGGTCTAACCATCCATGCCGTCGACCTGCAGCCGGGCCGGTCCTTTGCCGGCGACCAGCTCGCCCAGCCGGTAGACGGTCTCGCCCTGCTCGGTCAGGTAGCGCATGACGTCGTCGGCGTACTCGGCAACCACCACCAGCACCATGCCGATGCCGCAGTTGAAGGTGCGCAGCATCTCCTCGGCGGTCATGCGCGCGGCCTCGTACAGCCAGAGGAAGACCGGCGACGCATGCCAGCTGCCGGCGTCGATCCGGGCGACCACGCCGGCCGGCAGGACCCGCGGCAGATTGTCGGTCAGGCCGCCGCCGGTGATATGGGCGACCGCCTTGACGACGTCGTGCTCGAACAGGCCGAGCAGGCTGCGGACATAGATCCGGGTCGGGACCAGCAGGGCCGCGGCGAGCGTCTGGTCGGAGGCGAACGGCGCCGGATCGGCGAGGAACAGCCCCTGGTCGCGCAGCACCTTGCGGATCAACGAGAAGCCGTTGGCGTGCACGCCGCTCGAGGCGAGGCCAATCAGGACGTCGCCCGGCCCGATGTCGGTCCGCGGCAGCAGCCGGGCGCGCTCGACCGCGCCGACCGCGAAGCCGGCGAGATCGTAGTCGCCGCGCCGGTAGTGACCGGGCATCTCCGCGGTCTCGCCCCCGATCAGCGCGCAGCCGGCCTCCCGGCAGCCCTCGGCGATGCCCGCGATCACCGCCCGCGCCGCCACCGGGTCGAGCTTGCTGGTCGCGAAATAGTCGAGCATGAACAGCGGCTGGGCGCCCTGGGCCAGGAGGTCGTTGACGCACATCGCGACCACGTCGAAGCCGGCCACGCTGTGGCGGCCGCTTTGCGCCAGCAGCTGCACCTTGGTGCCGACGCCATCGGTCGTGGCGACCAGCAGCGGCTGCTGGAAACCGGCCTCGTGCAGATCGAACAGGCCGCCGAAACCACCCAGAGCGGCGGTGGCACCTGGCCGTGCGGTGGAGCGGGCGAGCGGCCCGATCGCTTCGACCAGGGCCTCCCCGGCCTCGATGTCGACCCCGGCCTGCCGATAGCGATTCGCGTCGACCGGCTCTGCCGTCTCTTGTGTCATGGGTACGGGCTTGGCTAGTTTGGTGCGCGAGGCGAGCTGGTAGTGGCTCGCCAACTTAGGCGATCCGGACGGCTTTGCAATGCTCCAATCACGTCTGTGCCCCGCGCTCGTCGCCGCCCTGCTCGGACTGACGCTGCTGCCTTCGGCGGGTCTGGCACAGACCGATCAGGCAGTCTTCCAGGTCAGCAAGATTGCCGTCGACGTCACTGCCAAGGATGCGGTCACCGCGCGCACCCAGGCCTTGCTGCAGGGCAAGAGGCAGGGGCTCGACCGCCTGCTGCACCGGCTGGTCCCGGCCGCCGAGCAGACCGGTCTGCCGGCGGTCGCCGACCTCAACATCGAACGCTACGTGCAGAATTACGAGATCGCCAGCGAGCAGCTGTCGACCACCCGCTATCTCGCCCAGATGACCGTGCGCTACGATCCCGATGCGGTCCGTGAGCTGTTGCAGACGAGCTCCCTGAGCTTCGCCCAGGTGCGCTCGGCGCCGATCGTCGTGCTGCCGCTGTACGATGGCCCCGACGGCCAGCACCTCTGGCCCGACGGCAATCCGTGGTGGCAGGCCTGGGAGAAGAACCTCGATCCGGAGCGGCTCCTCCGCCTGGTGCTGCCGCTCGGCGATCTCGAGGACATGGCGAGCCTCAAGGTCGAGCAGCTGCAGGCGCGCGATCCGACGGCACTGGCCGCGCTCACCGGCCGCTACGGCAGCGAGGACGCGCTGGTCGTGACCGCCAAGGTGCTCGCGCCGGCCGATCAGCCGGCGGCCGCCACACCCCCGGCCGCCACGACCCCGGCCGCCACGACCCCGGGGGCCGCGACTCCGGCTGAGACCACTTCGAGCGCCGCCCCGCCCGCGGTGCAGCTGACCATGGAGCGAATCGGCCGGGTCGATCAGCTCAACCCGCCCGAGACGGTGCACGCGCGTCCCGGGCAGACCCTCGAGGACCTGCTCGGCGAGGCGGTGCGTGGCCTCCAGAACAGCCTCGACGAGCGCTGGAAGAGCGCCAACCTCTTGCGCTTCGACCAGGCCGGGCTCATGGTGGTTGACATTCCGATCACCGCGTTGTCGGACTGGGTCGGGATCAACAAGGGGTTGGAAAGCCTGCCGGAGGTCAGCCAGGTCGAGATCGCCACGTTCGCCCGCGACAACGTGCGGGCGCAGATCCGCTACATCGGGGATCAGTTCCGCTTGGAACAGGCGTTGGCTCGAGTTGGTCTGGGGCTATCGCGGGAAGGGGACTCATGGCTGTTGCGACCGACCGGGGCAAACCCCAGCCAAGGCGAGCCGCCGAGCGCGACGTCGACCTCGTTCTAGCGCGTCGCTCGCCGATCAATCTGGCCAATCTGATCACGCTCGGCCGGCTGCTCATGGTCGTCCCCCTGGTCTGGCTGATCGCCAGCGGCCGGCTGCAACCGGCGTTCTGGCTGTTCCTGGCGGCCGGCGTGTCGGACTTCGTCGACGGCTTCATCGCCAAGAACTTCAATGCCAGGACCGAGCTCGGCGCGGTGCTCGATCCGCTCGCCGACAAGGCCCTGCTCGATGGCATCTATCTGGCGCTCGCGGTGGTCGGCTGGCTGCCGGCCTGGCTGACCCTGATGGTCCTCGGCCGCGACCTTTTGATCGTGGTCGGCGTGATCCTGATCCGACGCCGGGATCCGGTGTTCCGGGCGACGCCCCTGGTGATCGGCAAGATCAACACCTTCGCGCAGATCCTGCTGGCGGCCTGCACGATCGCCAACGCGGGCGGCTGGATCGAGCTCGACGCCCAGGTTGCCGTCCTGATCGTGCTGGTCGCGAGCACGACCTTCCTGTCGGGCGCCGGCTATGCGGTGCAGGCGGTCCGCGCGGCCGGTCTGGAGCCGGCTTCTTGAGCCATGGGCTGCGGCTGGCCCTGCTCGGGCTCGTGCCGCTGCTGGTCCTGCTCCTCAGCCTGGTCCTGTTCCGGGCCGTGCTGCTGCCGTTCCTGGTCGGCATGGCGGCCGCCTACCTGCTCGATCCCGCGGCCGATCGGCTGCAGCTCTGGGGCCTCGGCCGGGCGAGCGCCACGACCCTGATCACGGTCGGCTTCTTCGTCGTCCTGGTGGTCGTGCTGGTGCTCATCCTGCCGACCCTGATCGCCCAGGCGGCCGCGCTGGCGACCGATCTGCCGGGCTATCTGGAGCGCCTCCGGGAACGCCTGGTGCCCTCGGTCTCGGGGCTGTTGACCAGGCTCGACGTCGAGGTCGATCTGTCGGCCAAGGGTCTGTTCCAGCGCTATTCCACCCAGTCGATGGACGTGCTGGTCGCCGCCGTCACCCAGCTGCTGCAGTCGGGGGTGGCGCTGCTCAACCTGGCCTCGCTGATCTTCGTGACCCCGATCGTGACCTTCTACCTGCTGCGCGACTGGGACCGGATGGTGGCGCGGATCTGGGCGGCGGTGCCGCCCGACCTGCGGCCGACGCTCAGCCGGCTCGCGGCCGACATCGACGAGGTGCTGGCCGGATTCATTCGCGGCCAGGGCCTGGTGTGCCTGTTCCTGGCCCTGTTCTACGGCCTCGGCCTGTGGCTGGTGGGGCTCCGCTACGGCCTGATCATCGGCCTCCTGACCGGGTTCTTCTCCTTCATCCCCTATATCGGCATGACCCTCGGCCTGGTCGTCGGTCTGGCGGTCGCGGCCTTCCAGTTCCAGGATCTGACCATGATCGGCCTGGTCGCCGTGGTGTTCGGGCTCGGCCAGTTCATCGAGGGCAATCTGATCAGCCCGCGCCTGGTCGGCAGCCGGATCCGCCTGCATCCGGTGTGGGTGATCTTCGCGGTGCTCGCCGGCACCGTGCTGGCGGGCGTGCTCGGCACCCTGCTCGCGGTGCCGGTCGCCGCGGTGCTGGGGGTGCTGCTGCGCTTCGGGCTGGAGCGCTACCGCGCGAGCCCGCTGTTCGGCCCGCCGCCCGCGCCGGAGACCGGGACGTGAGCGCCAACGCTCAGCTGCTGCTCGGTTTCGAGCACCCGGTGGCGTCCGGCCTCGAGGATTTCATGCCCGCGCCCGGCAACCGCGACGCGCTCGCCTGGCTCGAGCGCTGGCCCGCCTGGCCGGCCCCGGCCCTGGTCCTGCATGGTCCGCCGGGCTGCGGCAAGAGCCATCTGGCGCGGATCTGGGCGGCGCGGGTGGGCGCCCGCCGGCTCGATCCGGCGGCCCTGCCGACGGCGGACGAGGCCATGTCGCCCTGCGCCGTGCTCGATCCGGCCGAGCCGATCGCCGACGAGGTGGCGCTCCTGCTGCTGTACAACCGGCTCGCCGAGTGCGGCGGGCACCTGCTGCTGACCGCGCGCCGGCCGGTCGCCGCCTGGACGATCGGGCTTGCGGATCTGGCCTCACGGCTGCGCGCGGCCCCCGCGGTCGCGATCGGACCGCCCGACGACGACCTGCTCGCAGCCCTCCTGCTCAAGTTGTTCGACGACCGCCAGCTCGCGGTCTCCGAGGGCGTGATCGGCTATCTGGTCCGGCATATGGAGCGCTCGTTCGCCGCCGCCCGGGCGATGGTCGAGGCGCTCGATGCGCGCTCGCTGCAACAGCAACGGCCGGTCACCGTGGCGCTCGCGCGCGCGGTGCTCGAGGCCGGAACGGATCAATCGAGCCAGGGAGGATAAGGTCATGGATCTGGGCATCGCCGGCAAGACGGCACTGGTCTGCGCCGCCAGCAAGGGCCTCGGGCGCGGCTGCGCGCTGGCGCTGGCCAGAAATGGCGCCGAGCTGTTCATCACCGCGCGCACCGCGAGCGCGCTGGAGGCGACCGCGCGCGAGCTCGCGGCGGCGACCGGCGCCAAGGTGACCCCGGTGGCCGGCGACATCACCACGCCCGAGGGGCGGAGGGCGACGCTCGCCGCCTGTCCTGAGCCCGACATCCTGGTCAACAATGCCGGCGGCCCGCCGCCCGGCGATTTTCGCGAGTGGGACGAGAACGACTGGCTCAAGGCCTGCAACGCCAACATGGTCACCGGGATCATGCTGATCAAAGCGGTGGTCGACGGCATGATCGCGCGCAAGTTCGGGCGGATCGTCAACATCACCTCGAGCTCGGTCAAGGCGCCGATCCCGACGCTCGGCCTCTCGAACGGCGCCCGCTCGGGCCTCACCGGCTTCGTCGCCGGCCTCGCCCGCCAGACGGTCGCGCACAACGTCACCATCAACAACATCCTGCCGGGCCGCTTCGACACCGACCGCATGCGCTCGGGCCTCGCCTTCCAGGCCGAGAAGTCGGGCCGGCCGCTGGCCGAGGTCGAGGCCCAGTCGCAGGCCGCGATCCCGGCCAAACGGTTCGGCCGACCGGAGGAATTCGGCGAGCTCTGCGCCTTCATCTGCAGCGCCCAGGCGAGCTACATCACCGGCCAGAACTTCCTGATCGACGGCGGCGCCTATCCAGGCACCTACTGACCCCCGTGAGACGCTCGGCATCCGGCACCGGCTCTGCTGAACGTGGACCGTCCGGCGCGACCGGCTGTGCCGCGCCTGCGCAGGCCTGGCGTGCGCAGCCCGACTGGCTTGGTTTGCCGGAGTGTGACATGCTAACGCTCTTCCGACTCTAGCCCTGGACCCCGATGACCGAGCCCGCGATCCGGCCGACCACGCGCTACATCAACGTCGGCCACACCTTCGCGCATCTCCTGATGCTGATCTTCCCGACCGCCGTGCTGGCGATGGAAGGCACCTGGGGCCTGGGCTACGCCCAGCTGCTGCCGCTCGGCTTCGCCGGATACCTTTTGTTCGGCATCGGCTCGCTGCCGGCCGGCTGGATCGCCGACCGTTGGCCGAGCCCCTGGATCATGGTGCTGTACTATCTCGGCAGCGGCGTTGCCTGCGCGCTCACCGGGCTGGCTCAGGGGCCCTGGTCGCTCGCCGTCGGGCTCACCCTGACCGGGACGTTCGCCTCGATCTACCACCCGGTGGCGCTGGCCTGGCTGGTCGGGGCTGGCGACCGGCCGGGCCGGGCGCTCGGCATCAACGGCGTCTACGGCGCGGTCGGCACCGCCGGCGCGGCGCTGGTCGCGGGCGTGCTCGCCGATCTGATCTCCTGGCGGGCCGCATTCCTGGTACCGGGCCTGGTCTGCCTCGTCGTCGGCGCTCTGTTCACGGTCGGCGTGGCGCGCGGCCGCCACGGCATGGTGCGCGCAGGCTACCGCCGCAACCGCGCCCAGGCCGACGGCGCCGAGGCCCGGCGCGGCCTGTTCCTGATGCTGAGCGTGATCCTGTTCACCGGCATGATCTTCCAGCTGGCCGCGGTCGGCATGCCGAAGATCTTCCAGGCCCGCCTGGGCGATACCATCGGCACCAGCGCGATCGCGGCCGGAACCCTGGTCTCGGTCGTCTACGCGATCTCGGCGCTCGGCCAAGTCGCCGGCGGCATGCTCGCCGATCGCTACGACGAGCGCACGCTCTACCCGATCAGCTATGTCTTCCAGATCGGCATCCTGGCGGTCGCCGTGGTTGACCTTCAATCCGCTGCTGGTCGCGGTGATGGCGCTCGCCGTGACCATCCAGACCGGCACCCAGCCGATCGAGAACTGCCTGATCGCGCGCTACACGCCCGAGACCTGGCGGGCCACCGTCTACGGCCTGAAGTTCGTGCTGGCGCTCGGCCTGAGCGCGCTCGGCGTGCCGCTGATCGCCCTGATCGTCGGCCATACCGGCAGGGTCGAAGGCGTGCTGCTCGCGATGCTCGCCTGCAGCGTGGTGGCGCTCGGCGTCGGGCTGATGCTGCCGCGGAGCGCCCCGGCGGCGGCCGCGCCGGCGATCCAGCCGGCCGAGTAGGCCTGGCGGCCGCGGATGCGCGTGTGATCCGCTGGACCGAGGTCCGCGCCAAGCCGGTGCGCACCGTCGCCGGGCTGATGACCGGCACCTCGATGGATGGCCTGGACATAGCACTCTGCCGGGTGACCTCCGCGCCCGGGCTCGGCTTCGATCTGCTCGCCTTCGAGACCGTGCCGCTGCCGGCCGGGCTGCGCGCGGCGCTGGCAGCCGAGCATCTGCACGATCTCGCCGGCCTCGCGCGCACCGACGCGGCGCTTGGCCGGTTCTTCGCCGACGCGCTGGCCGGCCTGCTCGAGCGCCATCCGGTCGCCTTGGACCTGATCGGCAGCCACGGCCAGACGGTCTACCACGAGCATGGGCTCACCAGCCTGCAGCTCGGCGAACCGGCGCATCTGGCCTGGCGCTTCCGGTGTCCGGTCGTCCATGACTTCCGCGCCAACGACATCGCCGCCGGCGGCGCCGGCGCGCCGCTCGTGCCCTACGTCGATTACCGTCTGCTCGGCGGCCGCGGCGCGGCGCTGCTGATGGTCAACATCGGCGGTATCGCCAATTTCACGGCCCTGCCGGCGGTCGGCGACGATCCCGGCGCGGTGCTCGGCATGGACTGCGGGCCGGGCAACATGCTGCTCGATCAGCTCGCGCAGCGCTTCTCGCGCGGCCGGATGGGGGTCGACCTCGACGGCCGTCTGGCGGCCCGAGGCAAGGTCAGCCCGGAGCTGCTCGCCGACCTTTGCGCGCATCCGTTCTTCGCGGCGGCGCCGCCCAAGTCGGCCGGCCGCGAACAGTTCGGTGCAGCCTTCGCCGAGACGCTGCTGGCCAAGGCCCGGCCAGGCAGCGATCAGGACTGGTACGATCTGCTGGCGACCGCGACCGAGCTCACCGCGTTCGGCATTCACGACTGCTATCTGCGCCATGTCGCGCGACGGCTGCCGGTCGAGTCGGTGGTGATCAGTGGCGGCGGCGCCCGCAATCCAGAGCTCATGGCGCGCCTTGCCGCGCGCTTCGGCAACCTGCCGCTGGCGACCAGCGATGCCTACGGCCTGCCGGTCGATGCCAAGGAGGCGATCGCGTTCGCGATTCTCGCCTCGGAGCGCATCGATGAGCGGCCGACCAACCTGCCGTCAGTCACCGGCGCCAGCGCTCAGGTACTGCTCGGCAAGGTCACCGAGTGCTAGCACACCGGGCGGCCGGCTCAGCTGCTCGGTCCAGAACCCTTCCAGGCTCCTGAGCTTGGTGTTCAGATCGTCCAGGGGGGCGAACCTGGGTCGGGTGCGCAGGGCTTCGCTGTGACGTCCGAGCATGGCGCTGAGCTCGGCGCAGAGCGCGCGGCCGCGCTCGGAGAGCCGGACCCGCATGACCCGCCGATCGTGACGCGAGCGCTCCTGCTCGACGAAGCCCGCCTCGACCAGGCGCTTGAGATTGTAGGTGACGTTGGACCCGAGGTAGTAGCCGCGGGTCATGAGCTCGCCGACGCTGACCTCCTCGTCGCCGATGTTGGCCAGCAACAGGCTCTGGACGTTGTTGATCTGATCGATGCCCAGCCGTTCCAGCTCGATGCGCAGCACGTCGAGGAAACGCCGGTGCAGGCGCTCGATCAAGGTGATGGTCTCGGCGTAGTCGCTGACCGCCAAGGGTTCCGATCCGAGTTCGGCGGTCACCCGCCTGTGACCGCACCCGAGGTGAGCTTAGCGCACCACCGGTAAAGACCGGGTTAATCCGCAACCGCCCGGCGCTTGCCCGCCGACCGCGAACACCAGCCCAGACGCCTCCGCCGCCGGCCCTGCCAGGGCCGTGTCCGTCGCGCTCACCTCCTCGAACTCGGCATACGCACAAAAGGCGGTGTCTCATAACCAAGCGCAGAAAAATCCTGACGTTTGCGCTTGGTCTGCGCGCCCGGGTTGGCGGGCGGCGGGCGCGCCCCGCGAAGGTGAAGACTTCGCGGGAACCGTATCAGCCATGTCGACCGCAGGGCCAGGCTACGAGCTGCCGGCGCGTCTCGAGCCGTCGAAGCCTGCCTGATTCACGGACGATCCGAACCCGCCGGTCCATGACGATGGCCCCGGCAGCACCGGTGCCGGTCGGAAGCTTGGCCTGGTGCGATGCGACCGGTGACCGCCCCTGATGGCCGGGACCGCCCGCCGGGGTGGCCGCGCCGGTGGCCGACCGGACCGTCGACCGGCGAACCGGCCGGCCCGAAGCAGGCCGGCCGCAGGCCGGCGGATGGATCTTCGACCGGCCACGGCCACGCCGCGGCCGAGAGCGGCCGACATGGCGAGCGGCCGCGCTCGGATGGGCGCGGCCGCGGGTTGCAGACGAGACTAGAGCGCGAGCGCGCGGCAGCTTTGGCTGTGGCCCCGAAGCGTGTCGCACAGCGATTCCGCCTGGCTCGCGTCGGTAAGCGGGCCGACCAGGAGCGGTTGGCGGCCATCCTGGACGCCGGCCAGCCGGCTCAGCTGGCCGAGCTGATCGCGGTACTGGGAGCGCAGCTGGCGCCAGGCGGACGCCGCTTGCTGGGCATTGGCGTAGTCGCCGAGATTGAGGAACCAGCGGCCGGTCGGCGCCAGGCCGAGCTCCACGCCCTGGCCTTCGAGCGCGATCGCGTTCAGCCGGCGCCCGGCGTCCGCATCGCCCGCGTGATCGGTGAGCTCCGGCGCATTGACGCCAATCGCGGCGCCCCGCTTGCGCTGGTCATCGACCGCCGCGAGCGCCGCGAAATAGGCGAGATTGTTCTGCACCGCCTCCTCGTCGAGGTCGAGCCGGCTGACCCGCTCGGCGGCCACCAGATCGCCGGACAGGCCGTAAGCCAGCGCCAGATTCTGCCGGTTGCGGGCCTTGGCGCCCGGCTCGTCGGCGAGCGCCCGCAAAAGCTCGATCGCCTCCTTGTGCCGCCCGGCGAGCGACAGCGACAGGCCGAGATTGTTGCGCAGCAGCATGCTGTCGGGCGCCAGCGCGAGGCCGGCCCGATAGGCCGCCTCGGCCGCGTCGTATTGACCGGCGAGATCGTACGCGACCCCGAGCCCGTTGTGCGCCTGCACGTCGTTGGGATCCTGCTTGACCACCGCCTGATAGTGGACGATCGCGGCCTCGGGCCGGTGCAGGCCGAGCATCGCCCGGGCGTACCCGCGATGCGCGGCCAGGTTGTTGGGGTCGCGCCGCAAGGCCTGGTCATAAGTCCTGGCGGCGTCATCGAGGGACTTGAGCTCGACCAGCGTGTCACCCATCAGGACATAGGCATCGACCCGGTCGGGCTGGAGCGAGATCGCCTGCTGGTAGATGTTGACTGCCGCCGACGGATCGCCCGCTGCGCGGGTCGACGAGGCCAGGCGCAACAAGGTCCCGTATTGGCTTCCCTCGCGCTCGGCACCCTGCAGGGACGGGTTCAGACGAGGTTCGACGACATGGTTGGGAGCACAGGCCGCCACGGCCAGCAGAGCGCCGCCGGCGACCGCGAGGATCGGCCAACTCTTCCACGAGGTGAGGGGCATGGGAAGTCCTCCAGCTCAACCAGCGAGCGCTCGCATGCTGCGCGACCTTCCTTTCGGAAAGGTTAACGGCAAGCGCACATGCGGGGCTGGGGCCGACGCCCCGCGCGCCCGCGCGCGGCCGGCCGCAGACGTTACCGGTGCAGATTGTCCATGACGTTGATGATCGCCGGCCCGATCAGGACGATGAACAGGACGGGCAGGATGAACAGGATCATCGGCACCGTCAGCGTCGCCGGCAGGCGCGCCGCCTTCTCCTCGGCCTTGAGCAGGCGCTGGTCGCGGAACTCGTTGGCCAGGACGCGCAGCGACTGGGACAGCGGCGTGCCGTATTTCTCGGTCTGCAGGAGGGTGTTCACGACCCCGCGGATCGATGGCAGGTTGGTCCGGCGGTTCAGATTGAGCAGCGCCTGACGGCGGTCCGGCAGGAAGCCGAGCTCGATCGAGGTCAGCGACAGCTCCTCGGCGAGCTCGGTATTGGCGCCGCCGATCTCATTGGCGACCCGCTCGAGGGCGACATCCAGCGACAGGCCGGATTCGGCACAGATCACCAGCAGGTCGAGACCATCCGGCAGGCCTTTGGAGAGCGCCAGCTGACGCTTCTTGGTCAGATTCGAGACGTACAGCTCGGGCGCGAAGAAGCCGAGGCCGATGCCGCCCATGACGATCATGAGACGGGTGGTCGGCGCCAGGTCGCCGATCTGCAGCAGATAGACCAGCAGGAAGGCGACCGCGCCGAGCAGGACCGGCGTCACCACCTTGAAGAACAGGAACACCACGATCGCGTCGCGCGAGCGCAGACCGGCCTGCGCCAGGCGATCGTTGAGCTTGTCGCTCTGCTGACTCTGCATCAGCTTGAAGATGTCGACCACCTGGCGCATCGCGCCCAGGCTCTCGCTGCGGCGCTTGCGCGGCTTGTCCTTGAGCATCTGGCCGCGCAGCTGGTCGCGCCGCTCGGCGAGCATCTTGGCCCGCCGTTCCATCGGGTGGCGCTCGAGCAGGCCGTACCACACGGCGACCACGGTGATGAACGCCAGGCACGCGACCAGGATGACCAGCAAGGAGTCGGCGGTCAGCCCGAACGGCAGGTATTGGTCGAGCTTGTTCATATCTCGAACTTGATCATCTTGGTCATCACGCCCAGGCCGACCGCCAGGCTGGTGAAGCCGATGCCCATCATCATCCAGCCGCGGGGATCGGTGTACAGGGTGTGCATGTAGCCGGGATTGACGAAGGAGATGATGCCCGCCATCACGAACGGCAGCGAGCCGATGATCATCGCCGACGCGCGCGCTTCCGAGGACATCGCCTTGACCTTGAGGCGCATCTGCTCGCGCCGGCGCACCATGTCGGACAGCTTCTCCAGGATCTCGGCGAGGTTGCCGCCGGTCTCCTGCTGGATCGACAGGCTGATTACCAGGAAGTTGAACTCGGGGATCGCGAGCCGCCGGGCAGCCGCCCACATCGCCTCGTCCATGGCGACCCCGATCTTCATCTGATCGGTGACCGAGCGGAACTCGGTGCCGACCGGATCCTGGATCTCCTCGCCGATCGACTTGAGGGCCTCGGTCGCCGGCAGGCCGGAGCGGATGCCGCGCACGATCAGATCGAGAGCTTCGGGCAGCAGCAGCGTGAACTTCTTGACCCGGCCGGAGATCCGGCGCTGCAGGAGCAGGTTGGGCACACCGATGCCCACCGCCACCCCGAGGCCGGCGTCGATCCAGAAGGAGAACCCGACGAGCAGGGCCAGACCGAGCGTGGTCAGGATGCCGAGCCCGACGCAGATCAGCAGGAAGTCGCCCATCTTGAGCCGCCAGCCGCTACGCTCGAGACGCTGGCGCAGGATCCCGACGTTCGGCATCAGGCGCTTGATCAGCCGGTCGAGGCTGGCGATCGAGCTGTCGCTCTTGCTGCGGCGGACGCTTTCGACCGGCGCCTGGTCGCCGGACACGGCGACCCGGCTGCCGCGCGGCCCGGCCTGCAGGCGTTCGAGCCGCCGGCGCAGGCGCCGCTCGTCCTTCTGGAACAGATTGAGCCACAGGATCGCGATCAGGCCGACGATCAGCAGGCTGACGCCGAAGACGGTCGCCGACAAGAGGTTGGGGTCGTGGGCGATCTGATGGAGCAGCGCGCTCATGTCATCATCGCCTGCTGGAGCGCGCGGTCGAGGCCGAAATAGGCGGCGCGCTTGGCGAAATGCGGGCGCACCCCGCTCGACTTGAACTGCCCGATCAGGGTGCCGTCGCGGTTCTCGCCCTGGAAGTCGAAGGTGAACAGGTCCTGGGTGGTGATCACCTCGCCCTCCATGCCGATCACCTCGGTCACGTGGGTGACCCGGCGGACGCCGTCGCGCATGCGCTGGATCTGGATGATCAGGTGGACCGCACCGGTGATCTGCGTGCGCACGGCCTTGCTCGGCAGGTTGACGGTCGCCATGCCGATCATGTTCTCCATGCGGGTCAGCGCCTCGCGCGGATTGTTCGAGTGGAGCGTGCACATCGAGCCGTCATGGCCGGTGTTCATGGCCTGCAGCATGTCGAGGGCCTCGGGCCCGCGCACCTCGCCGCAGATGATCCGGTCGGGGCGCATGCGCAGCGCGTTCTTGACCAGATCGCGCATCGTGATCTCGCCGGTGCCCTCGAGATTGGGCGGCCGGGTCTCGAGGCGGACGACGTGCGGCTGCTGCAGCTGGAGCTCGGCGGCGTCCTCGATCGTGACGATGCGCTCGGCCGGGTCGATCAGATGCGACATCGCGTTCAGCATGGTCGTCTTGCCCGAGCCGGTGCCGCCCGAGATCACGACATTCAGCCGGCAGGCGGCCGCGATCTTGAGCACCTTGCCCAGGTTCTCGGACATGTTGCGCTGCCGGATCATGATGTCGAGGGTGATCGACTTCTTGGAAAATTTGCGGATCGAGATCGAGCAGCCGTCGATCGCAAGCGGCGGGGCGATGATGTTGACCCGCGAGCCGTCCGGCAGACGGGCATCCGCGATCGGGCAGGTCTCGTCGACCCGGCGGCCGATCCGGGTCACGATCCGCTGCGCGATGTTCATGACGTGGGCGTTGTCGCGGAAGCGGATGTCGGTCAGCTCGAGCTTGCCCTTGCGCTCGACGAACACCTGCTGCGGGCCGTTGACCATGATGTCGTTGATCGACTCGTCCGCGAGCAAAGGTTCGAGCGGGCCGAAGCCGACCATGTCGTCGACCAGGGTGACGGTCAGCTCCTGCTGCTCGCGCGAGGTCACCGAAAGCTTCTCTTCGGCGACGATCTCACCGATCAGCTCGGCGATCTGGCGCTGCAGCTCCTCGCGCGACAGCTTGGAGGCGGCGCTCGCGTCGATCCGCTCGAGCAGCCCCATCTGGATGCGGCCGAAGACCGCCTTGGCCGCGGCCGCGCGCTTCTCGTTGGCCGCCTGGTTGGGGCCCGCCGCGACCGGTGTCTGCCGCGCCGGCGCGGTCGGCGCCACCCGCGCCGGCGCCGGCGTGGGGGTAGCCGGGGCGGGCTGGCGAACCACCGGGCGCGCGCCCGACGGCGAGCCTGACGGCCCGGGGGTTTCAGCCTGGGGACGACGACCGAACATGACGGAGCCCTAGGTTTTCTTGAGCAGCTTCTGCCACACGCCGGACCGGGCGCCGCCACTGCCCGCCGGAGCGCCGCACAAGCGCTCGGTGATCTGGCGCAGGCCGGCCGCCACCGCGCCCTTGCCCGCCGCCACCGGCTGACCGAAGTTGGTCGCCGCGGCGACCGTCTTGGCGTCGAACGGCAGCACCAGGTCGAGCTTGCGCGCCACGCCCTTCTCGAACTCGGCGCGCGGCATCTCGCCCTGCTTGTGCTCGCCGGCCCGATTGACCACCAGCGTGATGTTGCAGGAGGCGTTCATGGTCGGCAGCATGCCGGTCATGCGCATCGTGTCGCGCATCCCGGCGAGCGACAGATCGGTGACCAGGATCATGTCGGTCGCGCTCTGCAGGATCTGCTGGGTGCAGGCATTGGGGTTGCGCGGCACGTCGACCACGACGTAGTGGAACTTGTTGCGGAGCTCGGTGGTGAGCAGCTCGACCGCGCCGTAGTCGAGCAGCAGGGTCTCGTCGGGGCTCTCCTCGGCGCTCAGCACGAACAGGCGCTCGGAGTGCTGGATCAGCACGCGATCCATGAACAGCCCGTCGATCCGGTTCGGATTCTCGAGCGCCTCGCGCAACCCGTGGCTCGGCTCCAGATCGAGCGACAGCGCGACGGTACCGAACTGGAGGTCGAGATCGACCAGGGCGACCCGGCGCCGGCGGTCGTGGGCGATCAGCCAGGCGATGCTGGTCGCGACGGTGGTCGCGCCGACCCCGCCGCGGGTGCCCGCGACCGCGACCAGCTTGCCGAGCTTCTGGTTGCCCTTGACCACGCCGGTCTGCTCGGACGCGGCCATGATCGCCTTCTGCAGCAGGGCGGGCGTGAGCGGCTTGACCAGATAGTCGGCGACGCCGTGCTGTAAAAGGTCGCGGAACAGGCCGCAGTCGTTGCGACTGCCGACCGCCACCACGGTCACGCCCGGCTCGCAGACGTCGGCCAGCGAATTGATGTCGGACAGCGGCAGATCGGAGTCGCTGACGTCGATCAGCAACAGCTTGGGCGAGCGGTTCTCGCCGAGATGCTTGACCGCGTTCTTGACCGTGCCCTGACGGATCGAGGCATGCGGCAGCATCATCTCGCCGACCACCTGATCGACCACGGCGAAGGTGTCGGCATCGGCGATGAAAGCGAGGAACTGGTCGCGCTGCTCGGCGCCGGCCTGTTCGGTGGTTGCGATCGCGGTCGCCATCACTGTCCGACCTTCTCTTTCTGGAGTTCGATCACCTTGCCGGTGCGGTAGCGCACGATGCCCTCGGCCTGCTGGATGCCATCGGCGGGCCCGAGGGTGCGGCCGCGCACCAGGTCCTTGGGCTCGGCGACCATCAGCCCGAGATTGGTCTCGGTGGCACAACCGAAGTTGCTGTGCGGCAGATTGGCGAAGTCGGTGCCGCTCTCGCGGCTCCAGTCCGGGCAGGCCGGCAGGGTGACCAGGTAGCGCTCGAGCACCAGCTCGACCCGGCGGTTCTGCCGCCAGACGTCGGGGCCGGTGCCGGCGGCCGCCGGGATCGCCTCGCCGTAAGAGCTGGTGGTGACGGTCACGCTCTCGAAGCCGTGCTGGTGCAGAAAGGCGCTCACGGCCTGGGCGCGGCGGCCCGCCAGCTCGAGGTTGTAGAGGTCGGTCGCGCGCTCGTCGGCATGGCCCTCGAGCCGGATCGTGTCGCGGGTGTGCGGCTCGACGCTGCCCAGGAAGGTCAGCAGCCGGTCCTGCTCGAGGCCGCTGATCTCGGCGCGGTCGGTGTCGAAATAGACCGCATGCCGGTACTCCGCGCGGTCGACCTCGAGCCGCTTGGGCGAGCTCGCCTCGAGCCAGCCGCGATCGGCGTTGGTGCCGAGGTTGGCCGGCGCGCAGGCGGTCAGTCCGAGCCCGAGGATCGAGGCCCAGAGCCATGGGCACGACCGGTGCGGCTGGGCGCGGTCGGGGTGCTGCAGGGCAGCCGTCATCACCGTTCTCCTATTCCAGAGCGAAGCCGACCGGGCCGCTCAGGCGCTGTCCCTCGGGCCCGATGGGGCCGTCCTGGCCGGGCTGCAAGGTGGCGCTGTGCAGCCGACCTTCGAGGATGCGCTCGATGTCGCTCGGCGCCCGGTAGCCATCGGTCGGCGCCGCCATGGCCTGCGCGTCGTCGACCGGCCGCACGAGGTAGGGCGTGACCAGGATCACGAGTTCGGTCTCGTTGCTCTGGAAGCGTTGCGAGCGGAACAGCGTGCCGAGCACCGGCAGGTCGCCGAGGCCGGGAAACTTGCTCAGCCGGTTCTGGACGTCGCTCGACATCAGGCCGCCGATCGCGAACGACTGGCCGCTGCCGAGCTCGACCGTGGTCTCGGCCCGCCGGGTGGCGAGACCGGGGATGACCAGCCCGTTGATGGTGATCGAGCCCTTCTCGGACAGGTCGCTGACCTCGGGGCGGACCTTGAGGCTGATCCGGTCGGCGGTCAGCACGGTCGGCGTGAACGCCAGGCTGATGCCGAAGTCCTTGAACTGAATGGTCAGGCCGTTGTTGCCGTTGTCGACCGGGATCGGGAACTCGCCGCCGGCGAGAAAGCTCGCGGTCTCGCCCGAGAGCGCGGTCAGGTTGGGCTCGGCGAGCACGTTGACCAGGCCTTCCTCGGCCAGCGCGTCGATCGCGACGTTGACCGCGGCGTCGCTGCTGGTGTAGTTGCCGAACGCCGTATTGGCGCCCCCGGCGTCGCGCAGGAAGGTGCCGGCAGCGTCGGCCACGGAGCGACCGTTGACGAAGCCGAAGGAAAAGTCGCCGGTCTGGAACAGCGCCTGCCAGTTGATGCCGAACTGCTTCAGCACATCGCGTGAGACCTCCGCGACGCGCACCCGCAGATGCACCTGGGTCGGCGCATCGATGCGCACGCGGTTGAGCAGGGTCTCCTTGTCGCCGAGGTAGCGCTCGGCGAGGTCGCGCAGCTCCTGGGCCTCGAGCGGGCTGTCGACCTGGCCGCTGAGCACGATGCTGCCGTCGATGGTCGCGACCTCGACCCGGCTGGTCGGCAGCAGCTGCTGGATCGCCTGGCGCAGCCCGGACAGGTTGTGCTGGACGACCACGCGGGTGCGCAGCAGGACCTGATCGTTCTCGTCGACCGCGTACAGGCTGGTCTCGCCGGCGCGCTTGCCGAACAGATAGACGATGCTCGGCGACTGCGCCTGAACGTCGGCGATGTCGGGGTCGGCGACGAACACCGTGGCCGCCGGGCGCGGCAGGCGGATCACCCGGCCCTTGTGCAGCTCGACGGTGAGCGAGCCTTCGGTCGCGACCGTCTCGGCGGTGCCCTGACCGGCCGCCGGCGTCGCCAGCAGGCTGACCGCGAGGACCAGCCCGAGATTGAGGAGCCGACGCGGTGTCGCGCTCGACGGGGTGGCCCGGCGTCCGCAGCCGATGTGCGCGAGAGTCATTGCTTTGATCCCTGCTGGACCGTGACGTTTTCAGTGTTGCTGCCGCGCAGCACGAGCAGGCGTGACGACAGCCGGCCGGTCTGGAGGACGTGCGAGACGTCCTTGTCCCAGGTCATGCTGTCGGTCCGGGCCGCCACGGCATGGTCCGCCTCCTGGTCGGAGGCCAGGCTGCGCAGGCTCAGCGACAGCTTGCCGAGCTCGGTCAGCAGAGCCACCGATTCGGCCTGCTGCGGCGTGACCTCGAAGGTCGCGGTCTTGGCCTTCTCGTTGGCTTTGCCGGACTCGGCCAGATCGCTGGTCGTGGCGCCCATGGCGATGATCCGGATGTCCTTGAGCACGGTCTCGCTGACCCGGCGCGTGGTGCCGTCGCCGGAGATCAGAGTTTGGGTCAGGATCAGATCGACCCGGTCGCCCGGGAAGATCAGGCCGGCGTTGCTCGAGGTCGCGTTGATCGGCACCGACGCCGCGCGCATCCCGGGATCGAGCACCGCCGCCAGGAAGCCGCGATCGCCGGGCTTGACCACGGCGCCGTCGGTGATCGGCTCGCCGGCGGCGATGAAGCTGCGGACCACGGCGCCGATCATCTCGGTGTCGGCCCGCTTGCCGCGCAGCACGTAGGTGTCGGGCACGTCGTCGGTCGGCCAGCGCTGCCAGCGCAGATGCTGCGGCTTGATGAAGATGCCGGCCGCCAGATCGCTGTCGGCGACCAGCACTTCGTGGATCGTCTGCTTGGGCGCCGGCGCGGCGGCGGTCGTGGTCTCCTGGTGCGCGACCCAGCTGCGCGCGTACATCGCCGTGCCGCCGGCAGCGATCACGGCGATCAGCAAAACGATGATGCGACGCGGACCCATGGGGTGCCTCCTCAGGACTTCATCAATTCGACGATGACCGCCACGCCGCCGGCGGCGATCGCGATCCCGTACGGCAAGGTGGCGGGCGCTGGCACCGCCGTCGTGGCCGGTGCGCCAGGCTCCGGCTGTTCGGTCGCGGGCAGCGGCGCGGCGCCGCGGCCGCCGCTGACGGCCAGGCCGAAGCCGGCCAGATGGGCGTCGATCAGGGGGCCCCAGCGCCAGTACCAGAGGCTGGCGCAGCCGACCACGCCGCCGGTCAGCGTGGTGACCAGAGCGAACAGGGCGAAATTGTCGACCCCGGCCCACAGGCTGATCGCGGTGATCAGCTTGACGTCACCGCCGCCGATCAGGTCGCGGGCGAACAGCAGCACCCCGAGCAGGCCGACCAGCAGACTGACCGCGAGGGCGCCCGGCCAGGCCACCGGGACCGGGCTGAGCAGCAGGTAGACCGGATAGAGCGCGGCGACGCCGGCATTCAGCCAATTGGGAATGCGGCGCTCACGCAGGTCGGTGATCGCCGCCAGGAACAGAAGTGTCATCAGCGCTGCGAAACAGGCGTAGAGCGGCAGCGTGGTCGGGTCGAAGGCGCGCGCCATAGGCCCGCCCGCGCCTTAGGATCCCGCGCCTTCGAAGGCGGCGATCAGTGCCGGCAAGGGCAAGGAGATCAGGGCCGAGCCCAGGTTCCCGAGGGCGCCGATGATCACCAGCGCGATCAGGCCGACCAGCAAGGCGTACTCGATCGACGTGCCGCCCTCGGTCGCCCGGAACAAGCGTAGCGCCCGGGCGAGCCAGCTTCTTGCTGGCCGGGAAGGCAGTGACCTGCACACGATTCTGCTTCTTTCCATGATGCCCATGACGTGCCCCGCGGGAGCGGATGCGGCATCGGCGGCCGCAGGTGCCGCCGACGCCCGGCTCCGATTGCCTTGATCAGCCGCTAGGGAGTGGTGCCGCCCAGCTGGTCGGAGACCGCCTGGAAGGTGCTCTTGAGGTTGTCGCCGAGGGTCCCGAGGACGGCGATGATCGCCACCGACACCAGCGCCGCGATCAGGCCGTATTCGATCGCCGTGGCGCCGCTCTCATCCTTGGCGAAGCGGTTGAAGATGCTCATGGAACGTTCCCCCATATCTATGAACGTGACAGGGGAGACATTGCCCGAAATATCTTAATAAAAGGTATAGTGGGGCGACTGGGTCATTTTTATTGTTCTATTTACCTTAATCGAAATTAGCGAAAGCGAACTATATTTGACTTTTACTTTGCGCGGCGGCCGCTGGCGGAGCGGCCTGGGACGGCAGCGGCAGCGGCAGCGCGAGCGCGAGCCCGAAGAAGACGCCGTCGCCGGCGGTCGCCACCAGGCGCAGCGCCAGCGCGACCGCGGCGCTCGCCTCGGGGCCGAGGGCGCCGTCGAGGACCATGATCAGGACCGCCTCGCGGACGCCGATGCCGGCCGCCGCGCCGGGCGCGACGAAGCCCGCGACCCAGGCGAGCGCCAGCGCCGAGATGCTGGTCAGCGGATCGAGCGCGCCCGGCCCGTGGCCGCCCAAGAGCGCTGCCAGGAGCCAGAGGATGCCGCCCACGATGGCGAAGAAGGCGACCTGCAAGGCCATGGCCCGGAGCACATTGCCGGCGGCCAGGCGGCCGACGCCCGCGGCCGCGCTCGCCTGATCCGGCCGCCGGCCGGCCGGCAGGAGCCGCGGCGCCAGCAGCGCCAGCGCCAGCGCCGCGAGCGCGCCGGCCGGCAGCACGATCGACCAGGCGCCGAGGCGGGCGAGCGCGAGCGGCAGGGCCAGGCCGGTCGCGACCGCGATCAAAAGGGCAGTCTCGATCAGCGAGGCGAGCGCCAGCCCGGCCTGCGAATGCCCGAGCGCGCCCCCCAACATCTGCCGGCCAACGAAGTGGAAGCAGTTGCCGGGCAGGTATTTGGCGATCTGGGTGCGGCCGTAGATCGCGTGATAGCCGGACGCCGGTCCCGGCGGGTGCTGGCTCGCCAGGATCTGCCGCCAGGCCGCGGCCAAAAGGAAACCCGCGACGCCGTAGAGCAGCGCGCCGCCGATGGTCGCCAGCAGGAGCGCTCCAAGGTGGGTCCGGACCAGCTCCCAGGGGGCGTCCCGCCACAGCCGCGCGCCGACGAACCAGAACGACAGGCCGGTCAGCGGCCAGCCGAGCCAGCGGCCGAGCTGCCAGCGGCGCATCGGTCGATCCCTCGCTATCGGCTGCGGCAGAGCGCCATGGTCCAGGGCAGGGGCGTGCACAGCTCGACCACGTCCAGGTGCTCCTGGAGGAGCGCGAAGAACCTGGCCGTCGACCAGTGCTGCAGGTGGCCGGGCGTGTTGCCGAGGCCACGCCAGTAGCGGCCGCGGGCGAGGTTCAGCAGCCGCCAAAGCGGCTCGCGCGGCACGCTGACGATCAGGTGTGGCCGGGCCAGGCGGGCGACCGTCCGGAGCGCCAGGACCGGGTCCGGCAGGTGCTCCAGCACCTCGCAGCAGACCACGAGCTCGGCGCCGTCCCGATCGGGCTCGAGCGCGTAGAGATCGGCCACCCGGAAGGGGATCGCGAGACCGCGCGCCGCGGCCAGGCTTTGCGCCTCGCCGACCACCGCCGGCGACAGATCGCTGCCGCGCACGCTCAGCCCCTCGGCGGCCAGGAGCAGGCTCAGATGGCCCTCGCCGCAGCCGATCTCGTGGACCTCGTGCGCGCCGGTGCTCCAGACCAGATGCCGGAGCGTGGTCGTGAAGTTGGTGACCAGCAGGCGGGCCATCGGATTGCGCGTGTCGTATTTGGGATAGACGTTGCCGGCGATGGTCGTCCCGGGATCGGCGGGCAGGGGCGCGGACATGAGCGCGGGCATGGGGCAGCTCCAGGTCGCCTCTAGGCCGCCGAGGACTCGCGGCGGCCCGCCGGCGCGCCCGGCGACGTCGCCTCGCGGCGACCCGCCGGCACGCTCGGCAGGGCGTCCTCGCGGGGGCCGGCCTGCTGCAGGTCGAGCAGCTTCTCGAGCAGCCGGCGATTGACCGCGATCAGATCGGCGACGATGCCGATCAGCCCGGTCTGCACGCCCATGCCCATCAGCAACGCGCCCAGGATCACCGACTGGACGTGGCCGGCACCCTGGCCGGTCTGGGCCAGGTAGAGGTAGCGCAGGCCGAGCGCGCCGCCGGCCGCACACAGCAGCAGGCCGACGCCAGCGAACAGCCGCAGCGGCTTGTAGGTCGCAAAGCTGCGCAGGATGGTCAGCGCCGAGCGGAACACGTAGTCGGGCAGGCTATGGATCAGGCGCGACGGCCGGAGATCCGGGTTGGTCCGGATCGGCACCGAGGTCACCGCCATGTTCTTGCGCCCGGCCGCGATGATGGTCTCGAGGGTGTAGGTATACTCGCCGTACACCTGGAGGCGCAGCGCCGCCGCGCGCGAGAGGGCGCGAAAGCCGCTCGGGGCGTCGACCACGGTGGTCCGCGAGGCCATCCGGACGACCATGGAGCCCAGCAGCTGCAGCGCCTTCTTGGTGCGCGAGAAATGGGCGGTCGCCGAGATCGGGCGGGCGCCGATCACCAGATCGGCCTCGCCGGCCAGGATCGGCGCGGTCAGCTTGGGGATGTCGTCGGCGCAGTACTGATTGTCGGCGTCGGTGTTGACGATCACGTCGGCGCCGGCGCGGACCGCGGCCTCGAGGCCGGCCGCGAAGGCGCGCGCCAGGCCCTGGTTGCGCGCGAGCCGGACGATGTGATCGACGCCCGCGGCCCTGGCGACCGCGATCGTATCGTCGGTGCTGCCGTCGTCGATCACCATCCAGTCGACCCGGGCGAAGCCCGGCACGCTGCGCGGCAGGGCCGCAAGCGTGATGCCGAGCGTCGCCGCCTCGTTGAAGCAGGGGATCTGGATGATCAGGGTCAGGCCCGCGGACATGGGGTTCAACCGTGCACGGCCGGCGCGCCTGGCGGGGCGACGACCATGTACAGGCTCATCTGGTCGGCCAGCTCCGGTGGCAGGGGCGCCCGGCGGAGCCAGGGTGGCGGCGCCCCATCGACCAGGCGCCGGTAGAGCGACCGGGGGTCCTCGCTGGCATGTCCGAACTGGCGCTGCTCGGCCGTGCTCGGGCAGAGCAGGATCCAGTCGATGTGATGGCGGGCGAGATCGGCGCGGGCCGCCTCCGGGTCGCGCGCGGTCAGGATGCGATAGGTCGTGGCGAACCCGGGCTGCGGCCGGTGGTTGGGAATCGAGAGCACGCGCAGCGGGGTGTCGTAGAGCAGCGCCGGTGCGTAGTCCGTGAAGGTCAGCACGGTCTTGGGCGCGCCGCCGGCCAGACGGGTCAGCACCGGTGCGGCCCGATCGATCGGGCAGGCGTGGGCGGCCGCCGCGATGCTGGTCTGCGGCAGCGCGTCGGGGACGCCATAGGGCCAGAACAGGGCCGCGACCACGAGCAGAGGCCGCACCACCTGACCGGCGGAGGGCCGCAGCCGGCTCTCGGTGCTGCGCAGCAGCCAGGCGATGCAGGCGCTATAGGGGATGACCAGCAGGGCCTGGGCGTAGGTCCCGAAGTGCACCTCCTCGAGGGCGATCGGCAGATAGAGGACCAGGGCGAGCGCGATCGCCACCCAGGCCCGGCGCTCGGGCCGGTCTCGGCTGACGATCGCGAGCAGGAACGGCAGGGCAACCAGCGCGATCCCCATGATCCGGACCGCGCGCTGCGCGATCTCCTCGAAGCGACCGGCGCTCAGCCAGGCGCCCGGGATCAGGGGCTGGTACTCGACGATCTGCTGCAGACGCAGGTGCTCGTAGAGCGGATCGACCGGACCGAGCGGGCCGGCGCGCAGGCCCGGGAACAGGGTCAGCATGCCGGCCGCGATCACCGCCATGCCAAGGATGGCGATCCCGAGGCGGCCGCTCAACCCGCCGAGGCCCGCGCGTCGTCGCGCCAGCGGAAAGGGGTGCTTCGACTCGCTTTGCCCGGCCCGTGCGGCGCGCTCAGCCCAGGCCGTCCGGCCGCCGCGCTCGGCGCGCGCGACCAGCACCCAGAAGCCGGCGATGGCGGCAAACAGCGCGACATGGAGCAGGGACAGCCGGTCGATCTCGATCGCCATGAGCCCGGCGCCGCGCTCGATCACCAGCAGGCCGGCGAGGCTGACCGTGGTCGCCAGCGTGAAGTCCCGGCTGATCCGGCTCATGCGGAGATCGCCCTGCAGCCAGTAGAAGCCCAGCGCACCCAGGGTGACGGCGATCGCAAGCACGGCCTCGGGGCTGACCCAGAAGCCGATCGCGGCGATCGCGCCGGCGACCAGCGCCGGCCGCCGCTCCGGTCGGAGCAGGAGGCGGAAGGTCAGGCCGAGCTGGACGACAAACAGCGCCAGCAGCAGGCTGTGATGGTCCGGTCGACCGGCGATCGTATAGGCCTGGATCGACGGTTGCAGCAGAAAGGCGAGGCAGGCGAACAGGCGCGCGTCGCGGCTCAGGATCGGGGCGGTCGCCCAGTTGAGGGCGACGATCGTCAGCGCCAGGAACACGGGGCTGATCAGGACGCCCCAGAGGTGGAGGCCGAGGCGAAAGCCGTAGAACGGCTGGAGCAGCCAGGCGCCGCCCAACAGCAGCGCATCCAGCAGCCGGGTCCAGTGCTGGACGTGGCCCTCGGGCGGATTGACCCGCGGCATGCGGGCGTCGAACCAGTGGCCGCTGGCGTGCAGGTCGAGGACCCGGACCAGGCGCAGGTAAGCGTCGGTGTCAGCGAGGCCGCCGTTGAGGACCGGGGCGACGTCGAGCCAGACGTACAGTACCTGGAGCAGCAGCAGGGCGCCGAGCGGCAGCAGGATCAGCCAGCCGAGCGGCACCCGGTCCGGCGGCGGTCCGCCGACTGACAGAGTGGACTGCGCAGACATGAGGTCCATTCGCGGCGAAGGGCTCGCCCGCAGAATGGCGATCGCCGGTAAAGAATGGGCTAAGCCCGCCCCGGGTTTGCAGACCAGCCGGCGCACGGGTCGGCGCGGACCGGCGCCGAAGGCGTGCGCCCGCGCGACTGCGGCGAAATTGCTGCGCTGCCGAAACGACCGTGGCCAAGGCGTCCGCGATTGCCTATATAGCGGTCGACTTCCGGGTCTGCTTCAGCCCTGGCGCGGGGCCTCGCCCAGCGCCCCTGGCGCGCTCGGCTGACCGGGAACCGTCGCTCAACCAGGATCCAGGATGGGGGAGATGCAATGTCTGAGATCGTCATCGCCGGTGCGGCGCGGACCCCGGTCGGCACGTTCAACGGCGGGCTGAGCAGCGTGCCCGCGCACTATCTCGGCCAGGTCGCCATCCAGGCGGCGCTCGAGCGCTGCGGGGTCGAGCCGGGCGAGGTGTCGGAGGTGATCCTGGGCCAGATCCTGACCGCGGGCCAGGGCCAGAACCCGGCGCGCCAGGCGTCGATCGCCGCCGGCCTGCCGGTCGAGGTGCCGGCCTGGGCGGTCAATCAGCTGTGCGGCTCGGGGCTGCGCAGCGTCGCGCTGGGCTTCCAGGCGATCAAGCAGGGCGACAGCACGATCGTGGTCGCGGGCGGCCAGGAGAGCATGAGCCAGGCGCCGCACTGCGCGCATCTGCGCGACGGGGTCAAGATGGGCGACTTCAAGATGGTCGACACCATGATCAAGGACGGGCTCTGGGATGCCTTCAACGGCTACCACATGGGCAACACCGCCGAGAACGTCGCCGGGAAGTATCAGATCACCCGCGAGCAGCAGGACAAGTTCGCGGTCGCCTCGCAGAACAAGGCCGAGGCGGCGATCAAGGCCGGCCGCTTCAAGGACGAGATCGTGCCGGTGACGATCAAGACCCGCAAGGGCGACGTGGTCGTCGACACCGACGAGCATCCGCGCTTCGGCGCCACCCTGGAGTCGGTCGCAAAGCTCAGGCCGGCGTTCAGCAAGGACGGCACGGTGACCGCCGGCAACGCGTCCGGGATCAACGACGGCGCCGCCGCCGTGGTCCTGATGACCGCCAAGGAAGCCGCCCGCCGCGGCCTCAAGCCACTCGCCCGGATCGTCTCCTGGGCGCACGCCGGCGTCGATCCCGCGATCATGGGCACCGGCCCGATCCCGGCCTCGCGCAAGGCTCTGGAGCTCGCCGGCTGGGCGGTCGACGATCTCGACCTGGTCGAGGCCAACGAAGCGTTCGCGGCCCAGGCCTGCGCGGTCAACAAGGACCTCGGCTGGGACCAGGGCAAGGTCAACGTCAACGGTGGCGCGATCGCCCTCGGCCACCCGATCGGCGCCTCGGGTACGCGGGTGTTCGTCACGCTCCTGCACGAGATGATCAAGCGCGACGCCAAGAAGGGCCTGGCAACCCTTTGCATCGGCGGGGGCATGGGCATCGCCATGTGCGTCGCCCGCGACTGATCCGTCCGAACCCTGATTCCGACCCCAACGGGCCGCCGCAGGCGGCCCGTTGGCTTTTTGTGAGCATCGCCGGCCCGCTCCGTTCCGGGTGTCGCCCGTTGACGCCGCTCCGCCCGCCCGCGATCATGCGGCCTCGCCGACGGAGGAGGCCAGACGTGGCGGAGGACAATACTTATACCTTTGAGCGGCGCCGGTTCGGCCAGTACACCGGCCTCCGCTCGCGCGACCGTGCCGCCCAGGAACTGCCCAAGTTTGCCCGCCGCCTTGGGTTCTCCAAGGCCGTGCCTTGGACAGCCTACGAAAACCGGCTGCTCGACCTGGTCGAGAATCTGCACCTCAACATCGAGTGGTACGAGAACAAGATCCGCAAGGAGCTGGTCCTCTACTGGTTCTATGTCGGGGCTTCGTTGCTCCTGTTACTGGTGCTGCCGCTGGTGCTCTTGTGGTTGAACGCGGACCAATCCCATCCCGCTGCCTCGACCGCGGCCGCGGTCGCCGGCCTGATCGCCTTTCATCGCGGCCTCTCGTCCTGGCTCTCGCAGCGCCGCGTGCTGGCGCGCCGCGCCAAGGCCTCGTCGGCGCTCAAGGAGCTGCTCTACAGCTTCGAGCACCGCTGGGATCGGACGTTCTTCGATTCCTGGACCGCCGACGCGTTCGAGCGCGACATCCAGGACTGCATCGACAAGGCGCGCGCGATCGTGCGCGCGGAGACCGAGACCTACTACGCCGAGCTCACCTATCCCGGGTTCGATGTCGGCAGCCTCCTGGGCGAGGCCGGCAAACAGGCGAAGGACCTCGTCGCAACCTTCCGGGCGCCCGAGCAGCCCGCCGCGCCGCCGGCGCCGGCTGACACGGATGCGGCCATGCGCGAGCGCGAGCTGCAAAGGCTGCGCGCCGAAGTCGCACAGCTCGAGGCGGAGCTCGAGACGGCCCGGCAAGGGCCGGCCGAGGAGCAGGCGCAGCGCCGCCTGGCGCTCGAGGACGCGGTGCGTCGGATGCGGGCGACCATGGTCGATCTCGCCTCATAGACCGCCGATCCGGTCAGACGAAGAAGTCATGGCCGCCGATGCTGGCGGTTCTGGTCATCTCGTCCGCCCATTTCGGGCGCGCCGCCTTCGGATCGAAGAAGTTCGTGGCGCCGCCGGTCGGATCGGCGAGGGTGCCCTTGATCGCGGCACGGGCGATCTCCAGGCAGCGAAAGAACACCGGATCGAGAGGGCCGGCTTCCTTCATGGCGTTGTAGTTCGCGCGAACGTTTTCCCGATCTTGCGCCGGGAAGTCGCGCTCGAAGTCGAAATCCGTCCATTGCGGCGCCCACGAGGTGAACTGCCAGCGATGCAGGCAGACATCCTCGACCCGAGCGCCGCCCCACTCCTGCCGATTTGCCCGACACCGATTGGCGACCACGGCAGCGACGGCGATCTGGCCGACGTCGGCTTCGCCGCGGGCCTCGCCAAAGACGGTCCGTGCGAGCACATCGACTGCCGACGAGAACGTCTGATAGGAAAGCTCGGCCATCCAGGTGACCTCCAGCTCTTCGAAGACGGTCCAGATCGGGGTGAACAGGCTCTGCAGATCGCCCCCCGCCACGTGCAGGCCGACGACGTCGCCGGCATCGTCCAGCACGAGCCCGCCACTGTCACCAGCCTCGGAATAGACCTCGCACAGCACCTGACCGCGGAGCCCGATGTTCTGATGACCGAGGCCATCGATGAGATAGGAAAGCTCGATCGGGACGCCGACCGCCTTGATGCGGCCTTCGACGCCCGGCTTGTGCAGGAGATGCACGCTCCGCCCTGGAGACAGGCTCGACGCCAGTCGCAGCGACGACGAGGTATCGGCAGATCCCTCCGCCAGCACTGCCAATGCGGCGTCCACCCGATTCGGGAAATCGCTACCGAGCCGGAACGGAGTCCAATAGGCGAGGCGGGCCACCGGCTGGCTGCTGCCGGCGTCGACGATCACATCGCCCGCGGCCGGTGCGGCCGCTCCAGGGAACGCGAGCACATGCGCGTTCGACAGGAGATAGAGCCCGGGTGCGTGGCGCCAGCGCACGATCGCGCCGACCGAACCCGATTCGCCGGCGTCGCCGCGCCTGACCTGACTGCCCGGGGTCACGAGCGCCAGCCGTCACGAAGGGTTGGTGATGGCAGCAACGAATGTCTGAGTTACGGCATCGTCGGCGACCCCCGGTTCGTGCGGCGCCAGGCCGCCATTCCGATGGATGCTCACCGTCTTGCGCAGGTCATCATCGAAGGCGGCCGTGAGCTGCTTCGCCGGCATCCCCATCGCCTGCTTGAGCGTCAGGAGCTGGTCGCACGTCATCGACTTCTCAAAGTCGCTCTGCGCCCCGGCGAGCGGTGGCCCTTTGTCTTTGCACACCTCGGCCGCCGCCGCGCCACCGATCGGAACCGCCGCGCCGACGCCAGGGTCTTTGGCCTTGAGCTCGTCGGCCAGGGCTTTGTCCAGGCAGAAATTTTTTTGAGGCTTGCCCATCTTTTCCTGGTAGTCGCCGACCGCCAGAAGGGTCGCCCTCCCCAGGTCGCCGTCCGTCGTGAGGCTCTTTCCGAGCTCGTGGTTCAGAGCGCGCTGAATGGCCTGCACGTCGGTCTTGACCCCGGCCAGGGCCGCCTCGTCCTGGGAGATCGGCTCGGGCAGCACCGGACCTTGCTCGAGCGTCTGCCTGGTGCGCGCAGGGCATCCGGCGACGACCTGCCGCGTGGTCCCGCCGCCCACGCCGGCGTTGCCGGTGACGGCTCCCGTCAGTGGCGGTTGCTGGCCGCCTTCGACCGTCACCCGGATCGTGGTGCGGCTCTGGCCCGTGGCGTCGCTGAAGGCGACGGTGAGCGTGCCGGGGCCGCCCTCCTTGGTCGTGCCCAGATCGAACACCGCGGTTCCATCCTGAATGCCGGGCTTGATGTCCGCGCCCGGCAAGGTGTCGCCGATGAGGGCAGCGCGCGGCACGCCGCTGCCGCCGTAGACGGCGAACCGCTTGGTCTTCCCGGCTTCCATGGTCTGCTGCGGATCGGCCGGTTGCACGACCAGACTGCCGCCCGCCGGCTCGACCTTGCAGCCCTCGATGGTCGTCTGGAGATCCGCGGTGACCGCGGCCTCGTTGACGATGACCCCGACAGCATCGGTATCCGCGCGCAACTTCGAGGTCTGCGCGCGAAGATCTTCGAGCTCGCTCGCCTCGAGGGCCTTCACTGCCTCCGAGGGCTTCGTCTGAGGCGCAATCCCTGCCCGGCCCGCGAGCGTGGTCGTCGTGCGCCGGCCGAGCGGACCCGGGGCCAGAGCCGCAGCCGTCGTCCCGAGGTTGGCCGTGATGCCGAGGAGCGAGTTCAAATCAGGCTCGGTATCGATCAGGAGGATGTCGACCTTGTCGGCAATGTTGTCGGCGGCGACGGTGAGGGTGAAGCCCGCGGCCGCCGTTTCGCGGCGCAGCTTGCTGCCGGCGGCAAAGGTCTGCCTGGCCTCGGCGATCAGCTCGTCGGCGGCGCTCACGGCGGCGTCCGCTTCCGGCGAGGAAAGCGTGCGCTTGACCTCGTTGCGCCGGTCGGAGGTGATGTTGATCTGGGTGTAGAGCGTGCCCAGCGCGTCAACCAGCTTGCCGTACTCGCTCTGCGGCAGCATGAAGGGTCGCATCGCCAGGAGCGCGCAGCCCATCGCCTGCGAACCCGCCATGTAGACCTTTTGCCGGGGCGTGCTCTGCAGAAAGCTCGAGAGGCCGAACAGCGACGCGCCCGACAGCGCCAGCGCCGCGATCGACTTGGTGGCGTCGTTGTTGGTGAGGCCGAGGTAGAGAGCGGCGGCGCTCACCGGGATGAGCACGGTGCCCGTGACGTTGCGCAGGAGCGCGTCGTTGCCGACGGCGTTCTTGTAGGCGGTCCGATAGCCGTTGACGTAACAAACCGCTTCACTCATGCCGCCGGCGAACCGCTCGGTATCCGCGTCGCCGACCCCGCAACGTGACGCGAGCTTCGCCTGCAGGTTCGAATCGGCGGACAGCACCGCCTCGCCACCAGCGCCGAACGCAGGTCGCGGAATGGTTGATTCGACGTGCGGATTGAAGACCGAGCAGCCACCCAGCGCTGTCGCCAGCAGAGCGGCCAAAAGACGCTTGGCCGACGAGCGTGGCTCAAATCCCAGCCGCATGAGCGCCCTCCCGAGACTCGGTCGCCACGACGCAACCGGTTCTTCTTGCTAAAGCGCGATATTGTTGGTGCAAATTATCATGCTTGCGGACCCTCGAAAAGGACGATTGCGCAAGCCTCCTTGCGGAACCACCGAATGGTTGTGCCCTCGGCCAACCTGCGCTCGGCCACCCGATCGGCGCCTCGGGCACGCGGGTGTTCGTCACGCTCCGCCACGAAACGATCGAGCGCGACGCCAGGAAGGGGCTTGGCGACCCTTTGCATCGGCGGCGGCATGAGCATCGCCATGGGCGTCGCCCGCGACTGATTTTTCCGAGCCCGATCCCAACCGTGAGGGGTTACCGACCGCCGACCCCTTGTGCTCGCGGGCGCGCCGCCTTATGTAGTGACCAAGCCAGTTTCTGTTGTTGCTGGTGGGAGTCGTTGCTTCGCTGTTCGGCGTCGCCCGCTGCTCTCCAAGAACACGATGAGACTCGCTCGCGTCTGGCATGTGCCCGACGCACCCTCCACGTTGACATGAGGTTACGATCTTGCAGACCGGAACAGTGAAGTGGTTCAATGCGACCAAGGGCTTCGGATTCATCCAGCCGGACGGCGGCACAGCCGACGTGTTCGTGCACATCTCGGCCGTTGAGCGCGCGGGCCTCGATGGCCTGCGCGAGGGCGAGCGCGTGCAGTTCGACCTGCAGCGCGGCCAGAACGGCAAGAGCTCGGCCGAGAACCTGAAGCCCGCCAGCTAGCCATCACCAAGCCCCGGTCCTCGCGATCGGGCGGCCCCCCGAGGCAACTCGGGGGGTCTTTTATTTTTACCGGGGTCGGTTGCGGTGCCAGGCGGGTCAACCAGACGACCGGGCTTGCCTCCCTCAGCCGATAGTCGTCAAAGCGCGCGCACGCGGCATCGGCAGAGGCTAGTGAGGCGAGTGGGCATAGTGGCGGGCGAGCGCATCGCCGCCGAAGTCGTTGGCCAAGTCGCGCCACACGGTATGGATGTGGTTCGCGCCGCGCTGGGTATTGTCGTATTCGATGAAGATCCGCTCGCCCTGTAGCCGATAGTAGTGCGGCTCGCCCCGCTCGGCGCTGCCCGCCCAGAGGAAGCTGAGGCGATCGAACTCGCGGTCGACCAGGCGCGCCTGCTGGTCGGCCAGCTGGTCGGGCAGACGCGCGAGATAGCAGCCGAGCAGCTCGCGCAGGATCGAGGTCTGGCCGGCATCGAGCGCCCTGACCGGGATCCCCTTCGGCCCGGCGGTGAAGCTCAAGGCCTCGAGGTGAGCCTCCTTGAGGCCAAGCGCGCCTTCCATGTTCGCCTGCATGTCGGCCATGCGCTCGGCAAGCCGGCCTTCGAATCGTTGGCGAAAGATGTCGGTCACCGGCAGCGGTCGGTGGCCGACCTCGAGCTTCGGGCGGTTGCTGCCGACGAGATCGGCAGGGGCGACCGCCGATACCAGCGCGCGCGCGCGCTTTTGCTCGTCGAGCGCCCGGAACAGCTCGCGGCCGAGATCCTCCGCAGCGGCGAGCGGGCGATGAAGATGCGGGCCCAGGAGCGGGCTGTCGGCGGGATCGGCGCCGAGAAAGTTCGGGGTCGACGCCACCACCTCGCCGCCGATGATGGTGTAGTGCAGCGACACATGGTGGCCGCCGAAGCGCCATCCCCAGGGAGCCTCGCTGCCCGGCTCGCCGAAGATCGTGATGTAGTAGAGCTGCGGGTCGCGACCCCGCTCGCGGCTGAAGTCGACCGACCAGCCTTCGAGCTGATCCAGGATGTTGTCGAGCCCCATGATCACCGCCACGGTCACGTAGCCGGGCGTGGACAGGCCGGTTGCGACCAGCCGATGGACGTTGCGATGCTGCACCCCGCCCATCGCGGCGAGCGGCAGGCCGCCGTGATCGGTCGGCGTGTAGAACCACAGGCGGCGCTCGTCCTCGTCGGGAAACGGCCGGCAGGCGATCCGGCGCTGTGCCTGATCCCACAATTCGATCAGCATCGCCGCCGCCTCGGCCATGCGCCCCGCCACCATCGACGTCATCGTCCCCTCCCCGCATGCAGGTCAAACACGAAAGCCCAGGATCGCTCACGAGCCAAGCGTTGTCGACCTGGCACCGGCGGCGGACGCGTTGGGCGACTGATTTTTCCGGATTTCAGCGAGCCCGGCGGACTGCGCCTCAGGGGCCGCCGAACGGCACTCCTGGAGGCGACGGGGCCGCGTCGGCAGCGCTCGACGGCGCCGCCAGGCCGCCGTGCAGCACGAGGTCGATCGCGGTCTCGGCGAGGCGCTCGCGGGCGACGCCGGGCGCGTTGATCAGGCCGCCCCGGATCATGCCGAGCAGCAGCGCCGGGGTGACCTCGAGATCGAGCGGCCGGAAGTCGCCGCTCGCCACCCCCCGCTCCAGCACCCGACGCAGGGCATCGAGGATCGGTCGCCGGCGGTTGCGGAAGGCCGCGCGCAAGCGGTGCGCGAGCCCGGGGTCGTCGCCGGCGATCAGGCGCAGCGGCTCGGTATGGCGGGCGAGCGTGTCGACCAGGGTGCGCATCATCAGCGCCAGGCTCGCGGTCGGCGGCAACGGTCGCGCCGCCACCTCCTCGAGGCCGAGCTGCAGCCGTTGCAGCACCTCGCCCAGGACCTCGAGGAACAGCTCTTCCTTGGAGCCGAAATAGCGATAGAGGGTGGGCTTGCCGACCCCGGCCGCGCGCGCCACCTCGTCCATCTGGACGGCGTCGTAGCCCGAGCTCCCGAACAGGCCGCTCGCGGCCTCGAGCATGCGCTGCCGGCGTTCCGCACGCCATGAAGGTTGCAACGATCGCGCCATTGAAACTTTAACCCATGAGTTCTATTTTGTCACGGCAGACTGAGGGAATCAAGGTCGGGCCGGCGGGGTGACGCCGCGCGACCGGTGACCCGCGCGGGGCTGGGATGGCCGGGATGAACAGGCGCCTTCTGTTGGCTCTCGGGGTGGTGCTGCTGGCGGCGGCCGGCCTCTGGTACGCCTGGTCCTTCGAAAGCTCGGGACCGGCGCAGGCGGCCCGCAGCGCGGGGCGGGAGGCGCGCGCTCTGCCCGTGCTCGCGGCCGAGGTCGTGACCAGGCCGATGCCGGTCGAGATCGCGACCATCGGCAATGTCCAGCCGATCGCGAGCGTCGCCGTCAAGCCGCGGATCGACGGCCAGATCGCCAAGGTTGCCGTCCAGGACGGCCAGGAGGTCAAGGCCGGCGACGTGCTGTTCCTGCTCGACAGCCGGCAGGCGCAGGCGGCGCTCGACCAGGCGCTCGCGACCCTGGAGCGCGACCGCGCGCAGCTCGCCGGCGCCCAGCGCGAGCTCGACCGTCTGACCCCGCTTGGCCGCAAGGACTACGCCTCCAAACAGCAGCTCGATGCCGCCCAGACCAACGTCGAGGCCGCCCAGGCGACGCTCAAGGCGGACCAGGCCGCGGTCGAGGGGGCCCAGGTCGAGCTCTCCTACACCACCATCCGGGCGCCGATCGATGGCCGCCTCGGGACGGTCGCCTTCAAGCTCGGCAATACGGTCCGCTCCGGCGATGCGGCGGCGCTGGTCACGCTCAACCAGCTGCGCCCGATCTACGTCGCGTTCTCGGTCGCGGAACGCCACCTCGCCGAACTGCAGCAGGCGATGGCGGCCGGCCCGCTGCCGGTCACGGCGACCATCCCGGGCGCTCAGGGCGTGGCGGCGAAGGGGCAGGTGAGCTACCTCGAGAACGCGATCAATTCCGAATCCGGCACTTTTTCGGTCAAGGCGACCTTCGCCAACCAGAACGAGACGCTCTGGCCCGGGCAGTTCGTCAACGTCGTGGTCCAGCTCAGGGTCGAGCCCAATGCCCTGGTCATCCCCTCCCAGGCGGTCCAGCAGGGCCAGAACGGCGCCTACGTGTTCGTGATCAAGCCGGACGACACCGTCGATCTGCGCCCGGTCACGGTCGACCGCTCGATCGGCGACCAGACGGTGATCGCGAGCGGCGTCACCGCCGGCGAGCGGGTCGTCACCGACGGTCAGATGCGCCTCACCCCCGGCGCCAAGGTCGACGTCCAGAAGCCCGGTCCCGCCGACCAGCCGGAGCGCACGTCATGACCCTGCCAGAGCTCTGCATCCGCCGGCCGGTCATGACCACGCTTTTGATGCTGTCGGTCCTCGGCGGCGGGCTGTTCGGCTACCGGCTGCTGCCGGTCGCGGCGCTGCCGCGGGTCGACTTCCCGACCATCCAGGTCACCGCCAACCTGCCCGGCGCCAGCCCGGAGACCATGGCGGCCTCGGTCGCGACCCCGCTCGAGCGCCAGTTCGCGACCATCGCCGGTATCTCGTCGATGACCTCGACCAGCGGCGAGGGCGAGACCCGGATCACGCTGCAGTTCGATCTCGGCCGCAACATCGACGGCGCGGCGCTCGACGTCCAGTCGGCGATCAGCACAGCCGCGCGCCGGCTGCCGACCGAGATGACCACGCCGCCCTCCTTCCGCAAGGTCAATCCGGCCAATTCCCCGGTCCTGTTCCTGGCGCTCAGCTCGCCGACCCTGCCGCTCTCGGAGGTCGACGAATACGCCGAGACGCTGCTCGCCCAGCGCGTCTCGAGCCTGAGCGGGGTCGCCCAGGTCCTGGTGTTCGGCGCGCAGAAATATGCGGTCCGCGTGCAGGTCGATCCGAACGCGCTGGCGGCCCGCGGCATCGGCCTCGACGAGATCGCCGCTGCGGTCGGCGCGGCCAACTCCAACACCCCGGTCGGCAACCTCCAGGGACCGCATCAGGGCGTGACCCTGGAGGCCTCCGGCCAGCTCACCACAGCGGCCCAGTACCGGCCGCTGATCGTCGCCTATCGCAACGGCCATCCGGTGCGCCTGGGCGACATCGCGACGGTCATCGACAGCGTCGAGAACGACCAGGTGGCGAGCCGCTTCAACGGCACCCGCTCGATCGTGCTCGCGATCCAGCGCCAGCCCGACGCCAACACGGTCGACGTGGTCGACCGGGTCAAGAGCCTGGTGCCGGAGTTTCGTGCCCAGATGCCGGCCTCGGTCAATCTCGACGTGATCCTCGACCGCTCGCAGTCGATCCGCGCCTCGGTCGCCGAGGTCCAGTTCACGCTGGCGCTCGCGATCGGGCTGGTGGTGATGGTGATCTTCCTGTTCCTGCGTAGCCTGACCGCCACGATCATCCCGGCGCTGGCGCTGCCGATCTCGCTGGTCGGCACGTTCGCCGGCATGTACCTGCTCGGCTACAGCATCGACAATCTGTCCCTGCTCGCCCTGACGCTGTCGGTCGGCTTCGTGGTCGACGACGCGATCGTCATGCTCGAGAACATCGTCCGTCACGTCGAGAACGGCGAACGACCGATGCAGGCGGCGCTCCGGGGCTCGCGCGAGATCGGCTTCACGATCATCTCGATCACGCTCTCGCTGGTCGCGGTGTTCATCCCGGTCTTGTTCATGGGCGGCATCGTGGGACGCGTGTTCCGCGAGTTCGCCGTGACCATCAGCATGACCATCCTGGTCTCGGGCTTCGTATCCCTGACGCTCACGCCCTTGCTCTGCAGCCGCCTCCTGCGCCCGGTCGAGCCGGGCCGGGTGGCGGCCCGCGAACACAAGTCGGGGCGCGGGTTCGATCGGGTCCGGCGGCTCTACGAGCGGACGCTCGGCGTGGCGCTCGGCCATCGCCGGGCGATGCTCGCGTTCACCCTTTTGACCCTGGTCGCCACCCTCTACCTCTACGACGCGGTCCCCAAGGGCTTCTTCCCGACCGAAGACACCGGCATGCTGATCGCCACCACCGAGGCCGGGCAGGACATCTCGTTCGATGCGATGTCCGCCGCTCAGCGTCAGGCGGCCAAGATCATCCAGTCGGATCCGGCGGTCGAGGTGGTCAACTCGACGGTCGGCGTCGGCGGGCTGAACAGCGCGATCAACTCCGGCCGCATGTTCATCGGCCTGACGCCACGCGATCAGCGCGACGACGTCGGGACCGTGATCCAGCGCCTGCGCGCCAAGCTCGCGCACCTGCCGAGCCTGAACGTGTTCATGCAGCCGGTGCAGAACTTCCAGATCGGCGGCCGGGCCGCCAAGAGCCTCTATCAGTACACCCTGCAAGGCACCGACCTCGCCGAGCTGCAGCATCTGGCGCCCGAGGTCGAGAGCGGCATGCGCAAGCTGCCGGGCCTCCAGGACGTGACCAGCGACCTCGAGCTCGACAAGCCCGAGGTGATGGTCGACATCAACCGCGACACGGCGGCCACGCTCGGCGTCAGCGTCGATGCGATCCGCAGCACGCTGTATTCGGCGTTCGGCACCCGCCAGATCTCGACCATCTACACCGCGACCAACGACTACCAGGTCATCCTCGAGGTCGATCCCAAGCACCAGCAGGATGCCAACGCGCTCGCCGACATCTACCTGCGCAGCAGCGGCGGGCAGCTGGTGCCGCTGAACGCGCTCGCGACCGTCCGGCGGATGGCGGGCCCGGTCACGGTCAGCCACCAGGGACAGCTGCCCGCAGTGACCCTGTCGTTCAACCTGGCGCCGGGGGTGTCGCTCAGCCAGGCGGTCACCGAGATCCAGGGCCTGGAGCGCGAGATGCGCCTGCCGGCGACCATCTCGACCGGGTTCCAGGGCACCGCCCAGCTGTTCCAGGACACGGCCGCCAACCAGGGCCTCTTGCTGCTGGCCGCGATCTTCGTGATCTACGTCGTGCTCGGCATCCTGTACGAGAGCTTCGTGCACCCGATCACCATCCTCTCGGGCCTGCCGGCGGCCGGGCTCGGCGCGCTGATCGCCCTCAGGCTGTGCGGCATGGACCTGGACGTGATCGGGATCATCGGCATCGTGATGCTGATCGGCATCGTCAAGAAGAACGCGATCATGATGATCGACTTCGCGATCGAGCGCCAGCGGAGCACCGATGCGACCCCCGAGCAGGCGATCTTCGAGGCGTGCCTGCTGCGCTTCCGCCCGATCATGATGACCACCATGGCGGCGATCCTGGGTGCCTTGCCGATCGCGATCGGCTTTGGCGCCGGCTCCGAGCTCAGGCGGCCGCTGGGCGTCGCGGTGGTCGGCGGGCTCCTGTTCTCGCAGCTGCTGACGCTTTACATCACGCCGGTGATCTATCTCTATCTCGAGCAGGCCCGCGCCGGGTTCGCGCGCTGGCGCGGCCGCGAGCCGCAGGTCCTGGCGCCGGCCGAGGCGCCGATAAGGCTGCCCGGCACGACCGCCCAGCCGGCGATCCGCCGCGCCTCCTGAGCGCGCGCGGCGCCCGTCAGCCCTGGCCACCGACGACGGCGCGGGCGTCGCCATGCGCGATGCCTGGGGATCGATTCCCGGAGCTTTGACGACCGGCAGCTGGCCGCCGAGCGGCGGCCGGCCGGGTGAGTCGAGCCGGTTCCCGTCCGGCGCGCGCTCAGCCGGGCCCCGGGGCGACGTCAGCGGGCTGCAGGCCCGAGGGCGGTGGCGGCGGATCCGACAGGCTGGCCCCCGCGGGGAGATGCCCCTCGAGCCACTTCAGCACAACCGGGTCCGGCAGCGTCCGGTCGCGGATGGTCTCGTAGTCCTTCGGCCAGACCGTCTTCATGGCCGCGAGAAGGATGTCGGTCGGCGCCTCGGCTGCGGTCGGGTCTTTGATGGCCTCGACGATCTCGGCGGTGGCCTGCCGGGGGTCGACCGGCAGCAGGGCCGCGATGGCGCCCGCCCAGGCGCTCGCTTCGTCGATCGACCCGGTCTTGGCGAGCGCGATCTTGGCCGCCGCCAGCGCCTTCGTGCGCTCGTCGGCGTCCGTCAGCGTCGTTGATCCGAGCGCCGCGAGCGCCCGCGCGATCGAGCCACGCACCAGATAGTCCCGAGTGCCCGACAACATCGCCAGAAGATCGTCGGCGGCGAGGCGGGGCTCGTCGAGGCGGGGCTCGTCCGAGGTCGGGGTCGGTTTCAGCGACGGTGCCAGCATCTCCAACAGACGCACCTGCGCCGCGCGCCGGTAGGGATTCGGTCTGGCGTCGGCGGGCGGCTGCGCCCTCCAGTCCGCGTCAAGGATCTTCAGGGTCGCTTCCGGCTGGGGTCCTTTCTGCCCGCGCTCCAGGTCCTGAAGGGCCTCCTGCAGCGCCACGTTGGCCTCAGTCAAAGCAGTTCGGCGAACGAGCGATCGGTGTGGCGGATCGAGGCCGGCGCCGGTCTGCTCGGGGACCAGGACGTCTTCCGCGACGTAGGAAGCCAGGACTTTCGCATTCGCGCCCGGCCGTGCGAGCAGCGGCACTGCCGAGCGCACGAGCGCGGTGCGCTGCAGCGGTTCGTTCGGCAGCTCGAGCTGTGCCCCGAGCGCCCGGCCAAAGGTGGCGGCGATCGCTTCGTTGCCGGTGGCGGCGAGGGTCTCCACGACCTGCATCAACGCCAGCAGGTAGGTATGGTCGCGGTCGGCCTTGTCGATGGCGGCACGCCTGATTGCCGCTGGGAGGTCGCTCAGCGCCTCCGCCTCCGGGCCGTCGAGCCCCGGCAGGAGGGCTGCGAGGGCGCGCGGCATCGCCTTGGCCGACCACGAATCCGTGTTTTGCCCGAGCAGGGGCACCAGGTAACGGACGGCCTGGAGGCGCTCCGAGGCGCTCAGGACGGGCGCCATCACCTCGATCGCGCGGCTGATCGCTTGATCGCGCCAGCCGGCGCTGGCAGTCGGGTCGGCCGAACCAATGATCTCGCGAAGCCGATCGCGCGCCGGCCCGATCGCCGCCGGGTCGAGATTGGTGTCAAACGCTCCGACCGCTTCCACGAGCGCCCACAGACGTCGGCCGCTGAGCTCCTGTTCCTGGGCGAGACCGTTGATCGCGCGCGCGATGTTTTGCTTGGCCGCCTCGGTGACGGCCGGACCGACCCGCGGCGCCAGGGCGGCCAGGGCCCGGGTGTAAGTGATGAGCTCGAACGGATCGGCACCATTCGGGTCGAACTGGGCGCTCGCGACATGGGTGACGCTCTGCTCGACGATCTCGCGCGCTGCGTCCGGCCAGCGCAGTCCTACCGCGCGCGCGATCGGTGGAGGTCTGACGCCGAACTGGCGAAGCAGTTCGCGATTGTCGGCCAGCTGACGCACGAACGCGACGCGCACCTTTTCATCCTGCCGCGTCAGTTCCCACAGGGTTTTGACGTCGTCTGGCCTGAGAGGATCACCCCACAGCCGCAGCCGGGGCCAGAACGACGCTGCCTGAACCTCGATCGCCGCCGCGCGCGCCTGCCAGAAGCCCACGAACGCGGCCACGGCCGCCATCCCGGCGACCGCGGCCACCGCCGCCATCCACCGCATGAGCCGGCGGCGTTCCCGGGCGAGGTTGGTCTGCTCCTGGAGTCGCGTCCGCAACGCCTGCTGCTCGAGCTCGTTCTGCAGCCGCAGCCGCTCCTCCTCCTGCCGGCGCGCCGCTGCCTCGAGCTCCTGCCGCTCCCGCAGCCGCTGCGCCTCAGCTTCTTCGCTGTCGGTAAGAAAGCTGATCGCGGCATTGAAATCGCCGCCGTAGCGCCGGGCCCAGAGCCGCGTTCGCTGCTCTTCGAAGAGCCAGTGCTGCGCGCGCGACAGCCCGAGTCCCGTGAGCAGGGTCCCCTTGCCCTCGCGCATGCGCTGCGCCGCCCGGCACAAGTCGCTGTAGACCTCGTACGACGCCTTTTCCCGCCGCACCCAAAGGTCCAGGGTATCCCACTGCCTGATCAGGCTCTCGTGCATGATGTCGATCGAGGTCTCGTCGGTGACGCTTTGGCGGCTGGCGTAGATGAACGAGGCATCCTCGGCGCGGAACGCGTCGACGATGCGCTGGACGACCTCGAGCGGGACCTGGGCCAGCCGGGCGACCGTCCCACAACGGGTGGGGCGCCGAAGGCGGTTGTCATGGTCCTCGACCTCAACCATGCGCCGAAACATGACCTCCGCGACCTGGCGGTCCTGTGGCGACAAGCCGCCCAGGATCTTGTCGCCGTGGCGGGACAGCGCGTTCTTGGCGTTCGTGCTGTCCAGCTGCTCATACTCCGCCAGGCCGAGCGTGATGCCGGTGTCGGCCAGTCCTTCTCGTTGGCGCCTTTCCTCCTCCTGGATCCACATCCACAACAGCGTGTGCTGCAAGATCGGCAGTTGGTCCTCTTGAGATTTGATGTCCTCGACCAGTCGTTCAGCCAACTCCTTCTGGATGCTGCCGTTCCTGATCTCGGGAGGCTCGATGATCGCTTGACGAAGCTCAGTCTCTGTCATGCGCGGCAGCAGATAGTGCGTCTCATTCAGCGTCTCCGCCAGGCCGGTGAAGCGGGCGCAGTCGCCCAGATACTCCGAACGCATGGTCGTGACGACGTAGAGACCGGGCGGTTTATCGTTCACCACCGCGAGCAAGAGCTCGATCAGGCGGGCCCGCTCCCAGTCCTCTTCATCCGATTGGTACCGGAAGATCTCCTCGAACTGATCGACCACCAGGAGAAAGTTCTCATTGTCCTTGAGACCGCTTTGTGTGACTTCGGCCGCCAGACTCTGTTGGCTGGAAGCAAGAAAGACCCGGAGCCGGGCGACTTCGTCAGCAGGCAGCTCGCCATCCTCGCCGATCAGATCGGGACGTCGCGAGCGCAGAATGGTCTCGGCCAACGACCATAGCGGCGCCGCCCCCGGTCGCATCGCGCCGGTGCGCCACTGCACGCCCATCCGGCCATGCCGCCGCTCCAGGGTCGCGAGGACGCCAGCCCTGACAAACGAAGATTTGCCGCAGCCGGACGGCCCGATCACCGAAACGAAATGGGTGCGTGCCAGAATTGCCAGGACGTCCTCGATCAACCGATCCCGCCCGCGGAAGATCGGCCACTCTTCCGTCGCGAACGGCCGCAGGCCGGGGTAGGGGCGCGGCGGCCGCAGCTGAGATCCCGCCTTTGGTTGCGCCGCGCGCGCGCCGGACCTCCAGGCCGCGGCTGGCAGCACCTCGGTTCGAACCGGCGCGCCGACCATGTCAGGCTCCAGTCAGAATGATCGAAGACCGACGCAGAGCCCTGAGCCAGCTCTGCAGCTCCTCCATGAACGCAGGCGAATCGTTGGCCAGAATAGCGTGTGGTTGTGGCGGCTCGAGCCGGGGCGGCGGCGGCGCATCAATGATCGCGTACGGCGGATGACCGCCCAACTTCCGCTGAATGTCGAGCTTGATATCGCTCACGCGGTCGTCGATCCAAAGGCTGTCTGTCTCCTTCACGCTGCCATGGATGAGCAGAATCGCGCCGCAGCGCCTGATCAGGCTCAGAAAGCTGCGCTCGTTCATGACGTTCTTGACGTCACGCCCGCTCCTGCCGGTTCGAGCAAGCGGAAACACCTCGAACTGCAGTTTCTGCAGATCCCGGCGGATCTCGTTCTCCAGAGTCTTGTCTTGCTCGTCTGCCATGACAAACACTCGGCGAAACGCGCTGCCATCATCAGCCGGTTCACTTTCTGGTCTGATCACATTTTCAATCAAATTGGTCAAATCGATAGCATTGTTCGGTTGGACACGCGCGATGAAATCCGCGTATTCTTTTTTCTTGACTGGTACAGTTTCGAGGCTTGGCGAACGATATAGGAACGTCGGCTTGCGAGCGCGCTGGGCGAGATCGTATTGATACATGACGAAGCCGGAGTTGTCGTGACGCCACAGGCCGCTCATTGGTCCAAGGACCTGGACGAATTTGTCGCAGCTGGAGATCCACTCCGGCGCCTGCTGGCGAATCGTCTCGATGTCCAAAGGATTGTCTTCAGGCAGGACCACGCAACCCTTGGCTTGCAGGCGGGCTGCCAGCTCGGTCCGGAGCTCGTCGATGTCTTCAGCGGGCGTCGCCGCCAGGCAGACCCGTTGCGCAAGCGCCGGGTCTTCGTTGAGGCCGGCCATCGTGGCACCGGCGGCAGCGCGCGGGCGCAAGGATCGGAGTTGATGGACGATGTCGCTCGCCAGCTTGCTCAACGCCTCATGGTACTCCCTGCCATCGGGAGCCTCTTCGGGGCGCGGGTAGCCTTTGGGAAGGCCGAGACTGTTCTCGTCCTCCTTGTTCCGTACGAAATCATATCCTTTGAGAGGATGACCCCGGTCGTCCTTGAAGACTTCGGGCCAGCGGTTGTGGTCGGTCGAGCGCATGCGAACGACGAAGACCGGGTGATCGGCGCGCTTCTGGCGGACCGCGTTGACGAACCACTCCCGCTCGTCACGGCACCACCTGGACTCCAGGTACCATTCCGACATCAGGACGACCAGGACCGCGGAGCGCTCGACGTTCTCGCGCAGTTGGCGGGTCAGCGGCTCGTGGCCGGAAAGCCTGTAGTCCCACCAGAGCGCGACCTGCTCGGCCTCCCGCAGCTCGAGCCCGAGGGCGACCAGACCGCGCAGGTCGTCAAGCAGGCGCTTCGACCATGCGCTCAACTGACCGGAGTGGGCATAGCTGACGAAGATATCGTGCTCGTAGTCGCTTAAATGTCCCATGGCGCGCCCCCATCGCGGCTGCCTGGGATCCAACCATGAAACGGGCGCCGCCGTCTGTGAACTGCTTCACAACCTTGCGGCGTACCGATGCGCCTGGAGATCACCTGAACGTAGTGCCTGCGACGGCGGTCCCCTTGACGGCCTGCTTTAGGCGTTGTCCAGGAAGCGGCTTCGGCGCTACACCAGGGACATCGCGTCGGCGGTGGTACAGGGGAGGCGAAGATGGCGCGGGTGGCTTTGGTGACCGGCGGGACGCGCGGGATCGGCGAGGCGATCTCGGTCGCGCTCAAGGACGCGGGCTGCAGCGTGGCGGCCAACTACGGCGGCAACGACGAGGCGGCCAACGCGTTCAAGGACAAGACCGGGATCCCGGTCTTCAAGTGGGACGTCGCCGACTTCGAGGCGTGCAAGCAGGGGATCGCCAAGGTCGAGGCCGAGGTCGGGCCGGTCGACGTGCTGGTCAACAACGCCGGCATCACCCGCGATACCACGCTGCACCGGATGTCGGTCGAGCAGTGGCGGCAGGTGCTCGCGACCAACCTCAATTCGGTGTTCAACATGACCCGGGGCGTGATCGAGGGCATGCGCGCGCGCAACTTCGGCCGCATCGTCAGCATCAGCTCGATCAACGGCCAGAAGGGCCAGTTCGGCCAGGCCAATTACTCGGCCGCCAAGGCCGGGCTGATCGGCTTCTCCAAAGCGGTCGCCCAGGAGAACGCCGCCAAGGGGATCACGGTCAACGTCGTGGCGCCGGGCTACATCGGCACCGAGATGGTGCGCGCGGTGCCCGAGGAGGTGCTGAAGTCGAAGATTCTGCCGCTGATCCCGGTCGGGCGCCTGGGCGAGCCCGAGGAGGTGGCGCGCTGCGTGGTGTTCCTCGCCAGCGATGCGGCCGGCTTCATCACCGGCTCGACGCTCTCGGCCAACGGCGGCCAGTACATGGCGTGATCGGTCGAGCCCTGGTGAGGGCGTGAGCGCGGCCCGGCGCGCTCAGGAGGCCCGGCGCAGGCCGAACGGCTGCATGGCGGTGAACGCCCGGGCGACCAGCGCGGCCGCGTCGTCGCCCGGTGCCAGCTCGGCGATGCCGGTGGTCAGCGCGACGTGGAGCGGCTGCGAGGCGCCGACGTCGAGCGGCATCCGGGTCAGGATCGCGGCGATGCGCTCGCCCGCGACCGCTGGCCTCGGCCGCGGTGGCGCCGTCGATCACCAGGCAGAAGCGGTCGCCGCCCAGGCGCGCCGGCAGGTCCTCGGCGCGCGAGCTGCGGGCGATCACCGCGCCGAGCCGGGCCAGGACCCGATCGCCGGCGGCGTAGCCGCAGGCCCGGTTGATCTGGCCCATCCCGGCGACCGCGAAGCTGGCGAGCGCGAGCGGGGTGTGGGCGCGCAGGTCGGTCGCGATCAGCCGCTCGAGATAGGCGTGCAGGAAGCCGTGGCCGAACAGGCGGGTCAGGCGGTCGATGATCGGCGGCAGCTGGGCGCCGTCGAGCCCGCCGCGCAGCCGGCGGCGCAGCCGTTGCTGGCGCACCCAGCCCTGGACCCGCAGCCGCAGCACCTCGGGCTGGAAGGGGTGAAACAGGACGTCCGAGACCCCCCAGTCGAACGGCAGCGAGCGGTCCGGAAAGCTTTCCGTGCGGCCGATCAGCAGGACCGGCAGGTCGAACAGCTCGACATCGGCGCGGATCGCGGCACATAAGCGCTGCAGCTCGTCGTGATCGCGGCTGCTGGTGATCAGGACGACGTCGAGATCGTCGCGGTGCAAGCGCTCGAGCGCGCTCTCGGCGGTCTCGGCATGGGCGGCGGTGACGCCGCCGCCGAGCGCGGTCATCACCTGGATCTTGTCGCCGCTGGCGGGGCCGACCAGCAGGATCCCGACCCGGTTGAAGGCCGGGATGCCCGGCATCTCGGTCGCCGCCGCGACCCCGAACTCGCTCAGCACCGCGTCGCGCCGGCGCCGCTCGACCTCCATCGCCGCGAGCCGCGCCAGCGCCTGGACGCGCGCAAACAGCTCGCTGTCCTCGATCGGCAGCATCAGCATGTCGTCGGCGCCGAGCGCCAGCGCATGGGCCGCGACCGCCGCGGCATCGTCGGGGGTGGCGATCACCACCGGCAGGTAGCGGGTGCGGGGATCGGCCTTGATCTGGGTCAGGAGCGCCATGCCGTCCTCGACCCAGGCATCGATCAGCACGAGGTCGGCGGCCCCGCCGGCGAGTGCTGCGATCGCCTCGCCATGGCCGTGGCAGCCGTACAGATCACAGCCCCAGGCGCGCAGCCGCGCACAGACGAACTCCAGCGGTTGGCTCGGCCGCTGTACGACGATGAGACGCGTGGGTGAAGCCATGAGCTGAGGTTCGTCCTGACCGGCGGCGAGCCTACCCCCGAGGTTGTTAAAATTCGGTGGATCGCCGGCCGGCGCGCCGGCGCGCTGCCGGGACCGCCGCGCCCGGCCGGACCCCCGACCGCCCCGGATGCCGCGATCGCCGCCCACGGGCGAAGCTCGCGCACGATGCGAATATCCATCTCTAACCAGTTGGCGAGACAACAATCCAGCTGCGCGTGACCTCTGCGACAGGCGCGCGGCAGGACCCGGAAGCTACACCCGGCGCTGTAACCGCTTGATAACCAGGGAAAATACTTGCAGGTTGGTTTCATCTGACATAATTCTACCCTGAAGATATAAGGCCGGACCGCCGGCCTGGGTCTCTGCAATGAGGAGCGCAGATGCCGATCAATGGCGACAGACACCGCTTCACGCGCAGGAACGTCGAGCTGGCCCCCGATGCGGCCGGTGTGTACGCGCTGTTCGAGAACACCGAGGTGGCGTACTACGGCGTCGCGCAGGGCGGCAGCGACACGATCCGGGCCCGCCTCAGCGAGCATCTCGCCGGCCGCCAGGCGCCGGGCCGGGTCAAGGCCAAGCTGTTCAGCTACGAGGTCACCCGCTACCCGATGAGCCGCGAGCGCGCCCTGCTCGAGGAGCACAAGCGCAACACCTGGCGTCTGCCGGAGTACAACGTCGCCGCCGCCTGAGCGGCCGCATCATCCCCGGCGCGGGCCTACCACCCGCCACCCGCGCCGGCTCATCGGACGCGGTCGGCCGGCCGGGCGTTGGCGCAGCGCTGCACCCTCAGTCCAGCAGCTTCACCTGGCCGCTCGCGAGGTCGTAGACGGCGGCCACCACCTTGATCTTGCCGTCCTTCAGCAGGCCCGCGACCACGGTCGAGGATTCCCGCAGCAGCTGGGCCTGGAGCCGCGCATTGGCCGCGATCGCCGCATCGAGATCGCCGTTCGCCTGGTTCACCGCCGGCCGCAGATAGCTGTACAAGCGAGCTGATCTGCCCCGGCACCGCCTTGGCGGCGATCGCGGCCTTGAGCGCGCCGCACTCGCCGTGGCCCAGCACCATCAACACCTTGGTGCCGAGGACGGCCGCACCATATTCGATGCTGGCGATGATCTCCGAGGTCGCGATGTTGCCGGCGACGCGGTTGACGAACACATGGCCGATGCTCTGGTCGAACACGAGCTCGACCGGCACCCGCGAGTCGGCGCACGCGAGCACCGAGGCAAACGGCTCCTGCTTCTCCGCGGTCCCTTGCCTCAGCATGTCGATGTCCTCCTGAAAGGAGGCGAGGTGCTTCTCGACGAACCGCCGGTTGCCGTCCATCAAGGCTTTAAGCGCCTCATCGGGGCTGAGCGTGCTCTGCGCCAAAGCCGCCCGCGGCGCCTCGAGCTCCGTCCCGATGCCCGCGAGCATGGCCGCCGCGGCCCCGCCGAGCGTCGCACCGAACAGACGCCGGCGCGAGAGCCTCGGCAGCACGTCCCGCTCCCGAACCGGCAGGCTCTCGGCAGCGGCCGGATGGCCCTCACAGAGGCAGCCGCCGAGGCCGCACGAACCACGCCCATGCCGAGCCTCAGGCTCCGGCCCATGCGCTGACATCGCCCTGCTCCTTCATTGGATTTGTGGATTTTTGCGCAACCTCGCGAGGGCCGCATTCCGGGGTCCGATCACGTCCCGCCCGCCGGGATTCCCGCGACTTTTCCCGGATCAACGACCCATCAGGCCATGGCGAGCGTAGCATGGCGCGGGTGCCGGCGCGCGAGAATTCCTGACGACCAACGGGATCAGCGACCGGTTTCGCGGGTCAAGCTGATGGTGGTGGGCGCCGTCGCTACGCCGCCAACGCACGCCGCACCGCGTCCGGGTCATGCTCGATGACCTTGAGCAGAACGCGCGCAGCACCCTCCGGCCGCCGCCGGCCCTGCTCCCAGCTCTGCACGGCATCGAGCCCGAAGCCGAAGCTCGCAGCAAACCTGGCCTGCGACATGCCAAGCTTGCGCCGCAGCGCTTTGACGTCGAACTCCTCCGGGACGTGCACGACGAAGCCGTCGGTCAACTCGCCGCGGGCAAACGCCAGCGCCTGGCGCGCCCCGGTCAGGATCTTGGACTCAGCCACAGCGGCGTCTATATACGACAATGTCGTATAGCATGGCAAGGGAAATGGCAGGGTGCGATCCACTGGATCGTCGTCGTCGCCTTCTCCCACACCTGAAAGGTGTGCTTGAACGGAAAACCTGACTCCCCGCTGGCCCTCAACGATGCGGCAGTTGCGCTTAATGCTGGCGAAGCGCATACTTTCGCTTCGCACCCTTTAGCTGTGGCCGAGTGCGGCCGTTCCTGCAATTCGCTCTCGGCCATGGACGGACGAGTCCGACATGCGCCTCACGCCACAAGAGCCCGACATTCCGGAAACTGGGGGATTCACGGACGCTAACGACCTTTTCGGCTATCGAGATTTCGCCGACAGGCTAGCAAATCTGGTCGGCAACATCGATGAGCCCCTGGCCATCGTCTTGGATGGTCAGTGGGGTAGCGGCAAGTCCGTCTTTGTCAAACAGTGGGCGGGGCTCTTGCGTAAGCGCGGTGCCGTCGTGATCTACTTCGACGCATTCGCCAATGACCACTATGAGGATGCGTTTCTCGCGGTCTCGGCAGAAATACATGCAACTGCCAAGCGGCTGCTTGCGGACAAGGATGGCATCAAACGCCGCTATTTCGACAAGGCCAAGAAGGTAGCGATGGTGCTCACCCCAATCGCCCTCCAAGTCGGCGCGCGGGTCCTCACTGCGGGTGCTGGGAGCCTCGAAGACTTCGAGGCGGGTGGTGAGGCCATTAAGGCCGCGGCCAAGGCGATCGGAGACGAGGCGGAGAAGGCCGTCGAGCGTCTGGTATCAGAGCGTCTCCGCAAGGCGAGCGAGGAACGGGCCACCTTAACGGCTTTTCGGGAGACCTTATCTCAGCTAGCGAGCGCCCTATCCCAACAGCAAGCTAAAGATGGTGAAGCCTTTCCACTGATATTCATTGTTGATGAACTAGATCGTTGCCGGCCGCCATTTGCGGTCGACATGATAGAGCGTATCAAGCACTTGTTTTCAGTACCAGGCGTCTGCTTCATCCTCGTCACGCATCTCACCGAATTAGAACATGCGGTACAAGGGGCGTACGGCATTATCGACGCCCCCGCCTACTTGGAGAAATTCTACCAACTGCGGGTCCTTTTGCCTCGGGACACTGGGCACCGTCCACCGACGCCTTCCGCGTACGTCGCACATTTGTGGAATGCGCTTCAACTCGTATTCCACATATCAGGAGCTCACATCGCGGTCCGTCAGGATATTCAGGCCTTGGCCGAGGCCCACGACCTTTCGTTGCGCCGCGTTGAGAGGGTGATGACGCACGTCGCACTGGTTGGTGCCGCGGTTGGACCCAATCTCGCCTTCGTTCCAACGCTAGCCGCTGGCCTTTGCGTGATGCGTCAAGAGGACCCGACGCTATACCACAAAGCTCGCATCGGCGATCTATCGTGGAGTGACACGCAGTCCTTTCTCCAACCTTCGGGAGGTCGTGGGATAAAAGACAAAGATAGTATCATTTGGTGGAAATATGTAACAGGCGGCGGACTTTCGTCGGAAGAGACCGCGTCAGTCGAAAAGATCATACGGCGATTTAACTTAGATGAGCCGCGAGATCTGCTCACCGCGATGACAAGATACATAGATGAACTACTGCCAACGAGGTAATCGTCTTGATCTTCGGGGTCATGGTTCCCGGGGTCAGGTTCCCGCCGGAAAAGGAGCCAAGAAACGGGTCGTCAAGAAACGTCGAGGGGAGAAAAGGTGGGAGAAAAGGTGTCAGGAACCTTTTCAGGAGGGGAGAAAAGGTGGGGAGAAAAGGTGTCAGTGAGAAAAGGTGGGAGAAAAGGTGTCAGGGGGAGAAAAGGTGTCAGGAACCTTTTCAGGATAAAAGTGAAGCCAGGCCTCAACGAGCGGCCTGCAGAGCGTCGA
>CAVWDE010000026.1:0-33357 GCA_963753685.1 uncultured Alphaproteobacteria bacterium
GACCTCCCTGCTCAGCCCGATCCGCACGCTGCGACCGATGGCGCCGGGGACTTGTGCGATCGCGCCCAGCCAGAGCGGCCCACCCGCGCACAGATCGGCGCCATCGCAGCGGCGATCGACCCGCATCGCGGCCGCGAGCCGCCCCGGACCCCGGGCGAGATCGAGCATCCGTGATGTGCCGCGGTGACCCGCCATCAGGGCGATCCCCTCCAGCGGCTCGAGCGCGCGCACGAGGACGCCGGCACCGACGCCCGCCACCTCGCTGCTGACGTTGAGCATCCAGGAGATCCCGTAGGCGCGGTAGACGTAGGCGTGGCCGCGCTCGAGGAACAGCGATCGATTGCGCGGCGTCGGCCCGCGGAAGGCGTGGCCGGCGGCATCGCCGACGACGTAGGCTTCGGTCTCGACGATGCGGCCGCTGAGCCGGCCCTCCGGCAGATCGTGGACCAAGACCTTGCCGATCAGATCCTGCGCGAGCTGGACGGTGTCGACCGGCAGGTCGGCGCGCCGAAGGCGACGGATCAGGATCGAGGCCCGCCTCGCCTTTGGCGATCCGGTCTGAAATGCCCCGCCGCAGGCGGCGGGGGCGACACCACCCCGCATGGCCGGCGGAGGCCAGCGCCGGTCGCGATCCCTCGTCTACTTCTTGGTATCCGCCTTGGCCGCGCCGGGCTGCGCCTTGGCGAGCGCGCTCGGCACCGTGCCGCTCGACGCCGGGGCCTTCTTCTTGTCGGCCTTAGGCTTCTTGGCCTCGCGGTTGCTCCTCTTTTGACCCTTCGCCATCGCGGTTCTCCCATCTCGCTCACCGACGCGCCGCCCCGGACAATAAGCCGACCAGCAGGGCACCGGCAATCGAAACCCTTCCCGCATCCAGCGCGGGTGAGGCCGCAAGCGCCTTATCGCCCCCTCGACGGCGTCGAGATCGGGCCGGTCAGCGACCAAGTCCGCCCGGCTGTCCCGCGCCTCGCCTTCCTGACCTGCCACGGACCTGCCACGTCGCGGTAGGGATGTCGCACCGGGTCGTGGGTCAGTTTCACCGACCCCCCGCCACGTCGAGCCACCAGCCTTGCGCCTACTCCGCCAGGATCTGCTTGATCCGCGCGATCGTCTCGTCGACCGCCTGCTCGGGGGTGATGCCCTCGGTCACGACGCGATGGACGGCGTCCGGCCAGGGATCCCCACCCCCCTCTTGGGACCATGGCAGGGACTTGTTGTACCGCCAGTCGCCTGCGGCAACCACATACTCGTAGGAGCGTGGCCGGGTCAGAAGCTGGATGGCCGCGCGCATGCGGTGCGGGTCGCTCGGGTCGAGCCAGAATGGCGCGTCAAGCAGCTTCGGCATCGGCGGCAGCATGCGCTCACCGGAGAAGTCGAGATAGTGCGCGAGCCAGCCCTCGCCGACCAGGAAGCGCACGAACTGCTTGGCGTTGTCAACATGCTCGCCGTCCCTGAAGACCGCGGCCCGATTGGCGAAAGTCTCGATGACGAGCGGCTGGCCGTAGGCGCCGTCGGGCCAGTCAATGGTCGCCGCATTCTCGTAGTAGTCCTTGGGCCGCTCGCGCTTGAGCGCGTTCGTGACCGAGAGCGTCTGATTCAGCGTCATCACGATGGTTTGCGCAAGGAACTGCGCGTTATTGCTGTAGCCGTCCCAAGTCACCGAATCGGGCGGCGTGCAGCCCTTGCGGTAGATGGCCGTGTAGCTGTCGACGGCCTTGATGAGCTTGCGCCGGACTTGCGGATCGTCGATCACCAGCCGGCCATCACGGGTGACATAGTGTGCTTCGTAGGCGTCGATGAACTGCCAGATACCGTTCGAGGTGTCGACCGAGGTGGGCGACATGGCGAGGCCGACGGCCCACACGTCGTCGCGGCCCAGCGCCTTGCGGACCGCCGGCTGGACCTGGTCGCACCAGAAGGACCAGAAGGCGTCCCACTGCTTCGGGATGTCCGCGAGGGTGAAGCCGGCGCGCTCGAGCAGGGTCTTCCACACGTGAACGTGGTGGCTCACGAGGCCCATGGGCAGCAGGTAGAGGCCACGCCGGCCGGTCGTGCCGTTGAGCAGGGTGACGCGCTCGAGCGCATCCGGATCGAACAGATCGGAAAAGTGACCGATGGCGTCGGTAAGATCCACGAGGCGACCCTCGTAGGCCCATCGTTCGTAGGGTTGGGTCTCAGCAACCGTGAAGAGGAAGTCCGGGGTTGGCCGCCCGGCCCCGAGCGCGGCCACGAGGTCGGCCACGAGCTTCTCTTGGACACCGAGGACGAGCTCGACCTGCTTGCCAGTCTGCTGCTCGAAGGCGGCGACGATCTCCCTGACCGCCTCGTCCTCTTCGGCAGCTTGTCCCTTCTCCCACCACACCACGAGGTCGGCGGCCCGGGCGCCAACCGGTGTCAGAAGGAGCATCGCAGCCAGAGCGACGCAATCTGTGCGCATGAACCGCCTCCCCGATCAAAATTGCCGCGTCAATATGCTCTGGTCAGACGGGTGCGGCAACGATCGTCGCCAGCGACGGGTGTTCAGCATTACCGGCTGCGCAACTGGGGCGGTTAGCCGAACAGCCTCTGCCAACTAGACCGGTCATTTGATGGTCATGCTGATCGGATTTTCACCCTGATGGTCGGTGGCATAACCGTCGGTGAGCGTCTTCAGGAAGGCGACGACGTCGTCGATCTCGGCCTCGGTCAGGGCGGGCGGGTCGCCCGGGTGGCGGCCGTCGAAGGGCGGCTCGTCGCTCAGGTTCTGCCAATAGTGCGGCGGCAGGTCGTCGAACTTGTGGACGCTGCCGTCCTGGTTGCGCGGGTACCAGCGCTCGGGGTTGGTATCGCGCGTGGCATAGAATTCGACCGCCTTGCGCAGGGAGTGGAAGACGCCGTTGTGGAAGAAGGACTGGCGGAGTGCGACGTTGCGCAGGCTGGGCGTGCGGAACAGGCCGCAATAGTCCCTGCGCTCGCGCAGATCGGTGCGCAGCGGCCCGCACAAGCCCAGATCGAAATAGGCCGGATCGGCATTCGCCGGGATCTCCGGATTGCGCGGCACGCCGAGCGCGATCAGGCCGAAGTCGGTGAACTGCGGCGGGGTGCCGTCGTTGCCGCGCTCGCTGATGTGGCAGCCCCCGCAGTTGCCTTTTTCCGGGTCGTCGAACAGCTCGAGCCCGCGCTGCTCGGCGGGCGAGAGGGTCGCTTCGCCGGCAAGATACGCATCATATTTGCTGCTGTAGGGATAGAAGGTCCGCCAGTCCTGCTCGAACACCTCGAACGACTTGAGGACCGCGTCGAACACCGCGCTCCGGTCCTTAAGGATCGGAGCGCCGAAGATCGCCCGCAGCTCCTGGCCATAGCCCGCCTGCAGCACGCGCGCCACGAGCGCATCCGGGCTCGCGTTCGCCATCTCGAACGGCGAGAGCAGCGGGATCCGCGCCTGGCTGTGGCCGCGGTCGACCCGGCCGTCCCAGGTCAGGCCGCCGGTCGGTCCGTTGTCGATGCTCGGATCGGCATCGTCCTCGCTGTCGAAAAAATGCTCGGTGAACGCCGGCACCACCTGCAGATAGGTGAGCGAGGGTACCGCCCGCAGGCCGGGCTGGCGCAGATCGCTGCCGCCCTGCTTGGACGGCATCGGCGTTGGGCGGACCGAAGGCGTGCGCCGGGTCGTGGCACGACGCGCAGGCCTGCCGGCCGGACGCCGACAGCCGGGCATCGAAGAACAGGGCACGCCCGAGCGCCGCGAGCGCCGCCGCCTGCCGGCGCACCTCGGCCCGGCTCATGCCGGCGCCCGCCTGCGCCACCGCCCCGGCCGGCAGGCTCGCCGCGCCGGCCACCATCGGCCGCCCCGGCACCAACGCCAAGACGCCCGTCACCAGCATGGCGGCGAGCACGCCCCACCGCCGGCGCCTGGCCATGGCGATCCCTCCCGACGAGCTTTCCGGTCCACCCACGATAGGCCGCCCGCGGCGCGCCGGGCAAGCGCACGCCCTGCGATCCCGCCGGCATCTTAGAATCATCCCAAGGTGTTGCGTTCGCGGCGCCGCCGGGCTTTAATCGCCGGTCATCAACCCGTCACATCATCCTGCCAACACGCGGACGCGCGCCGGTCGCCCGGCAACGCGCCCCAGGTCCAGGGAGGCCCTCATGACGTACCGGATCCTGGCCAACGTCGCCGCCGCCGCCCTTATCGGCATGGCCCCCCTGCTCGCGGGCTGCACCGCCGAGAAAACCATGGGCACGGCCGCCGAAATGGCAGCCAGGCCGGACCTCGACCAGGTCCAGAATGTGGTCGTGATCTTCGCCGAGAACCGCAGCTTCGACAATCTCTACAGCGCGTTTCCCGGTGCCAATGGTCTCGCCGACGCGAGCCCGGCCAGCATGACCCAGCTCGATCGCGACGGCACCAAGCTCACCGAGCTGCCGCCGGTCTGGGAGGGCCTGACCGCCAAGGGCGTGACCCCGCCGGTCACCGAAGCCGAGACCGAGCACCTGCCGAACCAGCCGTTCGCGGTCGACGACCCGCAGGGCTTCAACCTGTCGCTCGCCACGCTGACCACCGACCTCTGGCACCGCTTCTACCAGAACCAGATGCAGATCGACGGCGGCAGGAACGACAAGTTCGTCGCCTGGGCCGACAGCGGCGCCCTGGTCATGAGCCACTGGGACGGCTCAAAGATGGCGATGTGGCAGGTGGCCAAGGACTACACGCTGGCCGACAACTTCTTCATGGGCGCGTTCGGCGGCTCGTTCATGAACCACATCTGGCTGTCCTGCGCCTGCGTGCTCACCTACCCGAACGCCGACACGAGCCCGGCCAAGCCCTCGATCGCCGCGGTCGAGCCCGACGGGGTGACCCTGACGCTCGCCGCCAACTCCCCCAAATCCGCCCAGGGCGGCGTGCCCAAGTTCAAATCCGACGGCAACCTCACCCCCGACTTTTACGCCGTCAACACCATGCAGCCGCCCTACCAGCCGAGCGCCAACAAGCCCGCCACAGGCGGCGACCCGCGCTTTGCCGATCCCTCCAACAAGACCACCATGCCGCCCCAGACCGCAGCCCACGATCGGCGACCTGTTGTCCGCCAAGGGCGTGAGCTGGGCCTGGTACGCCGGCGCCTGGCAGCAGGTCCTCGACCACGGCAACACCAAGCCCGTGCCCGCCTTCCAGTACCACCACCAGCCCTTCAATTATTTTTCGAACTTTGCCCCCGGCACCGCCGCACGCGCCCAGCACCTGCGCGACGGCGGCCTGAACGGCACCGAGTTCATCAAGACGATCGACGCCGGCCAACTGCCTGCCGTGGCCTTCTACAAGCCCCAGGGCAACCTCAACCAGCACTCGGGCTACGCCAACATCACCGCCGGCGACCAGCACATCGCCGACCTGATCGCCCACCTCCAGAAGAGCCCGCAATGGGCGCACATGCTGGTGATCGTGACCTACGACGAGAACGGCGGCATCTGGGACCACGTGGCGCCGCCCAAGGGCGACCGCTGGGGCCCCGGCACCCGCATCCCGGCGATCATCGTTTCCCCATTTGCCAAACGCGGCTTCGTCGACCACACCCCGTACGACACGACCTCGATCCTCCGCTTCATCACCCGCCGCTTCGACCTCCCGACGCTCGCCGGCATCAAGCAACGCGACGACGCGATCGCCGCCCACGGCGAGCCGCCGCTGGGCGATCTCACCAACGCGCTCAACCAGTGACGGGGACAAGTCCATGGCCGGTCAGGCGTCTTGCGTGACCGGACCGCTCAGCGATCTTCGTAGGGGTTGAGGATCGGCACGTTCGTGGGCTCGAAATGCCGGCGGTTGCGGGTCACGACGGTCAGGCCGTGCTCCAGGGCGGTGGCCGCGATCAAGAGATCGGTCCCGGCATGGCCGATCGCCTCGCATAAGCGACCCCAGCGCCGCGCGACCGCGACATCCGCGACCAAAATATGATCGCCGTAGGCGGTCAGGATCTGCCCCAGCCACGCCATGAGCTGCTCGGCGAACGGGTCGCTCCGCCGCCGCGCCCGGGCAATCCCCCGCTCGATCTCGCCGACCGAGAGCACGCTGACGAAGGCGTCCGCCGCCGCCACCCCCCGGAGCCATGCGATCACCCGCGGCTCCGGTCGCCGCTTTATCGATTCCGACAGCACCATCGTATCGAGCAGATACATCAGAGATCGACGTCCCGCGGCTCCAGCTCGATCCGGGGAAAAAGCTCCTCGTCATCGCCAATCTCGGGCGGCCGCTTGGGTGCCGCCAGGATGTGCTCGATGAACGAAGGCCGGCCGAGCCGCTCCTGCTCGCGTAGCTTGTGGTAATCCTCGACCGCGAGCACCACGACCGCGCTGCGCCCGTGCTTGGTCACGAACTGCGGCGTACCCGCCTCGGCCGCGGCGACGACCGCGCTGAACCGGTTCTTCGCATCCTGCAGCGACCACTGCGCCTGAGCCATCGGACACCCTCTGTCTAGACGTTCTGGCTAGACATATTGCGCCGCTTCCCCGGCGCGGCAATCAGCGCGCCGGGTCACTCACGACCTGGCCAGTGCTCCCGGTCGTGGTCCCGGAGCTCAGCGCGGCGAGCCGCCCCTCGATCGTCGCGATGAAGTAAGCATCCGGGGCCGCCAGCCGGCCGCTCGCGCCCAGACCCTTGGCGATCTCGAGCGCGGCCTGCCAGTGCCGCCGGGCCTCTGCCGCCTCGCGCCGCTGCTCCGCCAGATCGGCGAGCTTCCAGTGCGACACGATCAAATCGCGCTGCCACTCGGCGTTGCCGGGGTCCTGCGCGGCGAGCTTCTGTCGGATGGCGAGGCTGGCCTGGTAGGCCTCGAGCGCGCCGCCCAGATCCCCCTGCGCGCTCTGCACGTCGCCGATCTTGTTGAAGCTGACCGAGAGGTCGCGCTGCCAGCCGGCGTTGCCGGGGTCCTGCGCGGCGAGCTTCTGGGCGATGGCGAGATCTTGCTGGTAGGCCTTGAGTGCGCCGGCGAGATCGCCCTTCGCAAGCAGGTCGCCCACCGCTATCGAGAGTCATCACGGGGCCGCGGAAGATGGCCCTCCGCTCTCTCCATGCCCAGCGCGTGCCAGCGCGGCCTCGACATTCACCGGCTCGGCGACCGCTTCCATCTCGGCGTCGAGTGCGTCCTCAGATACGGCTGAAGCCGCGTCGTCCGATTGATCGTCGGACGCCAATCTTGAAGCTGTTGCCTGATGCCTCCTTGATGATCCGGGCGCGAGCTTTCGGAGCGCCTCCTCACACTTTAAGGCCCCACCGGCTCGGGCGGCCGGCCACCCATCCGCTCGGCCGCGCACCGCCAACGCCGCTCCGGCGAGCAGCCCGGCCTGCTCGGTGCGGGTGAGTTTCTGGCGTGCGAGAGCGGCTCGTCATGGCTCTAAGATGATAATGTCGAACTCGGTCCGCATCAAATCGAAAACCTGAAACTCCATCCCTACCCCAGCGCGCCTATGTGCCGGAACCGGTTGAGCCGGCCGCTGTGCTCAAGCGGTCGCGCGGGATCACGAAGAGCCGAGGCTTGCCAGATCGCAAATAAATTCCTCCGCACAAGGGTGACGATATCGTCGTGCTGGAACGGCGTAATCTCACCCATGAGCGACCATCTGCGCGCAGCCGGGCGAACGTCCTGCGATAATCTTTGAGCTTCTGGGTTGCCGCGCATCGCTGTTCCGCACCGCATTCAGAACATCGTATAGAGCGGCTTGGGGCTCGAGCTCGGCGGCGCGCAGTCGCGTTCTTGGCCGCCGCCTCCTTGGCGGCGACGAGCTCGGCGGTGATCTGATCGAGCGCCAATTCGTGCGCGCCGCTGAGTGGACGCCGTGGCTTGCCGGGTCGAAGCGAACTCACTGCACCATAGCAACCCCCATAGCGTCCTCCGAGATAGTCATCGCAGACCCTCGATCGGTAATGCGGAAATTCGTCGAGTGAGACGAACACGGGCCCGCCATCCGAGCGCTCCCAGCCGCAACTGTGAGTTATGATTGGCAGCAGGCTAAGGGCTGCACCTATCGTGCCCACAAGCCGGTGAAACGGTGCAAGTCCGACCGCCTATCGACGCAGCAATTCGCGCCTACGCCGAAGCTATCGCGAAGGCCGAGCCGCAGTGAAGAACCGGCCATCGTGGCCACGTGGCCTGGCTGGCCGAGCCGCGCAACACCCGGTAGACCATGCGCCCGACGACGTTCGAAGCAATCGCCCAGAAAGCATCGATGTGCCGTGGGCAGCCGGAGTTGCGCCGCTTGCTCGCTGCAAAGGTGCCACCTCGCCCAGAAGCGTCACCTGGCTGCACACATCTGTGCCACAGCGGCGCATGGAGATTCGATGGAGGCTCCATCGCGGATCAATCCGGCCTGGCCGGGCGAAGCCCGGTTTTCCTGGGCCGGGACGCGGTTGCCTCCAGATGTGAGGTCCATGTTGACTCCACTTGATTGATGCGCGGCCGCCGTTCGTGATCATGGCATCAGACCAAGAAAAAAGTGCGACACAAGTGGCGCATGCATGCGACACTTCTAAATCGAAAACGCGACACTTGTGAGTAACGGAGTGTGCGCTCGGCGATGGAGGCCAGGCGCTGCCGGCGCCTCCATCGGGATCAATCCGGCCCCCGGATGGAGCCGGATGGAGCCTGCGGGCCGGATCGGGCAAGGCTGCGCTTGTGCCCGGCCCTCTTTTCTCAGGCGGCGAAAGCGTGTAGGTGACGGCGAAGCGCTGTGCCGGCCATCGCGGCCGGCGGCAGCCTTGTGGTGTGCCCGCAGCAGAGCTCGAGTGGCAGGATGACCGAGGCCTCGGCACAGGAAGAACCGGTCCGGACCGAGCCGATCCAGCACCGACATGGTGATCGTCGGCGCCGGGCCGGTCGGGCTGTTCGCGGTGTTCGAGGCGGGCCTCTTGAACATCAAGTGCCAGCTGGTCGACAACCTCGACCGGATCGGCGGCCAGTGCATCGAGCTCTATCCGGACAAGCCGATCTACGACATCCCGGCCGTGCCGCGCTGCACCGGCGAGCGCCTGGTCGAGCTGCTCATGGAGCAGATCCGGCCGTTCGAGCCGGGCTTTCATCTAAGCCAGCGGGTCGAGCGGCTGGACCGGCTCACAGATGGCCGCTGGCGCCTTACGACCAGCGAGGGCCTGGTGTTCGAGGCGCCGGTCGTGGTCATCGCCGCGGGCGCCGGCAGCTTCGAGCCGCGCCGCCTGCCGCTGCCGGGCGCGGAACTCCGGGAAAACCGCTCGATCTTCTATGCCGTGCGCAAGATGGAAGAATTCCGCGGCAAGGACATCCTGATCGCGGGCGGCGGCAATTCCGCGCTCGACTGGACCCTCAATCTGCAGCCGATCGCGCGGCACCTCGCCCTGGTCCACCGCCGCCGCGACTTTCGCGCCGCCCCCAATTCGGTCGCGCGCATGGAGGCGCTGGTCAAAGACGGCGCGATCGACCTGCACATCGGCCAGATTTCCGGACTCCATGGGCCCGCGGACCGGCTGGACGGGGTCACGGTCAAGAGCCCCGACGGCGAGAGCCTGGTGCCCTGCGACACCCTGCTCGCCTTCTTCGGCCTCAAGATGGAGCTCGGGCCGCTCGCCGACTGGGGTCTCGACCTCGAGGACGATCTGATCAAGGTCGACACCGCGACCTTCGAGACCAACCTACCGGCGGTGTTCGCGATCGGCGACATCATCACTTACCCGGGCAAGCTGAAGCTGATCCTGTCCGGCTTCCACGAATCGGCGCTCATGTGCCAAAAGGCCTTCCACTACTGCTTCCCGGACAAGAAGCTGATCTTCCGCTATACGACCTCGAGCACCGACCTGCAGAAGAAGCTGGGCGTGGCCTGATGCTGTTTCGGACCCAGGAAGCCGGGCACCGCCCGATCGCGGGTGTTTCCCTGAGGAAGATCGCGGGTGGTTCCCTAAGGAACGAGTGTTTCCTGGGGAAGAAGTCGGGCGCGGTCTGATGGCGCGTCTTTTCCGACCGCAGGCGGGCGTGGCCTGATGGCGAGCATCACGGTCATCGACCGCGAGGGTGCCGAGCACGTGATCGAGGGCACGCCCGGCTGGTCGGTCATGGAGATCATCCGCGAGCACGACCTGCCGATCGAGGCGGCCTGCGGCGGCTGCTGCGCCTGCGCCACCTGCCACGTTTACGTCGATCCCGCCTGGCTGGAGCAGCTGGCGCCGACCTCCGACGAGGAGGACCGGATGCTGGACGAGGCTTACCAGGTCCAGGAAAATTCACGGCTGTCCTGCCAGATCCCGTTCAGCGCGGCGCTGGACGGCCTCAAGGTCACCCTCGCCCCCGAATTCTGAGGCGGGCAGGCTCAGCGCCCGGCGCCGCGCGTGAGCAACGCCAGCTCGTCCAGGCCCTTGCGCTCGCGCCGCAGGGCCTCGGCGCGCCGGCGCCGGTCCTGCCGGGTCTGGAGCAGTTCCAGCCGTCTGAGCTCGAGCCGCTCGGCCAGCAGCCGGGCGAGCTGCGCCGCGCGCGCCTGTTCCAGCCGGGCGAGCTCCGTCTGCGCGATCTGCAGCCGCTGCCGATGGGCCTCGAGATAGGCGGCCAGCAGCCTGGCACCGGTGAAATCCAGAGCCGCCCGCCGCTCATGCTCGGCCGCGGCCTGCGCCGCGGCGATCTGCCCTCGCAGCCGGTCGAGCTGATCGTCGAGCGCGGCCAGCGCGCGCCGCTCGCGCTCGACCTCGAGGCCGGCGAGCCGGGCGAGCACCCCGAGAGGATCCATGCCTTTACGCCTCGCGCGGCGGCGCGAGGTCGGCGGCATCGCCCATGGCGGCCGCGAGCCGCGCGAAGTCGTCCGCGAGCGCGCTCCGCTCCTCGATCGGCTGGGCGAGCACCGCCTCGAGCGCCGGGCGCGCCGCGATCGCGGCGTCGATCACCGGATCGCTGCCCCGGCGATAGGCCCCGAGCTGGACCAGCTCGGCCGTGTCGGCGTAGGCGCGGATCAGCCGCCTGGCGCGCTCGACCACCGGCCGCTCCGCGGGCAGGTAGGCCTCCGGCACGCTGCGCGACAGCGAGCGCAGCACGTCGACCGCGGGAAAGCGCCCGCTCTCGGCGATCGCCCGGTCGAGCAGGATATGGCCGTCGAGGATCGCGCGCACCGCATCGGCGATCGGATCGGTGAGATCGTCGCCCTCGACCAGGACCGTGAACAGCCCGGTGATGCTGCCCTCGCCGGTCCCCGGCCCGGCGCGCTCCAGGAGCCGCGGCAGCTCCGCGAACACGCTCGGCGGATAGCCCTTGCTGGTCGGCGGCTCGCCGGCGGCGAGGTAGATCTCGCGCAGCGCCATCGCGAAGCGGGTCACGCTGTCGATCAGGCAGAGCACCGTCAGCCCCTGATCGCGCAGCGCCTCGGCGACCGTCAGCGTCAGATAGGCCGCCCGCCGGCGCAGCATCGCCGGCATGTCGGAGGTCGCGACCACGACCACGCTGCGGGCCATGCTGGCGCTGCCCAGACCATGGTGGAGCAGGGCGTTGACCTCGCGGCCGCGCTCGCCGATCAGGCCGAGCACCAGGGCATCGGCGTTGCTGTGCCGCGCCAGCATCGACAAGAGGGTCGACTTGCCCACCCCGGAGCCGGCGAAGATGCCCATGCGCTGGCCCCGGCAACAGGGCGTGAACAGGTTCAGCGCCCGCACGCCGAGATCGAGCCTTGGCCCGAAGCCTCGCCGTTGGTGCGCCGGCGCCGGGCGCGCGTGCAGCGGATAGACGACGCTGCCCCAGCTCGGTGCCGGCCCGCCGTCGAGCGGGCGCGCCAACGGGTCGAGCACCCGACCGATCCAGCCGAGGCTCGGCCGGATGCGGTCGAGGCCGCGGGTGAGCGTGACCCGGGCATCGAGGCCGACGCCTTCGAGCTCGCTGAACGGCAGCAGGTGGACCCCGGCGTCGTCCAGGGCCACGACCTCGCCGAGCAAGGGCTCGCGCTCGGCGCTCGGCCAGTGATACTCGTCATGGTTGTGCGAGCGCGGCTCGATCAGACAGGTGTCGCCCAGGCCGACCACTCCGGTAAGCCCGCCGCAGACCAGCAGCGTGCCGCGGCAGCTGCGCACGCGGCCCTGGATCCAGTACGGCTCGATCTCTCTAAGCCTCTGAAAAAACTCGTCTATGACATCTCTCCCAACTCGCTGTGCCGGAGCCCCCGAGCCAACGGCTGAGCGGGGATGGATAGGCCCGACGGCACCGTGCCGCGCCAGATGGTATACGCGCGTTAACTTTTTTGTTGCAAAGTCATAAAACCTATGATTGTATCATCACGTCGTTGAGCCCTTATAGCGCGCAGGCCGTGCCAAGGGGTCGTTCCGCGGGCCAGGAAATACAACCTGGCTTAACGTAGTCTTAAGGAAGAGCCTCTTAGGGTTAAATTCGTGCAACGAATGATCCCTGAGAGCGTGCACGAAGGAGCGAGGAATGCGAGCTCTGGTTGTTGAGGACGATCCCGTCTCCGCGAAGCTGATCGATGCCGCTCTCAAGAGCGAGGGCATGATCTGCGAGCCGGCGGAGTCCGGGGAAGACGCCATTGACCTCGCCAAGCACTACGATTTCGACATCATCGTGCTGGATCTGCGGCTGCCCGACATGGAGGGCTTCGAGGTCGTCCGGCGGCTGCGCGCCGCCAAGGTCCGGACCCCGGTGCTGATCCTGTCGGGCCTGAACGAGACCGACGACAAGGTCAAAGGGCTCGCGACCGGCGCCGACGACTATCTGACCAAGCCGTTCCACAAGAGCGAGTTGATCGCGCGCATCCATGCGATCGTGCGCCGTTCCAAGGGTCATTCGGAATCGGTCATCAAGACCGGCAAGCTGGTGGTCAACCTCGACACCCGCTCGGTCGACGTCGACGGCCGCCGGCTCCACGTCACCGGCAAGGAATACAGCATTCTCGAGCTGCTCTCCCTGCGCAAGGGGACCACGCTGACCAAGGAGATGTTCCTCGATCATCTCTATGGCGGCATCGACGAGCCGGAGCTCAAGATCATCGACGTGTTCATCTGCAAGCTGCGCAAGAAGATCGCGGCGGCGACCGGCGGCCTGCACTATATCGAGACCGTCTGGGGCCGCGGCTACGTGCTCAAGGACCCCGAGACCCAGGCCGAACCCGGGCAGGCCGGCGAGGCGGCAGCACTCCAGATCAGCAGCCAGGCCGCGGTCGCCTGAGCCCGGGCCAGGCACCGGCACCGTCGGCCCCGGCACGGGCTTCGCGGGTGCCGCATCGGCGGAGCGAGCGCGGCATCGGCGGTAGCGGCGATGGCATCGGCGTAGCCGCCACCGGATCGGCGTAGCGGCCGCCGCCCCGGCGATCGGTGCGGCGGGCGACCACTCGCCGGTTCCCGGCACGATCCGAGGCAAAGGCCGTTCGCCGCCCCTTCATGGCGCGCCGGCCAGCAGTCTCTGCAGCGCGTTCCAGGCCCTCTGCCCCCATATCAGCGGCCCGTGGCCGCGGATCGGGAACCTTAGTGGCGCTCGACCGGCTCCGGGCTGTGATGCTGATCGCCGCCAAGCCGTCGCCGGCATCGGGCGCGCCGGCTGCGCGGCCGACCCGGGCGCGAAATCCAGGCGCGAAAACCGGGACTTCGTGCCCATGGTATCCGCGGGCGGCGACCTCGGACCGCGCGCCTGGGTGGCGCTCGACCGGAGCCGGGCTGTGATGCTGGTGCCCGCGAAGCTTTGACCGGTGCCGGGCACGCCGCCGCGCGGCCAACCCGGGCGCAAACAAGCGCGCAAGCCGGAGCTTCGTGCCCATGGTCTCCGCGAGCCGCGACCTCGGACCGCGCACCTGGATGGCGCTCGACCGGAGCCGGGCTGCGATGCTGGTGTCCGCGAAGCTTTGACCGGTGCCGGGCACGCCGCCGCGCGGCCAACCCGGGCGCAAACAAGCGCGCAAGCCGGAGCTTCGTGCCCATGGTCTCCGCGAGCCGCGACCTCGGACCGCGCACCTGGATGGCGCTCGACCGGAGCCGGGCTGCGATGCTGGTGTCCGCGAAGCTTTGACCGGTGCCGGGCACGCCGCCGCGCGGCCAACCCGGGCGCAAACAAGCGCGCTAGCCGGAACTTCGTGCCCATGGTCTCCGCGGGCCGCGACCTCGGGCCGCGGGCCTCTGTGGCGCTCGACTGGAGCCAGGCTATGAGCCTGGTCCCCGCGAAGCTTTCACCGCGCCGGGCGCGCTCGCCGTGCCTCCAACTCGAGCGCGCAAATCAAGCGCGAAAGCCGGCACTCGCACGCCTGGGATCAGCGGGCGCCGGCCTTGGACCGCACCCCTGGATGGCGCTCGACGGGGGCCGGGGTGTGAGCCAGGACCAGCCAGAGATGGGCCCGCTTGCCCAGGCGCCCGAGGCTCTGCTCGATCGCCGGTGCCGGCGTCCGCCCCGCCGCCACCACCAGGACGACCTGGCCGGCGTACATCGCCAGCGCCGCCGCCTCGGTACCCGAGAGCAGCGCCGGCCCATCGATCACGATCAACCCGCCCGGTGCCCGCGCCAGCAGCTCACGGGTCAGACCCGCCATCCGCGGGCTGGCGAGCAGCCCGGTCATGCTCGGTGGTGCCCGCCCCGGCGCCAGGAACGTGAGGCGGTCGAGCCCGGTCGGCTGGATCAGCTGGTCCAGGGTCGTGGCGCCCTCGAGCGCGTCGCTGAGACCCGGCGCCGACGCGAGGCCCAGGGCACGCGCCGCGCCTGCGGTCCGCGGGTCGGCATCGATCAGCAGGACCGGTCGGCCCTCGCTGCGGCTGAGCGTGAGGGCCAGGCTGACCGCGGCAAAGGTCTTGCCGTCGCCGGCAAGGGCGCTGGTGACCAGGATCAGGCGGTCGCGGCGGCCGGCATCCGGCGCCAAGGCGTGCGCCACCAGGGGGGCCGCGATGGGACTGAATTCGGCGCGCCGGAGTGGCTGGCCGCTGCTGGCGTCGAGATAGCCGGCGGCCGCCAGTCGCTCGCGGTCCACCTCCGGCCTCGCCCTCGTGGCCGGCGTCCCGCCGTGATCGGGGGCCGGCGGCTCGGTCGTGGCCTGCGATCCGGTCGCCGCCCCGCCCGCGCGGGCCGGGCCCCGGATTGCCTTGGCCTTGACCGGGGTGCGCCAGCCGCCGAGGTCGGTCTCGATGGCTGGCAGCCGGCGGGTTGCGAACCCCGACGCCCGGGCGCCCGGCCGGCGCCGGACCGCCCGCGGCCGGTAGAGGGAGCCGATGAACATGAGCGGCGCGCTCAGCCGGCCAGAGGGCCGCGTGGCGCCGACAGCGGCGCGAGCAGATCGAGCGCCTCGGCGGTGGCGAGGCTGCCGAACAGGACGAGCAGGACGAGGCAGGCGAGGCCAAAGTCGATCCCGATGCGGTGTTGCCGGCGGTGCTGGCCGGGTCGGGCCGGCGCCGAGATCGTCCCCAGGACCGGTAGCCGGAAGCGGCGCGCGAGCTGGCTTGCGCAATCGACCATGCCGTCCTGCTGACCGCGCCAGACCGCAACCGCCGTCCCGACCGCGATGCCGGCGATCGCGACCCCGGCCAGGAGCCAAAGGTGCAGCGGGCTCTCCGGGCCCGGCGGCCGCGATGGCGGCGCGACCATCCGAAAGATCAGGCCGGCCGCCGCCGCCGGCGCCCCGCGGCGAGCTCCGAGATCCGCGGGCGTTGCCTGGTCGCCGGACCAGGCCTCGAGCTGACCCTCGAGCGTGGCGATCGCGGCCGCGGCCGCGGCCAGCTGGTGGCGCAGGCCGGCGACCAGGGTCTCCTGCTGACCGAGCCGGATCGCGGCCTGCTCGTAGCCCGGATTGGGCCGGCCGGCGGCCAGCACCGGCGGCACTCCGGCGAGCTGACGGGCGCGCGCATCGCGCAGCGCAAGCGCCGCCGCGAGGTCGTTCCAGAGCGCGGCCGCCTGGTCGCGCCTCGCCGGCAACGCCGTCGCGATGCTCGCCTGGGACTTGAGGCCGGCCACGGACGGCCCGGCCCGGAGCGTCGGCGCGAGCGCGTCTGCCGCCAGCATCGGCCCCGTCTGGCCGCTGGTCACCAGGTCGACCAGGGCCTGCAACGTGCGCTCGGCGGCGTCGGGGCGGTCGGCCCGGTACGACACCCGGAACAGGGCGGGCCCTTCGGCTGCGATCGCGATCCGCTCCGCCAGCCTGCCCGGCCGGTCGGATGTGGCTGCGGCCGGGCCCTGAGTCGCTGGCAGCGGCGGCGCCCCCGCAATCCGCTCGAGCGCGGCCGGCGCCAGCAGGGCTTGACGCAGCGCGGCCAGCGCGGCCGCCGTCCAGGCCTCGGCGCCGCCCGAGAGCACCACCCCGCGCCCGGGGTCGGCGAACAGCAAGGCCGAGGACCGGTAGTGGTTGGGTAGCAGCAGGATGCCGGTCCCGCCGATCAGGCAGATCAGCGAGGCGGTGCCGAGGCCGAACCAGCGCCGTCGCCAGGCCGCCCCGCGCCAGGCCAGCAACGGTTCGAGGCGAGGGGACCGCCGGCGCCACCACCGCAAGACCGCGCGCCGCGCGGCATCGGCGCGAAGAGTCGGCCGCAGCTGGGCGGACGGGCGCAAGGTCCGGATCAAATCGCTCTCCGGGCGGTGACGGGGGATGCCGGGATGCAGCCTGCCAGACCAGGATTAAGAACTGCTGGACCGCCCGCAGGTGCGCGCGACCGGCAAGGGGGCGCGACCGGCAGGGAGCTAAGGCTCGGCGAGAAAGTTCCGATACTCTTCGGCGAGGCCTTCGACCGCCGCCCGGTACAGCCGCTCGCCGTGGCCGGGGGTCGCGAGCGAGGGGTCCGAGCCGATCCGGCCATCCGGATAGCGCCGGCGGAAGTCGGCGGCATCGGTGAAGCCCGTGCCCGCCGGCGCCTGCGGCGGCTCGAGGACGGCCTGCTTGATGCCGTCGGGGAGCGCATATTGGGTGACCGCGATCTCGCTCGCGGTCGCGTGCGAGCCGTCGCGCTCGCCGAACAGCTCCTTTTGCAGCGCCGCCACCGCCGGCGGGCTCCACCAGTTGCGCAGGCGGCAGCGCAGGCTCGCCGGGCGCGGCTCCGGGGCCAGGCTGGCAGCCGTGTACAGCTCGGAAAAGGCGGCCATGATGGTCGCCATGTTGCCGCCGTGGCCATTGATCACCAGGCAGCGCTCGAAGCCATGCCGGGCGAGCGAGCCGAGCAGATCGACCAGGACCGCGAGCAGGGTCTGGGGCCTGAGCGTCATGGTCCCGCAGAACGCCATGTGATGCTGGGCCATGCCGAAGTTCAGGGTCGGCGCGACCAGGGCACCCGCCGCCTCGCCGACGCCCTGCGCGATCAGCCCGGCGCACAGCGCATCGGTGCCGATCAGGCCGTTCGGTCCATGCTGCTCGGTCGAGCCGATCGGCAAAAGGATGCCCCGGCTGTGCGCGAGATGGCCCTCGACCTCCTGCCAGGTGCAGCGTTCCAACAGCATCGGACCCGCCCGAAAGAGTGACCCTACGGCAAGATAGCCTCGCGACGCCGGCCGGCTCAATCCCCCGCAGGCCCGCGCCAGGCGCTGCAAGGCGGTCGCGCTCGCGATCGGTCGCGACACTGTCATCCGCGACCCTGCTATAAGAGACCTCGCACAACCACCAACCATGAACGGGTCGGGCGATGGCGGGGGCGGATGGCGACGGCGAGGACTTCGATTTCATCGTGGTCGGCGCGGGCTCGGCGGGCTGCGTGCTCGCCAACCGGCTCTCGGCCGACCCGCACCGGCGCGTGCTCCTGCTCGAGGCCGGCGGCCCCGATCGCAACCCCTGGATCCACCTGCCGATCGGCTACTACCGGACGATCTTCGACCCGAAGCTCGGCTGGGGCTACCAGACCGAGCCCGAGCCCGGCCTGAACGGCCGCCGCATCCCCTGGCCGCGCGGCAAGGTTTTAGGCGGCTCGTCCTCGATCAACGGCCTGGTCTACATCCGCGGCCAGAAGGAGGACTTCGACCACTGGCGCCAGCTCGGCAACCCCGGCTGGTCCTACGAGGACGTGCTGCCCTACTTCAAGCGCGCCGAGGACCAGCAGCGGGGCGCCGACCAGCACCATGGCGCGGCCGGCCCGCTGGCGGTCGCCGACAGCACGCCGCACGAGCTGTGCGAGGCCTATGTGCGCGCCGCCGAGGAACTCGGCATCCCGCGCAACGCCGATTTCAACGGCGCCGAGCAGGAGGGTGCCGGCTACTTCCAGTTGACCACGCGGCGCGGCTTTCGCTGCTCGGCCGCCGCCGCCTATCTGCGCTCCGCGCGCAAGCGGCCAAACCTCGTGGTCGCGACCAACGCCCTGGTGCTCGGGCTCGAGCTCGACGGCCGGCGCACGACCGGGGTCCGCTATCGCCAGAACGGCACCGTGCGGACCGCCCGAGCCCGGCGCGAGATCGTGCTCGCCGCCGGCGCCATCAACTCACCCCAGATCCTCCAGCTGTCCGGGATCGGGCCGGGCGCACATCTGCAGGCCCAGGGCCTCGAGGTCGCCCACGACCTGCCGGGCGTCGGACACAATCTCCAGGATCACTTCCAGGCCCGCTCGGTCTATCGCTGCACCCGGCCGATCACCCTCAACGATCGCGCCCGCAGCCCCTTCCAGAAGCTGCTGATGGGCGTCGAGTGGGCGCTGTTCCGGACCGGGCCCTTGACCATCGGCGCTGGCCAGGGCGGGATCTTCGCGCGCACGCGGGCCGAGCTCGCGAGCCCCGACGTCCAGTTCCACATCATCCTGTTCTCGGCCGACCGGCCGGGCCAGCCCCTGCATCGGTTCCCGGGCTTCACCGCCTCGGTCTGCCAGCTCCGCCCCGAGAGCCGCGGCACGGTCCTGATCAAGACGCCGCGGCCCGAGGACCACCCGGCGATCGCCGCCAACTATCTCGCGACCGAGACCGACCGCCGCTGCATCGTCGACGGCCTCAAGCTCGCCCGGCGCCTGAGCCGGACCGAAGCGCTGCAGCCCTACGTCGCCGAGGAGCTCGAGCCCGGCCCGGGCCAGGCCAGCGACGACGACCTGCTCGCCTACGCGCGCGCCCGCGGCGGCACCATCTTTCATCCGAGCTGCAGCTGCGCCATGGGCCCGGCGAGCAATCCGATGGCCGTGGTCGACCCGGAGCTGCGTGTCCATGGTCTAAATGGGCTCCGCGTCGCTGACGCGTCGATCATGCCGACCGTGGTCTCGGGCAACACCAACGCCGCCTGCATCATGATCGGCGAGAAATGCGCCGACCTGATGCTCGGGAATGGCGCTTGACGCCTCGATCCCGGTTGAGTCTCGACCCGCGGCGCAGCGGATAAGAGAATGCGATCCACGCCAACCGGATCGGACGCGGGGGACGTGATGTGAAGATCGACGTAGGCCTGCGCAGCGACGACCTGCGAGCGCTCGGCGGCGAGGCGGCTGCTTACGAACAACTGGGCGCCGACGGCCTATGGACCAACGAGACCGTCCACGACCCCTTCCTGCCGCTGCTCATCGCGGCGCTCGCGACCGAGCGCGTAAGCCTGGGAACCGGGATCGCCGTCGCCTTCGCGCGCACGCCCTACGCCCTGGCGCAGACCGCCTGGGATCTGCAGCGCGTGAGCCGCGGGCGCCTGCTGCTCGGGCTCGGGACCCAGGTGAAGGCCCACATCGAGCGCCGGTTCTCCGCCGAGTTCGAGCATCCGGCCGCGCGCATCGTCGACTACATCCGCTGCCTCAGGGCGATCTGGAACACGTTCCAGAATGGCGGGCGCCCGGCCTACGAGGGCCGTTTCTATCGCTTCACGCTGATCAGCGACTTCTTCAACCCCGGTCCGATCGAGCATCCCGACATCAGGGTCTCGCTCGCCGGCGTCGGCGAACCCATGGCGCGCGCCGCGGGCCTCGTGGCCGACGGCTTCCAGGTTCACCCTTTGCACAGCCCGGGGTATGTGCGCGACATCGTACGGCCCGCGATCGCCGAGGGCGCCCGGAGCGCGGGGCGCGACCCGGCGGCGGTCGATCTCATCACCTCGGTCTTCATCGTCACCGGCGACACCGAGGGCGAACGCACAGCCGCCGAGAGCCACGCCCGCCAGCAGATCGCGTTTTACGCCTCGACGCCTACCTACCGGCCATTCCTCGCGCACCACGGCTTCGAGGCGCTGGGTCAGGAGCTGAGCGCGCTCGCCCGCGAGCGCCGCTTCGCCGACATGCCGGCGCGGGTCCCGGACGCGCTGCTCGACGCCGTCGCCGTGAGCGCCGAGCCCGCCCGCGTGGGCGCGGCGATCCGCGCCCGCTACGCCGGCGATCTGGTGCAGCGCGTCTACCCCTACGCGCCGATCCCGGCGGCCGACCCGGGCGGCCGCTTGGCCGCGCTGGTCGCCGGGATCAGATCCGCGTAGCCGACCGATTCAAAGGACGGCCGCGGCGGCGTTGCCAGGCTTTTTCGAGCTCGACCAGGACGAAGGCCGAGACGGCGGCGAGGATGATCCAGAGCCAGGGTCGCCAGCCGAGCGCGGCCGAGCCGAACAGCAGATGCATCGGCGGCGCGTAGGTGAAGAGCAGCTGCAGCACGAGCACGACCGCGATCGCGATCAGCACTGCCGGGCTGCCGAGCAGGCCGCTTGCGTTCAGGACGCTCGCCAGGACCCGCCGGCAGTTGAGCAGGTAGACGACCTCGAACAGCACCAGCATGTTGACCGCGACCGTGCGCGCCTGCTCGAGGCTCTGGCCGTGCGCCTGGGCGTCGACGAACAGGCCGAAGGTACCGGCCAGCATCAGCGCGGCCACCAGGGCGAGCCGCCAGAGCAGGAAGCGCGATAAGAGCGGCTCGTCGGCCGGGCGCGGCGGGCGCGCCATGACGTCCTGCTCGGGCGGCTCGAAGGCAAGCGCCAGGCCCAGCGACACGGCGGTGATCATGTTGATCCAGAGGATCTGCACCGGGGTCACCGGCAGCACGTAGCCGAGCACGACCGCGATCATGATGGTCAGCGCCTCGGCGGCGCTGGTCGGCAGGATGAACAGGATCGACTTCTTGATGTTGTCGTAGACCTTGCGGCCCTCCTCGACGGCGGCGGCGATGCTCGCGAAATCGTCGTCGGCGAGCACGATCCCGGCCGCCTCCTTGGCCGCCTCGGTGCCCTTCCGGCCCATCGCGACGCCGATGTCGGCGCGCTTGAGTGCGGGCGCGTCGTTGACCCCGTCGCCGGTCATCGCGGTGACCAGGCCGCGGGCCTGCAGCGCCTCGACCAGGCGCAGCTTGTGCAAGGGGCTGGTGCGGGCGAAGACGTCGACGCGCTCGGCAACCGCGGGCAGGCGCTCGTCGGGGAGATCGTCCAGATCGACCCCGGTCGCGACCTCGGCGGGGTTGGCGAGGCCCAGGCTGTTCGCGATCGCGCGCGCGGTGCTGGCATGATCGCCGGTGATCATCTTGACCCGGATGCCGGCCGACTGGCAGGCGCGGATGGCGGCGACGGCCTCGGTCCGCGCCGGGTCGATCATGCCGACCAGGCCGAGCAGGACGAAGTCCTCGAGGGCATCGAAGCCGAGCCCGGTCTCTTCGGGTCCGGCCGGCTTCATGGCGACCGCGAGCACGCGCTGGCCCTGGCCGGCGAGCGCCTCGGCGCGGGCGCGCCAGGCCGCCAGATCGAGCCGTTGCTCGCCGGCGCCGGAGGCGGTCCGGCAGCGCGCCAGCACGGCCTCCGGGGCGCCCTTCATGAAGATCCGGAGGTGCCCGGCAGCGTCGGCATGCAGGGTCGCCATGAAGCGATGCTCAGACTCGAACGGCACCAGATCGAGCCGCGGCCACGCCCGGTGCTCGGCCTCCGGATCGAGCCCGGCCTTGTGCGCCGCGGTCAGCAGCGCGCCTTCGGTCGGGTCGCCATCGATCCGCCACTCGTCGGCGACCCGCTCGAGGCGCGCCTCGTTGCATAGCAGAGCCGCGCGCAGCAGCGCCTCGAGGCGCGCCCTGGCCGCGGCCGAGGGGGCTGCGCCCGCGACCAGCAGCGTGCCCTCGGGCGCGTAGCCGACGCCGGTGACGGTGCAGGTCTCGGCGGGCGTCGCCAGCCACTGCACGGTCATCTCGTTGCGGGTCAGCGTGCCGGTCTTGTCGGTGCAGATCACGCTCACCGAGCCCAGGGTCTCGACCGCCGGCAGGCGGCGCACGATGGCGTGGCGCCTGGCCATGCTCTGCACGCCGAGCGCCAGCGTGATGGTCATGATCGCCGGCAGGCCCTCGGGGATGGCGGCGACCGCGACCGCGACCGCGGCGAGCAGCATGTCGGCCGCGCCATAGCCCCGGACCAGGAGGCCGAAGGTGAAGGTCAGCGCCGCGAGCGCCAGGATGGCGGCGGTCAGCTGGCGGCCGAACGCCGCGATCTGGCGCAGCAAGGGGGTCTCGAGCGCCTCGACCCCGGCGAGCAGCGTCCCCAGCCGGCCGATCTCGCTGGCATCGCCGGTCGCGGTGACCACGCCCCGGCCGCGGCCGAAGACGACCAGGGTGCCGGTGAAGGCCATCGAGCGCCGGTCGCCGAGCGCGGCGTCGGCGGCGACCGGGGCGGCCGCCTTCTCGACCGCGAGCGATTCGCCGGTCAGCGCCGCCTCCTGCACGCGCAGGCTCCTGACCTCGATCAGGCGCAGATCGGCCGGCACCTTGTCGCCCGACTGCAGGAGCACGACGTCGCCCGGCACCAGCGCGTCTGCCGGCACCACCTGGCGCCGGCCGGCCCGCACCACGCGCGCGCTCGGCGCCAGCAGGTCGCGGATCGCGGCCAGCGCCTGCTCGGCCTTGCCCTCCTGAAGAAAGCCGATCAGGGCGTTGATCAGGACGACGCCCTGGATGACGCCGGTGTCGACCCACTCGCCGAGCAGCGCGGTCGCCAGGCTAGCGCCGAGCAGGACGTAGATCAGCAGGCTGTGGAACTGGAGGGCAAAGCGCGCGAGCGGCCCGCGCCGCTTGGCCGGCGTCAGGCGGTTCGGGCCGAACCGGGCGGCGCGCCGCAGGGCCTCGGGCCCGTCCAGGCCGTCCGGGCCCGAGCTCAGGGCCGCGCAGACGCCCGCCGTCGGCAGCGCGTGCCAGGGCATGCCGGCCAGAGCTGCCGGCGTCAGCGGGCTATCCTGCATCACCCGGGTCTCCTCGCCTGCTCCTTCGGAGGTCGCGCCGGCCCCAGCGCGCTGCGCTCGACGGCGAGCGCGTTGGCGCTATGCTGGAGCGGTCATGACCAAGGCTCCGTCCCTACCCGGTCGCGCGCCCGCAAGGAAGGGCCCTGCGGTCGTCCCGTCGATCGCGAGCGTGGCGCTGCCCGAGCGCGAGGCGTTGCTCAGCGCGATCCTCGAGACCTCCCCGGACGGCCTGATCACGATCGATGAGTACGGTACCATCAACTCCTTCAACCCGGCGGCCGAGCGGATGTTCGGCTATCGGCCGGACGAGGTCCTCGGCCGCAACGTGACCTGTCTGATGCCCTCGCCTTATCGCGAGGAGCACGATGGCTATCTCGAGCGCTACCGGCGCACCGGCGAGAAGCGCATCATCGGCATCGGCCGCGAGGTGCTGGGCCGGCGCAAGGACGGCACCATCTTCCCGCTCGAGCTCGCGGTCGGCGAGGTCCGGGCGGAGGGCCATCGCCTGTTCGCCGGCTTCGTGCGCGACGTCAGCGCGCGCCGGCGCGCCGAGCAGCGCCTGCAGGAGCTGCAGACCGAGCTGATCCACGTCGCCCGGCTCTCGGCCATGGGCGAGATGGCATCAGCCCTGGCCCATGAGCTCAACCAGCCGCTGACCGCGATCATCAACTACGCCCAGGCGACCCGGCGCCTGATCGACGGCCTCGACGACCGGCGCCAGGCGTCGCTCGCGAGCCTGCTCGACAAGACCGCCCAGCAGGCCGGCCGCGCCGGCCAGATCATCCACCGGCTGCGCCAGTTCGTCGCCAAGGGCGAGACCGAGCGCGCGGTCGAGGACGTCAACACGGTGGTCGAGGAGGCGAGCACGCTCGCCCTGATCGGCGCCGCCGGCAAGGGCATCGCCGTGCGCCGCGTGTTCGCCGGCGACCTGCCGCCGGTGCTCATGGACAAGATCCAGATCCATCAGGTGATCACCAACCTGATCCGCAACAGCGTCGACGCGCTGGGCGAGGTCGAGCGCCGCGAGATCGTCATCTGCACCCGCCGGCCGGCAGAGGGTCAGGTCGAGATCTCGGTCACCGACAGCGGCCCGGGGCTCGCCCCGGAGGTCAGGGCGCGGCTGTTCGAGCCGTTCGTCACGACCAAGCCCGAGGGCATGGGCATCGGCCTGTCGATCTGCCGCTCGATCGTCGATGCCCACGGCGGCCGACTCTGGGCGAGCGTGCCGCAGGCCGGCGGCGCGGCCTTCCACGTCAGCCTGCCGGCTGCGACGGAGGCCACCTGAGGTGGCGGCCCCGGCCAAGGTCATCGTGGTCGACGACGACGAGGCGGTGCTCGAACTCGCTGCAGATCATGCTCGAGGCCGAGGGCTTCGCGGTCGAGATCTTCGATCGGGCGCGGGCGCTGCTCGAGAGCTACCAGCCCGCCGGCAGCAGCTGCATCGTCACTGATGTGCGCATGCCCGACATGGACGGTCTCGCCCTGCTGCAGGCGCTCAAGGTCCGCGGACCCCTGCCGCCGGTGATCGTGATCAGCGGCCACGGCGACGTGCCGCTCGCGGTCCGCGCCATGAAGCTCGGCGCCCGCGACTTCATCGAGAAACCGTTCGATCCGGGGGCGCTGGTCCGCAGCATCCAGGAGCTGCTGGCGGGGCCGGCGCGCGCCGGGGTCGCGGACGATCAGCTCGGGCGACGCCTGGCGGCGCTGACGCCGCGCGAGCGCGAGGTCCTCGAGCAGCTGGTGATCGGCCGGCCGAACAAGGCGATCGCGCGCGAGCTCGGGATCAGCCCGCGCACGGTCGAGATCCACCGCGCCCGGGTGATGGAGAAGATGCAGGCCGAAAGCCTGTCGCAGCTGGTCCGGATGGCGTTCGTCGCCGGCATCGATCCGGGCTGAGCACCGCCCGCCTGGCGGATCTTCCTTACGTAGTCTGCCGAATGCCAGGGCCCGCCCGCGTCGGGTAGCCTGCTCGTCGTCTTTCTCCCGAGCTGGGCCAGCGATGCCAGACAGCCGCAACCACGCGCCCCCTTCTGCGCGCGACCCCGAGCCGCCCACGATCTTCCTCGTCGATGGCGACGAAGCGGTGCGCGACGCGGTCGCGAGCGCGCTCCAGGCGGCCGGGTTCCGGGCGCGCGCGTTCGGCTCCGGGCGACAGTTTCTCGCAGCGTTCAACCCCGACCGTCCCGCCTGTCTGGTGGTCGATCTGGATCTGCCGGACATGGATGGGATCGCGCTGCTGCAGATGCTGGCGGCCAAGGACGACGCCCTGCCCACGATCGTGACCAGCCGGCGCCTGCGCCGCGGCGCGCTCGCCAGCGTGCTGTCGCCGCGGCCGAGGTTGCTCGAGAAGCCGTTCGGCATCGACGAGCTGCTGCCGCTGATCCGCGACGCCCTCGCGATCACGCGCGCGGCCACCCGCCGATGAGCGCGATACGGGCTTTCCCCTACGTGAACCACCGGATTCACGGTGGCCGGCCGGAGACCTAGCTTCAAGGTGCAATCACGCTTTGGAGGCCAAGCCCATGTCAGCTGCTCTTGCCGTCAGGGCGCAACCGGTCGCGCCGGTCCGGCAACCGCCGGAGATCGAGACCCTGCTCGGCGTCGGCATCGCCCAGGACAGCGCCGGCGGTCAGACGATCGTGGTCGAGGGCGAGCCGCGCAGCCACGGCTTTCGCGTCCTTTCCGGCGCGGTCCGGCTGGTCAAGGGCTTGGCCGACGGCCGCCGCCAGATGATTGAGTTCCTGGTTGGCGGCGAATATTTCGGGCTGGTCGGCGCTCAGCACTACGCCTACAGCGTCGAGGCGATCGTTCCAAGCAAGCTCGCGCGCTATCCGTCCGCCAAGCTGGATGCGGCCGCGCGCGCCAATCCCGCGCTCGCCCTGCGGCTGCTCGAGCTCGCGCGCACCGATCTGGAGCGGGCGCAGGCCCAGATGTTGCTTTTGGGGCGCAAGACCGCCGAGGAGAAGATCGCGTCCTTCCTCTTGGCACTCGCGCGCCGCCAGGGCGACGGGGCCAACCCGGTGCGGATCCTGCGCCTGCCGATGTCGCGTCAGGACATGGCCGACTATCTGGGCCTGACCATCGAGACCGTGAGCCGGACGCTCACCCGGCTCCGGCAGGACGGGCTGATCCGGCTGCTCTCGCCCCAGCAGGTGATCCTGCAACAGTGCTCGGCGCTCGAGGCCCTGGCCGAAGGCGCCGCCTGAGCCAGCCTGCCCTTCAGAGCGCCCCCTCCCGGAGCCGGAGGCGGACCTCCAGCGCCGTGTTGTCGTCCGCCTGGCGGGCGCGGACGAAGCCCAGCCGCTCGGTGAGGTCCAGCATCACCCGGTTCTCCTGCAGGACGGTCCCGAACAACTCGCCGATGCCCTGGGCCCGGGCGTAGGCAATCAGAACCTGCATGAGCGCCGTCCCGAGGCCCTGGCCCTTGAGGTCGCTGCGCACCAGCAGCGCGAACTCGGCGCGCTCGCGGTCGGGGTCGGCGGCCAGCCGCGCCACGCCGCACAGCGCCTCCTCCGGGCTCGCGTCCGGCGCGATCGCGACCAGCGCCATCTCGCGCTCGTAGTCGATCTGGGTCAGGCGCGCGCACAGCTCCGGCGTCAGCGTCCGGAACGCGGCGAAGAAGCGGAGCCGGCGGTCCTCCGGGTCGGTGCGCTCCTCGACCAGCTGGCGGAAGGCCGGCGCGTCCTCCGGCCGGATCGGGCGCAGGAAGAAGGTGCGCCCGTTGCGGACCGCGATCGGCCGTTCGAGCTCCTTGGGATAGGGCCGGATCGCAAGCCGGTCGGCGCCGCGCTTGGCCGGCTCGGCGACCCGGATGCGGGCATCGAGCGCGACCACGCCGGCGGCGCCGGCGAGCAGCGGGTTGATGTCGAGCTCGGCGATGCGGTCGAGGTCGGCCACCATCTGCGCGACCTTGACGAGGGTCAGCGCGACCCCGTCGAGGTCGGCTGCCGGCCGGTCGCGATAGCCCTGCAGCAGCCGGAAGACGCGCGTGCCGCGCATCAGCTCATGGGCGAGATGCAAATTGAGCGGCGGCAGGGCGAGGGCCTGATCGCCCACCACCTCGACCGCGGTGCCGCCCTGACCGAACAGGATCACCGGCCCGAACAGGGCATCGTCGATCATGCCGACGATCAGCTCCTGCGCGCTCCGCGTGTCCGCCATCGGCTGCACGGTCAGGCCCGCGATCCGGGCCGCGGGGCGGGTGGCGCGCAGGTTCTCGAGCATGGTCCGCGCCGCCTCGTGCACGCGCCAGGGGTCGGCGAGGCCGAGCAGGACGCCGCCGATGTCGGACTTGTGGGTGAGGTCGGGCGACAGGATCTTGAGCGCCACCGGCGCGCCGACGCGCGCCGCAGCCGCGGCGGCCTCGTCGGGCGTCTCGACGACGGTCGTGGGCACGACCGGGATGCCGTAGGCCGCGAGCACGTCCTTGGCCTCGACCTCGGTCAGCCAGGTCCGATGCTCGTCCAGGGCGCGAGCGAGGATCGCCTGCGCCCGCTCGGGGTGCGGCTCGAAGCTCTCGGGGATCGAGGGCGGCACCTGGCTCAGCATCTCCTGGTTGCGGCGGTAGCGCACCAGATGCAGGAACGCCTGGACCGCGGCCGACGGCGTCTCGTAGGTCGGGATGTGGTGCTCGACGAACAGCCCGCGCGCCTCCAGCGCCGCGCTCTCGCCAAGCCAGCTGGTCAGCACCGCCCGCTTGTGCTGCGCCGCGCTCGCGACCGTCGCGCGCGCGGCCTCGGCGCTGTCGGCGACCGCGGTCGGGCAGTTGAGCACCAGCACGGCGTCGTTGTTGCGGTCCGCGAGCAGCGCATCGAGCGCCGCCGCATAGCGCTCGCCCGAAGCGTCGCCCACGATGTCGACCGGGTTGCCGTGGCTCCAGGTCGGCGGCAGGACCGCGTTCAGGCGCTCGATGGTCGCCGGCGCGAGCTCGGCGAGCCGGCCGCCCGCCTGGATCAGGCTGTCGGTCGCGAGCACGCCGATGCCGCCGCCGTTGGAGACGATCGCCAGGCGATCGCCGGTCGGGCGGACCCCGCTCGCCAGCGTCTCGACCGCGGCGAACAGCTCGTCCAGGGTCTCGACCCGGAGCATGCCGGCGCGGCTGAAGGCGGCATCGTAGACCCGGTCCGAGCCGGCCAGCGCGCCGGTGTGGGATTGTGCGGCCCTGGCCGCCTCGCTGCTGCGCCCGGCCTTGATCACCACCACGGGCTTGGAGCGGGCGGCCGCGCGCGCCGCCGACATGAACTTGCGGGCATGGGTGATCGCCTCGACGTAGAGCAGGATCGCCCGGGTGTGGCGGTCGGTCGCGAGGTAGTCGAGCAGGTCGCCGAAGTCGACATCCGCCATGCCGCCCAGCGAGACCATGTGGCTGAAGCCGACCTGGCGCGCCGATGCCCAGTCGAGCACCGCGGTCAGGACCGCGCCCGACTGGCTGACGAAGGCGAGATCGCCCGGCAGCGCCTGGCCCTGGGCGAAGCTCGCGTTCAGCCCGTGGCCGGGGACCATGACGCCGAGACAGTTCGGCCCGACGATGCGCAGCACGCCGGGCCTGGCGGCCGCCAGCATCGCCTGCTGCAGCGCCACCCCCTGCTCGCCCAGCTCGGCAAAGCCCGCGCTGATCACGACCACCGCGCGCGTGCCGCGGGCGCCGAGCTGGCCGACCATTTCCGGGATGGTCGCCGGCGGGGTCGCCAGCACCGCGAGGTCCGGGGTCAGCGGCAGCGCCTCGATCGAGGGGTAGGTGAGCACGCCCTCGATCGCCTGGTGGTGGGGATTGACCGGCATGATCGGGCCGTCGAAGCCGGCATTGAACAGATTGTGCGCGAGCACCGCGCCGACCGAGCGCGGCGTCTTGCTGGCCCCGATCAACGCGATCGAGGCCGGCCGGAACAGGATCTCGAGGTTGCGAACCGACATCGGCGCTCGCCCTTCAGCTCGCCGCCGAGGTTACCAGCTTCGGGTCGCCAATTGCAGAAAGCCTGGCGGCGAGACGCCGGCCCTTGCCGGCCGGCCTCGGTCCGACCGCTACGGCCGGGCCCGGCGCGCGACGTTCGCGCTGCGCTCCGGGATGCCGGTCTCGCGCTGGCAGACCTCGGCGAGCTTCGCGATCCCGGCCCGGATCTCGGCCGGCGGCGGGAAGCCGAAGCAGAGCCGGAGGCTGTGGCGGGCGGCGGCCGGGTCGACCGACCAGGCGGGGCCGGGATTGAACGCGACGCCCGCCTCGAGCGCCGGGCCGGCGAGCCTGGCCGTGTCGACCTGTTCGGGCAGGGTGACCCAGAGGAAGATGCCGCCCTGGGGCGGGCGGAACTCGGCCGCGGTGCCGAACTGCTCCTCGAGCGCGCCGGTCAGCGCCTCGAGCTTCTGCCGCAGCGCCGCCTTGAGGCGGCCGACGTGGGCGTCGAAATGGGCGCCGAAATAGTCCGCGACCAGCATCTGCTCGAGCGCCGGCGTGCCGCCATCGTTCTTGCACGCGAGCAGCCGGCTCAGCACCTTCCAGGGGGCGTTGACGTAGCCGAGGCGGAGTGCCGGCGCCAGCGTCTTGGAGAACGAGCCGATGTGGATCACCTCGGCGCCGCCATCCAGGCCGCGCAGCGCGGTCGGCCAGGTGCCCTCCCACAGCAGGTCGGCGTAGCACTCGTCCTCGAAGAGCGGCACGCCATAGGCCGCGCTGAGGCGCAGCAGCTCCTGGCGCCGCTCGAGGCTCAAGACCGTTCCGGTCGGGTTCTGGATGGTCGGGATGGTATAGATGTACTTGGGCCGCACGCCGCTCGCGCGCAGGCGCTCGAGCGCCGCCGCCAGCTGATCGGTGCGCAGCCCGCCCTGGTCGAGCGGCACGCCCACGACGCTGGCACCCCGCCGGCGCGCGCGCTCGATGGCGCCGCTGTAGGTCAGCTGCTCCATGATCACCGTGTCGCCGGGCTCGAGCAGGACCTCGTTGACCAGATCGAGGCCCTGGAGCGAGCCCGAGGTGATCAGGATGTCGTCGGCCGCGGCATCGATCCCGCGCTGGCTGGCGAGCTTGCCGGCGACGAACGCGCGCAGGTCGGCGAAGCCCAGGGCGCTGCCGCCCTGGTTGTAGGTGGCGAGGCTCCGCGCCGGCGCGCCGGAGCACGCGCTCGGCCGAAGCGATCAGCCCCTCGACCGGCACGATCTCGGGCGCGGTGTGGCCGCCGGTGAAGTTGTAGCGGGGCCAGCCGGTCCCGCGCGCCGCGGGCGGCGGCAGATCCCGCGCGAACAGACGGTCGAAATCGATCATGCGGCCCTCCCTGACGCCGGCCCATGCCTGCCGGCCCGCCGGCGCCAGGGCGCAACCGGCCAGGACAATCCTAACAGGTCCGCCCTTCGATGCCAGGAGAGATGCCGGAGAGAGACCCAGGACGGGAAGCCATCAAAGGGGGCCTGGAGGGGAGGCCAGGAGAGGAGCCCAGGAGCGAGGCCGATGATCGGAACCCGGGGGATCGGGCATGCCGGCGACGGATGCCAGCTATGATCCGCCGGCACCAGGCGAGCGGTGCCGTCGGTCGCCAACCCGGAAGGGGCATGGAGGAACCCCTGGCCGCCGCAGTCATCGACTGTGTCCGCACCGGCATCCTGACGGTCGCCATTCTGGGCACAGCCGTGGCCGCGACCACGAGCGCAGCACCTTGGGAGGCAGCCGCCACCCCACCCGAAGCCCGCATGTGGATCCGGGACGGTGCGTCCCTCGCGGTCCATGCCGGTCGGCCAGGCGGCCGGCGACTACCCCGTTGCCGAGCCTTGCGGGTCGGCGTCCGAGCCCATCCTGGGCCCCGCGGCGGCTTGGCCTTGATCCGGCATGGAGTCCCACGGTCACATGGACCAGCCAAAGACCGGGCTAACGCCCAATCCTTAACACCCGGTTAACGCTGCGGCCGATCCGGCCAATTCCGCCTGACGCCTGCCAGATGGCTGGCCGGCCTGCGAACCGTCCCCAGCCTGCCGGGCGAACGCTTCAGCACCGGTCAAAGGTATCCCTGTCAGGCTGGCGTGCGGGCGAGCCAGCCGCAGCGCGCTCCGCCATGCTGGCGGCGGTTCCCGACACCCGGCTTGCGCGCAGCGCCATCATCCGGCTGCTGACGCGATCTGCCCTGAACGTCGCAAGCCAGGTGTGGTTTGCCCGGATTTTCCGTGGCAGTATCACGCCGCGGCCGCGGCCGTGGTCGCTGTTCGCAGAGATCACGAAGCGGGCCGCTACCCGTGGTGGGGATGGATGGGCTGCGATGGACGGCTCCGGCGCCGGCTTGGCGGTTTGGTGGGTGGCGCTCGGCGGCCTGGTGCTGGGCGGCATGGGCACGGCCCTCGGTGTCAGCGGCCGGCGCCGCGAGCGGGCCCTCAAGGAGCAGCTCCTGCGGCTCGAGGAAGCCGGTCGGCTCGCCCGCGAGCGCGACGCCAAGCGGGCCCGTCTGCACGCCGTCATCGAGCAGGAAGTCACGGTCCGCTGGTACCTGACGATCCGCAACGACGGCCACGCCGCCGCCCAGGATTTCACCGTCTCGATCGACGGCGCGGCGCTCGACCGCTGCCCCCTGATCGCCGCCTCGGACCTCGAGCTCGCCAACATCGGCACCGTCGGCCCCCACGCCACGGTCCGCATCCCGCTGCAGACCACGACCGCGCCCGACAAGCTCCAGCTCGAGCTCACCTGGTCCGACGCCTCAGGCGACCTCGGCTTCTACGAAGCCGATCTCACCCGCTGACCGCCCCACCCGGAGCCGGCTGACCCCGACACGGAGTCCCACGGTCCCATGGACCCTTCGAAGCCTTGGTTAACGCCCAATCCTTAACGCCCCGCTAACGCCCGGGCTGAGCCGCGTCGCGTGAACCCGAATCCTGGAGAGGCACGGCATCCATCAGATGGGTAATTGACCTACGCTTTCGGATCTCCATTTTCATCCGTGCGGTCGGCAAGTTTACTCATAAATCCTTTTACCGCATAGTATATGTGCAGCGCCTCTTCAGCTGTGTATTTATTTTCAATGTGCATAGTCGCATTGCGCCACGGATTCTTGATAGCGTCTAACGACACGTAGAGAGCGTCGAACAGAACGCCGTCACCAGCGATCCGACTAGAAGATGGCCATTTGGTATCAATAGTTTTTCTCATTTCTTCAAGAATACGATGCCAACTTCTATCCCGTCCTTTAGTTGGATCGTGTATGCCTAGACAACGCGCCATTGCACGCAGACCAATCTCCACAAGCCGCATCATATGGAAGACGGCCGCAGTAGTTCGCTCAAGCGCGAGGCATTTTCCCATTTCGTCAAGGTCATATGCCGCAGACCGAAATTTTTGCTCAAAGTTGGCGCCGAATAATGGTTCGGATGGCTCAAAAAACCGCGCCTTATCGGCCGCAAGCGCTAGAAATCGTCTGGAGCGCATTTCGACCTCAATAGTTGACATCAGAGATCTGATGTTCGGAATAATAGGTGGATGGAAATGCAATCCGCTTATCGTTTCGTGAATTTGGTGGCTAGCCGCGGGAAGACCAAGCCGACTGACTGTGGTTAGAAGCTCTCCCAGCCCGACCACTAGGCCACGCGATTCGAGAAGTTCCGATCGTAACGACCCCTCGGGAACATTCGTGCAGAGGGTGAGACCATTGGTTAGCTGCATGAGCCAACCAGGTTCCAGCGTTTCCATGATTATCCCACAGGCTCCACAGCACAGCCTGCTGGGATGCCCAGTGCGATCCCAGATACCGGTGATCAAGCTAACGCCCTCCTGAGCGGTACACAATGTTATAATGCTGCGAAATGGTGTCAGGAGCAGTCAGGAGCCTTTTCGAGCGGCCGCCTACGCGTAGCAAGCGGGACTGATCGAAACCGCTCGCGCCCGGCTATCGCGCAAGCTCACCGAGGCAGAAATAACGGCGTCACACAGTGAGATACGAGTCAAAGAGCACACTTCTGTCGCACGCGTCCGCTGGAGGCTGCGGATCAAGGCTGCTTGATTCTTGCCTGAATGCGACATCGGAACGTCAAGGTCATGATCGCGATTTACGTGGGTCTACAGGTGGTTGGGCGGCAAAACCGAGATGCGGGTTGAGATTGATCCAAGCCTCCATGCCGTTGATCCGCCGTTCGCTCGCCGAGCACAAGTCAAACATGCGACGGAACTGCCGCCTCGATGTCACACTTAGGCGGCACTGACAAGCATAGGATGCGCCACTTTCGTCTCACGGCGGGCGCTCTTCGGCAAGGTCGATTGCCAAGAATCTCGGTTCGATTGGGGTTGATTGTTAGAACGGCTGCGATCATGGGGCCTGTGCGGGCTTATCCCTCGAGCAGACTGGCGAGTTTCATGGCGACGCCGAGGGAGCCTTCGACTTTGATTTGGCCCA
>CAVWDE010000027.1:0-206167 GCA_963753685.1 uncultured Alphaproteobacteria bacterium
GTCGTCGACCGTGGTCATGCCGAGAATGGTCAGGCCCTTCTTGACGTTGTCGGGGATCTCGGCCAGGTCCTTCTCATTCTCCTTGGGGATCAGCACGGTCTTGATGCCGCCGCGCAACGCCGCGAGCAGCTTCTCCTTGAGCCCGCCGATCGGCAGCACCCGGCCGCGCAAGGTGATCTCGCCGGTCATCGCCAGGCTCGCCCTGACCGGGATCTTGGTCAGCACCGAGACGATCGAGGTCACCATGGCGACGCCCGCCGACGGCCCGTCCTTGGGCGTGGCGCCCTCGGGCACGTGGATGTGGATGTCGGTCTTCTCGAACACCGGTGGGATGATGCCGATCTCGATCGAGCGCGAGCGCACGTAGCTCTTGGCGGCCTGGATCGACTCCTGCATGACGTCGCCGAGCTTGCCGGTGATCGTCATCCTGCCCTTGCCAGGCAACGTCACCGCCTCGATCGAGAGCAGCTCGCCGCCGACCTCGGTCCAGGCGAGACCGGTCGAGACCCCGATCAGATCCTCGTGCTCGGCCTCGCCGTAGCGGAACTTGCGCACGCCCGCGAAGCGGCCGAGGTTGCGCCGGCTGACCCGGATCTGGGTCTTGGCCTCCATGAGGATCTCTTTGGTCGCCTTGCGGATCAGGTTGGCGAGCTCGCGCTCGAGATTGCGCACGCCGGCCTCGCGCGTGTAGTAGCGCAGCAGGTCGAGCAGCGCGTCGTCCGAGATCGACCACTCCTCGCCCTTGAGCCCGTTCGCCTCGAGCTGCTTGGGGACCAGGTGGCGCTTGGCGATCTCGACCTTCTCGTCCTCGGTGTAGCCCGGGATCCGGATCACCTCGAGGCGGTCGAGCAGCGGCTGCGGCATGCGCAGCGTGTTCGCCGTGCACACGAACATCACGTCGGACAGGTCGTAGTCGACCTCGAGATAGTGGTCGTTGAAGTTGCTGTTCTGCTCCGGGTCCAAAACCTCCAGCAGGGCCGAGGACGGATCGCCGCGGAAGTCGTTACCGAGCTTGTCGAGCTCATCCAGCATGAACAGCGGGTTCGAGGTCTTGGCCTTCTTCATCGACTGGACGATCTTGCCCGGCATCGAGCCGATGTAGGTGCGCCGGTGGCCGCGGATCTCGGCCTCGTCACGGATGCCGCCGAGGCTGACACGCACGAAGTTCCGCCCCGTGGCCCGCGCCAGCGACTTGCCGAGCGAGGTCTTGCCGACGCCTGGCGGCCCGATCAGGCACAGGATCGGCCCCTTCATCTTCTCGACCCGCTGCTGGACCGCGAGGTACTCGAGAATCCGTTCCTTGACCTTCTCCAGCCCGAAATGGTCCTCGTCCAGGATCTGCTGCGCGCGCCGGATGTCCTTGCTGATCTTGGAGCGCTTCTTCCAGGGGATGGCGAGCATCCAGTCCAGGTAGTTGCGGACCACGGTGGCCTCGGCCGACATCGGGCTCATGCTGCGCAGCTTCTTGACCTCGGCGGTCGCTTTGTCGCGGGCCTCCTTGCTGAGCCTGGTCTTGCGGATCCGCTCCTCGAGCTCGGACACCTCGTCGCGGCCATCCTCGAGCTCGCCGAGCTCCTTCTGGATCGCCTTCATCTGCTCGTTCAGGTAGTACTCGCGCTGGGTCTTCTCCATCTGGCGCTTGACCCGCGAGCGGATCCGCTTCTCGACCTGGAGGACGCTGATCTCGCTCTCCATGAAGCCATACAGGCGCTCCAGGCGCTCGACCAGCGAGTGGGTCTCGAGCAGCTCCTGCTTGTCCGAGATCTTGAGCGAGAGATGGGCGGCCACGGTGTCCGACAGCTTGCTCGGATCGTCGATCTGGCTGAGCGAGACCAGGACCTCGGGCGGCACTTTCTTGTTCAGCTTGACGTACTGCTCGAACTGGCTGACCACGGCGCGCGCCAGCGCCTCGAGCTCGCGCGGATCGGAGGCCAGATCGGTCAGGACCTGGGCATGGGCCTGAAAGAACTTCGGATTGTCGATGAAGCTGTCGATCTCGGCGCGCGCATTGCCTTCGACCAGCACCTTCACCGTGCCATCCGGCAGCTTCAGGAGCTGCAGCACGCTGGATACCGTGCCGACGCGGTAGATGTCGTCGGTGCCGGGGTCGTCCTGGCCGGCATTCTTCTGCGCCACCAGCAGGATCTGCTTGTCGTCGCGCATCACCTCTTCGAGCGCCCGGATCGACTTCTCGCGGCCGACGAACAGGGGCACGATCATGTGGGGAAACACCACGATGTCGCGCAGCGGCAGCACGGGGAACAGGGAGGCCTTGGGCGTTTCGATCATGACACCTTACCGGATTGACACCCGGCGACCGGACGCATACACGCGGTCGCCCGATTGCCCTTGGTTACCTAACGCTTGCTCAGGACATGGCTCAAGGACGCCCCCAATTCAAGGGCGCCTGGTCGGCCGGCACACCACCCTATGCGTCCCACCCGCCGGCCCTTCAGGCCCGGCGGGCGGCCGTGACGACTAGGATGCCGAGCCCATGTCGCCGGGCCGATCGGCGTAGATCATCAGCGGCTTGGCGTTGGCGTTGGCGACCTCCTTGTTGATCACGACCTCCTCGACCCCGTGCAGGGACGGCAGCTCGAACATCGTCTCGAGCAGGATCGTCTCCATGATCGAGCGCAGGCCGCGCGCCCCGGTCTTGCGCAGGATCGCCTTCTTCGAAATCGCCTTCAGCGCGTCCTCGGTCAAGGTCAGACGCACGTCCTCCATCTCGAACAGCTTCTGATACTGCTTGACCAGCGCGTTCTTCGGCTCGACCAGGATCTGCACCAGCGCCTTCTCGTCCAGATCCGTCAGGGTCGCGACCACCGGCAGCCGGCCCACGAACTCCGGAATCAGGCCGAACTTCAACAGATCATCCGGCTCGACCTCGCCCAGGAGCTCCCCGGTCTTCCGCTCGTCCGGACCCTGGACCTCGGCCCCAAAGCCCATCGAGCGCTGCCGCCCGCGCGCGCTGATGATCCGCTCCAGGCCGTTGAACGCGCCCCCGCAGATGAACAGGATGTTGGTCGTGTCGACCTGCAGGAATTCCTGCTGCGGATGTTTTCTGCCACCTTGCGGCGGCACGCTCGCGATCGTGCCCTCGACGATCTTGAGCAGCGCCTGCTGCACCCCCTCGCCCGACACGTCCCGGGTGATCGAGGGGTTTTCCGACTTGCGGCTGATCTTGTCGACCTCGTCGATGTAGACGATGCCGCGCTGCGCCCGCTCGACGTTGTAGTCGGCCGCCTGCAACAGCTTCAGGATGATGTTCTCGACGTCCTCGCCGACGTAGCCGGCCTCGGTCAAGGTGGTCGCATCCGCCATCGTGAACGGCACGTCGAGCGTGCGCGCGAGCGTCTGGGCGAGCAGGGTCTTGCCGCAGCCGGTCGGCCCGATCAGCAGGATGTTCGACTTCGCGAGCTCGACCTCGCCGCCCTTGGAGCCATGGGCCAGCCGCTTGTAGTGGTTGTGCACCGCCACCGACAGCACCCGCTTGGCCGTCTCCTGCCCGATCACGTAGTCGTCCAGAACGCCTTTGATCTCGATCGGCGTCGGGACGCCCGCCCGGCTCTTGACCAGGGCGCTCTTGTGCTCCTCGCGGATGATGTCGGTGCAGAGCTCGACGCACTCGTCGCAGATGAACACCGTCGGCCCGGCGATCAGCTTCCGGACCTCGTGCTGGCTCTTGCCGCAGAACGAGCAATAGAGCGTGTTCTTCGAGTCGCCGCTCGGCTTGGTCATCGGCACCTCGTTCCGACGAGCGAACAGACCGGCATGTTAACGGGCGTCTCCCAGCCGAACAACCATCGAAATCCTCGCCCTCCGATGCCCGCAGCACCCCTGCCGGCGCGCGCGATCGAGCATGCCGCCGCAAGCGTCACAATTCTGTAAAAACGTTGCAACATCGCCGGTGCCGGTTGGCGGAGCCGGGGGGCTCAGTCCGGGGTCGGCCGGGTGCGCTGGGACACGACGTCGTCGACCAGGCCGAACTCTTTGGCCTGGTCCCCGGAGAGGAAAGTGTCGCGCTCCATGCTGCTCTCGATCACCGCCAGGTCCTGGCCGGTGTGGCGGGCGTAGATCTCGTTCAGCCGGGCCCGCAGTGCCAGGATCTCGCGGGCGTGGATCTCGATGTCGGAGGCCTGGCCGCGGAAGCCGCCGGACGGCTGGTGGATCATGATCCGGGCGTGAGGCAGGCAGAAGCGCTTGCCGTGGGCGCCGGCGGCGAGCAGCAGCGAGCCCATCGAGGCCGCCTGGCCGATGCACAAGGTCGAGACGTCGGGCCGGATATACTGCATGGTATCGTAGATCGCGAGCCCCGAGCTGACCATGCCGCCCGGCGAGTTGATGTAGAACGAGACGTCCTTCTCCGGATTCTCGGCTTCGAGAAACAGCAGCTGGGCGGTGATCAGGGCCGCGACGTTGTCGTCGACCGGCCCGGTCAGGAACACGATCCGCTCCTTGAGCATGCGCGAGAAGATGTCGTAGGCGCGCTCGCCGCGGCTGGTCTGCTCGACCACCATCGGCACCAACTGGCTGGACGGCTGGCTCATGGCTCTCAAGTGACCTCTGGCTGGCGCGCCGCCATCGCCGCGGCGGGCCCTAAGCTTCCGCGGCCGCGGTTGGCGCGGCGTCGTCGTCTGGATCGCGCAGCAGCTCCTCGACCGGCACGCTCTGCTCGGTGACCGTCGCCATCTGCACGATGAAGTCGACCACCTTGTCCTCGTAGAGCGGCGCCCGCAGCTGCTCGATCGCCTGGGGATTGCCGCGAAAATACTCGACCACCTTCTGCTCCTGGCCGGGATAGCGCCTGGCCTGGGCCATGATCGCGGCGTTGACCTCGGTCTGCTCGACCTTGAGCTCGTTCGCCTGGCCGATGTCCGAAAGGATCAGGCCGAGCCGCACCCGGCGCTCGGCAATGGCGCGGTATTCCGCCTTCAGCTCGTCCTCGGACTTGCCGGGCTCGGCCGCGCCCTCGGTGCGGCCGAGCTCCTCCTGCAGCTGCTTCCAGATGGCGTCGAACTCGAGCTCGATCATGCCGGCCGGCACCTCGAAGGGGTAGCGCTCGGCCAGCTGGTCGAGCAGCGTCCGCTTCAAGCGCAGGCGCCCGAGCTGGGCGTATTCGCGCTCGATGCTCTCGCGGATCGCCGCCTCGAGCGCCTTCTGGTCCTCGAGCCCCTGGTTCTTGGCCAGCTCGTCGAGGACCACCGGCTTGGGCTCCTGGAGGTCCTTGACCCGGACGGCGAAGCTCGCGGCCTTGCCGGCGAGCTCGGCCTTGGGGAAGTCGGCCGGGAAGGTGACCTCGACCGTGACCTCGTCGCCGGCGTTCACGCCGGTCAGCTGGCTCTCGAAGCCCGGGATCATGAAGCCCGAACCCAGCACCAGCGGCAGATCCTCGGCCGTGCCGCCCTCGAAGGGCTGACCGTCGATCCGGCCCTCGAAGCTGATGATCAGCCGGTCCCCCTCCCGGCTCGGCCGCGGCTCGGCCGGCGGCGCGAATTCCTGGAAGCGGCGGGCAACACTGTCCACCCGGCGGGTCACCGCCTCCTCGCTGACCTCGGCGGTCAGCCGGGTCAGGGTGAGCGCCTTGAGATCGACCTGCGGCACCGCCGGCAGGACCTCGACCGCCATGGTGAACTCGAGATTGGCGCCCTCGTCGAACGAGGTCACTTCGACCTTGGGCTGCAGCGCCGGGCGCAGCTCGTGGTCGGCGATCGCCTTCTGCGAGCCTTGGCTGACCGCCTGCTCGAGCACCTCGCCCATGACCGAGCGGCCGTACTGCTTGCGCAGCAGGGACACCGGCACCTTGCCCGGCCGAAAGCCGGGCATGCGGATGGTCTGGCGCAGCTCGTCGAGGCGCTTGGCGACCCGGCCCTCGATCTCGTCGGCCGGGACCACGACCTTGTACTCCCGCCTCAAGCCCTCGGCCGCTGTTTCGGTGACCTGCATACCTCGCCCCGCTGCTCGCTCAGCTGCCGAAGGTGGTGCGGGCGAAGGGACTCGAACCCCCACGGCCTCGGCCACGAGAACCTAAATCTCGCGCGTCTACCAGTTCCGCCACGCCCGCCGCCGCATTGCACCCCTGCACCGCCGGCAACCGCCGCCGGACGCCGGGCGCAGATGTGGGCGCCCGTATAGCACGAATCAAGCGACCGCCACCAGAAGCCCCCGCGCGCGCGGCAGGAAGCCAGGGTTTCAGCCGCTCAGCGCCTGGCGATAGAGCGCCGCGTAACCGGCCGCGTCGAGCGCGATCGGGTTGCCCGCCGCACTCGGGTCGGCGGCCGCCCGCGGCGCCAGCAGATCGACGTGCTCCGGACGCATGCCGAGCGCTGCGAGCGTCGGCGGGATCTGGAGGTCCCTGCGCACGCTCAGGACCCAGTCGGGAAAGCCTCCGGGTGCGAGGCCGAGCGTGCGCTCGAGCCGCGCGAGCGGCGCCGCGATCGCCTCGCGATTGCGCGCCAGCACATAGGGCATGACGATCGCGATCGTGAGCCCGTGGTGGCTGTCGAGGAGGCCGCCGATCGGGTGGGCCAGCGCGTGCATCGCCCCCAGCCCCTTCTGGAACGCGACCGCACCCATGCTCGCGGCCGCCAGCATGTAGGCACGCGCCGCGAGGTTCCGCCCGTCCAGGACCGCGGTCCGCAGCCAGCGATGGATCAGGCGGATGCCCTCGGTCGCGATGCCGTCGGCCAGCGGATGGAAGCCCGGCGCGCACAGCGCCTCCAGATTGTGCGAGAGCGCATCGATGCCGGTCCAGGCGGTGAGGTTGCGCGGCAGGCCGAGGGTCAGCTCGGGATCGGCGATCACCTGGCCCGGCAGCATCCGCGGATGGAACACGATGCATTTGCTGTGGCTGTCGGCGTTCGTGATCACGGCCGCCCGGCCGACCTCGGAGCCGGTGCCGGCGGTGGTCGGGACCGCGACCACCGGGCAGGATGCCCGCGGTGCTCGCGCGCAGCCAGTTGTCGCCGATGTCCTCGAAATCCCAGAGTGGGCGCGTCTGGCCGGCCAGGAACGCGATCGCCTTGCCGGCATCGAGGCCGCTGCCGCCGCCGAGCGCGATCACGCCGTCGTGGCCGCCTGCGCGCAGCGCCTCGACGCCCCGCACGACGTCGGCCCCGGTCGGGTTCGGCCGGATGGCCGCGAACAGGCCGCAGGCGAGCCCGGCATCGCGGGCGATCTTCAACAGCCCGTGCCCGAGCGCGTGTTCGGCGAGACCGGGGTCGGTGATCAGCAGCGGGCGCGCGACCCCGAGCGCCCGGCAGGCGTCCGGCAGCTCCACGATCCGCCCCGGCCCGAAGCGTATCTGGGTCGGATAGCTCCAGTTGCCGCGGAGCGTCTTGGGATCGATGACGGTGGGGGGATCGATCGCGCTCACGACGCTTCCGGCTCCGGCTGGTAGATGCGGGTGCCCGCCGAATAGCAGATCAGGAGCTCGGCCGCCTCGATCTTGCTGAGGTTGCGCGTGCGGTGGACCTGGCCGGGGGCGACCATGACCGTGTCGCCGGCCGCCATCCGGTAGCGCCGGTCGCCCGCGGTCTGCTCGACCGCGCCGCTGATCAGGTGGATGACCTCGTGACAGTTGGGATGGCGATGCGCGGGCGAGGTGGCACCCGGGGCGAGCGCCATCCGGGCGACGCTGAGCCCGACCCCGGGCGCGCTCCGGTCCTCGACCAGCCAGCTCATCGCGCCCCAAGCCTCACGCTGCGGCCGTTCCTCCCGCGCCCGCTCGAGCCCCGAAAATCGGTCCCACGCACGTCCCTCCACCCGATACTGGCGCCCTTCTGCCGGATCGTCGCGACGAGATCAATGGGCAGCTGTGGCCCGATCCGTTACAAGGGAGCTGCTGGAGGAACCGGATGCCCGATCCGCACGCCTGCCACCTCGCCCAGATCAACGTCGCACGCATGCTCCATCCGCTCGGCGACCCGCGCATGGCGAGCTTCGTCGCCCGCCTCGACCGGGTCAACGCGCTGGCCGACACCGCGCAGGGCTTCGTCGGCGGCTCCAGGACGAGAGCGGCAACGCGACCGGCCTGTACCCCTTCCCGGACCCTGGTGCTCGTCAACCTGTCGGTCTGGCGCTCGGTCGAGGCCCTGTTCGAGTTCGTCTACCGGAGCCTGCACACCGAGCCGCTCCGCCTGCGCAAGGACTGGTTCGAGAAGCCGGCCCTGGCCCACAAAGCGCTCTGGTGGCTGCCCGCCGGCACGCTGCCGACGCCAGCCGAAGGGCGCGCCCGGCTCGAGCATCTCCGCCGCCACGGCCCGAACGCTCTGGCCTTTACCTTCAAAGAGCGCTTCCCGCCGCCCCAGAGCGAGGCGGCATGAAGCTATGACCGACCGCGTCCTGATCCTCGATTTCGGCGCCCAGTACACCCAGCTGATCGCGCGGCGGGTGCGCGAGCACGGCGTCTACTCCGAGATCCTGCCCTGCACCGCCGATGCCGCGACCATCCGCGCCTTCGCGCCGAAAGCCGTCATCCTGTCGGGCAGCCCGGCCTCCACCACCGAGGTGGCAGCGCCACGCGCCCCTGATGTGGTGTTCGAGCTGGGCGTGCCGATCCTTGGCATCTGCTACGGCGAGCAGACGATCTGCGCCCAGCTCGGCGGCAAGGTCGAGATCGGTCACCATCGCGAGTTCGGCCGCGCCTTCATCGACGTGGTCGACCGCTGCGCTGTGTTCGAGGGCCTGTTCGAGCCCGGCGCGCGCGCCCAGGTCTGGATGAGCCACGGCGACAAGGTCGTCGAGCTGCCGCCAGGCTTCCGGGTGGTCGCCACATCGGAGGCCTCGCCGTTCGCGGCGATCGCCGACGACGCCCGCAAAATCTACGGCGTCCAGTTCCACCCCGAGGTCGTGCATACGCCGGACGGGGGCGCGCTGCTCCGGAATTTCACCCATCGGGTCGCGGGCTGCCGCGGCGACTGGACCATGGCGCGCTTTCGCGAGACGGCGGTCGCGCGGGTGCGTGAGCAGGTAGGCTCCGGACGGGTGATCTGCGGCCTCTCGGGCGGGGTCAATTCCGCAGTCACGGCGCTGCTCGTGCACGAGGCGATCGGCGACCAGCTGACCTGCATCCTGGTCGACACCGGCCTCTTGCGCGCGGGCGAGGCCTCGGAGGTGCTCGAACTCTTCCGTGGCCGCTTCAACATCCCGCTCGATCTCGCGGATGCGGCGCACCTGTTCCTCGAGCGGCTCGCCGGGGTCAGCGACCCCGAGCAGAAGCGGAAAATCATCGGCAGCACCTTCATCGATGTCTTCGAAAAAGAAGCCAAGCGTCTGGGAAAAACCGATTTTCTGGCCCAGGGCACGCTCTATCCGGACGTCATCGAATCGGTCTCGTTCAAGGGCCCCAGCGTCACCATCAAGTCGCACCACAACGTCGGCGGCCTGCCCGCGCGCATGAACCTCCGCCTGATCGAGCCCCTGCGCGAGCTGTTCAAGGACGAGGTCAGAGAGCTCGGGCGCGAGCTCGGCCTGCCCGAGGCGTTCGTCGGCCGCCACCCGTTCCCCGGCCCCGGCCTCGCCGTCCGCATCCTCGGCGAGGTCACCGCCGCGCGCCTCGACGTGCTGCGCCAGGCGGACCTGATCTTCCTCGAGGAGATCCGCACCGCCGGCCTCTACGATGCGATCTGGCAGGCGTTCGCCGTGCTGCTGCCGGTGCAGACGGTCGGCGTGATGGGCGACGCCCGCACCTACGAGAACGTCTGCGCGCTGCGCGCGGTCACCTCGCTCGACGGCATGACCGCCGACTTTTTCCATTTCGACATGGAGTTCCTGGGCCGGGTCGCGAACCGCATCGTCAACCAGGTGCGCGGCATCAACCGCGTGGTCTACGACGTCACCTCCAAGCCCCCCGGCACGATCGAGTGGGAGTAAGGAAGGCGGCCAACTTGGCGTTAAGCGAAGTTACGTTCCGCGTCTCGCATTCCCAGATCACCAGCACCTCCCAGCCCAGCCTGCGTAGCGCGTTCTCAGTACGGGCATCACGCTTGACGTTCGCATCGAACTTAGCCGACCAGAAATCCGCTCTCGTCTTTGGGGTGCTCGCCTGACCGCACCCGGGATGCCGATGCCAGAAGCATCCGTGCACGAAGATGATCTTGCGATGGCGAGGGAAGACGAGATCGGGAGTGCCCGGCAGGCCCCGCCGCTGAAGGCGGAAGCGGTAGCCCAACGCGTGCGCTGCACGCCGAACGACGATCTCGGGCCGAGTGTTCTTACCCCGGACTCGGGCCATGAGCGCCGAGCGTCTTGGATCCGGCGGAAGCCTGTCCAGAGGAGCGAACAACTCAGGCCATCAAGCTGTGCCTAGATATGCTCGCGCATGTGTCGAGAATGCCTCCCCAATTATCTCGCCCAAGCGAACGGGCACGGCGTTGCCGATTAGCCGACCGAGCAGGCTGAACTTGACGCGCTCGCCGTCCTTTACGAATGCGTAATCGGGTGGAAAGGTCTGGAGCATTGCGGCTTCGCGAAGCGTAATCGCTCGATCCTGCTCCGGGTGTCCAAAGCGCCCGTTCCCGTAGCCGAAGCACTGCGTCGTGATCGTAGGCGCCGGCTGATCCCACTCCATACGACCGTATACGCTCGGGTAGGTGTCACCGGTCGTCCTACGATGACATGCGGCTCGCAAAGATGGCTCCCAATCCCGCCAGGTCCCGCCCGGCTTCGACGCCTTGATGCGTTTCAGGTTCAGATTGCTGAGGCGACAAGCCACGTGGAGCGGGTCGTGTTTGTCGGCCTGCCCGGCAGCCAGTGCCGGAAGGTGCGAAATGGTAGTCTGGACGGTCGCGGTCGCATTGAAGGTTGTCGCTAATGATAACTGGTCCGACCCTAGCCTAGACGCCAGCAGTACGAGCCGCTTGCGTGTTTGTGGAACTCCGATGCTGGAGCACTCGACCATCTTCGAAGTGACGTGATAGCCTTCCAGGCCGTCAAGAAATTCTCGGAAGACTGGATGGTGCTCGATCTGAGGGACATTCTCCATCGTGACAAAGTGCGGCCGTACCTCACGCACCAGACGGCCATAGCTTGCGACCAACTCCCAATCGGAAGCGCCACGGCGCCGTCCGCTCCGACTGTAGGTGGAGAAGGGTTGGCATGGCGCGCAGCCCGCCAAGAGTGTCAGCGGCGCGGCGCCCAGCAGTTCGGTTACGAACTCGGCTGCTAGTCCCTTGACGTCTCGCTCTATGAAGATCGCGGGATTGTTCGTCTCGTAGGGGTAGCGACAGGCGCTATCCAGATCGACGCCGGCGACAACGTTCACGCCACCACGAATCAAACCGTGCGTGAGGCCGCCCACGCCGCAGAACAGATCCACGGCGGCTATGGCGGGAAGCAACTCGATCGATGCCAGATTTGCGCTCATGCTTGCACGCGCGCAGGCCGTTTGGCGGGAACGAGATATTCGTGGTCTTCGATGCAGGTCCTAAACGCGGCCACAATCTCACGCAGGTAGGTCGCGGTTCGATCGGTCAGGTCACGAAGTTGGCAGACGGTGAGGATCTCGCCACACTCGGCGAACGAGATGTTGCCATGGGCGAGGGAGTTGCGGAGTTTCCTGACGAGCGCCAGAGGCCCCGATCATCTGACGGGCGTTTGATGGCACGTAGGTGCCCGGGCTCACTCGAAGATCGAATCCGAGGCGTCTGGCGATGGTCTCGATTGCTTCATCATCCCAATTGCCGCCGCCGCCTTTCTCGACCTTGAAGCCGGGCACGGGCAGAGCGTCGACCAGGTGCTGGCAGAGGCATAGCGCGCCATCGAGCCGGTTCTCGTAATTCAAATCGACATGCGTTCGAGCAGTGACGCGAACCATTCGCGCCGAACCTGGCGTGAGGCGCCCGGAGCCCAGGTGCCAGCCTTCAAGGGTACTTCCGTACGCGGTCCAAGCACTTCACCACCGTCGCCTCAATGAGATTGTAAAGTTGCAGGAATACGCCCGAGTAGAGGATGCGCTGCTGCTGGGTGGTGATCAGCACACCGTCAGCACCAAGTCTGGGGGGCCCCGATCGTGCTTCAGCTTCGATACCCTCCAAAAACCCGAGATAAGCCTCGATCTCAGTAAGGCGCTCCTCGAACGCTGCCCCTAACTCCTCCATCGTCAGGCCTCGAGCAGCCGGTCCCGGACAAAATTCATGCGTTCTGTGAGGCGTGCGATCGCATTCGCCCCATCCGAGCGCGTGATATCCGTGAAAGTCTTCTCGTCGATCCATTCGGCCACATTGGGGCGTTGCTGAAGTAGTTGCGGGTTGGCCTGCAGGGCTAGGAAGCTGCCGATCGAGATCGCCTCGAACCTCGCCCGCGGCGTTGCTTTTCCGGTGGCAGTCCGCCGGAATCCCCTTGGAAAGACTTCGGCTACAAAGTTGATCATTTCCTCGAATCGGCGCCGATAGACCTGGAACAGCGCTGGGTCCTTGGCAAAAACTGCGTTCATCCGCTTCGCATAATTGAAAAGGAATTCCGACGGCCTGTCCTTGTAGCCTTCGAGCCCATCGCTATAGGCAAAGAAGCGCGTGACAAGCTCCTCGCGTTCGCGTTCTTTGACCAGCTTGTCAGAAACCGGCGCCAGAGCGACGAAGTCGGGAACCTGAGCCAACTCGATGACCAGTGACATGAAGGGGCCGCTCAACGCTCCGCGGCGAACCTCTGCCTTGTTCGCGACCTTGCTGCCAGTATTGATCCGTTCGAAATGTCGAACCGTGCCTGCTCGTCGTATGCTGGTTGAGCACGAAGCATCGGATCGATCAATTCTTGATCTTTCTCTGTCTGGACTCTGGAAGATCTGCAAAGCAGAAGTTCGATACGGTCGCGAGCGACTTAAGTACGCCGAGCCGGAGCCCGCCGAGTACGAATTCCTGGATGGTGCGGAGGCGCTGCGACCCGTCGACGATCTCGAGCCGGCCGTCCTCCATCTCCCAAAAGAAGAGAAACGGGATCGGCAAACCCATGATTACGGACTCGATGAAACGCGATTTACGTTCCGGCTCCCAGGTAAACTCGCGTTGATAGGGCGGCACTTCAAACTCGCCATCTCGCATCTTGTTAGCAAGAATTTCGACGGAATACTCAGTTATATAAAACTCTATCCTCTTTGACTGCGCCACGATCTCGGCTTCGGCAACCGCTTGCTGGGCGCCTGTTACGATCGGTGCTGGCCTCGGGTGCCTCATGCTGGTGCAACTCGTGCGCTGATGGATTCGCGTCAACGTTGTAGCATAGATCTCCAAAAATACCAGCGTCGCGGGCCGCTCGGTCCCGTGAGAAGGTCGAGGTGCGGCGGGAGATTCAGGCGCTGACGACGAGACCGAAGGTCCGACAATGAGAATAGACCCCGCCGGCCCTCAACTCCGGTTCTGGCTGAAGGCCTCGAACGCCTGGGCGTAGTCTGGGTGCCAGCGGGACAAAGGCGGGCGGTTTTCGACGATGTCGCCGGCGGCCCAGAGGATGCGGCGTTCATCGAGGGAGCGGGGGACGTCGTTGTCGGGGCAGAGGATGTAGAAGTCCCCGGCCGCCACGCGCTCGAGCATGAAATCGACGGTCTGCTCGGGGGTCCAGGCGGCGGCTGGCTTCTCGGCGCGGCCCTTGGCGGTCAGGCCCGTGAAGACGAAGCCCGGGATCAGGAGATGCGCGCTGAGGCGGCCGTCCGGCCGGTTGCGCAGGTCGTGCTGCAGGGCCTCGGTGAACGCCTTCACGCCGGCCTTGGCGACATTGTAGGCGGGATCGCCGGGCGGCGTCGTGATCCCCTGCTTGGAGCCCGTGTTGAGGATCAGGCCCGGCCGGCCGCGCGCGAGCATGCCGGGCAGGAAGACCTGGGTGCCGTGGATCACGCCCCACAGGTTGACGCCGAGCACGCGCTGCCAGTTTTCGGCCGGGCCGAGGATGTCGCTGCCGGGCTGGATGCCGGCATTGTTCATCAAAACGTCCGTGCCGCCGAAACGATCGCGGACCGCCGCTTCGAGCCGGCGCACGTCGCCCTCCCGGCTGACGTCGGCCTCGACGGTCAGGACGTCGCGCGCGCCGGCCGCGGTCAACGCCCCGATCTCCGCGGCCGCACGGCCGAGCCGGTCGGCGCCGAGATCGGCGATCGCGACGCGCAGGCCGAGCCCCGCAAACCGCTTCGCGGCGGCGAGGCCGATGCCGGCGGCGCCGCCGGTGACGACCGCGATCGAACCGGGCATGAGGGCCGGATGGGTCATGGGTCGCTGCTCCTTGTCTGCTGCCTTGGGCGAAAGATAGAGCCCGTCCGCCGAATTTCCGCGGCTGAGGCCGGCGAGCCGGGGCGCGATCACCGCTCTTGAGCGTCACGCGCGATTGACCGACAACGACGACGGACAGCGAGGCGAGGGTCGGGCATGGCAGCGGATGGCAAACTGCGTGGCCGCAAGGCGCTGGTGACCGGCGGCAGCCGGGGAATCGGGGCGGCGATCGTACGGACGTTCGCGGCCGAGGGCGCCGACGTCGCGCTGCTCCACCTCGGCGACGCCGCCAATGCCGGGCGCCTCGCAAGGGTGCTCGAGGAGCAGGGCCGGACCGCGCTCGCGCTGGAGTGCGATGTCGCCGACCCGGACGCGGTCGCGGACGCCATCGGCCAGGTCGAGGCCGGGCTCGGCCGGGTCGACATCCTGGTCAACTGCGCGGGCGTGGTCGACCAGACGCCCTTCGAGCAGATCACGATCGACCATTGGGACCGGATGATCGCGGTCCACCTGCGCGGCACCTTCCTGATCGCGCACGCGGTCTGGCCGGGCATGACCGGGCGCGGTTTCGGCCGGATCATCAACTTCGCCTCGCAGGTTGCCTACAAGGGCATGGTCGGCCTCACCCACTACTGCGCGGCCAAAGCCGGGATCATCGGCTTGACCCGGGCGCTCGCGCTCGAGGGCGCACGTCGCGGCGTGACGGTCAACGCGATCGCGCCCGGCCCGACCGACACCGACATCCTGCTCGGCATGCCGCCCGACTGGCGGGCGAAGAAGATGGCCGAGCTGCCGATCGGCCGGTTCGCGACGCCGGAGGAGATCGCCCCGACCGCTCTCCTTCTGGCCTCCGACGACGGCGCCTTCTACCTCGGCCAGACCCTGTCGCCGAACGGCGGCGACGTCATGCTCTGAGGGTCGCCGGTGGCGCCCGCGCGTCAGCCGGCGGCGGCGCGCGTCGAAGCGTAGATCTCGCGCACGGGCACCTCGATCCCCAGAGCCTCCAGGGCCAGCGTCTCGTCGAGCCGGTCGAGAAAAACGCTCCACCAGCGGCCATCCGGTACCCGGGTCGCAATCTCGATGCCGACGCGCCCGGCATCGACGTAGACCAGATGCGCGAGGCTCGGGATCGCCTGATAACCCCAGCGCTGGCGGACCAGATCTTCGCTCCGGGTGCTCGGCGACAGCACCTCGAACACGACGAGGGGATCCCGGCATTCGACCGCCTCGTCGGCAAGCGGCCCGCAGCGGACGAAGAGATCCGGGTAGGTCACCATGCCCGCGGGCGAGACGATCTTGAGGTTGGAGCCGTGGACGTCGCAGTCCCGCCCGCGCAGCGCTGCGTGCAGCGCCGCCAGGAGGTTGCCGGCCACCAGATCGTGTGCCCGGCTGCCGCCGGCCATCAAACGGACCTCGCCGCCGATCAGCTCGTAGCGGGCTTTGCGCCGGTTCTCCCAGGCAACGAAGGCCTGGGGCTCGGTCGGAACGTTGGCAAGGCGTGTCGCCATCCCTGACTGCCAACCAATCCTAGCCGACGCCGCCGCGCGGCGAAACTTCAGAGGCCCTCAGGTGAGCGCGCGACCGACCTCGGCGCGGAGCGCCGGCAGGACGTCGTCTGCGAACCAGGGATGGCGCTGGAACCAGGGGCCGTTGCGCGGCGAGGGGTGGGGCAGCGGGAAATAGGCCGGCAGATAGTCGCGAAACGCGCGCACGGTCAGGGTGAGGCTCGCTTGGCAGCGGCTGCCCAGATGATGGCGCTGGGCGTGGCGGCCAAGCAGCAGGGTCAGGCGGATCGCCGGCATCTGGGCCAAAAGGCGGGCCTGCCAGAGCGGCGCGCATTCCGGTCGCGGCGGCAGGTCGCCACCCCGGCCCCGCCCCGGGTAGCAGAAGCCCAGCGCCACGATCGCGACCCGTTCGCGGTCGTAAAAGGTCGCGCGCTCGATGCCGAGCCAGGCGCGCAACGCATCGCCGGTCCGATCGTCGAACGGGATGCCGCGCCCATGCACGACCCGACCCGGCGCCTGGCCCGCGATCAGCAGGCGCGCGCCAGATCCGACCTGCAGGATCGGGCGCGGCCCGAGCGGCAGATGCGGCGCGCACACGGCGCACCCGGCGACCTCGGCGCGCAGGCCCTCGAGGTCAGCCCTGCTCATGCAGGGGCTCGGGCTCGAGCCCCGGCACCAGCTCGTAGCTCGCCTCGATCAGATGCTGCGCGCCGTCCCGCTTGAGCCAGCTCGAGTACAGATGGAAGTCGCTGACCGGGAAGGGCTCGCTCCGGTACAGGCTGTGGCGCATCAGCCAAGTGGCGAGGCGTTCGCGCGAGAGCGGGCCGCGGGCGCGGCCGAGGGTCACGTGCGGCGCGAACCTGCGGCCGTCCGGCGGCAGGCCGACCGCCGTCAGCACGCGGTCGATCCGCCGCTTGAGGCTGGCGAGCTCGGCGCTCTTCTCGACCCCGACCCACAGCACCTGCGGCTCGCCGCGCGGCGGAAAGTGGCCGAGCCCGGCGAGGCGGAGCCTCGAACGGCCAGCCCTCGACCAGGGCCAGAGCCTCGGCGACCTCCTCCAGGCGACCGTTGTCGAGCTCGCCGATGAAACGCAGCGTCACGTGCTGCTGGTCCGCGGTCAGCCAGCGCAGGTCGCCCAGGCCGCGCTGCAGCGGTTCGAGCGAGCGCTTGACCGGATCGGGCAGCGGCAGGGCGACGAACAGACGGGCCATGGCAGGAGCGCCTCGCGCGACATCGCCCCTCTATAGAGCGGCTCGCCGGCCTTGCCAAACCGCGAGCCCTCCCATACCTACGGGGCGGGCGCCGACCGGCCGGCCAATCAAGCTCTCGCGAGCGTCGGCCGCGGCGACCCGCAGTGAACCAAGGGGCGCGGTCAGTCATGCGTGGGCGTGGGGCGGTCAACAGCGACGAGTTCATCCGCGAGGTCGACGAGGCGGTCCGCCAGGACCGCTGGCTGCAGCTGGCCAAGGAATACGGCGTCTATCTGATCGCCGGCGCGCTCGCGATCGTGCTCGGCACCGGGGCGGGGGTCGGCTGGCGGACCTATCAGCACAATCAGCGCCTGGAGGAAGCCCGCCGCTACGCCGCCGCCGAGCAGCTGTTGCGCCAGAATCACCCGGGCGAGGCCGCGGCCGCGTTCCAGGCGCTCGCCAAGGAGGCCGATCACGGCTACGGCATCGTCGCCCGCCTGCGGGCGGCCGAGGCGCAGGCCAAGGCGGGCGACCAGAAGGCGACCGAGCAGGAGCTCAGCAGCCTGGCCAAGGATCCGCACGCAGCGCCGGAATACCAGCAGCTCGGCGATCTCCTGGCGGCCCAGCGCGATGTCGACACCGCCGATCCGGCCAGCCTCAGTCGTCAGCTCGCGAGCTTGACCGGGCCCGCCGGAGCCTGGCGCCACAGCGCGCTCGAGCTCGAGGCGCTGGCCCAGCTGCGCACCGGCCAGACGGACGCCGCGCGCCGGACCCTCCAGGACCTCCTCGACGACCCGGGGACGCCACCCGATCTCAACCGGCGCGCAGGCGAGCTGCTGGCCTCGCTCGGCGGCCCGCTCAAGCCGGCAGAGCAGCCCGCGAGTCCCCAGGCCAAGCCGTAATGGCGGGACGGCCGGTCGTCCTCCTGGCGACCCTTCTGCTCGCGGCCTGCTCGGGCGGCGATTCCTGGTTCGGCGGCAAAGACAAGCCGCCCCTGCCGGGCAAGCGGATCCCGGTGATGCTGCTCGAGCATCAGCTGGCGGCGGACCCGCGCCTTGCCGATCTGCCGATCCGGTTGCCGCCGCCGGTGCTCAATCCGGACTGGCCGCAGCCTGGCGGCGTTCCCAGCCATGCCATGCATCATCTCGCGGCCAACGACGATCTCAAGCTCGCCTGGCAGGTCGACATCGGCAGCGGCACGGCCGGCTCCAGCGAGCTTCTGGCACAGCCTGTGGTCGCCGCCGGCCTGGTCTACACCATGGACGCCGACGGCCTGATCAGCGCGTTCGACGTGGCCAGTGGCAAGCAGCGCTGGCAGTACGAGCCCGATGACGTGCATGCCGACAGCGGCCTCCTGGCCGGCGGCCTCGCCTACGACGGCGGCTGGCTGTTCGTGACCATGAGCTCGGGCGTGGTCCTGGCCCTGAACGCGACCAATGGCACCGAGATCTGGCGCCAGTCCCTCGATCTGCCGCTGCGCGCCGCGCCGACCGTCGCCCAGGGGCAGGTGCTGGTGCTCTCGGCCGACAATCAGCTGTACGCCCTCGACGGCCAGACCGGCCACCCGACCTGGCGCCACGCCGGCTTCTTCGAGGGCACCAGCCTGCTCGGCGGACCCAGCCCGGCGGTCGACAGCGGCATCGTGGTGGTGCCCTATTCCTCGGCCGAGGTGTTCGGGCTCCGGCTCGACAACGGCCGCCCCTTGTGGAGCGACACCGTCCAGCGGCCGCGCCGGACTGAGGCGCTGGCCCAGATCAACGACATCGACGGCCAGCCGGTGATCGCCGACGATCAGGTCTATGTCGCGGGTTACGGCGGCGAGATGGCGGCGATCCAGCTGCGCCGCGGCGTGCGCACCTGGGACCTCGACCTCGGCAGCACCCAGGCGCCGTGGCTGGCCGGCGACTTCATCTACGTGCTCACGACGCGCAGCGAGGTCGTCTGCCTGCTGCGCGAGAACGGCGGCATCCGCTGGGTGAGCCCGCTGCCCCGGGTGACCGATCCGAAGGATACCAGTTCGACACCGATCGACTGGACCGGGCCGATCCTGGTCGGCGATCGTCTGCTGATCGCGGGCTCCAACCGCGAGGCCCTGTCGGTGTCGCCCTACAACGGCGAGATCCTCGGCCGCCTCCAATTGCCGGGTCCGGTGCTGATCGCGCCGATCGTCGCCGGCGGCACGGTCTACATCCTGACCGAGGACGCCGAGCTCCTCGCCTACCGCTGACCGGCCGGCCCGCCAGGCGTCTGCCCTGTCGCTCAACCCAGATCGCTCGCCCAGAATCGCTCGCCCAGAATCGCTAGCAATGCCGCTCACCGTCGCGATCGTCGGCCGCCCGAACGTCGGCAAGTCGACCCTGTTCAACCGCCTGCTCGGCCGGCGTCAGGCGCTGGTCGATCCGACCCCGGGCGTGACCCGCGACCGCATCGAGGGCGCCGCCCGGATCGGCCCGATCGAGTTCCGCGCGATCGATACGGCGGGCCTGGACGAAGGTCCTGAGGGCAGCCTCGAGGGTCGCCTGCGGCAGCAGACCGAGGCGGCGCTCGCCGAGGCGGATGTCGCCCTGATGCTGATCGACGCCAAGGCCGGCCTGACCGCGCTCGATCGGCATTTCGCGAGCTGGCTGCGCCGCCAGGACCGGCCGGTGATCCTGGTCGCCAACAAATGCGAGGGGCTGGCGGCGGCGAGCTTCGCGAGCGAGGCCTGGGCGCTCGGCCTCGGCGCACCGGTGCCGATCTCGGCGCAGAACGGCGAGGGCCTGGCCGATCTCGCGGAAGCGATCCTGGCGACCGCCGGGACCGAGGCCGCCGGCATCGCGCTCGCGACTGACGAGGCCGCAGCAAGCGCACCCGAGCCGCCGCTCCGGCTGGTGGTCGCGGGCCGGCCGAACGTCGGCAAGTCGTCGCTGATCAACCGCCTGCTCGAGGACGAGCGTCTATTGACCGGTCCCGAGCCCGGCCTCACCCGCGACGCGGTCGCCGTGGTCTGGGAGTGGCAGGGGCGCCGGGTTGAGCTGGTCGATACCGCCGGCCTCCGGCGGCGGGCGCGGATCGACCGGGGCGGTCTGGAGGAGCTGTCGAGCCGGGCGGCCCTGACCGCGCTGCGGCGCGCCGAGGTGGTCCTGCTCCTGGTCGACGGCACCGCGCCGCTCGAGAAGCAGGACCTCGCGATCGCCAATCGGGCGATCGAGGCGGGCCGCGCGCTCGTGGTTGCGGCCAACAAGTGGGATCTGGTCGCCGAGCCCGAGGCGGCGCTCGCCCGCCTGCGCGATCGGATCGAGGCGCGCTTGCCGCAGATCAAGGGCGTCGCCTGCCTGCCGATCTCGGTGCTGACCGGCAGGCACGTGGCGCGCCTGCTGCCGGCGGTGGTGCAGGCGCACGAGCGCTGGTCGAGGCGGGTCCCGACGGCCGCCCTCAATCGCTGGCTGGAGGATGCGCTCGCCACCCACGCGCCGCCGCTCGCCAAGGGCCGCCGGATCAAGATCCGCTATGCGACCCAGGTGAGCGCGCGCCCGCCGACCGTTGTCCTGTTCGTGAGCCAGGCGGACGCGCTGCCCGAATCCTATCTCCGCTACCTCGCCAACAGCCTGCGCGAGACCTTCGATCTCGCCGGCGTGCCGCTCCGACTGGTGCCGCGCAGCGGTGACAATCCCTACGTGTGACGGCTGCCGGGCCGGCCGCGGCTACGCCGCCGCGCCCAGATCATCCGACGCCACCAGGCAGAGCTTCGCTCGCCACGGGCGCGGGGTCACCAGGACCTCGCCGCCCGATTCCTCGACCGAGCGCCGGGCGGCCAGCTGGGCGAACGGCACGCCGCCGTAGACCACCGCCTGGACGTCGGCCCGGGCGACGCCGATGTCGGCGAGGACGCGCGGGTCCATGGCCATCCAGCTCGCCAGCCGCGGCCGCGCCCGGCGCCGTCGCCACTCGACGAACCCGGCCGCGAGCCGCCGCACATGATCCACAACGCGCGCGGCCAGCAAGATCGCCGGCGAGCGTTGCCCTGTCTTCCCCGGTTCCGCCGAAGCCGCCGCGCTGATCAGTCCCGGCAGCGCGCGCCGCTCGGCTTTGGGTTCTTCGAACACGAACATCTGTCTTGCTCCTTTCTGGGCGTCCAGGCCAAGCCTCCTGGTCCCGGAGCTCTCTGGCGAGCGCGGTCTTGTCGACGCCCCTTGTCGACGCCTTGTGACTGAAGCCGCTCCCTGGAACCTAGGAGCGGAGTTTTTCCGCTTGATGTCAGAAAGTCGGGTTTTGGGTTTCTTTTGTTTCCGGGCCGGCCGCGCAGCGCTGCCGCTCAGGCGGCCGCGTCCCACCGCTCGGACTCCGGGTGATCGCCGGCTTCGCTGCGCTCGCTCGGCACGGGCCGAGCGACGCTCGGACCGACCTGCCCGCGCAGGCTCAGCTGGCTGAGCGGGACCTGGCCGCTCGCCACCGCCTGGACCTCGGCGCGCCGCAGGCCGATGTCGGCGAGGAGGCGGTCATCGAGGCTCAGGAGCGCATGCAGATCGCCGCGCCGGCCCGCCATCGGCCGCCGGCCCCTGCCCCAGCGGCTGAGCCCTTGTCGGATCCACGTCATCATCACAAACCTACCTCAGCAACGCCCGGCCCAGGTGGTGCTGCGGCGCGATAGATCCGCGCTCGCATTTGCTCACATCGATAGCCGGGAGCGCCTGGGCTGGTGGCTCGGCCGCGCACGACGGCCATGCTGCACTGCACACAACATATAGCCCGCCCGCTCTATTCCAGATCCCCCGAAATTGCATGGCTTGGTTGCAGGCATGAGCTCGGGGCCTCGCCGACGACGCAGCGAAGCGTTCAACCTACAACCCGGCTTTGGTGGGCTGCTCGGCCTCGTCCATTGACGACTGGATCCCGCTATGGCTCCGTCCGCGCGCGGATCAGCTCGCCATGCCGGGGACAATCCGGCGCGGCCAGGGCGAGGAAGGGCGCGACCACGGTCTCGGGTGCGAGCTGCTGGTCCCGGTCCTCGCCCGGATAGGCGTGCGCGCGCAGGCGCGTGCGCATGGGTCCGGGATCGACCAGATTGACCCGCAGGCGCGTCTTGCGAACCTCGGCCGCATAACTCAGCACGAGCGCCTCGAGCGCGGCCTTGCTGGCCGCGTAGGCGCCCCAATAGGGCCGCGTGGCCCGTGCCTGGCTGCAGGTGACGAAGATCGCCCGGCCGGCCGGGGCCGCGCGCAGCAGCGGGTCGAACGAGCGCACCAGGCGGTAGTTGGCGCCGGCATTGAGCGCCATCACCTGCTCGAACACCTTGGGCTCGACGTGGCCGAGCGGCGAGAGGGTGCCGAGCTCGGCGGCGTTGCCTATCAGCACATCCAGCCGACCGTAACGCTGGGCGAGCACCCCGCCCAGCTGATCGATGCCAGCGCCCTGGAGGAGGTCGAGAGGCACCAGCGTCGCCTGGCCGCCGCGGGCGCGCACCCGGTCGTCGACCTCCTCGAGCGCGCCCGGCGTCCGTCCGATCAGGATCAGCTGCGTGCCCTCGGCGGCGAACGCCTCGGCGAGCGCCGCGCCGAGGCCGTGGCTCGCCCCGGTAATCAGGACGATGCGCGCGGGCCGATCGGCCAGCTCAGGCGCCCTCGAGCATCAGCGACAGCTGGTCCGCCGAGCCGCCTTGGCCCAGGTCCTCGAGCAGGGTCGGATAGTCGCCGCTGAAACAGGCGTCGCAATAGTGCGGCTGCGCCGGATCGCGCCGCAGCCCGCCGACCGCGCGGTAGAGGCCGCCGATCGACAGGAAGCCCAGGCTGTCGACGCCGATGATGCGCGCCATCGCCTCGAGGTTGTTCTGCGCCGCCAGCAGCTCGGCCCGATCCGGGGTGTCGACGCCATAGAAGCAGGAGTGCGTGGTCGGCGGGCTCGCGACCCGCATGTGGACCTCGGTGGCGCCCGCCTGCCGGATCATGGCGACGATCTTGGTCGAGGTCGTGCCGCGGACGATCAAATCGTCGACCAGCACGACCCGTTTGCCGGCGACCGTGGCGCGGTTGGCGTTGTGCTTGAGCTTGACGCCCAGGTGGCGGATCCGGTCCGAGGGCTCGATGAAGGTGCGGCCGACGTAGTGGTTGCGGATCAGACCGAGCTCGAACGGCAGCCCGGCCGCCTGGGCGTAGCCGATCGCGGCCGGCACGCCCGAGTCGGGCACCGGGATCACGAGATCGGCCGGCGAGGGATGCTCCTTGGCGAGCTCGGCGCCGATCCGCTTCCTGGTCTCATAGACGCTCTGGCCCTCGACCGCGCTGTCGGGGCGCGCGAAATAGACGTATTCGAAAATGCAGAAGCGCTTGGGCGGGCGCGGGAACGGCGTGATGGTCTCGATCCCCGTCCGCGGTCACGGTCACGACCTCGCCCGGCGCGACGTCGCGGATGAAGCGGGCGCCCATGATGTCGAGCGCGCAGGTCTCCGAGGCGAAGATCGGCGCGCCGTCGAGCTCGCCCAGCACCAGCGGCCGGACCCCGAGCGGATCGCGCACGCCATAGAGCGCGTTGCCCGACAGCGCCACCAGGGCATAGGCGCCCTCGACCTGGCCGAGCGCGTCGACCAGGCGCTCGACCACGGTCGGCTGGCGCGAGCGCGCGATCAGATGAATGATCACCTCGGTGTCCGAGGTCGACTGGAACAGGCAACCCTGGTCGACCAGCTCGCGCCGCAGCGTCAGCGCGTTGGTGAGGTTGCCGTTGTGGCCGAGCGCCAGGCCGCCGAAGGCAAAGTCGGCGAACAGCGGCTGCACGTTGCGCAGCAGCGGCGCGCCCTGGGTCGAGTAGCGGACGTGACCGATCGCGGCGTGGCCGGGGAGGGCCCCGATCACCGCCTCGCTGCTGAAATGGTCGCCGACCAGGCCGACCACGCGGTGGCTGTGGAACAGGCGGCCGTCGAGGCTGACCACGCCGGCCGCCTCCTGGCCGCGATGCTGGAGCGCGTGCAGACCGAGCACGGTGTGGGCGGCCGCGGCGTCGTGGCCGAAGATGCCGAACACGCCGCACTCCTCGCGCAGCTTGTCGTCGCTCGGCGGGTGGCGGCGTCCGGTCATCGTTTGGCCAGCTCCCTGGCGGTCTGGCTGAGCTCTTCGCCGCGTTGCCTGGCGAGGTCGGCGGCCGCCTTGGTGTTGCGGGCGACCTCCGCCGGCACGAAGCGCCGCAACAGGCCCGCGCCCTCCTGCACATAGGGCAGGACCCGCGCCTGCTTGATCCAGGCCGGCTGCTCGTCCGGCGCGATCGCCATGGAGAGGCCGAGATAGACCGCGCACACGATCACCGCACCCCGCGCCGCGCCGAACGCCATGCCGCCCAGCCGGTCGATGATCCCGAGGCGGCCGCCCGGGAGATGGTCCGCGAGGACCGCGGCGACCAGCTTGAACCCGATCAAGGGCACGATGAACACGACGCAGAACGCCGCGACGTCGGCCAGCCACGCGGTCTCGATGGTCTTTCGGGCCAGCTCGCGCGCATAGTCGAAGCCGTACCAGGCGACCGCGCCGGCACCGATCCAGCAGGCGATCGCAAGCGCCTCGCGGGCCGCGCCGCGCACCATCGAGACCACGACCGACAGGCCGACCACGACCAGGACGGCGATGTCGAAAGCGGTCACCGGCAGGTTGGCCATCGCTTCAATCGGAGGCGTGAGCGTGCCGGGCGACCGGTGCCGGCGCCCGGCCGGCGGGCCGCTCAGCCGGCATGGCCGCGCGATCGCCGCCCGCCAGATCGCCACCCGTCAGGACGTCGACCAGCTCGCCGACCCTCCTCAGCGTACCGAGCCGGAGCCCCGCTGCAGCGCCCGGCAAACGCGCCGCTTCGGCGCTCGCCGCCGGCAGGATCGCCTGGTCGAAGCCCAGCTTCGAGGCCTCCCGCAAGCGCGCCTCGGGCTGGCTCACCGCCCGCACCTCACCCGCGAGCCCGATCTCGCCGAAGATCACCGCGCTCGCGGGCACCGGCCGATCGAGCAGCGAGGAGACCAGGGCTGCCGCCACCGCGAGATCGGCGGCCGGCTCGCCGATCCGCAAGCCCCCGGCGACGTTCAGATAGACGTCACGGGCGCCGATGGCAAGCCCGCAGCGGGCTTCCAGCACCGCGAGCAGCATGGCCAGGCGGGCTGTGTCCCAGCCGACCACGGTGCGCCTGGGCGTGCCGAGCGGGCTCGGTCCGACCAGGGCCTGGATCTCGACCAGGAGCGGGCGCGAGCCTTCCATGCCGGCGAACACCGCGGCGCCGGACACGCCCGCCTCGCGCTCGGCCAGGAACAGCGCCGAGGGGTTCGCCACCTCGACCAGGCCGCGCTCGGCCATCTCGAACACGCCGATCTCGTTGGCGGCGCCGAACCGGTTCTTGACCGCGCGCAGGATCCGGAACTGGTGGCCGCGGTCGCCCTCGAAGTAGAGCACCGCGTCGACCATGTGCTCGAGCACGCGCGGACCCGCGATCTGGCCGTCCTTGGTGACGTGGCCGACCAGGAACAGCGCCGTGCCGCGCCGCTTGGCGAAGCGGATCAGCTCGTGCGCGCTGGTGCGCAGCTGGGTGACCGTGCCGGGCGCCGATTCGACGCTGTCGACGAACATGGTCTGGATCGAATCGATCACCAGCAGCTCGGGCGCCTGCGGCTGGTCGAAGGTCGCGAGGATGTCGCGCACCGAGGTCGCGGTGGTGACCTTAAGCGGCGCGCCGTCGACCCCGAGGCGGGCGGCGCGCAGGCGGATCTGATCGATCAATTCCTCGCCGCTGACGTAGGCGACCGAAGCGCCGGCCGCGGCCAATGCCGCGCCGGCCTGGAGCACGAGCGTCGACTTGCCGATCCCGGGATCGCCGCCGATCAGGACTGCCGAGCCCTCGACCAGGCCGCCGCCGAGCACCCGGTCGAGCTCCGCGATCGCGGTCGAGAGGCGCGCCGGTCCCTCGGACGCGCCGGCCAGGCCCACCAGCTCGAGGCGTTGGGCGGCCCCGGCGCGCAGGCCCTTGGGCACCAGCGCCGGCGCGGTCTCCTCGGCCAGCGTATTCCATTCGCCGCAGGCCTCGCAGCGACCGGCCCACTTGGGCTGGACCGCACCGCAGCTCTGGCAGACGTAGCGGATCTCGGATCGAGCCATCGGTGCTCCGAACGCCCTCAAACGCGGTGATACGCTTGACGTCCAGCGTCAAAGGCGCTATCTTGGCATATGAATTCGAAGCTTCAAGGACAAGCGCGCGGAGCGGCTGTTCGATGGCGACCGGGTCTCCGAGTTCCAGGGATTTGTCCGGCAAGCCGAAAAGCGGCTGCGGCTCCTCGATGCCGCCGACAGTCTGAGAGCTTTGAGGATGTTGCCGAGCAACCGATTTGAGGCCCTGAAGGGTGACCGGGCTGGACAATATAGCATTCGGATCAACCGGCAATGGCGGATCTGCTTCGAATGGCGTGATGACGGCGCCTGGCAGGTCGAGATCGTGGACTATCACTGAAGAGGAGCAAGGCGATGGCGCGGACGCCGATTCATCCCGGGGAGTTCCTGCACGACGAGCTCGAGGAGCTCGGGATCAGCGCCGCCGAGCTCGCCCGGCGCATCCGCGTGCCGGCCAATCGCGTTTCCCAGATTCTCGCGGGCAAGCGCAACGTCTCGGCCGATACCGCGCTCAGGCTCGGCCGCTGGTTCGGCACCGGCCCCGACCTCTGGCTCAACCTGCAGAAGGCCTACGACCTCGATCTTGCGCGCCAGGAGCACGGCGCCGCGATCGACGCCATCGAGCCACGCGTCGCGGCATAGCGCCGGTCCATGGTCCCGGAGCGGCGGCCCGTCGACCTCAGGAGCGTGCGCCTGGCCTGGGTTCCACGCTGGATCGCTGCGGCGCGCCCAGGGCCAGGTCGTCGAGGATCGGGCACTCCGGGCGGTCGTCGCCGTGGCAGCTGTTGGCGAGCTGCACGAGCGTCGAGCGCATGCCGGCGAGTTCCGCGAGCTTGCGGTCGATGGCCTCGATCCGTTGCTCGGCCAGCGCCTTGACCTCGGCACTCGCCCGGTGAGGATTGCGATAAAGATCAATCAGTTGTCGGCATTCCTTGACGCTGAATCCGAGCGATCGGGCGCGCTGCAGGAAGCGCAGGACGTGCAGGTCGGTCGCGCCATAGGCCCGGTAGCCGTTGCCGGTCCTCGGCGCCGGCGCGACCAGGCCGATGTCCTCGTAGTAGCGGATGGTCTTGGCCGGCACGCCCGAGAGCGCCGCGGCCTCGCCGATATTCATCTCGACCTCGTAGACACTTCCGGGCGGCAGCCCGCAGCAATGCGCAATGCTAGCCGATCCTTCCAGAGACGGGAAGCTCGGGGCCACTCGCCCGAGAGCTCAGCGCCTGCCCGCCCCATACCGGAAGCAGTCGACCAGGTGGTCGTCGACCATGCCGGTCGCCTGCATGAAGGCGTAGCAGATGGTCGGGCCGCAGAACTTGAAGCCGCGCGCCTTGAGCGCCTTGGACATGGCGCGCGCCTCGGCGGTCTCGGTCGGGACCTCGCTCATGGCGCGCCGCCGGTTGACGATCGGCTCGCCGTCCACGAACTGCCAGAGGAAACCGGCAAAACCGCCGGGCTCGGTCATCAGCTCGAGATAGCCGCGGGCGGAGAGGATCGCGCCCTCGACCTTGGCGCGGTTGCGCACGATGCCAGGGTCCGCGAGCAGCGCCGCGATCTTGTCCGGGCCATAGGCGGCGATCGTCGCCGGCTCGAATTGATCGAACGCTTGGCGAAAGTTGTCGCGTTTTCTCAAGATCGTGATCCAGGCGAGCCCGGCCTGGAACCCCTCCAGCACCAGCATCTCGAACAGGCGCCGGTCGTCCTTGAGCGGCACCCCCCACTCCTGGTCGTGGTAGGCGAGGTTGAGCGGGTCGCTTCCCGCCCAGCCGCAGCGGATCCTGCCGTCGTCCGCCGTCGCCATCAGCCGCCGCCCGCCATCGCGACCAGATCGTCGCGGCCGCGCAGCATGTCCTCGATCGAGCCGAACGCCAGCATGTAGTGCTGGCGGTAGCCCGCCGCCTCGATCTGATCGAACATGGCCTTGAAGTCGATCGTGCCCGCCCCCGGATAGAGATGCTCCTCCTTGCCGCCCCGATTGTCGGCGAGCCGGACCTCGCCGCAGCGGCCGAGGTCGAACAGGCCCGTGAAGCCCGCGATGCCCTCCGGCAGCATGTGGGCGTGGTTCACGGTATAGGCCCAGCCAAGGTGCGGCGAGGTGAGCTGGTCGAAATAGTAGCGGCATTCGGCGACGTCATGGCCGAGGTAGTGGACCTCGGCGTCGTCGGGCTCGGGGTTCATGTTCTCGAGCAGGAGCTGGACGCCCGCCCGCTCGGCCTGATCGGCCGCGCGCTTCAGCCGCTCGAGCGCGGCCTGCCTGCGGCGCTCGTAGTCGCTGGTGAAGTGATAGCCGGCGTGGACCACGATCCAGCCGGCGCCGAGGCGCACCGCGAGGTCCATATAAGCTGCAAGGTACGCGTCGACCGCTTCGCGCAGGAAGGGCGAGGTCTCGGCGACGTTGACCGCGGACAGCGTGTGCAGGCCCAGCCGGATGCCGTGCCGATCGAGCCGGCCGCGCACCGCGCGCAGCCTCGCGTCATCGAACCCGCCGAGCTCGTTCGGCGGGTGGTCGACGCAGACATCGGCGTAGAACACCTCCCTGGCCGCCGCCCAGTCGAGCGCGTCCTCGAGGCGCAGCCGGCCGCCGAAGTCGATCCCGATCCGCTGTCGCAAGGTCATGGGCCACATCCTGGGTGCGAAGCCTAGAGCGAACGGACGGGCAGTGCGAGCGGAGAAACATGCCGCCGGCAGCCGGCCGCGGCGGGTCCGGCCAGACACCTCCCAGCCGTTGTCTGGGACGGCGCCCCGGCGCGCCGGCTCCGGTGCTCGCGGCGTCCCCACCTCGTCGATTTGCCGCCTTTGCCAAGTGATACTGGCCGGCCATCGTATCTCCGGCGCCCGATTTCTGGGCAACGTCCTGGCAAACTTTGGGGTCCAATCCGCGTCCGAAACGTGACATAAGCGCTGACGCCGCACTGCATCGGGGCGCTTTTGTGGGGGTTCTAGAGGACGGAAAGATGACCGCCAACAGCGTGAGCATCGGGATCCTGGGTGCGACCGGCTACACCGGCATCGAGCTCTTGCGCCTGCTGCAGGATCACCCCTCGGCGCGGGTCGCCTGCATGACCTCGGACCGCTACGCCGGCCAGCCGATCGCCGCGGTCTTCCCGCATCTCGCCGGGCGCCCGCTGCCGGGGCTCATCAAGATCGAGGACAGCGATCCGGGCGGCCTCGACGTGCTGTTCGGCTGCCTGCCGCACGGCACCACCCAGGACGTGATCCGGGAGTTGCCGCGCGGGCCCAAGGTGATCGATCTGTCCGCCGATTTCCGCCTGCGCGACGTCGCCATGTACGAGCGCACCTATGGCCAGCCGCATCGCGCCGTGGCACGCCAGAAAGATGCGGTGTACGGGCTGACCGAGCTCGCGCGCGACGCGCTCCGGGCGACCGATCTGGTGGCCAACCCCGGCTGCTATCCGACCAGCGCGCAGCTGCCGCTGCGGCCGCTGCTCGCGGCCGGCCTGATCGCGCTCGACCCGATCATCATCGACGCCAAGTCGGGGGTCACCGGCGCCGGCCGCGCGGCCAAGGAGGCCTCGCTGCACAGCGAGGTCAGCGAGGGCCTGCACGCCTATGGGGTCGCCAGTCACCGCCACGCGCCCGAGATCGAGCAGGGCCTGTCGGAGGCCGCGGGCGAGCCGGTCGCCGTGAGCTTCACGCCCCATCTCGTGCCCATGAACCGCGGCATCCTCGCGACCATCTACGTCCGCCTGCAGGATGGCGTCGGCGCCCCGGACCTCCAGGCCGAGCTCGAGCGCGCTTACGAGGGCGAGCCGTTCGTGCGCGTGCTGCCGTTCAAGAGCCTGCCGGCGACCCGCCATGTGCGCGGCACCAATCTCTGCCTGATCGCGGTCCACCCCGACCGGGTCGCGGGCCGGGCGATTGTGCTCTGCGTCATCGACAATCTGGTCAAGGGTGCCTCCGGCCAGGCGCTGCAGAACATGAACCTGATGCTCGGCCTGCCCGAGACGGCGGGCCTCGGCCAGGCGCCGCTGTTCCCATAGGCGGACTTTTGCGCCCGATGGCGATCACGCTCGCCGAGATCGAGGCCGCAGCCGAAGTACTCCGCGGCCAGGTCGTGCGCACGCCCTGCCTGCGCTCGGCGCGCCTGTCGGAGGTGCTGGGCGCCGAGATCACGCTCAAGCTCGAGACCCTGCAGCACAGCTCCTCGTTCAAGGACCGGGGCGCCCTGGCCAAGCTCATGAGCCTGACCGAGGAGGAGCGCGCACGCGGCGTGATCGCCATGTCGGCCGGCAACCACGCCCAGGGGGTCGCTTATCACGCGACCCGGCTCGGCATCCCGGCGACCATCGTGATGCCGAAGCTCACGCCGTTCGTGAAAGTGGAAAAAACCGCCCAGTTCGGCGCCAAAGTCGTGCTCGAGGGCGAATTCGGTCGACGAGGCCGCGGACTATGCCAGGCAGCTCGCCGCCGGGCGCGACCTGGTCTTCATCCACCCCTACGACGACCCGGCGATCATTGCCGGCCAGGGCACGATCGGCCTCGAGATGCTGGCGGACGTGCCCGAGCTCGAGGTGCTGGTGGTGCCGATCGGCGGCGGCGGCCTGATCTCAGGCATCGCGACCGCGGCCAAAGCGCAAAAACCCGGGATCGAGATCATCGGCGTCCAGGCCGCAGCCTGCCCCTCGATGTACCGCAAGCGCGCCGGGCTGCCCGAGGCGCCGCTGCGCCCGACCATCGCCGACGGCATTGCGGTCAAGCGGCCCGGCCGCTTCACGCTGCCGATCGTCAAGGCGCTGGTCGACGACATCCTGCTGGTCGAAGAGGCCGCGATCGAGGCCGCGATCCTCAGCCTCTTGGAGATCGAGAAGCTCGTGGTCGAGGGCGCCGGCGCCGCCGGCCTGGCCGCGGTCATGAGCGCGCGCGAGCGGTTCGCCGGCCGCCGCGTCGGCCTGATCCTGTGCGGCGGCAACATCGATCTGCGCCTGTTGTCGGTGGTGATCCTGCGCGGCCTCGCCCATTCCCGGCGGCTGATCTGGATCCAGGTCGAGATGCCGGACGCGCCCGGCAACCTTGCCAAGGTCGCAGCCCTGATCGGCGAGGCCGGCGGCAACATCCTCGAGGTCCAGCATCAGCGGGCGTTCTCGCCCTTGTCGGTCAAGTCGACCGGGGTCGACTTCATCATCGAGACGCGCAACGCCGCCCATGCCGCCGAGGTCGTGACCACGCTGCGCGCCGCGGGCTTCCACGTGCGCGTGCTCGAGGGGCCGGGCGGCGCCCAGATCTGAAGTCACGCAATCGTGCGCGTCGTAACGCGCCCATGCCGAGATCCCTTCACGCGGCATTTACCGGCGCGGTCGCACACTTCGCGTGATGTCCGACCGGGCGCGACCGGGCCACTCTGAAGCGAGGCCTCGCGCGGCGGCGTGGTCCTCGGGTTCGGCCGGAAGCTGCGCGCCCACAGGATGCACGGAACTCCCCCATGACGGGCCGGTCTCCAGCGAGACCGGCCCTTCGTCATTTCAGGCCGAACTCAGATTGCTGGTGCGGCTCAGAAGAAGCGCCAGTCGCTCGCGCGTCGAAGTTGCAGACCAGCCCCTTTGCGCGCACCATCGGCGGCATGATCCGCGATCCGCAGGAGGGTCGCCAAGACTTGGCAGAGCGCCTGAACAGGGCTTCAAAAAGGGGGGCTTGTGATGGGCATTTTTCTGAGCAAGGAAGACCTGGCGCGGACCGAGGGGGCGGAGAATGCCGCTTTCCGCTCGCCGGTGCCGACCCGGGTGGTGTCGAACGGCGAGTTCACGCCGATCCCGCAGACCGCGCAGCAAAAGCAGGTCGAGGCGCGCATCCAGGAGCTGGCGGATGCCTATGGTGCGCGCCAGGGGCTCGACCGCCGCCGCTTCCTCCAGACCAGCTGCGGCATGGCGACCGCGTTCCTCGCCATGAACCAGGTGTTCGGCCGCGTGTTCGAGGTCAGCGAGGCCGAGGCGGCCCAGGTCGAGGTCGCCGCGGCTCGCGCCAACAATCTCTCCGGCCAGTTCATCTTCGACGTCCAGAGCCACTTCATCCGCGACGACTTCACCAAGGAGGGGCTGCTCGGGCTCGGCGACTTCGCGTCCAAGCATTGGAACCCGGACATGCTCAAAGACATGGGCATGACACTGGACCGCTACCGGTTCGACAATTACCTGAAGGAGATCTTCCTCGACAGCGAGACCAATCTGGTGCTGCTGTCGGGGGCGCCGTTCGACGACCCGGAATGGTGGCTGCTGACCAACGACCAGATCGCGCAAGCCCGCGACGTCGTGCGCTCGATCGCCGGCTCCAAGCGCCTGTTCGCGCACAGCGTGATCACGCCCGGCCAGGACGGCTGGCTGGACATCGTCGATCACGCGATCGCCGACCTGAAACCGGATTCCTGGAAGGGCTACACGATCGGCGACCCGCTCGCCCCCTCGCGCTTTCCCTGGCGCCTCGACGACGAGAAGCTGGTCTATCCGTTCTACGAGAAGGCGGTTGCGGCCGGCATCACCACGGTCTGCGTCCACAAGGGGCTCCTGCCGCTCGACTTCGAGAAGTCGTTCCCGGGCGTCTGGGAATACGCCAAGGTCGACGACGTGCCCAAGGCCGCCAAGGACTGGCCGCAGATCACCTTCGTCATGTACCACTCCGGGCTGCGCCCGTTCCTGGAATTGCCGGACGCCGAGCTCGCCTATTTCGAGCAGACCGGCGAGATCCGCTGGGCGAGCGATCTGGCCAGGATCCCGCAGGAGCATGGCGTGACCAACGTCTACGCCGAGCTCGGCACGTCGTTCGCCAACTCGGCGGTCGCCAACCCCAAGTTCTGCGCCGCCTTCCTCGGCACCCTGATCAAGGGCATGGGCGCCGAGCACGTGCTCTGGGGCACCGATTCGGTGTGGTACGGCTCGCCGCAGTGGCAGATCGAGGCCTTCCGCCGGATCGAGATCCCCGACGACATGCAGAAGAAGTACGGCTTTGCGCCGCTCGGGGCGGCCAACGGCCCGGTCAGGAACACGATCCTCGGGCTCAACGCCGCCCGCCTCTACAACGTGCCGCTGACCGCGAACAAGGCGGCGGTCGACTTCGAGAAGGCGGAGATCACCGCCGACAACATCCAACAGATGCGCGCCGAATACCAGGCGACCGGCGGCGCCCGCACCAACCTCGCCTACGGCTACGTCGCCAAGACCGCGGCGTGATGATTCGGTTGTGGGGCCGGCCGGCGCCGGCCGGCCCCACTCCTCCGTACGTAGAGATCCACGAAAACGTTCGGAGCTGGTAGGAAATAGGCAAGGAAAATAAGCAGTGCCCAGTATGGAGAACCCCCCATTCACAGAGGATACCAAGATAAAGGTGCTCTTGTGGTGCAGCAGACATTGCTGTCTTTGCGGTAAGTTTGTGGGAATAGGCATTGAGCTGCATCATATCGAGGCTGGCGCATCAGACATTGACAATGCAATGCCGGTTTGTTTTGACTGTCATGCTGCGATTGGACATTACAATCAACAACATCCTAGGGGGCGTAAGTATGATACTCGGGAACTCAAGGAACGCCGAAACCAAGTGTACGAGACGCATACCAGACATCTCGTGCCGCCCGTCCGATATCGAATCACTCAAACAGATAGAACGCCTCCGAGAGGCTTACCGGATGTTGGTTTCTGGATCGAGAATCTTGGCGATAACTATCCAGTGCGTGCGCGAGTGTGGGTAAGTCTCGGGCACGTTAGGCGGACGGTAGGATATCCGAACACAGCTGGTCACTACGATAGGCGGTATTATTGGAACTTGAATCCTCGATCTGGTATTTCAGGACATTTTCAAATTCCACAAGAGCTACTACTCGATCTGGGCGAACCAATTAGAGCAAGGGTTGATGTTAGGCTTTACGACATATACGGATATGAACACAAGCTTCTTCCTGTTGGCTACGTATATGATCGGGCAAACGAACAGGATTGGTACTTTGAAGTGTCTGAAGAAGCGTTGCCCACCGCTCCAGCCCAACTCAAGTAGCCCAACGGGCATCATGTTCGAGCCCCGCTTTCGGTCCAGTCCTCCGGTCGGCTTTCCGCGATCATTTGCTCGACCGGTCCGACCGGCAGCCGCATCGCTGCGACCGCCTCGACCGCCGCCAAGCGCGACTCGCGATCCACAAGACCGTACTGGCGCTCGCAGGCCTCGCGCACCAGGTCGGCGAGGCTCTGCCCGCGCTCCCGAGCGAGCCGCGTCAGCTGCCGATGCAGTGCTTCCGACAGCCGAATGGTCGTCTTGCGGTTCAGGGCCATCATCGCCTCCGGCGCAGCAGGATGAAGCGAGTCGGCGCACTGATCAACGCCGGCTGGCGCGCACGAGGCGACGGGGTACATTCTAAGGGATCGCGGCCAGGTCCTGGCCGGTCCCGAGGGGAGACCACCGATGCGCAAGCTGCAGGCCCAGGGGGTCCATCACATCACGTTGGTTGGTGCCGATCGCCAGACCTCGATCGACTTCTGGGAAGGCGTGCTCGGCATGCCGTTCGTGTTCGAGCAGCCGAACCTCGACAACCCGGGCGAGAGCCATCTCTACTTCGACCCGGGCGACGGCCGGCTGATCACCGTGTTCACCGACGACCGCCGCAAGCCCGACCCGGCGCGCACCTCGACCGATCCAGGTGCTGTCCATCACCTGGCCTTCGCGCTCTCGCGCGCGACCTTCCAGCAGGCGGTGGAGCGCCTGGATGAGCGCGGCATCAAGCACAGCGGGGTCAAGGACCGGGGCTTCATGGACTCGATCTATTTCACCGATCCGCTCGGCCTTTTGATCGAGCTCGCCTCCTACCGCTTCGAGCCGCCGGCCGGCTGCACCCATGCCGAGGTCCTGATGGCGGCGCACAAGATCCGCACCACGCGCGGCGACCCGAGCATCGCCGAGATCCACCTCGCGGATGCGATCGAGCGTCTGTGCGCGCGCCGCCCGAGCCTGTCGGAGGACCGCTCGCCCAAGAACCCCTACTGACCCGGCGGCGCCGGGCGGCGCCTTCGAACCGGCGGGTGCTCAGGGCAGCTTGGCGTCGAGCTCGCGGCAGCTGTGCAGGAGCACCGGGCCGTCCAGGCTGTCCCTGGTGGCGGCGACGAAGTCGGCAACCGCCCGTGATTGATTGTGCTTGTCCATGGCGGCTTCGTCGACGAACCGCTCGAAGGTCGTGAAGATCGTCGGGTCGTCCCGGTCCTGGCTCACGACATAGGCGAGCGTCCCGGGCTCGCCCGCCTTGACCGCGGCGACCACGGCGCGCAACGCCCGCTCGACCACCCGCTCCTGGCCCACCTTGGCGCGGATCACCGCGGTGATGGTCATCATCGCTCTCTCCTCTCTCCCTTGGCTCACGCGGCGCCGATGAACTCGCCGATCATGGCCGGATCGTCCAGCTCGGCCGGCAGCACCTCGCGCACGATCCGGCCCTTCTGGATGATCAGCACCCGATCCGAGAGCGCCTTGATGAAATCGAGGTTCTGCTCGACCAGGATGGTGGTCAGGCGGTGGCGCTGCCGGAGCTGGGTCAGTTTGTCCGCGATCATCTCGATCACCGACGGCTGGATGCCCTCGGTCGGCTCGTCGAGCAGCACCAGACGTGGCGCCTGGACCAGGCAGCGCGCCAGCGCCAGAAGCTGCTGCTCGCCGCCCGAGAGCGCGCCACCCGCGCGCGTGAGGAGGGGCTGCAGGCGCGGGAATTCCTCCAGCACCGCTGGGATCGCCCCGGGCTCCGGCCTGCCCTTGGCGGCGGCGGCAAAGCGCAGGTTGTCCAGGACCGAAAGGGCGGGGAAGATCTCGCGCCCCTGCGGCACGTAGCCGAGGCCGCGGCGGGTGCGCGCGTGGCTCGGCAGGCGCGTGATGTCCTCACCGGCCAGACGGATCCGGCCCGCGCTCGCCGGCAGGATGCCTGCGAGCGCCTTGAGCAGCGTGGTCTTGCCCATGCCGTTGTGGCCGAGGATGCCGGTGACCTCGCCCTCGGCGACCGCGAAGCTGATCCCCGCCAGCACCGGGATGGCGCCGTAGCCCGCGTGCAGGTCTTGGACCTCGAGCATCACGGGGCGGCGGTCCGGCGGCCGAGATAGACGTCGCGCACGACCGGATCGGCGACCACCCGCTCGAAGCTGTCCTCGAGCAGGATGCCGCCCTGATGGAAGACCGTGACCTTGTGCGCGATCTGGCGGATGAACTGCATGTCGTGCTCGACCACGATCAGGCTGGCGCTCCGGTTGACCTCACGGATCAGCGCCGCGGTCCGCCTGGTCTCCTCGATCGTCATGCCGGCCGAGGGCTCGTCCAGCAGCACGAGCTTCGGCTCGCGCGCGACCACCATGGCGATCTCGACCCACTGCCGCTGGCCGTGGGCGAGCGTGCCGACCGGGGCATCCAGGAGCCGCTCGAGGTCGAGGCGGCCGGCGAGCTCGCGCGCGCGCTCCCGAGCCTCGCGCCGGCGGTGGGCCGAGCTTGCCGCCAGGTAGAGATTTTCGAACACCGACAGCCCGTTGAAGACGTCCTGGACCTGGTTCTTGATGCCGATGCCGAGCCGGCCGATCTGGTGCGGTGCCGCGCCGGTGATGTCCCGGCTCTCGAACAGGATGGCGCCGGCGCTGGGCGCGATCTGGCCGGTCAAGAGCTTGAAGAAGGTGCTCTTGCCGGCGCCGTTGGGGCCGATCAGGCAGCGCAGCTCGCCGCGCTCGAGGCCGAAGCTGACGCAGGCCAGCGCGCGCACGCCGCCGAAGCGCTTTTCCAGGCCGCGCGTCTCGAGGATCAGATCGGTGGTCAACGCGGCCGCTCCCGACGCCGCAGCAGCCAGCCGGCCAGCAGGCCGAGCGAAGGCACCAGGCCCTCGCGGAACACCAGCACGAACAGCATCAGCACGAGGCCGAGGATAAGCGTCACCTGACCGACCCCGATCGTGCCGAGCTGGAGGGTCAGATGCTGGACCAGGGCGGTGCCGACGATCGGACCGATCAGGGTCGAGCGGCCGCCGACGATCACCCAGATCACCACCTGCGCCGCCTGGTTGAGGTTGAACATCTCGGGCGCGACGAAGTTGCCCCAGACGGCGTACAGCACGCCCGACATCGCGGCGATCCCGGCCGCGAGCACGAAGGCCGCGAGCTTGTAGCGCCGGCTGTCGTAGCCCAGGAGCTCGATCCGGCGCTGGTTCTCGCGGATGCCGACCAGGACGCGGCCGAAGTGGGTGACCAGCAGCAGGCGCAGGCCGACATAGACCAGCACCAAGAGACCGATCGACAGATAGAGCACGCCGTCCACGAACAGCTCGGTGGACGGATCCCAGGGCAGCTGCAGCGAGGGCACGCTCGGGATGCCGTTCTGACCGTTCAGGCGGACGCTGCCGATCACGTATTCGGGCCCCGAGGTCGAGCGGATGCCCTTCTCCAGGATCAGCGTGACGACCAGCGTGATGACCGAGAGATAGATGTCGCTGACCAGGCCGTAGATCATGAAATAGCCCAGTACCGCGGCGAACAGCATCGCCACCAGGATCGCGGCGAGCGCTGGCCAGGTGGTGGTGTCGAAGTTGAGCGCCAGGATCGCGTAGGCGTAGCCGCCAAGGCCAAAGAACGCGGTCTGGCCGAAGCTCAGGATACCGACATAGCCCCAGAGAAAGCTCATGCTGAGCGCGAGCAGCGCCAGGATGAAGATGATCGCGAGGTCGAGCTGCAGCGCGATGTCGATCCGGGGCGGCAGCCAGAGGAGGAGGACAGTGGCGATAGCGACCGCGAGCCACCACCACCAGGGCGGCGCGGCCGAGGGCGGCGTCATGCCGGGGATGCGCGCTGTCATCGCGAGCGCGCTCCGGGCGCGCTCATGTCGGCAACCCGCTCTGATCGGCGCCGCGATCCGGGCCGTTGCATCGGCGCGACCGCCCTCATCGCCGGCACGATCAACGGGGGATCGACGGCACTCATCGGCAACGGACCGCCCGGGACGGCACCATTTCGCCCGGTCGAGGACGCGCAGGAACCCAGTCTCCGGTTAACCGCTCGTTAACCATCGACTGCTACCTTTCCCCCCGATGGTCCATGCGACCGTGGGAATCCGCGCCCAGGCTTTCTAGCCGTGGACGGATTCCCACGGTCGCATGGACCATCCAAAGGAAGCATTGACGCCCGAAGATTAAGCTTCGATTAACGTCTCGACCTTCGATCCCGGAGCCCGCTGGTCGGACGGGCCCTGACAGCGGCAGCAAAAACATCCGGTGACGCCCCTACAATCCTTGCCGGAGCCGGCCGGTGATGCCGAGCGGCAGCAGGCGGAGCAGCAGGATCGCGACCAGAAGTACGGAAATCTCGCCGACCACCGAGCTGAACCGGAAGCTCACGATGCCGTCGATCGCGCCGAACAGGGATGCGGCCGAGATCGTGCCGAGCAGCGGCAAGGGGCCGCCCGCGATCACCGTGATGAAAGCTTTGGCCACGAAGAACACGCCCATGGTCGGCGCGACGCCGGTGATCGGCACCAGCACGGCACCTGCGAGCCCGGTCAGCGCCGAGCCCAGCCCGAAGGTCAGCATGTAGATCCGCTCGCGCGGCACGCCCAAGGCACTCGCCATCTCCGGATTCTGCATCGTGCCGCGCACGAGCAGGCCGAAGGTCGTGAAGCGGAGCAGGGCGAAGGTCAGAGCCAGCATCAGGAACGCGATCCCGATCACGATCAGGTTGTAGAGCGAGATGGTGACGCCGCCGATCGCGATGTTGCCGAGTGCCGCCCCCACGCTCTCGGCCTGCGGCCCGAACAGCGTCGTGATGCCGCCCACCAGAAACAGCGAGAGACCCCAGGTCGCGAGCAAAGTGTCGACGATCCGGCCATAGAGCCAGCGGATGATCAGCCGCTCGACCAGGACGCCGAACAGCCCGACCGCAATCGCAGCCAGCACGAAGGCCGCCCAGAGCGGGACGCCCCGGTTCGAGGACAGCGCGCAGACATAGGCGCCGAGCATGATGAACTCGCCCTGGGCGAGGTTGATCACCCGCATCAGGCCGAAGATGACCGCGAGCCCGAGACTGATGAGGACGAACAGCCCGATCGAGAACAGCGCCAGATAGAGGGTGTTGACGACCTCCTGCATCGCGGCTGGCGGGCCGGCCGGTCAGGCGGCCGGCCGCCGCGCCAGCCGATCGCGGGCGGCCTGCCCCGGCTCCCTCGAACCGCGGGTCAAATCTGCGGCTCGTACTGCTTCGTGTCCTTGGGGTTCTTGTCGAGGTCGCAGACCAGCTGGGTATCGCGGGGCGGGCGCTGCGGGAACGACTTGATGACATCGAAGGTGCCGGCGCGGTTGCCGACCACGATGTGAATGTCCATCGTGGTGTGCTGGGTCTTGCCGTCGATCGTGTACAGGCCGCCAGCACCCTCGAACTTGACGCCGCCCTTGGCGAGCGCCCCGATCACCGCATCCGGCGCGGCATCGCCCGCCTGCCTGACCGCCTCGGCCCAGAGCATCAGCCCGCGATAGCCGTACTCGCCGTACTCGCCGACGTATTCCTTCTCGCCGGTATAGTCCTGATACTTCTTGACGAACGCCTTGGCCGCCGCGGTCGGCAGGTCATCGACGAACGAGGTCGCGATGATGATGCCCTCGCGCTCGTCCGGGGACAGCTGGGTGTTCTCGCGGCCGACGCCGTAGGTGGTCGAGGCGAGCATCATGTTCTTCTTGCCGATGGTCGCCTCGAACTGGCGGTAGAAGGCGATATGCGCGCCGCCGACCAGCACCGACCAGACCACATCCGGCTTTTTCTCCTGGATGCGGCTGATCGCCGGCGCGAAGTTGGTGACGTCGAGCGGGAAAAACTCGACCGCGACCGCCTCGCCGCCCGCCTCGCCCAGGAGCTTCTGCATCCACTTCGAGGTGATCTGGCCGTAGTTGTAATCGGCGGCGAGCACGTAGCCTTGCTTCTTGCCCTTCTCCTTGACCACGTAGTCGACCAGCGGCTCGAGCTGCTGCGCCGGCACCATGCCGGTGCTGACGTGCCGCCGGTCGCAGACGCCACCTTCATACAAGGAGTTATAGAAGAGCAGGTTCTTGTACTTGTCGACGATCGGGCGCATGACCTCGCGCGAGCTCGAGGTGATGCCGCCGTGGATCACGCTCACCTTGTCGCGCACGATCGCCTGGGTCGCATATTGCGAGTTGAACTGATTATTGGACTGGCTGTCGTAAAAGTGCAGCTCGAGCGGCCGGCCAAGCAGCCCGCCGGCCTGGTTGAGCTCGTCGACCGCCATCGCTAGCGCCTTGATCTGCTTCAGACTGTAGATGTTGAGGCCGCCGGTCTGATCGAGGATGTTGCCGACCCGGATCGGCGCCTCGGCCGCGAGCCCGGCGCGCTTGAGCAGGGCCTGCGTGCTGGCGAAGGCGAGCGTGCCGCCCGCGGCTGTCGTGAACTGCCTGCGGCTCAGTCTCATGGCGGTGCCCTCGTTGTTCTTGGTTCAAGCCGAACCGTCAGCCGGGCTCATGACCCTCGAGCGAAGAGCCCCGGTGTCCCGAAATCTCTCCTGGGCTCGGTTATGACGGTGCGCACCCGACGATGCAAGAGGCCCCGCGCGGCCCCCCAGACAGGGCTTTTGGCCGGGGCCGGCGGCCCGCCGACAGCATCCCTGCCGGCGCTCCGCCAGGCTTGGCCGGCCATGAGCACGCTCGATCCGATGGACGTCGCCAAGCGCTACCGCCCGGCGATGGCGCGCCGACGACGTCTGGCCGATCCCGATCAGGCAGCGCGGCGAACCGCCAGCGCCAGATGGACCGGAAAAATCTGCAGCAGGCCCCAGGCAAGCGGCGGCACGCGCTCGATCAGCCGTAGTATGTGATCGAAGGCGGGCGGGAGGCCGTAGGCGTCGACGCCGGGGAAGACGAAGCGCCCGCCGGCGCCGAACCCGCGCCGCAGGGCGTGCGCCATCTCCCGGTAGGACGGCAGCCGGACGCCCCGGCCGTAGCCGCGGAATCCGCGCCGCCACAGCACGTAGCGGGCCTGCAACGAGCGCGGCAGGAAGCCAACGCCCCACAGCATGACGTGCGGCTCAGGTCGCAACATGTTGTAGCGGTTCACGCTGTCGCCGGCGAACCGGCCATCTTCCTGCAGAACCCGGGCGGCTTCGATCATCGTGCCGTCGAGATCGAACACGTGCTCGAGCACGTTCTCCGCAATCACGAGGGCGACGCTGGCATCCGCCAGCGGGATGCGCTGCGCGTAGGCCTGGACCAGCGTGACGTTGTCGATCCCGGCCTCGCTCAGCGCCTTCTTTGCCAGGATCAGATCGGGCAGCCCGGGATCGAGCGCGACGACGTGCCGGAAGCGCCCCGCGACCGCCGCCGTGCAACCGCCCGTGCCACACCCGATCACCACCGCCGCGCCGGCATCAGGGGCGCCAACGACCTCCGCCAGACGGCGCTCGACCATGCCAAAGAAGCGGCGGCCACGCTCAAACCCGACCTCACGATACTTCGCATAGCGCCGCAGCAGCGCCGGATCGCCGGTCGAGAACTTCTGCTGGCGCAGCGCCAGCAATGCGGCGAAGTCGCTGGTGGCGAACGCCTCGCAAAGCTGCTGGATCTCCGAGCCGACGTTGCTGGCCGACGCCGGCGATGGGCGCAGATCCGGGATGCCGAGCGTGGCTTGGACGCGACCGCCACAACGGCCACAGGACCATGCGTCTTCCCCGGGCTCCAGGAGGTTGGCGCAGGTCGGGCACTGGATCGCTGGCCGCCCGTTGTCCGTAGGCGAATCCACGCCGCTCCTCACTGGCAGTGTACCGCGTCGGCTTTCGCGCGCATCCCGGCTTTGCCTAGCTCGCCCGATCGGTCCCCGCTTGTCAAGGCAGCGGGGCGGAGCTTCGGCCGGCGGCGAGATGGGTGCGCATCCTGGCCGCGCTACACGCTGTCATCGCCTCGGGGCCGCCGCCGGATGGGGGGTTGGTCTCACCGGGGTTGCGCAACCCCGATCCTGTCCACGGACGGGCTCACCTCCAGCGCCGCCCAAGTTTGCTGCTGTCGCGGCCTGCGCCCGACCGCTACCATGCGGCGGACGAGGAGGTGAGGCGGGCGTGAAGGTTCTGGTGGTCGGCGCGGGCGGGCGCGAGCATGCGCTCTGCTGGTCGCTCGCGGCCTCGCCCTTGGTGAGCGAGCTCCTGTGCGCGCCGGGCAGCGATGCGATCGCGCGCGAGGCGCGCTGCGTGCCGCTGGCGGTCGACGATCTCGACGGCCTGGTCGCGTTCTGCCGCAAGCAGCGGGTCGAGCTCGTGGTGCCGGGGCCCGAGCTGCCCCTGGTGCTGGGCCTGGTGGACCGGCTGGCAGCGGCCGGAATCAAGGCCTTCGGGCCGAGTGCCGCGGCCGCGCGGCTCGAGGGCTCGAAGGCATTCGCCAAGGAGTTCTGCGCCCGACATCAGATCCCGAGCGCGCGCCATCGGACGTTTCGAAGCGCCGAGCGCGAGGCCGCGATGGCCTACGTCCGCGCCGAGGGTGCCCCGATCGTGGTCAAAGCCGACGGGCTCGCGGCCGGCAAAGGGGTGACGGTCGCGGCCACGGTCGACGAGGCGCAGGCAGCGCTCGATGACGCGTTCGCCGGGGCGTTCGGCGCGGCCGGCAGCACGGTCGTGGTCGAGCAGTGCCTGGTCGGCGAGGAAGCGAGCCTGTTCGCCCTGGTCGACGGCCGGGACCTGCTCGCCTTCGGCACTGCGCAGGACCACAAGCGGGTGGGCGAGGCCGACACCGGCCCCAACACCGGCGGCATGGGCGCCTACTCGCCGGCCCCCTGCCTGACGCCCGAGCTGACCGAACTGGCGCTGCACAAGATCGTCCGTCCGACGGTCGCCGGCATGGCGGCCGAAGGCACACCCTACCGGGGCGTCCTCTACGCCGGGCTGATGCTGACCGCAGACGGCCCGCAGCTGCTCGAGTACAACGTCCGCTTCGGCGACCCCGAATGCCAGGTCCTTGTGCCCCGCCTGATGACCGATCTCGGCCAATTGCTGCTCGGGGCGGCCGACGGTGCGCTCGGCCACATGGATCTCCGCTGGTACCCCGAGCACGTGATCACCGTGGTCATGGCCGCGCAGGGCTATCCCGGCGCCTATGCCAGAGGCAGCGAAATCCGCGGCCTGGAAGCCGCGGGCGCGATCGAGGGCGTCACCATCTTCCACGCCGGCACCGGGATCGTCGACGGGCGTGTGTTCGCGAACGGCGGGCGCGTGCTCGACGTCACCGCGCAGGGCGCCACCCTCGCGCAGGCCCGGGCGCGCGCCTACGCCGCCATCGACCGGATCGACTGGCCCGACGGCTTCTGCCGGAGCGACATCGGCTGGCGCGCCCTCGGCCAGAGCGCCTGACGCCCACCGCTTACAACCTGCCGCAGGAAGTCTGGATTTTCGCGCCCGGGCGCGCCTTTGGGGGCGCAGCACGGAAGGGCCGCAAGCAGAGGTCGATTCCGGGTCCGCCTTCACTTAAGGGACTTGTTAACCCTGAGTGCTCATCCTGCCGGGGCTGGTCCATGCGATCCTGGGAGTCCATGCGCCACCGATCAGGCTGAAGCTCTGGATTCCCACGGTCGCATGGACCACCCGAAGGAAGGCTTAAGACGCAGGCGGTAAACAGTTGGTTAACGCGGCGCCTGCGCCGTTCTGATCGTTGCTACAGGCTGCGCAGCGAGTTGGCCCGACGATTCGGGCTCGGCCCTCTGAGCGATCGATGCGACCGGTCGAGGGGCCGCGGGTGCCAAGGTCCCTTCTTCGTGCGCCTGGTCCTACTTGGTCACCAGCCCGCCGACCCCGCCGCTGATCAGCAGCGTCACGTCGCCCAGCACCCGCGGCAGGGCGAAGCCGCCCGGCGCCACCAGATAGCGCGGCTCCCAGACCGGGTCGAATTTCGCCTTGAAGTGCCTGAGCCCCTTGAAGTTGTAGAAATGCTCGCCGTAGCGGAACAGGAACGCGCCGGCCTGAGTCCAGAGCGGGGCGAGACGCCGCTGCTCGAGCCCGGCGAGCGGCACCATCCCGAGCGCGAACCGCTGGTAGCCCTCGGCCTTGGCCCACAGCATCAGCTCGAGGAACAGGTATTCCATGATGCCGGCGGGCGCATCCTTGGCGTGGCGCATCAGGTCGACCGACAGCTCGCGCCCGCTACCGCTGATCCACAGGTTGGCGAAGGCAACCAGCCGCGGCCCGAACCAGACCAGCGCCAGCGGAAAGTTCTGCAGATAGCCGGGGTCGAAGCGGCCGAGTGAGAAGCTCTTCTCGCGCACGTTCTTGGTGCGCAGCCATTGGCTCGAAATCCTGGCGAGCGCCGGCAGCATGCCGGGCACCGCCGCCGGCGCCACGATCTCGAACCGGCAGCCGTCGCGGCGCAGCCGGCGCAGCGTGTAGCGCATGCTCTTGTGCCGGTGGCCCTCGATCGTGAAGCGCTCGAGCGGCACCAGCGCCTCTTCGCCCAGCTTCTGGAACGTCAGGCCCAGCTCCAGGAACTGCGGCAGGCTCTCGGGCGCCACATGGTAGAAGGCGGGCCAGGCACCGTAGCGGTCGCTCAGCTCGCGGAACTGCCAGAGGATCTCGAGCCGCTCCTCGGCCGGCCCGACCGGCTCGCCCATAGCGATCCAGCTGCCGCCGCGCACGCCGAACATGATGAAGCTCTGGCCGCTGTCGCTGAACAGGAAATGCTTGTCGCCGAGCAGGGCGAGGTTGGCGAGCGCCGGCGCGTCCGGGGTCGCCTGGATGATCGCGCGGGCGCGCGCGACGTCGTCGGGCCGGTCGCCGAGCGCCGGCCGCCGGCTGGTCCGCAACAGTTGCGCGGCGCCCACGATCAGGAACAGGACGAGCGTGCCGGCGGCGGCGCGCAGGAAGCGCGGCCCGCCCTCCTCGAGCACGAAGCGCCACCACAGATCGTGGCTGTATTCGATGTGCCGATAGCTGAAGAAGCCGAGCCAGAGCACCCCCAAAAGGACCGCGACGACCGCCAGCAGCCAGGCCGGCGAGAAGCGCTCGCTGAGCAGTGCCGCCTTGCGATAGAAGGCGCGCCGGCAGGGCAGCAGGGCCAAGAGCGTGACCGCCAGGATCGCCGCCTGCTCGACATGCAGGCCGCGCAGCAGGCTGAAGACGATGCCCGCGGCCAGGACCCCGAGGGTAGCGAGCCAGGCGCCATCCAGCCGCCGGCGCAGCCCCCAGGCGACCAGCAGCAGCAGCAGGCCCGCGATGCTCGCGAAAAAATGCGAAATCTCGATCACCCCGAGCGGCACGAGGTCGCCGACCATCTCCAGACGCCCGGCAACGGTCGGCGCGGCGCTCGAGGCGAGCATCATGATGCCCGCGGTGAACACCATCAGCGCGAACAGATTGGGCGCCAGCACCACCGCCCACACGCCGACCCGGCGCGCGACCTCGCCGGTCGCCAGCAGCTGATGAACGCCGAGCAGCAGCACCGCCAGCACCAGCGGCAGGAGATAGTAGATCAGGCGGTAGCCGATCAGCGCCGCCGCGACCGCCGCCGACGGGCTACCATGAGGCAGGGCGAACAGCACCACCGCCTCGAAGATGCCGATGCCGCCCGGGACGTTGCTGAGCACGCCGCCCAGGTTGGCGAGCCCGAACAGGCCGACGAACGCCGGGAAGCCGAGCGGCAGCCCGGCCGGCAGCAGGATATAGAGGGCGGCCGCGGCCGAGGTCCAGTCGAGCAGCGACAGAACGATCTGGGCGCCGGCGACCAGTGGCCGCGGCAGGTGCGCCTGCCAGCCACGGATCGAGATCGGCCGCCGCCGCAGCGCGGCCGCGAGCACGTAGCCCGCGACCATGGCCACCAGCAGCAGGCCGATCACCATCACCACCGCCGGCGGCAGGTGCAGGATGGCCGCGATCGCCTGCGGCTCGCCGAGGCAGGCGAGCGCCAGAATGGTCCCGAGACCGAGGAAACTCGTGATCGTGTTGAAGCCCAGGATGACGCCGATGTCGAGCGAGGACAGGCCCCAGACCGTGTACAGGCGAAAGCGCACAGCACCACCGCTGAGCCAGGCGAGGCCCAGATTGTGGCTGAAGGCGTAGCCGGTGAACGAGGCGAGCGCGGTGCGCCGATAGGGCAGACGTTCGCCCAGGTAGAGCAGCGCCAGCCGGTCATAGAGGGTGAGCGTGGCGTAGCCGGTCGCGGTGGCAAGGATCGCGCCCGCGATGGCGCGCACCGGGATCTCGTGCAACCGCGCGCGCAGATCGCTCATGTGGTACTGGGCGAGCTCCCGGTGGATCACCCAGATCGCGATCGCGAACAGCACCAGGCTGATCAGATGGGGCAGCCAGCGGCTGAGCCGCTGGCCGAGCGGCCGCTCGATCGGCTCGGGCAGAGGGGCCGGGGTCGGGTTGGCCGGTGCGGCGGCCGGTGCCACGTCCGCCGGCTGGCCGGCTCGCCGATCCAACGCCAGGCGGCTCATGGTCTAGCCCTGGCAGCGTCGCCTGGCGCCGGCCATGATCTTGTCGGCGAGCGCGGCATAGTCGCCATCGAAATGGTGGCCACCCCGGGTCTCGATCCGCTCAGCCTGCTCGAACTCAGGCGCGGTGCAGGCGGTATCCGTCTCGTCCCTGCCGTAGAAGCACTGCACGGTCCGCGGATCGAGCCCGGCGATCTCGGGTAGCACCGGTCGGGCTCCAGCACCACCCCCGCCGCCCAGCCAGTTGGTGAGGTGGAATTCGAAGTCGGCCTGTTTCTCGAGTCCGAGCAGCGAGACCTGCCGGACCATCGCCCGCTCGGCCGGCGGCAGCCGGTTGACCGCGAACGGCAGGATGCCGGCGCCAAACGAGTAGCCGAGCAGGATCGCCTGATGGCGGCCCCACTTGGCCCGATAGTGGCTGAGAATGGCCGCCAGATCGTCGGCGACCTGCTGCGGTGTCCGCTTTTGCCAGAAGTAGCGGAGGCTGTCGACCCCGATCGTGGCGATCCCGTGTGCGGCCAGGACCTCGCCGATCTGCTTGTCGATGTCACGCCAGCCGCCATCGCCCGAATAGAACACCGCCAGCAAATCGCCCGGTCCGGCCGCCGGCAGCTCGACCAGCGGCAGATCCTGAACCGCCGCCGTGGTCGCGTCGGCCCCGCCCAACCGGTCGGCGAGCAGCCGGGCCAGGCGCTCGTCCAGGCCGACGCCTTGGTCGACCTCGACCACCTCGGCCTGCGGCATGGCCGCGACGAACTGGCGGGCTGCGGCCTGCTGCTCCGGTCCGACCGCAACCCGCCACCAGCCCGGCAGCGTCGCCTTGGGCGCGTAGCTGAAACCGGCGCCGGCGGCGGTCGCGGCAGCACCCGGGCAGAGGGGCAGCCGGGTGTCGAGCTCGGTCACCAGGCCATCGCTGGCGGCGCCGGCAACGGTCGTGACGGGCGCCTGGGCGAGCGCCGCATAGACCAGAGCCGATCCCATGCCGGTGCCGGCCAGGATCGGCGAGTGGTAGCTCTCGAACCCGAGCTCGCGCTGTACGTGCTTGCTGGTTTTCTCGACGGCCGAGATCAGATAGTGGCAGCGGCTGTCCTTGCCGGCGCGCAGATTGGCGAGCCAGGTCCGCAGGTCGACCTCGAGCACGGCGGCGCCGAACTCGCTCAGGCGCGCCGCCGCCAGATCCAGCTCGCGGTTCCAGCCGTCACGGCCCGAGACCAGGAAGACCAGCCCCCGCGCCTCGCCTGCCGGCATGACCACCGGCAGGACGCCGAGCTCGCCGGCCGCGATGGTGCGCCCGGCGGCAGCGTTGGTGAGCGCCATCGCGAGCATCAGGATCGATCCGGCAGCGATCAGCAGGCGAACCATGGCAGACATCGCTCGATCAAAGGAACCGGGATCGATCAAAGGAACCGGGGCGCAAGTTAGCATTCCCGCACGCCACGCCCAGGGGCGCGCGCGTGCCCGGCCGGTGCGACGGAATCGCGGAGCCACAACGCGCCCGCCTGACACCAACACCACACAGGCCGCTGTCATCCCGCGGGCCGGCCGCATCACCGCGGGCCGGCAGGGTCGCCGAGCGCGCCATTAGCGAGATCTTGTCTCCTGAACATGCTAGGGTAGCCCATGTCCGGCCCGAACCCCTGCCCGCCGCCCCTCGCCGCCTTCACCGCCGCCGGCATCACCGGCCTCGAGGCGTTCACCGACGCCGATGCCGCGCTCGCGCGGATCGCCAAGATCTACGACAAGGGCGTCCTGATCCTGCGCGAGGCCTTCGCGCGCTTCACTGAGGGCGAGCTGCCGGTCGAGCCGGTCGACGCCTTCTATCCGTTCCTCGGCCTCGAACTCGGCCGCTTGCAGCTGAACCTCGACGCGCGCCTCGCCTTCGGGGCGCTGCACGAGCCCGGCGTCTATGGCACCACGCTGACCCGGCCGGCGCTGTTCGGCGAGTACTACCGGCACCAGATCGAGCTCCTGCTGCAGCATCACGGCACAGCCGTGGTGGTCGGGATCAGCGACCGCCGCATGCCGCTGCCGTTCGTGATCGAGGAGAGCACCGCCGACATCCGCCACGACCGGGTGAACGCGCTGCAGAGCGCCTTCCCGCTGCCCGACATGAGCCTGATCGACGACGCGATCGCCAACGGCACTTTCCGGCCGCCGCCGGGCACGCCCAAGCCGCTCGCCCTGTTCACCGCCGAGCGGGTCGACTATTCGCTCGAGCGCCTGCATCACTACACCGCGACCGCGCCCGAGCACGTCCAGCGCTTCATCCTCTTGACCAACTACCAGCGCTACATCGAGCATTTCATCGACTACGCCGAGCGGGCGATCCGGGCGAGCGACGACTACACGGCCTTCGTCGAGCCCGGCAACGTGATCACCCCCAACCCGCGGCTCGACGACCAGCCGGTCGCCGGACGGCGCCCCCGCCATCTGCCGCAGATGCCGGCCTACCATCTGACCCGGCCCGGGCGGATGGGGGTCACCATGGTCAACATCGGCATCGGGCCCTCGAACGCGCGCACCATCACCGATCATCTGGCGGTGCTGCGCCCGCACTGCTGGCTGATGCTCGGCCACTGCGCCGGCCTGCGCCGCAGCCAGCGCCTGGGCGACTACGTGCTCGCCCACGCCTACGCCCGCGAGGACCACGTGCTCGACCACGACCTGCCGCTGACCGTCGCGGTGCCGCCGATCGCCGAGGTCCAGGTCGCGCTCCAGCAGGCGGTGCTCAACGTCACCGGCCTGACCGGCGCCGACGTCAAGACCCGGATGCGCACCGGCACGGTCGCGACCACCGACAACCGCAATTGGGAATTGCGCTACGACGAGCTGTTCGAGCGCCTGAACCAGCAGCGCGCGATCGCGGTCGACATGGAGAGCGCCACGGTCGCGGCCAACGGCTTCCGCTTCCGCGTCCCCTACGGCACGCTCTTGTGCGTCTCCGACAAGCCCCTGCACGGCGAGCTGAAGCTGCGCGGCATGGCCAACCTCTTCTACCGCGAGCGGATCAACCAGCACCTCGAGATCGGCCTCGAGGCGATCCGCATCCTGCGCGACGAGACCGGCCCCGACGCCCTCCACTCCCGCAAGCTCAGAAGCTTCGACGAACCCGCGTTCCGGTGACACCATGCGTCAGCCCATCTAGTGCAATGATGCAAACATAGGATTCATAAAAGCTGAATGATGTGCGATACTGGGCCCATGGCTCAGATCGTGTGTCCGTTGGTTTCGGGTGCGGATCGTGCTCATCTCGAGGCGATCGTGGCCGATCGCAATCGCGCCCAGAAGCATGTGGCGCGCGCTCGGATCATCCTCGGCTCGGCCGATCGCCTGAACGTCGCCGAGGTCGCCCGGCGTGCCGGCATCGGCCGGCCGGCAGTCTGGCGCTGGCAACGGCGCTTTGCCGAAGCCGGGGTCGACGGATTGCTGCGCGATGCCACCCGCAAGCCCGGCAAGGCGCCCTTGGGCGAGGCGGTGGTCCGCCAGGTGGTGACCCTGACCTGCGCCGAGCCGCCCGGCGAGGCGACGCAGTGGACCGGCCGGGCGATGGCCCGACACACGGGCGTCTCCTTGCGGTCGGTGCAGCGGATCTGGGCGGCGCATGACCTCCAGCCGCACCGCATCCGCACCTTCAAGCGCTCCAACGACCCCCAATTCGCGGCCAAACTCGAGGACATCGTCGGCCTCTACGTCGACCCGCCCAAGCATGCGGTCGTGCTCTCGGTCGACGAAAAGTCCCAGATTCAGGCCCTCGACCGCACCCAGCCCGGTCTGCCGCTCAAGCCGGGCAAGGCCGGGACCATGACCCACGACTATCTGCGCAACGGCGTCACCACGCTGTTCGCCGCCCTCGACGTGCTCGAAGGCACGGTGCTCGGCCGCTGCATGCAGCGCCACCGGCACCAGGAGTTCCTGCGCTTCCTCAACGCGATCGAGGCCGCGGTGTCGGCCGGCAAGGTGATCCACGTCATCCTCGACAACTACGGCAGCCACAAGCACCCTAAGGTGCTGCGCTGGCTCGCCCGCCACCCCCGCTTCGTCTTCCACTACACGCCGACCTCGGGTTCGTGGCTGAACGCGGTCGAGACCTTCTTCTCGGCGCTGACCCGGCGCCGGCTCAAGCGCGGCAGCTTCCATTCGATCGTCGACCTGCAGGCCGCGATCCACCGCTACATCGCCGAGCACAACGATGACCCCAAGCCTTTCATCTGGACGAAAACCCCGGCCCAGATCCTCACCAAGCTGAATCCTCTGAATGCGCCCGTGCACTAGCCCCGCGTACACATATACGCTCCCCGCTTGCATCACATCTGAAGGTTGTGGCATCAATTGCCGGCGCCCGTTCCAACCACCGCACATTACCTACGCCGATCGTGGAGGAGTGGATGAACGCCTTTCTTCGTGACCCCTCAAGCCTAGTGACCGCCGCGGGAAAGGGTCCGCTGACCCTGGTTTCCCTCATAGTCGTCGTTCTCTCCTTTCTTGGCACGACATTTTTTGCTGACAAGAATGTGCTCGTTCAGATATTCGTGTTTCTTCTCTTTTTTTTCGGCTTCGGCGCAGCTGGAGCGGTTTTGATTGTTTCATTTCTGGCGCACGCGCGCTCCAGTCTCGACCTTTACCCAATAGCGCCAGTCGATGGCAAATCAACACACACTGATCAAAATGCATCGCCCTCTGTTTCAACTTCTTCAAGAAACCTCGCGCCATCGAGCGGCGATGATGTCGCGCCCGAAAAACAGCAAGTAACTGGCACGACGTTGTATTGTTCCTTCTGCGGAAAGTCGCAACACGAGGTAAAAAAATTGATTGCCGCAGATAGCGTTTTTATTTGTGATGAATGTACCGATTTGTGCTCAGATATTCTGAATATTGAACATCAAAAAGGTCGAACACCTTTAATTGTCAAACTATGTGAATTGACAATCCAAGCAGAAGATCCGCACCTAAACGCTTTACAGAGAATGGGTGTATGACAGGAAATCTAAGAACTCTGCAACAAGATTTGAAGTCGCCGTCGGGAGCATCCTGGCGACATAGTCGCTGGCGCTGTACTTGTAGGAGTCCTAGGCGCTGGGAATTTTGGCACGGTTTGGGAAGCTTCTAGAGATCACGGATCGAAGGTGGCTGTAAAAATCTTCGATCAGGATAAACTGGGTATTGGTCTTATGCTATGGCGCTTTCAAAGAGGCATCAGAGCGATGCGCCATTTGACTGAGTTAGGAAATGCAGCGCCATCGTCTATAGTACGTTTATTCGAAGTAGGCGATGATGCGATGTCATTTTCGATGCAATATTTGCCGGGAGGCGATCTCGAAAGGATAAAAGCACTAGGCTGGTCAGATACTAAGAAAATGGACGTCTTTACAAGAATTGCTGCGGCTGTGGGTTTTGCGCATGGACAAGGGATTGTTCATAGGGATGTAAAACCTGCGAATATTGTCTTGGATGAAAACGGCGAACCAGTTTTGACGGATTTTGATATAGCGGACTTGCAGTTCGCTGCTACGCAATCGATGGCTGCAGCAGGCGTGGGCACCCCGCAGTTTGCCGCTCCTGAGCAGCTCGCAGAGCAAACGCTTATTGCTCGACCTACTGCTGACATTTATAGCCTAGGTAAATTTCTCTATTTCTTGGTCCGCGAGGAGGGACCGCCGCTAGGCTCGACGGAAGAGAGCTTCATGCCGCCTTATCTGCTGAGCATTGAGGACGAAATGATCCGGAATGTAATCGCGAAATGTATCAGATACGATGCCGCTAAGCGCTTTCAGACCGTAGAAGAGATGTTGGAGCTCCTGGGAGGGGAGAGGAAGTCATCTCGCCGAGGGTGATGGCGGAGGGTCGCGGTCAGCATGGAGAGCGCCACGGTCGCGGCTAACGGCTTCCGTTTCCGCGTCCCCTACGGCACCCTGCTGTGCGTCTCCGACAAGCCGCTGCACGGCGAGCTCAAACTGCGCGGCATGGCCAACCTCTTCTACCGCGAGCGGATCAACCAGCACCTCGAAATCGGCCTCGAGGCGATCCGCATCCTGCGCGACGAAACCGGCCCCGACGCGCTGCACTCGCGCAAGCTCAGAAGCTTCGACGAGCCGGCGTTCCGGTGAACCAGGTCCGCTACAGTCAGCTGCCTCGGACCCAAGGGGTGATGATCGGGACTCCGCACCCCGCGAACCCGATCTCGTCCCTGGTGACCACCGTAGCCCCGGCAGTCTTCGTGATGGCAGCGATCATGCCGTCTTCCCGCGCGACCGGCCGCCCCGCTCGCTCCCGCGCGATCCGGATGTCGGCGTAAGCGGAGGCTGCCGCCTCACATACATCAGTCGAAGCTCGCCGGCTCGCGACCGGGCCGGCGTTCCGGCAGCTCGAGATCAACCCCGCCGAGGCCGACGGAGGACGTCTGAGCGCCTCGAAGGCGTTTTGCGGCTCCCCTTCCGGTCCACAGGTCTCGCTCAGGATCTGCCGGGCTTCTTCTTCCATGGAGTGCCCATGCCGGGCGGCGCGCAGGCGCAAACGCTCCTTCACGGCAGGATCAAGCTTGCGAATGCTCAGGCTGGTCATTCCTGATGTTCCCGTGAGCCTTTGCATGCAGCGCATAGACCACATTTGATTTCATCGATCGCAAGCCGAACCACAAGCTCAGCAGATGATCTTTTGTGGCTGCCGCAGAGGGTGATGCGCGTGGCCAGGGAGACGGCCGAGCGTGGGGGCATCTCGCTCAACCAGTTCATCGCCGGTGCGGCCGCCGAGAAACTCGCTGCGCTGCGCAGCGAGACCTCATGAACGAGCGAGCCCAGCGCGCCGACTGGCGGCGGGTGATCTTCGACGGGGCCGGAATCGAGCCGCGTCAGCTGGCCGGCAGCCTGAGCAGGATCTGCCCCATGAAGAACAGCGTCGCGACCTGAAAGGCCGGGGTGAAGCCGACCATCCACTTGAGCAAGCGCACGTCGGCTTTCAGATCCTCGACCTGCGCGCCTTCTTCCGCCGCCTGCCGCGCCAAGTCATCCGGCGTGCCAGCAGCCCTCAGCGCGTCGTAAAGCTTGCTCAGCATGAGTGCCGTGGGGTGGCCTCGAGACCTCCTGCCTTGCTTGTCCTACCAGAGAATCGCGTGAGGCGCATCACGCCGCGGCGCGCGGCGCGGCGGGGCGGATCTGAGCGAGGGCCTCGATCAGCACTTCGGGGCCGGCGCCCTCGCGATGGGCGGCTTCGGACAGGTGGCGGCGCCAGGCGCGGGCGCCGGGCAGGCCGTTGAACAGGCCCAGGATGTGGCGGCTGATCGCGCGCAGCGGCGTGCCTGCGGCGAGCTCCTGCTCGACGTAGGGCAGCAGGTGTTCGATGATCTGGGCGCGCTCGGGCAGCGGATCGGCGGTGCCGTAGAGCGCCCGCTCCCACGCGGCGAGCGGGTAAGGATTCTGATACGCCTCGCGGCCGAGCATCAGGCCATCGACGCGCGCGAGCTCCGCCCGCGCCTGCTCGAGCGTCCGGATGCCGCCGTTCAGGATCACCTCGAGCTCGGGGAAATCCAGCTTCAGCCGGTGCACCAGCCCGTAGCGGAGCGGCGGGATCTCCCGGTTCTCCTTGGGGCTGAGGCCGGACAGCCAGGCCTTGCGCGCATGCACGATCACCGTGCCGCAGCCCGCCTGCGCGACGGTCTCGACGAAGCGGCGGAGAAAATCGTAGGAATCCTGCGCGTCGATGCCGATCCGGGTCTTGACCGTGACCGGCACGCCGACCGCCTGGCGCATCGCCCGCACGCACTCCGCGACCAGCGCCGGCTCGGCCATCAGGCAGGCGCCGAAGCGGGCGCTCTGCACGCGGTCCGAGGGGCAGCCGACGTTGAGGTTGATCTCGTCATAGCCCCAGGTCGCGCCGAATTCGGCCGCGCGCGCGAGCTCATCGGGATCGGCGCCGCCCAGCTGCAGGGCGACCGGATGCTCGGCCGGATCGAAGCGCAGGACGCGTGTGCGCGGCCCATGCAGGATCGCGCCGGTCGGGATCATCTCGGTGTAGAGCAGCGCCCGCCTGGCGATCAGCCGCAGGAAATAGCGGCAGTGCCGGTCGGTGCAGTCCATCATCGGCGCGATCGAGAGACGGCGGTCGAGCACGGGCATCGGCGCGCTCAGCAGTGGTTTCGGGTCCAGGCTCGATCGCCAAGGTGGACCCGACCGGGCGACTTTCCAAGACCGCGCCCCGGCCATGCGCGGGGTGCGCCGCCGATGGGCCCCGCAGACAGAATGCGGCGCCCCCATCTCGACCCGAGACGGAAGCGCCGCCAAGTAGGGAGGAACGCCTCAGTCACGAAAACTTCGTGGCCGGCCTCGTCCTAGCGGTCGCTGGTAAAGACATGGTTAAGGCAGAGCGCTTGCGAGCGCCGGCCGTCGGCCACCGCCGGCAGCACAAGGGCGGCCGCGCGTCCCGATCGCCGTCATTCGACCTCGTCCTCCGCCAGGATCCAGGGCTCCTCCAGCGCGGCTGCCTGCCATTCGAGGAAGGCAGGCCACGCGAGCACCGCGTCCGCATAGGCTTGCGCCGGCGGCTCGAGGGCGACGCCATAGGTGCGAAAGCGGGTCGCGACCGGCGCGTACATGACATCCGCCGCACAAGGTTGCCCGAACAGGAACCGGCCGCCGGCCCCGAAGCGGCGCCGGCAGTCCTGCCAGATCTGGCCGATCCGGGCGATGTCGGCCACGACCCCCGGGCCCTGGTCTCGGCCCGGCAGGCGCTTCCTCAGATTCATCGGCATGTGCTGGCGGAGCGCTGCGAAGCCCGCGTGCATCTCGGCCGCGATCGAGCGCGCGAGCGCCCGGGCCTCGGGGTCGGCCGGCCAGAGCCCCGCCTGCGGCCGCTGCTCGGCCAGATATTCGATGATCGCGAGCGAATCCCAGACCACCTGCGGCCCATGCTTCAGAATGGGGACCTTGGCCGCGGGCGAATGGCGCAGCAGCTCGGCGTGCGAGCCGGGCTCCGAGAGCCGCACGAAGTGCTCCTCGAAGTCGATCCCGGCCAGGCGCGCCGCGAGCCAGCCGCGCAAGGACCACGACGAGTAATTCTTGTTGCCGACCACCAGGGTGAACGCGGCCATCGGCTCAGCCCCCCGCGTCCGGCTTGGGCACCAGCTTGAGCGCGGCGGAATTCATGCAATAGCGCTGCCCGGTCGGCTCGGGTCCGTCCGGGAAGACGTGGCCGAGATGGGCGTCGCAACGGCTGCACAGGACCTCGGTCCGGACCATGAGGTGGCTGTAGTCGGTCTCCGTCGCCACCGCCGCCTCGTCGACCGGCGCATAGAAGCTCGGCCAGCCGGTGCGGGACTCGAACTTGGTGGCGGCATCGAACAACGGCTGACCGCAGCACACGCAATGGTAGACGCCCGGCGTCTTGGTCGCGTGGTAGGCGCCGGTGAACGGCCGCTCGGTGCCCTTCATCCGGGCGATCCGATACTGCTCCGGGGTCAGCTGCCGCCGCCATTCGGCGACCTCCTTGACGACTTTCTCGACCACGACGCGTCCTCCCCTGGCTCGAACGGCGGCCTCGTCGTTGAGATAGATGGCACCCGGCCGGTCGTAAAGATCGCCGGGTCCTCGCCCCGCCTGGCCGCGTTCTATCCCGAACCCCATGATCAGGGGGTCGGCAGCGATCCCCGAACCGGAGTTACCCTCGACGATCTGCCTCCCTCTGATCCCCTCCCAGCGACTCCTGCGCCCCGGCTGCGGCCGGGGCGCTTTTTTTCTGGCTCGCGGGCTCAGCCGAACCAGGCGCCGCCGTTGACGTCGATCGTGGCGCCCGTGATCCAGCCGCTCATGGCTTCGCAGGCAAGGAACAGATAGGCCCCGACCAGGTCCTCGGGCCGGCCCGCGCGGCCCATCGGGATGCCGGCCACCATGCGCGCCTGCTGCTCGGGCGTGGTGTTGCGCTCCTGCAGGGGCGTGAGCACGAAGCCCGGCGCCACCGCGTTGACCCGGATGCGGTCGCGCGCGTAGTCCCGGGCGAGATAGCGGGTCAGGCCCTGCACGAACGCCTTGGAGGAGCCGTAGATCGCGCTGCCCGGGCCGCCCACCTGGCGGGCCGCGAGCGAGGTCGTGTTGATGATCGTGCCGCCGCCCTGGCGCTTGAACTGCCGGATCGCGAGCTGGCAGGCGGTGACCACCGAGCGCGCGTTGAGCGCCATCACGCCGTCGATGAACGCGTCCTCGGCCTCGTCGAGCGCGACCCGGCCGACCACGTCGCCCGCGTTGTTGACCAGGACGTCGAGGCGGCCGAACGCCTGCACGGCGCCGGCGATCACCCGCTCGAGCTCGGCCTTGCGGGTGACTTCGCCCTGAAGGACCACGGCCTCGCCGCCGGCCGCGCGGACCGCGTCGGCGACCGCTTCGGCCTGATCCCGGCTGCGGTTGTAGTGCACCCCGACGCGCGCGCCGCAGCGGCCGAAGCCCAGGGCGACCGCGGCCCCGATCCCGGTGCTGGCGCCGGTCACCAGCACCGCCTTGCCCTTCAGCTCGTCGAGCATGCTCCCCCCCAGACCCGATCCGTCCGCCAGACCCGCGGCTTCGGGTCTGGGGTAGCGCCATTGCCGCCGCTTGTCATGCCCAGGGGCAATCTCCGGCGGTGGCGGGGAATTTGTCGGCGCCCCGGCCGTTTGGCTAGCGAATGCGGGCAATGACCGGAAGGAGACGGCCATGTCCTGGAGCCGATCCTGCGCGCACTGGTCCCTCGGGACCCTGCTGGCGGCGGCGTTTTGGTCGGCGGCCGCGTTCGGCCAGGGCGCGGACGAGCTCGCCTCGATGATCGAGCAGGACCTGGCCGGGATCGCGTTCCGCCTCGATGTGCGGCCCTACCAGGCGGCCCAGGACCTCGAGGCGGAGGGCCGCCGCCTGGAGCTGCTCGAGAAGGAGACGCCCGACCATCCGGCATTGCCGGCGCTCAAGCGCAAATACGCCGAGCTGCAGGCCGGCATCGCGGCCGCGGCCAAGGATGCCGCCAACGGCGTCGGCGCGGCTGCGGTCCCGACCGCGCCTGCCGGTTTCACGGCCGGGCTGAAGCAGGTCGACGCCCTCGAAAAGCAGGCCGAGAGCGCGCTCCTGCTCGACCGCCCGGCCGAGGCCGAAGGCTATCTGGCCAAGGCAGAGCGCCAGATCGCAGATCTCGAAGCGCACTATCGCGGCGCGATCCCGGTCGGCCACGCCCCCCTGATCGTGACCAAGGAAAAACTCGCCGCCCTCGAAGACCAGATCGCCGACGCCAAGTCGCCCAAGTAACTGGCCAGGGCCGGGCCGCGGGCGCCGAGGAAGCCCTCGAAGCGCAACGGAGCATCGTCTATGGGCATGGGCGCGTTACGCTTGACATAACGCACGTTATGCGCTACATAACGCTGTGATCAGGACCTTCGCCGACAAGCGCACCAAGGCCGCGTTCGAGGATGTGCCGGTGAAGGGCCTTGGCCCGGACGTGCGCCGCAGCGCGCGGAAGAAGCTCTTGATGCTCGATCGAAGCGCCAGCCTCAAAGACCTGCGTGTACCACCTGGCAATCGCTTGGAAGCGTTGGAGCGTGATCGTGCCGGTCAACATAGCATCCGGGTCAACGACCAGTGGCGGATCTGCTTCGTATGGCGCGAAGGGGATGCCTACGAGGTCGAGATCACGGACTATCATTGAGGAGACCACCATGAGCATCGCCCGCAACGCCGCCGTCGACTACGCGGACGTCATCGACCGGGACGCGAAGGCGGTCGGTCCGATCCACCCCGGCGTGATCCTGGCGGAGGAGTTCCTCGCGCCGCTCGGGCTCAGCGCTTACGCGCTCGCCAAGGCGATCGGCGTGCCGCGCAACCGCGTCACGGGGATCGTTCACGGCGCGCGCGCGATCACCGCCGACACAGCCCTCCGGCTCGCCCGCTTCTTCGACATGTCGCCCGACTTCTGGCTCGGCCTGCAGATGGCCTACGACCTCGAGACCAGCCGCGCCACCCTCGCCGACCGGCTCGATCAGGAAGTGACCCCGCGTGCCGCCTGAATTGGTCAGCTGCCACTGGGACGCCATTCCTGCCGACCCCTCCTTCCGTTAGTTTCGGAAGGACGTGACAGGCTGGAGTGTCGGACAATGTCGTTGACCACCCTCATCGCCATCTGGGGAGCGGGGCTGAGTACCTACCTCGCGTTATGGAGGAATTGTCCGTTCGCGCACATCCGACACGATGACTTCGCGAGCAAGGGGCTGATCGACGTCTTGATAGAAAACCGAAGTGACGTTGACGTTATTGTGCGTGGCGCATGGGTACTTTTCGGCAAAAATGTCGAGGTGAGCATCGGCGATTCTGTGCGCGACATAGTCTACAGTAAGTCGGGCCGCAGCAAGATGGTCCGTGCAGGCGCCAACTGCTCTGTCACGTTCCACCTACCGGTCGATGCAGGCTCACGTCAGCTCTACCTCGCCCTAATCTCATGGCGGCGGCTGAGCGGTCTGACAGCACCGACGATCCCGCTGGTCATCCGCTTGCCACGCGCGGAACTCGAAAGGCTTCCGAGCGGCTCGTAGATACGCCGGAATCGGCAGGTAGGCGCAATGTCGTACTTTGCCAACTACTTGCCGCTCAGCCCAGATGTTTCAGGTACTGGGCGACGAAGTCGCAGTCGACCAGGTGGATGTAGGCGTCGGTCAGGCGTTTGGTGATCGGGCCGGGAGCCCGTGAAGAGCCGATCGGGGTGCCGTTGATCGTGCGGATCGGGCAGATGCAGAAGCTGGTCGAGGTGATGAAGGCTTCCTCGGCGGTGTAGGCGTCGTAGAGGTCGATGTCGGCCTCGGCGAACGCGATTTTCTCCACTGCCGCGAGCTCGATGGCGGTCGCGCGGCTGACGCCCGGCAGCACGTAGCGCTCGTGCGGGGTCAAGAGGCGACCGTCCTTGTAGACGAAGATGTTGGCGCCCAGGCCCTCGCACAGGTTGCCATTGACGTCGAGCAGGATGGTCCAAGCCTCGGGCGCCTGCGCGTGCACCTCGAGGTCGCCGGTGATCAGGTTCAGGTAGTTGTGGGTCTTCGCGCGCGGGGTCAGGGCGTCGGGCGCCACCCGGCGGACCGAGGGCACGACCACGTCGATGCCATCACGGTAGAGCCGCGCGCGCGCCTTGAACGGCAAGGGCATCGACTCCACGATCACGGTCGGGCCGTAGTGGTCCCAGTTGTCGCCGTCCACCCGGTTGATCCCACGCGAGATCCGCTGGCCGACCCACTGGTCCTCGTCCGGCCCGAGCAGGTGCAGGTTGCGCCCGTTGACCTCCTCGCTGATGGCAATCATCTCCGCCGGCGACAGGCCGGGGTCGATGCGCAGGACCTTGAGCGAGCGGTAGAGGCGCTCGATATGCTCCCTGATCTTGAACAGCCGGCCGTTGAAGGTGCGGGTCATGTCGAACGCGCCGTCGCCAAAGATCCAGCTGCGGTCGCGAAACGGCACCCGCACCTGGCTCTCCGCCACGTAGTCACCGTTGAAATACGCGATCCGCTCGTTCGCGAGTGCGGTCATGAACGCCTGCCTCCCCCTGCTGCCGGTCGATCGGTCGGCGGGATCAGAGCACAGCCGCGCGGCGATCGCCAGCCCAGGCGGCCCGGCGCCTGGTCGGAGGCCCGCGGGCTTGGTCCTCACGGCCCGGCGGGGCGGATAAGCCTTCATTAACCCGGTAACGCTCGGTTAACCAACTCGCTAACGTTCCGTTCATCACTGGCCCCTACATTCAACCTGGCGTGCCGGTGATCCCAGGGAAAGCCGGGCACAATTGCGCGGTGGCGCGCGGGTTGGTCGTGGTCGCCTCGAGCCACGCTCCCGGGTCCGGCGGGGCCAGGGCGCGGCTGGCGGCGAGGATCGGTCGCGCTCGCCGCTCTCGACGGTGCAACTCTGTCTGGAGAAGCCGGGTGTTCGATCTCCTGCTCATCGAGGACAATCCTTCGCACGCGCGCCTGATCCATCGCTTTCTCGAGAGTGGCGGGTTCAATCTCTGCCACGTCACGGAGCTGCGTGACGGCCTCGAAGAGCTCGGCCGCCGGCGCTTCGATGCGCTGCTCCTCGACCTCAATCTGCCCAACTCCTGGGCCAACGAGACCTTCGACAAGGTCGAGTCTTACGGCGCAAGCATGCCGATCGTGGTGATCAGCTCGGGCCGGCACGAGATCGAGGTCCTGAAGCAGCGCGACGTCAGCGCCCTGACACTGTTGGTCAAGGGGGAGTTCGACACCGCGCGCCTGCCCGAGATCCTGGAGAAGGTCATCCTGTCGGCGCGCACCGCGCAGGCGGGAGCGGCGCCGGACGCACATCCGGCTCACTGAACCGGCAGCGGTGCCGCCGGCAAGGTGAAGCGGAACGTGCAGCCCTGGCCCTCGCCCTCGGAGTCGAGCCGGATCCGGTCACCGTGAGCTTCGATGATCCGCTTCGCCAGGGCCAGGCCGATGCCCTTGCCGCCGCCCTCGGAGTCAAACCGGGCGAACAGCCCGAAGACATGCGGCTGATAGCGCGGCGGGGTGCCCTGACACTGCGGCCGGGCGCGCGGCGCTAGGCCTGCGCTCCGCGCCTCCAGGTCGCGCGCCGCGCCGTCCGGCTGTTTCACCCGGCCGGCCCGTAATACAACGTTAGCCCCGCTCGGGCAGAGTGTCGGCCCCGTCGACTTCAGGACGTTGGCCCCGTGTCTGTCTACGATCACCTGGTTCAGGAGCATGATCTCAGCCTGATCGCGCTTGCCGGGCTGATCTGCCTGCTCGGCGCCTACACCGCATTCGCCCTGCTCCAGCGCGCTCGGGCATCCTCGGGCAGGATCCGGCTGGCATCGGTCGCGTCGGCCGCGGTCGCCGGCGGCAGCGCGCTCTGGGCCAGCCACTTCATCGCCCTGCTCGCCGGTCGGACCGGCTTGCCGACCGGACTCGGCACGGGCTTCACCGCGCTCTCGATCGCCCTCGCCATCGCGCTCACCGGGATCGGCCTGGCCGTCGCGATCGGTGCGCGCGGACCGATCGGGCAGGGACTGGGCGGCGCTGTCGTCGGCCTCGCGGTCGCCGCCACCCACTACCTGAACCTCGCCGGCCTCCAGGCCCACGGCGCGATCTCCTACCACCTGGGGCCGGTGGCGCTCTCGCTGATCATCGCCCTGGTCTTCGGCGCCGGCTCCGTGCGCGTCGCGCTGGCATCCGCGACCCCGATCGGCCGCGGGCTCGCCGCGCTGCTGCTCACGGTCGCCATGGCGGGCCTGCACGTCACCGCGATGGCGGCGCTCGAGCTGCCGCGGGGCGCCTTGCTGCCGCTCGCGGGCCCGGCCGTCATCCCGGTCGCCCTGCTCGCGGTCGCGATCGCGGGGTTCACGATCCTCCTGTTCGCCGCGAGCCTGGTCGGCGCGATCGTCGATCAGCATCTCGCCAAGCTCGGTCTGGCGGAGGCGCACCGGCTGCGCGACCTGGCCAATGCCGCGTTCGAGGGCATCGCGATCCATGCCGACGGCCGCCTGCTCGATGGCAACCGCGCGCTCGCGCAGCTCACCGGCCGGCGGCGGTCGGAGATGATCGGGCGCGAGGTCCTGAGCTTCATCCCCGACGAGGAGCGCCCGCGGGTCGGCCCCTGGATCTCAGAAGGCGCCGAGGGCGCCTACGAGACCAAGCTGCTGCGCGCCGACGGCGGCCGTGTCCCGGTCGAGATCCATGTCCGCCGGATGGACTACGCCGGCCGCGACGTGTGCGTGGCGGCGATCCGGGACATCACCGAGCGTAAGGAAGCCGAGGCCCGGATCCACTTCATCTCGAAGCACGACGGCCTGACCGAGCTGCCGAACCGGGCGCTGTTCCGCGACCGCCTCGAACAGGCGCTGGCCGCGGCCAGCAAGCCCGACGGGCGGGAGCGACGCGAGCCGCAGGGCGAGAACGAGGTGGCCGTGCTCTGCCTCGACCTCGACGACTTCAAGGAGGTCAACGAGGCGCGCGGCCATGCCGAGGGCGACGCGCTGCTGAAGCAGGTCGCCGCGCGCCTGGTGCGCGCGGCGCGCGAGAGCGATGTCGTCGCCCGGCTCGGCGGCGACGAGTTCGCGATCGTCCACGCCGGGCTGCACCAGCCGCGTGCCGCGGCCGCCTTCGCCGAGCGCGTCATGGCGGCGCTCGCGCAGCCGTTCGAGGCGGAGGGCGAGCAGCTGGCGATCGGCGCCAGCATCGGCATCGCGCTGTTCCCGGCCGATGGCGCCGATGCCGGCACGCTGCTGCGCAACGCCGATACCGCGCAGCACCGCGCCAAGGCCGACGGCGGCCGTACCTACCGCTTCTTCGAGCCGGCCATGAACGCCCGCCTGCAGGCGCACCGGGCGCTCGAGTACGAGCTCAAGCAGGCGCTGCCGCAACAACAGCTCGAGCTCCACTACCAGCCCCAGGTCGAGATCCGGGTCAACCGCATCACCGGCTTCGAGGCGCTCCTGCGCTGGCGGCACCCGAAGCACGGCTTGATCATGCCGGCCGACTTCCTGCCGCTCGCCGAGGACAGCGGCCTGATCGTCGCCCTCGGCGAGTGGGTGCTCCGCACCGCCTGCGCGGCGGCGGTCTCCTGGGCCGAGCACATCAAGATCGCGGTCAACCTGTCGCCGGCGCAGTTCGTCCGCTCCGACCTCACCGCGCTGGTCAGGGCGGTGCTCGAGGATCAACGCCTGGCCCCGGACCGGCTCGAGCTGGAGATCAACGAGAGCGTGCTGCTCAGGAACGCCGACCACACGCTCAAGGAGCTCAGGCGACTGAAGGCGCTGGGCGTGCGGATCGCGATGGCCGACTTCGGCACCGGCTTCTCGAGCTTGAGCTTCCTGCACCGCTTCCCGTTCGACAAGATCAAGATCCACCAGTCGTTCATCCGAGCGCTCGGCACCGACGCGGATTCGAGCGCGATCGTGCGCGCGGTGATCGGCCTCGGGCGCAGCCTCGAGATCCCGGTGATCGCGGAGGGCGTCGAGACCGCCATGCAGCTCGACCTCCTGCGGCGCGAGAATTGCGACGAGGTTCAGGGCTACCTGATCAACCGGCCGATGCCGCTCGAAAGCCTCGAGTATCTGCTCGCCGCGGCCGGCATGCTGGTCTTGCCGACGGTCGCGGCGGCGGCCCCGGCCAAGCGCAAATCGGCGGTCGTGTCACGCACTCCGGACATGCCCCCCGTGGGCGTGCGCGAGCCGGCGACGGTCGGCCGCTGAGCGGCAGGGTCATCCTCGGACGGGCCGGCGACGCCCGGCAATCGGGTCTCGACCAGGCAGCCCCCGGAGCGCCAGCCTGCCGGCCACCCATCGTCTTCGGCATGCGGGCGGGTCGTCATTCCGCCCCGGCAGGTCTGGCCGACCCGGACGGGCTGGCCCTCGGCACCCGCTGCCAATATATCGACCAGAAGGGTCGGGCCGGAGGACGGCCGATCGGCGGCAGCCAGCGAGGGAGATCGGAGCGATGCAGACGCGGCGGCTCGGTACGCAGCTGGAGGTCGGGGCGGTCGGCCTCGGCTGCATGACCATGACCACCATCTATGGTCCGACGGACGATCAGGAATCGCGCCGCACCATCCGGCGCGCGGCCGAGCTCGGGGTGACCCTGATCGACACCTCGGACATCTACGGCAACGGCAGCAACGAGCAGCTGGTCGGCCACGCGCTCGAGGGCATCCGCGAGCGGGTCGTGCTGGCGACCAAGTTCGGCAACATCCGCCGCAACGGCAAGCCGGACGTCGACGGCCGGCCAGAGCACGTGCACGCCGCCTGCGACGCCTCGCTCGAGCGCCTGGGCGTCGAGACGATCGATCTCTACTATCAGCACCGGGTCGACCCGCGGGTCCCGATCGAGGACACGGTCGGCGCCATGGCGGAGCTGGTGCGGGCGGGCAAGGTGCGCTTCCTTGGCCTGTCCGAGGCGGCGCCCGCGACCCTCCGCCGGGCGGCCGCGGTCCATCCGATCGCAGCCCTGCAGACCGAGTACTCGCTCTGGACCCGGGACGCGGAGGCGGAGGTCCTGCCGACCTGCCGGGCGCTCGGCATCGCCTTCGTCGCCTACAGCCCGCTCGGCCGCGGCTTCCTCGCCGGCACGCTCACGAGCCCCAACGATCTCGCGGCCAATGACCGCCGGCGCGAGCACCCGCGCTTTGCGGCGGCGAACTTCGCCAGGAACGCCGCCCTGCTCGGTTCGCTGCGCGCCGTCGCCGCGGCCCACGGCGCGACCCCTGCGCAGGTGGCAATCGCCTGGCTGCTCGCCCGCGGCGACGACATCGTGCCGATCCCCGGCACCAAGCGCGTGGCCCGCCTCGAGGAAAACGCGGCCGCGGCCGACCTGACGCTGACCGCCCAGGACCTCGCGCGCCTCGATGCCGCGTTTCCGCCGGGCATCACCGCAGGCGACCGCTATCCGCCGGACCAGCTGGTGCGCGTCGGCATCTGAACACGTCTTGACGGCGCGCCGGCATGGTGTCAGGATCGATCGAATTCGGAATTCCGAATGCGGCGGTGGTGGAAACGTTGACGACCGAAGGGCGACCCTTGGAGCCGCTGCCGGGCGGCACGGTCCTGATCGATCGGGTCTATGAGCGCCTGGTCGCGGCGATCGCCGACGGCACGCTGGCGCCCGGCCAGCGGCTGCGCCAGGACGAGGTGGCAGCCCTGCTCGGCGTCTCGCGCCAGCCGGTCAGCCACGCGCTCCAGCTGGTCAAGCGCCAGGGCCTCGCCGTCGAGCACGGCCGCAAGGGTCTGGCGGTGGCCGCGCTCGAGGCGGCGCAGGTGCGGGATCTCTACCAGGTCCGGGCGGCGCTCGATGCTCTGGCCGCGGGGCTCGCGGCCGGGCGCGGCCGGGCCGGAGCGCTCGAGCGAGGCGCGCGGTCCGAGGCGGAGCGGGCACTCGAGGCCGGGCTCGGCCTCGCGCTCGAAGCTCCGGCCGGAGCGCTGATCCGCGCCGACGTCGAGTTCCATACCGCCCTCTACCGGCTCTCGGGCAATGCCGCGATCGAGGCGACCGTGGCGCCGCAATGGCCGCAGTTCATGCGGGCCATGGGCGCGGTGCTGGAGACGCCGGGACACCGTGCGGTCGTCTGGCGCGAGCACGCGGCGATCCTTGCCGCGGCGCTCGCGGGCGACATCGAGGCGGCGCAGCGGGCGGCACGCGAGCATGCCGAGCGGGCGGGTGCCCAGGCGGCGACGCGCCTCGAGGCAGCACCCGCGGCCGCCTGATCCGGGACAACAGCGAACGAGATGGAGACGACGATGCAGTTGACGGACGAGCAACTGAGCGAATTCGACGAGCAGGGCTACATCTTCCTGCCCGAGTGCTTCTCCGAAGAGGAGATCGCCTTCCTGCGGGCCGAGGCCGAGGCGATCTACCGCACCGACCGCAAGGAGGTCTGGCGCGAGAAGTCGGGCGCCCCCCGGACCGCGTTCGCGGCCCACACCTACAACGAGGCGTTCCGCCTCTTGGGCTCCGACCCGCGCCTGATCCTGCCGCTCGAGCAGCTGTTCGGCGAGCCGGTCTACATGCACCAGTTCAAGATCAACGCCAAAGCACCGTTCGATGGCGAGGTCTGGCAGTGGCACCAGGACTACGGCACCTGGGCGCGCGACGACGGCATGCCCGAGGCGCGCGCGATGAACATCTCGGTGTTCCTCGACGAGGTCATGCCGATCAACGGGCCTTTGATGTTCATCCCCAAGAGTCACAAGCACGGTGTGTTCGCCGCCGGCCACGACAAGGCGACCACCTCCTACCCCTTGTGGACCCTCGATCACGAGACCATCACGAAGCTAGCGGCCGAGGGCGGGATCGTGGCGCCGACCGGCCTGCCCGGCTCGGTCCTGATGTTCCACGGCAACCTCGTGCACGCCTCGCCGCCCAACATCACGCCCTATCCGCGCAAGATCGTCTACCTCACGCTGTGCGCGGTCTCGAACCACATCACCAAGTTCAACCGCGAGCCCTGGATCGCGCACCGCGACTTCACGCCGATCGAGGCGGTGGCGCCCGACGCGCTGCTGCAGTACGCCCGCGCCCACAAGATCGCGGCCGAGTAGCGATGAACCTCACCAGCAAGCTCGCCGCCCGGGCCGAGGCCGGGCGGCCGGTCCGGGTCGGCCTGATCGGCGCCGGCAAGTTCGGCTCGATGTTCCTCTCCCAGGTGCCGACCATCAAGGGTCTGGAAGTGGCGGTGATCGCCGACCTCGACCCGGACCGCGCGCGCGAAGCCTGCCGCAGGGTCGGCTGGGACGCGGCCCGCATCGGGCGCACGCGCTTCGCCCCCCGCGGGGCGGACGCCTGTAGCGATCCCGCGGTCGAGGTCGTGATCGAGGCGACCGGCGCCCCCGCCGCCGGCATCGCCCATGCGCTCGCGGCCATCGACGCCGGCAAGTCGATCGTCATGGTCAACGTCGAGGCCGATGTCCTGGCCGGGCCGCTGCTCGCCGCCCGCGCGCGCGACAAGGGCGTCGTCTACTCGATGGCCTACGGCGACCAGCCGTCCCTGGTCGCCGAGATGGTCGACTGGGCGCGGGCCACGGGCTTCACCGTCATGGCCGCCGGCAAAGGAACAAAATACCTGCCCAAGTTCCATCAGGTGACGCCCGACGACGTCTGGACCCACTATGGCCTGACGCCCGAGCAGGCGGCAGCCGCGGGCATGAACCCGCAGATGTTCAATTCCTTCCTCGACGGCACCAAGTCCGCGATCGAGATGGCCGCGATCGCGAACGCCTGCGGCCTCGAGGTGCCGGAGGACGGGCTCGGTTTTCCCCCATGCGGGGTCGACGATCTCGCCCAGATCCTGCGGCCGCGCGCTCTCGGCGGCTGCCTCAGTGGAAAAAACATGGTCGAGGTCGTGTCCTCGATCGAGCGCGACGGCCGCCCGGTCTTTCGCGACCTGCGCTGGGGTGTCTACGTCGTGCTCGAGGCGCCCAGCGACTACGCCGCCGCCTGCTTTCGCCAGTACGGCCTCAGGACCGACGACAGCGGCCGCTTTGCCGCCATGTACAAGCCCTACCACCTGATCGGGCTCGAGCTCTCGATCTCGGTCCTGAACGCGGCCTTACGCGGCGAGCCGACCGGCAGTTCCGCTCGCAATGGCGCGGCGATGCGGTCGCGACCGCCAAGCGCCCGCTCAAGGCGGGTGAGATGCTGGACGGCGAAGGCGGCTACACCGTCTACGGCAAGCTGGTCCCGGCCGCGCGTTCGCGGGCACTGGACGCGCTGCCGATCGGTCTCGCCCACGTCCGGCTCAAACGCGACGTTGCCCAGGGCGCGATCCTGTCGGCGGCCGACGTCGAACTCGACGAGAGCTCCCAGGCCGTCCGCATCCGGCGCCAGATGGTCGCTGAGGCGACCCAGGCGAGCCGCGCCGCATGATCCGGGTCGCGTCCCGACGCCTGTTGCCACTTCCGATGCGGCGGCCTTGCCTCTGCGGGAGGGTGTGATGAGCGATATCCGGACTATGCTCGAAGCCTTGTGCGACGCATTCAACGCGCACGATCTCGACGCCATCATGGCCCACTTTGCCGATGACTGCGTGCTCGAGATGCCGCGCGGTCCGGAGCCCTGGGGAGCGCGCTCGGAGGGCAAGACCGCCGTGCGCCAGGCCCTCGCGGGCCGCTTCCAGGGCCTCCCTGATGTCCACTACGGAGATGCCGCCCATTTCGTCGACGGCGACACCGGCATCTCCAAATGGACGCTTACCGGCACCACCCCCGAGGGCCGCCGGCTCAGAGGTGCGGGGCTGCGATTTCTATACCTTCCGCGACGGGCTCGTGGTGCGCAAGGATTCGTATTGGAAGATCGTCGCGTAGATCGTGCGCGCTCGACGCTCCATCTGCACGCAAGGGGCTTCAGGAGTTCAGGCATGACGGCAATCCGGGTCGCGACCTTCGCCGGACCGGGCGCGCCGCCAGTGATCCGCGAGGTGCCGCGGCCAAAGGTGCCGGCCAAGGCCGCGCTGATCCGGATCGGCGCCTGCGGTGTCTGCGGCACCGATCTGCACATCCTGAAAGGCCACTGGCCAAAGCCCCTGCCCTGGCCCTTCACGCTCGGCCACGAGCTCGCAGGCGTGATCGTCGAGATCGGTGCCGAGCTCACGGCCGACTTCATGGGCCTGCCGCTGGCCACGGGCTCCAAGGTGATGCTGCCGCCGCTGATGCCCTGCGGCCAGTGCCACTATTGCCTCCACTACCCCCTGAGCGCCAACAAGTGCCTGACGCCAGTCTACTACGGTCGCTACCTCGGCTTCGAGAAACCACCGCACCTCTGGGGCGGTTTTTCCGAGTATGTCTACGTCGACCTCGAGGAGCTCCCCGGCACCAAGATCTACAAACTGCCCGACGACATGCCGCTGCGCCTGGGCGCGCTCTCAGAGCCGCTCACCTCCTGCATCCGCGCCTTCAACCGTGCCGTGCGCGCGGGCGGCTTCCATTGGGGCGACACCGTGGTGATCCAGGGCTCGGGCCCGATCGGCATCCTCGCGGTCGCGGCCGCCCAGGAGATGGGCGCCGGCCGGGTGCTCTGCGTCGGCGCCCCCGAGACGCCGCGCTTGGCACTCGCCCGCCGCTTCGGCGCCGAGGCGACCGTCGATCTCGAGAACTACCGCACGCCCGAGGAGCGCATCCGGCGGGTGCGCGAGCTGGTCGGCGGCTTCGGCGCTGACCTCGTGATGGACTGCTCGGGCCACCCCTCGGCCGGGCCCGAGGGCATCGAGATGCTGCGCGACGGCGGCACCTACGTCGAGATGGGCCAGTTCACCGATGCGGGCGCGATTTCAACAAGTTGGCACAGGATCTGCACCAAAGACCTCAACGTCCTGGGCTCCTGGGCATTCACCGCCAACGACCTGCCGCTCGGCGTCGCCATGCTCGATCGCGCCCGCGACCGTTTTCCGTGGTTCGAGATGCAGACGCTCTACCCGTTCGACGCCGACGGCCTCGGCCGCGCGATCGCCGATGCGATCGCCATGCGCACGGTCAAATCGACGATCATCCCGGCGCCCGATCTGATCGAAGCCTAGCCGCCATAGACCCGCTTCGCCCGCTCGGCGGAGATCCAGCCTTCGGCGACATCGTGGCGGACGCGCTCCGGATCACGCTCCAAGGGCGGACCGTAGCCGCCGCCCCCGCAGCAGATGGCGACCAGCGTCTCGCCCGGGGCGAGCGTGACGCCGCCAAAGGCCAGAACCGGCGTCAGCGCGCCGTCGGCGTCGCGCCGATACTGCGCGGCCCGCCCGCCGGACAGCCCTCCGCGCACGCCCTGGGGCGCGTTCTCCGTACCGTCGCTTGCGAACCAGGCCGTCATGGTCGTGCCGACCGGGCCGAATTCGGCCAGCGCCGCGGGCGCACCCCGGAAGCGGCCGGCACCCTCGGTGTCGATCAGCAGGCGGCGCTGGACGACCCGCAGCGGATGGCGCAATTCGTCGGTCTCGACGCTGTCGAGATAGCAGAGCCCGAGGTCGCCGATGTGCACGGTCGTGAGCCAGGCATCGGCCCTGGGCGCGCCGGCGCCGCCCGTGTGCATGAGGAACAGGGAGTTGATGAAGGGCGACCCGCCCCGGCGCGGATCACGTCCGGAAATCACCGCCATCGAGGCCGGCACGATCGTCCCGGTCTCGGCAAGTCCAAAACCGTCGCCGAGCTCGGCCAGCGCCGTCTGGGTCGCATTGCCAACTTTGGTCGCGAGGTTGGTGGTCGAGAGCGAGCAGGACGCCGGATGGCGCGGCCCGCCGATGCAGCAGTTTTCCCGGACCAGCACCGTGAATCCGACGATAGCTGCCGGCATTGCGCGGCACGTCCGTGCCCGACCCGGAAAAAATCCCGATCATGGCCGCGGCCTTGGCGTTGGCCTCGGTCACGTTGAGCCCGGAGGCGAGCGTGTCCGGGTTGTCGCGCAGATCGACCTCGATTTTTCCCACATCAGGTTCGGTGCGCACCGTGACCTTGACCGTCAGGCCGTCCCGCGGCGTTCCCGGGAAGGGATCGTGGCGGCTGGTGCGGGTGATCTCGCCCGCGGGCAGGCGGCGCAGCGCCGCGACCATGCGGCCCTCGCTGTAGTCGAACCAGTCCCGGCCGTGCTCGGCGAGGGTGTCCCAGCCCACCTCGCGGCCAAGTTCCAAAAGCTCGCGCTCGCCGATCCGCGCCGCCCCGACCAGGGCCAGATAGTCGCCATACCATTGCTCGGGCACGCGGATTCGCGCCCGGCACATGCGGATGATGTCCTCGATGTCGCGATAGTTCTTCTGCACTTTGACCGCGGGGAAGATCAGCGCGCCTTCTTCATAAACGTCGCGAGCGGTCGCGAAGTACGAGGTCGGCTCGGCGTTGCCGATGTCGGCCTGATGCGCCTTGGCGAAGGTCGTGAAGCGGTGGACGCCCTGATCGTCGATCACCGGCACCAGGATCGTGTGGTCGGCAGCATGCGAGTTGCCGTGATAGGGCGAGTTGTGCAGGAAGGCGTCCCCCCGGCAGAGCTGCGGATGGAACGCCTGCATCGTGCGCGCCATGATGTCGGGCCCAACCAAGACGTGCGAGGGCAGGCTTTCGGCCTCCGCCAGCAGCTCGTGGTTCGCGGTCAGGATGCAGCAGGACAGATCGCGCGCGGTGTTGATCAGGCCCGAGCGCGCGGTCCGGAACAAGGTGTTCGCCATCTTGCGCGCGATCGTCTCGAGCCGGCTCGAAAGCACCGCAAGCCGCACCCCGTCTATCGTCCGGCGCCTTGTCGCGGTAGAGTTGGCCGCAGAAGACCGCATCTCGCGGTCCGCCAGCTCAGGGAAGCACGCCATGGCCACCTACATCATGCTCGCCAATTGGACCGAGCAGGGTATCCGCAACGTCAAGGAGTCGCCAAGCCGGCTCGATGCCGCCAGGCAGCTCTGCAAGAAGCACGGCGCCGAGATCAAGCAGGTCTTCATGACCATGGGCAGCTACGATCTGGTCCTGGTGGTCGAGGCGCCGGGCGACGAGGCGGTGGCCAGGATCGCGCTGGCGACCGGCGCCGGCGGCAACATTCGCACCACCACCATGAAGGCCTTCAACGAGGCGGAATACCGGCAGCTCACCGGCTCGGTCGGCTGAGCTAGGGTGCCGTGGCGATACCCAGGTAGATCGCCTGCACCTGCGGGTCGTTCTCGAGCTCCGCGGCCGGGCCTTCGAGCACCGTGCGGCCGGTCTGCAGGACGTAGGCGTAGTCCGCGACCTCGAGTGCCAGCTGCACCGACTGCTCGGCCAGCAACAGGGTGAGCCCCTCGGCGTGCAGGCGTTCGAGCGTGTCGTAGAGGCTCTCGACGATGGTCGGCGCAAGCCCGAGGCTCGGCTCGTCGAGCAGCAACAGGCGCGGATCACTCATCAGCGCCCGGCCGAGCGCCAGCATCTGGCGCTCGCCGCCCGAGAGCGTCCCGGCCCGCTGCCGCTTCCGCTCGGCGAGCCGCGGAAACAGCGTGAACACCCGCTCGAGCAGCGCCGGCACGCGCGCCTTGTCGCCAAGCGGCGTCGCGCCGAGCCGCAGGTTCTGCTCGACCGTCTGGCCGACGAACAGCCGCCAGCCCTCGGGCGACAGCGTCAGCCCGCGCGGCACGATCGCATACGCCGGCAGGTTCGCGATCGCCTCGCCGTCCCATGCGATCGTGCCGGCGCTGGCCCGCACCAGGCCCGCGATCGCGTTCAAGGTCGTGGTCTTGCCGGCGCCGTTGGCGCCCAGGAGGGCGACGATGCTGCCGGCCTCGACGGTCAGCGAGACGTCGCTGACGCCCACCAGGTCGCCGTAGCGGACCTCCAGATTGCGGACCTCGAGGCGGCTCACTGGCGGGTCCGGCGCCGGCGGCGCTGGCCCGACTGGCTGCGGCCGAGGTAGGCCTCGATGACCTTGGGGTCGGTCATGACGTCCTGCGGCGCGCCCTCGGCGATCACGTGGCCCTGGTTGAACACCAGCACGCGCTGGGTGAGGCTCACGATCACCTCCATGATGTGCTCGACCACGACCATGGTGATCCCGCTCCCGTGGATGCGCCGGACGAGCGCGATCGCGCGCTGGATCTCGGCCGGGTTGAGGCCGGCGAGCGCCTCGTCGAGCAGCAAAAGGCGCGGGCCGGTGGCGAGCGCGCGGGCGATCTCGAGCCGCTTGCGGCCGGCGGTGCCGAGGCCGTGCGCCGGCTGCTCCGCGAGTGGCAAAAGCTCGGTCAGCTCGAGCACGCGCAGCGCCTCGGCACGCGCCGCCCGGTGCTGCGGATGGCGCAGAAACGCGCCGACCATGACGTTCTCGAGCACGCTCATGTCGGCGAAGGTCGCCGGCACCTGGAAGGTGCGAGCGATGCCACGCCGGGCATGCTCCTCGGAGCTTGCCCGCGTGACGTCGGCGCCGGCGAAGGTGACCCGGCCAGCACTCGGCACGAGATCGCCGGCCAGGCAATTGAAGAAGGTCGACTTGCCGGCGCCGTTGGGGCCGATCAGGCCGACGATCTCGCCGTCCGCGACCGCGAGGTCGGCCGCCGCCACGGCGCGAAAGCCGCCGAACGCCATGGTGACGCCCGTCGCCTCAAGCAGCACGGGCGGGCGCCTCGATGCTGGCCGGCGCCTGCCGACGCCTCGCGTAGGACTGCCAGATGCCGATCAGCCCGCCCGGCTTGAAGCGAGCAAGTAGGAGAATGATGCCGCCATAGAGCATGTAGGTGATGCCGGTGCCGCTGCCGCCGAACAGCGAGTTGGTGGTCTCCTTGAGCGGCACCAGGATCAGCGCCCCCAGCAGCGGCCCGAACAACGTGCCGGCGCCGCCGAGGGCTGCCATGATCACCATCTCGACCGAGACCAGGATGCCGAGCCCGCTGTCCGGGTCGACGAAGCCCACCATCATCGCGTAGAGCGCACCCGCGACCGCCGTGAAGCCGGCGCTCAAGAGGTAAGCGTAGAGCTTGTAGCGCCGGACCGGCACGCCCAGGCTGCGGGCCGCGCGCTCGCTCTCCCTGATCGCGCGCAGATAGGAGCCCATGCGGCTGCGCTCGATCTGCCAGGTCACGGTCAGCAACAGCGCCAGCACCGCGAGAAAGAGATAGTAGTAGGGCACCGCACTCCGGAACGAGAGATCGAGGACGCTGCGCGGTACGACCGGGCCGGAAAGGCCGATCGCCGCGCCGAGCAGCGGCCAGTTGGCGACCGCGATCCGGACGAGCTCGGCGACCGCGATCGTCGCCATCGCGAAATAGTGGCCGCGCAGCCGGAAGCTCGGCAGGCCGATCACCACGGCAATCGCGAGGCTGACCAGGATGCCGAGCGGCACGCCCGCGAGCGGCGGCAGGCCCCAGAGATTGTAGACCAGCAGCGCCATATAGGCGCCCGCGCCGAAGAACACCGCGTGCCCGACCGAGATCTGGCCGGCATAGCCGCCGACCAGGTTCCAGGCCGAGGCCGAGATCGCGTAGAGCAGGACCAGGGCGCCCATACGCTCGTAGAACGCCCCGGTCAGCACCCAAGGGAAGGCCAGGAAGGCGCAGGCGGCCGCCAGCTGGCCGAGCCAGCGGATCATGCGGCCCTGCCGAGCAGGCCCTGCGGGCGCAGCCAGAGCACAGCCACGAACAGGCCATAGACGACGATGTCCTTGTAGACCGCGCCGATCAGAAAGGCCGAGAGCGCCTCGATCAGCCCGATCAGCAGGCCCGCGAGCATGGCGCCCGGCACGCTGCCGAAGCCGCCGAGCGCCACCGTGACGAACGCGACGATCGCCAAGGACTCGCCGACCGTCGGCGAGATGTAGAAGAAGGTCGCGATCAGGGCGCCGGCGACCCCGGTCGCGGCCGCCGCGAGGCCCCAGGCGAGCGCCTGCATCCGGTCCGGGCGGATGCCCATCAGCATCGCCGCCTGGCGGTCCTCGGCGACCGCGAGCAGCTGGCTGCCGAGCGCCGTCCGGGTCAACAGCAGGTGCATGCCGATCGTGAGTGCCAGCGCCACCACGCCCGCGACCAGCCGCGGCACGGGCAAAAGGATGCCGCCAACGTTCAGGGTGCCGCCGATCAGGCCCTCCGGCAGGGTCACGAAATTGGCCGAGAACGCCCAGAAGGCGGCATAGCGCAGCAGCAGTGCCAGACCGAAGGTGCCGAGGATCTGGGCCAGCATGGGACCCTGCATGATGTGCTTGATCAGGGCGAAGTAGACCAGCACGCCGAGCAGGAACAGGGCCACGGCCGCCATCGGGACGAACACCAGCGGCCCGCCGCCGAGCAGCACGTAGGTCCAGAACGCCACGTACATGCCCAGCATGACGAAGTCGCCGTGGGCAAAGTTGATGACGTTCATCATGCCCCAGATGAGCGTCAGGCCGGACGAGAACAAAGCGTAGACGGCCCCCATGAGGAGGCCGCCGACGGCGACCTGGAGCAGGATCAAGCTGACTTCCGACGCCTCGAGCGCTACTTCCAGCCGGTGAACGGCAGGACGATCGGGGCGACCGCCTTGTCGCCCGGCCAGACCGCGACGTATTTGTCGCCCTGCAACTGGATCAGGAGCGTGCTGGCCAGCGTGTTCTGGCCCTTGGCGTCGAACTTCACGCCCTGGTAGCCCATCATGATCTGGTTCGGCTTGAGATCGGTCGCGGCCAACGCTGTGCGAATTTTTTCCGGATCGGTCGAGCCCGCGCGGTTGATCGCGTCGACCAGGACCAGGAAGCCCTGCATGCCGCGCGCCGTGGGGTCGTCGAGGTCGCGGCCGGTCTTGGCCTTGAACATCGCGTTCAGCTTGAAGGTCATGCTGTCCTTCGGGCCGGCGTCCCAGGCGCTCCGATTGACCACGCCCTGCGCGATCTCACCGACGCTCTTGACGAAGGACGGATCGGAGAAGCCGGCATCGTCACCCATCAACAGGGGCGGGCGATAGCCGAGGTCGCGCAGGGTCTTCATGTAGAGGATGGCATCCGAGGTGTAGCTGACGAACAGCACGACGTCGGGATTGGCCTGCTTCAGCTGCAGGACCTGCGAGGAGACGTCGGTCGTGTTGGCGTTGTAAGGGATCTGCAGGCCGATCGTGAAACCGGCGTCCTTGGCCTTCTCGCTCACCAGCTTGGCGATCGAGGTGCCGTAGTCGGTGTTCTCGTTGACGATCGCGATCGATTTGACCGGGTTGACGCCCCGATCTTTGATGTCCTTGAGGAAGTCCATGTAGGTCTTGGCGATCCCGGGGGCGATCGGGGTGGCGCGGAAGAAGAATTTGAAGCCGCGCTCGGTGAGGTCGGCGGCGACCGATTCGCCGGTCAGGAACGGGATGCCATAGCGCTCGGCGATGGCACTCGCGGTCTGGGTCACCGAGGACTGATAGGCGCCGGTCAGCGCCACCACCTTCTCCTCGGTGATCAGGCGCAGCGCCTGGTTCTGGCCGGCCGCCGGGCTGCCCTGGTTGTCGGCGAACACGACCGCAACCTTGGCGCCCCCGAGGTTGGGCAGGCCGGCGCCGGCCGCAAGGGTCAGATCGCCGAGCTCGGGATGCGCCTCGTTGATGATCGTGGTCGCGAGCTCGATCGCGGCCTTGGTCGACGTGCCAGCACTCGCGGCGTTGCCGGACAAGGGATAGATGGCGCCGATCTTGACGGTCTCCTGGGCGTCTGCGCCGGCCGGCGTTGCCGACAGGATGGCTGCCAGGGCGAGGGCCAGGACGGGGGTGCGGTTCATCTCACTCTCCCAAAAGACGTTGGCTGCGCGCACGGACGGCTCTCGCCCACCAGGCCGTAGCCGGCCGATGGTGCCGGTCATGGGGGCCAAGGCAGCTCTGATCGGGTCACGTTAACGCGACTGTTCCGACCGTCAAGGCAACGTTCAGGGCACGCTCGGCGCATCGAAACGCTTTGGGTCTTTGCAGCAGTGGCGCTATGCATGCCCCAGCTTTCCGTCATCTGGGGCGTCGGGCCCGGACAGCGGCCGTCGCGGCCGAAGGTCCCTGGCACGAGCAGCGTCAGGACGGCTTCGTCAACCAGCGTTTCGGATCTGCCCTTGTCCGCCACCCGTTCCCTGCCTTCCCGACCCGAGCCCCAGGCCGTCGGCGTCGGTCGCTCCGACCTCAAGATCCTGCGCCGCGTGCTGCGCATGGCGTTCCACCATCGACGCGGCATGGCGGCAGCCCTCGGCAGCACGGTCGTGGCCGCGGTCTTTCAGCTGATGATCCCGAAGTATCTCGGGCGCGCCGTCGATACCGCGCAGGGCCTGCTCGGCGGCGGCGACCCGGCGGCCGCGCGCGCCACGCTCTGGCAGGCCGCGGCCCTGCTGCTCGGCGCCGCGGTGCTGCGCGGCCTGTTCACGATGTGGCAGAACTACCAGGGCGAGGCGGTCGGGCAGAAGATCGCCTACGACCTGCGCATGGCCTACTACGCCCAGCTGCAGCGCCTCAGCTTCGGCTTCCACGACCGGGTGCACACGGGCGAGTTGATCACCCGCGGCATGCTCGACATCGAGGGCATCCGCGCGGTGATCAACGCCGGCGTCATCCGCCTCGTGCTGTCGACCATCCTGGTCGGCGCCGGGGCGGCGCTGCTCTTGAGCCACGAGCCGGCGCTCGGCCTGATCGCGCTGAGCTTCGTGCCGTTCGCCGCCTGGCGCTCGGTGGTCGCCAGGCTGCGCCTGCGCGCGAGCTGGCTGGCACTCCAGGAGAAACTCGGCGTGCTGACCCGGGTGATGGAGGAGAACCTCGGCGGCATCCGGGTGGTCCGCGCCTTCGCAGCCCAACCCTATGAGCTCGCCAAGTTCGATGCCGTGTCGGAGGACACGCTGGCGCTCGCCGACCACCGCACCGATCTGCGGGTCCGCAACGCCGCCGCCATGACCTACGCCTACTTCCTCGCCATGGGGCTCCTGCTCTGGGTCGGCGGCGGCAAGGTGCTGGCGGGCGAGATCACCGTCGGCACGCTCGCCGAATATCTCGCCTTCATGGCGCTCCTGCAGATGCCGGTGCGCCAGCTCGGCATGATGGTCAACGCGTTCGCCCGCGCCTCGATGTCCGGCGAGCGCCTGTTCGAGGTCCTCGACCGCGAGCCCGACATCGCCGATCGCCCGGGCGTCCGCGATCTCGTGGTCAAGGGCGCGGTGCTCCGCTTCGAGCATGTCGATTTCGCCTATCCCGGCGAGGGGCGGGCGCTGCCGACCTTGCACGACATCAGCTTCGAGGTGCAGGCTGGCCGGACGCTCGGGATCGTGGGCCCGCCGGGCAGCGGCAAGTCGACCATCGCCCACCTGATCCCGCGCTACTACGACGTCAGCGCCGGCCGGATCACGATCGACGGCCAGGACGTGCGCGAGGTCACGCTCGCCTCCCTGCGCCGGACGGTCAGCCTGGTCCAGCAGGACACCTTCCTGTTCACAGCCTCGATCGAGAACAACATCGCCTACGGCAATCCCTGGGCCGATCGCGACCGGATCGCGCACTCCAGCGAAGTCGCGCGCCTGCACGACTACATCGCGGGCCTGCCCAAGCGCTACGAGACCCTGGTCGGCGAGCGCGGCATCTCGCTCTCGGGCGGCCAGCGCCAGCGCCTGTCGATCGCCCGCAGCATCCTGCTCAGCCCGCCGATCCTGGTGTTCGACGATTTCGACCGCAGCGGTCGACGCCGCGACCGAGCAGAGCATCCGCACAGCACTGCGGACCCAGACCGCGACCCGGGCGACGATCATCATCGCCCACCGCCTGGGCTCGCTGATGGACGCCGACGAGATCCTGTTTCTCGAAGGGGGGCGGATCGTGGAACGCGGCAGCCATGCCGAGCTCCTCAGGCAGGGCGGCCGCTACGCCAGCCTCTATGCGCTCCAGAGCGTGGGCGGCGAGCCTGCCGAAGAGCAGGCCAGCGCCCCGGAGGCGCGCCGATGAGCGCCCAGACCGGCGTCCGCCTCGGGCTGACGCGGCCGACGCCGCGGCCGCCACGGGCCGTCGTCGGCTCCCAGATCAACACCGAGGAGCAGATCTTTGCGGCCTTCGACGGCAAGATCATCCGCCGCTTCTGGGGCTTCATCAGCCCCTACCGGCGGCAGCTGGTCCTGGCCGTGCTCGCGGTCCTCGCGTTCGCCGCGACCCAGATCTCGATCCCCCTGATCCTGCGCACCGTGATCGACAAGGCGCTGGTCGGCGGCGCCGGGGACCAGCGACTGCTGGCGCTGGGCGCCCTGGTCTTCCTCGCCATCGTCAGCCTCAACTTCATGGCCAACCTGGTCCAGGAGACCCTGGTCGCGCGCATCGCCGAGCGCCTGCTGATCAACCTCCGCCGCGCGATGTACGCCCATCTCCAAAAGGTCTCGCTGTCGTTCATGGACAAGACCGAGGTCGGGCGCCTGATGTCGCGCCTGCAGGGCGACGTGCACGCGCTCCAGGAGTTCCTCGAGACCTCGGTGTTCGCGATCGGCGACTTCGTCCTCCTGATCGGCATCACGGTCGTGCTGCTGGTGCTCGAGTGGCGGCTCGGCCTCCTGACGCTCTCGGTCGTGCTGGTCCTGGTCGCGGTCCGGATCGTCTGGCTGCCGCGCGCACGCCGCGCGTTCCTGCGCGCCCGGATCACCAGCTCGACCCTGAACGGGGCGCTCGCGGAAGGCATCCACGGCGTGCGCACGGTGCAGGGCATGGGCCGCGAGGCGGTCAACCTGCAGCTCTTCGAGGACAAGGTCGCGGACAACCTCGACGCCCAGCTGCGCGGCACCCGGCTCGCCCAGATCATGGTGCCGATCGTCGACGCGCTGACCGGCAGCGCCATGGGCATCGTGGTCGTGGTCGGCGGCATGGCGGTCCTCGACGGCCAGCTCGAGCTCGGCGTGATGGTGGCCTTCCTGTTCTACGTCCAGCGCTTCTTCGACCCGATCCGCTCGCTCACCATGCAGTACAGCGTCATGCAGCGCGCCATGGCGTCGGGCCAGCGGATCTTCGAGGTCCTGGACGTGCCGATCGAGGTCCAGGACCGGCCGGGCGCGCTCGATCGCCTCGAGACCATCGACGGCGCGGTCGAGTTCCAAGGACGTGACCTTCGGCTACGTCCCCGGCATGCCCGTCCTGCGCGACGTGAGCTTCCGGGTGGCACCCGGGGAGACGGTCGCCCTGGTCGGCCCGACCGGCTCCGGCAAGACCAGCACCATGGCGCTCCTGCATCGCTTCTACGACGTCTGGAGCGGCCAGATCCTGGTCGGCGGCCACGACGTGCGCGATCTCGCCCAGGCCGCCCTCGGGCGCCACATCGCCATGGTCCTGCAGGAACCCTTCCTGTTCACCGGCACGGTGCTCGAGAACATCCGCTACGCCCGCACCGACGCGACCCGCGACCAGGTGATCGAGGCGGCCCGGGCGGTCGGGGCCCACGACTTCATCCTGCGCCTGCCGCAGGGCTACGAGACGCCGCTCGAGCAGCGCGGCGGCAACCTGTCGCTCGGCCAGCGCCAGCTGATCAGCTTCGCCCGCGCCCTGGTCGCCGACGCCCGCATCCTGGTCCTGGACGAGGCCACAGCCTCCGTCGACAGCTACACCGAGCGCCTGATCCAGGCGGCGCTCGCGCGCCTGCTCCACGGCCGCACCGGCCTCGTGATCGCGCATCGTCTCGCGACCGTGCGCAACGCCGACCGGATCATCGTGCTCCAGGACGGCCGGGTGGTCGAGACCGGCTCCCACGCCGAGCTGATGCGCGCGCGCGGCCTCTACGCGCGGCTCTACCGCCTCAACTACGCCTCGTTCGACGACCTCCCCGAGGATCTGCTGGCGTCGCCTGCGGGCAACCCTCAGTAGCTCACGGCTCATGCCGGGCCGGCAGCTCAGCGGATGCTGCGGCCGCCGTCGACCGGGATCGCGAGCCCGGTCATGAAAGACGCATCGTCGCTCGCCAGAAAGGCGATCGTCGCCGCGACCTCCCCGGCGGTCGCCAGGCGGCCGATCGGATGGCGCGCCGCAAGCGCCACCCGCAGCGCCGCCGGGTCGGCGGCCCGGCCCAGGATCTGCTCGATCATCGGCGTCTCGGTGCTGCCCGGGCAGACGCAATTCACCCGGATGCGCTCGCCCGCGAGCTCGATCGCGAGCGCCATGGTCATGGTCAGGACGCCGCCCTTCGAGGTCGCGTAGGCGAGCGCACCCGGCACGCCGGTGATCGCGGCGATCGAGGCGAGGTTGACGATCGCCCCGCCACCCCGGCGGCGCATGGCCGGGATCGCCGCCCGGCAGCCCTGGAAGCTGCCCCAGAGATTGACCGCCATGACCTCGTCCCAGACTGCCTGCGTGGTCTCCAGAGCGCCGCCCGGACGGTGGATGCCGGCGCAGTTGACCAGCACGTCCAGCCCGCCGTGGCCGGCCTCGATCGCGCCGACCACCCGCTCCCAGTCGGCGGCCGCGCGCACGTCCAGGATCACCGGCTCGAACCCAGCGACCGCGGCGCGCTGGCTGTCATCGACGATGGCGGCGATCACGCTCGCCCCTTCGGCATCGAGCCTGCGCGCGGTCGCGAGGCCGATGCCGCTGCCGGCGCCCGTGATCAGCGCCACCTTGTCCTTGAAGCGTTCCATCTCGCCCTTCGCCCCCCGCGCTCGAGTGTTGCTCGCAGCCTGGACCGCAGCCGCCAGGGCGGCACCACCGCCGGTGCGCATTCGGTCCCGTCAGGCGCGCAATCTGCACGAGCTGTTAACCAAATTGTGCATAGGTTCACAGCGGGTTTCATGGTTACCTAACAGTAACCGAGATCGGAGGGAGCATGGCGATGACAGCTCGTCGCCTGGCCGCTGGCCTGCTCGTGGTCCTGCTCACGGTCGCGTCGGCGCCGGCCTGGGCGCAGAACGACGAATGGTACGAGGTCAGCAAGGCCGGCCTGCGCGCCGCCGACGAAGGCCGGCTGCGGGACGCCGAAGGCCTGTTCCGCGACGCGCTGCGGCTCAGCGACCAGTACACCGAGACCGACCCGCGCCGGGCGACCAGCGTCAACAACCTGGCCTACATCCTGCACGCCCAGGGCCGCTATCTGGCGGCCGAGCCGCACTACCGCGAGTCGCTCGAGATGCGCGAGAAGGCGCTTGGCCCCAATCATCCCGACGTCGCCCAGAGCTGCAACAATCTGGCCGAGCTCTATCGGGTGCTGGGGCGCTACGACGAGGCCGAGCCGCTGCACAAGCGCGCGCTCGCGATCCGCGAGAAGGTGTTCGGCCCCAATCATCCCGAGGTCGCCCAGACGCTCAACAACCTCGGCGTGCTGTACGCCAACGAAGGCCGCTACCAGGAGGCCGAGCCCCTCTACAAGCGGGCGCTCGACATCCGCACCGCCTCCTACGGCGCCGATCATCTGACGACCGCGGAGACCCGCCAGAACCTGGCCACGCTCTACTATTCCGAGGGTCGCTACGACGAGGCGGCGCCGCTCTACGAGCAGGCCCTCAAGGTCGAGGAGAAGGCGCTCGGCCCCGACCATCCCTCGCTCGCGACCACGATCTCCAACCTCGCCGAGCTGGACCGGATCCAGGGCCGGATCGACGACGCGATCAAGCTGCACCGCCGGGCGCTCGCGATCCGCGAGAAGAGCCTCGGCCCCAACCATCCGGAGACCGCGCAGAGCTTGAACAATCTCGCGGTCGCGTTCTTCGCCAAGGGCGACTATCCGACCGCCGAGGACCTCTACAAGCGCAGCATCGCGATCAAGGAGGCAGCACTCGGGCCCGACCACCCGGAGCTGGCGCTGACCCTCAACAACCTGGCCGAGCTCTACCGCACCCAGCGCCGCTTCGACGAGGCCGAGCCGCTCTACACCCGGGCGCTGTCGATCGACGAGAAGGCGCTCGGCCCCGACAACCCGAGCCTGGCGCTCGGCCTGAATAACCTCGCGCTGCTGCAATACGATCGCGGCGTCTACATCAAGGCCGAGCCCCTGCTGCGCCGGGCGCTGACGATCGAAGAGAAGGCGCTCGGCCCCGACAACGCGGATCTGGTGACCACCATCCGCAACCTCGCCGAGGTCCTGCGCGAGCTGCGCAAGTACGACGAGGCCGAGCAGCTCGAGACCCGCGCCAACGCGCTCCGGCCCCAGCTCTAGGCGTGGCTGCCAAGGAGGTTCTTCTCCGAGGCATGGGGTTGGAGCTGGGGTTGTGGGACCTGAACAGCTGGCCCGGAAGCCTCGGATGAACCTTCACCAGACTGCGCGCATGACGGTCCATGGTCGACGCCTGCTGGGTCAGCGCGCGCGCTGCCGGCCGGCGCGTGGTCAACGCGGCGGTCTAGCTGTCGTTGCTCTGAACGTTCTCTAATCGCGCGGTGCGGCGCAAGCTCAACCTGCTTGCCTTCGCCAGGATCAAGGTTCTCTCCGAGCTCGGCATGGCAGCTGGCATCATCATGGCGTCAGATGGGTTGAGCGGTTCCATGTTGTTCACGGCATCGCAGCTCGGCGCGTCCACTTCAAAGCTCGAACTCGCTCGCGCCATCGTCCCGGCTGGGACCTCAGGGCAGCGGGGCGGTCAGGCCGCTGCCGTCTGCCCGATGTCCGCGCGGAACGTCACCTGGTCGCACCACAGACGATGCAGGAGCACGGCAAGCCGTCTTGCCAGGGCCACCTTCGCCTTCTTGCGGCCGCAGCGGGCGGCGAGCGGTATGGCCTTCTGCCGGAACGCCGGGTCGGGTCGCGACCGGTCAAGGCCAGCGTAGCTGCCGGCTCCGCCGTTGCAGCCTTGACTGGCCGCGCCCGCCCGGCATACTCGCTGGCAAGAGGCGATGCCGCAGAACCCGGCTCACCCTAAACAACGTTCGTGGTAGCGACATCTAGGCCGGGGTCTCGGAACGCACCGCTTCCAGCTGGCTGCGGTGCCTTACGCAAGCTCCGCCGCCCGCGCCACCGACCTGCCGGCCTGGCTGCACGGGGACAATCACCACCGACCCCACGCCGGGATCCACGCCCTTACCCCTGCCAGCAGACTGAACAACCTCCTCGGCAACAACAGCTGGCCGCGCAGCGGCGGCGGAGTCCCACGGTCGCATGGACCACCCGAAGAAAGGCTTACCGCCCCAGAGTTAACAGACGGTTAACGCAACTAACTCATGGCGCCGACGGCCACACGGCGTCGCGCAGGACCCTGATGCCTGAAGGCATGTCTCGCGGCGTCTACGGGCCAGGCGACAGCGAGGTCCCGGAATCACGACGCCTCGAGTCGTGGGTCGCTCGGCCGCGCCGCGCCCGTGATGCTGGCCTCGGGACCGCCGCCGCGTCAGTCCCTGGCCCGTGGCATCCGGTGCCGCCGGCGCATCCGGCGCAGTAGCCGTCAGCGGTCCGTCAAGGCGCCGCCGATGGCGTCCGTGGGCGCCGATCCCCTCGATCCCGCTGCCCGCAGCCTCATTCCGCCGCGATCGGTTGGCCCGTGAGCCCCAACTCGTGGCATTGGCGCCAGATCTTGGCCGCGGTGTGCGGCATCGGCATGTGGGCGACGCCGAGGTGGGCGAAGGCGTCCACGATCGCGTTCGAAAAGGCGGAAACGCCGCCGACGTTCGGGCTTTCGCCGACGCCCTTGGCGCCGATCGGATGATGCGGCGAGGGCGTGACCGTGAAGTCGGTCTCCCAGACCGGCGTCTCGACCGCGGTCGGCAGGAAGTAGTCGAGGAACGTGGCGCCCTGGACGTTGCCGAGATGGTCATAGGCGATCTCCTGGCCCATGGCGATCCCGAACGCTTCGGTCAGGCCGCCGTGGACCTGCCCCTCGATCACCATCGGGTTGATCCGCGTGCCGCAGTCGTCGAGCGCATAGAAGCGCCGGACCTTGGCTTCGCCGGTCTCCTTGTCGAGGTCGACGACGCAGATGTAGGCCCCGAACGGATAGGTCATGTTCGGCGGATCGTAGTAGTCGACCGCCTCGAGCCCCGGCTCCATGCCTTCGGGCACGCCGTGATAGGCGGCCCAGGCGATCTCCTTCATGGTCAGGACCTTCTCGGGCAGGCCCTTGACCTGGAAGCGGTCGATGTCCCAGACCAGGTCGTCCTCGGCGACCTCGAGCACATGGGCGGCGATTTTCTGCGCCTTAGCCCGGATTTTCCGCCCGACGCGCGCGGCCGCCGCGCCGGCGACGGGAGTCGAGCGCGAGCCATAGGTGCCGAGCCCATAGGGGGCGGTATCGGTGTTGCCCTCCTCGATCTCGATCAGCTCCGAGGGAATCCCGATCTCGGTCGCGAGGATCTGGGCATAGGTGGTCTCGTGGCCCTGGCCCTGGCTCTTGGTGCCAAGGCGCGCGATGGCGCTGCCGGTCGGATGGACCCGGATCTCGCAGCTGTCGAACATGCCGACGCCGAGGATGTCGCAGTTGCGGGTCGGCCCGGCGCCGACGATCTCGGTGAAGAAGCTGACGCCGATCCCCATCAGCTCGCCCTTGGCCCGTTTTTCCGACTGCTCGCGGCGCAGGCCCGCGTAGTCCACCGCAGCCATGGCCTTACGCATGGCGGTCACGTAGTCGCCGGAGTCGTATTCCCACCCAAGCGCCGACTGGTACGGAAACTGCTCGGCCTTGATGAAGTTCTTGAGGCGCACTTCCGCCGGGTCGATCTGGAGCTTGTGCGCCAGCACGTCGACCATGCGCTCGATCAGATAGGACGCCTCGGTCACCCGGAACGAGCAGCGGTAGGCGACCCCGCCCGGCGCCTTGTTGGTGTAGACGCCGTCGACCGTGACTTGCGCCGCCGGGATGTCATAGGACCCGGTCACGATCGAGAAAAAACCGGCGGGGTATTTGGTCGGGTCGGCGCAGGCATCGAACGCGCCGTGGTCGGCCAGCACATGGCAGCGCAGGCCGGTGATCCGGCCGTCCTTGGTCGCTGCCAGCTCGCCGGTCATGTGGTAGTCGCGGGCAAAGGCGGTCGCCGACAAATTCTCGATCCGGTCCTCGACCCACTTGACCGGCACGCCCAGGACGATCGAGGCGACGATTGCGCAGACGTAGCCCGGATAGACGCCGACCTTGTTGCCGAAGCCGCCGCCGATGTCGGGCGCGATCACGTGGATCTTCGCTTCCGGGATGCCGGAGAGGATCGAGCCGACCGTGCGCACCACGTGCGGCGCCTGGAAGGTCCCATAAACCGTGAGCGCGCCCCGGATCTTGTCCATCGAGGCGACGCAGCCGCAGGTCTCGAGCGGACAGGGATGGACGCGCTGGTAGGAGATCAGCTCCTTGACCGTGACCTCGGCGGCGGCAAAGGCGCGCTCGGTCGCGGCCGCATCGCCCACTTCCCAGGTGAAGATATGGTTGTGGTGCTTGCGCGCGCCGTGCGCGCCCGCGGTCTTGCCCTCGAGGTCCTCGCGTAGCACCGGCGCATCCGGCGCCAGCGCCTGGAACGGGTCGACCAGCGCCGGCAGCTCCTCGTAGTCGACCTCGATCAGCTCGACCGCATCGGCCGCGATGTAGCGGTCCTCGGCGACCACGAACGCGATTTCCTGGTTTTGGAACAGGACCTTGGTGTCGGCGAGCACGGCCTGCACGTCGCCGGCCAGCGTCGGCATGTAGTGGAGGTTGAGCGGCTTCAGGTCGTCCGCGAGCAGGATCGCCACGACGCCCGGCAGCGCCTTGGCCTTGCTCACATCGACCGACTTGATCCGGGCGTGACCGTACTGCGAGCGCACGAAGTCGCCGAACAGCATGCCCGGCAGCTTCAGATCGTCGACATAATTGCCCTTGCCCTGGATGAAGCGCACATCCTCCTTGCGCTTGCGCGCGCTGCCGATGCCCCCCAGCGTCGCCTCGCGCTGCTCCTGGGTCAGGGTCGCGGGATCGGTAGCCATCAGTCGGCGGCCTCCTTGGCCTGGCTGGCAAGCTTGTCGGCGGCATAGCGGACCGCCTTGACGATGTTCTGATAGCCGGTGCAGCGGCAGAGATTGCCCGAAAGCCCCATCCGGATTTCTTCATCCGTCGGGTCAGGATTTTCCTGCAACAGCCTGTAGCTGCGCATGATCATGCCGGGCGTGCAGAACCCGCACTGGAGCCCGTGGGCCTGCATGAAGCCTTCCTGGAGCGGGTGCAGGCCATCGGCCGTGGCCATGCCCTCGACGGTCCTGATCTCGGCGCCATCGGCCTGGACCGCAAACAACGTGCAGCTCTTGACCGAGCGGCCGTCGAAATCGACCGTGCAGGCGCCGCAATGGGTGGTCTCGCAGCCGATGTGCGCGCCGGTCAGGTTCAGCGCCTCGCGCAGGAAGTGGATCAGCAGGAGCCGCGTCTCGACCAGCGCCTCGACCGTCCGGCCGTTGACCGTGAGCTTGATCTGGTGCTTGGCCATCACGCACCTCCGGTGGCGCGGGCGCGGGCGGTCTCGAGCGCCCGCCGGGTCATGACGCCCGCCACATGCTTGCGGAAATCCGCGGGACCACGCAGGTCCGAGGCCGGATCGGTGATCGCGACCGCGGCCGCGACCGCGGCGCCGATCGCCGGCCCGTCGACCGCGGTTCCGACCAGCGCGCTGGCGGCATTCGCGGCATGCAGCGGGGTCGCGGCAAGGTTGGTCAGCGCGATGCTGGCGGTCGTGCAGCGTCCGCCCTCCATGGTCAGGACCACCGCCGTCGCCGCGGTCGCGTAGTCGCCGACCTTGCGCTTCATCTTGGCGTAGGCGTAGCCGTGCCCTCGCGCCGGCACCGGCAGCCGCACCGCGCTCAGGATCTCGCCCGCCCCGAGCACGGTCGTGAACGCGCCCTCGTAAAAGTCGCGCGCGGCGATCCGGCGCGTGCCGTTCGGCCCGTCGAGCACAAAGGTGGCGCCCAGGCACTGCATGACCGCCGGCATGTCGTTGCCCGGATCGCCGCCGGCGCAGTTGCCGCCCAGCGTGCCGACATAGCGGACCTGCGGGTCGGCGATCTGCAGCGCGGTCTCGCGCAGGATCGGCAGCTGATCCGCCAGCAGCACCGACGCGATGATCTCGCGCTGGGTGGTCATCGCGCCGATCACGATCTCGCCACCCTCGGCGCGGATGCCCTTGAGCGCCGCAATGCCGGCGAGATCGACCAGATGCGAGGGCTGCGCGAGGCGCAGTTTCATCATCGGCACGAGGCTGTGGCCGCCGGCGAGCGGCCGCGCGTCCTCGCCGAGCTCGGCGAGCAGCACGACCGCCTCATCCAGCGTCGCCGGACGGTGATAGTCGAAGTTGCCGGGAATCACTGGCCCGCTCCTCCCGATCCTGGTTGACGATCCGCGTCCGCCTCCCATCGGCTTTGCCACGCGCGCGGATCTGGTGGCCAGTAAAGCACGCTCTCGCCGCCCGGGACAATCACGCTCGGTTGTCCAGCATTGTTCACCGCCGACCGACCGCGTCCACGGTCCAGCTCGACCGGCGCCGCGGGGCGATCCGAGCTCCTGGCGCCAAAAAAAGCCGGGATCGGATCTTGATGGCTCAACATTTTAGACCTAAATCATTTCCGGAGTTGAGCACGAGGCTGACCAATGCAACATAAGGTTGCGGGACGCCACCCCTGCCCCGCCCCGCAGTTTCGCGAGGTGGGTCGCCGGGCGCGCTTCGGCCGGAGCCGCTGATGCGGATCGTCGTGATCGGCGGCGGGCCCGCCGGCCTCTGTTTCTCGATCCTGATGCAGCAGCAGGACCGACACCACGACATCACCGTGTTCGAGCGCAACCGCCCCGGGGATACCTTCGGCTGGGGCGTGGTGTTCTCCGATCAGACCCTTCTCAATCTCGCCGGCGCCGACGCGGAGACCCAGGCCGAGATCGCCCGTTCGCTCGCGCACTGGGACGACATCGACGTCCACATCGGGGGCCGCGTCATCACCTCGTCCGGCCACGGCTTTGCCGGCATCGCGCGCCGGCAGCTCCTGAGCATCCTGCAGCGGCGCGCCCGAGGTCTGGGCGTCCACCTCGTGTTCGAGACCGAGGTCGAGACGCCCGCAGCCTTTTCCGACGCCGACCTGATCGTCGCCGCCGACGGCATCAACAGCCGGGTGCGCAGCCGCTACGCGGCGCATTTCCGGCCCGAGATCGAGCGCCGCGACTGCCGCTACGTCTGGCTCGGCACGACCCGCCCATTCGCGGCCTTCACCTTCGCGTTCGAAGAGACCGAATGGGGCTGGTTCCAGGCCCACGCCTACCGCTTCGGTGAGGCCGCCTCGACCTTCATCGTCGAGACTCCCGAGGCGGTCTGGCGGAGCGCCGGCCTCGATCGCATGTCCCCGGACGAGAGCATCGGCTTCTGCGAGCGGCTGTTCGCCCGCATCCTCGACGGCCACCCGCTGCGCGCCAACGCGCCGGCGCCCGGCAACGGCTCGATCTGGGTCAATTTTCCCCGCATCGCCAACCGGACCTGGGTCAAGGACAACCTCGTCCTGATGGGCGATGCCGCCCATAGCGCGCATTTCTCGATCGGCTCGGGCACCAAGCTGGCGCTCGAGGATGCGATCGCGCTCGCCCGCGAGCTCGGCGAGGCGGGCAAGCGCCCGCTCGCTGCCCGGCTCGCGGCCTACGAGGCCGAGCGCAAGGTCGAGGTCCTGAAGCTGCAGTCGGCGGCGCGCAACTCGACCGAGTGGTTCGAGCACGTCGAGCGCTACACGAAGCTGCCGCCGGAGCAGTTCGCCTACAGCCTGCTCACCCGCAGCCAGCGGGTCAGCCACGAGAACCTGCGCATGCGCGATCGCGCCTGGCTCGAAGGCTTCGAGCGCTGGTTCGCCGGGCGCGCGGGTGGCGAGCTGCCCGGCCAGGCTATCCCACCCATGTTCACGCCCTTTCGCCTGCGCGACATGACACTTCGGAACCGGGTCGTGGTCTCGCCGATGGCGATGTACAGTGCTGTGGACGGCGTGCCCGGCGACTTCCATCTGGTCCATCTCGGCGCCCGCGCGCAGGGTGGTGCCGGCCTGATCTTCACCGAGATGACGTGCGTCTCGCCGGCCGGGCGCATCACGCCCGGCTGCGCCGGCTTGTGGAACGACGAGCAGACGGCCGCCTGGACGCGGATCGTCGACTTCGTCCACAGCGAAAGCCCGGCCAGGATCTGCCTGCAGCTCGGCCACAGCGGCCCGAAAGGCTCGACCCGGCTCGGCTGGGAGGGCATGGATCAGCCGCTCGAAGCCGGCAACTGGCCGGTGATCGGCCCGTCGCCGGTCCCCTGGAGTGCTGCCAACCAGGTGCCCCACGCCATGACCCGCGCCGACATGGACGAGATCACCGCCGAGTTCGTCGCTGCGACCGAACGCGCGTTTCTCTGCGGCTTCGACATGCTCGAGCTGCATTGCGCGCACGGCTACCTGCTCTCGGCCTTCATCAGCCCGCTCACCAACCGCCGCACCGATGCCTACGGCGGGCCGCTCGCCAACCGGCTTCGCTTCCCGCTCGAAGTGTTCGAGGCGATGCGTGCGGTCTGGCCGGCCGCCCGGCCGATGTCGGTCCGGATCTCGGCGACCGACTGGCATCCCGACGGCCTGATGCCCGCCGATGCCGTCGAGGTCGCGCGCGCCTTCAAGGACGCGGGCGCCGATCTGATCGACGTCTCGGCCGGCCAGACCACGATCGATGCCAAGCCGGTCTACGGGCGGATGTTCCAGACCCCGTTCTCGGACCGGATCCGCAACGAAGTCGGGATCGCGACCATGGCGGTCGGCAATATCTTCGAGACGGGTCACGTCAACTCGATCATCGCGGCCGGGCGCGCCGACCTGTGTGCGCTGGCAAGACCCCATCTGGCCGACCCCTTCTGGACCCTGCATGCCGCGGCCGAGCTCGGCCACGACGCCCAGACCTGGCCGCTCCCCTACCTCTCCGGCCGCGAGCAGTACCTCCGCAACCGCGCCCGCCGGCAAGATCTCGAGACGGCGATCTGAGCATGACCGAAGCAACCGCTCCGCTCGCCGGCAAGCGCGCCCTGGTCACGGGCGGCGGCAGCGGCATCGGCGCGGCGATCGCAAAGGCGCTCGATCGAGCCGGCGCCGAGGTTGCCGTCCTTGGCCGCCGGGCGGCGCCGCTCCTGGAGGTCCTGGCTGGCCTCGGACACCCGGGCGAGGCGCTTACCGCCGACGTGACCGACCCGGCTTCGCTGGAGGCTGCGTTCGCGGGCGTCGGCGCGCTCGACATCCTGATCAACAACGCCGGCGCCGCCGAGAGCGCGCCCTTCGAGCGCACCGATGCCGCCCTGCTCGAGCGCATGCTCCGGGTCAACCTCGCGGGCGCGTTCGAGGTGACGCGGCGGCTCCTGCCGAAGCTGCACGCGGCCGCGGCCGGGCGGATCGTCAACATCGCGAGCACCGCGGCGCTCAAGGGCTACGCCTACGTCACCGCCTACACCGCGGCCAAGCACGGCCTGCTCGGCCTGACCCGGTCGCTCGCGGTCGAGCTCGCCAAAACCCGCATCACCGTCAACGCGGTCTGCCCGGGCTTCACCGAGACCGATCTTCTGGAACGATCGATCGCAACAATTCAGGCCGCGACCGGCCGGTCGGCGGCCGAAGCACGCGCGCGGCTCGCGGCGACCAACCCGCAACGACGGCTGATCGCGCCCGCTGAGGTCGCGCACGCCGTGCTCTGGCTCTGCTCCGATGCCGCCCGCGGGGTCACCGGCCAGGCGATCGTGGTCGCCGGCGGCGAGGTGACGTGATGGACCGGATCGACCTCGAGAGCTCGGCCGTGGGCGAGAAGGGTCCCCTTCGCCTCTGGCTCCGGCTGTTCGCGACCACCAGCGTGATCGCCGCCGAGATCGCCGCGCGCCTGCGCAGGCACTTCGGGATCTCGCTCGCGCAGTTCGACTACCTCGCCCAGCTCTACCGGAGCGGCGATGCCGACGTCGCCATGAACGAGCTCAGCCGTCGCCTGATGGTGACCAGCGGCAACGTCACCGGCCTCACCGACCGGCTCGAGCGCCAGGGGTGGGTCGTGCGCGAGCGCGCCGCCCACGACCGGCGCACTCAGTTCGTCCGCCTGACCGCCGAAGGCCGCGCCCGCTTCGAGGCGATCGCCGCCGAGCATCAGCAGTGGGTTCGGGAACTCACGGGCGGGCTCGATCCCGAGGCCGGCCGCGACCTCTTCGCCCTGCTCGGCCAGCTCAAGCAGTCGGCACGACGCGCGAGCGCGCGCGGCACCAGGGAGGCGGCGGCATGACCCGGATGGCCGGACATCGGCCGGCGAGCTTCCGCTGGGCGGTCGAGGACAAGGTCGCAACGATCACCCTCGACCGGCCGGAGCGCAAGAATCCGCTCACCTTCGAGAGCTACGCCGAGCTCCAGGGCACGTTCGAGGAGCTGCGCCATGCCGAGGACGTCAAGGCGGTCGTGATCACCGGCGCCGGCGGCAACTTCTGCTCGGGCGGCGACGTGTTCGAGATCATCGAGCCCTTGACCCACAGCACCATGCCGGAGCTGCTCGCGTTCACGCGCATGACCGGCGCCGTGGTGGCCGCGATGCGCGCCTGCCCGCAGCCGATCGTGGCCGCCGTGGACGGCATCTGCGCCGGTGCCGGCGCCGCTCTGGCGATGGCTTCGGACCTTCGGATCGGCACGCCCAGGACCCGGACAGCGTTCCTGTTCGCCCGCGTCGGGCTCGCCGGCTGCGACATGGGCGCCTGCGCGCTGCTGCCCCGGATCATCGGCCAGGGGCGCGCGGCCGAGCTCCTCTATACCGGCCGCGCCATGACCGCCGAGGAGGGCGAGCGCTGGGGCTTCTTCAACCGCCTGGTCGCGCCCGAGGCCGTGCTCGCCGAGGCCCAGGCACTCGCCGCCGAGCTCGCCGCCGGCCCGACCTTCGCCCATGCCATGACCAAGCGCATGCTGCATCAGGAGTGGAGCATGAGCCCCGATGCCGCCCTCGAAGCCGAAGCGGAAGCGCAGGCGATCTGCATGACGACGGCCGATTTCCGGCGCGCCTTCGAGGCCTTCGCCGCCAAGCGCAAGCCCGTGTTCGAGGGCAATTGATGGCCGATCGCAGCTTCCTCGACTGGCCGTTTTTCGAACCTGCGCATCGCGCCCTGGCCGATGAGATCGACCGCTTTGCCGACCGGGCGCTCGGGGACCTGATCGAGGAGCAGGACGTCGACGGCAGCTGTCGCCGGCTGGTCGCAGCGCTGGGCGAAGCGGGCCTGCTCAGGCTCAGCGTCATCGCCCCGCACGGCGGGCGCGCCGCCCGGCTCGACGTGCGCAGCCTGTGCCTGGCCCGCGAGCTGCTCGCCTATCGCGCGGGTCTCGCCGACTTCGCCTTCGCCATGCAGGGCCTGGGCTCCGGGCCGATCTCGCTGTTCGGCACCGAGGCCCAGAAGAGGCACTACCTGCCCCCGGTCGCGGGCGGCAAGGCGATCTGCGGCTTCGCCCTGACCGAGCCCGAGGCGGGCTCCGATGCCGCAGCGATCAGCGCCAGCGCGCGTCGCGACGGCGATGTCTTCGTCCTCGATGGCACCAAGACCTGGATCTCCAATGGCGGCATCGCCGACCACTATGTGGTCTTCGCCCGCAGCGGCGAGGCGCCCGGCGCCAGGGGCCTGTCGGCGCTGATCGTTGACGCAGATACGCCAGGACTTGACATCGCGGCGCGGCTCGAGGCAGTCGCCCCGCATCCGCTCGCGACGCTCCGCTTCGAAGGTGTCCGGGTGCCCGCGGCCAACCTGCTGGGCGCCGGCGGCGGTGGCTTCAAGATCGCCATGGCGACCCTGGATGTGTTTCGCGCAACCGTCGGCGCGGCGGCGCTGGGCTTTGCCCGCCGGGCGCTGGACGAGGCGCTCGATCATGCCGAGCGGCGCCGGATCATGGAGCGGCCGCTCGCCGACCTGCAGATGACCCAGGCGCGCCTTGCCGACATGGCCGCGTCGATCGACGCCGCCGCGCTGCTGGTCTACCGCGCCGCCTGGGCCAAGGACCGGGGGGCCGCCCGGATCACCCGCGAGGCCGCGATCGCGAAGCTGTTCGCGACCGAGGCGGCGCAGCACGTGATCGACGGCGCGGTCCAGCTGCACGGTGCCGAAGGCGTCCGGCATGGCAGCAAAGTCGAGGCACTCTACCGCGAGATCCGAGCGCTCCGCATCTACGAGGGTGCGAGCGAGGTACAAAAGCTCGTCATCGCCCGCGCGGCGCGCGAAGCGCGCGCGCAAGAGCGGGCATCAGCGCTGGAGGTGGAGAGATGATCGGCCTGCATGAGGCGACGATCGACCATCCAGCCGCATCAACCAGAACCAATCAAGCAGCGGCTGAGGCTGGAAAGATCCGAACGGAGACCGGCGGCCAAAGCGGCCTCGTCGACAGTTTCGCCAGGGACCGCCTGCCGCCCGCGGACCAGTGGCCGGAGCTCGACCTGTCGCACCCCGCCTACCGCTATCCGAAGCACCTCAACTGCGTCGCCGCGTTGCTCGACACGTGGGTCGAGACCGGCAAGGGCGAGCGCGTCGCCTTCGTGACCCCGCAGGGCTCCTGGACCTACCTCCAACTGTTCGAGACCGTGAACCGGATGGCGCGGGTCCTGGTCGAGGACCTGGACCTCGTGCCCGGCAATCGGGTGCTGCTGCGCGCCGCCAACACGCCGATGATGGCCGCGGCCTATCTCGCGGTGATCAAGGCGGGCGGGATCGCGGTCGGCACCATGCCGCTGTTGCGCGCAAGCGAGCTCAAGAAGATCCTGGCCAAGGCCGAGATCAGCCACGCGCTCTGCGATCTCCGCCTCAGGGACGAACTGGAGAGCGCCCGGGCCGCCACACCCTGCCTCCGCCAGCTCGTCTTCTGGCAGGGCGATGACGCCGATGGCCTCGAGGCCCGGATGGCCGCCAAGCCTCCCTCCTTCGCGGGGTTCGACAGCGCCGCCGATGACATCTGCCTGATCGCCTTCACCTCGGGCACGACCGGCGAACCCAAGGGCACGGTGCACTTCCATCGCGACCTGCTTGCGATCTGCGATGGCTTCTCGCGCCAGCTGCTGCGGCCGAGCGCGGACGATCTCTTCTGCGGCAGCCCACCGCTCGCCTTCACCTTCGGCCTCGGCGGCCTCGCGCTCTTTCCGCTGCGCGAGGGCGCGGCATCGCTGCTCCTGGAGCAGGCGGCACCCGCGCAGCTCGCCGAGGCGATCGCGACCTTCCGCCCGACCATCTGCTTCACCGCGCCGACCGCCTGGCGGGCGCTCGCAGGGCTCGCCGGCCAGCACGACCTCGGCTCGCTCAAAAAGGGCGTCTCGGCCGGCGAGCATCTGCCCAAGGCCACCTTCGAGCTGGTCAGGGAAAAACTCGGGATCGAGCTGATCGACGGCATCGGCTCGACCGAGCTCTTGCACATCTTCATCGCGGCCGCCGGCGCCGACATCCGCCCCGGCGCCACCGGCAGGCCGGTGCCGGGCTATCAGGCGAGGATCGTCGATCAACGCGGCCACGAGCTGTCGCCCGGAACGGTCGGCCGCCTTGCGGTCAAGGGTCCGACCGGCTGCCGCTATCTCGCCGACGAGCGGCAACGGGACTACGTCGAGCGGGGCTGGAACCTGACCGGCGACAGTTTCGTGATGGATCCGGATGGCTACTTCTGGTTCCAGGCGCGCGCCGACGACATGATCATCTCGTCCGGCTACAACATCGCGGCGCCGGAGGTCGAGAACGCGCTGATCGGCCATCCCGCGGTCGCCGAGTGCGCCGTGGTCGGCAGGCCGGACGAGGAGCGCGGCCAGATCGTCATGGCGTTCGTGGTGCCGAAGCCCGGGGTCACCGCGGACGAGGCGCTGATCAAGGCGCTCCAGGCGCACGTCAAGCAGACCATCGCACCCTACAAATACCCGCGCGCGATCGCCTTCCGCGAGCGCCTGCCGAAGACCGCAACCGGCAAGCTGCAACGCTTCGTGCTGAGGCAGCAGGCGGCTGCCGCCGCGCCCGCTTGAGCCGCTGACGGATGCCCGAGGTCGTGCAACCGAAGGGCTGGCCGCGGCCCAAAGGCTACGCCCATGCGGTCGCCGCCGAGGGCCGCCTCCTGTTCATCGCCGGCCAGATCGGCTGGGACTCGAGCGAGACCTTTCGCAGCGACGACTTCGTCGACCAGGCGCGCCAGGCGCTGGACAACGTCGTGACCCTCCTGCGCGCCGCCGGCGGTGAGCCCGAGCACCTGGTCCGCATGACCTGGTACGTCACCGACAGAAAGGAATATCTCCGCCGCCTGAAGGAGCTCGGCAGCGCCTATCGCGAGGTGGTCGGCCCGGTCTTCCCGGCGATGACCGCGGTCGAGGTCAGCGCGCTGATCGAGGACCGCGCTCGGGTCGAGATCGAGTGCACCGCGGTGATCCCCCCGACGTAGTCGGCTCCGATCGGGGATTTCTCAGGCGGCGCGCCGCTCGAGCAGCTCCCGCGCGATCCCGGCGATGCCGGGGCCATCCAGCCGGTAGTGGGCGTAGAGGGCAGCCGGCGGGCCGATCAGGGCGAACTCGTCGTGCAGCCCATGGCGGGCGAACGGCACCCGCGCGCAGTCGACCAGGATCTCGGCGACAGCACTGCCGAGGCCGCCGATCACGTTGTGCTCCTCGACGGTCAGGATCGCCCCGGTCTCGGCGGCCGCCGCCTCGATCTCGGCGCGATCGATCGGCTTGATCGTGTGCATGTCGACGACCCGCGTCGCGATGCCGTGCTCGGCCAGGCCTGCTGCCGCTTCCAGCGCCGGATGGACCTCGGCGCCGGTCGCGATGATGGTGAGATCGCGGCCCTCCCGCAGGCGGATCGCGCGGCCCAGCACGAGCCCCTCCGGCACCTCGGCATAGACGTCGGGATCGCGGCCACGGCCGAGCCGGATGTAGATCGCGTGCGGATGCCCCTGCGATGCCCTGAGCACCGCGCGCAGGTGGTTGGCGTCGGTCGCGCAGACCACGGTCAGATCCGCGATCGTGCGCAGCATGCCGAGATCCTCGGTCGCGTGGTGGCTGGTGCCGTAGAAGCCCATCGAGATGCCCGAGTGGGTACCGACGATCCGCACCGGCAGGTCGGGATAGGCGCAATCGGTCCGGATCTGCTCGGCCGCGAGGATGCCGGAGAAGGCGGCGAAGGTCGCGGCATAGGGCAAGAGGCCCGAGGCGGCCATGCCGGCGGCCGCGGTGATCATGTTCTTCTCGGCGATGCCGAAGTCGAAATAGCGGTCCGGATGCCGGCTCTTGAACTCGATGGTCCGGTTGGCCGAAGCGAGGTCCGCGGTCAGGACCACGATCCGCGGGTCGCGGTCGGCAAGGTCGGCCAGCTCCTGACCCAGGACAAAGGCCGGCAGGCGGGATGCGGGCGTGCCCTTGACCGATTCGCTCTCGGTGAGATCGGCGGGCCCGCTGACGCCGCGGAACAGGTCGCTCTGATCCTGGCCGATCGTGCCGGCCTCGGGTGCCCCAACGGTCGCTGAATTGTCTTCGGTTGCCATCGCTCAATCCCCGGCTGCGGCGGGTGCCAGACCGCGTTGCAGCTCGGCGACCACGGCATCGTAGTCGCGCCCGACCAGGTTGCCGACGTGCCAGTTGAGGTTGCCCTCCATCATCTGCACGCCGCGGCCCTTGACCGTGTCCGCGATGATCATCTGGGGCGGCCCGACGCCCGCGGGCCGCAGCTCGTCGAGGGCTTCCAGGATGGCCTCGAAATCGTGGCCGTCGATCCGTTGCACCCTCCAACCGAAGCTCGTGAAGCGGTCCTCGAGCGGCTCGACCGCCATGATCTCCTCGGTCGAGCCGTCGATGCAGAGCTGGTTGCGATCGACGATGCCGACCAGGCCCTGGAGCCGGAAGTGGCTGGCCGCCATGGCCGCCTCCCAGATCTGGCCCTCGTGCAGCTCGCCGTCGCCGAGCATGCAGTAGACCCGGAAATCCCGCTTTTGGACGCGGCCGGCGAGCGCCATGCCGAGCCCGACCGAGAGGCCGTGGCCGAGCGAGCCCGAGCTGAAGTCGACGCCTTTGATCTTCTTCATGTCCGGATGATCGCCGAACGGGCTGCCGAGCCGGGTGTAGTCGTCGAGCAGCCCCTTGTCGAAGAAGCCGAGGTCGGCCAGCACCGGATAGAGGCCGATCGCGGCGTGGCCCTTGCTCAGGATGAAGCGGTCGCGATCCGGCCAGTCGGGTTCGGCGGGCCTGAGGCGCAGATGCCCGTAGTAGAGGGCGGCGAACAGCTCGGCCGCGGAGAAGGTGCTGGAATAGTGGCCGGCGCCCGCGATCCGGGTCAGGCGCAGGGTCTCGAGCCGCACGAAGCGGGCGCGATCGGCCAGGAACTCCGGCGCGACGTTGCGGCCGCGCGCCAGGCGAGCTTCGCTCATGCCATCCCTCGACACCGGCTGGACCTGGCTCGCGGCGATCGGCCCGCCGGCGAGACCGATCCGCGGGCCAGCTATTGGCGCCCCGCCCCGGCCTGTCAACCGTCAGCGGGTTCGCAAGATCTCATCGGCACGGGCGCGGGGGTCGCGCGGCCGCCAGCGGCCGGCGTCGACCTGGGCGAAGAACTCGGCGACCGCCCGGTTGAAGGCCGCCGGCTCCTCGAGATTGATCGTGTGCCCGGTCTTGGGCAGGACCAGCAGGCCCGAGGCCCTGATCGTGCGCTTGAGGAAAATCCCGGGCTGGAGGGTCTGATCGTCCTCGTCGCCGGCGACGATCAGGGTCGGGAGGGTCAGCGCACGCAAGCGGTCCTCGAGGTCGTAGAGCGAGGGCCGTCGGGCCTGGACGCCGCGCATGGTGTTGGCAGCACCCCGCGCGTCGTGCTCGCCCAGCTGATCGACCATCTCGCGCCAGCCGCGCGGGTCCTTGGCCTGGAACTGGACGCGCGCAGCGCTCTCGCCATAGACCTCGGCGAACGCCCGGCTGCCCTGGCTCTCGAAGCCCCGGGCCGCGGCCTCGGCCTGGGTTCGGAACTCGGCCTCGCGCGCCTTCTCGGCGCCGTAGCCGATGCCGGCGATCACCAGCGAGAGCGCCCGCTCGGGATGATCGAGCCCGAAGTGCAGGGTCGCGAACGCGCCCATCGACAGGCCCACGACATGCGCCCGCTCGATGCCGGCTGCGTCCAGCACGGCGCCGATGTCGGCCGCTGCGCGCGCCTGCGAGTAGCTCGCAACGTCCGCCGGCACGTCCGAGGGCGGATAGCCGCGCGCGCCGTAGGTCAGGCAAAGGTGGCGCCGGCTGAAGGAGCGCATCTGCGCTTCCCAGCTGCGATGATCGCCCGCGAACTCGTGCACGAACACGACCGGCACGCCCTCGCCCGCGGCCTCGTAGTACAGCCGGACGCCATCGTCGGTCAGCGCATAGGCCATGGTCAGCCTCCCTCCCCGTCGCGCGCTCCGCCCTGGTCCAAGCCCGAGGGCGCTGGCCTGCCCGGACACCAACTCAGGGCTCGGGACCTCGCAACGAGCGATGCCCGGATGCCCGGATGCCCGGATGCCCGGATGCCCGGATGCCCGGATGCCCGGATGCCCGGATGCCCGGATGCCCGGATGCCCGGATGCCCGGATGCCCGGATGCCCGGATGCCCGGATGCCCGGATGCCCGGATCAAGCCGATGCCGTCTGGTTAACCTATCGTCAACGATCGTTCCCTAACCTGCCCGCGCTCGGTGGTCCATGGGATCCTGGGAATCCGTCGCGACTGAGAAAGCCGAAGGCACGGAGTCCCACGGTCGCATGGACCAGCCGCAGCGGAATAGGCGACACGGAAGGTTAACGTTTGGTTACGGCCGGGACGAGCGGCCGCGCGGGTCGATGCCGTGCGGCGCTCGAGCTGCACGCCCATGGCGGTTCCGCTCCAGCCCTCGGACTTCCCGCGACTGGGCCGGCTGCGGGAGGATCGGGGCGGCCGGCTGATCCCGAGCCCGGCCAGGACGGTAGCGGGCTTGAAGGGCTCGACGACGGCAGGACCGTGCTCGACGGTCATGGCTCGGGCCCCGGTGCGCTGGCGGTTGAGGCGAGGCGACCAGACCGGCGGGTCAGCCGTCAGCGTAGCGGAAATCCATGGTCCGGCAGTGGTAATGCAGGCCGCCGTCCTGGACGATCAGGCAGCTCATCCAGGCATCGCCGTCGTTGTGGTGCGAATGGACAGCACCCGGCGGCGTCACCATGACCGCGTGCTGCTGCCAGTCGACCCGCTGGCCGTCGATCATCGAGTAGCAGTTTTGACCCTGGAGGCTGAGCGTGATGGCAGCCGAGTTGTGGGTGTGCGGGCGCTGGAAGTCGCCGGGCGGCAGCTGGTTGATGGCAAGCGTCAGGGTCGGCAGGACGTTGCGCAGATGCGCCTGGTCGACGCTCGAGAACACCAGCGCGAGGCCAGCGATCTTGCGGCCCTCGAGCTTCTTGGCGACCCGCGCCAGCTGATGGCGGATCTCCGCGGCCGGGTAGTGGACGGCGCGGGTCACGGGGTTGCCCTCCGCCGGCGGCTCGAGCTGCTCGAAGGCAAGCTCGGGCTCGTTGGTCGTCACCCACAGCACGCAGTCCGCGGAGCGCGCCACGTGGGTCGTCTCGCGGCCACCCGGCAGGCAGAACACATCGCCAGCGCCCCAGGCGATACGATCGGCGCCAGCGAGCGTTTCGCCCTCGCCTTGGAAGACGTAGTACAGCTCGCCGCTCGCCTTGAAGCGGGTGGTCAGGCGCTCGCCGGCCCGGATCCGGGCGTAGCGGGTCAGCATCAAAGGCGTGGTCGCCTCGAACGGCGTGCCGAGCCGGTCGCTCAGATCGAGCGCGATCAGACCGGTGCCGGTCGCCGGGTCGAACGCCAAGTCGCGCTCGGTGAGGAACTGGTGGCTCGGCACCGGCGGGTATTTGAGCGCGAACGCATTGCCGGAATCGAAATACCGCGCCCGCCGGGTGTAAGGCGTGTCGGCCAGCGCGCCCGGGACGCCTTCGTCCGGGGCCGGCCCATGATCGGCCGCCGATGGCGGGTTGGCCTCATCCTCGATCACCCTGGTGCGCAGCAACGTCGCCATCCCGAAGCCCTCCCCCCATGCACCGATCGCGGCCCGCGCGCTCGAGCCGCCATCTGAGCGCGCGGCCGGCCGGTTGTCCAGCCCCACAGGCGCACCTCATCGAGGAGCAAAGACCGGATTGACGGGGCGGGCCGGTGGCCGGGCCGGGTGCCAGCCGCAGCCGCCGGAGCGGGGCCTGGGCTTCGGATCAGGCGGCCGGCGGCGCCATCGGGACCGGGCCGGGCGCGGCCAGCCGATCGACCTGGACGATCGAGCCCGCCGGCGGATGGTCGGAATCGGCCGCCAGCCGGGCGAGCGCAGCAGCGATCTCCTGGGGCCTGACCGGCGGGCGCGCCAGGGGCTCCGCGAGCGCCGATCCGGTCCCGGCCGCATCGGCCAGCGCGTCGCAACCGCCGAGATCGAGCCCGAGCACCCGGATCTGGTAGTCGACCAGGCCGGTGGCAAAGCTCCTGGTCATCGCCGCCAGCGCGCCCTGGCTCGCCTCGTAGGCCGCGACCGGCAGGGGCTCGCCCTCGCCCGGGATGCCGAGCACGGTCACCATGGTGCCAGGTCGCTCGTCGCGCTGCATGAGCTTGGCGGCGCCCAGCATCAGGAAGAAGGGCGCCCGCTGATTGATCGCGACCAGGTGATCGAAATGCTCGGCGAGCTGCTCGGCGCCGGCGCGCGGCGCGACCATGCCGGCGGCGAAGATCAGCACATCGATCCGGCCGAACACCTTGTCGGCCTCGGCGATCAGGGCGGCGCAATCCTCGAGCTTGGCGAAGTCGGTCGGCAGGAACTCCGTCGGGCAGCCGGCCGCCGAGACGATCGCGGCGACCGCCTGGCCGCGCTCGGCGGAGCGGCCGCCGATCAGCAGACCCTCAGCGCCCCGCTTGGCGAACAGGCGGGCGGTCGCCTCGCTCACGTCCTGACAGCTGCCGGCGATCAGGACCACCTTGCCGGCGAGCGAGCCCTCCTCGGCGGTCGCGTGCCTGTCCTGCATGGTCAGCTCACCCGATGCTTGCATGGTCAGCTCACCCGCTGCTGCCGGTGCCGGGCTGCGGAGCCGCACCGCGGAACGCCACCGCCATCATGATCGTCTCCTTGCTGCCGCCCGCGCCCGCGTTCAGCGGGTCTGCAGACGCCAGCGGTTGATCGCCCGGTCGAGGAACGCCTGATCGGTCTCGTCCCGCCAGGACTCGGCGAACGACGGGTTGGAGCTCGACGGCCGGTGGTCGCGGTCGAGATCGTTGAAGCGGATGTGCACGGGCACGGTCACGCCATCGCCGACCACCACCGCCTCCTGGGTGTTCAAGGACGGCAGGCTGTCGACCAGCCAGCGGGCGTTCTCGGGCAGAGCGCGCGCAACGAACGCCTGATCGTGCTCGTTGGTCAGGCGCAGCGCGAACACCGTGTTGCACTGCGCGAGGCTGCCCATCGACAGCTCCGACGGCCGCTGGCTGACCAGACAGAGGGTGACGCCGTACTTGCGGCCCTCCTTGGCGATCCGGGAGATCACCCGCTTGGTCGGCGCGAAGTTGCCGGTATTGTCCTCGGGCACGTAGCGGTGCGCTTCCTCGCACACCAGCAGCACGGGCGGGCCGGCGCCCCGGTCGCTCCAGACCGCGAGCTCGAACACCAGCCGGAACAGCACCGAGACCACGACGTCGACGATCTCAGACGGCACGCCCGAGATGTCGATGATCGTGATCGGCTTGCCGGCGACCGGGATGCGCAGCAGCTGGGCCAGGATCTGGCGCATGTTGTCGCGCACCGCCAGGCTCGCGAACATGAAGGCGTAGCGGCGGTCGTTGCGCAGGCTCTCGATGCGGGCGATCAGGCTCAGATAGGGTGCCGAGCCGTCGGCCTTGTTGAGCGCGCCCATGCCTTCGCGCAGGGCCGAGATCAGGTCGGACAGGCGATAAGGTGCTGGCGTGTCGATGGTGATGTGATCGTCGCCGCCGCCCTCGCCGACGAACGCCTGCTTGGCGCGCAGGATCGCATCCTTGAGGATGCCGGTCTGGGTGAAGCTGCTCTCGTGGCCGCCGCCGCCGATCAGGATGTGGGCGATCTCCTCGAAGCTCAGCAGCCAGTAGGGCAGCTGCAGGTTGGAGGGATTGAGCAGCTCGGCGCGGTCGGCGAACGCGCTCGCATACTCGTTGTGCGGGTCGAGCAGGACCACGTGGCCGTTGGGCAGCTCGTCCAGGATCGAGCGCAGGATCACGGTCACCGCGCAGGACTTGCCCGAGCCGGTCGTGCCGAGCACCGCGAAGTGCTTGCCGAGCAGGCTGTCGGTGAGGACGAACGCAGGGACTTTGCGATTGTGCCGGAGCCGGCCGATGTGGACGTTCGACACCCGGGGCCGTGCGTAGACCGCGGCCAGGTCGCGCAGGCTGACCGTGGTCACCGGCGCGTCCAGCGGCGGATAGCTGGAGACGCCGCGTTGGAAGCCGGCCGCCCGGCTGGCCACCGACGCGGTCGAGATCTCGCCCAGCACCTGGATCTCGAAGATCGTCCGCTCCGACGACTGGCCGCCGCCGCCATCCCGCTCCAGCGCATTGACGATCCCGAACACCCGCGAATCCGGCCCGCGCATCGAGACCAGCGCGCCCATCCGCGCGGCCCGGCCGGCGGTGCCGTCGTCGTCGTCGAACAAGGCGCCCCAGACCACGGAGCCGCGGATCGAGACGACGCGGCCGATCGTGACCGCGATGTCGTCGAGGTCGTCGGCGGGCGCCTGGTCCTGATCGTCGTCGAACGGGGTTCTTTGCGCGGACTGGGGCGGCGACGCCTGGTCCGGATCGGAGGCCGCCGTCCCGTCGGCCCAGCGCGCGGCCGGCGCGGCCTCGGCGGCCTCGGCGGCCTCGGCCTCGGCCGCCAGCTGCTCGATCAGGCTTTGCCCCCCCGGGGCGCCGCCGACGGTCCGCCAGCCGCCCGCGGGCGCGGACCCGCCGCCGGCCGGATTGGGGGCAGCGGGTGCCGTGGGACCGGCGGGGTCCGGGCGCGCGCCGGGGCGGGCCCCGGCGATCGGCACGACCGGCCGCGCCACCGGCGCCGACAGCGGACGGTGGTGGTCGTGGTCCGGGTCGTCGTCGGCCGAGCGGCGGCCGAACGGCTGGCCTGACGGAAGATGAAAGCGGCTAAAGCGCATGTGCGACCGTTGCGTCCCGGATCGACCGAAGCTAGCCAGTCGAGGTTTAGACCGGGTTAAGGCAGCCTCGGTCGCGTCGCCGCCGGGGCGGGCAGCCGCCGCCCTGGCCCGGCACCTTCCAGCGGTGCTGCGGGCGAGCGGTGCTGCGGGCGACCGTCGGGGCGCCCTCGCCCGGCAAGCCCGAGCACTAAGGAGCAACGCCGATGGCCGAGACCGTGGTGGTGACCGAGATCGACGACCGGGGGGTCGCGAGCGTCACCCTCAACCGTCCCGAGGTGCACAACGCCTACGACGCGGCGGTGATCGATCAGCTCGGCCTTGCGCTCGAGGCGCTGGGCCGGGATCCCAAGGTCCGGGTCCTGGTCCTGCGCGGCCGTGGCAAACATTTCCAGGCCGGCGCCGATCTCAACTGGCTGCGCACCCTCGCCGCCGCCGGCCCCGCCGAGAACGCCGCCTTCTCCTGGCGCACGACCGAAGCCATGCACCGGCTGAACGCTGTGCCGAAACCGACGCTCGCCCTGGTCCAGGGCGCCTGCTACGGCGGCGGGGTCGGTCTGGTCGCGGGCTGCGATGTCGCGATCGCCTGCGAAGGAGCGACCTTCGCGCTGACCGAGGTGCGCTGGGGCGTGATCCCGGCGCCGATCGTGCCGCAGCTGTGCGCGGCGATCGGGGTCCGGCAGGCGCGCCGCTACGGCCTCACCGGCGAGCGCTTCGATGCGCGCGAAGCCCTGCGCATCGGCCTGGTCCACGCGCTCTGCCCCGACGGCGGCCTGGACGCCGCCGCGGCGCCGATCGTCGAGGCCATGCTGCAAAGCGCGCCCGAGGCGGTCGCCGACTCCAAGCTCCTGTTCCTGGAGCAGGCGGGCCTCCTGCTCTCGCAGCAGCAGGTCCGGGCGCTCGCCTTTCAGGCGGCGGCCAAGCGCACATCGCCCGAGGCGACCGAAGGGCTCGACAGCTTTCAGGCCAAGCGCCGGCCGGCCTGGTATCCGGCGGGCTGAGGGGTCGGTCAGGCGCGCGGGTCCCCGTCCCGCTCCGCCGCCACCAGCCGTTCGACCACGTCCAGATAGGCGGCCATGTCGAACTTGCGCTCGAGCCCGCTCGCCATCATGGAGCGGACCTTGCCGAACACCGGCCGCTCCGGCCAGGGCCGATCGTGCAGGCCGAAGCTCCAGCCGACGTTGGCGTAGGAATTGGCATCGCGGCCGTCCAGAAAGTACCGGTTGTTGAGCTCGAGCGCGGTCGCGTAGGCGTCCTCGGGCGCCCTCGTCCATTCGAGGATCTTCTTCGCCCAATACATCCGCATATGGTTGTGCATGAAGCCGGTGTGGACCATCTCGCGCATGGCCGCGTTCCAATAGGGGTCATGGGTCGCTGCGCGCTCGAGCTGCGAGCGGCTGTAGCCGTGGGCGCGCCGGTCGCCCTGATGGGCGCGCAGGCTGGCGCGTGCCCAGGCGGGCAGGCATTCGTAGCGATCGTAGCCGTCGTTGTAGTGGACGAAATTGACGGCAAGCTCACGCCTGACGATCAACTCCTCGAGGTAGGCCGCGCGATCCTGCTCGCTGCCCGAGGACGCCTTGCGCACCCGCAGCGCGATCTCGACCGGCGAGATCTGGCCGAAGTGCAGGTAGGGGCTGAGCCCCGAGCCGTGCATGGCGGCGGGCGCGCGCCGGCCGGTGGCGTAGCCCTCGAGGCCGTGCTCCAGAAAGGCTTCGAGGCGCCCGCGCGCGACGCTGGTCCCGCCGGTGAACCGGCGCACCGGCGGGACGCGGTCGTCCAGCCCGAGCCGGTCGAGCACGCCCCCGAGGTTCGAGAGATCGACCTCGGAGCAAAGCTCGCATCGCCGCTGATCGACGGCCGTCTCGGGAAGCTCGGTCAGCCAGGCATCCCAGAGCCGGCGGAGCTTCGGCCGCAGCGTGCGCGCCGCGCTCTCCTGCCTGGCCGATGCCAGCTCGACGGGCACGACGACGTCGCCCTCGACCTGGATGACCCGGCAGGGCGCCGCCTTGGCGAGAGCCGCACGCCACCGCTTCTGATGGCGAAGGTAGCCCGCATCGCACACCACGAGCGCGGCATCAGCGGCCAGCCCCAGCGCCACCTCGTCGGGCCGGCCGCGCCGCATAACGAAGCCGATGCCGCGCGCGCGAAGGGCGCTTTCGACCTCCTGCAGGCCTTGGAGCATGAAGGCATAGTGGCGCCGGTTGGCGTCGGGATAGGCGGCCATCAGGCCGAAGGCCGCCACCACCGGCAGGCCCAGCCGGTTGGCCTCGCCGATCGCATGTTCGAGCGCCGGGTTGCCCGCCGCCCGCTGCGACTGCTGCATCCAGTAGAGCACGTAGGCGCCGGCGACCGGCGCGCGATCGTTCAGCAGGCGGATGCGCGCTTCGGGGGTCACGCTGCGCCCCTTGGTCAGATCGTGATGGCGATTCCGATCGGAATGATAACGCCTGGCATCCGCCGTTAGGTCCCTGTTCACCAAACCGCCGCCATTGTGCGGCTGTGGTCGGTTCACCATCGCCATAGTCGAGGCATGAAATGCCCCAAGAGGTGCGTCACATCCTCTTTTCCCGCGACGAGGTCTCGAACGCGATCACCCTGCACAAGCGCCAGCGGGGCGAGCTGTTCGCGCATCATTCGGTCCGCATGGTCGCCACACGGAGCAAGCCGGATGTCGCCGTCCAGGTGGCCGGCGAGGACGGCAACGAGACTTGGATTGGCGGCAGCGCCCTGGCCGCGGCGCTGATTCGCTGCTGCATGAAGGACCGGATTCCTTTGCAGGCCTCGGCGCACAAGCTGATCCGCGCGCTGCCCGACGGCGTCGCGCTGGTCCTGGTCGCCGGCACCAGCAGCGATCACGTGCAGGAATTGCTGGCCGCCGTCGCGGCCTGCAGCCACTCGTAGACCCGGCCGCTCGACCTTCCGTCCGGGCGTCGGCCACCCAGATCGAGGCCGCGCCCGCCGAGCGCCCCCGCCGCTTAGCCATCATCGAGCCGTCGGCGATCGCCGACGTGCGCACCGTCTCGAGCCGGCCAAGCGTCGTCCGGCCGTCGCGGTGCGGGCGACACCGGCCGCGGCGGGCCAGCGATCGGCCGTGGTCGAGATGCGAAGGCCGTGACCACCGCGAGCCACCGCTCGAGCAGATCTTGCGCCGGAAGGGCGGCCGCGACGGTCAGGCCGGCGATCCGTAGCCAGGCCGGTCTCATCGGCTAAAGACTTAGCCCCGCGGCGGCGAACCGGCTTGCCCGGACCCGGCGCAGGTCGGTAGAGTGGGTGCCAACCAGCAAAGAAGAGGGGACCAACGATGGCCAGCACGGGGAGCCCACCGCCGATTTCCGACAGCTCCGAAGAAAACCAGCCGCAGATGCAGGCGATCTCGCGGCGTTCGCTGCTGCAGGCGGGTGCCGCCGTGGCGGCGACCGGCGCGCTCGGCTTTCCGTTCATCCGCAACGCCCAGGCCGCGACGCTGGAGCTGCGCTGGCTCGGCTGGGAGCACTACAACGTCAAGGAGCTGACCGCCGCCTTCGAGCAGGAGCACGGCTGCAAGGTCTCGGCCGGCTTCTTCGACGGCAACTCCGAGGCCTACAACAAGCTGCGCGCCGGCGGCACCCAGGATTTCGACCTGGTCATGGCCGACGGCTTCTGGCCGCGCCTCTACGCCAAGCAGGGGCTGACCCAGCCGGTCGACTACGACAAGCTCGCCAACATGGAGCACGTGTTCCCCGAGTTCCGGCCGCCCAACTACATGCTGCTCCAGGCCGAGGACGGCTCGGCGATGATCGCGGCGCCCAACTGCTGGGGCGGCTACGGCTTCACGGTCAACACCGACCAGGTCGACAAGGCCGATCAGGAGAGCGTGGGCCTCCTGTTCAACGAGAAATATGGCGGCCACCTCTCGACCAGCGCCCGCTTCGAGGAGAACATAGCCCTCGCCGGCATCCTCGCCGCCCACGAGATGGGCACGATGGACAAGGAGCGGCCGGACGGCAAATCGTTCAATCCCTACGTCCTGACCGACGCCGAGCTCGGGCGCTGCAAGGAGCTGCTGATCACCCAGAAGGGCCTGCTGGTGACCCGCTGGAACGACGAGGACACGCTCGAGCGCCTGTTGCGCGCGGGCGTCGTTTGGGCGTCGCCCGAGTGGTCGGGGATCTACCGGCGGATCCGCTTCGACGAGCTCGACGGCAAGACCGACCTGCATATGCGCCATGTGCTCAAGCCGACCGAGGGCGGGCTCGGCTGGGTCGACACCTGGAACATCACCTCGGGCGTCAAGGATGCCGAAAAGCTGGAATTGGCGCAGAAGTGGATCGACTTCCGCCTGGCCAGGGACAGCATGAAGACGGTCGCCATGGAGATCGGCTGGGCGCCGACCGTGGACGTGCGCGACATGCTGCCCGACCGCTACGTCGAGACCCTGTTCCTGAACCAGACCCAGGCGATCGAGGGGCTCTACCAGTTCGACGCGCCGTCCTCGCCCGAGAAGTGGGAGCGGATCTGGTCCGAGGTCGAAGCCGCCTGAGGCCAGCAGACAATCGCCGGCGGCGGCCTCGGGCCGACCGCCGGCCGCCGCCCGGGAGGCTCCCCGATGCTCGAGGTCTGGGGACGGCGCAACGCCAGCAACGTCCTGCCGGTGATGTGGACGATCGGCGAGCTGGCGCTGCCCCATGTCCGGCACGACGTCGGCGGCTCCTTCGGCGGCCTGGATACGCCGGGCTACCTGACCCTGAACCCCAACGGCCGCATCCCGACGATCAGCGACCACGGCCAGATCGTGTGGGAATCCAACGCCATCGTCCGCCACCTTTGCCGGCGCTACGGCAAGCGCAGCCTCCTGCCCGCAAGCGAACCGGACTACACCACGGCCGACCAATGGATGGAGTGGCACAAGACCACTCCCTATCCGCCCTACATCGACCTGTTCTGGGCGCTCGTCCGGACTGAGCCCGCGCACCGCAGACCCGGGCGGATCGCGCGCCTGGCCGCGGCGGTCGGCCGCGCGCTCCGGGTCCTCGAGGACCATCTGGCCGCACGCCCCTACCTCCTGGGCGACCGCCTGACCATGGCGGACATCCCGTTCGGCCCGATGATCCACCGCTATCTGGCACTCGAGGTCGAGCGTCCGGGCCTGCCCCACATCGGCGCCTGGTACCAGCGCCTCTGCGAGCGCAGGGCGTTCCGGGAGCATGTCATGTTTCCGTTCGGCAGCACGCCCGCACAGTGGTACCTGCTCGAGCGCGGGGGCGCCTTGGGCGTCATGCCGTGAGCCCGGTCCTCGAGACCCACGCGATCGCCAAACGCTTCGGCCGGGTCGAGGCGGTCCGCGCGCTCGATCTCAGGATCGAGCAGGCCGAGTTCTTCGCTCTGCTCGGGCCGTCGGGCTCGGGCAAGACCACCATGCTGCGCATCCTGGCCGGGCTCGAGGTCCCGGATGCCGGCCGGGTGCTGATCAACGGCCGCGAGGTCACCCGGCTGCCGCCCTACGCCCGCAACCTCGGCATGGTGTTCCAGGATTTTCTCCTGTTCCCGCACCGGACGGTCGCCGAGAACATCGTCTTTCCCCTGCGCATGCAGGGACGCAGCCGGGGCGAGCAGGCCGAGCAGCTCGACTGGGTCCTGGATCTGGTCCGGCTCAAGGGCCTGGAGGAGCGCTTTCCGCATCAGCTCTCCGGCGGCCAGAAGCAGCGCGTGGCGCTCGCCCGCGGCCTGGTCGCGCGGCCGTCGCTCCTTTTGCTCGACGAGCCGCTCGCCAACCTCGATCGCGAGCTCCGGCGCGAGATGGAGGTCGAGGTCCGCCGCTATCAGCAGGATCTCGGCATCCCGTTCATCTACGTCACCCACAACCAGGAGGAGGCGCTCACGCTCTCGGACCGCATCGCGGTGATGCACGAGGGCCGGCTCGAGCAGGTCGGCCCCAAGCTCGAGATCTATCACCGGCCGGCGACCCGCTTCGTCGCGGCGTTCGTCGGCGCCCCCAACCGCCTGCGTGCCCGGATCGTCGGACAGCAGCCTGAGTTCGCCAGGCTGCACTGGGGCGGCCTCGATCTGATCGGCCGCCGGGTGAGCGGCGCCAGCGCCGGCGATCTGGTCGATCTGTTCCTCAAGCCCGAGCGCATCCGGATCGTGGCCGAGGGCGGCGAGCTCGGCGAAGATCTTCCCAACCAGCTCGCCGGCACGCTGCGCGACGTGATCTTCAAGGGGCCCTATCTCGACTGCCTGGTCGATCTCGGCAGCGGCCAGGAGATGACCGTGAGCGCGCCGCCGGAGACCCCCGGCCTCGTGCGCGGCGCTGCGGTCGCGATCGGCTGGACCGCCGAGGCGACCACGATCTTTCCGGCCAACGGCGGATGAGCCCGGCCGGCCGTCTGCGCTTCGATCCGCGCACGCGGCTGTTGGCACTGGCCCTGCCGGGTGCTTTGTTCGTGCTCGTCTTCCTGGTCCTGCCGCTCGCCTCGATCGTGGTGTTCAGCTTCTGGCGGACCGCGAGCTACGTCATGATCCCGGAGTGGAACCTCGGCAACTACCGGACGATCTTCGGCGAGGCGACCTACCTCACCTTCCTTTTGCGCTCGGTGGTCATGGCGTTCGCGGTCTCGCTGGTCTGCCTGATCTATGCCTGGCCCTGCGCCTATCTGATCGCCAGGCACGGCGGCCGCTACCGCCTGGTGCTGGTGCTGCTGACCGCCGCCCCGTTCCTGACCGGGATCATCCTCCGGGTCACCGCCATGCAGCAGATCCTGGGCCCGATCGGCCTCCTCAACATGGCGCTTACGACCTTCGGCCTGAAGCCGGTCCAGGCGCTCATGTACACCAACCTCGCGAGTGCCCTCGGCCTGATCTATCTCTGGATTCCGTTCATGCTGGTCGCGGTTTACCTGTCGCTGCTCAACTTCAACTTCGAGCTCCTGGAAGTCGCCAAAGTGTGCGGGGCGAACCCCTGGCGGGCGTTCTGGGCGATCACCTGGCCGCTCAATTGGATGGGCACCGCGATCGGCATCGTGCTGGTGGTCGTGCCGACGCTCGCCGCGACCGTCACCCCCGCTTCCTCGGCGGCCCGAACGGCGCCCTCTACGGCAACATCCTCGAGCACCAGTTCGACGCCACCGGCACCTGGGCGCTCGGCTCGGCCATGGGCGTCGTCCTGTTCCTGGTCTCGCTGATCCTGATCTTCCTGATCTGGAAGACCGTGAACCTGCGCCGCGCCGGCTTCACCGGCAGCCTCGCCGACTGACATGGCAGCGGTCGCTCGCGGCGGTCGGACGGCCATCGCCGGGCAGGCGGTTCTGCTCGGGGTGCTCTATCTTTTTCTATACTTCCCAATCTGTTACATCGGCTACCTGTCCCTGATGGCGAACATTGTCTGGCCCTTCCCACCGGTCTGGACCCTGAAGTGGTACGGGCGTCTCCAGATCATGAGCGACTTCCACGAGGGCCTTTTCAACAGCTTCCTGATCGGCCTCGGCACCGGCGTGCTCTCGGCGCTGCTCGCGACCGCGGGCGCGATCGGCATCCTGCGCTACCAGGTTCGCCGCCGCGGCCTCCTGGTCGGCTTCTACATCGCACCCCTGTTCGTCGCCCAGGTGCTGATAGGCATCTCGACGCTGATGTTCAACCGCAACGTTTTGGGCCTGCCCGGCAGCCTCGGCTCGGCGATCCTGGCGAATGCGACCTACGGCCTCGCGTTCGCGTTCCTGGTGATCCTAGCCCAGCTGGTCCGCTACGACTGGCGCCTCGACGAGGCGGCGATGGTGTTCGGCGCCAGGCCCATGCGCACCTTCTTCGAGGTGACGCTGCCCAACATCTGGCCCGCGGTGCTCGGCGCCTTCCTGGTGAGCTTCATCCTCGGCTTCAACAATTTCGAAGTCTCCTTCTACAACTTGGGCGCCGTCCCGACCCTGCCGACGGTCGCCTGGGGCACGCTGCGCCACGGCATCAAGCCCGAGCTGTTCGCGCTTGCCACCCTGGTCAACCTCGCCGTCTTTGGTCTCCTCTTCATCCTCTACCTCCTGCTGCGCACCGGCCTCCTGCGCCTCGGCGTCCCGGAGGAGTGACCTCCAGGATTGGCGGCACGAGCTCGGACTCCAAGGTTTACCGCCGACACCCGGCGGACCCCGAGGCGGGCCCACGCTTGACGAGAAAGGCCGCGGCTTTCGAGCTGCTAAAACCCATGGTTAACCTTTGAACGCTTCACTCTTTCTTCGGATGGTCCCTGCGACCGTGGGACTCTGCGCCGCCAGATTTTTGTGGGCCCGGACGGACTCCCAGGATCGCATGGACCATCGAGCGTCGAGGTTAGGTGGCAATCGTTGACGAAAGGTTTTAACGGAAACGGGCTTGACCCGACGCTCCAGGTGACCTGGACTCCGCGGCTGAGGTCCGACACGGCCGCGAGCCCGGCAGGGGCGGAGGATGCCGGGCAATCGAGCGGCGCGCTCCGACCCCATAGCTTCGAGATGGCCGGTTCAGGGACCGGCGATACCGGGAGGTAAGAACATGACCAGGACATTCAGGAATGAGCCGCTGCGCGCGACCCGGCGGCGGGTGCTCCAGACGGCTGCGGCCGGCGGGGCGGTGGCCGCGGCGTCGCCCTTCTGGCTCAATCTCGCGCGCGCCGCCGACGCGCCGATCAAGATCGGCTTTTCCATGGCGCTGACCGGCGGCCTCGCCGGCGCCGGCAAGCCCGCCTTGATCGCCATGGAAATCTGGCGCGACGACATCAACGCCCAGGGTGGCCTCCTCGGCCGCCAGGTCGAATTCGTCTACTACGACGATCAGACCCAGCCCGCCAACGTGCCCAAGATCTATACCAAGCTTTTGAACGTCGATGGCGTCGACCTGGTCGTCTCGGGCTATGGCACCAACCTGATCGCGCCGGCGATGCCGATCGTCATGCGCAAGAAGATGGTGTTCATGAGCCTGTTCGGTCTGGCCGCCAACGACGAGTTCAACTACGACAAGTACTTCCAGATCATGCCAGCCGGGCCTGAGCCCAAGGAGGACTGGTCGCGCGGCTTCATCCAATTGGCCAAGGGCAAACAGCTCCAGACCATCGCCCTGGTCGGCGCCGATGCCGAATTTGCCAAGAACGCGGTCGCCGGCGCGCGCGTCAATGCCAAGGACGCCGGCTTGCAGATCGTCTACGACAAGTCCTATCCCCCGAGCACGACCGACTACAGCCCGATCGTGCGCGCCATTCAGGCGACCAACCCCGACATCATCTACGTCGGGTCCTACCCACCGGATTCCGCCGGCATGGTGCGCGCGGCCCACGAGCTCGACCTGCAGACCAAGATGTTCGGCGGCGGCATGGTCGGCCTGCAGTACGCCAGTCTGATGACCAGCCTCGGCCCGCTGCTGAACGGTATCGTCAACTACGACTTCTGGGTGCCGGAGCCGACCCTCAACTTCCCGGGCATTCAGGAGTTCCTGGCCAAGTACCAGACGCGTGCCGCAGGCCAGGGGGTCGACCCGCTCGGCTACTACCTGCCGCCGTTCGCCTACGGCTATCTGCAGGTCCTGGGCGATGCGATCACCGCGGTCGGCAGCCTCGATCAGCAGGCGCTCGGCGACTACATCCACAAGACCACCTTCAATACCGTGATCGGCCCGGTCCAGTTCGGATCGAACGGCGAGTGGGCGAAGTCGCGGACGTTGATGGTCCAGTACCAGAACATCACTAACACCGATCTCGAACAGTTCAAGCACGCCGGCAGGCGCATCGTCCTCTATCCGGAGGCATGGGTCTCCGGCGAGTTCAAGTTCCCGTACACCGAGGCGAAGAAAGGTTAGCCTGACACGCGCCGACGCGACCGAGCCGGCCCGGGACGAGCCTGGTGGATCTGTTCCTGAACGCCATCGTCTCGGGCCTGCTGCTCGGCGGCTTTTACGCCGCCGTGACCTTGGGGCTGTCGATCAGCTTCGGCCAGCTCGACATCGTCAACATCGCCCATCCGGCCTTCGTGATCGCCGGCTCCTACGTCACCTACATGATCAACAGCGCGCTCGGCCTCGATCCGGTTCTGACCGGCCTGCTCTTTTCTCCACTTTTCTTTGTTGTCGGCGCCGTCGTCTATTATGTTTACTACGTGAGTTTCGAAAAAACCGGGCAGGAGGCGTTGAGCGGTCTGGTGTTCTTCTTCGGCCTGATGTTCATCATCGAGATCTCGCTGATCATGGTCTATGGCGTCGACTACCGGCTGGTGGCGGCCCCCTACATCGGCAGCACCTGGCGGCTCGGGCCGGTCGACCTGCCCTTGCGCATGCTCGTGCCCTTCGTCACCGCCCTCGCCATGACCGCGGGCGTGCAGCTGTTCCTGGCCAGGACCTTCGCCGGCCGGGCGGTGCTCGCGGTCGCCCAGGACCGCCTGGCATTGCGCCTGATGGGCGCCGATCCGGTCCGGGTCAAGCAGTTGGCCTTCGGCCTCTCGATCGCGACCGCGGCGGTCGCCGGCTCGCTGCTGATCGTCATCGGCCCGGTCGAGCCCTCGGTCGACCGGCTCTACATCGGCCGGGTGTTCGCGATCGTCGTGCTCGGCGGCATGGGCAGCATCGGCGGCACCCTGGTCGCCGCGCTGATCCTGGGCGTCGCCGAGACCTTCGTTGCGACCTTCTACGGGCCCTCCTGGGCGCCCGCCGTCTCGTTCGGCATCCTGCTGATCACGCTCGCCGTCCGGCCGCAAGGCATCTTCGGCCGATATTGATGCGCAGCCTGGTCTTCTGGTCGGTCTCGGCCCTGATCTTCGGCCTCGGCCTGCTCGCGACCCGGCTGCTCGCCAACGAGTTCTTGTTCTTCGCCGGCTACGCGATCCTGCAGGCGACGGTGATGGCGGTCGCCTGGAACCTTTTGGGCGGCTTCACCGGCTACGTGAACTTCGGCAGCGCCGGCTTCTTCGCCGTCGGCGTCTATACCGCGGTCGCGCTCAACAAGGCGTTCGACCCGCCGCTCGTCGTCATGATGCTGGCGGCCGCCCTGATCGGCGGCCTGATCGGGCTCGGGGCGGGCTACCTGACCTTGCGCCTGCGCGGCGTCTACTTCGCGATCGCGACGCTCGCCATGGCGATCGTGCTCGAGACGGTCGCCAACAACTGGCCCTACGTCGGCGGTGCCAGCGGCGCCTACATCCTGACCCCCGACACCGTCCTGTTCTTCGACGACTACATCGAGTTCCTGTTCGCGCTGATGCTGCTCCTGACCCTCGGGTCGGTCGCGATCGCGCGCCACCTCAAGCTCTCGCGCCTCGGCCAGGGCCTGGCCGCGATCCGGGACGACGAGATCGCGGCCGAATGCACCGGCGTGCCGACGCTGCGCCTGAAGCTGATCTCGACCACCATCATGGGCGCCCTGATGGCGCTGGCGGGCGTGCCCTACCCGTTCTTCGTGACCTACGTCGACCCCTCGTCCGCCTTCGATCTCACGATCGCGGTCAACGCGATTGCCATGCCGATGATCGGCGGCACCGCGACCTGGTTCGGCCCGGTGGTCGGCGCGCTCCTGCTCGGCTCGGTCCAGCAGATCGTCACGGTCACGGTGTCCTCGGCCGCCAACGTCCTGATCGTCGGCGTGCTGCTGGTCGCCTTCATCATGGTGGCGCCCCAGGGCATCGTCGGCCTGATCCAGGATGGCCTGCGCAAGCGGCGCGCCCATGGCTGAGCCGATCCTCGAGGTCCAGAACCTTGCCAAGCGGTTCGGCGGCTTCACCGCGCTGGAGGCGGTGAGCCTGGATCTGGGCACGGCTGAGCGTCTCGCCCTGATCGGCCCGAACGGCTCGGGCAAGACCACGCTCATCAACTGCATGTCGGGGGTCCTGCCCTGCGACGGCGGCCGGGTGATGTTCAAGGGCCGGGACATCACGCGCCTGCCTGCGCACCGGCGGGTGCGGCTCGGCATGATGCGCAGCTTCCAGATCCCGCGCCCGTTCCGCAGCCTGTCGGTGATCGAGAACCTCTGCGTGCCGCTCGAGTTCGCGCCCGAGACGCGGCCTGCTCGCCGGGCGCTCCGGGCCGAGGCGATCGCGATCCTGGAGGTGGTCGGGTTGGCCGCCCGGGCGGACGCGCGGCCCGCCGACCTGACCCAGGTCGATCTGAGGAAGCTCGAGCTCGCCCGCGCGCTCGCCGCGAAGCCGGCCCTCCTGGTCGCCGACGAGGTCATGGCCGGCCTCTCCAGCGCCGAGGTCGACGACATCCTTAGCGTGCTGTTCAAGCTCAACGCGCAGGGCGTCGCGGTGATCATGATCGAGCACATCATGCGCGCGGTCATGCGCTTTGCCGAGCGCATCGTCGTGCTCGATGCCGGCCACAAGATCGCCGACGGCACGCCCGACCAGGTGGTCAACGATCCCGCGGTCGAGAGGGCCTACCTTGGCGCATAGCCTCACCGTCCGCCACGTCGATGCCGGCTATGGTGCCGTGCGCGTGCTGCACGACGTCTCGATCCGGGTCGATGACGGCCAGACGGTCGTGCTGCTCGGCGCCAACGGCAACGGCAAGAGCACGCTTTTGAAGTGCATCACCGGGCTGGTCACGCCCTCCCAGGGCAACATCAACCTCGAGGCCAACGGCGAAGCCATCGACCTGGCGGGAAAAACGCCGGAAGCGATCGTCGACCTCGGCGTCGCGCTGGTGCCCGAGGGCCGGCGCCTGTTCGCAGCACTCTCGGTCGAGGAGAACCTGACGCTCGGCGCCTACCGGCAGGCGGCCCGCCGGCAGCTCGGCGCCAACCTCGAGCTGGTCTACGGCGTTTTTCCCATTCTCAAGGAGCGGCGCCGGCAGCCCGCGGGCTCGATGAGCGGCGGCGAGCAGCAGATGGTGGCGCTCGGCCGCGCGCTGATGTCGGCGCCGAGCCTGCTCCTGATCGACGAGCCCTCGGTCGGCCTCGCCCCGATCCTGGTCAGCCGGGTGATCGCCAAGATCCAGGAGCTGAAGGCGCGCACGCGCCTGACCGTGCTGATGGCCGAGCAGAACTTCAACCAGGCGATCAAGATCGCCGACCGCGCCTACGTCATGGTCCACGGCCGCATCGAGTTCGAAGGCGCCACCGCCGACCTCCAGGACAACCCGATGATCAAACGCTATTACCTGGGGGCGTGAGCGTGGGCGCGACGCCTGATCGTCAGTTGTCAGATTTGACAAGCGATGGAAATGCAACGTAGAGTCACGTGGGTGAAAGCCGCATTGAGGGACTTCGGCACCTTCCCCGAACCCGTGCAGAGGCAGATGATTGCCGCGCTGCGTATGGCCGCTGGTGGCGAGAAAGCGGAGACCGCCAAGCCCATGAAGGGCCTTGGTCCCGGCATTTTCGAGATCGCGCTCCGCCACCGGGGCAACGCCTATCGGACAGTATACGCCTTGCAGATGGATGAAGACGTGTGGGTGCTGCACGCCTTCCAGAAGAAGTCGAGGAGCGGGATCAAGACCCCGAAGCATGACATCGATCTGATCCGGGATCGAATCCGACGTGTCAAGGAGCAGCCGCGGTGAGTGAGGCAGAGTTTGAGATTGTGCGCGGCAGTGAGAATCCGTTTCGGGACGCGGGCCTGCCGGACGCAGACACCGAGCTGATGAAGGCGGATCTGGCGACCGCGATCGTCCGTATCCTGAGAGAACGTGGACTTTCCGGTGCGACCGCTGCGGAGCTGGCCGGTGCGACCGAAGCGGACATCTCCCGGATCCGCAAGGCATCCCTAGACCGCTTCACGATCGATCGCCTTGTAAAGATCCTCAACCGCCTCGACCGCCATATCGAGGTGGCGGTGACGATGCGACCACGTGGGCAGGCCATCCGCCGGCTGGGCATGGCGCCTCCATGAGCTGCCCCACCCTTTTCGTGGCAAGGCGTCGGAGAAAAGCCGTCAGCTCCGCTTCAGCCGGCAGGGGGACGCTTCAGAGTCCGCTGCGGTCGTAGATGGTGGCGGGCGGGATCGGGTCGGGGACGGTGTCCAGGCGGAGCTCGGCCTCGCCGATCAGGTCCTCGACGATCCAGCGGTGGCCGTCGCGGCGCCAGGAGCGGACGCGGCGCTCCTCGCTCGAGACCAGGAGGATCTCCTGGACCGAGGGCAGCCGCGAATACGCTTCGACCTTGCGGCCGCGGTCGTGCACCTCGGTCGAGGGCGAGAGCACCTCGACGATCAGAACCGGGTCCTGGACGTGGTGGCGCGCTCGATCCGGTGGCGAGCAGGTCACCGCGAGGTCGGCCTGATAGTAGGTGTCGTCCCGGTCAGTGAGCCCGACCCCGGCTTCGCCGAGAACGCGGCACGGTGGTTCGAGCCGGCTGCGGAGCTCTGCCCCGAGATTGATGACGATCGCCGCATGCGCCTCGCTCGGCGGCGCCATTGCCACGATGCGACCGTCCACCAGCTCGTAGCGGCGGTCGCTGCCGTCGTCCCAGGCGAGGAACTCCTCGACCGTCCAACGCTTCTCGGCGGGCTCCGCCATCTTTGCCTCACCACGGACCACCAATTGTCCATCGAAACTCTATCACAGCCTGAAGTGTTCGTTGAGCGGTCGCTCACATCGGGGGTGGCGCCAGTCTTTTGGCGGGATCGCCGGGCCCGGACCCTCGCTGCGGCGCCGCCGGCGATCGCCGCCTGAGCGCAACGCGGCCTCACGGCTTGCCGAAGGTCGCGATGCGGTCGATCCGGCAGATGAACAGCACCCGTTTCTCGTCGATCGCCGGGTCGCGCAGGGCGTAGGGCGCGGGATTGCCGGTGTACTTCGTCCAGATCCGGTCGAGCTGCCTGGTGACGTAGTCGCCGCCGGCCTCCCACTCCCGCATCTCCTTCTCCACCGTGCACTTCATCTGCATCCAGTGGTAGGGGTTGTCGGGATTGACCAGCAGGACGGTGAGCCGCGGGTGCTTGCGAATCCACTCGCATTTCGGCCGGTGGGAGGCGGTGTTGACCAGCACCTTGTCGTCCTCGTAGTCGAACCACATCGGCGTCAGGCTGGGCCGGCCGTCGGGCCCGGTCAGGCCGAGGATCATGGTGACCGGACGGTCCATCAACTGCCGGTAGATCGGATCGAGATCGCCCAAGCCGCTCGCTTGCCTGCGCTCGCCGACGTCGAACTGACCTTCCTGCAGGCCGTCCGCGACATGGCGGAAGTTCGCCACGGTAAATCCTTGCGCCATTTGCTTGCTCCCTGATGAGGCGTCCAAAGCTCCCCGGCCGGCTCCGCCATCATTGCCATGCGCGGTCAGCCGCTGGCCATGCACCAGCCTATCACGATGCTGTCCGCTCGTGGAGCACCACGGTGGTTGCTCGCGCGGCAGGCGGTGGCGGGGAGCAGGTCACGAGCAGGTCGGCCTACAGTAGGTGTCGTTCCGATCGGCCGGAACCACCCCGGCTTCGCCGGCCACGCGGACATCAGCGCGCGACCGGAGGCATCCGTTGAGCCGGCCGTGGCAATTCCCTGGTCCCTACGCCTTGAGGTCGGCGAGGTCGGCGAGGTCGGCGAGGTCGGTCAGGCGGGTCCGGACCGACGCCAGGATCTCGGCGGACAGCTCCGGTGCGCTCGCGGCGGTGGCGCGGGCGAGCGCCAGGCCCCCGACCAGCGCCGCGACGATCGTGACCGCCAGATGGCGGCGCTCGCCCGGTTCGTGGCCGGCCGGCAGGTGCCCGGCCAGCGCTTCGATGAACCGGTCGAGGCCGGCGCTGAACGTGGCCTGCACCGCCCCGCTCTGGCGCACGACCTCGCTCGCGTGCGCCGCCATCGGGCAGCCGCGCTCGCGGTCGTCGCGGTGGCGCTCGGACAGATAGGTCGCGAAATAGCGGCCGAAGTCGCCCTCGAACTCGGAGAAGCGCGTTTCCAGCAGCTTCAGGCTCTCGGCCAGGGTCTGGCCGCAGGCCTCGGCTGCGAGCGCGTCCTTCGACGCGAAGTGGCCATAGAAGCCGCCATGGGTCAGCCCGGCCGCGCGCGTGATCTCGGCGACCCCCACGCCCTCGAAGCCGCGCTCGCGGAACAGCCGGCCCGCGGCCGTAACGATCGCGGCCCGATGCTCGGCCGCTTTTTCCCGGGTGACCTTCACGTCCGTTCTTCCCTGTTCATCAGAAGGGCTCCTTGAACGGCCTGAGATCGACCTCGTGCGTCCAGGCCGAGCGCTGCTGGCCGTGGATCTGCCAGTAGGTCAGCGCGATCGGCTCGATGCCGAGCAGGCCGTCCTCGCCGCTCGCCGCGACCCGCTCGGGGATCGCGCGGCGCAGCCGGTCGCCGTCGATGCCGCCATCGATGACCACATGGGCGACGTGCAGGCCCTGCGGGCCGAACTCGCGCGCGAGGCTCTGGGCGAGCATGCGCAGGCCCGCCTTGGCCGCGGCGAAGTGGGCAAAGCCCGGCTTGCCACGCAGGCTCGCGGACGCTCCGGTGAAGATCAGCGTGCCGCGCCCGAGCGGCACCAGCCGCCTTGCCGCCTCGCGCCCGACCAGGAAGCCGGCAAAGCAGCCGACCCGCCAGAACGCCTCGAACTCCGCGGCCTCGAGTGCCCGGACGTCGATCCGCCGGTTGTTGCCGGCGTTGAACACCACGAGGTCCGCGGGCGCCAGACCTTCGCCCGGCGCCAGCGCGCGATCGAACAGCCGGACCACCTGATCCTCATCGGTGGCGTCGGTCGCCACGGCCTCCGCGCTGCCGCCTGCAGCCTCGATCGTGCGCACGACCTGCTCGATCCTGGCCGGCGTCCGACCGGCGACCAGCACGTGATGGCCCTCGGCCGCGAACCGGCGGCACAGGGCGGCGCCCAGGCCCCGCTCGGCTCCGACGCCGACGACCACGGCGGTGGGCTTGGTCATCGATCTTCCCTCCATCCGACGACCGTGCCCGATGCGCGGCCGACGCTTGACATTTATCATGATAATGATCATGAATGTCAATCATGACGTTGATCATGAAAAAAGCGGCAGCGCGCCGCCATCGATCGGAGGATGAGATGCGCTACACGACGTTCGGCCGGCGGACCGGTCTTCGGGTGTCCGAGTTCGCGCTCGGCACAGGCTCGTTCGGGACCGGCTGGGGACACGGCGCCGAGCCCGCCGAGGCAAGGCGGATCTTCGACGGCTACGTCGAGGCCGGCGGCAACTTCCTCGACTGCGCCGACGGCTACCAGAACGGCGATTCCGAGCGCCTGCTCGGCGAGTTCATCAAGGTCGACCGCGACCGGCTGGTGGTCGCCACCAAATACACGCTGGGCGTCGACGCCAACGCCGGCATCGCCGTCACCGGCAACAGCCGGAAGGCCATGATCACCTCGCTCGAAGCGAGCCTCCGGCGGCTCGAGACCGACCACATCGACCTCTACTGGGTGCACATGGCGGACGGCCTGACCCCGGTCGAGGAGATCGTGCGCGGCTTCGACGACCTGGTGCGCGCCGGCAAGATCCACTATGCGGGCCTGTCCGACTTCCCGGCCTGGCAGGCGGCGCGCGCCGCGACGCTCGCCGAGCTCCGCGGCTTCGCCCCGATCATCGGCCTGCAGCTCGAGTACAGCCTGGTCGAGCGCACCTCCGACCGGGAGCTCCTGCCCATGGCCGAGGGGCTGGGCCTGGGCGTCGCGCTCTGGTCGCCGCTCGGCGGCGGCTTCCTCACCGGCAAATACCGGCGCGGCGAGCGCGGCCGGCTCGACCGCATGAGCTGGCTCGTGCACACCGAATCGACGCCGCAGAAGACCCAGATCCTCGATACCGTCCTCACGATCGCCGAGGAGCAGGGCGTGCCGCCCGGCCAGATCGCGCTCGCCTGGCTCCTGCACCGCGCGAGCACCTCCTCGACCGCCCTGATCCCGATCCTCGGCGCCAACACCCGAGCCCAGCTCGACGCCAATCTCGCCGCGACCACGGTGCAACTCTCCGACGATCAGGCCGACCGGCTGGATGCGGTCAGCGCGATCGCGCTCGGTTTTCCCCACTCGGTCCTGGCCCCGGATCGTTCCGGCCTCAGGATCGCGGGCGGCCGGCCCGAGCTGGTGGCGCCGCGCTTGGCTCCGGCGGCGTGATCGCCATGACCCTGCTCTACCTCGAGGACTTGGAGGTGGGCCGCTCCTTCACGAGCGGGTCGCTCACGGTGACCGAGGCCGGGATCAAGGCCTTCGCCGCCGAGTTCGACCCGCAGCCCTTCCACCTCGACGATGCGAAGGCGCAGGCCAGCCTGTTCGGCGGCCTCGCCGCCAGCGGCTGGCACACGGCGGCGCTCACGATGCGCCTCCTGGTCGAGGGCGGCGCGCCGCTCGCGGGCGGCATCCTCGGCGCCGGCGGAGAGATCGCCTGGCCGCGGCCGACCCGCCCGGGCGACGTGCTGACGGTGGTCTCGGACGTGCTGGCGGTGACCCCCTCGCGCTCGCGCCCCGATCGCGGCATGATCACGCTGCGCAGCGAGACCCGCAATCAGCAGGGCGAGACCGTGCAGATCCTGACCGCCCGGCTCGTGGTCCCGCGCCGCCCGTCGATGCCGGAACAGAGCCCGGGCGCGGCTTGACCCGGACGGAGCCTGCCCCGCTTACAGATGAGATCTGCGCCTCAAATCGCAACCTGAAGCAGTCGCCCTCCCGGCCGCGCGGTGCTAGTCTCGCCCTCCCTTGTGAGGGCGGACAACGAGGCCAGGGAGGCTCGAGCATGCGCAAGATCGTCGACACGATTCTTCCGACCACCATGGTCGGCTCGTACCCACGGCCGCACTGGTTCAACTACCAGCTGCTCGGGCGCGACCCCCGGGTCGCGTTCAAGCACGAGCCGCACGAGGAGGCCTACGCGGATGCCACCCGGGTGATCATCCAGGACCAGGAGGAGGCCGGCCTCGACATCGTCTGCGACGGCCAGATGTACTTCGACGACTACATCGGCTCGATCGGCTCGTTCTGCTGGTACATGTACGAACGGATTCCAGGTTTCGACCCGGCGAAGGAAGAGCACCCGGCGGCGGTCGACGCCGCCACCATGACCAAGGAGATCATGCTGCTCTCGGACTGGGGCGGCGTCGTCAACAGCGGCCCGATCGGCGATAAGGCGGCACTCCGTCTGGTCGACTTCTACAAGCTCGCCAAACGCTATGCCACCCGGCCGCTCAAGGTCTCGGTCGGCGCCGGCCCGGTCAATCTCGCCTGGCACGTCTACTTCAAACATTACAAGGACCCGCGCGAGCTGTCCTATGCGCTGGCGCCGATCTTCAATGCCGAGATGCAGGCACTCGCGACCGCTGGCGCCAATTTCCTCCAATACGAAGACCTCGGCGCCTGGCTGCCCCTGTTCACCAAGAACACCGACGACTTCAAGTGGATCGGCGATGTCGTCACCAAGTGCATCGGGGGTGTCGATGCCAAGATCGCCTGGCATTTCTGCTACGGCAACGCCTGGGGCAACCGCCTGTCGGGACTGTTCCCGTCGGGCTACGAATCGGTTCTGCCGTATTTCTACGACCTGCCGATCGACCAGTTCGTGCTCGACTTCGCCAACCGCGACATGGTCGACATCGCAGCCCTCAAGGACCTGCCCAAGGACAAGGAGGTCGCAATCGGCGTGATCGACGTGCGCACCAGCATGATCGAGACGCCCGAGGAGGTCGCGGCCCGCATCCGCAAGGTGATCGAGGTGGTGCCGCCCGAGCGCGTCTACCTCACCACCGACTGCGGCATGAAACCGCTCGCCCGCATCGTCGCGCGCATGAAGCTGAAGGCGCTCGCCGACGGCGCCGCGATCGTCCGCAAGGAGCTCGGCCACGGCTGACGGCCGGCGCTCGCAGCCCGCTGCATGCTCGTCGCCTCGCTCATTGGGTCGGCGCGGCACCTGCGCCGACCCGGCACGCGTCCGGGCGGGGCTTCGAGCCGCGTAGCGCGATCGGCACCTTGCAGTTGTTGACCCGCTGCTCGTCGCTGGCCTTGTTCACGAGCCGCTCCTTGGCGGTCCGGGTCGGCGGCACCTGGAGTTGGCTCGCCACGCGCGGCCCGGGCAAGGGATCGGCCGTCGAGGCGACCTCCACACGTACCGCGGGCGTCAGCATCAAGACCACTGCGACGAAGGCCGATATCATCCTGGCATTTCCGGGAGTGCGGGCGAACCGTGGCTACCTCGCCAGAGATTCGCTTGCGCGGCCACCCGAAACTTGCGCCTCGCCTCTAGCCGCCGGTCAGGCGACGCGGTGATGCGGCCCGCGGCCCGCGCCAACCGATCTCACTTGATCGCGAGTGGGGTGAGCGGCGAGCCGGTGCCGTGGGTGATGTTCAAGGGCGCGGCGGTGAAGAAGAACTCGAAGGTCTGGTCGGCGGCGCACTCGGCGGCCAGCTCCTTGACGTAGAACATCTCGCCGTGGACCACGCCCATCGCCGGGATCGTCACCCAGTGCAGCGGCTGGCTTAAGCCCTCGACCTCGTTGGGCCGGACCTCGATGCCCCAGGTGTCGCTGCAGATCATGGCGATCTCCTTCTCGTACAGCCATTCGCAGGTCTCGAACGCCAGGCCGGGCGCCTCGCCGCCGGCGTAGCGGCCCCACTCGCCCCGAGCCAGGCGCTCCTCCATCTGGCCGGTGCGGATGATCAGGAAGTCGCCGCGCCGGACCTCGACCCGCTGGGCCGCGACGGTCCGCTCGAGGTCCTCGGTCGTGATCGGAGTGCCGTCCTCGAGAAAGTCGACGCCCTTGTGGCGGGCGATGTCGAGCAGGACGCCGCGCCCGACCATCTTGCCGATCACGTGCTCGATGCCGCACTTCTTGGCGCCCCGGCAGTCGACCAGGCGGCAGTCGTAGCCGTTCCACATCTGCTCGCCCATGAAGATGTGGGCGAGCGCATCGCAATGGGTCGCGCACTGCGCCGGCATGTGCACCGCATCGTCGGCGTAGCGCAGCCCCGGGACCTCGTCGTGCTTGCCGGCGACCGCGTCGGTGCCGGTCGCGAGCATGGTGTGGATCGGGTTCCAGCGGCCGCCCCAGAGCCCCGCCTGCGGCCCGTTCTGGTCGAGCGGCAGGCCAAGCGGGAACACCTGGCCGCGCCGCACGAGGCGCGCCGCGCCCACGATGTCCTCGGGCGTGACGAAGTTGAGCGCGCCCAGCTCATCGTCCGGCCCCCAGCGGCCCCAGTTCTTCAACCGCTCGGCGGTCTCGAGCACGTCCTGCCGGCTGTACCGCTTCGCCATCGCGATGCCTCCCCCTGCTGGCCGATTGCGCTCCGGGTCCCGACCCCGGTCTTGGCTGCCTCGTCACCATAGCCCTGAAACCATGGCGCCTCGTCATCGTCGCCTGGACATGGCGGCCTCGCCCCGGTCGCATGAAAACGATGCGGCGCGGCCAATCATTCGTCAACCATGGGTCCCGGGCTGTGCCTGCGCCGCCCCGGGGTGACGCGCCGACCTTGCCCGTCACCCGCGCCGGCGCAACTGACGCCGCATTGGCGACCGGGTGAGTTCGGCAGTATGATCGGACACTCCGGATTTTCAGGAGGAATGATTATGCGCAGCCGAGCCTTCGTCCTGGCCGCAGCGCTGATCCTGGCGTCGCCCGGTGCCCGGGCGGCTGACCTCGTGGTGTGGTGGGAGCAGGGGTTCAATGCCGAGGAGGACGCTGCGGTCCGGGAGGTCATCGCCGCCTTCGAGCAGAAGACCGGCAAGCAGGTCGAGCTCGACCTGCCGTCGCACGATGACATCGAGGCCAGGATCGTCGCCGCGGTTGCGGCCGGACAGCCGCCCGATTTCCTGTTCGGCTTCAGCACGGACTACTACTACGGCCAATGGGCCGACGAGGACCGGCTGATCGACCTCTCGGACGTGATCGGGCCGTTCGCAAGCCTGTTCGACCCGGACGCGATCCGCTACGCCACGCTGCTCGACAGGGCCACGGGCCGTCGTGCCATCTACGCGCTACCGATCGCGTTCTCGACCTACAATGTCCACGTCTGGAAGAGCCTGCTCGAGCAGGCCGGGTTCACCCTCGCCGACGTTCCCAAGCAGTGGGAGGCGTTCTGGTCGTTCTGGTGCGACCGGGTGCAGCCGGCGGTGCGCAAGGCCCGCGGCCGCGACGACATCTACGGCGTTGCCCTGGCCATGTCGACCGCCTCGGGCGACACGGACGGCGGGATCCAGCAGTTCAGGGACGCCTACGAGGCCGACTACGTGACCGGCGAGGGCAAGCTCATCATCGACGACCCGGAGGTCAGGCGCAGGCTCATCAGGGCCATGGACAGCTATACGGCCATCTACCGCAAGGGCTGCACCCCGCCCGACGCGGTGGGATGGGATGACTTTGGAAACAACCATGCGTTCCTCGCGCAGACCGTCGTCATGACCGTGAACGGGACGCTCTCGATCCCGAACGCGCTCCGGGCCAAGCGCCCGGAGGACTACTACAAGAACACGGCGACGATCGAGTGGCCGGATGGCGCCGACGGCCAACCGCTCGCCATCGAGATCGGCTTCTTTTCGGCCGTGACCTTCAAGGCTGGCGGCCATGTTCCTCTGGCCAAGGAGTTCGTCGACTTTCTGGTGGCCGATGGCTGGCTCGCGCACTATCTCGACTTCTCCGGTGACCGCTACCTGCCGTCGATGCCGAAGCTGCTCGATTCGCCGTTCTGGCTCGATCCGAGCGACCCGCACCGCATGGCGGCGGCCATGCAATTCCTGACCCGCCCGCGCGACCCATTTTTAGAGGTCGCGTCGCGTGATTGGCGATACGTACGGGTGCCGCGCGAGAACGTCTGGGGCAACGCCGTGCACCGCGTCGTCACCGAAGGCATCAGCCCCGAGCGGGCGGTCGACGAGGCGATCGCCCGGATCAAGCAGCTGCTCGCGGAGTGAGCGCCATGCAACGGCTCGTGCCGGTTCTGGTCGCGTCGGTATTGCTACTGGCGCCGCCCGCAGCCCGGAGTGCCGATCTCGTGGTGTGGTGGGAGAAGGGGTTTTATCCGCAAGAGGACGCGGCGGTCCGGGAGATCATCGCTGCCTTCGAGCAGAAGACCGGCAAGCACGTCGAGCTTGTACAACCCGCGCAGGATGAGGTGTTCGACAACGCTCAGGCTGCGCTCGATGCCGGCCGGCCGCCCGACTTTCTGTTTGGTTACTACAATACCAGGCTTGCGCGGTGGGCTTACGAGGACCGGCTGACCGACCTCGACGGCGCCCTCGCCCCGGTCCTCGACCTGTTCGATGCCGACACCATCGAGGTGTCCACCTTGCTCGACGGCAGGACCGGCCGGCGCGGTCTTTATGCGTTGCCCATGGGCCGGTATTCCATCCACGTCCATGTCTGGAACAGCCTCCTGCAGCGGGCCGGCTTCACGCTGGCCGACATTCCCAAGGAGTGGGAGGCGTTCTGGTCGTTCTGGTGCGACCAGGTGCAGCCCGCCGTGCGCAAGACGCTGGGCCGCGACGACATCTGGGGCGTGGGGCTGCCCATGTCCGCGACGGCCGGCGACACTGACGACGACCTCCTGCAGTTCGAGCTAGCTTACGGCACGCCCTGGCTCCGCCGCGACCGCCGGCCTCAGTTCGACGATCCCGCGGTGCGGGCGGGGATCATCAGAGCGCTTGAGGCCTACACGGCGATCTGGCGCAAGGGCTGCACGCCGCCCAACTCGACCAGCTGGACCAACATCGACAACAACAAGGCGTTCCTCGCCCAGACCGTCGTGATGACGGTGAACACGACGCTCTCGATCCCGGGCGCCCTGCGCACCGCGCGGCCCGACGACTACTACAAGAATGCCGCGACCATCGACTGGCCCGACGGCGCCAACGGCCAGCCGCTCGTCATCGACGGTGGAATCTCGCAGGCCGTAATCTTCAAGGCCGGCAGAAATCCCGCGCTCGCCGGCGACTTCGTGCGCTTCCTCGCCGAGGAGGGCTGGCTCGCCCATTGGCTGGATTTCGCCGGCGACCGCCTCATGCCGCCGATGCACAAGCTGGTCGAGCAGCCCTTCTGGCTCGACCCGAGCGACCCGCACCGCATGCGCGCAGCGATCCAGATCCTGACCCGGCAACACCTGATGAACATCAACGTTCGCGACCACGAGTGGCGCTCGGACCAGATCTGGGACAAGAACGTCTGGGGCAACGCCGTGCACCGCGTCGCGGCCGAGGGCATCAGCCCCGAGCAGGCGGTCGACGAGGCGATCGCACAGATCAAGCAGATCCTGAGCGAATAGCCGCCTGCCTCTGGGGGCCCACGTCGGCAAACACCGATCACGCGTGTGGACGCGCCCGGGTCCGGAGCCTGCCCGTGAAGACCGCCGATCTGACCTGGGCCGGCCTGGGGATCGGGATCGAGATTCGGGCCGTCCACTGATCGTGCATTGCCGTCCCCGCAGGCCGTTATCACGCGCCTCCGCTCAGTGCCCGACCAGCGCCTGGCGGAGGTTCCCACAAGGGCGATCTCACCCGACTTCCGCGCGCACGATCGCGGCACCCCGGGCCAGCGCCTGCAGCTTGCCGAAGGCGGTCGCCCGCGGCAGGTACTTCATGCCGCAGTCGGGCGCCGGGATCAGCCGCTCGGCCGGCACGTGCGCCAAGCCCGCCCGGATGCGGGCCGCCACCTGCTCCGGGGTCTCGATCGCCGGATCGCCGAGGTCGAGGACGCCGAGGATGACGGTCTGACGCGTGATCGCCCGCAGCACGCCGAGGTCGAGCTTCGGCTGCGCCGCCTCGATCGAGATCTGGTCGGCCGTGCTGTCGGCGAGCGGCTCGAGGAAGGCATAGCGGCCCCGGCTCTTGTCCTTGACCAGCTGGGCGTAGCCGAAGCAGAGATGGACCGCGGTCGGTCCCGGCACGCCTTCGAGCGCGCGCGCGATCGCCTTCAGCGCATAGCGGGCGGCGACCTCGGGCGCGGTCTCGAGCCAGGGCTCGTCGAGCTGGACCACGTCGGCGCCCGCCTCCTTGACCGCCTTCGCTTCGGCGTTGACCGCGGCCGCGAAGTCCAGCGCCAGCTCCTCCTCGTCGGCGTAGAACTCGTTCTTCGCCTGCCGCGACAGGGTGAACGGGCCCGGCAGCGTGATCTTGATCGTCCGCTCCGTGTTGGCCCGCAGGAATTCGACCGCGCGGGTCTCGACCGCGCGCGTCCGGCGGATCCGGCCGGTGATCCGCGGCACCTTGACCGGCTGGCCGGCGCGCCCGGTGATGGTCGCCGGGTGCGCGATCTCGATGCCGTCGAGCGCGGTCGCGAAGTGGTTCGAGTAGCTTTCGCGCCGCATCTCGCCGTCAGTGATGATGTCGATGCCGGCGCGCTCCAGATCGCGGATCGCGAGCAGCGTGGCGTCGTCCTGCGCCTGCTCGAGCCAGGCTGCCGGCACGCGCCAGATCTCCGGCACGCGCACCCGCGGCACCATCGTCTCGAGCCGCTCGCGGTCGATCAGCCAGCCCGGCTGCGGATAGCTGCCGACCACCGTCGTCGGCAGCAGGCGCTCCGCCATCAGGCGGCCCGGGCGCCCCTGGCCACCGCGCCGTCGGCGGGCGCCAGGCGAAAGTCGTACTCGGCCGTGTAGAAGGGCTGGTCCATGACCGCGCCGTCCGGCGCGACGCCTGCCTCGTGGCGCTCGAAGTCGACGATCAGCGACTCCTTGACCGCGAACACCGCGTCCGAATCGAGATAGGGCGCGCCCTTGACGAACAAATGCGTCGCGACCGTCTCGTAGCCCTCCGCCGACACGATCATGTGGATGTGCCCCGGGCGGTAGGGATGGCGCCCCATCTTGTCCAGCATGCGGCCGACCGGGCCGTCGGTCGGCACCGGGTAAAAGGTCGGCCGGATCGAGCGGAACCAGTAACGCCCCTCAGCATCGGTCCGGAACTTGCCGCGGCAGAGCAGCTCGGTCTGGCCCGGGATCTGCATATCGTAGGTGCCCTCGCCGTCGCCCGACCAGACATCCAAAAGGCCGCCCGCGATCGGCGCGCCGTCCAGCGTCAAGAGGCGCCCGGAATAGAAGGCGGGCTCGCCCGCGACCCCGTTCGCGATGTCGGCGCCGAGCGGCAGTTCCGGCGCGCCCTCCTGATAGAACGGCCCGAGCACGGTCGGCTCGACCGCCCCGTTCGGGGTCCGATGGTTGATCGCATCGACCAGGATCGAGACCCCGAGCGTGTCCGAGAGCAGGATGAACTCCTGGCGCCGGTCGGTGCACGCCTGCCCGACCTCGGTCAGGAACCGGATCGCGCTCATCCACTCGGCCTCGCTCAGCTCGACCTCGCGCACGAAGCCGTGCAGATGCCGGACCAGCGAGGTCATGACCCGCTTGAAGCGCGGGTCCTCGCACGTCCCCAGCCGCTCGATCACCGCCTCCGTCAGGGTCGTTTCGCTGAACTGCCGCATGCCGCCTCTCCCCGCCGGGACGGCCATCCCCGCCGGCCGCGGGCCGCCATCCCCTGGCTCCGGCCCCGACTATACCCGGCCCCCGGATCGGAGACCAAACCCTACCTCGCCCCGACCGCCCGCCGACGCCCGCGCGCAGGGCCGCGGTTTCCAGATCCGCAATCCACCCCTATGCTGGCCCGGCCCGATGGCGCGTCCGCGGACGCCGCGAGCGCCCGGGCACGAAACCGCGGGCCCGCCCGCCTTGCGCAGGAGACTGCATGACCGGAGCCGCCGCAGCATGAGCGACCTCGCGCCCGCGACCGCCTTCGATGCGCGCGAGCTCCGCCACGCGCTCGGCCGCTTCGCAACCGGCATCACCGTGGTCACGACGCTGACCGCCGACCACAAGCGCGAGGGCCTGACCGCGAACTCCTTCGCCGCCCTGTCGCTCGACCCGCCGCTCGTGCTCTGGAGCCTGAACCGCGCCGCCATGTCGCTCGCGAGCTTCGAGCAATGCCGGCACTTCGCGGTCAACGTGCTCGCCGCCCACCAGCGCCACGTCGCCAACCACTTCGCGCGCCCCGCCCCCGACAAGTTCGCCGGCATCCCCTGGCAACCCGGCCTCGGCGGCTGCCCGGTCCTCAAGGACTGCCTGGCCCTGTTCGAATGCCGCCTCGAGCGCACCGTCGCAGGCGGCGACCACGTCCTCTTCATCGGCCACATCGAACGCTTCCGCTGGCGCGCGGGCGACCCCTTGCTCTTCAGCTGCGGCCGCTACTCGATCGCCGCCCCGCTCCCCGACGACCTCCAGGCCGACGGCGCCCCGACCGACTTCTCCGACCTCTGGATCTGAGTGGGAAAAATGGACCTCGGCTTCTTCACGATGCCCCTCCACCCGCCCGGCCGCCCGCTCGGGCAGACGCTGGAGGAGGACCGCCAGCTCGTCCTGCTCGCCGACCAACTCGGCCTCACCGAAGGCTACATCGGCGAGCACATCACGGACGCCGCCGAGACCATCACCTCCGCCCTCATCTTCATCGCCTGGCTCCTGCGCGAGACACGCACGATCAAACTCGGCACCGGCACCCTCAACCTCCCGAACCGCCACCCGGCCACGGTCGCAGCCGAGGTCGCCATGCTCGACCACATGGCCCACGGCCGCTTCATCCTCGGCATCAGCCCGGGCGGCCTCCTCTCGGATGCCGAAGTCTTCGGCAACCTGGACGCCGACCGCACCGCCATGTTCGTCGAGGCGATCGACCACATCCTGGCGATCTGGTCGACCTCACCCCCCTACGACCTCGAGGGCCGCTTCTGGACCATCTCGACCGCCCGCACCCTCATTCCCGAACTCGGCCAGGGCACCATCGCCAAGCCCTTCCAAAAACCCCACCCCCCGATCGTCGTGACCGCGGTCGCCCCCTTCTCCAAAGGCGTGACCGCCGCCGCCGCCCGCGGCTTCGATCCGATCTCCGCCAACTTCCTCCAACCCAAGTGGGTAAAAACCCACTGGCCGAACTACGCCCTCGGCTGCCACCAGGCCGGCCGCGAGGCCGACCCGAAGAACTGGCGGGTCGCCAAAAGCATCTTCGTCGCCGACGACGCCGCGACCGCGCGCCGCTACGCGACCGACCCCGCCGGCCCCTATTTTTTCTACTACCACTCCCTCTTCACCAAACTCGCGCGCAACGGCCGCGCCAACCTCTTCAAGACCGACCCCGCCCAGCCCGATTCTTCCCTGACGGTGGAAAAAATCGTGGACCAGCTCGTGATCCACGGCACCCCCGACGCGGTCACCGACCAGATTCTCGCCTTTCGCGACGAAGTGGGAAACTTCGGCACCCTCCTCTACGCCGGCCACGACTGGCAGGACGAAAAGCTCGCCCGCCGTTCCCTGGAGCTGATGGCCGAGCAGGTCATGCCCGCAGTCAACAAGGCGATCGCGCCGCGCGAAGCGGTGGCGTGAGCCGTGCACCGCCTTCTTGCCTGCCACTTTCGGGGCGCTTCATCTCGTGTTCCTTCCCCGTTCTCTTTTGCACCCCCAGCTTCGGCTGACGGCCCGGCAATCCTGGCCGCCCTGCGGCAGCCCAACCAGACCTGTCAATGCGCTGGCCAAGGGCCCAGACATCTGATATTGAGCGTCTGATGAAGCTTGACTTTTCATCGACATGAAAACGGCGTTGCCTGGCAACACTTGGCATCGAGGAGAAACGGGCATGGATTTCATCGAGAGGATATTCGGCGTAGCGCCGGACAGTGGCGACGGCTCGCTTGAGGTATTGTGGCTCGGAGGCTTGGCGCTAACGGTCTGCGCGATTGCCTTCCGCCGGCGCATCATCGCGTGGATGGCGCGGTGGCGCACGGGATGACGGCCCGCCTGCACACGCAAAGCATGCCGCGTCGGCTGAATTCCGGCTTGCTGATCGGCACCACGACTTCGCTCCCGCGGGTTCTATCAGAGACGGCGCCAGTCTTCGGGGCGTTGAGCACGGGAAGGAAGAGGTTCCTCGACCCGTGCGGTGGCTGCTAGTGTAGCGATGTGAACACTCGGTTCAGCCACATGGCGATCTGCGCCGCGCAATGCGGTGCTCCGGCCCGAATCGTCTGTCTGCGCCTGTGCACTAGCGTGCGCTGCGGCATCGGCTCCCGGGGGGCGGTGCCCGAGTCTGGCAGATTACGTCAGGGAGCCGGCGACCGGCGCCGGGCGGCGTGCTAAGGCGCTTGATCTCCCAGCGCCGTCGGATCGTGCATGTTGAATGGGTAAGGAGGAACGATGCAACCTTGGGTGCTCGCCAATTCGTATGGAATTTTGGTCGATGACCAACAGAGCGCGTGGCACGCTGGCCGCGTCTTCGACATGCTCGCGCTCGGCGACGGACGCATTCTGGTGGCAAGCGCAACCGGCGGCGTGTGGCTGATCGATGGAGCTTTCAACGGCTACCCGCTGAGTAATGATTGGGAGTTTCCCGACACAGAATGCCTGTCGTTCGGACCCCAGGGCGGCAGCCACATCTTCGCCGGATGCCAGGGAGGACTCTACGAAACCGATCCCCGTGCCGCCGATCCGCTGCATGCGTGGCATCCCGTCAAACTTCCCTCTAAGGTCAAAACGGTTTACCGCATCGTCACCACCGGCGACCCGCCGCGAGTCGTGATCGCGACCGATCGAAGCGTTTGGTGGGCCACCGGCAATGCCGGCACTGCTTATGAGTGGAAGGAGGTGACCGGGCTCGATGCGGAGGCTCCATTCTTCGGTCTGGCGCGCTGCGATTCAGGGGTCATCGCAGCGGTCCGTAACAGCGCGGCCAGCCTGCTGGTCGTCGGAATAGGCCCGGGAGGCACGGGGCTGAGGGAGAACGCCGTTTCCGGCATTTACGTGGGTCAGTGGGATGCTACCGATCTGGTGATGAAGCCATCGGTCATCAATGGTCTTAACAAGCCCCAGGTCGATTCCATGAGATACATTTCGGTGGCCACCTGCCGAGATCATCCGGAGCGCGCCTTCGCGGTGTGCGCCAACTCGGACGGCGCGGTATTCACCATTCTTCGATCCACGAACGGCGGACAGCTCTGGGATCAGTGTTCCACCAAGCTGGAAGGTAACCACAGCGGCAAGTGGAACGCACAGAGTATTTCCGGCGATGCCCACCAAGGCGGCTGGCACAAGACCATCAGCGTCCATCCCACGAACGCAGACGTGGTCGGGTTTGGCTGGTGGCACGCCCTGATATCCAAGAACGGTGGCGACAGTTGGCGGCTGCTGGGCGTGGACTGGGTCGACCCCGAAACCTTTACCTACGCCACGTCTCACATGCATGGTGACGTGCACGCGCTCTACTTCGAACCAGAGTTCACCAACCGGCGCCTCTACATCCTGAGCGACGGCGGCGTCATTCAGACATCGAACTGGGACGGCGAATCCACTGATTTCAAGAGCGCCATGAACCGCAATCTGGCCAACCTGCAATTCTATGCCCCCGATGTCAGCCGGGGATATTGGGGCACGCTGGGAGCCTGCGATTTTGCTCCGCTGATCGGCGGCGGCCTGCAGGACAACGGCAATGTCTGGTGTGGCCTGGTGAGCGGCTTTCACGAATGGCAGAAGGCGGAAGGCGGAGACGGCGGCTGGGTGGCGTTCATCACACACTCCGGCGGGCAACTGCTCGCCGCTAATCCCAATCTCAACTCGATGAGCGAGGGCGTCGGGCAGTGGGGATGGAAGGCCAACACCTTCACCTCCGGCGGCACCATTCCGCTGTTGACGGTATTCGGAAATGTTGATGCCAAGGGTTTGAAAGGACCAGTGGCGGAAGCAGTGCCGCGTCCGCGCTATCGAAATCGCGCCGGTGAACTGATGCATGCGGTGTGCGCACCGGCGGTGGTTCAGGCGGCCGACATCATGCGGCCGATTCCGCTGGAGCTGGATGGTAAGGAGGCCCAAAGCCGCATCATCTTCGGCTTGTTCGGCGGTGACAGCACGCCGTTCCTGTACTGGCACGACATCGGACGGCTGCCGCCGTACACGGCTGCAATTTCCGCACTGGGAAGCGATGATGGCGGCGTGGTGTACGCGGGAACCGGCGACGGTAGGATCTTCGCGCTCAGCGTGGGCAGCGGGCCGCCGCTGGAATTGAATGTCGAAACGCCGATGGATTCGCCGAAAGGCTGGATCAGCCGCATTGTGGCCTACAAGCAAACCGCCTGCGCCGTCATGTATAGCGGAGCCGGGGCGTATGTGCTGCGGCTCGATTCATTGACGTGGCGCATCTTACGTGGACCGCTAAAGCTTCCGTTCGAACCGATTCACGGCCTTGACATCAACCGCATGGGCGCGACAGTAACGTTGGCCGCCGCCACGGGGTCGTCGGTCTATGTGAGTCCGGACTTCGGCGACAACTGGCTGCAGTACACAGTGGGGTTGCCGCGCAGTCCGCATTGTTCCGACCTCCAATTCGGCGCGGTAGAAGGCCGCCAGTTCCTGTTCCTGAGCACGTTCGGCCGCAGCGTCTGGATGGCCGACATCGATGCGAGGGTACATCGCGATCACTAGTCCCTCGTCACAGTGGCTGTGATTTTTGGGAAAAGGTGTCGGTGGGTTCCGGGAACACAATACGCGATTGACGCAGCTCGCCTCGGGGGTCGCAGCGCCGGACCGTCATCCATGTGCACGGTTCTGCGGATCAACGCGACAGAAGTGTGCTCTCGTGCAAATTTGTCGGAACATCAATCAGTTGCGGGGCAGAGGCGGGCGGGCGGGGCGGTAACGGCGGGTTTTGGCGAAAAAGCGGGTGAAGGGTGAATTCAGCAATCTCAAAGGGTTGCGCGAGGATCTTGAGGGCTCCATCAGGCATCCATCGTCTCCAGATTTGTTTCAGCTTCCAACCCCGCGCACGCTTCTGAATTACCGAAAGTCCAGCAGGCCTCACATGTGACGCAACCCCGCGACACTTGTGCCGCATGCCTGAGTTACTCCAAGGTGGACCAAGGGCCATCCATTTGGCGCTAGACTGTTCGAGCGCGACTATGAATTGCCTGGCGCCGGCCAGTAATCGGCTTCTTTCTTCGCTCCGACGATCAAAACTCGGCCGGAACTTGGTCTTTAGTGGCGTAGGCGGCGGTGCGGGCAACCCAGCGGCCGGCCCTGGTGGCTTCCCCGGCGGCAAAGTTGAGCTCGATCTTGATACCGTTGATCGGGTCGGCGCCCGGCCTCGAGCCTGCCAGAGGGCCCTGCTCAGTCGGCGAAGGGGTCGCGCAGAAGGATCGTGTCGTCGCGGTCGGGGCTGGTCGAGAGCATCGCCACCGGCGCCTCAACCAGTTCCTCTAACCGCTTGACATACTTGACCGCCTGCGCCGGCAAATCGGCGAAGCTGCGGGCGCCGCGGGTGCTGTCCTGCCAGCCGTCCAGCTCCTCGTACAGCGGCTCGACCCCGGCCTGGGCGGTCATCGCCGCCGGCAGATGATGCAGGGTCTGCCCGAAATGCCGATACGCGGTGCAGATCTTGAGCCGTTCCATGCCGTCGAGGACATCGAGCTTGGTCAGCGCCAGCCCATGGATGCCGCCGATCTTGACCGCCTGACGGACCAGCACGGCATCGAACCAGCCGCAGCGGCGCGGCCGGCCGGTGACCGTGCCGAACTCGCGGCCGCGCTCGCCGAGGCCGCGGCCGATCTCGTCGCCGAGCTCGGTCGGAAAGGGGCCCTCGCCGACCCGGGTGGTGTAGGCCTTGGTGATGCCGAGGGCGAAGCCGACCGCGTCCGCGCCGGTGCCGGCGCCGAGCGCGGCCGCCGCCGCCAGCGTGTTGGACGAGGTCACGAACGGGTAGGTGCCGTGGTCGATGTCGAGCATGGCGCCCTGCGCGCCTTCGAACAGGATCCGGGCGCCGCGCCGGCGCAGCTCGACCAGGCGCAGCCAGACCGGCTCGGCGTAGGGCAGGAGCCTGGGCGCCAGCGCGTTGAGGCGCGCGACCAGCTCAGCCGCGTCGATCGCGGGATCGCCGAACGCCACACGGAGCGCGTTGTGGTGGCAGCAGCAGGTCATCGATCTTGCGCTGCGAGCAGGTCAGGGTCGGCGAGATCGCAGACCCGGATCGCGCGCCGGGCAATCTTGTCCTCATAAGCCGGGCCGATGCCGCGGCCGGTGGTGCCGAGCGTGCCGGTGCCGCTGTCGCTCGCCTTCCGGGCGCGCTCGCGGGCGCGGTCGAGCTCGCCGTGCAGCGGCAGGATCAGGGGCGCGTTCTCGGCGATCCGGAGGCTGTCGGGGCCGACCGCGACTCCCTGGCCGCGCACCGCCTCGATCTCGTCGAGCAGCGCCCAGGGGTCGATCACCACGCCGTTGCCGATGATCGAGAGCTTGCCCGGACGCACCACGCCCGAGGGCAGCAGGCTGAGCTTGTAGGTCCGGCCGTTGACGACCAGCGTGTGACCGGCGTTGTGGCCGCCCTGGAAGCGGACCACGACCTCGGCCCGCTCCGAGAGCCAGTCGACGATCTTGCCCTTGCCCTCGTCGCCCCATTGGGCGCCGACCACGGCCACGTTGGTCATCCGCCGCACCTCCGCCGCGCCGGCCGCGTCGCCGCGGTCCGCGCCTGGGTCTCAGGGGCGACCACCGAGGTCGCCCCGGACCGGCGCGCATGGCTCAGCACGGAACCGCGAGCCGGTCAAGCCGCGGCTCAGGCGGCGAGCCTGGTGACCAGGGCGCCGAGCGCCGCGCAGGCCAGCACGATCGCCCAGGGCGGCAGCCGGCCCCAGCTCAAAAGCGCGAACGCGAGCGCCGCGAGTGCCATGTCCCCCGGCCCCTGGATCGCACTTCGCCAGATCGGGTCGATCAGCGCGGCCAGCAGCAGCCCGACCACCACAGCGCCGACCCCGGCCAGCGCGCCCGCCATGCCCGGCAAGCTGCGTGCCAGGGCCCAGAACGGGAGCACGCCCACCAGCAGCAGCATCGAGGGCAGGAACAGCGCCACCAGGCAGATCGCGGCACCCACCGCCGGCGGCACCGGACCCGCCATCGCGGCGCCGAGATAGGCGGCGAAGGTGAACACGGGACCGGGCACGGCCTGGGCTGCCCCGTAGCCCGCGAGGAACAGGTCGGGGCTGATCCAGCCGGGCGGCACGACCTCGGCCTGGAGCAGCGGCAGGACCACGTGGCCGCCGCCGAACACGAGCGCGCCGGCCCGGTAGAAGCTGTCGATCCAGGCCAGCACGACGGCGCCCGGAAAGGTCGCGCGGAGCAGGGGCAGGCCGAGCAGCAGGCCCGCGAACAGGCCAAGGCAAAGCAGGGCGCTGCCGCGACCGACCCGGCCGTAGGCGGGCACCTCGGGCGCGCTCTCGATCCGGTCGCGCAGCCGAACGAAGCCGAGCGCGCCGCCGAGCCCGATCGCGAGCAGCTGGCCGGGCGGTCCGGAGACCATCAGCGCCGCGAGCGCGCCGAGGCCGGCGAGCGCGCGCCGCGGCCAATCCGGACAGAGCCTGCGCGCCATGCTCAGCACCGCCTGCGCGACCACGCCGACCACCGCGACCTTGAGCCCGCGCAGCCAGCCCTGGTCCTGGACGGCGCCGAGATCGCGGACCACCAGGGCGAAGGCCAGCATGAGCAGGGCCGAGGGCAGGGTGAAAGCAAGCCAGGCGACCAGACCGCCCGCCAGGCCCGCACGCCCGATGCCGAGCGTCACCGCGAGCTGGCTGCTGGCCGGACCCGGCAGCAGCTGGACCAGCGCCAGCAGCTCGGCGTAGGCCCGCTCGTCGAGCCAGCGCCGGCGCAGCACGAACGCGTCGCGGTAGTAGACGAAGTGCGCCGACGGGCCACCGAAGGCCATCCAGCCCAGCCGGTGGAAGGCGCCCGCGACCTCGCCCAGCCGCTGCCAACGATCGGTCATGACGCTCCCTGCCACCGCCTCACGAATCCGAAGCGTAACCGCAGGCCGTGCCGACCGAAAGCGGTTGGCGACCCCCCGCGGCATCCCTATATGTCGGGCGGCGGCCGCTTGCCTGCGACAGCGAAAGCCCTCGTCGGTCGCCGGCCGCCGTGGTACAACCCTGCCGGTCCGTGGCTGCCTGCCCCTGGGGTGGTCCGGCCGATCAGCCGACACCGACGGAGCCTGGTCACGCGCCGATGAGCCGAGCCGAGCTGACCATCCTCCTCGCCAGCCCGCGCGGGTTCTGCGCCGGGGTCGAGCGCGCGATCGAGATCGTCGAAAAGGCGCTGGAGCAGAACGGGCCGCCGGTCTACGTCCGCCACGAGATCGTCCACAACCGTCACGTCGTCGACGGCCTGCGCGCCAAGGGTGCGGTGTTCGTCGAGGAGCTCGACGAGGTGCCGGACGAGGCCCTGGTCGTGTTCTCGGCGCATGGCGTGCCCAAGGCGATCCCGGCCGAGGCCAGGCGCCGCAACCTGCTCTACGCGGATGCCACCTGCCCGCTGGTGAGCAAGGTCCACCGCGGCGTCGAACAGCACTATCGGCGTGGGCGGACGGTGCTCCTGATCGGCCACAGCGGCCATCCCGAGGTGGTGGGCACGATGGGCCAGCTACCCAAGGGGGCGGTGATCCTGGTCGAGACCGTCGCCCAGGCCCTGACCTTGCGTGTGCAGGACGAGAGCAAACTCGCCTACGCCACCCAGACCACGCTCTCGTTGCGCGAGACGGAAAGCATTCTTGCCGTTCTCAAGGGGCGGTTCCCTTCGATCTGCGGGCCGCGGCGCGAGGACATCTGCTACGCCACGACCAATCGGCAGCGGGCGGTCGAGGCGATCGCGCCGAAGTCCGATCTGACCTTGATCATCGGCTCGCCCAACTCCTCCAACTCGGTCCGTCTGGTCGAGGTCGCCAAGGCGGCCGGCTGTCGGGCCGCGGCCCTGGTGCAGAATGCCGCGAGCATGGACTGGCCGTTGCTGCAGGGGGTGGCGACGGTCGCGATCAGCGCCGGCGCGTCGGCGCCGGAGGCGCTGGTCGATGAGCTGATCGAGGCCTGCCGCGCGCGGTTCGTGATCGACGTGCAGGAGGTGCGGGTCGTCCAGGAGGACGTCGCCTTCAAGACCCCGCCGATTCCCCTGCGGCAGGCATCGTGAGCATTGCGGCCGGGCTCGACGGCGCGCCGGCGGAGCGGCCGGCGAACGGCGCGCGGGCCGACCGCGCCGGTTGACGGCGATGGCGGTCTACACCGCGATCGACCAAGGGTCGCTGGCGCGGTTTCTGGCAGCCTACGATCTGGCGCCGCTGGTGGCCCTGGAGGGCATCGCGCAGGGCGTCGAGAACTCGAACTACTGCCTGATCACCGAGCGCGGCCGCTACATCCTGACCCTTTACGAGAAGCGGGTGGCGCCCGCGGATCTGCCGTTCTTCCTGGCGCTGATGGAGCATCTCGCGGCCAGGGGCGTGCCCTGCCCGACCCCGATCCACGGCCGCGACGGGCGGGCGCTGCGCTCGCTCTGTGGCCGGCCGGCCGCCCTGGTCAGCTTTCGCGACGGCATCTCGCCGCGTCGGGTCGATGCCGGCCATTGCAGCGCGCTCGGCAGCGCCCTCGCGAGGCTGCACCTGGCGGGCGCGGATTTTCGGATGGTCCGTGCGAACGCGCTCTCGGTCGCCAGCTGGCGGCCCCTGTTCGAGGCCGGGCGCGCCGGCGCCGACCGGGTTCAGCCGGGTCTCGAGGCCGAGATCGCGCGCGAACTCGACGATCTCGAGCGCCACTGGCCGACCGATCTGCCCCAGGGCGTCATCCACGCCGATCTGTTCCCGGACAACGTGTTCTTCCAGAGCCGGGAGGTGTCCGGGATCATCGACTTCTACTTCGCCTGCGTCGACATCACCGCCTACGACCTCGCGATCTGTCTGAACGCCTGGTGCTTCGAGCCCGATGGCGCGTTCAACATCACCAAGGCGCGTCAGCTGCTGGCGGCCTACCGGGTCCTGCGCCCATTCACCGGCGCCGAGCTCGAGGCGCTGCCGCTGCTCGCGCGCGGTGCCGCGCTGCGCTTTCTTCTGACCCGGCTGTTCGACTGGCAGAACCAGGTCGAGGGCGCCCTGGTCAAGCCCAAAGACCCGCTCGAATACCTGGACAAGCTGCGCTTTCACCGCGGCCTGTCCGGGCCCGGCGCTTACGGTCTGGACTAGCGTTGGCGACCCGCGCGCCGGCGACCGGCCCAGCACCGGACGATGCGGTCGAGATCCACACCGATGGCGCCTGCTCGGGCAATCCGGGGCCGGGTGGCTGGGGTGCGGTGCTGCGCTGGCGCGGGCAGACCCGGGAGCTGTCCGGCTTCGCGCCGGCGACCACCAACAACCGCATGGAGCTCGAGGCCGCGATCGGTGCGCTCGAGACCCTGAAGCGGCCGATGACCGTGAACCTGTTCACCGACAGCAACTATCTGCGCCAGGGCATCACGGCCTGGCTGCCCGCCTGGAAGGCGCGCGGCTGGCGCACCGCCGACAAGCAGCCGGTCAAGAACCAGGACCTCTGGCAACGCCTGGAGCAGGCCCTCGGATCGCACCAGGTGGCCTGGCGCTGGGTCAAGGGCCACGCCGGCAACCCCGACAACGAGCGCGCCGACGAACTCGCGCGGGAGGCGATCCGGGCCGGGCGGGCGGGCGCGCCCGCGGCCGGCCGCGAGGAGGGTTAGAAGGTCGCCCCGCCGCGAGCGCGATTAAAAGGTCGTGCCGCCGCGAGAGGGTCGCGCCGCCGCGAGAGCGGCTAGAGCGTCGCCAAAATCGCGCTGGCGCTGCTCTTCTCGGCCTGGCTCGGGACGTCCTCGACCAGCAGCGTCTTGATCCGGCCGTCCTCGACCACCATCGCGTAGCGCCGCGAACGCCGGCCGAGGCCGAAGCCGCTGCCGTCGAAATCCAGCCCGAGCGCGCGCGTGAACTCGCCGTTGCCGTCCGAGAGCATCTCGACCTTGCCGTCGACGTTGCGCGCCTTCTCCCAGGCGCTCATGACGAACGGATCGTTGACCGCGATGCAGGCGATGGTGTCGACGCCCTTGGCCTTGAGCGCCTCGGCCTGCTCGACGAAGCCCGGCAGATGCCGCTCCGAGCAGGTCGGCGTGAACGCGCCCGGGACCGCGAACAGGACCACCTTCTTGCCGCTGGTCAAGCTCGCGACCGACACGTCCTTGATGCCGTCCGCGGTCAGACGCTTGAAGTTCACCGCCGGCAGCTTGTCACCCACCTGAATGGTCATCGGAGCCTCCTCGGAAGGTCGCATTCTTCGGTGCCGTCGCGTCGCCAGGGACCGCAGGGCGCGCGGGCCGCAATCTGGCATGGCACCGGGCGCCAGGCAACGACCGCGGCCAAGAATTTTTCAGAGCGCCGAACCGGGTCCGGCCGCCGCTACCCTTGCTGGCCAGGGGTCGAGGCGTTAAGTGTTTGGACATGGTACAAGGCCCAGGCTCGATCGCCGAAAAAGGACTCGCTCGCTGGCCAGCTGCTGGTCGCGATGCCGCAGATGGCGGACCCGCGTTTCGCCCGCAGCGTGGTCTATCTCTGCGCCCATTCCGCCGAAGGTGCCATGGGGCTGGTGGTCAACCGGCTGATCGACAGCCTGACCTTCGAGAGCCTGCTCGAGCAGATCGGGGTCGAGGCCACGACCGACGGCGGCGACCTGCCGATCCACTTCGGCGGCCCGGTCGAGGCCAGCCGCGGGTTCGTGCTGCACACCACCGACTATCTCCAGGACTCGAGCCTGGTGATCGAGGACGAGATCGCGCTGACCGCGACCATCGACGTGCTCAAGGCGATCGCCCGCGGCGAGGGGCCGCGCCGGCGGGTGCTGGCGCTCGGCTACGCCGGCTGGGCGGCCGGCCAGCTCGACGCCGAGATCCAGGCCAACGGCTGGCTGCTGGTGCCGGCCGACCTCGATCTGGTGTTCGGCACCGACAACGACCACAAATGGACGCGCGCGATCGCCAAGCTCGGCATCGACCTCACCCTGCTCTCGAGCGAAGCCGGCCACGCCTGAGGCCCGCCCGCGGCCGGTCGCACCGGCGCGGAACGATCCGGTCGACCGCTACAGAAATCCTAATCACGGCCGTGCGGCAGGTCCCAGTCGAGCAGCGGTCCGAGCGGCACGATGCCGGTCGGGTTCACCGAGGCATGGCTGCCGTAGTAGTGGTGCTTGATGTGGTGGAAGTCGACCGTGCCGGCGATCCCCGGATGCTGATAGAGCTCGCGAGTATAGGGCCAGAGATGCGGATAGTCGACCAGACGCCGGAGGTTGCATTTGAAGTGGCCGACGTAGACCGGATCGAAGCGCACGAGCGTCGTGAACAGGCGGATGTCGGCCTCGGTGAGCCGGTCGCCGGCCAGATAGCGTTGGCCGGCCAGGTGGTCGTCGAGCTCGTCCAAGGCCCCGAACAACGCCGTCGCCGCTTCCTCGTAAGCGTCCTGACGACGCGCGAAACCCGCCTTGTAGACGCCATTGTTGACATGCTCGTAGACCAGGGCGTTGACCGCGTCGATGGTGGCGCGCAGCGGCTCCGGGTAGTAGTCCGGCCCGCGCGCGCCGACCTTCGCGAACGCCCCGTTGAGCATCCGGATGATCTCGGCCAACTCGTTGTTGACGATGGTCCGGGTCTCGCGGTCGAACAGCACCGGAACGCTCGCGCGGCCGGTGTAGCCGGGTTTGGCCTGGGTATAGACCTGATGCAGATATTCGTGCCCGAAGAGCCGGTCGCCGGTGGTCGCGGGGCCGTCCTTGAACTCCCAGCCCTGCTCGGCCATGTGCCAGTGCACCACCGAGACCGCGATCGCCGTCTCCAGACCCTTGAGCTTGCGCATGATCAGGGCCCGGTGCGCCCAGGGGCAGGCGAGCGAGACGTAGAGGTGGTAGCGCCCGGCCTCGGCCTTGAAGCCGCCCTCGCCGGCGGGCCCCGGACGACCGTCCTCCGTGATCCAGTTGCGGAACTGGGTCTCGACCCGGACGAAGCGGCCGTCCTCGGTGCGCACGTCCCGATCGCGCCAGATGCCCTCGACCAGCATGCCCATCGCCCCTCGTCCTCTGTTCAGGCGGCGCGCGCCCCGAGGCGTTCGCGGCCATGCGGCTCGGCGAGGTCGATCGCCGGCCCCTTGGGCACGATGCCGAGCGGATTGCGCAGCGCGCTCGGCGCGTAATAGCCCCGCTTGTAGATCTCGAGATCGACCGTCTCGGCAACGCCCGGCCGCTGGTAGAGTTCCCGCGTATAGGCCCACAAGTTCGGATAGTCGACCAGCCGCCTGAGGTTGCATTTGAAGGCGCCGTGGTAGGCGACGTCGAACCGGATCAGGGTCGGGAACAGGCGGAGGTATGCCCATGCGTTGCCCCGACCTCGACCGCAGCGTCGCGCGCCTTAATGAGATAGATCGAGCCGGGCCCGGGGGAACCGGCTGCGATCCAAACCAGCCGTTGGTTCTTTGCGGCCTTGCTCGCGACTGAAAGCTGTGTCTGCGCCGCCGGCTCACCAATTCAGGGCATTCAGAGCCTGGGCCACGTCGGCGCAGCTGTCCGAGGTTTCGCCCTGTTGCTGCTGCCGGGCGTGGCGCCGGACGTCCGCGGCGAAGGCCGGCAGGTAGCGTGCCTGGTCGGTGGAGCCCGGCGGGAAGGTCTGGTCGAGCCAGGCGCCGATCTCGTGGGCGGCCCGGCGGGTGTCGAGATCGCAACCGACCGCCCGGCCGAGCAGCAGCGCCATGCGGCTCATCGTCTCCAGATCGGCCGGCGATGCCGCGAGCACGGCTGGCGCCAGCTCGGCGCCCAATAGCAGGGCTGTGAGCGTCATTCCGGAGAGTCAACTCATCAATTCTGCTCCAAGCCCCGCGGTTGGCAACGAGGCTTCCTTTGTACCCGGGTTGGCGCGCGAGTCCCAGCTGATCCGTGGCCCGTCGGCCGGGGCGCCGTCAGAGCGGAATTCCCGCTTGGCGCAGGCCCAGGACCACGCGCTCGAAGTCGGCGGGATTCTTGTAGGGCAGGATCCGGCGCCGGTGCTCGATAGAATAGTCGGGGTTGATCCGCAGCACCTCCTGCCATGCGGCCCGGGCGTCGTCGGCGCGCCCGAGATGGCCGTAGCAGGCGGCGCGCAGAACCTGGGTGACATCGCTCTCCGGGTCGCGGACGAGCCGGCGCTCCAGCAAAGCCACCGCCTCTTCGTAGCGCTCGAGAGCGAAGCAAGCCTGCGCCATGAAGAACAGGTAAAGCGGCGGGAAGTGCGGATTGAGTTCGAGCCATCCGCTCGTATTGTGCGAGCGCTTCGGCGGAGCGGCCCGCATAATGCAGGGCCGCGCCGAGCGTGCCATGGGCGTCGGCGAAATTCGGGTCGAGCGCGAGCGCGCGCCGGGCATCGACGATGCCGTCGTCGAGCTGTCTTTGCCAGATGTGCACGACCGCGCGGCAGTAATGCGCCTGCGGCTCGGACCCGTCCAGCTCGACGGCCCGGTCCGCCACCTCACGGGCAAGCGTCAGGGAGCGCTCGGGATCGGCGCTCCAGCGATTGACATAGTCCAGGGCGTGGCCAAGGCCGAGATAGGCGTAGGCGGGGGCGAAGCCCGAATCGAGCGCGATCGCGCGCTCCAGCAGCGGGCGGCTCTCGGCGACGTCATCACGGCTGTGACGCATGGCCAGCTCACGGCCGCGCAGATACCAGTCGTACGCCTCGATGTTGTCGGTGCCCCGGCTCGCCACCCGCCGGCGCTCATCGGGCGTCAGCCTGACCTTCAGCGCGCCGACGATCTCACGCGTGACCTCGTCCTGAACCTCGAAGATGTCGGTCAGCTCGCGGTCGTAGCGCTCGGCCCAGACGTGGCCGCCGGTCGCCCCGTCGATCAGCTGGGTCGTGATCCGTACCCGATTGCCCGCCTTGCGCACGCTGCCCTCGAGGGCGTGGCGGACGCCGAGCTCACGGCAGATCTGCTTGAGATCGACCGCGCGCCCCTTGTAGGCGAAGGCGGAATTGCGCGCGATCACGAGCAGGCCGGAAACCTTGGAGAGATCCGTGATGATGTCCTCGGCGATGCCGTCCGCGAAATAGTCCTGTTCGGGGTCGGCGCTCATGTTCTGCAACGCCAGGACCACGATCGACGGTTTGTCCGGCAGGGGAAGCGGCGCGCTCTGCTCACTCGCCTGGCGGTCGTCGACCGGCGCGGCGGCGTCAGGCAGCACCCGGTAGACCCGCACCGGGCGCGCGATGTTCTTGACCGGCTGCAGGCCCTGGTCCTCGAAGCCGAGCTCGACCTTGCCCAGCACCTCGTCGTGCACCTTGCCCGAGACGCAGATGCCGCCCGGCGCGGCCAGACCCTCGAGGCGCGCGGCGATGTTGACGCCGTCGCCGTAGATGTCGTCGTCCTCGACGATGATGTCGCCGAGGTTGATGCCGATCCGGAACGCGATCCGCCAGGCCTCGGGCACCTCGGCATTGCGCAGGGTCATGGCGCGCTGGATCTCGACCGCGCACTGCACGGCATCGACCACGCTTGCGAACTCGACCAGGGTGCCGTCGCCCATCAGCTTGACCATGCGGCCGCCGCGCGCGGCGATCGCCGGATCGATCAGCTCGCGGCGGTGAGCTTGCAGCCGGTCGAGCGTGCCGCTTTCGTCCTCGCCCATCAGGCGCGAGTAGCCGACCACATCAGCGGCCAGGATGGCCGCAAGTCTGCGTTGCAGCGGCAAGGCTCGGGGCGCTCCGACGGCTGGCGAACAGCCCGCCGAGCTTACGCGCCCTCGGCCGGCCCGTCCATGATCCGCCGCGCGCGGCCCGCTCTCAGTCGCTGATCTCGGCTTTCAGCGGCTTCAGCGAGCGCAGGTAGGCGATCAGGGCAGCGAGGTCCGGGGCGGCGATGTTCGCGTAATAGTGGAAGGCCATGGGCGGCCGCAGCGGCGAGCCATCGGCGCTGATGCCTTGGGTGATCGCGCGCTTGATCTGCTCGTCGGTCCAATTGCCGATCCCGGTCTCCCGGTCGGGCGTGATGTTGCGCGACACCGAGGTGCCCCAGGGGCCGAAGAAGGTGTTGCCGCCGGCGCCGAGCCGGCGCCTGTAGTCGGCCTGACCGCCGATCAGGAGCGTGTGGCATTCCATGCAGTGGCCGAGCGGCCCGGCGAGATAGCCGCCGTAGCTCACCGGATCGGCGCGGGGGACCTCGGCGACCGACTTGACCGGCGGGCCGTAGCTCTCGGGCCGGGGGATGCGGTAGTCCGAGGGCGGCACCTCGTTGTGCACGGGCTTCACCTGCCGCAGATAGGCGACCAGTGCGCGCACGTCCCGGTCGGACATCTTGCGGTACAGATCGATCGGCATCGGCGGGCCGATGATGCGGCCGTCGGGCCGGCGCCCCTCGCGGATCGCGGCGATGATCTGCTGATCGGTCCATTTGCCGATCCCGGTCTCGGGGTCGGGCGTGATGTTGGGCGTGTGGACGGTGAATGCCTCCTCCTGGATCACGAGGCCGCCCGCCAGCTCCATGCCCGCAACCGGCCCGTCCGGCCCCTGCGGCGTATGGCAGTTGCCGCAGGCGACGATGCTGTTGATCAGATAGCTGCCGCGCGCCAAAGGCGTCTCCGCCCGCCCCGGCCCCACCCAGACGGCGAGCACACCTGCCACGGCGAGGGCGAGGGTGCGCAGCCCCAAACGTCGCTTCATCTCATCCCCTCCACGACCCCGGCGGCCCGACGCTCCCGCGGCCGCATCCCGGTCGATCGCCGCCACCTTAGCGCGATTCCCCGCCCCGCCATATCCGCTCTTGCAGACCGGCCGACCGGACGCCCCAGACTGCCAGCACACCCCGCCCGTCCCTACCGCGGGAGCCAAGGCCCAGCCCTCCACCTCGACCGTTTCGAGATCCACGAGGACGCCTTTGCCGATCCACCAGCCGGAAAAAAGCGGCCCGCACAGGCGCCCGCCGAGCCAGCCGATGCGCCGACGACGCCACTAAAGGACAAGCAACAGACCTTTCCTATTCGCCTGGCCAAAGCAAGACGCGCGCCCGCGACCGGTCCGACATCCTCCAAATTCGCGGAAATCAAGTCAACAAGCAAATAACGCTGGTCTCTCTCAACCTTGTCGCGACTGGCGACGCTCCACAAGTGTCGCATGGCGTTAGACAGATGTGGGCGGCCGGATTTTGCGGTAACTCAGAAGCGTGCGCGGCCTTGAAAGCTGAAACAAAGCTGGAGACCGGTTGATCCGAGATCCATCTCAAGATCCTCGCGCAACCCTTTGAGATCGCTGGATACCGCCCTTCGCTCGCCTTCTCGCCAAACTCGCCCTTGACTGCCCCGCCCGACCGCCTCTTTCCGCGCAACCGCTTGATCTGCCGCCCAAAACCGCCCGAGTGCACACTTCCGTCGCCTTGATCGCTCTCCAGCGCACATTGATGGGCAGACGCGCGCCCCGGCCGGTGGTAGGTTACATGTGCCGTCCACCGGGGATGCGCATGGCAACCTCGACCCGACCCTCGCGGGACAAGGCGCGAGCCCACCGTGAGCGGTTACGCCAGCAAGGGCTGCGGCCGATCCAGATCTGGGTGCCGGACGTCCGGTCGCCGGCTTTCAAGGCCGGACTGAAACACGCTTCAGCTACATCGAAGCGACTTTGATGCCTCGTGCCGCTGGCCCAGACATGGAAAATCCGAGTTCAAAAGACACCCGCGTCGAGACCCTAAGCTGACCCCAGGTCGCCTGGTCGTTCTCGCTCACATGCGAAAACGCGTCCCATTGAAAAGCATCCGGTTTCACAAACAAAAACCCTTCTTCTTTCGACGAAACATTACCGTTCATCCGCCACGCGCTCCCGTCTGGATTTCTCACTATTCCTCTCACCCTTCTGCGTATGCTACTTGGTAGTGGAAGCCTCTTTAGCATCCCAAATTGCCTTCGTGCGTCGTCGTATCGCTTCCGGAGAAACAACTCCCGCGCATACCAAAACTGGGCGTCGTAGTTCAAATCACCCTGAATGAAGCTCGCTCCCAGATGGTCGAGGACTTTCTCCTTTTCTTCCGGTGACCCATGCTCCATGAACAATCGCGCCATTAGCAAATGTGCTCCCTCGACTTCTGATTCTTCTCGAGCGTGGCGCGAAGAACGGCTTTTGCGCCCTCCGGATCTCCGTTCTGCTCCAGGCGCCTCGCGAGGCTAATCGCAATCCAATCAAGCCGCGGGTTCTTGTCAAACGCCCGCCGTAAGGTGCTCGATGCCTGCACGTCCTTCTGTATCACGTCGTAATATTCGGACTGCAGGGCCAACAGTTCCCCTTCGTCGGGAAATTTCTGCAAACCGCGAGCCATCATTGCTTCGAAGTCATTGCAAATTGAAACGATTAGCCGACTGTCGCTTATCCCACCCGCCAATGCATCTCTCAGCTCGTCCAGATAAAGCAATGCCGCGGTGTGAAATCCGTGCGGCCGCCGCGCATCTGAACGTGTCACAGCTTCCAGCCGCTCCCGAGCAATCCGGCGATACCGTTCCCGCAGAAGCGGGTTCGTTGCCCTCTGCGCCTGCTGGCGCGCGAGCATCGCGCTCGAGTGGTGGATCGAACGATCGTGCCCCGCAAGTCCAAGCGCTCTATCCAAAGCTTTCTCCGCCGCAGACAAATCGCCCTCAGGCGCAGACATCTCGAATATCGCCTTCTGTTGTAATAAGTGCGGATCGTCCGGAGCTATTCTTTCCGCTTCGCTGTAAAAAACACCACCGAGTTCCCTAGATTGGTGGAACGTTTCCCGTATCGTACGTCCCCGCAAGAGCTGGCGAAACGCCTCTGCATCCGACGAATAACCAAAATTCATCGCCTGCATTACGTTTAACATCTGTCCGTAGCGATCCTCCGGGGATACTAACACATTCGAAAATACCATCTCGGCAATATGGGAGTGCCTTGCACTGTACATCATATCCGCTGCATATTGGTCCCGATACGCAAACACCACACGTTCCAGAGGTAGCAGCAGCCGATCACGGAAATCCGTGAAGCTGACCCCGCTCACGCGTGACACAAGTCCCGCCCGAACCGGCACACCAAGGCGATTGAGCGTACAGACGTCGAGGTACAGTTGACGCGCCTGCAAGGGCACAATCCTATTGTATTCATCGACAATGATTTCCTCGAAGCGTTTTCCCTAAGTCGCTTCATGTAGGGCTACCAAAAGCTGCCTCTGCGCTCGTTGGAGAAACGATTGTACACGCTGTTCTTTGGTCAACTCTTTCAACACGCCGAGCGCATCGTGTTCGTCGAGCTTAACAAGCAACTGCTCGATCTCGTGCTCACTGAGATACGGGAGAGAATATTCCGTCGCATCAAACTGATCGAGCTCGTCGCATCGCACGTTCCATTCGTTGTCGCGCTCGGCTGTGATGATCGTAAGTTTTATTTTGGCGGACCGAGCTACTTGGATAACATCTAAAATCTCCTGCACATGCAAAGCCGCCCGGTCGACGAACAAAAAGACGCGCTCTTGGCAATATGAGTGTATATCAAAGATCGCGGCCGGCCTCAGCGCGCCACCCGGCTTCATGAATAATACCAGTTTGTCATATTCGGTGGCAGCATCCCAGGCTATACGCTTCATCGCGACGGATTTGCCATTGCCCGCCGGAACTCTTTATCACATGTAAGTCTACGGAGTGGCCTCGCTCGCTTTCGTCAGCCAAAATTGCCGTGACCAACGCAGTGTCACAGAGCCCGCGTCGCACATCAAGGTTTGCGGCTACTCCGGCCCATCCCGGATCCTTGCCGAGATAGAAATCCTTCCCAGCGACCGCCGCAATTGGCAGTCCGGCACGCACGTGGTCGGCATCAATGCTCAGAAAGGAGAGGACATTTTTAATTCTCGGAAATGTTGGCAATTCGGTAGTGCTTGCGGATCGAGGCCGAGCCCCCGCCGAGCTTGCTGGGGAGTGCACGGTCGTTTCGCGGGATAGCCTCAACGAGTGCCTTAAGGAACGCAGAGAAGGTCATGGTGATCGGTGTTATGCGACGGCTGGCCCAATATTCTCGAAGGAGTGGGTCGATGGTTGGAAGTACCACGTAATATTGCGGTCGCGGAATAGACATATCAAATATGTCAAACAGGATGGTTTGAATGTTTGGATCGGAGAGTGAATAGCCACAAAAAATTACTGGAAACTGTCTCGCAAGATCAGCGAAACGGCCAAAGAGGAACTTCCGCTTACGTATAAATTTTGCGTATTGTTCGCTCGAAAGTATGAAGGGAATTTCCTCATCCGTATACGCGTTGACTGATCCGTGCAGCTTGAAGAAAGAAAAACTGTTGGGAGATCGTTTCAATTCGAGATCGAAGGATTGTGTATCTTTCAGCAAAATCACCGGAATGCCAAGAGGGTAATTCACTTGATCGTATGCACGTTCGACGATCATGTCAATGTTAGTGGTTGCGATAGCATTCCAGCGGACGGTCGGAATTATCTTATGGAATTCGGAAGGCTGAAAATCCGTGAACATCTCCCTAACTAGAAGTTGGAATTTGGCGAAGCCGACCTTGTAGATAGCGACCTCAGCAACCTGGGAAAGTGGGAGATCTTTGAGTTCGCCCGCTAGACATTCGTCCGAGATGCGGTCACGGAGTTCGGTGCCGATGGGGATATCTGCGCCGGAAGGATGGACGGCGCCTTTGCTCGCTCCTGCTCCGAGGAAGAGTAGAGCCTCCTGCGTACGGACGGCGTCTACCAGTGTGGGGGGAAGAATCAAAAAGTTGGTCATTGGCCATCGTAGGAGTGGGTTGGTTCGGTCGGCGGGTCCGCGCCGCTCGCGATGAGGGCCCAAGGGCTGGCGCGCTGGGACTGGAACCCCAAAGCCCCCCTGATGAAAAAGGATGCCGACCCGGGGCAGTCCTCGTTGCATCCCCACCCGCGCGCGTTAGGTAGCACACAGGGTCGCACGACGTAAAGCACCGTGCACGGTACGGCGGCCGTGGGGGCGATCCGGGCGCTTTCCATATGGCTCCCGCGCTGCCTGGGAAGCGTTGGAATCGCGAAGCCCGCCAAGTTGTCGACTTAGCATCAGAGACTCATCGGGCTGGGCGGGGTGGTGGCGGCATCTGGCAGGCGATGATAGCGTCGCCGGGTAAGACGCTTTACCGGTAGCCAGCCATGACGGAAACCGTGCGGGCGAAGCTTTCGAGCAAGTCGCAGGCCGTGATCCCGAAGCCCGTCCGGGACAAGCTGGGGGTCGGTCCGGGCGATCTGGTCGAGTTCGAGATCCGGGACGGCGAGGTGCTGATCCGGCGCGCCGCCGCCAGCGAGCGGATCGATCCTTTCGCCGTGTTCCACGAGTGGGGCAGCGAGGCCGACGAAGACGCCTTTGCCGATCTTTGAGGCGTTCGCGAGCATCTCGGTACCGTTGCCTTACGCCCCGCGCGCGACGCTGAAGCGCCGGCCGGCGCTGGTGGTATCGCGGCCGGAGCTCATGCGGGAGCATGGCCTCGCGTGGGTCCTGATGATCACGAGCGCCGCCAATGCTCCCTGGCCGGAGGATATCCCGATCGACCATCTGGCGCGGGCTGGATTGTCGAAGCCCTGCGTCATCCGCCCGACCAAGTTCGCGACGATCGAGACGAGCGCGGCGCGCCCGCTCGGGGAGGTGACGCCGGCGGTGGCCGCGCAGGTCCGGGGCGCGTTGCGCAGGCTCCTTGCGGACCTCGGGCACCGTTGATGCCTCGCGGCGACCGAGACGGCGAGCCTCTCGGGCACGTCCGCGCTTGACAATGCATTACCAGGTCCGCCATTGTGTTGCCGAGCGCGTGGTTTACATATTCCTGTCGATGTGCGATAATGTAAACGAGCGAATCGGATGGACAGGAGCATGATCGGGGCACGGCTTAGGCTGGCGCGTGTGGCGGCTGGGTTGTCGCTTCGCGGGCTATCGGAGAAAATTGACAACCTGGTGACGGCGCAGGCGATCGGGAAGTATGAGCGCAACGAGGCGATGCCCGGGTCGCGGGTGCTGATCGCGCTCGCGCGCGCGCTCGACGTGTCCGAGGACTACCTGGTCGGGGATCAGGAGGTGGTCCTGGAGAAGGTCGAGTTCCGCAAGAAGAGCATCGCGAGCCGGAAGGAAGAGTCCCAGGTCGAGGCCAAGGCGCTGCATCTCTTGGAGCGCTATCTGCTGGTCGAGGAGCTGCTGGGGCTGCCGAGCGTCGAGTGGGACCGGCCGCGCGCGGCGCCGTATCCGGTGCAGGCGCTGCCCGAAGCGGATCGGGCGGCGCGCAGTCTGCGCCAACACTGGGGCCTCGGGGTCGACCCGATCCCGAACCTGATAGAGCTGATCGAGGAGCGCGGCATCAAGGTGCTGGTGATCGATCTCGCGGAGACGATCGACGGCCTGACGGCGCGCGCTCGGCGCGTCGGCAGAGAAGCGGCGCCGGTGATCGTGCTCAACCGTCGGCACGCGGGCGAGCGGCAGCGCTTCACGCTGGCGCATGAGCTCGGTCACATGACGATCCAGGCGGGCCGCGAGGTCGATGCCGAGAAGGCCGCGCATCGCTTCGCCGGCGCATTCCTGATGCCGGTCGAGGCGATCTGGGCGGAGATCGGCAAGCACCGGCGGCAGATCGGCTGGGGTGAGCTGTTCGATCTGAAGCGGCTGTTCGGGGTCTCGGTGCAGGCGATCACCTACCGCTGCAAGGACCTCGGCATCTTTGGCGAGGGGCTGTACCGGCGGCTGTTCGCGGAGTTCTCGCGGCGCGGCTGGCGGAGCCCGCCGTTTCCGGAGCCGCATCCCATCCCGACGGAGACGCCGAAGCGCTTCGGGCGGCTCTGCTTCCGGGCGCTGGCCGAGGGGGCGGTCTCCGAGGCCAAGGCGGCGGAGTTGCTGGGCATGTCGGTTCGTCGGCTGAACGAGCTGATGGACGACCCAAAGGCGGAACCTGATGAGGCGGAGACGGCACCGGCATGAAGGTGCTGGTTTCCGACACCTCCGTGCTCGTCGACCTCGAGCGCGGCGGGCTGTTGGAGTCCGTCTTCGGGCTGACGGTCGAGCTGGCGGTGCCGGATCTGCTGTTCGAGCGGGAGCTGCGCGGCCATGGCGGCGAGCGGCTGATCGAGCTCGGGCTCCGAATCGAGGAGCTGGACGCGGACGGCGTTCGACGCGCGATCGACTACCGGCGGGCACGGCGTGCCTTGTCGTTGCCGGACGTGTTTGCGCTCGAACTGGCGCGCGGGCACGGCTGGACCCTGCTGACTGGTGATGGCGCGTTGCGCACGCTCGCCCGCGAGCTGCAGGTGGACTGCCACGGCGTGCTCTGGGTCCTGGACCTGATGCAGGTGGGAGAGGTGGTGGCGGTACAGGCGCTGCTCGATGGGCTCCGGCGGATCGAGGCGCATCCGCGATGCCGCCTGCCAAAGAGTGACGTAAGGGTCAGGCTGGAGCGCTACACGGCGATCCTGGCGAGCCAGGGATCGAGATAGCGTTCTCGCGCGGGGTGCGGCTTCACCGTGGTGTCGGAGGGCGCGGTGTTCCGCAACTACGGCGTGCCGGTCTGCTGGTAAGGAATGGGGTGGCTGGCTCGGGCGCGCTTGCGCCGGGCGCCGTCCGGCCGGTATCAGGGAGCCCATGGCCAGCGGCACGGAACGGATGAGCGGAGCGGGCGGCGCGGCGCGGGGTCGGGTGATCATCGCGGGCGGGTCGATCGCCGGGCTGTGCGCGGGTGTGCTGCTGCAGCGCCTGGGGTTCGCGGTCGAGGTGTACGAGCGCTCGGGCGAGGCGCTGGCCAGCCGTGGTGCTGGCATCGTGCCGCATCCGGAGCTGTTCGAGGCGCTGGCGCAGGCAGGGGCGCGGGTCGATGCGACGATCGGCGTGCCGGTGGTCGGGCGGCGGACGTTCGCGCCTGACGGCCGGGTCCTGGGCGAGCATGCGCTGCCCCAGATCATGATGTCCTGGGACCGGCTGTTCCGGGTGATCCGGGAGCGGTTCCCCGATCGCCACTACCATGGCGGGCGGGCGGTCGAGGGCTTCGAGCAGGATGCGGCGGGGGTCACGGTCAGGCTCGCGGACGGCGGCCGCGCGCGCGCCGAGTGGCTGATCGGCGCCGATGGCATCCGCTCGGCCGTGCGCCGCCAGCTGCTGCCGGCGCTCGAGCCCGCCTATGTGGGCTATGTCGCCTGGCGGGGGCTGATCGAGGAGCGCTCGATGTCGGCCGCGGCGCGGGCGGCGCTGTGCCGGCATCTGGCGTTCTGCCTGCCGCCCGGCGAGCAGATGCTGGGCTATCCGGTGCCGGGGGCGGACGAGGCGACCGGGGCGGGCGAGCGGCGCTACAACTGGGTCTGGTACCGGCCGGTCGCGGCGGGAGCTTTTGCCGGCGCTGCTGACCGATGCCGACGGGCGGCGCTACGATCTGTCGATGCCGCCGGCGCGGATGGCGGCGGCGCCGGTCGCGGTGATGCGGGCGGCGGCGGCCGAGCTCGTGGCGCCCTGCTTTGTGGAGGTGGTGGGGCTGGTCGGGCAGCCCTTCATCCAGGCGATCTATGACTTGGAGAGCCCGCGCCTGGTGTTCGGGCGGGTCGCGCTGATCGGCGATGCGGCGTTCGTCGCGCGGCCGCATCCGGGCATGGGGGCGACCAAGGCAGCGCTCGATGCGGTGACGCTCGCGGGCGCGCTGAGCGCGTCCGATCCGGCCGCGGCGCTGGCGGCATGGGAGGACCGGCGGCGGCACTACGGGCGGGCGCTGGTCGAGCGCGCGCGCTGGCTCGGCGCCTATCTGGAACGGCCGGTCACGGCCGCGCAGGCATGGCCGGGCGTGGTCGAGGGGCTCGCCGCCACGCTCATGACCGAGACCGCGATCTCGGGCTGGCTGCAGGCCTAGCCGCGATCCGTGCGCGCAGCAGGGTGCGCTGATCGTCCCGCCCACGATCCCGAGGGGGCAGACGATCCGCTCCGGCAGGGTTCGGGGCGTCACTGCCCGGTGCCGCTGGCCGCGAGGTACCAGTCGTAGATCTGGCCGCCGGTCCACATCAGCACGCCCGGGCGGGAGCGGATGTGGGCGTAGAGGCGCTCCAGATGGCCGATCCGATGGGCGACGCCGGTGATGTAGGGGTGCAGGCTGAGCGCCATGATGCGGGTGATGGTGGCGCTCTCCTGGTAGAGGCGCTCGAACTGGTCGACGCCGCGGCGGTAGAAGGCGTCGGACGGCAGCTCTTGCAGCGCGTGCACCGTGATGTCGTTGGTCTCGAGGGTGTAGGGGATCGAGACCAGGGGCCCCGCCCGGGTTGCCAGCACCACCGGCTGGTCGTCGAGCACCCAGTCGGCAACGTAGAGAAAACCCTCCTCGCGCAACAGGTCCGGGGTCTCGAGGGTCTCGGTCAGGCCCGGGCTTTCCCAGCCGCGGGGTGCGGTGCCGGTGAAGCTGGAGATCGCCTCGAGCGTGGCCCGGATCGCCTGGCGCTGGTCGTCGAGGCGGTGCATGGGTCCCTGAACGAAGCCGTGGCCCATGAACTCCCAGCCCGCGGCGAGCGCCGCCTCGGCGATCCGCGGGTAGCTCGTGCAGACCTTGCCGTTGAGGGCGAAGGTGGGCGTGATGTCGAAGTGGCGGAGCACCTCGAGCAGGCGCCAGAAGCCGACCCGCATGCCATACTCGTGCCAGGCCCAGTTCGGCAGGTCGGGCAACAGCGGCTGGCCCATGGGCGGCGGCAGGACGGTGCGCGGCATCGGCCGCCCGATGTCCCAGTCCTCGACGTTGACGATCGTCCAGACCACGAGCCGGGCGTCGTCCGGGAGCGCGAGCGGCGGCCGGTCGACGATCGCGGAATAAGGCAGGCGCTCGCGCGGCAACGGCATCGGAGCCTCCCCTGGTCGGTCGGCCCGATCATTCAACGACCGGAAGAATCGGGCAAGAGACGGATGGGCCGGGCGCTGCCGAGGCTTGACGGATGCCGCCCGAGCGCAGAACAAATCAGCCGCCGGCGGCGGCGCGCCGGACCAACGCCCATCATGCAACCCTCGGGGAGGAGACCAGGCATGCTGTTCGACCATCGGACCTACACCGTCAAGCCCGGCACGTTGCCGGCACACCTCGCGCTCTACGAGAAGCAGGGCAAGGCGGCGCAGGAGCGCCATCTCGGGCCGCCGGTGTTCTATGCGGTCACCGAGACCGGCCCGATCAATACCTACGTCCACGTCTGGGCCTACGAGAACGCCGGCGATCGGGAAAAGAAGCGTGCCGCGATGCAGGCCGATCCCGACTGGCAGGCCTATGTCAAGGCGAGCCGCGAGGCGGGCTATCTGATCCAGCAGGAGAACAAGCTCATGACCCCGGCGCCGTTCTTCAAGCTGACGCGCTGAGCTCGGCCGGGGTCGACGCCTCGTAGCCGAACAGCCAGGCGGTGGCCGCGGTGTGCCGCTCGAGGGTCGCGAGCTGCTCGGCCGTGAAGCGCGGCTCGTAGTAGGACGGAAACCGGAGGGTCTGGGCGAGCTCCGCCAGGACCTGCTCCGGGACCGCGAGGCCGACGTGGTCGAGCACCGCCTGCAGGGTCACCTCCGGCGTCCGGCAGAGGTCCTCGTAGCGCACGATCAGCGCGGCCGCCCGGAGCTCCGGGTTGGCCTCGATCCGATCGGCGACGTGGCCGTAGAGGTGGCTCCAGTAGCGCGCCCAGCCCTCGACCTCGCGGCCCTCCTGCCAGCAGGCGAGGATGCCTTCGATGGCGACCGGGTCGCCGGCGTTGACCGGGCGCCGGTCGAGTCCGAACTCGAAGTGGCCGACCCGCTGCAGATGGCGCACGGTCGCCGGGTTCTGCTCGCCGCCGGCGCAGAACAGGGCGTGCTGCTTCATCAGCGAGGCGATGTGCCAGCGCGGGTCGCGCACCGGGATCACGAAACGCGCATCCGGGAAGAGCTGGAGCAGGTATTCGAGGCGGGTGACGTTGTAGTTGCCCTTGGCGAGGTAGCGGCGCCCGCCCCGGACCCGGAGCAGCTTGCGGATATGGTCGCGGTAGAAGCTCTCGAAGGCCGGATTGCGCGTCTGCCGGTCGAGCACGGCGCTGTGCGCGGGGTCGTGCAGCTGCGGGAAGAACGCCATCCAGAGCACCTCTTCGAGCGCCTCGGGGCTGTCCGGGGTGACCTTGATGCCGTCTTTGTGGCTGCGCTCGGCGGGCTCGACCCGGCGCTGCGGCGTGCGCTCGAGCAGCCGGTTCCACATGTAGGGCGTGAACACCGGCGGATAGTCCCGGTAGCGGTGGCTGACCACGTCCGGGTGGCGCGCCAGCAGCTCGAGCAGGATCGTGCTGCCCGAGCGGGCGAGGCCGGCGACGTAGATCGGCTGCCGGATGCGCACCTCGCTCAGCTCGTCGGCGAGCAGCCGGGTCTCGAGGTTGCCGATCCGGGTCCACAGGCCCTGGTGACGGGCGATGAAGCCGCCCAGCGCATCGATCCAGGGGGTGACCTCGAAGCCCTCGGAGGGGCCCGCCTGCTGGCGCATGCCTGACCTCCTGTGCCGGACGCTAGTCGATGCGCGCCCAGAGCTTGACCGCGAGCGAGCTCGCGACCAGCGCCACGAAGAAGATCCCATACCAGGCCCGCAGCCAGCCGGGGCCGAACGGCAGATACTCGTTCGGCGACAGGTCGAGCTGGATGCGCTCGATGCCGGCGTCGTCGGGCAGATAGCCCGCGGGATTGCCGATCAGGAAGTTCCACCAGTGGCGCTTGTCGATGGTCGGCACCGGGGCGCGCCAGGGGATCGCGCTGACGTTGCCTTCGTGGTCGGCGACCACGATGTGCGGGGTCGGCTTGCCCTTGTGCTTGCCCTTCTCGGGCGCTGGCAGCGGTGGCAGGAGTGCTGCCTGCAGCTGCTCGGGCGAGGTGTGGATGCCGACCGTGTCTGGCGCGCCCGGGTAGCTGTACTCGTAGGTCGAGCTGACCCAGGCGAGCAGGCAGATCGCGGGCGCCGAGGCGACCACCGCCGGCCACAGCACGAGGCCGAGCTGGCGGAGCGCGTGGCGCAACAGGTTGCGGATCAGCGGCCAGGCGTCGGCGAATTCGCCGTCGAACGCGTCCAGCGCGCTGCGCGCCCGCGCGGCCGCGACCTTGGCGCCGGTGATTTCGGCCTGGGGCGACAGCAGCCAGTAGAGCGCCATCGACCCGACCCCGCCGACCAGGCCCCAGAGCACGAGGCGCAAGGTCGGCGGGGCGACCAGGCCGAGCCCGTGGTCGAGCCACGCGAGCAGGGGGGCCGGCAGATCGAAGATGCCCATGGTTTGCGTGTCCGGTCAGTCCGCGCCGCCCGGCGCCTCGACATGCGTCCCCTCGGCGTGGCTCGACACCGGTCGCTGGGTCCGCTTGCGCCCGAACAGGCGCCGGATCGGCCACAGAATCACGAAGCCGAGCGCCGCCATGATCGCGACCAGAAGGCCCCAGAACGCGCCGAGCAGGCTCAGCCCTGCGCCCGGCCCGATATAGGCGGCCGCGGGCAAGGTCACGCCGACCGCGAACGCGGCGGCCAGGATCGTCGTCGCAACAGCTTTCATCGTCTTGCCCTCCCTCAGTGGGTCAGAAGCTCGCGGAAGCTCGGATCGAGCGCCGCCGGTTCGATGCGCTGGCCCCAGGACAGGATCGGGATCAGCTCGCCCTTCTCCCCGCCGCGCACCGGATTGACGAATTCCCACACGATCTCGCCCGCAGGCGTCACCTCGAGCAGTCGGCCGCCGTCGGATTCGGTGATCAGCGTGTTGCCGTTGGGCAGCCGTTGCTCCGCCGAGCGCACCCGGCTGAAGAAAGCATGTTCCGGATCGCCCGCATAGCGCCAGGTGATCTGGAGCGTGTTCGGGTCGAACTCGAGCACCCGGGAGACATCGCCGCCCTGGCCCTCGTTGTCGAACACCATCAGGTGGCCGTTGGGCAGCGCCTCGGCATCGTGCTGGCGCAGCCAGGGCCCGCGCAGCGCCCAGACGATCTGCTGCCGATCGAAGTCGAGCACGGCGAGCGTGCCGATCTCGCGGAACGACAGCAGGACCTGGCCCGGCGAGGCGAACGGCAGCGCCTGCGCGACGCCGTCCTCGAGCACGGCGATCGAGTTGGTGTGCAGATAGTCGCCCTTGCCCTGCGCGATGTACCAGGGGACCGTGCTGAGGAAGGACGCGTAGGGCGAGCTCGCGAGCGCGCCGAGCAGCCAGACCTTCTTCAGCTCCCGTCCGTCGGGCGCGAGCACGACCGCGTAGTCGTCGATGCGGGGCGGCGCCAGATGCTCTTGTCCCGGCACCACGTCGGTGCGGATCGCGTGCGTGAGCGCGTAGATCTTGCCGTCGGCGCCGACCGAGAAGTCATGGTGGGTCTGCTGGAGATACTTCCAGACCACCTTCGAATCCCGGTCCATCTCGACCAGGCCGTAGCCCCAGGGGGAATCGCCGACCGCGACGTAGATCGCGAGCAGATTGCCGTTGGGCAACAGGTGCGCCTTCTCGAGGTAGATCTGGGAGTCCGGCTGCGGGTGGCGGACCGCGGCGGTGTCGTCCCAGACCTGGCTGTAGGGCAGGTTCCATTCGTGGAGCACCTGGCCGGTCATCGAGATCAGGCGCGCCTTCTGATCGGCGCCGGAGGTATAGAGGGTGAGGCCGTCGTAGGCGCGTTTCTGGTCGTAGACGGTGACGCCCTTGGCCTCGGTCCGGGCCGGCTGCCAGAGTTCCGGCGGGAAGGGGGAGTTGTACCGGGTCTCCTTGTCGAGCAGCGCCTCGCCGCCGCGGAAGGCGTCGGTCAGCTGCTTGGCCGGAAACGCGCCCTTGAAGGTGAGAAAGCTGCCGGCGACGAAGCACAGGAACCCGATCGCCAGCAGCAGCACCGCGTAGGGCGCGGCGGTGGCGATCACGCCCGCCGGACGCGGCGCGCGCTGCTCCGGGCTGGCTGCGGGCGCGGATCGCGCCGGCGATGCGAGGTCGTCCTGGCAGGCGATCTGGGTCATGCCGGGGCGCCAGCGAGGGTCGAGCGGAATTCCGGATCGAGCGTCTGCGGGTCGATCCGCTTGCCCCAGGACACGACGCCGGTCATCTCGCCGGCCTCGCCGCCGCGCAGCGGGTTGAGGTACTCCCAGACGATCTCGCCCGCGGGCGTCACCTCGAGCAGCCGGCCGCCCTCCAATTCGGTGATCAGCGTATTGCCGTTCGGCAGCCGCTGCTGGGCCGAGCGGACGCGGCTGGCGAGCGGGTGGCGGGCGTCGCCGGCGTACTGCCAGGTGATCGCCTGCGTCTTTGGATCGAACTCGATCACCCGCGAGGGGCCGCCGGCGCCGTAGTGGCCGAAGTTGTCGAACAGCAGGATGTGCCCGTTGGGCAGCAGGTCCGGATCGTGCTGGCCGACCCAGGAGCCGCGCGTCGCCCACAGGAAGCGCTGGTCGGCGAGGTCGAGGATGCCGATCGCGCCGAGCTCGCGCATCGAGACCAGGACCGGCTGGCGGGCGCCCGGCGCGAGCCTGCCGGCCGCCGCCGGGTCGAGCACGTCGACCGCGTTGGTATGGAAATAATCGCCCTTGGAATACCAGGCGACCAGGTTGGTCATGGGCGCGTACGGCGAGGCCATGAAGGCGTCGACCACCGACACCTTCTGCAGCTCCTTGCCGTCCGGTGACAGCACCACCACGAAGTCGTCGATCCGCGGCGGTTGCAGGTGCTTGAAGAACTTGTAGACGTTGGATCTGATCTCGTGGGTCAGCACGTAGATCCTGCCGTCGGGGCCGACGTCCAGATCGTGGTGGACGTGCTGCAGATATTTCCAGATGACGTGCGAATCCTTGTCGATCTTGACCAGGCCGTAGCCCCATGGGGTATCGCCGGCGGCCTCGTAAATCGCCAGCAGATCGCCGTTGGGATAGAGATAGGCCTTGTCCCAGTAGAGCAGGGAATCCGGCTGCGGCTTGGCGACCGCCGCCAACTCGTCCCAGACGGCGCTGAACGGCAGCTGCCACTGGTGCAGGACCTCGCCGGTCATGGCGATCAGGACCGCCTTCTGCTCGCCGGTGGCGGTGTACAAAGTGAAGCCGTTGGCGGCGCGCGCGGGATCGTAGACCGTGACGCCGGTCGCCTGGGTGCGGGTCGGCTGCCAGAACTCGCCCGGATAGGGCTCGTTCCACTTGGTCCACTTGTCGAGCAGAGCGTGCCCGCCCCGGTAGGCATCGGTCAGAAAATGGGCCGGAAAGGCGTCGGCGAACACCAGATAGCTGCCCGCGACCAGGCCGAGGAAGGCGATCGCCAGCATCAGCGCGACCCGCTGCAGGGCGACCATCAGCCGCCCGTCAGGCATCGTCGAACTTGGAGAGGTTGTCGCCATCGCCCGGCAGCGCCGATTTCCGAGTGAGCCACGTACTACGCCCTTGAGAACACACACCCTGCCTGATTTGTTCCGCCGCGGCCTTGGCAGAGTGGCGCTCGAGGGGGCGAGCGGACCGGTCGTCGGCCGGCGGCTTCAAGGCCGTGCCAGGTGCTGTGCGGCCGCGCCCACGGATCTATGTTATCCGGGCGGAGGAAGTGCACCCGAACGGGCGCGCGCGATCTCGATGCGATCGTCGCGCGAGCGCCTGGATCACGCGTCGATGGACCACGGAGCGATCGCCCGCGCAGACGACCCACGGCCCGCAGGCTGGCTGGACGGCCGGGCCGGCGGCGACGTGCGGCAGGGCGGCGGCTGATGTTCGCCCGTCGCGCCCGGGCCGGCGACTGGATCAGCTGGCTGCAGCACTCGAGGTTTGCCGGCGCGATCGGCCTGACCCGTCTGCCCGGGCTTTGGCTGCATTCGCTCACCGACGATCTCGCGATCATCCGGGCGAGCGGCGCGTCCAGCCTGATCACCCTGACCCAGGCGAGCGAGCTGCGCTGGGCCGGGCGGGGCGATTTCGGCGCCGCGGTCGCGCGCGCCGCGCTCGCCTGGTACCACCTGCCGATCCGGGATTTCGGCGTGCCCGATGCGGCCTTCGAGGACGCCTGGCGCGCGGTCGGCCCGCGCTTGTGCCGGGAGCTCGAGGCGGGCGGGCGGCTGGTGATCCACTGCTACGCCGGGCTCGGCCGCGCCGGGCTGGTGGCGGCGCGCTTCCTGATCGAGTTCGGCGAGCCGCCGGAGCGTGCCATCGGCTTGGTGCGCAGGGTCCGTCCGGGCGCGATCCAGACCGCCGAGCAGGAAGCTTATCTGCAGTCTCTGACCGACACCCCCGCGCCCTCGGCCGTGCCCGTCAGGCGCGTGCGCTAGAGCCGCACGCCCGCCGCGCGGGTATCCCGGTGCCACTGCACTGGAAACGTGTCACTGCCCTGGCGGGAAACGGCCACGGCCCTCGGATCATGTGTCGCTCCGGAGCCAGTGAGCGGATCTTGACCCTTCAACTCCGCCGCACATATTGCGCGCCAGGACAACGCCTCGGGTCGGTTTCTTTGAGGATTTCGGCCAATACGAGGAGGTTGAACATGTCTGGCCGTGATGCAACTGGTCGCTGGCGCGACTGGGCAATGTTGGCGCTGGCGGTTTGGCTGTTCGTGTCGCCTTGGCTGCTCGGCTTTGTCGGCGTGGCGCCGGCGGCCGGGGCGGTGGCCGGCGCGGCGCCGGCCGCCGGGGCGGCGGTGAGTGCGGGCTTCACCAGAGCGGCCTGGAATGCCTGGGCCCTGGGAATCGTGGTGGCCGCGGTCGCGATCTGGGCGATCGCGATGTTTGCCGAATGGCAGGACTGGCTGAACGGGATCCTCGGCCTCTGGCTGGTGGTAGCACCATGGGTGCTCGGGTTCAGCGGCATGGCGGCGGCGGTCTGGGACCACGTGATCGTCGGGCGTCCTGATCGTCGTGCTGGCGGCCTGGGAAGTCTGGGTCGTCCGTCAGGAGGGCTCCCGAGCCCCCGCCTGAAGCCGGTCCAGAGCCGCGGCAACAGCGCCGGGCTCGCCGTCGGGGCCGGACGCCGCGTCCGGCCCCGACCCCGGCGGTCCTCTCGGCGCTCCGATCCCTCAAGGCGTCTTTGAGCGGGCCTCCGTGGCGGCGCCGGCGAGCCATTCCTGGACCAGGGTGTAGGCGAGGGCCAGAGGGTCGGGCCGAGAAACACGCCCAGGAAGCCGAACGTGACCACGCCGCCCAGGACGCCCAGGAAGACCAGGATCAACGGCAGCTTGCTGCCCCGGCTGATCAGCCAGGGCTTGAGCACGTTGTCGACCCCGCTGACGCCGAAGAAGCCCCAGATCGCAAGGAAGATGCCCCAGCCGAGCGCCCCTTTGTAGATCAGCCAGATCGCTCGCCGGCAGCCAGACGAGCGCCGGCCCCATCGGCACGAACGACAAAAAGAAGGTGAGGAAGCCGAGGAAGCCCGCGGCCGGCACGCCGGTGAGCCAGAGCCCGATCACCTGCAGGATCGCCTGGGCGAGCGCCGTGCCCATGATGCCGTAGACCACGCCCTTGATGGTGCCGCCGGCCACCGCCAGGAGACCCCGGGCGCGCTCGCCGGCGAGACGCGAGACCGCGGCGTCGAGCTGGCGCCCGCCCGCGGCGCCGTCGCGGAAGAAGAAGAAGGCGGCCAGCACGCTGAGACTGAGCTGGAGCACGGCCTGGCCGAGGCTGACCCCGGTGCTCAGCAAAAGGTCGCGGCCGGTCTCGAGATAGGGATGCAATGCCGCGGTCCAGTCGCTGCCCTGCTGGCTCAGGTCCTGCCACCAGCCGTGCAGGGTCGCGCCGATCAGCGGCAGCTCGGCGACCCAGTCGGGTGGGCCGGGCAGTCCGTGAGCGAGCAGCGAGCGCACCATGGTGACCACCTGGGTGACGTTGTCGGCGAGGCTCGATCCGACCACGACCGGCGGCAGGATCAGCACCGCTGAGACCAGGAGGGTCATCAGGCCGGCCGCAAGCGTCCGCCGGCCGCCGAGCGCGCGCAGCAGCCGGGCATAGAGCGGCCAGGCCGAGAACGACAGGATCAGGGCCCAGAGCAGCGCCGAGAGAAACGGTCGCAGGACCAGGAAGCAGCCGATCGTGAGGATCACCAGCAAGAGGATCACGACCATCTGTTCGATGCGGGCTTGGGCGTCCATGCCGGCTCCCGGGGCGATGACGGCAGACCTTAGCACGATTGCCGATGCGACCGGCGGCGCTTGCAGCTGCGTCGCCCGGGTCGGGCATCAGGCGCCGTGGGCGCCGATCGGACTGGCGCCAGGCCGGCGGAATTCGCCGGACGGCCGCGCGGGCCGGACTTTCCGCTCCTTTGTGGCGTCCTATCTCACCAACAAAGCCGGGCACCGGGCCCGGCTGCAGCGCAAAAGAGTCGCAACATGCCTCTAGGCAATCCAACGTCCTCGAAAGCTCAGGGTTGGCCCACGAAGACCGTGGTCTGGAGCGGCATTGGCGGATTGGTGGTGGGCGCCGCCTTGCTGTACGGCGCCGGCTTCTACTGGGTCGGGCAGTGGCAGACCGGCCAGCAGGTGCAGGCCAAGCTCGACGTCGCGGCCTGCGTCCGCGACTTCCTGCTGCAGCCCGATCGCGGCGTGATCTATGCCCAGCTCAAGGACACCCCGAGCTCGTACCAGCGCCGGCAGCTGATCCGCGAGCACAAGCTTGCGGACAACTTCACGATCGCCGACCAATGCGACAACCAGATCCTGGGGTTCGAGGCCTCGAGCTTCCCGGTGCCCGCCGAGGCGAGCGCCGCCGCCCACAAACCGGCGTAGCGGCGGCGGCCGGGGCGCGCGAGCGGAGCCTTTGCGGGTCAGACCGGGCGCCCCGTCCGGGCGCCGGCTGGCCGGTGCCATGCCCTTGGCCCCGACGCGCCCCGCGGCGCGCCGGCGAAACTTTGCGCGCCGCTCGGCCGAGCCCTGTGCTAAGGTCGGGGCCGCTGCAGCTCGACCGCCATGGCGGCGGCGAGACTCAAGGGCGCGCCGGCCGGCTGGCGCCGGGCGGCCGCGGGTCACCTTTGGCCCTGCCACGGCCCGGTTGGGGCGTGCTACCGGTGACGTTTTAACCCTAGCCGCCGCCACCTTTGGGAAGGAGGAATCATGCCGCGCAAGCCCAATTATCGATTCGAGCGGCACGAGCGCGAGCGCATCAAGGCCGCCAAGAAGGCCGCCCGCGCCGAGGCCAAGGCAGCCAAGGCCGAGCAGGCCAAGGCGGCCAAGGGCGACCCGTCGGCGCCGGACGATGCTCCGGCAGCGGACGACGACGCGCCGGCCCCCGCCTAGCGCGGCGCGGGCCTGGTTGCGCCGCTCGACACGCCACGGGCGCCACTCTTCCCCCGACGCCAGCCTGCCTGTGGCGGTGTGAGCGCGCTGCCGGGGCGGCCTCGACCCGATCGACATGGTTGGGATCACGCGCGGCTGGATCACGCGCGCAGGCGATCCCTCGGCGATCACGCGGGGCTCGGCGACCACACGGTCTTGGGCGACACCAGACGCTGAGCGCGCGGCGCGCCCGCTGGAGCGGGCATTAACCGACCGTTAACGCTTGGGGTTAACCCAATCTTCGGATGGTCCATCCATGGACGCCTCCCGCTCTGCAAGGGTTATTTTCGAGGTTCTGACGGATCTTGGCTGCTGCCATCCATTCGGCCTGTGGTTGCGGCTGGGTGGCCGCTGGCCTTGATGAGATCCGCGGACCGGCGCCCAATCATGGGAACGAGCTCGAAGCTCGTGGACCATCACGGGTTCTGCCGGCCTCGGTCTGACCGATCCTGTCATCGTGTCGAAAGTCGCCCGCGCAGCTCGTGGAAGCTCCCCCGTCGTCGTGGCTCAGGCTGCGGCCCGATAGGCTTCACCGCGGCTCAGCATGGCCCAGAGGATCCGGGCCAGCTTGTTAGCGACCGCCGCGACCACGACGTTGAACGGTCGGCGCGCCCGCAACGCGTTGATCCAAGACCAGAGCTTGCCGGCTCGTCCCGGACTGACCTTGACCAGCGACCGCGCCCCGTGGATCAGCTGGCGGCGCAGATAGCCGTCGCCGCGCTTGCTGATCCCGAGCCGGCGTTCCTTGCCGGCGGTGGCGTGCTGTCTTCGGACCAGCCCCAGCCAAGCGGCGAGATGGCGCCCCGAGTGGAACGTGGTCGCATCGGGCACGGTCGCTGCGAACGCCGTCGCGATCACCGGGCCGACGCCCGGGACCTCGGCCAGCGACCGGCAGACCGGGTCGGCGCGGCTCATCACGACCAGGCGCCGGTCGAGGCAGGCGAGCTTGTCCGCAACCTCGCGAAGATGCCCGACCAACGTCTGCAGGACCTCGCGGGCCAACGGCGGGATGCGATCGTCCTCAAGCTCGCCCAGGATCTCGAGCAGCTGCCGCAGGCCGGCCTGGCGCTGCGCCGCGACGATCCCGAGCTCGGCCAGATGGCCGCGCAGCGCGTTGATCGTCGCGGTGCGCTGCCCGATCAGTTGGTCGCGGACCCGGTGGAGCATCAAGAGGGCCTGCTGCTCCGCGCTCTTGACCGGCACGAAGCGCATGCTCGGCCGCTGCACGGCCTCGCAGCAGGCCTCGGCATCGGCGGCATCGTGCTTGTTGGTCTTGACGTAGGCCTTGACGTACTGCGGCGGCATCAGGCGCGCGTCGTGCCCGAGCTTGATCAGCTCGCGCGCCCAGTGATGAGCCCCGCCGCAGGCCTCGAGGCCGATCACGCAGCGCGGCAGATTGGCGAAGAATTCCAACATCTTACCGCGCGCCAGCCGCTTCTTCAGCACCATGCGGCCGCATCCGTCGACACCGTGCATCTGAAACACGCTCTTGGCGATGTCCAGCCCGATCGTGGTAGCTTGCATCTCGGACGTCTCCCGCGTTCGTGGTTGTTCCGACTTCCACCTTTGGCACCTCGATGCCGTCAGCGGGAGGCGTCCATCTCATTATGGGACCGTGGGACTCCGTGCGCGGATGAAAAGTCTGCGAGGCGGCTTGGCCGAGCGCACCGACCGCCGGTGGCCTGCGCCGGGCGCGACCTTGCGCCGAAACATCTGCATGGTGCGCGCCGCTTGGCCTGATGCGGCGGCGTGGCGTCGACCGCCGGTGGCCGGCGCCGGGCGTGGCCTTGCGCCGAAACATCCACATGGTGCGCGCCGCTTGGCCTGACGCGGCGGCGTGGCGTCGAGCGCCGGTGGCCGGCGCCGGGCGTGGCCTTGCGCCGAAACATCCACATGGTGCGCGCCGCTTGGACTGACGCGGCGGCGTGGCCGAGCGCCTCGACGGCCGGTGGCCGGCGCCGGGCGTGGCCTTGCGCCAGGCGCAGGTGGCGTTGGGCCGAAACATCCACGTGGTGTGCGCCGCTTGGACTGACGCCCCCGCCGGATCGTTGACGACGGAAAGGATAGATCCGGCTCGACGAGCGGCCGGCGGGAGTCGAGTCCGGGTGAGCGGCGGCGTCAGATGATCGACGATCTGGACTGCGCCCGCCCGGCGCGCTGAGCAGGATGCCGTCGCAGCGCGCCGACCTGGGGCGCCGACCTGGGGCGCCGAGGTAGCGTGCCAGTCCGGGCGCCGATCCAGGGCGCCGGCCAGCGCTGCAGCACGCGTATCACCGCCCGCCCCGCGCCGGCCGCACTGCACCGTCGGCCAGAGTCGTTCCGAGCGCCGCGGGCGGTTCCGGATGGGGCCCGCGCGCCCGGCTGAGGCCGGCCGTTCCCGACCCGGCGTCGCCGCGGGGCTGGCGCGCGCCCGCAAACTGGAGCAGCATGGCCGGGCCGCGGCAATGCGGCAGGCGGAGCGCCGGCCAGTTCGGTCCAGGGTCAGCCGGCCTGCCGATCGTCCGGCCGCAAAGCGGGAGGAGACAACCATGACCAGACGCGCTTGCCTGATTGCCGGCGGCATCCTGCTCAGCCTGATGTTGGGCGGCAGCGCCGGCGCCGAGCCTCTGAAGCTCGGCCATTCCACCTGGGTCGGCTACGGCCCCCTCTACATCGCCAAGGACAAGGGCTACTTCAAGGACGAGGGCCTGGATGTCGAGCTGATCGTCATGGAGGACCCGAAGGTGCGCTTCCCGGCGCTCGCGGCCGGCAAGCTCGACGTCGCGGTGACCACGGTCGACACGATCCTCAACTATCTGAGCGATCAGCAGAGCTACCGCTATCTGTTCGCGCTCGACGATTCCAAGGGCGGCGACGGCATCGTCGCCAAGAAGGACATCACCTCGATCGAGGGTCTCAAGGGCAAGAGCGTCGCCTACGCCGAGGGCTCGGTGTCGCAGTTCTATCTGGGCGTCCTGCTCAAGCAGGCCGGGCTCAAGCTCGCCGACGTCGAGACCCAGAACATGACCGCGGGCGACGCGGGTGCTGCCTTCGTCGCCGGGCGGGTCGACGCCGCGGTCACCTGGGAGCCCTGGCTGACCCGCGGCAAGCAGGCGCCGGACAGCCATCTGTTGGTCAACTCCTCGACCAGCCCCGGGCTGATCACCGACATGGCGGTGACCACGCCCGCGGTCCTCGCGGCGCGCGCAGACGACCTCAAGGCGCTCTATCGCGCCTGGATCAAGGCGGTCGAGTTCCAGAAGACGAACCCCGAGGAGGCCGACCAGATCATGGCCAAGGGCGTCGGCGGCTGGCTCGACGATCCGAAGGTGTTCGCCGAGACCCGGGCCGGCATCGTCTACTACGACCAGGCGATGAACCAGGCGTTCGTCGGCAAGGCGGACGCGCCGGGCAAGGTCGTCGACACGATCAGCAACGCGATCGAGCTCGGCAAGGAGACCGGCCTGTTCCAGCGCGCGGTGACGCCCACGGACCTGATCGCCTTCGACATCGTCAACCAGTAGGCCCGACCCCGCGATCGCAGGGTCCGAGCCGGCGCCTGCCCGCGCTGCCCGGACGAGCCGCGCATGACCCGGGCGGCGCCTGACGTTCGATGCCTCGAGCGGCGAGCGTAGGGCGCGCCGTCCGCCCGGGGGCGGTGGCACTCGGGCGGGGACGGGCGGCATGACCCGCGCTGCCGCCTGCAGCCCGATGCCCGGGTGGGCGAGCAACTCGCGCGCTCACGGGCGCCGACGCGGCGCTGCGCGGCCGGGCTCGCGCGGCGCTAACCGAAAGTTAACCATTCTGGCTCAGCTCTTGCTTCGGTTGGTCCATGCGATCCTGGGAATCCGTGCGCCGTCGAACCCGGCGGCTCGGAGTCCCCGGATCGCATGGACCATCGAGCACCCGGACGATGGCGGCCAATGGTTGACGGAAGGTTAGCCCGCCCGGATCCGGCCGGCCCCGGTGCCCGGCCTCCGCCTGGCGACCGGCAAGGCGGTCCGGGGACATCGCGGCGGCGATCGGTGAGCTTCCAAAGACTCGCGTCCCAAGCCCGGCGCCGCACCGGTGAGGGTGGCCGCAAACGGCGACCGCACCACGCCCGGGGACGCACCGGGGAGGGTTGCCGCCAACGGCGAGCACCACGCCACGAGCCACCGCGCGCGATCTCGGTGGCGGGCGACGAGGCGAGGCGACGATGGCGCGCGCGCGTGACCGGGCGAGGCGGCGCCTGATGCGGGCGGGTCCCTGAACGTGGCGAGCGTCTTTGCGCCCAAGACCGAGATTCCAGGCGCGCTGCACGCGGGCCTGAGCATCCTGGCCGGGGTGCTGGTGGTGGGGCTCTGGTGCTGGCTGACCTACGGCGGCATCGTGCGCACCGACTTCCTGGCGCCGCCGCACGCGGTCCTGCTGGCCGGCTGGAAGGGGCTGAAGAACGGCACCCTCCTCGGCCACATCCGCTCGAGCCTGACCGTGATCCTCTCGGGTTTTCTGCTGGCTTCGATCTTCGCCGTGCCGCTCGGCATCCTGATGGGCAGCTTCCGCGTGGTCGAGGCGTTCATCGAGCCGATCACGGGCTTCATGCGCTATCTGCCGGTCTCGGCCATGATCCCGCTGCTCATCCTTTGGATCGGGATCGGCATCGAGCAGAAGATCGCGGTCATTTTTCTCGGGACTTTCTTTCAGCAGCTGATCCTGATCGCCGACGTCTCGGCAAGGGTCTCCAAGGACCTGATCGACGTCTCCTACACTCTAGGCGCGAGCCGGCGCCAAGTGGTGACCCGGGTGCTGTTCCCGGCCTGCCTGCCGGGGGTCATGGACAATCTCCGGGTCACCATGGGCTGGGCCTGGACGTATCTGGTGGTCGCCGAGCTGGTTGCCGCCAACTCGGGCCTCGGCTACATGATCCTGAATGCCATGCGCGGCCTGTTCACCGACGTGATCATCCTCGGCATCGTCACCATCGGCATTCTGGGCCTGATCACCGACCAGCTGTTCAAGCTTTTGCGCCGCTGGCTCCTGCCCTGGTCGGCAACCTTCTGAGGACCTTCTGAGGGCCGCCTCGGGATCGAGGCCCGAAGTGCAAGCCCGGGAGCTGCAAGCAAGAGTGGCCCGCCGGGGGTGAACGCCCGCCTGGCAGCCCGACAACCGGAAGACGAAGATGCCCGACCCCGCAGCCGCCCGGAGCCACTCGCGTCAGGCGAATGACCAGTTTGCCGCTGATCGCTTCGTCGTGTTGCGCGATCCGTTCCCGGAAACGATTGACGACCTTCGCCGGGCGATCGCCGCCCTCGACTCCCGCGCCAGCGACATCCTCGAGCGCTGCGGCTATCGAGCCGACGTGATTGCGGAATTTGCCAAAACCAATGACCAGGAGCTGATCGTGGTTGCCGAGCAGAGCGCCCCACAACTCGTCTGTCGATACGAATACATTTTGGGCGCGAGCGCTGAGGTAAGCCAATTCGAAAAGAATTACATCCGCCCTTTGATGACCAGGATCGTTGGCAGGCCGCTTGCGATCTTCAAGGACAAGATGAACCGGAAATCGACCGGCGGCGGCGCATTCGCTCCCCATCAGGATCACGCGGCCTACAAGGAATTTCCGGCACGATGGTATGTCACCGCCATGATTGCCATCGATGAGGCCACTGAAGCCAATGGCTGTCTGGAATTCGCGGTCAACGTCGATCAGGTGATCCGTGAGGATCCGCACTGTGTAGCCAGTTGGGTCGCGCAGAACCCGCTGCTTCGGGCAGACGAAGGTGGACCGACCAACGGTGAGATCCGCAGCGACATCGGATCTCGACTGCGATGGCGGCCAATCCCTGCGCAGGCGGGGGACGTGGTGATCTTCAATTCGTTCATCCCGCACCGGTCGAAGCGCAACCAATCGCCGCAGCCGCGCCGGGCCTTGTTTCTCACCTACAACATTGCCGAGAGTGGCGATTGGTACGACTACTACTACCAGATGAAACGGGCACGCTACGATGACCCGATGTTTCATGTCGGGACGCCGACCGCCCATGGGCGCCGGTGACGGGTGTCCGGCCTTTGAGCAAGCTCCGGATCGAGGGCGTGACCGTCCGCTTCGCCGGCCGCAACGGACGGACCGTCACGGCACTCGAAGACATCTCGCTCGCGATCCCCGACCGCGAGCTGTCCTGCATCGTCGGCCCCTCGGGCTGCGGCAAGTCGACCCTTTTGCGCCTGGTCGCCGGCCTCGCCGAGGCGACCGCCGGCCGCATCACCCTCGACGGCCGGCCGATCGCCGGGCCCTCGGCCGAGCGCGGCATGGTGTTCCAGAGCTACACCCTGTTCCCCTGGCTGACCGTGCGCCGCAACGTCGAGTTCGGCCTCGAGCTCAAGCGCACGCCCGCGGCCGAGCGCGCCCGGATCTCCTCGCAGCTGATCCGCGAGGTCGGCCTCGAGGGCTTCGAGGACGCCTATCCCGACCAGCTCTCGGGCGGCATGCGCCAGCGCGCAGCCCTCGCCCGGGCGCTCGCCAACGATCCCGAGATCCTGCTCATGGACGAGCCGTTCGGCGCCCTCGACAGCCAGACCCGGGCGCTGATGCAGGAGCTGCTGCTGGCGATCTGGGAACAGAGCCACAAGACCGTGCTGTTCATCACCCACGACATCGACGAGGCGCTGTTCCTCGGCGACGTCGTCTACGTGATGACCGCGCGCCCGGGCCGGATCAAGCAGGAGATCACGGTCGACATCCCGCGCCCGCGCGGCCCCGAGGTTTTGACCGCGCCCCGCTTCGTCGCGTTGAAGCGCGATGTGCTGGCGCTGATCCGCGAGGAGGCGATGCGGGCGCTCGCCGAGGCGTAAGACCTGCCGCAGAAGGTCTCGCCGTGCGCGCCCGACGTGCGCGCCTCGGGGCGCTTGCGGTCCGGCCGCAAGCCGAGGGCTCGGCTTCCCTGCCCGCCTCGCCTTAAGGATTTGTTAACCCTTGGCGCTCATCCTTGCCGGCGTTGGTCCATGCGATCCTGGGAATCCGTGCGCCGCCAACCGAGCCGAAACTCTGGAGTCCCACGGTCGCACGGCCCACCCGAAGGAGGCTCTGATACCAAGCGAAGAAAGTCCTGGCTCTAATACCAGGCGCACAAAGTCCTGACCCTAATACCAGGCGCAGAAGATCATGCTTCGAGCCTGGTCTGCGCGCAACCGGGTTGGCGGGCGGCGGCGCGTCGCGCGAGGGTGAAGACTTCGCGGGAACCGGAGAACGTGCAAGCGGTAGCCAGTCGGTCGACGCGGCGCCTGCGCCGCCGAGATCGTTGCGAGGCGTGCTTCGCGTCAAGAGCCGACCCGCCAACTGGCGCGGCCCTTCTGAGACCAAGCGCAGAAGATCCTGACTTTCGAGCTTGGTCTGTGCGCCCGGGTTGGTGGCGGTGGGCGCGCCGCGCGAAGGTGAAGACTTCGCGGGAGCCGGAGAACGTGCCAGCGGTAGCCAGTCGGTCGGCGCGGCGCCTGCACCGCCCAGCTCGTTGCGAGGCGTACTTCGCGTCAAGAGCGACCCGCCACCCGGCGCGGCCATTCTGAGAGAAGCGCAGAAGGTCCTGACTTGCGCGCCTGGTCTGCGCGCCCGGGTTGGCGGGCGGCGGGCGCGCCCCGCGAAGTGAAGACTTCGCGGGAACGGTATCAGCGATCGATGCGACCGATCGCGGCGCGGCTCGGGTGAACGTCAACTCTTCGTTGTGGCTGGTCAAAGGTCGGCCGGCGCGGCGCCACCGCTCACGCCAGGCGCGGGGTGAAGGCGACGATGGTGGCGTCGTCGCGGCGGGGTTCGCGCTCCGAATAGGCGTCGAACTCGGCCTTGACGGCCGCCAGCACCTGCTCGAGGCGGCCGCCTGCGTGGTGCTCGAGGCTGCGCATCAGGCGCTGGTGGCCGAACGCGATCCGGCGGGGGCCGCCCGGCTGATCGGTGACGCCGTCGGAGGCGAGAATCAGGCGGGTCTCGGGCTCCAGCCGGACGCGGTGCTCCGCGAGCCGCAGCTCGGCCGGCGAATCGGGATAGCCGAGGCTCGCCTTGTCGCCGCGGATGCGCTCGACGCGATCGCCGCGCGCCACCAGCAAAGACAGGCGCGCGCCGGCGAACAGCGCGCTGCGACCGGCGGCATCGATCTGGCAGACGGCGGCGTCCATGCCGTCGTTCGAGGCCGGCTCGGCCACGTCCTGATTGAGCAGACTGCGGGTCAGCGTATTGAGCCGGCGCAGGATCGCCGCCGGACCGAGCTCGTCGCTCTCGGCGAACACCCGCTCCAGGATCGAGATCGCGACCATGGTCATGAAGCCGCCGGGCACGCCATGACCGGTACAGTCCAGCAGCACGATCGTGGGCCGTGCGCCGGCGACCGAGACCCAGTAGATGTCGCCGCCGACCACATCGCGCGGCTCCCAGAGCACCGCGAAGTCGGCGAAGCTCGCCGCCAGGCGTTCGCGCGGCGGCAGGAGCCCCCGCTGGATGCGGCTGGCGTAGCTGACGCTGTCGACGATCGCGCGGTGCGCTTCGCGGATCTCGGCGACCCGCGCGACCTCGCGATCGAGCATGCTGTTGTAGCTGCGGATCACCTGGCCGATCTCGTCCATGGAACGGTGGTCGACCCGGGCCGCGAGATCGTTGTGCTCGAAGCGCTCGATCGCGGTCAGCATCTGGCCGAGCGGCCGGTTGATGGTCCAGCGGAAGGCCAAGATCGCCGGCAGGATGATCGCGAGGCCGCCGAACAGGGCAAGGCCGCCCAGGATCAGGAATTCCCGCCGCAGCCCGGTCAACACCCGAGCCGCATCGTAGCGCACCAGGAGGCGCGCTGGCCCGGCCGCGGTCGGAACGTCGATGCGCAGCTCCTCGCCCGGGCGCTTGATCCGCGTGCACCCGATCACCGGCCAGGACGCGCCCGGCGTGTCGCCGGCCAGGAAGTCGGCGCAGATGACGTAGGGGAAGGCGGCAAACACCGCGAGCAGGTCGCGCGCCGGGCCCGGCTGGCCGGCGGCCAGGTAGCCCGCCACGGGACTGGCGATCCGGTTCGCGACCGTCGCCATCTCGGCGGCGACGCTGCCGATCACGTAAGCCTGCCGATATTGATAGTAGGCGAACAGCACCACCCCGTTGACGATCAGGCCGCTGCCGATGGTCGCCAAGATGAATTTGGCGAACAGCCGCCGCCGGATCAGCCGGCCGATCGCCTGAAGTGCTGCGCGCAGGTGGTCGATCGGCTACTTGCCGAGCTTGGCCAGCGCGGCCATCATGGTCGGCCGGTCGTTGATGATCGTCTGTACCACCTGGTACTTACCGTTGACCGCACGCACCAGAAAATCCGCAGTCAGATTGTTGCCATTCTCATCGACCATTTCCGAACAAAGGAAATAATCCTTGCCGAACGGCACGATCATCGGGTGGATATTGGCCGGATAGACGGTCTTCAGCGCCTGTTCTTTCGCATCGACGTAGGTATAAGCGCCGTCGACGAGGATCTCCTGGATATGGCTCAACATGGCGCCCTGGAGCTTGACCTGGAGGTCGGTCGGAATGTCGGCGGCCAGCGCGCTGTTGGCGAACAGCAACGTGATGACAGCAACGATGTGGCGCATCTCCCAAATCCCCCTGCTGCCGCGGTCGAATCCAGTATCATAGCCGATCCGCGGGCGCAATCCGCGCGAGCGCCGCGGTTGCCCGGAGCGCGGGCGAAAGGTCCGGGATCGGCCGGCACCTCAGGCCTGCTCCAGCCTCTGGAGCGCCTGGCTCAGGAGGTCGCGGGCCTCCAGGCGCTCCTCGACGCCCATGTGCTCGACATCGAGGTTCAGCTTCAGATGCGGCAGATCGGCGGACAGGGGCCGCAGCCCGGCGTCGAGGTTGCGCTGGAGATCGATCGCCCGGTAGACCGAGACCGGATAGGGCAGGCCGCGCACCTCGGTCGTGCCGGCTTCCTCGCAGTGGATGACGTCCTTGACCAGGGCAAAGGTCTCGTAGGAGATCAGGATGCCCTCGGCCGGCGCCTGCTCCTCGAGCCGCGCTGCCAGGTTCACCGTGGTGCCGATGATCGTGTAGTCCATGCGCTCGTCGCTGCCGAAGTTGCCGACGGTGCAGTAGCCGGTGTGGATGCCCATGCGCGCCCTGAGCGGCGCCTCGATGCCCGATTGGCGCCAGATCGCCGCGAGCTCCCGCAGCCGGCGCTGCATCGCGATCGCCATCTCGACGCAGGCCTGCGCATCCTCGCGCGTGCCCCGGGTCTCGGGATCGCCAAAAAAGATCATGATCGCGTCGCCGATGTACTTGTCGATGGTGGCGCCGTAGGCGAGTGCCACGCGCGCCATCTCCGCCAGATACTGGTTGAGCAGCTGGGTGAGGTCTTCTGCTTCCATCTTCTCCGTGGCTTCGGTGAAGCCGGCGATGTCGGAGAAGAACACGGTCAGCTTCTTGCGCCCGCTGGCCAGCTTGACCTCGCTCTGGCCGCTGAAGATCGACTGGTAGACCTGGGGCGAGAGGTATTTCGCGAGCTTGTTGGACAGGGTCTCGAGCTCGCGGTTCTTGCGCGCGATCTGTTCGCTGGTGTGGCGCTGCTTCTCCGCCAGGGCATTGAGCTCGCGCTCGTTGCGATCGCTCAGGCGCATCAGACGCCGCGTGGTGCGGAACAGGTGTCGATAGGCGGCGAGCAGCTCGGCGTAAGCATCGCGATCGGCGACGGTCGCGAAATGACCGTTGGCAAGGCGGATCTCAGCCGCCGCAACCACCGCTTCCTCTTTGTCGAAGAGATCGCCGGGCGGCATCAGCGGCGCATCACCTCCAGATGGAAGGTCGCATGCTGGAGATCCTCGCCGAATTCCTGGCCGAGCTCCTTCATCGTGTCGTCTTCCTCGTCGTAATACCAGTGGATCTCGATCGCGGCGCCGCGGGCCGCGGCCTCGTCCAGCTTCTCCAACAGCAGCATCAGGGCTTTGGCGGTCGCGCTGTTGAAGTAGATCAGCGACAGATCGAACCGGCAGCCGCCTGCGCCGAGCGCGGCCAGATAGCCATCGAGCGCCTGGAGGATCGGGCCGTAGAACGCGGGCACGTCCTCGGGGTAGGACTCGCCCTCGATGCGCAGATGATGCAGGGCGAAGTCGAAGGCCACGGCCGGCGACCGGTTGGTGGCGTCGATCCGCAGGTTGTCCACGAGGGGCTCCCCCCGCCTCAGATCGAGGCTTTGAGCGCGAAGAACGCGGTCTGCTCGTCGAGGTCGACGAAGTCGAACTCGAGCGGCTTGGACGCGCGCCGCGCGATCTCGATCAGGCCGATCCCGGCGCCGCGGCTGAGCACCCCCGGGGCGAGCCGCAGCTGCTCCTTGTAGCGGCTGCGGAGCTCACGCTTGTCGAGGGTCAGGATCTCGCCGAGCTGCAGGCGCATGCGCTCGACATCCTCGCGCCGGATCACGTTGCCGGTGTAGACGACGTATTCGCTCTGGTCCTGCGCGATCGTGAGCAGGCCGTAGCGCATCGCATCCTCGGCGTCGGGCGGCAGGCGCTCCGCCGAGTAGCGGATGATGTTCTGCATCTGCTCGACGAACACGGCGAACACGCTGCGCATCGTCTTGGTGCTCGCGTCTTCGATGGTCAGCTTCTGCTTGAGGGCTTCGCCGACCCCGGTCAGCACCGCCTCGGTGACGTAGCCGCTGTAGGCGAAGATGATGCCGCGCTTACGCAGCGCAAACCGGATGTCCAGGAGCTCCTGCGCAAGCATGGCGCGCCTTCCTTTCGCACGCCGCGAATGTGCATCGATCGCAGCGGCCGTTCAAGCCCTTCCCGGGCGGGGGTCGGGCAAGGACGTCCAGGACGATCCGGCCGCCGGCCTGGGCCTGGCTTGCCGGTGCGCGGCAACCAAGCCCGGAGGTCCTATTGCCGAGGCCGCCCTGCCGGCGTACGCTGGAGTTTTCCCAGGAGCGGGTCGCTGGCGGTGGGACAATCGAGGACTTGGTCATTTCGTTCGGGGGTTCCGTATCCCGGAAGATATGAGTTGGTACGTTAGGGGTGGAGTGATGCAGCGCGCCGTCCTCGGCATTCCCTTGCTTCTGGCTGTGGTGTCCGGCTGCGCCTCCACCAACGCACCGCCGGAGATCAGATACCTGCGCCCGACCGACTCGCCGGCGCGCGCCAGCGCGGTCCACGTCCAGCAGTCCGGTCAGGTCGTCTGGCAACAGCTGCTGGCCCACCTGCAACAGTCGCCCCTCAAGATCGAGCGCGCGGACCAACTGGCCGGGCTGATCGTGACCACCTACCACGGCGACCCGGAACCCTACGTCGACTGCGGCTGGATCATGGCCTACGGCCCGGGGGACCTGCACAAGACGCCGGGCTCGACCCATGAGGCGGCCTTCGACCGGGCCGCGGACGGCCAGAATGAGGTGCTCAAGCGCAGTCTCGAGTTGGATGGCCGCATGGTCGTCCAGGTCAAGCCCGCCGACCCCGACGCGCTGGTCGCGGTCGACAGCACCTACGTGCTCACCAAGACCGTCGCGCTCGAGCAGCCATCGGCGTCCGAGCCCAGGTCCGCCACCGAGTTCGCGAGCTTCACGAGCGGCCAGCGCGGCAAGTTCGCGAGCGGCACGGTCTGCCAGCCGACCGGCAAGCTCGAGCGCCTGGCGCTCGACGGCTTGTCGACCGACGTCGTCACAGCCGGAGGATCGCTCAGCCCCGGCCCCGGGCCGGCACCCGCGACCCCGAGCGCACCGTCGGTGGCCGGGCTCGACTGCGCCGGCGCCGACCAGGGCTACTGCCAGGCCCGCGACCTGATCGCGCCCTACCGGCAGGCCAACGAGCAGCAGGGACTGGGCCTGGCGATCAAGACCCTGGGTGGCGAGGGTGCGGTGCTGACCGAAGGCGACGTTTTGACCTTCGACATCAGTTTTCCGACCTTCGACTCCTACCTGCACGTCGCCTATCTGCAGCGCAGCGGCGTGGTCGGTCATGTCCTGCCGGGCTCGGCGCGGCTCTGGCCGGCGAATGTCAAGCACCACGTCGAGCGGACCGGGTATGAGATCGCGCCGCCCTACGGCGTCGAGATGATCCTGGCGATCGCGACGCAGCAACCCCTGTTTCCGACCCCGCGGCCGCAGTTCGAGCCGGCGGCGGACTACCTCGCGGCGCTGCGGCAGAGGCTCGCGGAGCTGGCGGCAACCACCCCCGGGACGCAGATAGCGGCGGATTCGCTGCTGATCGCGACCCGGCCGCGCCGACCGGGCGTGAGCGCCTCCAATTGAGGCGGCGGCCGGGAACGCCTGGCGCGCGCGCCGCGATCGGGAGGACCAGGGCGGCATTCGGACACGGTCGATAGGGCGATGACGACATTGGGCGAGCGCGGGCCGGCAAGGTTCCTGGCCCGTCGCGCCGAGCGGGAGTTCTGACGTGCAACGCTGGTGGCTGATGCTCATCGTGCTCGGGACGTTTGGTGGCTGCACCCACAGCCCGCAATACAACAAGATCCAGGGCATGATGCTCGAGCCCGCCCGCAGCGCCGAGATCGCCGGCAACCACGAGCGCGCCTGCGAGGTCTACCAAAGCGTGGCGGATCAAGGGGTCGTGCTGGCGGAGCGAAAGCTGGCCCAATGCTACGAGCAGGGTCAGGGCATGCCGCAGAACTATGCCGAGGCCGCGCGCTGGTACGAGGCGGCCGCGAACGCCGGCGACCCTGCGGCCCAGCGGGCGCTGGCCAGGCTCTACGAGTTCGGCCGCGGCGTGCCGCAGGACGACGCGCGCGCCTATCTGCTCTATCGCCAGGCGGCGGCGGCCGGCGACGTGGCCTCCGAATACAAGGTCGGACAGTTCCTGGATCGAGGTCGCGGCGGCAGCTCGGATCCCACAGCGGCCGCGCAGCACTACCAGATCGCCGCCCAGGCCGGCGACGAGAACGCCCAGGCTGGTCTCGCGAGGTTGTATGCGACCGGCCGTGGGGTGCCGCAGGATCCGGCCGCCGCCGACCGCTGGTACGCCATGGCGGCCAAGCAGATCCAGGCCAGGGCGTTGGCCGGCGACGTGCCGTCCCAGCAGCGTCTGGGCGAGCTGTATCTGAACGGCGAGGGCGTGCCGCGGGACCCCAAGCAGGGCCTCGACTGGCTCAACACCGCGGCCCAGAAAGGCCAGGTGTCGGCTCAGGACCGGCTCGGCGACCTGTTCATGCGGGGTGCCGAGGGCGTGCCGGCGAACCCGGCGCAGGCGGCGCTCTACTATCAGATGGCGGCCGATCAGGGCGATCTCAAAGCGCGCTACGCGCTCGCTCGGATGTATGCGTCGGGCACCGGCGTGCCGCGGGACGGGGCGCGCGCCGCGCAGCTGTTCCAGCAGGCCGCAGAACAGGGTGAGGTCCGCGCCTACGGCGGGCTGGGCGATCTGTACGCCAGTGGCGATGCGGTCCCGCAGAACGACGCCGAGGCCTTCAAATGGTACCGCGAGGGCGCCCGTCATGGCGATCCCGGCGCCCAGTACCAGCTCGGCCAAGCGTACCAGAACGGGCGCGGCGTGCCGACCGACCCCTCCATGGCGTTGATCTGGTACATGATCGCGCAGCGCGAGGGCTACAAAGACGCGGCCGCGCGGATCACCGAGCTGTCGGCCACGCTTGACCCGGCGACCATCAGCAACGCCCAACGGTTGGCCGACGCCTGGCAGCCCGGCACGGCGTGACGACCGGCGCGGGCGCCGGGCCGCTCGAGGGCGCGGCGAGGTTCGGGTCACGCTCGGTCGGCGCGCCGGGCGTAAGCCATCTCCTCGATGATGCGGGCCGCCTCGAGGGCGCCATTGGGCGCCGCGAGGGTGGCGCAGCGGGCCCGGATCGACGCCCGCACCCCGGGGTCCAGCAGGCGGTCGATCGCCGGGCCGAGCCGGTAGACGGCGCCCCGCCGGACGCACAGGCCGAGGCCCCGGGATTCGGCGAACGCGGCCCGCGCCAGCTGGTCGTCCTGCTGCGGGTTCTCGTTCGGCACGAAGACCGTGGGCACGGCCGCGAACAGCAACTCGTGGAACGAGTTGTAGCCGACCGCGCTGACCGCGAGGTCGAAGGCGGCGAAATAGCGGCTGATCGGATAGTCGGCAAGGCGCATGACGTGCTCGGGCAAGCTCGCGGGCTGAGCGGCGATCAGCCACTCCACCGCCACGATCTGGACATTGCCGGCGCGCTCCAGGCGTGCGAGCACGACCTTGCGGACGGGCTCGTAGTCGTAGTTGTTGCCGGCGCCCAGCAACACCAGCGCCGCGACCCCGTCCGGGCGCAAATCGAGGGCGCGGCGCGCCGCGTCGCGAGCCAGCATGTCCTCGGGATCCAGGAGCCGGATCGGGCCGACCGGCCGGGTGCGCTCGCGGTGTCGGGTGGTCAGGCCGCGATCGAAACTCTCGGCCAGGTCCCCGGGCTCGATCACGGCGTCGAACTGGCGCTCGCGCTGGATCGTCTCGGCGCCCTTGTCGGCGCCCCACATGCCGCGCCGGCACCAGATCGAGGTCAGTTGCGGGTTGTCGCCGAGCGCGCCGAGCAGACCGCCGTAGGGCACGTGACCGTCGAACACCACGACGCGCGGATCGTAGAAGCTGATCAGCTCGTTCAGCTCTTCGCGCAAAAAGTCGTTCCAGCGCCCGATATCGCAGCGCAGATAGGTGTGAAACGGCAGGTATTCCGCCAGAAAGCCCTGCTCGCGCACGACCCGGACCGCCTGCGAGAAGGTCAGGAACACGGGCTCCAAGGGCGCCGGGCAGCGCCGCGCGATCGCGAGCATGCGGGTCAGGTGGCCGACGCCGACGCCGTTCGACGACACCAGCAGGACCCGCAGCGGGGCGCGCGGGATCGTGTGCGGCAGGCGCGCGGCGGTCGGTTCGGGCGGGTCGATCGGCGCGTGCGGCAGGCTCGCCGCGGTCGGCGCCGGTTGGTCGATCGGCGCATGGGCCGCGCCCGCCACGGTCGGCGCGGGCGGGCCGATCAGCGTCTGCAGCCGGCGCACGTAGGCCTCGTGGCTGAAGCGGGTCCGGATGGCCTGCCAGCCGCGCTCGATCTGCTCCCGGTAGCGCTTCGGGCTGGCGCGATAGCTCTGCACCAGATCCGGCGTCTCGTGCGGCTGCGCGTAGATCGCGGCGTCCCCGAACAGCGGCCGGAAGTGCGGCGCCAGGATCGCGAGCGCGCCGCTTGCCATGGCCTCGATGATGGTGCGGCCGAACGCCTCGACCCAGCGCGTGTGGTGGAAGTAGACGAAGAAGTCGATCATGCCGAGGAAGCGCTCGGCCGGCATGGCGTTGAAGCCGTAGACCTGCCAGTTGCGCGGATAGGCGCCAAGCAGGGTGTGCAGATAGGGCCCGCCGCCCAGCACCCGGACCACAAAGCGGGGGTCGTCGGGGTAGGCGGCGAGGGTGAGCTCGCGGCTGTCGGGCCATTTCAGGGGATCGGGGCGGCTGTGCCGGCCGAGCACCGGGCGGCGGTCGACGAAGCGGCTGCGGTCGACCCGCCAGGCCTGCGGATCGACCACGCTGTGCCAGTCGTCCGCGAACAGCGGCGGGCCGTCCTCGATGGTTTCGAATTGCGCGCGCACCAGCGGCCCGACCGGCGCCCAGAGGAGATCGTCGCCGAGCACCGCGCGCGCGTTGCGATCGATGCTCGCCCAGTCGTAGGCCGGCCGGCCGTCGCCATCGAGCGGCGGATGCCAGACGACCAGGAGCTTGCGCTCGGCGGCCAGGTGCAGGCCCTGGTGCAGGCGATGGGTGAACAGGCTCGGATGATGGGCGAGCAGGAGCCGGCCGGCGACCGGCCGGTCGGGGTCGAGCAGGTCGACCCGGCGGTCGTCGATGCAGGCCCGGATGCGGGGATGGAACGGGTGCGGATACTTCAGCACCGGGCCCTTGATGTGCACCAGCGCGATCCGATAGCCGGCGGCGGTCGCGGCGACCAGCTCTTCGGCGATCGCGGTCGACGTGCCGCCCGGAAAGCGGAAGTCACCGAGGACGATGAGGTCGTAGTCGCGCGGCGTCATGGCGTCCCGACCGGGGCACCGCGGCCCGCGGCGGCTTCGGCTCCCGCCTCGCGGCTCGCGCCGGTGAGGCGGCCGGCCGGGCAAAGCCCCTGGTTGCTCCTCGACGCAGATACCGTGGCTGCCCGGGCCGCGCAAGCGCGCTCGCTGGCGGCAGGCTGACGGCCCTGGCGGCAGGTGGATCGCTCTGCTACTCGTGGCGCTGCGAAGAGGCGTCGATTTGCGACCCTCGGAGGAGGCCTGATGCCAGCTGTCGCGCCAGCGCTGGAGACCGAGCTGGTCGCCATCGGGCAGCCGCACGCCGGGTTCGCCACCCGCGAGCGCGACCGCGGCCGCTGGATGACCGGCGTTCTGCTCACCGAGGTCCGGGATTGATGGCCGACCGGCTCACCGTCCGCGAGCCGTCGGCGGAGATCGGCGCCCCCCAGGCGCCGGAGGTCGGCGGCGGCGAGGGCGGTATCGCGACCGCGCTGCGCGAGCGCTACGAGCTCGAGCATCTGCGGGCCGAGACGGCGAGGCTGGACGAGACGAGACGGGAGTTGCTCGAGACGCTCGAGCAGCGGACGCGCCGCGTCGACCGACTGGCCGGTGAGCGGGGTCAGCTCGAACGACAGCTGATCCGGGCGGAGCGGACGCTGCAGGAGCTCAACCGCCAGCTCGGCGCGCTCGCACCGCGGGCGGAGGCGCCGCCGGCGGTGCGCACCCCGGGACGCTGGTCCACGCTTCGCGGTCGCCTGCTCGGGAGCCTGACCCGGCTCTGGCCGGGACCGACAGACGCAAACCTGGCGGCCCCTCGGCCGGCGGTCGGCAGCGAGCGCCCGCCGACCCAGGACCCATCCGGGCCGCTGATCCCGTTTGCCGAGGCCGGTGAGGCGCGGCGGGTGATCGTGGTGGTCGCCGTCGGGCTCGAGCCCGAGCCGCGCGCGAGCGTCCTGGACCTAGCACTCCGCCTCGGCGCCGAGCGCGGCGTCGTGCCCCTGGTGCTGACCGATGACGACGACTTCGCACCGCTGCGCCGCCGGCGCATGCTGTTCGAGTATGTGCCGCCGGGGCCGGTGCGCCTAGCACTCGCCCCGACCCTGGAATGGGAGCTCTACCTGCAGCGCCGACTGGCCCTGATCCGACGCAAGTGGCAACCGATCAGGGTGGTCGCCTTCGGCGGGCCCGCGACCGATCTGGTTCGACTCTGGTCGGCCTCGCCGTTCGAGGAGCTGCCGTTCGCCGCCTTGCCGCAGGTGCCGCCGGCCGGCCCCGACGGCGCCCCGGGTCGGGGTTGATGGTCGAACGCCCCGACGCGTCCCGGCTTCGCCCCGCATGATGTCTTTGCGGCTGGCTCAGTCGCCGCGCGCCGGATGACCACGTCACGAACGCCCGCCCGATCCGCGCGTCGGTCGGCGGCTTTGGTCGTTGCGACCGCGCTCATCAGTTTCAGCATGGTCGAGATCGCGGCGTTGGTCACCCTGCACCTCGCCCGCGAGCGTGCGCCCGAGCGATTTGTGCCCGACTGGGACGCCTATGTTGCCGGGATCGATCAGCCGACGATTGATCATCTCAATCGCTATTATTTCGATCCGACCTTGGGCTGGGACTACCATCCCGGCTTCACGACCACGCGCCGCAACTCCAAAGGCGATACCTGGCATCTCGCCATCGATGACCGACGCAGCCGTGTCAATTCTCTTTATTCACCGAATGCTTCAATCCAGATCGCCACCTATGGCGACAGCTTTACGTTCTGCGATGAGGTCAACGATGATCAGACCTGGCAATATTATTTATCAGATGCGCTGGCTATGAATATTGCCAACTTCGGGGTCGGCGGCTATGGCCCCGATCAGATGCTATTGAAATACGAGCAGGCGACGTGGTCGGGGGCGCCGCCCGACATCGTGATTCTGGCAATCTACGAAGGCGATCTGAACCGTGCCGTGACCCGGTTCTATCCGCTATACGCGCCCAATTCCAAGCAATTCCTGGGCTTCAAACCGCGCTATGTTCTGGATCAGGATGCGCAATTGCAACTGATCGCATCGCCCAAGACCAGCCCGGTGCGCGACCGGGCGGACTTGCGCAGGCTGATCGATGCTGCCCGCGACCACGATGCCTGGTATCAGCGGCGGGTCGAGATCGCGTTTCCCTATACGTTGGCGGTCCTCAAACTCGCCCGCCTGCTGCCCACGCCGGCGTATGGGGAGCCGTGGGCGGACACTGGCCAGACGGCCTTGCTGCATGCCATCATCGAACGGTTCGTCGCCATCGCCAGGGAGCGTGGTCAACGGCCGGTCCTGATGTTCATCCCGCGCGTCGAGTTCCTGGCGCCAGGCCCGAACCGAGCCGCCCTATCGGGAGTTCGTCACCCGCCTGCGCGCCGAGCATGGCGACGTCCTCACGATCGACGTCGCCGAGGCGTCGTTCGAGCCCGCGCGCTTCAACATCGTGCCCTTCGGGGGCCACGCTTCGCCGTACGGCAATCGGGTCATTGCGCGTCACCTGGCCAAGGCCCTGATGCCCCTGATCGCCCGATCCTCCGCGGGACCAGCGGGCTTGCCGCGATCTGCGATTCCCCTTACCAGAGGTTGATCATGCGGAACTGCTGCAAGCCGTTCTGCGCGATCCATTCCTCGGCGTTGGCGCGCGCCTTGGCCTCCGCGGCGTCGCCGATCTGGGGCCGCAGCGCGGTCAGGCGCTGATCGGCGTCGTCGGCCATCTTGACCGAATTCGGCAGGCCATGAAAGCGCCCGGCCTCGCGCGCGATCCAGTAGTTGTAGTAGGCCTGCGCCGGATCCTTGTCGACGCCCTCGCCGTTCTCGTACATCTGCGCGATCTGGAAGTACGCTTCGGCGAACCCGCGATCGGCGGCCAGCTTGAAGTATGACAAAGCCTGGCGGTAGTCGCGCCCGACGCACCATTTCTCCCGGAACATGCGCCCGAGGTAGGTGGGGGCGTAGGGATTGCCTTCCTCGAGCCCGCGCTGGAACCAGTTCACGGCCTTGTCGCAATCCTTGGCGACGCCCGACCCCCTGAGGTAGGCGCGGCCCAGGTTGTACATGGCGTTCGAAACCCCGAGGTCGGCCGCCTGCGCGTAGTAGTGGGCGGACTGGGCCTCGTCCTTGGCGACCCCGAAGCCGGTGAGGTAGAAGTAGCCGATCGCGTCGAGCGCGCCGGGATAGCCATCGGCGGCCGCGAGCCGATACCACTTGAGCGCCTCCTTGGCGGACTTGGGAACGCCGATGCCCTCCCGGTAGAGGGTGGCGATCGCGGTCTTGCCACCGTCGCTGCCGCGCAGGGCCGATTGCAGATAGAGCTTGGCGGCGCCCTCGGGGTTTTCCGGGCGGCCGCGGCCGGTGCGCTCCATGAAGCCCAGGTTCTTGAACCCGGACGCATAGCCGAGGTCGGCGGCCTGGCGGTAGAATTTTTCCGCCTCCTCGAAGCGCTCCGCGATATCGAGGGCGCGGCCGAGGTTGAACAGCAGCCGCGGATTGTTCGGGTCCTTGGCGACCGCGCGCACACAGGCGCGGATCGCGATGCTGGTGTTGACCAGGCCCCAGGGCACCCCGGCGGTGATCCGGCCATCGTCGTAGGGGTCGGCCGCGACGATGTCACATTCGGTGATCAGGCTGTCGATGCCATCGGGGACCTCGGCGCGGCCGCTGTCGGTCTTGATCTCCATCTCGGGCAGGGGCTCGCGGCCCTCGGCCTGCAGCTGGGACAGCCGTGACTGCGCCACTTGGACGAACGGCCGGTCCGGGGGCAAGGACAGGAAGCGCTCGAAGTCCGTCGGATTGACGCTCTGCTGGATCGTCTGCCACTGCACCGAGGCGAGCGTGATCGGTTGCCCGGGAACCGACAGGTTGCCCGCGACGTCGGTCGCGACCGGGCGGAACTTGAACTGGCTGCCGAGCGGACCGAGCGAGCCGAGGAGCCAGGGGATCTGCCGGCCCTCGGTCGCCTGGCTGACCTTCGCGCGCACCGCGGCGAAGACGTCGTAGATGCTCTGATTGGGAAGCTCGAGGGCGGACACCAGAGCGCTGGTATAGGGACTGTTGGCGCCGACGCCGTCCTCGGCGAGGCCGCCCGGGCGGGTCGCGAAGGCGATCAGGGTCGTGGCCGGCGCGTCGACCAGAGCCAGGCCCTTGCCGAAGGCGCCGCTGACGTCGCCGAACGGGTTCTGGCGACAGGCATCGAGGATCACGATGCCGATCTTGACGCCGGCGCGGGTCATCGCCTGCAGGACGCTGTTCAGGGTCAGGCTGCCGCGCGGCAGATCCTTGGCGCCCGACAGCTGCAGGTCGGTCGGCAGCAGATAGTTCACGCCCTGATACTGCACGCCGTGGCCGGCGTAGTAGAAGACGCCGACGCCGCCGCGCGGGAACGTGCGCTCGATCTGCTTGACCACATCGTCCAGGCGCGCCTTGTCGCCGTTCTCGACGAGCGTCACCTTGAACCCCAGCTCGGTCAGCCGGCGGTTCATCTCGCGCGCGTCGTTCGGGGGATTGTCGAGGGGCCGCAGAGGTTTGAACTGATAGGCGCCGTTCCCGACCACGACCGCGGCGCGATCCATGGTATCGAGCTGAGCCCAGGCTGCGCCCGACGGCAGCCAGGTGAACACCAGCAGGAGGATCCCGACCCACGCGGTGCCTCCCGGAATCCTCGTTCTGTCAATGCGCATCGCCACCCTCGAACGTCGATCGCCGGCCTGATCCGACCGCGCCGCCGTGTGCCGTGCCGGCGGTGGACGGACTCGCTCGGTTCGCCTATCGTCGCACCTCCAGACTATACCGATCTGGAGCGCGAGCAAACCGCGCCACCGACGTCGCGCCCCGTGTTCGGTTCATGATCCGGCCCGATCGGCAAATGGTAGCAATCCGACATGCGTCTGCTCACCGCCGTCTTCGTGAGTCTCCGTGCGTTGGCGCTGGCGGCATTCGCCGGCTCCTTCGCGCAGGCCCAGCAGGCGGCGGACCCCGACGAGAGCGCCTGGGCGAGCGCGCAGCAGTTGGGCACCGCCGAGGCCTTTCAGCACTACCTCGAGCAGTTCCCGGTCGGGCGCCACGCCGAAGAGGCGTTTCGCGGCGTGGTCGAACACCAGGTCGAGCCGGGGCAGACCCGGGGCGCGGTCAGCGGTCCCCACATGTACTGACCGTTGCGGCTGTCGGCGGCCCGCCGGCTCGCGGCAGGCTTGCCGGGCGGGCGCCGGCAGGCGTAGCATGGTCCTCGATAGAGTTGGCTGCAGCGCCAGGTTTCGAGCATGGAGACAGGGTGCCATGAGGACGCGATTGCCCATCCTCCTCGCCGGGTCGATCGGTGCGATGGCTGTCGTGGCGGGCGGACCGCTCCTGGCCGCCGACGACCATCTTTTGGGGGCCAACCCGACCGCCGTTGACTTCATCCGGGCCCTGACGCCGGAGGGCAAGACCCGGGGCATCAAGCCCCACGCCGACGCCCCTGCCCCGTATGCCGACGCCCCGATGGTCACATTCGCGTTCGGCTCGGCCGAGCTGACCCCGCAAGCCCGCCAGGTGCTGGACCAGCTGGCGATCGCGCTCCAGTCCGAGCAGCTCGACCGCGACCGGTTCCTGATCGAGGGTTATACGGACGCCGTCGGCAGCGAGGCCTACAACCAGCGGTTGTCCGAGCAGCGGGCGCGCGCGGCGCGGGCCTATCTGACCGCCAAGCAGGTCAGCCCCGCCCGTCTCGAGGCCCTCGGCAAGGGCGAGAGCGAGCTGATCGAGCAGACCCAGGGCCCGTCGGCGGTGAACCGGCGCGTGCGGGTCGTGAACCTCGGGCAATAGGGCGAGATCACGCCGGGGTCGCGCGCCCCCATGCGACCCGGTGTCGCAGATGCGCCTTTGGCGTTGCCCGGGCCCGGCTAGCTTGACGCAACCAGCCCGTCGTGACGTCGAGGTCGCGCTGATGCACCAAGAGACCACCGGGCACGATGGCCGCGTTTGCTAGTGTCAGCACGATGCCGAAAGTCTCTGTCATTACGACGCTGTACAACCGGTCGCGTTTCTTGCGGCCGCGGGTCGAGTCGATTCTCCAGCAGACCTTTCGTGATTTCGAATGGATCGTGATCGACGACCACTCGACCGACGACACCTTTGAGCGCTTCGAGCGGCTGACCAGGTCGGACCGGCGCGTGCTCGCCCTGCGCAACGCCGCCAACATCGGGCAGGGACCGACCACCAGGAAGGCCTTCGAGCTGGCCCGCGGCGACTATGTCTATGTCACCGACGACGACGATCTGTGCCAGCCGACCTTTCTCGAGCGGATGGCCGGGCTCCTGGACGCCCGTCCGAACGTCGGCCTCGCCTACTGCCGGCATCGCTACATCGACGGCCAAGGCGGCACCTGGGATGGATTGCCGCCGCTGCGGCAAAGGTCCTTGCGCGCGGGTGCTTCGGAGTTCCGCGCGCTCCTGCGCAGCTGCCACATCCGATCGCCCTGCAGCATCATCCGGCGCGCGGCCGCCGAGCGGGCCGGCGTGTTCCGGACCTTCGTGCCGCCCTCCTACGTCGATGACCACCTGGGCCTGAAGACCTGCCTGGTGGCGGATGTCGCGTTCGTCGCCGAGCCGCTCGCCACCTGCCGGATTCATGTCGCGCAGGCGACCAGGGTCAACCTCGCGAGCCCGGATTTCGTCGCCCGGCAGGAGCTGGACTCCTTCGACCTGGTCGAGGACCTGTTCGCGCACCTGCCGGACGACCGCGAGGCGCTGGCGGGCCTGAGGAGCGAGGGCCTCTGGTACGCCGCGGAGCGCCTGCGCCCCTTCTTCCGGCTGATGCGGCGCTCAGGCGCCGTCGACACCGCGCGCGCGCTCGAGGCGGTCGTCCGCCGGCGGGTTCCGGACTACCCGGTCGCACGGCTCGAGCCCGGGCCGATCGGCGCCTTGGGGCCGGCGCTGCGCGAGACCGTCCTGCGCGTCGTCAGGCGGGCGACCTACACGCCGCCGGCGCCGGGCATCGCGGGCGATGTCGAGCGGGCATCGGCCCGGGACGGCCTTCGCAGCGCCGCCCGTCGTCCTCTACCCGATGGCGTAGCGCCGGTGGGTTCGGTGAGCGTCGTCGTCTGTGTCCGCGACCAGCCGCAGGCGCTGGATGCCTGCCTTGGCCGGCTGACGCGGCTGCACGCGCCGGAAGGGACGGCGCTTGAGATCGTGGTCGTCGACAACGGTTCGGACGAGACCATGGCGGCTCTGGTCGGGCGCCACGGCAACCGATCGCCGATCCCGGTGCGCTACCTGCGCGAGCCGCTGCCCGGTCTGTCACGGGCGCGCAACCGCGGTGTCTGCGCCACGAGCAGCGACGTGATCGCCTTCGTGGATGCCGACTGCCTGGCCGCCCGCGACTGGGTCGTCCGCATCTGCGAGGAGTTCGAGGCCGACCCGGAGCTCAGCATCCTGGGCGGCAGGATCGAGCTGTACAACCGGCGCGACCGCCGGCTCACGATCAAGGGCACCAGGCACTACCAGCTCATGACCGCGGTGGGCCAGCTGGAGGGCTTCCTGCACGGCTGCAACCACGCGCTCCGCCGGGAGGTGATCGGCCGGATCGGCCTCTACGACGTCCGCCTCGGCAAGGGCGCGCCGATCCCGGCCGCCGGGGACACCGACTTCGCCTACCGCGCCTACCGGGCCGGGCTGAAGTTGGTCTATTCGCCGCACTGCGTCGTCCATCACAATCACGGCCGGCGCACCGACGCGGTGATCGACGACCTCTGGCGGAGCTACCGGCTCGGCAGCGGGGCGCTGCGCATGAAGCATATCTGGGCCGGCGACCGCGCCATGGCGACATGGGCCCTTCGCGACTATGCGCACCAGCTGGTGGCAGCGCTCGGCGCCGGGCTGCGGTCGCCCAAGGCCGGACGCCGACGGCTGCGGGAGCTCGCTCATCATGCGCAGGGCGCGCGGCTGTTCCTGCGCCATCGGACACAACCGGGCGACCCCGCGCCCGCCACCGGGAGCCCGGGCAGCCAGGGTCCCGCCCCGCTCGCCGCACCGGCCGCCCGCGGTGCGGTCGACTGGGCGGCCGCCGCGCGCGCGGGCCACCCTGGAGAATGACCTGTTGCCGGCAGATCGTCGCCCGTCAGATCCGGCGCCCGCGATCTCGATCGCGATGTCGGGACACCGGTCGTCTACGCGGTGGTCCCGGTCTTCAATCGCCTGCGCGACACGCTTGGCAGCCTGGAGTGCCTGCGCCGGCAGACCTATCGTCCGATCGAGATCATCGTCGCCGATGGCGGCTCGACCGACGGCACGCCCGAGGCGATCGAGCGCACGCTCGCGGGCGTGCAGGTGCTCCGGAGCGAGCGGGAAGTGTGGTGGGCCGGAGCCGCGGCCGTGGCCGTCGACCAGGCCCTCCGGCGCTCGACCGCGGACCACGACTTCGTCCTGTTCCTCAACAATGATACCGAGTTCGATCCGGACTATGTCGCCAGGCTGGTCGCGGCCGCGCGCCGGCACGACGCTTGTGTCAGTGGCGTGGTCGTCGATCGCGCGCGGCCAGGGCGCATTCTCGAAGCCGGCGTGATCCTGGACCCCGCCCGCTTCACCTTCCGGCTGCGGACCGAGATCGCGTCGGATGCGCCCTTCTGGGACGGGACCGATGTCCTGCCCGCCTACGGTCTGCTGGTGCCGGTGCGGATGCTGCGCGTGGTCGGCAATCTGAACGCCAGGCGCTATCCCCACTACATGAGCGACTACGATCTGACGATGCGGCTGCGGCGGGCAGGCTTCCGGCTCGGGGTCGTGACGGACGCCGCGATCCGGGTCCACGCCACGGATCTGCCGCTGCCGATCGGCGTGATCTCGCTGCGCCGGGTCGTCATGGCCGCGCTGCACCGCAAATCGAAGATCAACATCGTCGATCGACTGCGGTTCATCCAGGATCATGCCGCCCGCAAGGACCGGTGGCGGCTCCGGCTGGCCGCCCTCGGCCGGGTCCTGCGCCTGTTCGTCTTGAGCCGGGCGGCGATCGACCGGTTGGCCAACCGCTACCGCCGGGGCGATGGCGTGCCGATCGACCCGCGGCGGGCGCTCCGGTACTATCGTCTGGCGGCGGCGCGCGGGCATTCGAATGCGATGAACAATATCGGCACGATGTACTTCCGGGGCGAAGGCGTGCCGCAGGACTATGCCCGCGCGCGGCGCTGGTTCGAGCGCGCGCTGCGCCGCGGCAACCCCTATGCGCCGGCCAACCTCGCGCGCATGTACCGTGACGGTCGCGGGGTCGAGCGGGACCTCGAGCGCGCCCGCCACTATGCGCTGATGGCGGCGCGCGCGCCGGCAGCACTGGCGGACTCCGATGCCAGCGGCGCCGGCCGATGAGAATCGCCGATCTCAGCGTCGTGTTCATTTCCTATGACGAGCCGCGCTGTGACGAATTCTGGCTGGACCTCAAGAAGAAATGTCCGGCCGCCAGCCGCGTGCACGGTATCAAAGGCCTCGATCTCGCCCACCGGATGGCGATCCAGGAGGCCAATACCGACTACGTGATCACGGTCGACGCCGACAATATCGTCGAGCCGGGATTCTTCGAGGGCGCCATCGACGAAGCGATCCTGCGGCCGGGGACGCGGGTCGACTGGCTGGCGAGAAATGTCGTGAACGGGGTCGTGTCGAGCAACGGCGGGCTCAAATGCTGGCCGAAGGCGCTGGTCGCGAGCATGCGTTCGCACGAGAGCGCACCGCCCGAGGAGCGATCGATCGAGTTCCCGGTCTCGCTCGACACCTGGCGCGAGGCGGGGCCGCACCGGGTCGAGCTGACCGTGCCGATGAGCGCGCTCCATTGCAACGGCAGCCCGTTGCAGGCCTTCCGCAGCAGCTTCAGGGAGGCGATCAAACTGGCGCTGCCGGTCACCGCTGACGGCAGCAGGCCTGGCGCTTGCCTGCATCCCCTGCACGGGCACCGGCTGATGGTCTGGTGCTCGGTCGGCGCCGATGTCGAGAACGGCCTCTGGTGTCTCTACGGGGCCAGGCTCGCGACCCGCATGCTGCATCTGGACGGCTGGGACTATCTCGCGATCAACGACTTCGACTGGTTCGACGACTTCTGGCGCGAGGAGATCGGGCCGCGCTTCGCGGGCGAGGAGGTCGTCTGTCGCCACAGCGGCTACCGGTGGGACCCGAGCCGGCTCTGGGGCGAGATCGCGGCGCTCGGCGCAACGCTGCACGCGAGCCTCGGGCTCGAGGTCGCGGAGCTGAGCGCCGACCAGAGCCGGTTCTTCAAGCAGATCTACGAGCCGCCCCTGAACCTCAACGCGCTGGATCGCCTGGGCACGATGTTCCAGCGCGGGGTCGGGGTCGCACAGGACGAGGAGCGGGCCATCCGCTGCTACGAGGCGGCGGCGTGGGTCGGCCATCCGGGCGCGCTCTACAATCTGGCACGGGTGGCGCTGGCCGATCAGGACGACCGCGCGGTGCGCGATCAGGGCATCGCGCTCTTGCGCGAGGCGAGCACGCTCGGCAACGCCTACGCTGCCCATCGCCTCGGCCGCCTGCATCGGTTCGGGCAGCATGTCGCCCGCGATCCGGCGCTGGCGGTGCGCCTGTTCGAGCTCGCGACCGAGCGCGGCTTCGCTGCGGCGCACCGCGACCTCGCCGAGATGTACCGGGCGGGCGAGGGCGTCGGGCCGGATCCCGGGCGCGCGCGCCGCCACGACCAGCTGGCCGCAGCGGCCGGGCGGGGCAGCGGGGACCGGCGCGAGCAGCCTGAGCTTCGCGATCCCGGCGAGCGGTCGGGGTGACCGCCGGTGGTGGTCCGGCTCGGCGATCTCAGCGCGATCCTGGTCTCGGCCGACGAACCGCAGGCGGACGCCCACTGGCGCGCTCTGGCAGCAGCATTCCCCAAGGCGATCCGCGTGCACGGCCTGCGCGCGTCCTGGAGCCGGGTCCGGCGCGTCGCCGCACTCGCCGATACCGACCGGTTCCTGATCGTTCGGGGCGACACCTCGATCGATCCGGCGCTGGCCGAGCATGTCGTCGAGGACGACCTGATCGAGGCGCCAGCGACGCTCGCCTGGCCGACGCGCAACGCGGTCAACGGCCTCTGCTACGCCGCCGGCGCGATCCGCTGCTGCTGGCGGCGCGCACTCCTGGAGGCGGAGGCCGCCGGCGCCCCGCCCGAGATCGCCCTGCCCCGCTCGTTCGGGACGAGCCATCCGAACGGCACGCCGCGCCACGCGTTTGGCGCCGGCTTCCGCGAGGCGGTCGCGCACGGCCTGGTCGGCGGCCGCGCGCCCGGCGGGCCGCAGCTCGCGAGCCAGCTGCCGCCCGCGAGCCGCAAGCGCCTGCTGGCGTGGGCGACCATTGGCGCCGATCAGGACAACGGTCTCTGGTGCCTCTATGGCGCAAGGCTCGGCTGCAAAATGGCTCAGCTCGATCAGTTCGACCCCGCCCTGCTGGTCCGCCCGGACTGGATCGAGCAGTTCTGGGCGGGCCGGATCGCGCCCGGCTTCGCGGGCCAGGAGATGTGGTGCCCGCACAGCGGCTATGGCTGGGACCGGACCAGGCTCGAACATGCCGTGCTCGAGCTCGGGGATCGGCTGCGGCGCGAGCTGGCGCTCGAGATCAGCGAGCTGGACGCGCGCCAGAGTCGCTTCGTGAGGGCGGTCTGGTCCCGGGATTTCGACGCCTCGGCGTTCGACCGGCTGGGCAATCTGTATCGTAGCGGTCAGGTCCTGCCGGCCGACCTCATCCAGGCCGCGCGCATCTACGGGCTCGGCGCCATCCTCGGCAGCAGCAATGCGGCCGACAACCTTGCCCGGCTGCAGCTCAAGGGCGCGGGGGTGCCGGCGGATGTCGAGGCGGCGGTGGCCCTGCTGGCGCAGGCGACCGCCATGGGCAGCCCGCACGCCCCCTACCATCTCGCGGTGACTTACCTGGGGGGCAGCGCGACCGGGGGCGGGGCGGAGAAGGCCATCGAGCTGCTGCGGCTGGCCGGCCGGCGCGGCTTCCTGCGCGCGCATGCGACCCTGGCCGAGCTGTACCGATCGGGGCAGGGCGTCCCGCGCGACCTCGAGACGGCGCTCGTCCACGGCCTGCTCGCAGGCGGCGCCGGCGAGGCGATCGCAGGGGTGCTGCGGGGTGAGCTCGATGGCGCAAAGGTGAGCCGGGCGGAGCAGCGGGCGCGGGACTGGCGGGACGGGCCCGACGACCCGACGCGGGGTCCGGGCCAGGGGGCGTAAGCGTGGCCGGCGACGGGCCAGCGCGCTCGGTTGCAACCAGATCGGCGGCGCGCGCCGAGGGCCGCGGGGCGTCGAGCCCTGGACCAGGACGCCGCCTCTGGGCTAGACAAGGTGGCGCGCCGCGCCGGCTGCCGGGGCGGGGTGCTGGCCGGGCGTCGGCAAGGTGCCAGACGCAGGCTGCCGCCGTTTGGAGGCTATGCTCGTGATCGGCCAGAACGCCGTGCTCCCGAGGGATGGCCTGGAGGGGCTGCTGCAGGCCTTGCGGCATGAGGGGTTCCGCGTGCTCGGACCGACCCTGCGCGACCAAGCGATCGTCTACGACGACATCGCCGGCCTCGACGATCTTCCGGCCGGCTGGACCGACGAGCAGGATGGCGGTCACTACCGGCTCAAGCGACGCGCCGACCAGGCGCTGTTCGGCTACGCCGTCGGGCCGCACTCGTGGAAACGGTTTCTCCATGCTCCGCGGCTCGAGCTCTGGCGCGCCGAGCGCAGCGGCGATGGCTTTCGCGTCGTGACCGAGGCGGAGCCGGCCGCCAAGCTCGCGTTCGTGGGCGTGCGGTCGTGCGAGCTGCACGCGATCCGGATCCAGGACCGGGTGCTGCTCGAGGGCCCGCACGTCGATCCGCACTACCGCGCGCGGCGCGCGGCCGCGTTCGTGGTCGCGGTCAATTGCGGCCAGGCGGGCGGCACCTGCTTTTGCGTCTCGATGGGCACCGGTCCGAAGGCGAGCTTCGGCTTCGACCTCGCGCTGACCGAGATCGGGACCGAGGCCGAGCCTGAGTTCCTGGTCGAGGTCGGGACCGAAGCCGGCGCCCGGATCCTTGCTGAGCTGCCGCATCGCAAGCCGCGCCCCGAGGAGATCGAGGCGGCCGATGCCGTGGTCGCGCGCACCGCCCACAGCATGGGCCGCGCCCTGGACGCGAGCGATGTGCGCGAAGTGCTGCTGCGCAACCTCGAGCACCCGCGCTGGGACGAGGTGGCCGAGCGTTGCCTGACCTGCGGCAACTGCACGATGGTCTGCCCGACCTGCTTTTGCACCAGCGTCGAGGACGAGAGCGACCTCGCCGGTGACCGCGCCACGCGCACCCGGCGCTGGGACTCCTGCTTCACCATGGATTTCTCCTACATTCACGGTGGCAGCGTGCGCAGCTCGGCGCGGGCGCGCTACCGGCAATGGCTGACCCACAAGCTCGCGACCTGGGTCGACCAGTTCGGCACCTCGGGCTGCGTCGGCTGCGGCCGCTGCATCACCTGGTGCCCGGTGGCCATCGACCTCACCGAGGAGGTGGCCGCGATCCGCGCGAGCGAGCCCGACTGATGTATCGCCGGGAAGGACGCTCGGCGCCACGAGCCGCGGTTGACCGCAACCGAACGTGCTCCGCCACACAGACCGCGGTTCAGCGCAACAGACCGCGGTTCAGGGCAATAGATCGCAGTTCACCGCAAAGGATCGTGATCCACCGCAACAGGTCGAAGTTCAGCGCGACGGATCGTGATCCACCGCAACAGGCCGCCGTTCAGGGGCTCAGCGGTCAGCACATGAGCACCCTGACCATTCGGCCCACCAATCGCGGTTCACCGCACGGGCATCCGGAATGATCCCACCGCCCGTTAACCTTTCATCAACGCTTTGCCGCCAGCATGTCAACGCGATGGTCCATGCGACCGTGGGAATCCGTGTCAGCCCAACAAAACGGTCGCCCGGATTGCCACGATCACATGGACCAGGAGCCTGGACAGGTTAGGCGCCGATGGTTGATGAAGGGCTAACGGGCGGTTGATGAAGGGCTTAGCGGGGCGGTCGATGAAGGGCTAAGTTGGCGGTCGAGGGAGAGTCAAGTCGGCGGTCGATGAAAAGGCTAAGTCGTCGGCGGATCGATGACGGGTTGGCCAGCGGTCGGTGAAGGGTTGGCGGCGGCGCCTCGAGCGAGGGCGTCGCGGCCCTGGGAGGGCGTCGTGGAGGGACTCGAGCGCATCATCCGGGAGCACCCGTTCTTTGCCGGGCTCGACGAAGGCTTTTGCCAGCTGGTCGTCGGCTGCGCGAGGAACGTGCGCTTCGAGGCCGGCCAGTACCTGTTCCATGAGGGCGAGCCCGCGGATCAGCTCTATCTGGTCCGCCACGGCCGGGTGGCACTCGAGGTGGCGATACCGGGCCGTGCGCCGGTCACCTTCCAGACCGTGCCCGCGGGCGAGATCGTGGGCGTCTCCTGGCTGGTGGCGCCCTACCGCTGGACCTACGACGCGCGGGCGCTCGAGCTGACCCGCGCGATCGCCATGGACGCCACCTGCCTGCGCCGCAAGTGCGAGGAGGATCACGACCTCGGCTACGAGGTGATGAAGCGGTTCGTGCCGGTGGTGGTCGAGCGCCTGCAGGCGACCCGGCTGCAGATCCTCGACGTCTACGGCACCGCCGGCAGCTGATGGCCGGGCAAGGGGCCGAGCCCATGTTGTCGACGCCGCAGCGCCGCGTCGCGCCCAGGGAGCGGAGGGTGAAGGCCAGAGTCGAGCCCGCGCCGTCGATGGCGGGGCGCAGAGCAGAGCCGGGCGGAGGTCGCCGCTGGTGAACGGCAGCGTCGATCCCATGGTGCCGACCGTCGCGCGGCTGTCCGGGCGACGGCGCGAGACCGCCGACACCTGGACGCTCGCGCTCGAGGCAGGCGGGCCGGAGGGCGCGTTCCGGTTCGCGCCCGGTCAGTTCAACATGCTCTACGTGTTCGGCGTCGGCGAGGTGCCGATCAGCATGAGCGGCGACCCCGGCAGGCCCGGTCCGCTGGTGCACACCATACGCGCGGTCGGCGCCGTCTCGAGCGCGCTGGCAGGCACCCGCCCGGGCGCCAGCATCGGCGTGCGCGGGCCGTTCGGGGCGGGCTGGCCGCTCGAGCAGGCGATCGGCGCGGATGTCCTGGTGATCGCCGGCGGGCTTGGCCTCGCCCCACTGCGGCCGGCGCTCTATCGCCTGCTCGCCGAACGGCAGCGCTACGGCCGGGTGGTCCTGCTGTACGGCACGCGCAGTCCCGCCGACATCCTGTTCCGGCGCGAGCTCGAGAGCTGGCGCCGCCGGCTCGACGTCGAGATCGAGGTCACGGTCGACCACGCGGCCGGCGACTGGCGGGGCAACGTCGGCGTGGTCACGACCCTGATCCCGCGCGCCGCCTTCGACCCCCTGCACAGCATTGCGCTCGTGTGCGGGCCCGAGGTCATGATGCGCTTCGCGCTCGCCAGCCTGCGCGATGCCGGGCTGCCCGAGGAGGCGATCTATCTGTCCATGGAGCGCAACATGAAATGCGCGATCGGTCATTGCGGCCACTGCCAGCTCGGGCCGACCTTCGTCTGCAAGGACGGCCCGGTGTTTCGCTACGATCGCGTGCGTCAGCTGCTGAGCGCCAAGGAGATTTGAGATGGCGGCGCCGCGCAGGCCCAAGCTCGCGGTCTGGAAGTTCGCTTCCTGCGACGGCTGCCAGCTGAGCCTGCTCGACTGCGAGGACGAGCTGCTCGCGGTCGCCGGCGCGGTCGAGATCGCCTACTTCATGGAAGCGACCCGCGCCGAGGTCGGCGGGCCCTACGATCTGTCCCTGGTCGAGGGCTCGATCACCACGCCCCACGACGCCAGGCGCATCCAGGAGGTCAGGCGCCGCTCGCGCCGGCTGGTGACGATCGGTGCCTGCGCCACCGCCGGCGGCATCCAGGCGCTGCGCAACTTCAAGGACGTGGCCGAGTTCACGAGGGTCGTCTATGCGCGCCCCGACTACATCGACACGCTCGCGACCTCGACCCCGATCTCGGCGCATGTCCGGGTCGATTTCGAATTGCGCGGCTGCCCGATCAACAAGTACCAGCTGCTCGAGGTGCTCAGCGCGTTCCTCAACCAGCGCCGGCCCAATGTCGCAGCCCACAGCGTGTGCGTGGAGTGCAAGCTCAAGGGCAATGTCTGCGTGATGGTCGCGCACGGCACGCCTTGCCTCGGCCCGGTGACCCATGCCGGCTGCGGCGCGCTCTGCCCGTCCTTCGATCGCGGCTGCTACGGCTGCTACGGGCCGATGGAGACTCCGGACACGAGAGCGCTCAGCGCCTGGCTCGCGCGTCTCGGCCTGCCCGAGCGCGACCTCCAGCGCCTCTATCGGACCTTCAACACACTCGCGCCGGAATTCCGCGCCGAGGGCGATCGCCATGACGACTAAGACGATCAAGGCGACTAAGACGATCAAGGCGACTAAGACGATCAAGGCGATAAGACGATCAAGGCGACTGGGACGATCAAGGCGACCAGGACGATCAAGGTCGACTATCTCGCGCGGGTCGAGGGCGAAGGCGCGCTCAAGGTCACGGTGCGCGACGGCCGGGTGCGCGCGGCGGAGCTTCGGATCTTCGAGCCGCCGCGCTTCTTCGAGGCGTTCCTGCGCGGCCGCGCCTACGGCGAGGTCCCGGACATCACGGCCCGGATCTGCGGCATCTGCCCGGTCGCCTACCAGATGAGCTCCTGCCGGGCGATCGAGGATGCGCTGGGCGTCACGGTCGAGGGGCAGCTGCGCGCTCTGCGCCGGATGCTCTACTGCGGCGAGTGGATCGAGAGCCACACGCTGCACGTCTACATGCTGCACGCGCCGGATTTTCTCGGCTGCGAGAGCGCGATCGAGCTGGCGCGCGAGCACCCGGCGATCGTCCGGCGCGGGCTGCAGCTCAAGAAGGCCGGCAACGATCTGATGGCCCTGGTCGGCGGCCGCGAGATCCACCCGATCAACGTCCGGGTCGGCGGCTTCTACAAGGTGCCGCGGCGGCGCGATCTGGCGGCCCATGCCGAGCACCTCGAGCGTGCCCGCGATGCCGCGCTCGAGACCGTGCGCTGGGTCGCGGGCTTCGAGTTCCCCGACTGCGCGCGCGATTACGAGTTCGTGGCGCTGCGCGAGGGCGGCGAATATCCGATCACCCATGGCCGGATCGTCTCGAACCGCGGCCTCGACATCGCGGCGCGGCAGTTCGATGACCATTTCGAGGAGGAGCACGTCGCGCGCTCCAACGCGCTGCACGCGCACATCCGCGGGCGCGGGGCCTATCTGGTCGGGCCGCTCGCCCGTTACAGCCTGAACTTCGAGCAGCTCTCGCCGCTCACAAGGCAGGCGGCCAAGGAGGCCGGGCTCGGGCCGGTCTGCACCAACCCCTATCAGAGCATCCTCGTGCGCAGCCTCGAGGTGCTCTACGCCTGCGACGAGGCGCTCCGGCTGATCGCGGCCTACCAGGAGCCGGACCGCCCCGCGGTGCCGGTCGAGCCGCGCGCGGGCACGGGCTACGGCTGCACGGAGGCGCCGCGCGGCATGCTCTATCATCGCTACCGGCTGGACGCCGACGGCACCATCCTGGATGCCTGCATCGTGCCGCCGACCTCGCAGAACCAGCCGAGCATCGAGGCCGACCTGAAGACGTTCATCGGCGACTGGCTCGACCTCGACGACGACGCGCTGCGCTGGCGCTGCGAGCAGACGGTGCGCAACTACGACCCCTGCATCTCCTGCGCGACCCACTTCCTGCGGCTCGAGATCGACCGCGGCTGAGGCGCGCGATGACGGCGCAGCCGGGGCGCCGGCTGGTGATCGGCATCGGCAACGACGACCGGGGCGACGATGCGGTCGGCCTGGCGGTCGCCCGCGGGTTGCGCGGCCGCGTTCCGGGCGGCGTCGAGGTCCTGGAGCAGGACGGCGAGGCGAGCCGCCTGCTCGAGCTGCTGGCGGCCGCCGATTCGACCTTTCTCGTGGATGCCGCGGTCTCGGGCGCGCCGCCGGGCACGATCCGCCGCCTCGATCCGGTCGCGGTCGAGCTGCCGCGGGCGCTGTTCGCGGTCTCGTCGCACGGGCTCGGCCTCGCCGAGGCGATCGAGCTTGCCCGGGCCTTGGGCTCGCTGCCGCGCCGCCTGGTCGTCTACGCGATCGAAGGTGCTGACTTCTCGCCGGGCGCGCCGCTGTCGCCGGCGGTCGCCGCCGCCGGCATCGAGGTCGAAGGGCGTCTGCTCGAAGAGCTCGAGGCGGTCTTCGGTCAAAGGCCAAAGATCGAGGCGAGGCCCGCGCGCTGACCGAAGGCGGCCATCGCCGCCTCGTCGGGCACCCGGGCAGGCGCCGCAGTCGCCGAACTCGGCGGCGGCCTGCAGGACCGCCGGCAGCAGCTCGACGTCGCCGACCGAGTTCAGGAAGATGTAGGGCTGGGCCAGCAGCCAGTGGACCGCGACCCGGATGTCGGCCGGGTCCTCGAGCGGCTGGTACCAGGTGGTGTGATTGCGGTCGGCGCCGGCCGCCCAGGGTCCGCGGGCGAGCGACTTGATGGTCTGGACCGCGACCTTGCGCTGCCGGCAGAGGGCCAGCGTCGCGCGGAAATCGGGGGCGTAGGTCTCGTGGTGGGCGCAATGCCAGTTCCACGGCATGAGCACCGAGTCGAAGTCGAAGCGCTCGAGCGAGCGGCGGTGCATCGCGGCGACGTTCCAGCCGTGGCCGGTGACCCCGATGAAGCGGATCAGGCCCTGATCACGGGCCTCGCGCGCGGCGTCCAGAGCGCCGCCCGCAGACAGCGCCTGCTCCCACTCGTCGGGGTGGATCAGGGCGTGCAGCTGGAGCAGGTCGACCCGGTCGGTGCGCAGCCGCTCGAGCGAGCGGGCGATCTCGTCCCGGGCGCCGGCGTAGTCGCGGCAGCGGGTCTTGGTCGCGAGGAAGAAGTCGTCCCGGTGGCGGTCCATCCAGGGGCCGATCCTGAGCTCGGCGTCGCCATAGGAGGGGGCGGTGTCGATGTGGTTGATGCCGAACTCGAGCAGGCGGTCGAGCACCCGGTCGGCGGTGCCCTGATCGACCCGGCCGAGCGCCGCGGCGCCGAAGATCACGGCCGTGCTCATATGTCCGGTGCGCCCGAAGGGCCGTCGCTCGATCGTCCGATCCGTGGCCATGCTCCCCTCCCCCAACGCCGATGGCTGCGATGCTCCGAGCGAGGATCATAGCGCCGGTTGGCCGCTCCGCCCACCACCTCCGGTCGCGACACTACGCCCGCCCCGGCACCGGCCGGTTCGCCACCCCGGCTCTGACCACGGCCGGACCGCCGGTCCGACCTCATGCGCGCCAAGGTCGCCCGTCGGACTTAGGCGTTGGCATCAGTGCACCAAGTCCCTACGCTGACCACCGACGTCCTCGCGGAGCAGCGATCGCACGACAAGTATGCCATCCGTGGGAGAGAAGGGCGGCATGAGTTTGCACGACTATGACGGCGCTGCCGTCCACGCCGGTGAGCGGGGCCGAAGGCACACGACGACCCAGTGCTGCTCCGACCATTCGGGCCTGGTCGAATATGCGTTCAACTCTCTGGGCTATCGCAGCGCCGAGTTCGACCGGCAGGCGGAGGTGGTCGTGTTCGCTGTTGGCTGCAGCCACGCCTTGGGCGTCGGCGTGGCCGAGGAGCTGACATGGCCAAGCGTATTCTGCCGCGGCTTCGCCGAGTACTATGGCGTATCGGCCGCGTGTCTGAACCTGCAGAACTTCTCTCAGGGCGCCGCCTCCAACGACTACATTGCGCGCGTCATCCTCACGCAATGCGCCAGAGTTCGAGCCGGCGCTCGTCCTTGGCGCCTTCACCCACAACAATCGCTCCGAATACTTGGCGAACGGGACCATCTGCAACATTGGCCCCTGGCGCGTGCAAGACTCCGAGGACCGGATTGGCACCCCGACGGTCGAGATCGCCGAAGCCTTCTATGATTACTACAGCGACGAGCTCGGGTCGATCAACGCCATCAAAAACATCCTGCTGACCCAGGAGTTCCTGAAATCGCGCAAGATCCCCTACCTGTTCAGCTGGATCGGCGGCGGGATGCTCGGGCGCGCCGAGCGCGGCAGCCACGCCGTGATCGGGCGTTTGCTCGAGCTTGATCGATCGGCCGCACCTGTGTCCGGCGTCGATCGAGGACACCGACGTTTTCGTTGACCTGGCCGCCGATCACGCCCATCCGGGCCCGCGAAGTCACGCCCGTTTTGCCGGACGGATGCTGGCGACCTGCCGTGCGGTCTACCCGCTCGACCACTTTCGCCCGCAAACGATCGCCGCAGGGGCGGCGGGGCGCTCCGGTCCGAGCAAGCCCCACCTCGACGTGCCGACCAGGGCGGCGCAGGACGTCATCGCGCCGCCGCTGCCGCCGGCCGGGCCCCCAGGTGACGGTGCGGGTCAGGATGAGGCCGGGCGGCAGCGGTCCCAGTCCCGATGGCAGCGACTGCGCGAGAAGATGACGCGGATGAAGAAGGAGGATCCCAACATTTACCCGTTGTACTGACCTCGCCGACTCCGGACGCTGGAGCCGTCGCTCACCCCAGGGACTCGAGCGGGTCGGGCCAAGGAGCGGGCCGCTTGCCTCGGGCTCAGACCGCGCGCACCCGGACGTAGCTGCCGGGGGCGTCCTCGAGCGCCGGGAGCTTCCCCTCGCCCGGTTGGCGGGCGGGGACCATCTGGCCCGAACGGGCGGCGGTCCAGTCCCGCCAGTGCGGCCACCAGGAGCCCGGGTGGTGGGTCGCGCCGTTCAGCCAGTCGGCGGGGTCCGGGGGTAGCTCGGGGTTGGTCCAGAAGCCGTATTTCTGGACCGAGGGCGGGTTGACCACGCCCGCGATGTGGCCCGAGCCCGCGAGCACGAAGGTGGTCGGGCCTCGGTACAGCTGGGTCGCCCGGTAGGTCGAGAGCCAGGGGGCGATGTGGTCCTCGCGGGTCGACAGGATGTAGACCGGCAGGCGGATCTTACGCAGGTCGATCGGCACGCCGGCGAGCGTGATGCCGCCGGGCACGACCAGCTGGTTCTCCTGGTAGAACTTGCGCAGGTAGAAGCTGTGCATGGCATAGGGCATGCGCGTGCTGTCGGAGTTCCAGTAGAGGAGGTCGAACGGGAACGGCTCCTTGCCGAGCAGATAGTTGTTGATCACGAACGACCAGATCAGGTCGTTGGCGCGCAGCATGTTGAAGGTGGTCGCCATGGCGCGGCCGTCGAGATAGCCGCGCTCGGCCATCATCTTGTCCATGGCGGCGAGCTGCTCCTCGTCGATGAAGACGCCGAGCTCGCCCGGGTTCTCGAAATCGACCAGGCTCGCGAAGAAGGTCGCGGCCTTGACCCGCTGATCGCGCTTGGTCGCCAGGTACGCGAGCATCGCCGCCAGCAGCGTACCGCCCAGGCAATAGCCGATCACGGTCGCTTCCGACTCGCCGGTCGCCTCGGCCATGGCGTCGAGCGCCGCGAGCGGGCCCTCGATCATGTAGTCCTCGAAGGTCTTGCCGGTGTGCTCCGGACCCGGATTGACCCAGGAGATCACGAACACCGTGAAGCCCTGGTCGACCGCGTATTTGATGAAGCTGTTCTTGGGCTGCAGGTCCAGGATGTAATATTTGTTGATCCAGGGCGGGATGATCAGCAGCGGGCGCGCATGCACCTGCTCGGTGGTCGGGGCGTACTGGATCAGCTGCATCAGCGCGGTCTGGAAGACGACCTTGCCGGGGCTGAGGGCCAGGTTGCAGCCGAGCGCGAAGGCGTCGAGGTCGGTCATCCTGATCGCGAGCTTGCCGTCGCCGCGGGCCAGATCGTCGAGCAGATTGTTGAGGCCGCGCAACAGGTTCTCGCCGCCGGTCTCGAGGGTCGCGCGCAAAACCTCCGGGTTGGTCGCGACGAAATTGGAAGGCGCCATGGCGTCGACGAACTGGCGGGTGTAGAAGTCGATCTTCTGGCGGCTCTTGGCGTCGAGGCCGTTTAGACCGTTGACCGTGCCGACCAGCCAGCGCGCGGTCAGGAGATAGGACTGCTTGATGAAGTCGAACAGGGCGTGATCGTCCCAGGCCGGGTCGCGGAACCGACGGTCGCCCTGCTCGGGTTCGGCGACCGGCGCCGCCGGCTGGCCGAGCAGCCGCTGGCCGGTGCTCTGCCAGAGCCGGAGGTAGTCCTGCCACAGCGCGAGCTGCGCCTGGACCAGGCGCCCCGGGTCGGCCATCAGGCGCGCGGTCAATTCGAGCAGGGTCGGGCGCAGATTGAGGGGATCGGCGCCGCGGTCGCTGCCGTTGCCGGCGTAGCGCCGCTCGGCCAGCGCGTGCATGAGCTTCTGGCTCTTGTCGGCGATCTCGGCGAGCACCTGGCCGATCGGCTCCTGATCGACCGGCGTTTCCTGTTGCTTGGCCATCGGGCGTTCCCTTATGCTTTTCTGGTCCCGGTTCCGGCGCGGAACCCGGAGGATCGTTGGGTCATCGTGATGTCGGGTCGTGTCCGTGTGTACAAGCCAAGCCTCCGACCTGGGTCCTGACCAGCGGTCCAGCGCCCGGTCCGATGGCCGCGCGCTCGCTGGCGCCGGATCTTGTAGACGATCCGGCGCTGCCGGCCAACTGCCGGCGGTGGGTGGGTCTCGCCGCTCAGGTCCAGCCCGCAGCGCGCCGCCGTCGGCGATCGTGCTGGTGGGCCTTGTCGCACTGGCGGGTTGCCAAAGCGTTGACGGCGCTGCCGGTCAGGGGTCGAGCCGGGCGGCGCCAGAAGCCGCGGCCAATCAGCTAGGTGCGGCGCCGGCCGAGACCAGCGCCTCCGATTATCCGAGCCTGCATACCGTACCGCCGCGGCCGCAGCTCACCTACACTGTGGAGCAGCGCCGCGCGATCGTCGACGGCCTGGTCTCGGATCGCGAGCACGCCCGCTACACCGACGAGGTGATCCGCTACCGGACCGGCCGGAGCAGCCTGCCGCCGCCGCCGGCACCGCCCGTGGTCGCGGCCGCCGAGCCGGCACCGCCGGCCGAGCCGGTGGCGACCGTGCCGAAGGCGGCGGCTAAAGCCGGCGCCCGAGGCCAAGGACGTCGACTCCCTCTATCAGGACCAGTCGAACGACAACTCCCTGGGCAGCTTCCTTGACGAGATGATGCGCCGCACGGCGGACCAGCCGCCGGCGGCGGCCAGCTCCGACGCCGCGGTCCAGGAGCCCGCTGATGCCGGCTGGTTTGGCTGGCTGCGCCGGCTGTTCGGGCAGGCCGCGCCGGCAGCGCCTGCCCCCTCGGCCGACCCGCCCCCGGCCGGCCAGACTTCAGCCGCCCGGACTTCAGCCGCCCAGGCCACCGGGGCGCAGCCGGCCGCGGTGCTGCCGGCGGCGTCGGCTGCGGCCGTCGCTGGCGGGGCGCCGCGCGATGCCGAGGCCGCGCTGACCGCCCTGGTGGCGGAGACCCTGACCGCGGTGCAGCCAGCGATGGCGGTGGCGCGGGCCGATGGCGGGGACGCGGCGGCTGCGATGACCCCGCGCGCGGCGCTCGCCGGTCGCTCCGAACCTGAGGCCGCCGCAGTCCGCGACCCTGCCCCCGCCGCGGGTCCGCTACAGAGCGCGGCCGCCGACCAGATCGGCCAGACGCCGGCCGCGAGCGGCGGCGATGCGCCAGCCCCGCCGCGGCCGGGTGACGTCGGCATCGCGATCGGCGATGGTGAGGTCGCGATCGAGGGCGGGGCGCCGGCGACCGCCGGGTTCCGGGCCGCTCCGACGCCGTCCGCCGATCGAGCGCCGGCCGTGGGCCTGCCCGCCGCCAAGCCGGCGGCCGCCGGGCCGTCCGCCGTGCGAACCGCCGCCGCTGGCCCGTCCGTCGCCGGCACGTTGGTCGGGCGGATCGCCTTTGCGCCGCAGTCGGCGGCGCTGCCGATCGGGATCGGCCCCCAATTGCAGCAGGTGCTCGCCGCCGCGCGGGCGCAGGGCGCCCGGATCCGGATCGTCGGCGAGGCCGGGGCCGAGGCCGGAGCGCTGGCCCTCGATCGGGCGCGGGCGGTGGCGCTCGCTCTGGTGCGCCTCGGCGCCGGGGCGCAGGAGCTGGAGATGACGCTTGCCCGCCACGCGACCGGCGACCAGGCGAGCCTGCTGCTGGCGACCGGGCCGCGCTGAGCGCGCGTCGCACCCGAGGGCGCATGTTTTGCGGGACGCGGCCGAGT
>CAVWDE010000028.1:5000-132914 GCA_963753685.1 uncultured Alphaproteobacteria bacterium
GCTTGAGCGGCCGGGCCCCATACACCGGATCGTAGCCGGCATCCGCCAGCCAGCGCTTGGCGCCGTCGCTGAGCTCGAGCGTGAGCTTGCGCTCCTCGAGCAGGCGCGCGAGGCGCTGCACCTGGATCTCGACGATGCCCGCCATCTCGTCGCGCCCGAGCCGGTGGAACAGAATGATCTCGTCGAGCCGGTTCAGGAACTCCGGCCGGAACGCCTGGCGCACCACCGCCATCACCTGCTCGCGCGCGGCTTCGGCCGGCTGATCCTCGGGCAGATTGGCGAGATACTCGGAGCCCAGGTTCGAGGTCAGCACGATCAGCGTGTTGCGGAAGTCGACGGTGTGGCCGTGGCTGTCGGACAGCCGGCCGTCGTCGAGCACCTGGAGCAGGACGTTGAACACGTCCGGGTGCGCCTTCTCGACCTCGTCGAACAGGATCACCTGATAGGGCCGGCGCCGGACCGCCTCGGTCAGCGCCCCGCCTTCCTCGTAGCCGACGTAGCCGGGGGGCGCCCCGATCAGGCGGGCGACCGCGTGCTTCTCCATGTACTCCGACATGTCGATCCGGACCATCGCCTGCTCATCGTCGAACAGGAACTCGGCCAGCGCCTTGCAGAGCTCGGTCTTGCCGACGCCCGTGGGCCCGAGGAACAGGAACGAGCCGAGCGGCCGGTTCGGGTCCTGGAGGCCGGCGCGCGCCCGGCGCACGGCGTTGCTGACCGCGCCCACCGCCTCGTTCTGGCCGACCACGCGGGTGTGCAGCTTGGCTTCCATCTGCAACAGCTTGTCACGCTCGCCCTCGAGCATGCGGTCGACCGGCACGCCGGTCCAGCGCGAGACCACCTGGGCGATGTCGCTCTCGGTCACCGCCTCGTGGACCATGTCCCCGGCCTTGGCGGCCTCCGCCTCGGCGAGCTTGCGCTCGAGCTCGGGGATCTTGCCGTAGGCGATCTCGCCGGCGCGCGCGAGATCGCCCCGGCGCTGCGCCACCGCCAGCTCCTGGCGCGACTGCTCGAGCTGCTCCTTGACCGTCTGGGCCTGGGCGAGCTTGTCCTTCTCGGCCTGCCATTTTGCGGTCAGTGAGGCCAACTCCTGCTCGAGCTCGGCCAGCTCCTGCTCAAGCGCGCCAAGGCGCTCCCTGGACGCGGGATCGGTCTCCTTCTTCAGCGCCTCGCGCTCGATCTTGAGCTGGATGATGCGGCGGTCGAGCTCGTCGATCTCCTCGGGCTTGCTGTCGATCACCATGCGCTTGCGCGCGGCCGCCTCATCCACCAGATCGATCGCCTTGTCCGGGAGAAAACGATCGGCGATGTAGCGGTGGCTCAAGGTCGCCGCGGCGACGATCGCCCCGTCGGTGATCCGCACCCGGTGGTGCAGCTCGTATTTCTCCTTGAGGCCGCGCAGGATCGAGATCGTGTCCTCGACCGTCGGCTGGGTCACGAACACCGGCTGGAAGCGCCGGGCCAGCGCCGCGTCCTTCTCGATGTGTTTTCTGTATTCATCGAGCGTGGTGGCGCCGATGCAGTGCAGCTCGCCGCGGGCGAGCGCGGGCTTCAGCATGTTGGAGGCGTCCATCGCACCCTCCGCCTTGCCGGCGCCGACCAGGGTGTGCAGCTCGTCGATGAACAGCACGACGTCGCCCTCGCCGTGGGTCACCTCCTGGAGCAGCGCCTTGAGGCGCTCCTCGAATTCGCCCCGATATTTGGCGCCGGCCACCAGGGCGCCGAGGTCGAGCGCCAAAAGGCGCCGGTCGCGCAGGGATTCCGGGACGTCGCCGTTGACGATCCGCTGCGCCAGGCCCTCGGCGATCGCGGTCTTGCCGACCCCGGGCTCGCCGATCAGCACCGGGTTGTTCTTGGTCCGCCGCGAGAGCACCTGGATCACCCGGCGGATCTCCTCGTCGCGGCCGATCACCGGGTCGAGCTTGCCGTCGCGGGCAGCCGCGGTCAGATCGCGGGTGTATTTTTTGAGCGCATCGTAGCCTTGCTCGGCCGAGGCGCTGTCGGCGGTCCGGCCCTTGCGCAGCGCCTCGATCGCGCCGTTCAGCGCCTGCGGCGAGACGCCCGCCTGCTGCAAGGCCTTGGCCGCCTCGGTGCCGGCCGCCATGGCGAGCGCCAGCAGCAGCCGCTCGACCGCGACGAAGCTGTCGCCGGCCTTTTGGGACAGCTTCTCGGCCTGCTCGAACAGGCGCGCAGTCTCGGGCGCGAGGTAGAGCTGGCCGGCGCCGCTGCCCTCGACCTTGGGCAGCTTGGCGAGCGCCGCCTCGGTCGCCTCGAGCGCGCGCTTGGCATTGCCGCCCGCGCGCTGGATCAGATTGGCGGCCAGACCCTCCGGGTCATCCAAGAGGACCTTGAGGACGTGCTCCGGCGTGAAGCGCTGATGCCCCTCGCGCAAGGCCAGCGCCTGCGCCGACTGGATGAAGCCCCGCGCCCGTTCGGTGTATTTTTCGAAGTCCATCGCCAGCTCCCGTTCCCGATCGCCCCTATATAGGCAGCCATCCCGCCCGCGGCCCGATTTTCGGCACCGCGGCGGCTCGGTTTCTATGTGGGGATCGGCGCCGTTTGCACAAGATTTGAGCACATTTGCGAACTGCTTTCGTGCTAGGCAAAGACGTCGATGCGGCGTTCGCGTTGGCCAGGCCGGCACCGGCTGCTATCCTGCCGGCAGAAGCCGGCAAGAACACGGGAACGGGGCACGTCATGGCAATCAGGCTCTTCGCGGGCGCTCTCGCTACGCTGCTGCTGGTCGGCCAGGGCCAGCCCGCGCGCGCCGCGACCGACATCAAGTTCACCCTCGACTGGAAGTTCCAGGGTCCGACCGCCCAGTTCATCCTCGCCAAGGAGAAGGGCTACTTCGAGCAGGAGGGGCTGGACGTCACGATCGACAGCGGCAACGGCTCGGCCGGTGCGGTCACCCGGGTCGCGAGCGGCGCCTACCAGATGGGCTTTGCCGACATCAACGCGCTGGTCGAGTTCGTGGCCGCCAACCCGGGCCAGCCGGTCAAGTCGGTGATGATGCTCTACGACGCGCCGCCGTTCGGCATCTACGCGCTCAAGAAGTCCGGCATCAAGGAGCCCAAGGACCTGGTCGGCCGGACCCTCGGCGCGCCGGTGTTCGACGCTTCTTATAAGCTCTTCCCGGCTTTCGCCCATCAGGTGGGAATCGACCCGGCGGCCGTGGCGCGGGTCAACATGGATCCGCCCTTGCGCGAGGCGATGCTGGTGCGCGGCGACGTCGATGCGATCTCCGGCCACTACTTCTCCTCGATGCTCGACCTCGAGGCCAAGGGCGTCGCCAAGGACGACATCGTGGCCATGCTCTATGCCGACTACGGCATGGACTTCTATGGCAACGGGGTGATCGCCTCGGGCGCGTTCATCGACCAGCACCCGGACGCGGTCGCGGGCTTCAACCGGGCGGTCGCCAGGGCGCTCAAGGAGGTGATCGCCGATCCCGCGGCGGCGGTGGCATTGGTCGCCGACTACGATCCCCTGATCGACCAGAAGCTCGAGGTCGAGCGCCTGAACATGGCGATCGAGCGCAACATCCTCACCCCCCACGTCAAGCAGGCGGGCTTCGGCGACATCGACCAGGCGCGCATGGGCCGCGCGATCGACCAGCTCGCCGAGGCGCTCAATCTGGAGAAAAAGCCCGCGGTCGCCGACATCTGGACCGACGCGTTTTTGCCCGCCCCGAAGCTGCGCCAGCTCGTCGCCAAGTAGCCGGCGGCCGGCCACCGACGCCGATGGCGTTCGTGAGCCTGGACCGGGTCTCGCTCGCCTATGGCGGCGCGGCCGGCACGCCCGCGCTCGAGGGCTGCTCGCTCGAGATCGAGCGCGGCCAGTTCGCGGCCCTGGTCGGCCCCTCGGGCTGCGGCAAGTCCTCGGTGCTCAAGATCGTCGCGGGCCTCATGCCGGCCTCTAGCGGTCAGGCCGTGGTCGACGGGCGCACGGTCGCGGGCCCGCGCGGCGGCGTCGGCATGGCGTTCCAGAACGCGACGCTCTTGCCCTGGCGGACCACGCTCGACAATGTGCTCCTGCCGCTCGAGGTCAGCGAGCCCGAGCGCCGGAGCTTCCGGACGAGGCGGGCGGAGCACGCCCGGCATGCCCGGGCGCTGCTCGCCACCGTCGGGCTCGAAGAGTTCGCGGACCACGCGCCCTACCAGCTCTCGGGCGGCATGCAGCAGCGCGCCAACCTCTGCCGCGCCCTGATCCACGAGCCCGACCTGCTGCTGCTCGACGAGCCGTTCGCCGCCCTCGACGCGTTCACCCGCGAGGAGCTCTGGAGCGTGCTCCACGACCTCTGGCTCGCGCGCCGCTGCACCGTCATCCTCGTGACCCACGACCTGCGCGAGGCGGTCTACCTCGCCGACGTCGTCCACGTCGTGAGCAAGCGCCCGGGGCGGATCTTCGAGAGCCGCGCGATCGACCTGCCGCGGCCGCGCACCCTCGAGACCACCTTCGAGCCGCGCTTCATCGACATCGTGCATGCGCTCCGCGACTCGATCAGCAAGGTGCGCGCCGCATGAGCCCGGCCACCACCCGCACCCTCGCGCCCTGGGTCGCGACCGTGGGCCTGTTCCTGCTCTGGGAGGCCGCCTGCCGGCTGTTCGCGATCCCGGAGTTCATCCTGCCGACGCCGTCGGCCAGCTTTGCCGCGCTCTGGCAGAACCTCGGCGCAATCTGGCACAACGCCTCCTTCACGCTCTGGGTCACGCTGCTCGGCTTCGCGCTGGCGGTCGCCTTCGGCCTCGTGCTGGGCGTGATCGTCGGCGCCTCGGCCCTGATGTACGCCGCCCTCTATCCCCTGCTGATCGGCTTCAACAGCATCCCCAAGGTCGCGATCGTGCCGATCCTGGTGATCTGGTTCGGCATTGGTGCTGTGCCGGCCGTCCTGACCGCGTTCCTGATCTCGTTCTTCCCGATCGTGGTCAACGTCGCAACCGGGCTTGCGACGCTGGAGCCCGAGCTCAAGGACGTGCTGCGCTCGCTCGGCGCCCGGCCGCTCGACATCCTCCTCAAGGTCGGCCTGCCGCGCTCGATGCCCTATTTCTTCGCCTCGCTCAAGGTCGCCGTCACCCTTGCCTTCGTCGGCTCGGTGATCTCCGAGACGATCGCCGGCAACCGCGGCATCGGCTATCTGATGCTCTCGGCGTCCTCGAGCTTCCGGGTGCCGCTGGTGTTCGCCGGCCTGATCGTGGTCGCAATCATGGGGGTCGGCATGTACGCCGTGTTCGCCGTGCTCGAGCGCCGCTTCGCCGGCTGGGCGTTCCGCTGACCGAGGCTCACTCGGCCGGCGCGCCCAATTCGCGGGCCGCCGGTGCCGCCGCGGGCTGGCGGCTGACCTTCTCGCGCAGCCATTGGAAGACCACGTACAGCATCGGGATCAGGAACACGCCCAACAGGGCTGCTGCCAGCATGCCGCCGAACACCGGCGTGCCGACCGAGCGGCGGCTGATCGAGCCCGCACCGCTCGCGATCACCAGCGGCACCAGGCCGGCGATGAAGGCGAAACTGGTCATCATGACCGGCCGGAAGCGCAGGCGCGAGCCCTCGATCGCGGCCTCGACGATCGACTTGCCGTGCTGGCGCTGCTCGATCGCAAACTCGACGATCAGGATCGCGTTCTTGGCCGCGAGCGCGATCAGCACGACCAGGCCGATCTGGGCGTAGAGATCGAAGCTGAGCCGCGCGACGATCACCGCGCCGATCGCGCCGATCACTCCGACCACCACCGACAGCAGCACGGGGATCGGGATGTTCCAGCTCTCGTAGAGGGCAACCAGGAACAGAAAGGCGAACAGGATCGCCAGCGCCAGCACCACGGTGGTCTGGCCGGCGGCCTCCTTCTCCTGCAGTGCCGTGCCGGTCCACTCGTAGCCGTAGCCGGCCGGCAGGACGCGGGCCGAAATCCGCTCCATGGCGGCCAGCGCATCGCCGGTGCTGTAGCCCGGGGCCGCCGAGCCGTTGATCGTCACGCTCCGGTACAGGTTGTAGCGGATCAGGGCCGAAGGTCCGAGCGCCAGGCGCACCGAGGCCAGCGAGCGGATCGGCACCATCTCGCCTTTCGAGTTGCGCACGTGCACCTTGAAGATGTCGTCGACCTTGCTCCGGAAGTCCTTGTCGGCCTGGATATTGACCTGCCAGGTGCGGCCGAACAGGTTGAAGTCGTTGACGTACAGCCCGCCGAGCGTGCCTTGCAGGGCCGTGAACACGTCGTTGATGTTGACGCCCAGCGTCTCCGCCTTATTGCGGTCGAGATCGAGGTAGAGCTGCGGCGTGTCGGCGGCGAAGGTGCTGAACACGCGCGCGAGCTCGGGCTGCTGGTTCGCCTCGATGATCACCGCGCGCATGACCTGGGCGAGCTCGGCGACGTCGCGCCCGGCCAGATCCTGGAGCTGATACTCGAAGCCGCCGGTGCTGCCGAGGCCGATGATCGGCGGCAGGTTGAACGCGAACGCCGTGGCCCCGGGCAGTGCCGCCAGCTGCGGCTGCACCTGCCGGATGATCGCGTCGACCTGGAGGTCCGGCGAGTTCCGCTCCTCGAAGGGCGCCAGCGTCATGATCAAAAAGGCGCTGTTCGACTGGGCGAGGCTGTTCAGGAAGTCGAAGCCGGTGATCGAGGTCACGCCCGTGATGCCAGGCGTCGCGGACAGGATCTGCTCCGCCTGTTGCGCCACCTCTTTGGTCCGATTGACCGAAGCGCCCTGGGGCAGCGCGATCTGGGCGAAGAAGGCGCCCTGGTCCTCCTGCGGCAGGAAGCCGGTCGGCGTGACCTTGAACAAAGCACCGGTCGCGACCACGACCGCGGCGACCGCGACCAGGCTCAGGATGGCGACCCGGACCAGCCGTTTGACGATCGCCGCGTAGCCGTCGCGGGTCCAGTCGATCGCGCTCATGACATAGTGCATCGGGCCGCGCGGCGCGTGGGCGCCCGGCTTCAGCAATACCGAGCAGAGCGCCGGGCTGAGGCTCAAGGCGTTGATCGCCGAGATCACCATCGACACCGAGACCGCGACCGCGAACTGCCGGAACAGCTGGCCGCTGATCCCCGGGATGAAGGCGACCGGCACGAACACGGACAACAAGACCAGCGTGATGGCGATGATCGGGGCGACGATCTCGCCCATCGCCTTCCTGGTCGCCTCCCTGGCCGAAAGCTCCGGCTCCTCCTCCATCACCCGCTCGACGTTCTCGACCACCACGATCGCATCGTCGACCACGATCCCGATCGCCAGCACCAGCGCCAGCAAGGAGACGGTGTTGGCGCTGTAGCCGATCGCCAGCATGACCGCGAAGGTGCCGATCAGCGACACCGGCACGGCGATGATCGGGATCAGCGTGGTGCGCAGCTTGCCGAGGAACAGGAACACCACGAGCGCGACCAGGATGAACGCCTCGATCAGGGTGTGGATCACCTCCTCGATGCTGGTCTTCACGAACACCGTCGTGTCGTAGACGACGTCGTAGGTCAGATCCTGCGGAAAACGCTCGGCCAGCTGCTTGAGCTGGGCGCGCACCGCCTCGGCGACCTGCACGGCATTGGCGCCCGGCGCCTGGTAGATCTGGATGGCAGCGCTCGGCGCGCCATTGTAGAACGAGCTGACATCGGCGATCTGGGCGCCGAGATCGACCCGCGCCACGTCCTTGACCCGGACCACCGAGCCGTCGGGATTGGCGCGCACGATGATGTTCTCGAACTGGCCGACCTCGGTCAGCCGGCCCTGGGTCGTGATCGTCAGCTGGAACCGCTGATCCGGGGTCAAAGGCGCCGAGCCGATCCGGCCGACCGCCGCCTGGACGTTCTGGCTCTTGACCGCGTTCGCTATGTCGGTGGGCGTGAGGTCGAGGCTGGTCAGCTTGTTCGGATCGAGCCAGATCCGCATGCTGTAGTCGAGCGAGGTGAACAGCGACGCATCGCCCACCCCCCGGATCCGCTTGACCACGTCCAGGATGTTGATCTTGGCGTAGTTGTTCAGATAGAGCTCGTCAAAGGTCTGCTTGGGTGAATAGAGCTGGATGACCTGAAGCAGCGCCGACGACTTCTTCTTGGTGGTCAGCCCCTGGCGCGTGACTTCCTCGGGCAGCTGGGGCTCGGCGAGGCTGACCCGGTTCTGGACGTTGACGGTGTTGATGTCGGGATCGGTGCCGAGCGCGAAGGTCACGGTCAGCGTGTAGCTGCCGTCGGCGCCACTGGTCGACTTCATGTAGAGCATGTTGTCGACGCCGTTCACCTGCTGCTCGATCGGCTGCGCGACGGTCTGCTCGACCACCTCGGCGCTCGCGCCTGGATAGCGCCCGGTCACCTGCACCTGGGGCGGCACGATGTCGGGATACTGCGCGAGCGGGATCGCGAAGATCGCGAGCAGGCCGGCGAGCGTGATGACGATCGAGATGACGAAGGCGAGCCGCGGCCGCTCGATGAAGACGTTCGAGATCACGGCTTGGCTCCCGCGGCCGGAGCGCCGGCATCTTGGGCTGCCGGGGGCGCGGGCGGGGCCTCGGTGGCGGCCACGACCATGCCGGGCCGCACCTTCTGGATCCCCTCGACGATCACCCGCTCGCCCGGCTTGAGGCCGTCCGCGATCACTGCCTGCGTGCCCTCGGCCTTGCCGAGCTTGACGCGCCGCGCCTCGACCTTGTCGTCGCCATCGACGACCAGGACGTAGGAACCCGCCTGATCGACCTGGAGCGCCGCCTGCGGGACCGTGATCTGGCGTTGGGGCGCGCCCGCCTCGACCCGCACGCTCACGAACTCGCCGTCGACCAGGACGCGGTCGGGATTGGGCACGACCGCCCGCACCGTGACCGTGTCGGTGCCCTGATCGACCTGGATGCCGAGGAAATTGAGGCTGCCCGGATATTTGTAGAGGGTGTCGTCCGGTAGGCCGACCCGGACCACTGGCGGGTGTTCGCCCTGCCCTTGATCCCGCCGGTATTCGAGCAGCTCGCGCTGGCTGACCGGGAAGGTCACGTAGATCGGGTCCTGGCTGACGATGGTCGCGAGCACGCCGCTGTCGGGACCGACCAGATTGCCGACGCTGAAGCTGGCGCGGCCGATCCGGCCGGCGATAGGTGCTGTGATGTCGGTGTAGCCGAGGTTGATCTCGGCCTGCTTGAGCGCCGCCTGCGCCTGCAGGATCGAGGCGGCCGCCATCTGATCGGCGGCCCGCCGCTGGTCGACCTCGGCCTGCGGGATGTTCTTGTTCTTGACCAGCTCCTCGCCGCGCTGCAGTGCCACCGCGGTGTTGGCCCGGTTGGCCTCGGCGCTCGCGAGCTCGGCCTGGCGCTGCTCGACCACCGCCTGGTAAGTATCCTTCTCGATCGCGAACAGCAGCTCGTCGGCCTTGACGTCGGCGCCCTCCTTGAACAACCGCTGCTGGAGAAACCCGGACACGCGGGCGCGCAGGTCGACCTTGTCCTCGGCCACGACCCGGCCGTTGAAGCCGAACGTGGACGTGATGTCGGCGAGCTGGGTCGTGATCACGGTGACCGACGGCGGCGGCGCCCCGGCCGCGGGCGCCTGGCTCTGCGCCTTCTCGCCGCAGCCCGCCAGCAGGATGACGCCAAGGAGCCCGGCGCGCCACCGAAGTGCCTTCAGGCCCGGCCTTCCCATCAGGTTCCGCCGCTGGCTCACGCCGACCTCCCATCATCTTCCATGGCGGCCTCGCGTATCGGCCGCCACCTGAGATTTAGCCGAAGAGTGGTGGCGACGCATCGTGATTTTGCGGCGCCGAAATCAGGCGGCCGGCGCACGCCTTGCAAACAGGCAGCGCTCGATGCCGGCGAGATCCGGCCGCCGCTCGATGACCCTGAGCCCGTGCCGGGCGAGGAGCGCGGCGACCGCATCGCCCTGGCCCTGGCCGATCTCGAGCGCGACCGAGCCGCCTTCGGCCAAAAGCCGGGCGCAGTCCGGGATCAGCGCGCGGTAGGCGCACAGGCCATCCGGTCCCGCGATCAGCGCGATCTGCGGCTCGAACTCCCGGACTTCTGGTGCCAGGGTGGCAAGCTCGCCGGCGCCCACATAGGGCGGATTGCCGACGATCAGGTCGAAGGCGCCGCCCTCCAGACCCGCGCCCCAGCTGCCCTGCTCGAAGCGCGCCCGCGCGGCGAGGCCGAGGTGCTCGGCATTGGCGCGCGCAAGCGTGAGCGCCTCGGCGCTGCGGTCGACGCCAAGGCCGCTCGCCCGCGGCAGCTCGGACAGCAGGGCGAGCAGCAGGCAGCCGGAACCGGTGCCCAGATCGAGGAGCCGGAGCGGCGCCCGTCGATCCTTGAGGTGGGCCAGCGCCGCCTCGACCACCGTCTCGCTCTCGGGGCGCGGGATCAGCACCGCCGGCGTCACCTGGAAGACGAGGCTCCAGAACTCCCGCTCGCCCCGAATGTACGCCATCGGCTCGCGGGCGCTGCGGCGCAAGACCAGCTCGTCGAGACGGGTCTGCTCCGCCGCCGCGAGGGCTTCCGCTCCGCCGGCCATCAGGCTCGCGCGCTCGCGCCGGGTCGCCGCCGCCAGCAGCAGCCAGGCGTCGCTCCGGGCCGTCTCGATGCCGGCCGCCGCCAGGCGGCCAGCGACCCCGGCGACGATCTGGCGCAGGGTCATGGGTGGCGCTCTCCGCCATTTCGGTCCATGGGCAGATCAATCATCGCGCTCCAGGGTTTTGGCAAGGGAGGCGTCGGCGGTGGGCAACGGCGGTTGGAGAGCCAGAACCTCTGGGAGGCAGCGCAGACGGCGATTCTGCTCCGAATGCTCAACCATCGCTCTGGCCGGCCGAAGCGAAATGCGCTATTCCCTGCCTGCCGTTTCAACGCGGCCGGTATCGGTCGTGGAGGGACAGGTCTTCCGTGCGCAGCTGCCGATTGTCGTCGCCGTGGTCCCCGGCGCCTGGAGGCGCTCGTCGCGACCCCGGCCGCGGGTCGGGGCCGTCCGGAGCTGCACCATCCTCGGCCCGTCAGCATGAGCCTCGGTCGGGACGCGTGACATGGATCTGACGCGCTTGGCTCGCAAAGGCAGAAACGTCGTTCTTGGCGTCCTGCCGCCGGAGCCCGTCTTCGCGACCTACCACCGGCTGGCGCGCCGGCGCTTCGTCGATTACGGCCAGCGTAAGCTCGGCATCGACTTCCGCCACGTCGCGCCCGGCGCCTCGCCCCCGCGCGAGCTCATTGCCAAGACATCGGCGAGCGATGAAAGACAACTACAGCTGGAATCCAATCCCGACAAATATTTCGGTGGCGGCTATCGCATGGTGTTGAATTGGCTGCGGGTGTTGGAGCATATCTCTTTCAACATCCGAACGATTGGCGCGGTGCTTGAGCTCGGCTGCGGCACGGCGCGGCTGATCCGTCATTTCCGTTGCCTGGATGGCGTGCGGTTGGTCGGCACCGATCTCAATCCCGAGATGATCGACTGGTGCAGCCAGAACGTCCCCGGGATCGAGTTCCACTGCAATGACCTGACACCGCCGCTACCATTGGCGAGCGATGCGGCGTTCGATCTGATTCTGGCATCCTCGGTGTTCACGCACATCCCGCGGGACCTGCAAGGTCCCTGGCTGCGGGAGATGAGGAGACTGCTGCATCCGAGCGGGGTCTTCCTGTGCACGGTCCTTGGCGGTCTGGCCAAGCGGACCCTCTTGGGCCCCAAGGAATACGGGGAACTGGCCGAGGCCGGCTACATGGAGCTCGCCGGCGAGGACACGCGCGCGACGCTTGCGACCCAGGTCGGCGGCTCGGGCTGGGACGTGTTCCAGAGTCGCTCCGACCTGATCCGCACCTTCGGCGAGGTGTTCCGGATCGTGGATTTCGTGCCGGGAACCCAGGACCTGCTGGTGCTCCAGCGACCGGACGCCTGGGCGCCATTGACCGCCACCCCCTACGCGGGGGAGGTGTTTTAGGGTTGGGGAACAGCCCCGTCGGCTTGCCTGCATCGTCGGCGACCGGGCAAAGCCAGTCCGAGGAACGGACAACGCGACGACCTCAAGGGTGCCGGCGTGAGTTTGAAGCGATCGTCGTAGATCGGGAAAGTTAGGCTCCACGAGGATCAACCGCGCAGCTTAATCCGGGCAGCGATCTCCTGGTCCTCGAGGACATATCATTGGCGACGTCCTCGAACCGCTGGTTGGACCGGTGCACCACATCCTTCAGGATCTTGACGGCGGCATCGTCGATCGTCAACGCCATGCGCAATGGGCATCATTGCACCAACGTTCTACGCACCAAATCATCGCTGCATTTGCACCGTTCTGGAGCGACCGTTGGTAGCGGCCGCCACCCGAAGCGACTACCTTCCACAGAGGCTCGGCAATCTCGGCCTCATCATGGGAGAATCCGGCATGCAACTGACCTGGCTCGGCCATTCGGCCTGTCATCTGGAGACCGCCGGCAAGAGCATCCTGATCGACCCGTTCTGGACCGGCAACCCGAAGTTTCCGCAGGGCTTCGAGGACCGGCTGTCACGGGTCGACTTCATCGTCCTGACCCACGGCCACGAGGACCATCTCGGCGACAGCGCCCGCCTCGCCCAGAAATACGACGCGACCGTGGTCGCGCAGTTCGAGATCTGCATGCATCTGGGCGGCCAGGGCGTGACCCAATTCGAGCCCATGAACATCGGCGGCACGGTCAGGCGCGACGGCCTGGCGTTCACCATGGTCAACGCCCAGCACTCTTCGGCGATCATCAAGGACGGGGTGCCGATCACCATGGGCGATCCGGCCGGCTTCGTGATCAAAAGTGCCGAGCGCACCGTCTACCACGCGGGCGATACCGAGATCTTCTCGGACATGGCGCTGATCCAGCGCATCCACAAGCCTTCCGTCGGCCTGATCCCGATCGGCGACCGCTTCACCATGGGGCCGGAGACCGCGGCGATGGCGTGCAACGAGTTCCTCGAGCTCGAGGTGATCGTGCCGATCCACTGGGGCACGTTCGATCTCTTGACCGGCGACCCGCACAGCTTCAAGGCGCTGGTCCGGCGCGGCGAGGTCAGGCTGCCGCAGCCGGGCGAGGCGATCGCCCTGGCGTGAGCGCCGCGCAGGGCTGGATTCGGCCCGGCAGTCGTGGGATGCTGGCGCCCGCGAACTGAGCTGAGGCGCTGCGGTGGACGGCCTTCGAATTCGCCAGGCGGGACCCGCCGATGCCGGATCGGTCGCCGAGGTCCAGGGCCGGACTTGGCGGACGGCCTATCTCGGCATGCTGCCGCACGAGGTCCTGACCGGGTTCGGGGCGGCCCAGGGCTGCACCTTCTGGCAGCGCGTGCTCGAGCGCGCCGGCGGCGGCGATGGGGTGCTGCTGGCCGAGCTCGACGGCGAGGCGGTGGGCTTCGTGTCGTCGGGCCCGATCCGCGAGCGCATCCCGGGCTACAGCGGCGAGTTCTACGCCCTCTACGTCCTGCCCGAGGCGCAGGGCTGCGGCATCGGCACTGCGCTGATCGCCCATGCCGGGCGCGCGCTGGTGCGGCGCCGCTGGATCGGCGCCACCGTCTGGGTGCTCGAGGACAACGATCTCGGGCGCCGGTTCTACGAGGGCCTCGGCGGCCTGCCGCTCGGGGTCGCCAAGACGCTCGCCTATCGCGGCACCAGCTATCCGGCGGTCCGCGAGGTCGCCTACGGCTGGCCGGATCTGCGCCGGGCGCCGTGGCTGGTCGACGAGCGGGACCGGCGTTGAGCCGGTCCGGACGCTGTCGCGTCGGCACCCTGCTCGGGTTGGCGGCGGCTCTGGCGGCCTGCCAGGCGCCACCCGCGCCGCCGCCACCGCGCCCCGGCGGCAGCGGTGACGACGCCGGGTCTCGGGCCGCCCGCGGCACCCCCGGCGCCGGCCCCGGTGGCGCCCGAGTTGTGCGATGTGCTGCCGACGGTCGTGGCCGCCGAGGCCGACGGCTTCGCCCGCCTGCGCGCCAGCCAGCTCGCTGGGGACAGCTGGCTCGGCGCGCAGACCCTGCCCGGCACCGAACGCTGCACGATCCAGGGCGAGGCCTGGCCGCGCGCCAGCTACAGCTGCGCCAGCCGGCGCTTCGGCGACGACAATCGCGACGGCGCCGAGGCCAGGTTCGACGCGCTGGCGCGCGACCTCGATGCCTGCCTCGGCAAGCCGATCTGGTTCCCGCGCGACTGGCAGAAGGGCGAGCCGTTCCAGTTCGCCATGGGCGAGCGGCAGCAGACCTGGACCGATCGGACCACCTCGCCACCCTCCCAGGTCGTGCTCAAGATGCAGCAGGACCTCGACCGCCCCGGCTATCTGCTCAAACTCAATCTGGAGGCGATCCGCTGAGGCCGCCGCCGGCTCAGCCGGCGTCCTGGCGGCGGGCGGCGTGGTGGAGCGGGCGCAGCGCGCCGTACGCCGGCCGGTAGACCGCGCGATAGTGGCGATCGTAGCGGGCGGCCCAGGCCGGTTCCGGCGCGACCGTGACCTCGTCGCTCGCGAGCCCCGCGAGCGCGCTCGCGAGGTTCGCAAACAGGCCGGCCGCGAGGCCGCCCAGCAGCGCCGCGCCGAGGGCGGTCGCCTCGGCCATCAGGGCGGCGACGATCGGCCGGCGATAGACCGAGGCCTTGATCCGCAGCAGGAGGCGGTTGCGGGTGTTGCCGCCGATCGCCCGGATCTGCCCGATCGGATGCAGGCCCGGCAGCAGCGCCAGGTCGTCGAAGGTCTGCCGCGCCTCGAAGGCGAGACCCTCGAGCACCGCGCGGTAGAGCGTGGCGCGGGTGGCATCGGCGCTGAGGCCGAACCAGGCGCCGCGCGCCTCGGGATCGGGCACCGGCGAGATCCGGCCGCGCAGATCGGGCACGAACGTGACCCCGTGGCAGCCGGCCGGCACCGCTTCCGCGTCGGCGATCAGACGCTCGTGCGCCACATCCGCACCGAACAGGCCGCGGAACCAGTCGATGCAGGCGCCGGAAGTGGGAAAGCCGCCGAAGATGTAGGGCACCGGCGCCTCGCCCGCGACCTCGACCACGCCCTGGCTGTAGCCGCGCGCCAGCAGCTCCGGGGCGGCGCTCGGCTGCTCCAGGGCCAGCGTCAGCGCTTCGGCCGAGCCCAGCGAATTGAGCAGCACGCCAGGCGCCAGCGCCCGGGCGGCAAGCGCGCCCGTGATGTGGTCGTGGCCCGCGACCCCGACCGCGCAGGCCGTGGTGAGGCCGGTCGCCGCTGCCGCCTCATGGGTGACCATGCCGAGCCGCGTGCCCCAGGGCCGGATCGGGGCAAAGATGCCAGGCGCGAGGCCGACCTCGCGGATCAGCTCCTGCGCCCACACCCGCCGCCCGAGATCGAGGGCGAGCGTGCGCGAGGCGAGCGAGAGGTCGGCGGTCGCCACGCCCGTCAGCCGCCAGGCGAGGTAGTGCGCGACGTTCAGCCAGAGCGTCGTGCGAGCCAGTGCCTCCGGTTGGTTTGCCTTGAGCCAGAGCAGCTTGCACAGGGAAAAGGTCGGATCGGCCGCGAGCCCGGTCAGTGCATGCAGAGGCACTTTGCCTACGGTCGCCTCGAGCCGCGCGAGCTCGGGCTTCGGCCGCTCGTCGTACCAGGCGATGGTCTTGCAGGTCGGCCTCCCCGCGGCATCGAGGGCGACGAACGCCTCGCCCACGCTCGCAACCGCAAGGCCCACGATGCGGCCCGGCTCCGCGACCTGCGCGGTCGCGTCGCGGAGCGCGCCGCAGGCCGCCTGCCAGAGCGCCTCGGGATCGTGCTCGGCCCAGCCCGGCCGCGGCTGCTCGACCGGGGTCGGCCGGCTGCCCTCGGCGACCGGCCGGCCGGCGACCGAGAACAGGATCGCCCGCACGCGGCTGGTGCCGGCATCGATCCCGCAGAGCAGCGGCTCCGCCGCCATGACGCTATCGCATCAGCGCAGCAGCAGGGCCGCCTCGTCGACCGTGCCGTCCTCGTGGATCAGCTGGCGCAGCGCCTTGATCATCTTGGCCGGATGCGGGCTCTGCCAGATGTTGCGCCCGAACACCACGCCCATCCCGCCGGCATCGAGCGTATCGCGCACCACCTGGAGCACGGCGCGCTCGCTGTCCATCTTCGGTCCGCCCGCGATCAGGACCGGCGCCGGGCAGCCGGCCGTCACCCTGCGGAAACTCTCCGCACTTCCGGTCGCATAGGTCTTGAGCACGTCGGCGCCATGCTCGAAGCCGAGCCGGCAGGCATCCGCCATGGCTCCGGCATCGTTCGGGTCGGGGATGCGCTCGGCGGGGCAGGGCAGGGCCTCGACCATCAGGACCAGGCCGTCCTCAAGGCATTCGCTCGCGAGCTCGGCCGCGATCTCGAGGCTCGCGAGCTCGACCTCGCCGCCCATGAAGACCATGCAGCAGATGCCATCGACCCCGAGCGCGCGGGCATCCTCGACCGTGTGCAGGAGGCTCCACTCGGTGTACTTGAGCCAGTCCTCACGGTACTTGCTCGGGCCGCCGTCGACCCGCAGCAGGGTCGGGACGCGGCCGATCAGGCGGTCGCGGTAATGCTTGATGACCCCGTAGCTGGTCATGATCGCATCGGCGCCCGCCTCGATCACGAGGTCGATCACGCGGCCCGGATCTTCGAGCCCGGCGACCGCGCCCAGCGCCCGGCCGTGGTCCATGGCGACCACGAGCTGTTTCTTCGACTTGTCGAACCCGGGCATGGCAAGGCTCCCTCCGCTGCCGATCCAGCGGACTTGTCGCCGGGAATGGAACGTCGATCAAGTGGCGGGCGGCTTCTTTCGGTCCTCCAGGGTTGCGGCACCATAGACGTGCCAGAGGAAGATCGCCCCGCAACCGCGCAGCGGCCGCCAATGCTCGGCAAGCTCGACCATGACCTTGCGGTTCGGCCTGGCCTCGAGGCGCTTCAGCAGCTGCATGCCGACCTGCAGCCCCAGATCGTCGGCCGGCAGGATGTCCGCGCGCCCGAGGGCAAAGAGGAGATAGATCTCAGCACTCCAGCGGCCGAAGCCGCGCTGGGCTGCGATCGCCGCGATCGCTTCCTCTTCGGGCAGCGTGGCGAGCGCCTCCAGATTCAAGGCACCGCTCGCGACCGCCTCAGCCAGGCTCCGCCCGTACGCCATCTTCTGCCGACTGAAGCCAATGGTCCTGAACGCCACCTCCTCGAGCTTGAGAAAGCTCTCGGCGGTCACCAGCGGCAGGCAGGCCTGCTCGACCCGCGCCCAGATCGCGGCCGCGGATTTGGTCGAAAGCTGCTGCGCGACCATGATCCTGAGCAACGTCGCGAATCCCGGCTCCCGCTGCCGCGGCGCCGGATACCCCACCCGCTCTAAGGCTCGCGCCACGTCCGCATCGATCTGCGCCAGCCGGTCGATGCCGGCCGCGAGTATGTCTTTGGAGAGGGAGTGCGGCGTCATTTCACAGCTCGATACCCCATGCCCTTAGATCGGCCATGAAGCGACCGGGGTGCCCGAGATCCTCGGGTCTCGACTCCAAAACATCCACTGTAGTTCCGTCGGGAGTAGTCAGTTTTTCCATGACGAAAGGCCATGGGCGACCTGCCATTGGAACCGGAGCGTCGGGTACAACTGCGACAACGTCCCAATCGCTTGTCGGAGAGTGGCAGCCTCTCGCTCGACTTCCTACCAGAATGGCGCGGATCAAATTTGGATACATCTTTTCGAGTTCACCCTTAATCCACCGACGGCATTCTATCGAAGAATCTACCGGCGCGGTCACGGCGATACTCCTCAATGATTCTCCCACGGCTACGCGGCGTAAGCCAGCACCTGTCGGATATCCTCGGCTTCCAGGTCAGGGTAGTCGGTGAGAATTTCCTCGGCCGAGGCGCCGCCGGCAATCTGCCCGATGATCACCGAGACCGGAATGCGCAAGCCACGAATGCAGGCGCGGCCAGCCATGATGCTCGGATCGAAGGTGATGCGGTCGAGGGTGGCCGGGTGCGGCATGCAGATATACCTCCGGGAAAGCATGAAGCAGCTTACCGCCGCATCCATCGAACCGCCAGCTCTTGAACGGCCTTGCCTACCCCTTGTCGCGCAGCAGGCGGGCTTTTTCGCGCTGCCAGTCGCGGGTCTTGATGGCGGCGCGCTTGTCGTAGGTCTTCTTGCCGCGGGCGAGGCCGAGCTCGATCTTGGCCAAGCCCCGCGGGTTGAAATAGAGGGAAAGCGGGATCAGGGTCTGACCCTGCTTGCGGACCGCGCCGATCATTTTCGCGAGCTCCCGCCGGTGCAGCAAAAGCTTGCGGGGGCGGCGGGTGTCGTGGCTGAAGTGGCTGGCGGCATGGTATTCCGGGATGTAGCAGTTGATCAGGAACAATTCACCGCCCTGCTCGCCGGCGTAGGCCTCGTTCAAATTGCCGCGGCCGTCGCGCAACGCCTTGACCTCGGTGCCCTGGAGCACGATCCCGGCCTCGAGCCGCTCCTCGATGAAATAGTCGTGGGTGGCCCGGCGATTGCGCGCGACGACCTTGCGCCCTGTGTCCTGCGGCTTGGCCAAGGTCCGCTCAGTTCATGAGCCCGGCCGTGACCATGGCGGCATCGACCGCCTCGCGGGTCGCAGCCTTGGTCGGCACCAGCGGCAGGCGCACGTCCGGGCCGCAGCGGCCAAGCCTGGCGACCGCGTATTTGGCCGGTGCCGGGCTGGTCTCGAGGAACAGCGCCTTGTGCAGGGGCGTGAGCCGCAGATGGATCGCGAGCGCCTCCTTGGCGTCGCCCCGGCCCCAGGCCTCCTGCATCTCGGCGCACTGGCGGGGAGCAACGTTGGCGGTCACCGAGATGCAGCCGTCGCCGCCGTTGGCGAGGAAGGCGAGGGCCGTGATGTCCTCGCCGGACAGCTGGCAGAACTCGGCGCCGCAGGCGAGCCGCGTCAGCAGCGGCCGGGCGAGGTCGCAGGTCGCGTCCTTGACCCCGACCACGTTCGGCAGCCTGGCCAGCGCCGCCATGGTGTCGACGCTCATGTCGACCACCGAGCGGCCGGGGATGTTGTAGATGAGCAGTGGCAGGTCGGCGGCGTCGTGGATCGCCTTGAAGTGGGCGTAGAGGCCGTCCTGGGTCGGCTTATTATAATAGGGGGTGACCACCAGGATGCCGTCGGCGCCAGCCGCCTTGGCATGCTGGGCGAGGCTCACCGCCTCGGCGGTCGAGTTGGAGCCGGCGCCGGCGATCACCGGCCGGCGGCCGGCGGCGGCCTCGATCACCAGCTCGACCATCCGCCGGTGCTCGGCGTGGGTGAGCGTCGGCGATTCGCCGGTGGTGCCGACGGGGACCAGGCCGTGGGTCCCCTGCTCGATGTGCCACTCCACCAGCGATTGCACAGCCCTGTCGTCAATCGAGCCGTTGCGAAAGGGCGTGATGAGCGCCACAATGGACCCATGGAACATGGCCGGCTCACTCCTTGGACGTTGCGCCTTCAGGTTACGCCCGGGAAGTCTGCGCCTCCAGGAGCGCCCGTGACCTTTAGCGCGCGTTTAACGCTCCGGCACCATAAAAGGAGGGGCGGGGTGCGGCAAGACGAGTGCTGCCGTTGATCGGCGGCTCGTGCCGGCGCCTCGGCCAGGGGTGGATTGCGGCGGCCAGGGACGGCCGGCTGAGGAGGAAGGCCGATCCGACCGGATGACCATCGGCAGCGTGCGCCCGCCCGGTTCGGGGCGGCGTGGCGTCGGCTGCGGCCGCTGGGGCTGGGCCTGACCCTCGGCGTCGCGGTGCTCCTGGCCAGCCGGCCCGGCCTGGCCCTGAACCCCAAGGATCGGGCGGCGGTCGGCGAGGCGTTCGCGGCCGCCGACAGCAGCGACTGGTCGCGCGCGTTTCGCCTGGTCGAGGACGTGGCCGACCCACTGCCGGCAGTGACGCTCCGTTGGCTGCGCATGATCGAGGGCCACGAGCCGGGCGATTTCCCGACCATCGCCCACTTCCTGCTCAGCCATCCCGACTGGCCGGCGCCCGAGGAGCTGCAGATCGTCGCCGAGGGCACGATCACCGACCCGGCCGACCACGAGCTGATCCGACGCTTCTTCCAGGACCGGGCGCCGCTGACCACGCGCGGCTCGATCCGCTACGCCGAGGCGCTGTTCCGCATCAACCAGGACGAGGCGGCCAAGGCGCTGATCCGGCGCGCCTGGGTCGAGGGCGACTTCTCGCCCGCCGAGGAGCAGAAGTTCTATCGCAAATACCGGGGCCTGCTGACCGCGCACGACCAGATCGACCGCCTGAACAACCTGCTCTGGGACGACCGGCGGCGATCGGCGGGCCGGATGCTCGAGCGCGTGCCCGACGACTATCGCAAGCTCGCGGCCGCGCGCCTGCGCCTGCAGCGGCGCCAGGCCCGGGTCGACGGCGCGGTCGAGGCGGTGCCGGCGGCGCTGCAGAACGATCCCGGGCTGGTGCTCGATCGCCTGCGCTGGCGGCGTCAGCATCACCTCGACAACGCCGTAATCACGCTGCTGCTCGATCCGCCGGACCAGCTGGGCCGGCCGGCGCTGTGGTGGTTCGAGCGCGAGCTGCAGATCCGGCGCGCGTTGCGCGCCCGCAACTTCGACCTCGCCTACCAGCTGGCCAGCCGCCATGGCCAGACCAAGGGCGAGGAGTTCGTCACCGCCGAATGGCTGACCGGCTGGCTCGCGCTGCGCTTCGAGCGCCAGCCCGATCTCGCCCTGCGCCATTTCGAGCGCCTCTATGCCGGCACCGGGTCGCCCTTGGACCAGGCCCGGGCCGCCTACTGGGCCGGCCGCGCCGCGGCCGCCCAGGGCGACCCCGCGCAGGCCGGGCAATGGTACCAGCGCGCCGCCCGCTTTCACGTCGCGTACTATGGCCAGCTCGCCGCCGACGAGCTCGGCCGCGCCTACCGGCCGCCGCCACCGCCGCCGGTCGCCGATGCGGGCGAGCGCGCGACCTTCGAGAGCAAGGAATTGGTCCGGGTCGCGCGGATGCTGATCGAGGTCGGGGCCCCGGACGAGCTGACGCCGTTCCTGCTGCGGCTGGTCGAGCTGGCCTCGAGCCCCGAGGAGGTCGGCCTGGTCGGCGAGCTGGCGGCCGCCAGCGGGCGCCCGGATCTGGTCGCCCAGGTCGGCCGGTTCGCCACCTATGACGGCCAGATCAACGAGGTCGCGGCCTTCCCGATCCCCGACATCGAGCGCCTGATCCGGCCGCCGAAGGGCGAGCCAGAGCCCGCGCTGCTGCTCGGCATCGCCCGCCAGGAGAGCGTGTTCAACACCTGGGGGACCAGCACCGAGGGCGCCCAGGGCGTGCTCCAGCTGATGCCGCAGACGGCCTCGCTCATGGCGCGCTCGCTCGGCCTGCACTACAACCGCGGCCTGCTGACCGGCAACCCCGACTACAACATCCGCCTCGGCAGCCACTACCTGCAGACCCTGCTCGACCGCTATCGCGAGCCCGCGCTCGCGATCGCCGCCTACAATGCCGGGCCGGGGCGGGTCGACGAATGGCTCCGCCTGCATGGCGATCCGCGCCAGGGCGACCGCTACGCCCTGATCGACTGGATCGAGCTGATCCCGTTCGACGAGACCCGCAACTACGTCCAAAGGGTGCTCGAGGGGCGCAACATGTACCGCCGGAGGCTGGCCGAGCCGGAGGTCGCGACGGTCTGGTTCCGGCCGGTCAACGGCCCGCTCGATCCGCTGCCGGCGCCGGCCATGAAGCCGCGCGACCAGGCGCGCGCGGTCGAGCTCGCAACCCTGCTCAGCCGGGCGCCCCGGCCGGCGCTCAAGCCCGGCGACCACCGTCCGGTCGTGGTCCCGGCCGGGTTCGAATCGCCGCCGACGCCGAAGCTCAAGCCGCACCACCACGGCATCGAAGTCGCTGCCCGCGCCGGCGGCTCTCTGCCTCTGCCGGCCGCCAAGCCGGTCCCGGAATCATGACCGCGGCGCGCATGACCGGGATCCGCGCCTGCGTGTTCGACGCCTACGGCACGCTGTTCGACGTCCACTCCGCGGTCGCTCGCCTGCGCGCCCGGATCGGTGCCCAGGCCGACGCGCTCTCGCAGCTCTGGCGGACCAAGCAGCTGGAGTACAGCTGGCTGCGCGCGCTCATGGGGCGCCACGCCGATTTCTGGCTGGTCACCGGCGATGCCCTCGACTACGCGCTGGCGCGCACCGGCGTCGACCCGGGCCTGCGCACGCCGCTCCTCAGGCCTATCTGACGCTCGACGCCTATCCCGAGGTTCCGGACCTGCTCCGCCGCCTGCGCGCGGGCGGGCTCGCCACCGCGATCCTCTCCAACGGCGAGCCCAAGATGCTCGCCGCCGGCGCCCGCAGCGCCGGGATCGACGGCCTGCTCGACGCCATCCTCTCGGTCGAGGAGGTCGGCGTCTTCAAGCCGGACCCCAGGGTGTACCAGCTGGCGGTCGACCGGCTGGAGGTGCCCGCGGGCCAGATCGCGTTCCTGTCGTCGAACGCCTGGGACGTCCACGGCGCCGCCTGCTTCGGGCTGCGGCCGGTCTGGATCAACCGGTTCGGCGCCCCGCCCGAGCGCCTGCCCGGCGCCGCCGAGCACGAGCTCCAGGATCTGACCGGTCTGCCCGCGCTGCTCGGACTCTGAGCCGCCGCCCCGCCGGAGGGCCAGCGGTCGCCCGGCCGGAGTTCACCCCGCGGCCGGACCCTGCTAAGACCGCCGTCATGACCATCGCCCAACCGCTGCCGACCTTCGCCGACGTGCAGGCCGCCGCCCGGCGCCTGCAGGGGATCGCGCGGCGCACGCCGCTCCTGGAGTCCGAGGCGCTGAACGCGCTGACCGGCGGCCGCGTCCTGCTCAAGGCCGAGTCGTTGCAGCGGACCGGCTCGTTCAAGTTCCGCGGCGCCTACAACACCCTCAGCCAGATCGAGGCGCCGGCGGTGGTCGCCTACTCCTCGGGCAACCACGCCCAAGGGGTCGCCGCGGCGGCACAGGCACTCGGCAAGGCCGCGACCATCGTCATGCCGGCCGATGCGCCGGCGATCAAGCTCGAGAGCACACGCGCATACGGCGCCAGGATCCGCCTCTACGACCGGCAGCGGCAGTCGCGGGAAGAGATCGGCGCCGAACTCGCGGCCCAGACCGGCGCGGCCCTGGTCAAACCCTACGACGATGCGCGGATCATCGCCGGCCAGGGCACCGCCGGGCTCGAGCTCGCGGAGCAGGCGGCCGACCTCGGCGCCACGCTCGACGCCGCCCTGATCCCCTGCGGCGGCGGCGGCCTGATCGCCGGCTGCGGCCTGGCACTCCAAGCCCGCTGCCCGGACATCGAGATGTTCGCGGTCGAGCCCCTGGGCTTCGACGACACCGCCCGTTCGCTCCAGGCCGGCGAGCGGGTCGCGAACCCGCCGGGCGGCGTCTCGATCTGCGACGCCTTGCTCGCGCCGACCCCGGGCGAGCTGACCTTCGCGCTCAACGCGCGCCAGCTCGCGGGCGGCCTCGCGGTCGGCGACCTGGACGTGCGCCGGGCCATGGCCTTCGCGTTCCGCCAGCTCAAGCTGGTGATCGAACCCGGCGGCGCGGTCGGGCTCGCTGCCCTGCTCGCGGGCGGCTTCGATGCCCGCGGCCGGACGGTCGCGGTGCTGCTCTCGGGCGGCAACGTCGACCCGGCGCGGTTCGTCGACGCCCTCGGGCCGTCGGGCCCCGCCTGACCGGGCCTGCGACCGGAACCCTTGATGCCAATCGCCGACGCCGCCAGGGGCATCCGCCATCTGTTCGTGCATGATCTCATGGTCGCGTGCCGGGTCGGCGTCTACCCGCACGAGCAGGCCACGGCGCAGCGGGTGCGTCTCAATCTCGATCTGGGCGTGGTCGAGACCGGCCCGCTGCTCACCGACCAGCTCGCCGACGTGGTCGACTACGAGGCCCTGGTCCGGCGCGTGCGCGCGGCGCTCGCCGAGCGCCACGTCAATCTGGTCGAGACCCTGGCCGAACAGGTCGCCCGGCTCTGTCTCGAAGACCCCCGCGTGCGCTCGGCCCGGGTGCGGGTCGAGAAGCTCGACGCGATCGCCGATGCCGTCTCGGTGGGCGTCGAGATCGAGCGGATCAACCCCCCGGCGTAGGGCGGCCGGGGCAGGGGTCGATCGACCTTCAAACAGCCGCCGTTGTGCACTTGACAAGCCGGGGGCTCGGGCTTAACCGAGACCCAACCCCGAAGAAGGAGGCACCGGGCTAACGTGTTCGAACAATCGAAGCGTCGTGATGCGCTCAAGGTCGCGCTCGGTTTGGGCGCGACCCTGTCAACCTTGAAAATCGCGCGGGCGGCAGAGACCCCGGCGCGTCTTCCGCCGCAGACCGGCGATCTGTTCGTCTTCTTATCCGGGGACAAGAAAGGTCAGGTGGTGACGCCTGACGACCTGCCCCTCGGGGGTCCACAGGTCATGACCTACCCGATGGATCCGCAGACCAAGACGGTGCGCAACGGCACGCGCTTGAACCAGGTGGTGTTGATCCGGCTCGATCCCGCCTCGCTCGACCAGCAGACCCACGCCCACGCCGCCGCTGACGGCGTGGTCGCCTATACCGCGATCTGCACTCATCAGGCCTGCCCCGTGTCGATGTGGGACAAGGCGAATGGCACCTTGTTCTGTTCGTGCCACAGCAGCCAGTACAATCCCGAGGCCTTCGGCGAGGTCGTCGCCGGCCCGGCGCCACGCCGCCTCCCGATGCTGCCGGTGAAGGAGGAGGGCGGACAGATCGTGGTCGCCGGCGCTTTTACCAGTCGCGTCGGGGGGCAGACCAGCTGACCCGTCGGGCTGCAGTCGCTCAGGCAGCTGTAAGAAACCTAACCATGCTAGGGGAGACAAACATGAGACTCTTAAAGTACGCGGCAGCCTTTGGGGTGGCCTTGCTGCCCTTGGCGGCAGCCGCCTACAGTCCGGTGACCGACGCCAGACTGACCAATCCGGAGCCTGAGAACTGGCTGCAGATCCGCGGCAACTATCAAGGCTGGATGTACAGCCCGCTCGACCAGATCAACACCACCAACGTCAAGCATCTGACGCCGGTCTGGGCCTATGCGACCGGGGTGACGTCCGGCCACGAGGCGCCGCCGATCGTCAACAACGGCGTGATGTTCGTGGTCACGCCGTACAATCAGGTCCTGGCCCTGAACGCCGCGACCGGCAATCTGATCTGGAAGTACAAGCGCGAGCTGCCGGAAGGTTTCAGCGCCCTCCACAACACCACGCGCGGCATCGCGCTCTATGGTGACAAAGTCTATCTGGCGGGCCAGGACGCGGTGCTGGTGGCGCTCGACGCCGCAACCGGCAAGGTGGCGTGGGAAAGCCCGGTCGAGGACTGGCACACCGGCTACTACATGACCATGGCGCCGCTGGTCGTGAACGGCAAGGTCATGGTCGGCTGCTCCGGCGGCGAGTACGGCATCCGCGGCTTCGTCCAGGCCTTCGACTCCGAGAGCGGCAAGTCGGTGTGGAAGACCTACACCGTCCCCGGTCCCGGCGAGCCCGGTCACGACACCTGGCAGGGCGACACCTGGAAGCGCGGTGGCGCCTCGATCTGGATGACCGGCACCTACGACCCCAAGAGCAAGATCTCCTTCTGGGGCACCGGCAACGGTTCGCCCTGGTTCGGCGATCAGCGCCCGGGCGACAACCTCTACACTTCCTCGACCGTCGCGATCGACCCCGAGACCGGCGCGATCAAGGGCCACTTCCAGTACCAGTGGAACGAGTCCTGGGACTGGGACGAGATGAACGCGCCGATGATCATCGACTTCCAGAAGGACGGCAAGGAAGTCAGCGGTCTGATCCATCCGGCGCGTGACGGCTATCTGTGGTGGCTGGAGCGCAGCAGCAGCGGCGCCATCAAGTTCATGGACGCCAAGCCTTACGTGAAGCAGACGGTCTTCAAGAGCATCGATTCGACCACCGGTCGGGCGACGTACAACGAGGACCACAAGCCGGGCACCGGCAAGGAGGCCGACTTCTGCCCGTCGCTGTGGGGCGGCAAGGACTGGCCCTATGCAGCCTACAACCCGCAGACCGGCATGATCTACATCCCGGCCAACGACAACCACTGCGGCCATCTGGAAGGCAAGAAGGAAGAGTACGTGGCCGGCCAGTGGTGGACCGGCGTGTCGATCCCCGACATCGGCTTCACGGTCGACAAGAACGCGCGCTCCTTCGGTGAGATCCAGGCGTGGGATGTCAGCACCGGCCAGCGTGGCTGGACCCATCTGTTCAACGACAGCATGAACTGGGGCCCGATCCTGACCACCGGCGGCAACCTGGTGTTCGATGGCGGCACCAACGACCGTATGTTCCGGGCGTTCGACGCCAAGACCGGCGAGGAACTCTGGCACTTCAAGACCAACTCCGGGGTCGAGGCGCCGCCCTCCACGTTCGAGGTCGACGGTGTCCAGTACATCGCCGTGCAGTCCGGCTGGGGCATCGACGCCGCCGGCCAGCAGAACCTGATCAACAACGTCCTCGGCGAGCACGTCGACGTGCCGCAGGGCGGGGTGATCTGGGTGTTCGCGCTCGGGCAGTAACCGGGCAACGCTTCGCTGCCAGGCCAGCCGCGCACCAGGCGGCTGGCCGAGCGGCGCGGTAGATGATAATGAGAGCTCATCGGGTCAGTCGCCGCCAGGTGGCTGACCCGCTCTTGTCCCGAGCAGCATGATCCTTTGAGGGGTTAAGGCGATGCGGCGTGGCTTCTGTCTGGCTCTGGGTTGCGCGGCGCTGATCGGCGTCGCCTCGACCGGTACCCTGAGTGCCGATTCGGGTTTCACGCGGCCCTACATGATCAATCTCGAGAACGTGTCCGGCAAGGTCGGCGTGAAGACGGCGCTGGTCGCCAAGCTGACCCTCCCGGACGGCTACCAGGTGCTGGACGCGTATCGCAACCGGGTGGTCGAGCTGTCGTCCTACGACGACGGCGTCGCGTTCGAACAGAAGGTCGTGATCGGCACGGTCAAGAGTAACGCCCTGGAGTTCGTGGTCGGCGTGACCCCGACCAAGCCCGGCGCCCATGCGATCAACGGCGTGTTCCGGGTCGGCTACTTCAACGACGGCGGCCGGATGGACATGGTGTCCCTGCCGCTGATCGCGACCGTCACCGGCACCGAGTAGCGTAGCCGGTCGTTTCGGCGGAGGCCGCAATGCAAGCCAGAACCTGCCTGCCGGTCGTGCTCCTTCTGCTCGCGACGCTGGTGGCGGCCGGCGCCTCCGACGCGCGCGCGCAGGACCTCTACCGCGTGCGGGGCACGCTCAAGAGCGTGGCGGCCGACCAGCTGGTCATCACCAGCCGCGAGGGCGAGGTGATGGGCTTCCAGCTCAGTCCCGATCTCGGTGTCTACGCCGTCACGCCTGCGACCATCGACGACGTCAAGCAGGGCCAGTTCGTCGGCCTGACCACGGTCACGACCGGCGACCGGCAGGTCGCCCTGGAGGCGCATCTGTTCGCCGACGACCTGCGCGGCCTGGGCGAGGGGCATTATGCCTGGGACCTGGTCAAGGGGCCCAACATGATGACCAACGCGACCGTGGCTCAGATCAAGGACGTGGGCGCCGACCGGCAGCTCAAGGTCGACTACCAGGCGGGCGAGCCGAAGGTCGCCGGTACCCAGACCATCTACCTGCCGCCCGACGTGCCGATCGTGCACATGGCCAAGGCCGATCGTTCGCTGCTGGCGCCCGGCAAGGACGCGGTCCTGCTGGTCAAGCCGGATCCCAACCGGACCCCGGTCGTGGTGGCCGCCGTGGTCGGCGATCAGGGCGCCAAGCCGCCCATGTGACCGCCGCCGCCTTGGGTAGCAGGCGGCGCCGCGCACTGGCGACCGCGCTGGCGCTCGCCTGCGGCATCGCGCCTCCGGCCGCCGCCGATCCGCGGCCGGGTCCGGATCAGGAGCCAGCCGGCGCCGAGGCGGCGCATTGCGCCACGCTGATCGCCCTGTTCGACGACATCATCATCAGCCGGTTCGACTACCAGATCCTGATGCTCGAGGACTACGAGCTGGCCGAGGCCCGGCAGTGGCGTGACCGCGCCGAGGCCGATTGCGCCGCCGGCCGGTACTTCTTCGGGACCGGCCTGATCGAGAGCGCGCTCCGGCAGATCGGGGTGGTGCCCGAACCCAACGATCCCCGGCAGCCGGACCCCCATTAGTCTGACCAGCCTCATCCGCGTTTTGGCAAGCGATCTGGGGTTCGAGCCGGCGTTGACGCAACGGTACGGCCTGGGTCACCTGGTCGGCGCTCGCCAGTCCCTTCCCCCGCTTGCTCGGGCTGCTGGCGGCCGCTACGAAATGGCCGGGTGGCGGCCTAGCGGCTTCCCGTGCCGCCGCCTGCCAACGGCGTGATGCCGGGCACCCAATGCGGTCTTCGGATGGCACTGGATGGCGGGCGCGAAGGCTTCGATCATGCGGCGTCGGAAGCTGCGCGCGCCGGCAAGGATGGTCCGTCGGGTTCGAGGAGGCGGGACAACCAGGAGTTCTGCATGGCTCAGCCTGTCGACTACCGACGGAACTATGCGCTCCATCTGGTGGGTGGCGGTTTTCTGTTCGTCGCGCTGCAGTTCGGCAACATGCGTCTGGTGATCCCCTGGATCGATACCCAGCGGGGGGTCGCCTATTTCCTGGTCGCGCTCATCCTGCCGATCCTCCAGTTCGGCCTGATCGCCGCCCAACTCGGCAGCGCGCCGCTGATGTCCCGATTTGTGATGCGCAGGCAGCCGGTGGTTGGGTTCGGCCTGGTCCTGGTGGCCGCCCTCCTGGGGATCATTGGCGCTGCGGGGATTGCTACGGCCTCGCTGGCCGGTCTCGCGCTGCTGCTGTGCGTGCTCTTCTTTGGCGTCGGCCACGGTGCCCTCAACGTCGGCTACGACGATCTGGTGGCCAAGACCATCCCCGAGCCGCTCCTGGGCCGGCTGGTCGCGCACCGCGCAGCTCTGGGCGGCACCCTCACCCTGGTGCTGTCGCTGGCGGTGCTGCTCTTCCTGCCCACGGTCGAGGGCAACCAGGAGCTGCTGCTCTGGCTGGCCGTGGCCGGCTGGCTGGGGGTCATCCTGACCTACGCCGCGCTCAGCGAGCCGCCGAGCCCGGCGATCCGCAAACCATTCACCCTGGCCGAGCTGAGCCGTGGCTACGGCTTGATCCAGGCCTATCCTTGGTTTCGACGGCTCCTGATCGCTCGGACCCTGCTCCTGAGCGTCGAGTTGGCGATCCCGTTCTACGCCATCCATGCCGCCACGATCCACGACCCGACCGCCCAGAATCTGACCGTGTTCGTGATCGCGAGCGGCATTGGCGTGATCTCGAGCGGCCTGCTCTGGGCCAGGTCGTCCGATCGCGCCCGCATGGCGGCAGGCGCCGCCGTCGCCCTGGTCGCCGGCGTCCTGACCCTGGTCATCGATGGCATCGAGGACCTGCAGATCCCCTATTTCCACGGCATCGTCTTCGTGCTTTTGACCATCGCGGAGCAAGGCGCCATCCAGGGCCAGATCACCTACATGATGGACCATGCGCCAGCGGCGGACCGGCCAATCCTGATCGCCACCGCCAACGCCTCGATGCGGACGGTGGGCATCGCAGTCGCTCTGGTCCTCGGCGCCGCCGGCCACTTGCACGACATCCGGACGCCGCTGGTGGTGCTGATGGCGTTCAATGCCGCGGCGGCACTCTATGCCCTGCGGGCCTTCGAGACGGATCAGGTGGCGGTGGCGCCCGGCGATTGACGGGCCCAACGCCCGGCGGGCGGTCGCGCCGCGCGTGGCGTAGCCGTGGTATGCGGCGCTCGCTGGTCGCCGACCGCTGCGCGATCAGGCGGGCCGTCGACGTGCCTTTCGGATGGCGCGCCGGCTCCAAGGCAGCCGTCGCGCTCAGGAGAACACGGGCACCAGGCTGGTGATGCGATGGCCGTTCTGGCTCACCTGCACCTTGCGCATCCCGATGCCGTACAGCCGCCCCAGCGCCGCCTCGGTCATGACCTCGGCCGCGGCGCCGAAGCTGTGCTCCTCCACGTCCTGCATCAGGAGCGCCCGGTCGGCGACGTGGATCGCATGCTGCGGATAGTGCGAGGCGAAGACCACGCTCAGGCGGCCTTCGCGCGACACCCGGCGAATGGTCGACAGGATGACGTCCTGATTGTGGAAATCGAGCGCCGAGGCCGGCTCGTCCAGGATCAGCAGATCGCACTCCGACGCCAGCGCCCGCGCGATCAGGACCAGTTGGCGCTCGCCGCCGCTCAGCTCGTCGATCCGCCGGGTCTCGAAGTTCAGGATGCCGAGCGCGTCCAGCGCGTTCCGCGCGACCTGGTAGTCCGGCGCGCGCGGGACGGCGAACATGCCGAGATGGCGCGCCCGCCCCATCAGCACCACGTCGAGCACAGAGTAGGCAAACGGCAGGCTGCCGCTCTGCGGCACGTAGCCGATCGCGCCGCGCACCTGCGCCCTGCCCTCCGACCAGCGTTGCAGGCCGAGCAGCGCCCGCAGCAAGGTCGTCTTGCCCCGGCCATTGCGGCCGAGGATGGCGAGGGTCTCTCCTCGCGCCAGCGTGAAGGACAGGCGGCGAAAGATCCACCTCCGGTCGAAGGCCACGCCGGCGCCGTCGACCTCGATCACGCTGCCGGCCTCAGCCATTGCGCCAGCCCGCGGCATAGGTCCGCCGCAGCAGCAAGGCGAACACCGGGGCCCCGATCAACGCGGTGATGATCCCGAGCGGGATCTCGGCCGCGGTCGCGGTCCGCGCCAGGTCGTCGATGACAAGCAGGTACATGGCGCCGACCGCGGCCGAGGCCGGCAACAGGACCTTGTGGTCGGGCCCGACGATCATGCGCGCCAGATGGGGCATGACCAGGCCAACCCAGCCGATCACGCCGGCGACCGCCACCACGGCCGCGGAGATCAGGGCCACCGCGCCGAGGATCAACCACCGGGTCCGCTCGACCGGGACCCCGAGCGACTGGGCCTCCTCCTCGCCAAGCGAGAGGACGTTGATCCGGAACCGGAGGCCGTAGATCAGCAATCCGCCGAGCACGATCGGAGCTGTCAGGATCGCGACATCGGACCAGCTGATGCTGGCGAAGCTGCCCATCAGCCAGTAGACGATCGACGGCAGCTTGTTGTCCGGGTCGGCGACGAACTTGATCAGGGAGATCAGCGCCGAGAAGAAGGCGCTGGTCACCACGCCGGCCAGAACCAGCAGGAGGATCGGCGCCTGACTGGTGATCCTGCTCATGAGGTAGACGATCGCGATCGCCAGGAACCCGGCGATGAACGCGAACGTCACGGTGATCGCAGCGCTCTCGAAGAGCAGAATGGCAAGCGCGCCGCCGAACGCGGCCCCGGACGACACCCCGATGATCTGCGGGCCGACCAGCGGGTTGCGGAAGACGCCCTGGAGTGCTGCGCCGGCGATCGCAAGGCCGGCGCCGCCCAGACACGCCACCAGGATCCGAGGCAGCCGGATCAAGTCCACCACCCGCTCTTCCGGCAACGTCCAGATGACGTCGATCGGGATCAGGTGATGGAACAGAATTGCCGCGACATGGGAGAGCGGAATCCCGTACCGTCCCATGGAGAGCGACACGACCAGCAGGATCGGGGCGAGTATCAGCACCCCGATCCAAAAGATGCGGACGCTCCCCGACCGCGTGCCCGAGGCCGAGCGCAGCGCTAACGACCGAGCAGCCATGACCAAGCCGATCCTCGTAGCTAGTTGCTGCTGCCGTTGCTCGGCTGCTTCCCGAACATCTCGCGATAGTGGGCGCTGTCGGCATTGGCCGCCCAGTGTATGACGCTGTCGACGTCGGCGTCGGACGGGCTATGCCCATACAGCTCGACGTACTTTTCCTTGATCGTGGCGCGCAGATCCCAATGGAACCGGTCAGGATAGGCGAGCATCGCCATCCACATCCAGACCAGCGGGCCCTCGAGTTCGGCCGGGTCCAGGCGCGGCGTCTTGTAGACCCGCCGATTCGCCACCGCCGAGACGCTGGCCAGCACCGGGTCGGCGTACATGTCCGCGGGCGTCGCTTTCAGGTCATAGAAGTTGATGAAGATGATGTCGGGATTCCAGGCCAGGATCTGCTCGGCATCGACCGTTCCCCTGGGCTGGTTCAAGCCAGCCTCGAACGCCAGGTTGCGCAAGCCCGGCGCCTGGAAGAAGAACTCGTTGCGCTCGAACACCGCGAGCTCATCGCTGCGATAGCGATCAAAGAAGATCATCCGCGCCCGGTTCGCGAGCGGGACGTCGGCCAGCTTCTGCCCGATCGCCGCGAGCACATCATCCTGCCAGGCGAGAAAGGCCGTGGTTCGGTCGCGCTTGCCGAGCAGCTCGCCGACGATTTCAATGTGCCCGCGCTCGATCGCGTGGGTGCCATAGTCGAGGCCGACCACGGTCAGCCCGACCTTCTCCATCGGCTCGATGTATTCTTCGGTCCGGCGCGCCCACTGAATGACGACATCTGGGTTGACCTTCAGCACCTCCTCGACATTGGGAATGAAGCCATTGCCCACCACCCGCGTGTCGATGCTGGCGATCTCGGGGAAGAACCGTCCGAGAACACTGTCCATCAGCACCGCCTGGGCGGCCGGATGCATGCCCGTGAGATGCTTGGTGCCGCCGTCGATCCCGATGATCACGTCCGGGATCGGCTTCGGCAGGGCGATGACGCTGGTCGCCGGCTGTGCGAGCGTGATCAGCTTGCCGCGCTGGTCCTTGAACGTGATTTCCGCGGATTGGATGGAAATCGAGGTCATCACCAGGATCGCGAAGCTCATGACCAAGGGGATCGGCCAACGCGCCGCCATCATACCCAGTATCTCCCCCGCAAGGCTGTGGCTGAACGGCGTTCCGTACCCTTCAGGCCACGCCATCCTGGTCCCGACATTGCCCGAATGCCGGTCGTTGACAGACGATGGTACGCACCCCAGAGGCGAAGAGCAAGCGCGGGTCCAGAACCGAAGCGGGCCGGGCGCCCGCTCATCTGTCGCACAATGCTCGCCACGCCCACCCAGCCGGGCCAAAGAGCGATCGCGACCTGCTCACCGACGTCGACCCGCGCGCGCCGTCCGCGTCGGCCTCACGCGCTCTGATCGACCATCACCTGGCCAGGGATGGCGGGATCGACGCCCCTTCCGCCGCCCGCAGGCCTACCGCGCGCCACCAGGCCAGGCAGCTGCGGGCCAGCGCCTCGGTCGCATCGATGCAGGCGGGCTGCGGCGCTGCGGCGAGCGCGATCGGCAGCTCGGTGCAGGCGAGCAGCACATGCCCGGCGCCGGCGGCGGTCGCGTGCTCGACCGCACGTCTCAAGAGCGGCGCCGCCTCGGGCGCCCGGTCCCGCTTGACCAACGCGATCGCCGGCAGCACGCATTCGGCCATGACGGCCGGCGTCGGCTCGAGGGCCGGATGGCCGGCGGCGGCGAGGCGCTGCTGGTAGAGCCCGGCCTTCAGCGTCGCCTCGGTCGCGAGCAGGCCGAGCGGGCCGGGCGGGAGCTCCAGGCGGGCGAGCTCGGCGAGCACCGCATCGACGATCGAAAGGATCGGCAGCGCGCTCGCGGTCGCGAGCCCGGCGTGCCAATGGTGCGCGGTGTGGCAGGGGATCGCGATCGCCTGCGCGCCCGCCCGCTCGAGTGCCCGCACGCCCTCCAGCATGGCGGGCAGGGGCGAGCGCCCGCGGCCGCCCAGGATCGGCCCGACCCGGTCCGGCACCCGCGGGTCCGAGACCACCACCACCGGCAGATGGTCCTGATCGCGCGCCGCCGGGTTGAGGCGGATCAGCTTGGCCATGAAGTCGACCGTCGCGGCCGGCCCCATGCCGCCCAGCACGCCCAGCATCGATGTCCTCCTCCGGCGGCCCGGCGCCCGGTCGACGCCCTTGAAGACTATTTGCGCCGGGCCTCGATCCGGCGCACCAGATCGGCCAGCAGGCGCCGGTACAGATCGTCCTTGAGCACCGCGTCCTCGATCCCGACGTCGAGGTTCGGGTTGTCGTTGATCTCGATCAGCACGAAGCCGCTGTCGGTCTGCTTGATGTCGACGCCATAGAGGCCGTCGCCGATCAGGGACGCCGCCTTGCAGCCGAGCTCGGTCACTTCGCGCGGCGCCTGATCGACGCTGTGGGTCTTGAAGGTGCCCTCGCGGATCTTGCCGTTGGGCTCGTGCTTGACGATCTGCCAATGGTTCTTGGGCATGAAGTACTGGCAGACGAAGAGCGGCTCGCGGTTGAGCACGCCAACCCGCCAGTCGAACTGGGTCGGCACGTACTCCTGGGCCAGGATCAGGTCGGAGTCCTCGAGCAGCTCGATCGCGCGCGCCTTGAGCTCGGCCTCGTCGTGGACCTTGAAGACCCCGCGCGAGAACGAGCCGTCCGGCACCTTGAGCACGATCGGGAAGCCGAGCTGGCTGCCGATCGCCTTGAGATGGCGGCGGTCCAGGATCATGGTTCTGGGGGTCGGGATGCCGTGCGCGGCCATCAGCTCGGCCAGATAGACCTTGTTGGTACAGCGCACGATCGAGCTCGGGTCGTCGATCACGGCCATGCCTTCGCGGGCGGCCTTGCGGGCGAACCGATAGGTATGGTTGGTGAGCGCCGTGGTCTCGCGGATGAACAGGGCGTCGAACTCGCCGAGCCGCAGGAAATCCTGACGGCGGATCGGCTCGACCTCGATGTTCATCTGGGCGCCGACCTTGACCAGCCGCTCGATGGTCGCGGGCTTGGAGGGCGACAGCGGGTCCTGCGGGTTGCAGAGCACGGCGACGCTGTAGCGCGGCAGCGGCTGGGCCGGCTGCGCGCGCCAGGGCACCTTGAGGTAGCGGGCGAGCGCGTTGTTGAACCAGGCCGCCTGGGCCTCGTCGAGCTCGGCGGGCGACAGCGGCCGGATCGAGCGGATGCGCAGGTTGCCGTTGCGCGACGGCCGCAGCGTGACCGCCAGCAGGGGATGCCGGAAGCGGTCGAAGACCGCCCGGGCAAGGGCGCGGAAACGGCTGTCCTCGGTGGTGCCGAAGGCGATCAGGAAGCGGACCGGCTCGGTCAGCAGCTCGGGCAGGCGTGCCAGCCGCTTGGCGAGCACCGCGTCGAGCTCGGGCAGCGCGAAGCGGTAGAGCGACTTGCGGCCGAGGTCGATGATCGTCTGGACCGAGGGGATCACCTTGTGGCCGCGGGCCTCGGCGAGCAGCGAGGCGTAGTAGCCGGTGCCGAGATAGATACAGTCGCGGCTCAGGTTGACGACCCGCACCGAGCGGGCGCGAAAGTGCTCGGGCCGGGTGATGTAGATGCGCGGCAGCCAGACCAGCTGGCCGAGCGCTTCGGGATAGGCCGAGGGTGGCAGCTCGCTGAGAACGGCTTGCATCAGGGCGTGGCGTCGCGCCTGCTCAGGATGACCGCGGCGCGGAGTTTGGACCGGCCGTACTTGGCCATCAGCTCGAATTCCCGCCGCAGGATCGGGATGCTGACCCGATCGATGCTGGTGACGTGGGCGGAAGAGATATAGGGATCATGAGCGTAGATAAAGCGTTGATCACAGGCCGAGACGATGATCCAGTGGGGTTCCTTGTCGCCGTAGATCCGGTATTGGCTGATCAGCACCAGCGCGATCGCGCCGGCCGCGATCCGCTCGCTCAGCTCGTCCGGCGAGAGCGGGTGGACATGGATCTTGACCTGGCTGCGCTTGAGCTCGTCCAGGAAGTCCTCGTGGACCAGCCGGATCACCTCCTTCTTGTCCGGATGGCGCACGGTGTCGAGGAAGGGCGGGCCCTCGTCGTTGACGAACAGCTCGACCCCGAAGCCGCGCCGCCAGGCGGCCAGCGCCAGGCCGTGCGGGCCGCAGCCGCCGTGACCCGAGGTCATGAAGATCATGGTCAACTCGCGCCACAGGCGGAGCTCGAGCCGGCGGTCGAGGCGCAGGCCCTTGTCGAGCGCCTTCATCGCCATCATCAACGCCGCCGGACCGCAGGTGAACTCCAGCGTCTGCCGGTAGTGCGGCACCCGCCAGGCGACCGACTGCAGGCGCGGCACCAGGTCGTGGGCCATGCGCAGCGCGTCGCTGTCGTCCTCGTAGTAGGCGCGGTAGACGCCGAAATCGACGTAGCCGACGCTGCGATAGAGTGCCACCGCGGCGGCGTTGCGCGGGTTGACCTCGAGGCGCATGACCGCGGCACCGCCATCGAGCGCGGCCACCTCGGCGGCCTGCAGCAGGGTCCGACCGAGGCCGCGGCCCTGCTGGTCGGGCAGGACCGCCATCGAATACAGCCGGGCGAGCGCGGTCCGGCCGTGGAACAGGACCAGGGCATAGCCCACCAGCCGGCCGTTCTCCTCGGCGACCAGGCACTCGGCGGTGTCGCTGGCCAGGAAGTGGCGGAAGCTGCGCCGCGACAGCCGGTCGTTCTCGAAGCAGCGCTGCTCGAGCTCGACCAGCGCCTCGAGATCCTCGGCGACCGCGGGGCGGATCACCCAGCCCGGCGCGGCCACCGCGCGACGGCGCGGGTTGCGGACGTCGGGCAAGGCGGTCATGGACGGGAATCTGCGACCGGAGGGCGGGGGGCCTTCATGGCCGCTAGATATAGGCACCGATGCGGTCCGCGAGAAGATGGGGGGCTCGGGTGATGAGCCGCGCACCGGTGACGCCGATGCAGCAGGCACTCGCCGAGGCCGAGGCTGCCGCGGCCAGGGGCGAGGTGCCGGTCGGCGCGGTCCTGCTCGACCCCGCGGGCGAAGTGCTGGCGGCCGCGGGCAATCGGGTCGAGGAGCTCTCCGATCCGACCGCGCACGCCGAGCTCCTCGTGATCCGGGAGGCGGCGCGCAGGCTGGGCACGCCCCGGCTCGCGGCCTGCGACCTCTACGTCACCCTCGAGCCCTGCCCGATGTGCGCCCAGGCGATCAGCTTCGCGCGCATCCGCCGCCTCTACTATGGCGCCGCCGATCCCAAGGGCGGTGGCGTCGCGCATGGCCCCCGGATCTTCGCGAGCGCGTCCTGCCACCACGCGCCGGAGGTCTACGGCGGCATCGGCGAGCGCCAGGCGGCGGCGCTGCTGCGCGCCTTCTTTCGCGCCCGCCGCGGATCGTGACCGGTGCGGCTGGTCGTCTGGAACTGCGCCGGGGGCTTTGCCCGCAAGCTCACTCCCCTCATGCGCCTGAAGCCGGACGTCGCGGTCATCCAGGAATGCGCGCGCTCCAGTCTCGATGACCCCCGCTTGCGTGCGGACCAGGTGTCCTGGCGCGGCCCGGAGCAGGGCAGGGGTCTTGCGATCATCGCCTTCGGCAGCTGGACGGTCGAGCCGGTCGGGATTCGAGTGGCGGATCGATGGTTTCTGACCGCTCTCGTGCGCAGCGCCGGACTGGAGCTGAGGGTCTGTGCGGTCTGGGTGAAGCCTGCAGAGGACTATCTCGCTCCGACCCTGCGGACTCTCGATGCCTGTGCGACGTTCCTCTCCCGAGGGGCAGCGGTCGTCGCCGGCGACTTCAATCACAATGTATCCCTGGACAAGCCCGGGCGCCGCCGCCGCTTTCGCGACGTGGTCGAGCATCTGGGCAGGCTCGGGCTCGCGAGCGCCTGGCACCGGCATCATGAGCAAGCGCATGGCTCGGAAACCAGCCCGACCCTCTACTTCCGCCGGGCACCGGACCGCGGCTTTCACATCGACTACGCGTTCATGCCACAGCAGCCGGACTGGCGGCCCCGATCGGCCACGCTCGGCACCTATCAGGACTGGGTGGCGACCGGTCTCAGTGATCACGTTCCCCTGATTGTCGAGGCCGGCCCAGTCGGCTGGTAGAACAGGCGCAAAGAAATCAGCGGGCACCGTTGCCGCACAGCAGCGAGCGGGGCGCGTCAGGCGGCCTTGGCGACCACCCGCTCGCAATACCAGCGATAGGCGTCGGCCAGGCCGTCCTCGAGGGCGATCTTCGGCCGCCAGCCAAGCGCGCTCAGGCGGGCGGTGTCGAGCAGCTTGCGCGGCGTGCCATCGGGGCGCTCGCTGTTGTAGCGCAGCCGGCCCGGGAATCCGACCACCGCCCGGACGGTCTCGGCGAGCTCGGCGATGGTCAGATCCGTGCCGCAGCCGACGTTGATGTGCACTTCGTCGCTGTAGACCTGGAGCAGATGGACGCAGGCGTCCGCGAGGTCGTCGACGTGCAGGAACTCGCGCCGGGGCTGGCCGGTGCCCCAGATCTCGACCTCATCGGCGCCTTCTGCCTTGGCGGCGTGCATCTTGGCGATCAGCGCCGGCACGACGTGGCTCGACATGAGATCGAAATTGTCGCCCGGGCCGTACAGATTGGTCGGCATCGCGCTGATGAAGTCGCACCCCCACTGGCGCCGGTAGGCCTGGCAGAGCTTGATGCCCGCGATCTTGGCGATCGCGTACCACTGATTGGTCGGCTCCAGCGGTCCCGTCAGCAGGCAGTCCTCCGGCATCGGCTGCGGGGCGAGCTTGGGGTAGATGCAGCTCGAGCCCAGGAACAGGAGCTTCTCGACCGCGACCCTGCGGGCGGTGTGGATGACGTTCGCCTCGATCATCAGGTTGTCGTAGAGGAACTCGGCCGGATAGCTGTCGTTGGCGAGGATGCCGCCGACCTTGGCCGCGGCCACGATCACGACCTCCGGGCGCGCCTTGCCCATCCAGCGCTCGACCTCGTCCTGGCGTCCGAGATCGCACTCCTGGCGGGTCGCACTCAGGAGCTCGCAGTCCTCGCGCTCGAGCCGGCGTACCAGCGCGCTGCCGACCATGCCGCGGTGGCCCGCAACCCAGACCCGCTTGCCGGCGATCGGGTAGATGACGGCAACCCTGCCACCCTCGCTCTTCATCCCCTTGCCTCGCTTGTCCGGCCCGTCAGTCCAGGCCGTTCCGCCCCTCGCGCTCGACCGCCACCAGATCGGCCTCGACCATCTCGCGCACCAGCTCGGGAAAGCTGGTCCGGTGGCGCCAGCCGAGCCGGGCGTGCGCCTTGCTCGGATCGCCGAGCAGCAGATCGACCTCGGTCGGCCGGAAGTAGCGCGGGTCGACGCACACCAGCTCCTTGCCGCTGCGCTCGTCGATCCCGACCTCGTCCACGCCCTCGCCCTGCCAGACGATCGCCCGGTCGACGCAGGCGAACGCGCGCTCGACGAACTCGCGCACGCTGTGGGCCTCGCCGGTCGCGAGCACGTAGTCGTCGGGCTGGTCCTGCTGCAGGATCCGCCACATGCCCTCGACGTAGTCGCGGGCATGGCCCCAGTCGCGCTTGGCATCGAGATTGCCGATGTAGAGCCGCTCCTGCAGGCCGAGCTCGATCGCGGCGACCGCGCGCGTGATCTTGCGCGTGACGAAGGTCTCGCCGCGCAACGGGCTCTCGTGGTTGAACAGGATGCCGTTCGAGGCGTGGTAGCCATAGGCCTCGCGGTAGTTGACCGTGATCCAGTAAGCGTAGAGCTTGGCCGCGGCGTAGGGGCTGCGCGGATAGAAGGGCGTGGTCTCGCGCTGCGGCACTTCCTGCACCTTGCCGTAGAGCTCCGAGGTCGACGCCTGGTAGAAGCGGGTGCGCTCGCCCAGGCCCAGGATGCGGATCGCCTCGAGCAGCCGCAGCGTGCCGATGCCATCGGCGTTGGCGGTGTACTCGGCGGTCTCGAAGCTGACCTGGACGTGGCTCTGGGCGGCGAGGTTGTAGATCTCGTCGGGCTGGGTCTCCTGGACCAGGCGGATCAGGTTGGTGGCGTCGGTCAGATCGCCGTGATGCAGGAAGAAGCGGGTCTCGTGCTCGTGCGGGTCGAGGTAGAGGTGATCGACCCGGCCGGTGTTGAACGACGACGACCGCCGCTTGACCCCGTGCACGACGTAGCCCTTGGCGAGCAGGAGCTCGGCGAGATAGGCGCCATCCTGGCCGGTGACCCCGGTGATCAAGGCAACCTTCGCTGACATCTGGCTCCTCGGTGGCGGCAGCGGCGCCCGATCCGGCGGCGGCGCGGCGTTGCGATCGCGGGTCGGCGCGGCCGGCGCGCTGCTTGGCACGAACCGGCAGCATGGCTACCTTCAGATTAAGGCGCTCCTTACACCGGATCGCGCGGCCCGAGCAAGGGCGCGCGGGCCGGCCGGCGCCGCTAGGACGATCGGCAAGGGAGAGCGTCCGGGCATGCTGCAACCGGCGGGCGACTTCGAGACCCTGCGCCAGCAATTCCGCTGGCAGATCCCGCGGGCGTTCAACATCGCGGCGGCGATCTGCGACCGCCACGCGGGGCCCGACAACCGGGTGGCCCTGATCGAAGAGCGGCGGCCCGGCGAGATCCGCCGGCACGGCTTCCTCGATCTGCAGCGCAACGCCAACCGGCTCGCCCACGTGCTGCAGGCGGCCGGCGTCGGGCGCGGCGACCGGGTCGGCATCCTGCTCGGTCAGCGGCTCGAGACCCTGCTCGCCCATCTCGCGGTCTACAAGCTGGGCGGCATCGCGATGCCGCTGTTCGGGCTGTTCGGGCCGGACGCGCTCGCCTACCGGCTGGCCGACAGCGGCGCCAGGGCCGTGATCACCGAGCCGGGCGGCGCCGCCAAGCTGGTCGAGCTGCGCGCCGATCTGCCGGCGCTCGAGCAGGTGTTCGCAACCGACGGCGGCGGGCCGGGGGCCGTCGACTTCGATGCCGCGCTCGGGCGTGCCAGGGATGACTTCACGACCGCCGCGACCGGCGCCGACGATCCGGCGGTCCTGATCTACACCTCGGGCACGACCGGGCCCCCCAAGGGCGCCCTGCACGCGCACCGCGTCCTGCTCGGGCATCTGCCCGGGGTGCAGCTGCCCCACGATTTTTTCCCCCAGCCCGGCGATCGCTTCTGGACGCCGGCGGACTGGGCCTGGATCGGCGGGCTGCTGGACGTGCTGCTGCCATCGCTCTACTTCGGCCTGCCGGTCGTGGTCGGCCCGCCCGGCAAGTTCGATCCCGAGGCCGCGGTCGGGCTGATGGCGCGCCACGCGGTCAGGAACGTTTTTCTGCCGCCGACCGCGCTGCGGCTCCTGCGCCAGACCGGGGTCCGGCCGCGCGCGGAGGGCGCCAGGCTGCGCTCGCTCGCATCCGGCGGCGAAAAACTGGGCGACGACGTGATCGAGTGGGGCCGCGAGGCGTTCGGGCTGACGGTCAACGAGTTCTACGGCCAGACCGAGGCCAACCTCGTGGTCGGCAACAACGCCCGGATTCTCCCTCTCAAGTCCGGCAGCATGGGCAGGCCGATCCCGGGGCACGAGGTCGCCGTGCTCGACGACGCCGGCACGCCGGCGCCGGCGGGCGTGAGCGGCGTGATCGCGATCCGCCGGCCGGACCCGGTGATGTTCCTCGGCTACTGGAACAATCCGGCGGCGACCGCGGCCAAATTCAAGGGCGACTGGCTGCTCACGGGCGATCTCGGGCGCCGGGACGAGGCGGGCTACCTCACCTATCTTGGTCGCGAGGACGACCTGATCAGCAGTGCCGGCTACCGGATCGGGCCCTCCGAGGTCGAGGACTGCCTTGCCAGGCATCCGGCGGTGGCGCTCTGCGCCGTGATCGGCGTGCCCGATCCGATCCGGGGCGAGGTGGTCAAGGCGTTCGTCGTGCCCAAGCCCGGCCAGCGACCCGACGCCGAGCTCGAGCGCTCGATCCAGGCGTTCGTGCGCGAGCGCCTCGCGGCCCATGAGTACCCGCGCCAGATCGCGTTCCTGGAGGAGCTGCCGCTGACCACCACCGGCAAGGTCCGCCGCCGCGATCTGCGCGAGCGCGAGCAGCAGGCCGGCCCGGCCATTGCCGACTGAGCCCCGGGAGCGCTCCTCGAAATTTGAGCGCCAGCGCGGCTCTGGACAGGCTTCCCGGGCGCGCTCATAGTACCCTCCGATCACGCTGCCGGCGGCTGGCCGGCAGGCCCAAGAGCACCGGTGCAGGCCCATGTATCAGGAGCGTACCCGCTCGATCCAGATCTCGGTCGAGCCGTTCTATCTCGACGACCAGTCGGCCCCCGAGCAGAGCCGGTTCGTGTTCGGCTACCGCATCCAGATCGACAACCAGGGCCGTGAGGTGGTGCAGCTGCTCAGCCGGCACTGGCGGATCACCGACGCCCTCGGGCGCACGCTTGAGGTGCGCGGCGCGGGCGTGGTCGGGCAGCAGCCGGTGCTCCAGCCCGGGGAGCACTTCGAGTACACCAGCGGCACCCCGCTCGCGACCCCGAGCGGCATCATGGTCGGCAGCTACGAGATGGTGACCACCACCGGCGAGCACTTCGAGGTCCAGATTCCCGCCTTCTCGCTCGACGCGCCCGGGGCGCGGACCGCGCCCAACTGACGCACCGCCGCCGGCCGCGCAGGCGCCGGCGGGGATCACCGCACACCCGTCAGCACCCCAGGGTCTTCGGCGGCCATGCCGTGGCCGACCACGCGGTCGCGTCCGCCCGACTTGGCGGCATAGAGCGCCTGGTCGGCGGCGCGCAGCAGGTCCTCGATCGTGTCGGTCGCGGGCCGCCATTCGGCGACCCCGATGCTGACCTTGAGCCCGACCGGCGCGCTCGCCGTCGGCACCCGCAGGGTCGCGGTCCGCGCCCGCAGGCGCTCGGCCACCGCGAGCGCCGCACCCAGGCCCAGGCCGGGGAGCAGGATCGCGAACTCCTCGCCGCCGACCCGGGCGAACAGGTCCTGGTCGCGCAAGTGCGCTTGGCAGGCATCGGTGAACGCCTGCAGCGCGAGGTCGCCGACCGAATGGCCCCAGGTGTCGTTGATCTTCTTGAAGTGGTCGAGGTCAGCGAGCAGCACCGACAGCGGTCGCCGGCGCGCCGCCGCCGTCCGCATCGCCTGGTCCGCGTAGTCGAAGAACGCGCGGCGATTGGCGCAGCCGAGCAGCGGATCGCGCGCCGCCAGGTCGTTCAGGGCACGCTCCTTGCGCTTGAGCTCGCTCACGTCGGTGAAGCTGATCACCACCAACCCGTCGGCGGTGCGGCGCGCGCGGGCGAGCAGCCAGCGCCCGCCTGGCAGCTCGATCTCGAGCGGCTCGGCGAGCGGGCGCCGGTAGATCTCGCGCCAGGGCACCGGGCGCACCGTCGCGCCATCGCGCAGGACGCCGCCGAGCCGTGCCGCCAGTTCGTCGAAGCGGCAGCCGGCCATCTCGTCCAGGCCGACGCCGCCGTGCAGCCGGCAATAAGGCCCATTGGCGAACACCAGCTGCTCGCCATGGTCGAACAGCGCAAAGGCGTCGCCGATCACGCCGGCCGCGCTGTCGAGCAGCCGATGCTGGCGGCGGGCCTCGGCCAGCGCCACCTCGGCATGGGCCCGCGCGCGCGTGACCTCATCCAGCAGGCGCTCGAGTTCCCGGCTCTGGATTTCGAGCTGGCTCTCGTAACGGATCCGCTCGGAGATGTCCGTGATCACGCCCACCAGATGCGGCTTGCCATCCGGCGTCACCAGACGCGTCTTGCGGGTGATGATCGTGTGCTCGGTGCCATCGGCGGCGGTCAGCGTCTCCTGACACTCGTCGACCTCGCCGGTCGCGAGCACCAGACGATCGCGCGCATTGAAATGCTCGGCCTGCTCGGCGGGCACGAAATCGCTGTCCCTGGCGCCGATCATCCGCGCGCGCTCGACCCCCAGGACGCGGCAGAGGGCCTCGTTGACCAGCTCGAAGCGCAGCTCGGCATCCTTGACCAGGATCGGGTTGGGCAACCGGTCGAGGACCGCGACGCCGAGATCGGGCACGCCGCCGTCCGGCGCCGGCCTGCTTTCCGGCCGGGGCGGCAGCGGCGCGCCCGGCCGCGGCTCCGCGGGCGGCGCCATCAAAGGCTTGTGTCCGGGCACACTTGAGTTCGACTCCCCCCAGGTCCGCTCACCCGATGCTCAGACGCGAGTCTAACTAGCCGGTCCTTAAGTTGGAGTAACTTCAGGGTTCCGCCGCGTCGAAGACGGCAGCCCGCTCGGCCGCCCGGCCAGCGCGAGCGACTGGTGCTCGACCGAGTTCGACTGGTCGAGCCGGGGCCCGCTCTGTGACGGTGCTGATCGATAAGCGGTCCGCTATTCGACGCCGGGCGCGGATTAGTTGCACTTCCGCGGAAATGTGTTAAGGAAGATGATTCGGTTTCAGGGAGGCCAACGAGGTGCGCGACGCCCCAGATCATTCCAAGCTCGCCGAGCTGACGGCGGAAATAGTCTCGGCATACGTGTCCAATAACCCGGTATCGGTCTCGGAGGTATCGAGCGTGATCAGCTCGGTGGCCGAAAACCTGGGAGCGCTGGCGATCGAGGAGCCGGCAGCGCCGGCGCCCAAGCCCGAGCCCGCGGTCGCGATCCGGCGCTCGGTCAGCCGGGATCAGATCACCTGCCTGGTCTGCGGCGGCAAGCACAAGGTGCTCAAGCGGCATCTTGCGGTTGCTCATCAGCTGACGCCGGCGGACTATCGGGAGCTGTTCGGTCTCAAGCGCGACTATCCCATGGCGGCACCGAGCTACGTCCAGGAGCGGGCGGAGATCGCGCGCCGGATCGGGCTCGGCCGGCCGCGCAAGGCGACCGCAGGCCGACGAACCAAGGCGGCGGCCAAATAGCGCCTGCGCCGCCGGCCGCGGCGCCTGCGCGCGCGGGGTCTTCCGGTCGCCCGTGATCGGGCGCCCGCGGGATCGTCGGCAAGACCGCAGCCTGGCGCCGACCGGCGCCGGCGTGACCGCGTGCCTCCGCCGTAGCCGGACGATCCGGATCGCCGATCGCACCGCGGCGGCGGGCCCGCGCCCGATCGTGGCAGCGGGCCCGCGCGAGCGGCACTTCCACCTTCGGGACGACGCGATGGCAGGTCAGAACATTCTGCAGGCGGGCGCGGTCGCGCTGGTCACCGGCGCCGGCAGCGGCATCGGCGCCGCGGTGGCGCTCCAGCTGGGCGCCCGGGGCGCCAGGGTGATCTGCGCCGGCCGCCACCTCGAGCGCCTGACCCCGGTGGCCGAGCGGATCGGACCGGGCGGCCACGTGCTCGAACTCGACGTCGCCGACCGGCAGTCCACCGCCACCCTGCTCCAGCGCCTGCCCGCCGAGCTGCGCGCGATCGACATCCTGATCAACAACGCCGGCCACGACGTCGGCGGCCGCCAGCGCTTTGATCAGGGCGACCTCGAGGAGTGGGCGAGCATCATCGAGACCAACGTCGTCGGCATGGTCCGGGTCAGCCACGCGGTCGCCCGCGGCATGGTGGCGCGCGGCCGCGGCCACATCGTCAACCTCGGATCGACCGCCGGCCTGCGGGTCTACCGCTCCGGTAGTATCTACAACGCCTCGAAATTCGCGGTCCGGGCGTTCACCGAGGGCCTGCGCATGGACTACGCCGACACCGACATCCGGATCACCGAGATCCTGCCCGGGCTGACCCGCACCGGCTTCGCCGCCGCCCGCTTCCACGGCGACCGCCAGCGCGGCCGCGACTACTACGCCCGCTTCCCCGGCTCGATCACCGCCGAGGACGTGGCGCGCACGGTGCTGTTCGCGCTCGAGCAGCCGCCCGAGGTCACGATCGCCCAGCTGCTGGTCGTGCCGACCCGCGAGGCCTGAAACCAATTGTTAGCGAAGACGTTTGATCTTCGCGCTCGAGGCGAGTATGTCCGCGTGTCCATCCGGGGTTGCCGGCGGTCCGGCTCCGCGGAGCAGCACCTGCCAGCAATCGGAGGGCCTGCACCATCCTGTCCGTCCACGTCATCGGCCCATGCCGCCTGGCATGCGCGCCGAAGCCGGTCGAGCATGGCCAAGGCGCGTAGCTCGGTCTGGCCCGGCAGGCCCTATCCACTCGGTGCGAGCTGGGACGGCTCCGGGGTCAACTTCGCCCTGTTCTCGACCCACGCGACCAAGGTCGAGCTCTGCCTGTTCGACGGCAGCGGCCGGCGCGAGCTCGAGCGCATCGAGCTGCCCGAGTACACCGATGAGGTCTGGCACGCCTATCTGCCCGAGGTCGGTCCGGGCCAGCTGTACGGCTACCGGGTCCACGGGCCCTACGAGCCGCGCCGCGGCCACCGCTTCAATCCCCACAAGCTGCTGATCGACCCCTACGCCCGGGTCCTGCACGGCCAGCTCAGCTGGACCGACGCGCATTTCGGCTACCGCATCGGCAGCCCGCGCGCCGACCTGTCGTTCGACCGCCGCGACAACGCGCGCGCGATGCCCAAATGCCGCGTGATCGACCCGGCGTTCACCTGGGGCGAAGATGGCGCGCCGCGGGTACCCTGGCCCGAGACCGTGATCTACGAGGCCCATGTCCGCGGCCTGACCGAGCGTCATCCCGACCTACCGGTGCGCCTGCGCGGCACCTATGCCGGGCTCGGGTCGCAGCCGATGATCGACTATCTGGTCAGGCTCGGGGTCACCGCGATCGAGCTCCTGCCGGTGCACGCGTTCGTCGACGACCGGCGCCTGGTCGAGCAGGGGCTGCGCAACTACTGGGGCTACAACACGCTCGCCTACTTCGCCCCGGAGCCGCGCTACGCGGCCGGCGCCAGCGCCAACATCGAATTCAAGAGCATGGTCAAGCGCCTGCACCGGGCCGGCATCGAGGTCATCCTGGATGTGGTCTACAACCACACCGCCGAGGGCGACCAGATGGGCCCGACGCTGAGCTTCCGGGGCATCGACAACGCCAGCTACTATCGCCTGATCCCGGGCGACGAGCGCTACCACATCGACGAGACCGGCTGCGGCAACACGGTCAACCTGAGCCATCCGCGCGTGCTGCAGCTGGTCATGGACTCACTGCGCCACTGGGTCGTCGACATGCACGTCGACGGCTTCCGCTTCGATCTCGCCTCGACGCTTGGCCGCGAGGTCCACGGCTTCGATCCCGGCAGCGGCTTTTTCGACGCCATCCGCCAGGATGAGGTGCTGCGCACCGTCAAGCTGATCGCCGAGCCCTGGGACATCGGCCCGGGCGGCTACCGGCTCGGCAGCTACCCGCCCGGCTGGGGCGAGTGGAACGACCGCTTCCGCGACAGCGTGCGCCGCTATTGGCGGGGCGACGAGGGCATGCTGCCGGAGCTCGCGTCCAGGCTGACCGGCTCGAGCGACATCTTCGAGCACCTGGGCCGCCGGCCGTGGGCCAGCATCAACAAGATCACCGCCCACGACGGCTTCACCCTGCAGGACCTCGTCTCCTACGATCACAAACACAACGAGGCCAACCACGAGGACAATCGGGACGGCACCGACGCCAACTACAGCTGGAACCACGGCCACGAGGGGCCGACCGACGATCCCGAGATCGCGGCGCTGCGCGATCGCCAGAAGCGCAATCTCCTGGCGACGCTGCTGGTCTCCCAGGGCACGCCCATGCTGCTCGGCGGCGACGAGTTCGGGCGCAGCCAGCAAGGCAACAACAACGCCTATTGCCAGGACAGCGAGATCAGCTGGTTCGACTGGAGCGGGATCGGCGCCGACGGCGAGCGGCTGATCGCCTTCGTCCGCCACCTGATCGCCCTGCGCCAGGCCCATCCGGCGCTGCGCCGGGCGCGCTTCCTGCATGGCCAGGCCCGCTCGGCCGACGGCCTCAAGGACATCACCTGGCTGACGCCCGAGGGCGTCGAGCCCGACGAGGCCTACTGGCGGGACGGCCGCTCGCGCGCCCTCGGTCTGCTGCTGAACGGCGAGGCCGGCGCCTATCGCTCCTGGGACGGCCGGCCGGAGGACGATGACCTCCTGCTGATCTTCCTGAATGCCCACCACGACACCGTGTCCTTCGAGCCGCCGGCGATCGGCCCTGGCGGCGACTGGATCTGCCTGCTGGATACCGCCGTGCCGGATGGTCCGGCCGCGGACGAGCGCCATCCGGGCGACCAGCCGTTCGAGCGGATCGGGCGCTCGTTCGCCCTGTTCGCGCTCGCGCCCGCGGCCGGTCAGACGGTGACCGCGGTCGCGGCCGCCCCCGGGTTCCACCACGAACTGCGGTTCGGCGCCGAGCTGCGGCCGGGCGGCACGGTCCGCTTCCGGCTGTGGGCGCCGGGTCTGGACAGCGTCGCCCTGGTCCTCGAGGAGCAGGGCCCGCTCGCCATGACGGGGAGCGAGGGCGGCTGGTTCGAGCTGGTGACGGCGGCGGCACCGGGCAGCCGCTACCGCTATCAGCTGGACAACGGCCTGCGGGTCGCGGACCCGGCGGCGCGCGCCCAGGAGGACGACGTCCAGGGCCCGAGCCTGGTGATCGACCCGCATCGCTACGTCTGGGAGAACCCGGGCTGGGCCGGCCGGCCCTGGTCGCAGACGGTGCTCTACGAGCTGCACGTCGGCACGTTCAGCGAAGAGGGCACGTTCGAGGGCATGCGCCACAAGCTCGCGCATCTGGCCGGCCTCGGCGTGAGCGCGATCGAGCTGATGCCGATCGCCGATTTCGCCGGCGCGCGCAACTGGGGCTACGACGGCGTGCTGCCGTTCGCGCCCGATCGCGCCTATGGCGATCCCGACGACCTCAAGCGCCTGATCGACGACGCCCACGGCCTGGGGCTCATGGTCTTCCTCGACGTCGTCTACAACCACTTCGGGCCGGACGGGAACTACCTGCCCCTTTTGGCGCCGGAGTTCTTCACCGAGGACGTGCACACCCCCTGGGGTGCCGGGATCGATTTCAGCCAGCGGCCGGTGCGCGACTTCGTCATCGACAACGCGCTCTACTGGCTCGAGGAGTACCGCTTCGACGGCCTCCGGCTCGATGCCGTGCACGCGATCGAGGATCCGAGCGAGGTGCATATCCTGACCGAGCTCGCCGAGACCGTGCGCCGGGTGATTGGCCACACGCGCTACGTTCACCTGGTGCTCGAGAACGATGCCAACCAGGCGCGCTATCTGGAGCGGGACGCGGCCGGCCAGCCCCTGCACTACGCCGCCCAATGGAACGACGACTTCCACCACGTCGCCCACACGCTCTTGACCGGCGAGCGCGCCGGCTACTATGCCGACTACGCCGACCGGCCGGTCGAGCGGCTGGCGCGCGCGCTCGATCGCGGCTTCGTCTATCAGGGCGAGCCGTCCGCCCATCGGGGCGGCGTGCCGCGCGGCGAGCCGAGCGGGGATCTGCCGCCGCAGGCCTTCGTCGACTTCCTGCAGAACCACGATCAGATCGGCAACCGCGCCCTCGGCGAGCGCCTGACCGCGCTCGCGGAGCCCGCCCGGCTGAAGATGATGCAGGCGCTGCTCCTGCTGGCGCCCCAGGTGCCGCTCCTGTTCATGGGCGAGGAGTGGGGGGCGGAGGAGCCGTTCCTGTTCTTCTGCGATTTCCACGACGAGCTCGCGGACGCGGTGCGCGAGGGCCGGCGGCGCGAGTTCGCCCATTTTCCCGAGTTCGCGAACGCCGCCGCCCGGGCGCGCATCCCGGATCCCAGCGCCGAGCAGACCTTCGCCGCCTCGAGGCTCGACTGGTCGAAGCTCGAGGCCCCGGAGCACGGCGAATGGCTCGAGGGCGTGGCGATCCTGCTCAAGCTGCGCCAGGAGCAGATCGTGCCGCGCCTGGATGTGGGCCCGGTCGCGAGCCTGGGCGCCACCAGCTGGAGCGAGACCGCGCTCAGCGCCGGCTGGCGGCTCGGTGACGGCTCGCGGCTCAGCCTGGTCGCCAATTTCGGCGGCAAGGCCGTGACCGGCTTCACCTTGCCCGAGGGCGACCTCTTGTTCGAGACCGGCGCCGGGCTGGTCGAAGAGCTCCAGGACGGCCGCCTGCCCGGCTGGTCGCTCGCCTGGCTGCTCGCGGTCGAGGCCTGATGCGCGCGAGCAATGCCTGAGCCGCCGCCGCAGCCGCCACGAGAGCCGCCGCGGGCCACCTACCGCCTCCAGTTCAACGCCGGGTTCGGCTTCGAGGCCGCGCGCCGGATCGTCCCCTACCTCGCCTCCCTCGGTATCAGCCACCTCTACGCTTCGCCCTTGACCATGGCGCGCCCGGGCTCGGGCCACGGCTACGACGTCATCGACTTCAACCGCCTGAACCCGGAGCTCGGCGACGAGGCGGCGTTCGAGGCCCTGGTCGCCCTGCTGCATGCCCACGGCATGGGCCTGATCTTGGATTTCGTCCCCAACCACATGGGCGTCGGCACCGACAATCCCTGGTGGCTGGACGTGCTCGAATGGGGTCAGGAGAGCCCCTACGCGAGCTTCTTCGACATCGACTGGGAGGCGAGCGCACGCGGCGTCCGCGACAAGCTGCTGCTGCCGGTGCTGGGCGACCAGTACGGCCTCGTGCTCGAGGCGGGCGAATTGCAGCTCGCCTTCGATGCCAGGGCCGGCAGCTTCGCCGTGCGCTACTACGACAACGCCTTCCCGGTCGGCCTGCGCCAATATCCGGGGCTGCTGCAGAGCGCCGCCGACCGGCTCGGCAGCGCCGGCGGCGCTTTGACCGAGCTCGCCTGGCGCTTCGGTGCGCTCGAGGCGGGCGGCAGCTCGCGCGCGCGGCGCAGCGCGCGACGCGCGGAAGCGGCGGCCCTGAAGGCGGACCTCGCGGCGCTGGTCAACGAGCCCAAGGTGCGCGCCACGGTCGAGGCCGCGGCCGCGCGCATCAACGGCGTCCCCGGACAGCCGCAGAGCTTTCGCGCCCTGCACCGGCTGCTCGAGGAGCAGGCCTACCGCCTCGCCTACTGGCGGGTCGCGAGCTCGGAGATCAACTACCGGCGCTTCTTCGACATCAACGAGTTGGCCGGCCTCAGGATGGAACGCTCCGAGGTCTTCGAGGCGACCCACAAGCTCCTGCTCCGCCTGATCGCAGTCAGGCCTGGTCCAGGGCGTCCGGCTCGACCACATCGATGGCCTCTACGACCCCAAGGGCTATTGCGAGCGGCTGCTGGCCCGGGTCGCCGAGGTGCTGCCGCACCCTGACGGCGCGCCGCCGCCGGCGCCCGATGCCAAGGCCGGCAAGCCGATCTGGCTCGTGGTCGAGAAGATCCTCGCGCGCCATGAGTATCTGCGCGAGGACCTGCCGGTCGCCGGCACCACCGGCTACGAGTTCATCGGCCTCGTGGGCGGCCTGTTCGTCGACCCTGTCCGCCGAACGCCAGCTGACCGCCACCTACCACCGCTTCATCGGCGCCGAGCCCGAATTCGCCGACGTCGTGGTCGCGGCCAAGCGCCAGGTGCTCCGCTACGCCCTCAACAGCGAGCTGCACGTGCTGGCCCACGAGCTCCATCGCCTGGCGCAGCAGAGCTGGCGCACGCGCGACTTCACGCTCACCGGCCTGCGCGAGGCGCTGAGCGACGTGATCGCCTGCTTCCCGGTCTACCGCACCTACATCACCGCCGCGGGCGCCCGGGCCGAGGACCGGCGCGATCTCGACTGGGCGATCAGCCAGGCGCGCCGGGCCAGCAACCTCGTCGAGCTGTCCGTGTTCGACTTCCTGCACGCGGCGCTCTCAACCGAGCTCGCCGCCACCGGCCGGTACCGCCGGCGCGACGTGATCGCGACCGCGATGCACTTCCAGCAGCTGACCGGCCCGGTGATGGCGAAGTCGGTCGAGGACACCGCCTTCTATCGCTACCTCCGGCTGGTCGCGCTCAACGAGGTCGGCGGCGAGCCGCAGCATTTCGGCACCAGCCCCGCGGCCTTCCACACCGTGGTCCAGCAGACACTCCGCTACCACCCGCTGACCATGCTGGCGAGCGCCACCCACGACCACAAGCGCGGCGAGGACGTGCGCGCGCGCCTCCATGCCTTGAGCGAGCTGGCGCCGGAATGGCGCCGCCGCGTGCGCCGCTTCGCGCTCCTCAACCGCTCCAGGCGCCAGGAGATCGCCGGCCGGCGCGTGCCGAGCCGGAACGACGAGTACCTGCTCTACCAGACCCTGATCGGCGCCTGGCCCTTCGAGCTCGACGGCCCCGAAGCCCTGGCCGCGGGCGACTTCGCCGAGCGGATCGTCGCCTACATGACCAAAGCGATGCGCGAGGCGAAGCTCGAGACCAGCTGGACCGCGCCCGATCAGGCCTACGAGGACGGGGTCACGCAGTTCGTCCGCCGCATCCTGGACCCCATCAGCGGGCGCGCCTTCATCGCCGACCTGCTGCCGTTCGAGGTCCTGATCGCACGCATCGGCGCGCTCAACGGCCTCGCCCAGACCCTGCTCAAGCTCACCGTCCCGGGCGTTCCCGACAGCTACCAGGGCACCGAGCTCTGGGACTTGTCCCTGGTCGACCCGGACAACCGTCGGCCGGTCGATTTCGACCTGCGCCACCGCTGGCTCGCCGACCCGCAGCCGATGGCCGAGCTCCTCCGCGACTGGCGCAGCGGCCGGATCAAGCAGCATCTGATCGCGCGCACGCTCGCCCTGCGCAAGCGCCAGCCGGCGCTGTTCAGGGACGGTGACTATCTGCCGCTGACCTCGGCCGGCGCCCACGCCGAGCGCATCGTCGCCTTTGCGCGCCGCATCGACCAGGCGCTGGCGATCGTGATCGTGCCGCGCCTGATCGCTCCCTTGCTGGGCGATGACGATCTGCCCCTGCCGCCGCCCGCGACCTGGGTGGACACCGCGGTCGAGCTGCCGGAGGGTTGGTCGGGGCCGCTGCGCGACGAGCTGACCGGCCGCCAGCATGCGATGCCGCCCTCGGGCCGGCTCGCGATCGCCGAGGTTCTGGCCGAGCTGCCGGTGGCGCTGCTATCGGCGACCTCTGCCGCCTGAGCGCCGGAGATTTGGTGCGCGCGGCAGGAGACGACAGACAGCACCCCGAACCCTAGCGTTTGTGCCGATTTTCGGCCCTTGGTCACCCCCCTCGGTGCAGCGGCACAGTGTAGCAGGCTGAGCGGACCTGCCAAGAAGGGGCCGAAGGGGTCAGGCAGCTCGGCGTACTTTGGTGGAACCACCTCAAATCGGAATTTATCGGAAACCCGGCCCTGTAAGCACCCACATCGGCTTGCAGGTTCGACCCGGCCGCGAGCGTACCCCGGGTTCGAATCCCACTCCCTCCGCCAGCTAGTCTCAGCTTTCGCCGCTTTGCTACAAAATTCCCAGAAAACCCCGGAATCCGTGGGCTTCAGCGCCCGGGGTCTGCCGGCGGAGACCGTCTCCACGGGCCCGTGATCCGGAATTGCCGCGGGGGTCTCTGTTTGGCAATTTTGTGGTTCGGTTTCCCTGCTAACAGGGAATTTACAGGGATTTTGGGCCAATTCTTCGGTGATTTGGGCATGGCTGGCCTTGAGTTGGCTCACGGATGCAATGGCTTATCGCAAAATTCCCTAACCGCCTTAACAGGGAACTTTTTCGAGCGGAACAGGGATTTTGTCGACCGATAGCAGGGAATCTCTCGCCAAGATGAGCGAAGTCTCAGAGCGCCGAGATCCAGGCCCGTTGCTCAGACCAGAGCATTCGATGCCGCGACCGGATCAGGCGGTCGGCGGTTAGCGTCGCGGGCTGGTGCCCCTCGACGATCGAGCGAATAGTGTCTGGCGCCAGGAAGGCGAGATCGACGAGATCAGCGACGCGACGTTGGGTGATGCCCTCGCGGTCGGCGATGGCCTGCATGGTCGCCCCGGCCTTGATCTCCTCGAACCAGACCCAGCCCAGGGCGACGGTTTTGAGAAGCGTGCGGTCCAGAGCAGCTGGGGTGGTGGTAAGCACGAGCCTGGCTTCGACGCCGCGTCGGCGCAGCGTGAACTCGCCGATCAGCGACAGCGCATCACGGTTTATCTGCGCCGGCGGAACGCCCAGCCGCTCGGCGAGCGCCTTGGGGCACAATGCCACCGATAGCCGCCCAGGCTCGATGCGAGCGCTGGCGACGATCGCTCTCAGGGTCGGGCCCCGGTCCGGGCCGCTCAGTGCCGCGCAGAGCGACTTCGCGGCAGACGGAAGCTTTGTCAGCATCTCGGGTGTGGCGCCATCCACCGGACGCTGCGCTGCCGGCGGCATCTCGAGCGCGTCGATGATCAGTCTGGCAACGGCGCCCTCCAGCGCTGCAGTCGGCAAGCGCCATCCGCGCGCATCAGACTTTCCGCTCTCGGCGATCAGCCGCCGGGAGACGTAATAGCAGTAGCGCTTGCCGCGCCTCGTCGCATGCGAAGGGGTCAGGCGCTTCCCGGTTTCGTCGGTGAGCTTGCCAACCAAGGGTGCATGGGTTGCTGAGGAAGTTGGGGTCTTCACCCGGCTCGCGTTGGCCTTGAGCCTTAGATTGACGGCCTCGAAGGTCGCCCGGTCGATGATCGCCGGGTGCTGGCCGGGATAGCTGAGCCGTTTGTGTCGGATCTCACCGACATAGACCGGGTTGGCCAGGAGATGGTAGATTCGGCCGCGGGTGAAGGCGACGCCGCCGGAGGTTTTGCCGTTGCCGCACCGGCGATACTTCGTCACCAGGCCCTGGCGGTCCGCCGCTTCCTTGACGCGCCGTGCGCATCCGAGTTCCAGATAAAACTGGAAGATCGTCCGGACCGTTTGGGCCTCGGCCTCGTTGACGACCAGTGTGCGATCCTCGACATCGTAGCCAAGCGGCACCCGGCCGCCCATCCAGAGGCCCTTCTGCTTGGAGGCCGCGATCTTGTCGCGGATGCGCTCGGCCGTGACCTCGCGCTCGAACTGGGCAAACGAGAGCAGGACATTGAGCGTCAGCCGGCCCATGCTGGTCGCGGTGTTGAACTGCTGGGTGACCGAGACGAACGAGACACCCGCCCTGTCGAATCGCTCCACCAGCTTGGCAAAATCGGCAAGCGAGCGTGTCAGGCGGTCGACCTTGTAGACAACTACGAGGTCGACCTTGCCTGCTTCGATATCGGATAGCAGACGCTGCAAACCGGGGCGCTCGAGCGTGCCGCCGGAGACGCCACCGTCATCATAGCGGTGCGGCAACAGTCGCCAGCTTTGGCCCTTCTGGCTGGTCACATAGGCGACACCGGCTTCCCGCTGCGCATCCAGGGAGTTGAAGGCCTGCTCGAGCCCCTCATCGGAGGACTTGCGGGTATAGATGGCGCAGCGGACCGGCGTCTTGCTCATGGCCCAGCCACGAGGCCGAAGAAGCGGGGGCCAGACCACCTGGTGCCGGTTATCGCGCTGGCGATCGCGGACAGCGAGCGATGCCGTGCCCCGCGCCAGAGATAGCCATCCTCCAGCACCTCGACCTCGTGCACGGTACCGTGCCACTCGCGGATTAGCCGCGTCCCGCGGCTGGGCAGGTTGCTCAATGTCGATTTGCGATCTGCCTTGGCCGCGGCTCTTAGGGCGCGCCTCGTGCGTGAAGACAGCCCGCCGAGAGCCTTGACCTGAAGATCATAGGCGATGGCCTTTGCCATCAGGATGCGCGATAGACGTGGTGGTGCATCCCGTCCAAAGGCCATGCGCCAGCGCTCCAAAAGTGCCGATCGATCCATCTCGGCAAGGGTCGCAAGCTCCCGCTCGACATGGTCGGCCATGCCCGCCGTCATGGCTTCGGCTCCATCGGTTCGCCGGCGATCCGATTGGGGGGACCCGCCGTTGTTTTGACGGGCAGCTTTCCGACCCTGTAGCGCGCCCCTCTGGGCCGCGTCAGCGCGGTAAGGGTCTGCCGCGCGTTCAGCGGCGCTTCGAACCCCGCCGCCACGTCGGGGACGGGCTGGTGACCCGATTGAAGGCTGTTGCCAGGGCACACCACAGCTACGCTTCCGGCCTGATTCGGTAGCGCCGGGGGCGATCGCCCGTCTGATCCGAATTGAGCGTCAACCCGAGCTTCTTCTTGACCGTACCGGACAGGAATCCGCGCACGCTATGCGCCTGCCAGCCGGTCGCGGCTTGCAGCTCCTCGAGGCCGGCACCGGCGGGCCGGCGGAGCAGCTCGAGGCAAAGCTGCTGCTTGCTCGGTTTGCTGGTCGCATGATCCGAGCGGCGTTGCCTGTTCTTGGCGACTCTTCCTTGCTTGGTAGGTTTGCTCGCGGCTGCCGTTGCGCCGCGCCCTCGCCTGGCGCGCGGCGGGGTTGGTTCAGCGTGGTCCGCCAGGGCGGTGTCTGTCTTGGGCATCGGGTGGTCCTCGATTCGAGCGCCGCGCCGATCGCCGCGCTCCCACCACCCAAAGCCCCGCAGCGACACGAGGCGGCGCCCGGCTGCCGGTCTTCAGACGGGCGGCAGCCCACGCCCCATGGACGCTCGCTTGGCCGAGGAAGTCCAGTCGAATCTGCGCCCAACAGGAAGCAAACGCGCCGTATTGGTTGTCGCCTGGGCAGGCCTCGCCGCCTCTCGGAGTTTGCGGACCTCGCCCAGCCCGACTCGCGATTTCAGCCGAAAGCATCCGACGCCGTCGGATTCAACCCAATTCGCCAACCGATCGCCGATCACATGGTGTGCCCTCGCGCTCCGCTTCTTCGGCCAGGCGGCGCTGATGGGCCCTGAGCTTCACCCCCCACTCCCGTTCCCACTCCTCTGGGCTGGCCGCTGCTTTCGGCACGATCAGATAGCCGCCGCGTCTCTCGGTTTCTTGGGGCGAATATTTCGCAATAAGAGCGTTATAAGCGCGAAATGCCTGGACATTTCCCTGAGCCGCCAGGTTGCGCAATTGCAGGAGAACAAGCTCCAGCGTTGAGCGGCTGCGACGCTGGCCGTCCTCGACGATAACCTGCCGCGCTACATCGACAGCACCGAGCCCGAAGACCTGCAGGACATCGACGGCCACCTGCGCGGCGGCATCCCTGAGCGCGACCTCGATGCGCTTGCCGACTACTGGCATGTCCTACCTGGTGTCCGCGCCGCCTTGTTTGAATTGGCGGGCCGCCCTGGCTTCGCCCGCCTCAAGCTGCCGCTCACAGAGGTGAAGCCCGCCATCTTCGGGCACGCCGAGTTCACCGACTTCATCCAGACGGCCGCCCGGCGCTTTGCCGACTGGCGCACCACCACTACGCCGCGCCTCACCGAGTTCGGCAAGGACGGCCACCCCAAGACGCTAATCGAGAGCATCGCCGAGGATCTTCTGGCCACGTTCCGCCAGGCACCGCTGCTCGATGTCGAGCGCGGCGAGTCGATTGTACTGGCTGGCATCCATGCCGCCACGAAGCTCGTCGCACGAGGCCCAGAGCGACGAGGGGGCTACTACTGCAACTCCGCGCCCGTAAACGCGCAGAAGGCGAGCAAGGGACAGGGTGATGCGGTGGTGCACATAAGCGCGGCTGCACTGTCCAGCATTGTAGTAACGCTTCCGACTCTCCCCGAACAAGCCGCCATCGCCGCCGTGCTCTCCGACATGGACGCCGAGCTGGCGGCGCTGGAGGCACGGCGCGACAAGACCCGCGACCTCAAGCAGGCGATGATGCAGGAGCTGCTCACCGGCAAGACGCGGCTCGTTCCCACCGGAGGCGCCCATGCCTGAGCAACCCCGCTCCGAACGCAAGACGCAGAACCGCGTCATCGCCCTGTTCACCGACCCGGCGCGGCCCGACAGCCTCGGCTACCGCTACCTCGGCGAATGGAACAAGCGGGAGAACAACCGCGCCATCGAGACGGCGCTCCTGCGCGACAACCTGACGGCCCGCGGCTACTCCGCCGCGCACATCTCCGCCGCCCTGCAGAAGCTGGAGACCGCCGCCGACTCGACGGGCATCACGCTCTACCAGGCCAACCTGCGCACCTACCAGCTCCTGCGCTACGGCGTGCCGGTGCAGATCGCCGCGGGCCAGGCGCACGAGACGGTGCACCTGATCGACTGGGAGCACCCGGAGAAGAACGACTTCGCGCTGGCCGAGGAGGTGACGCTGAAGGGCGGCTACGAGCGCCGGCCGGACATCGTGCTCTATCTCAACGGCATCGCCATCGCGGTGATCGAGCTCAAGCGCAGCTCGGTGGAGCTGGCCGACGGCGTGCGCCAGCTCATCACCAACCAGGAGGAGATCTTCAACAAGGGCTTCTTCAGCACCGTGCAGCTCGTGCTTGGCGGGCAGCGACTCGCAGGGGCTGCGCTACGGCACCACCGGCACGCCGGAGCAGTTCTTCGTGGAGTGGAAGGACGAGGCGCCGCAGCCGGCGCGGCGCCCGCCGCCGGAGCGCTCCTCGACCGGCCGCTGGCGCAGCTGTGCAACAAGGCCCGGCTGCTCGACCTGATCCGCAACTTCATCATCTTCGACGCCGGCCAGAAGAAGGTGCCGCGACCGCATCAGTTCGTCGGCGTGAAGGCCGCGCAGGAACGCATCGCCAAGCGCGAGGGCGGCGTCATCTGGCACACCCAGGGCAGCGGCAAGAGCATCCTGATGGTGCTGGTCGCCAAGTGGCTGCTGGAGCACGACCCCGAGGCGCGCATCCTCGTCATCACCGACCGCGACGAGCTGGACAAGCAGATCGAGGGGGTGATGAAGAACGCCGGGGTCATCGGCGCCGAGTCGCCTTCGCCGCGCATCACGTCGCGGGCGGAGTTCGTGGAGAAGCTCGGCGCGGCCACGCCGCGCCTGCTGTGCGCGCTCATCCACAAGTTCGACGCTGCCGACCTCAAGGGCGAGCCCCCGCCCGTCAGCGGGCGCTTCTACGTGTTCGTGGACGAGTGCCACCGCACCCAGGGTGGCGACATGAACAAGCAGATGAAGCGCTGGCTGGAGGGCGCGATCTTCATCGGCTTCACCGGCACGCCGCTCCTGCGCAAGGACAAGCTGATGACGCGGGACGTCTTCGGCACCTACATCCACACCTACAAGTTCCACGAGGGCGTGGCCGACGGCGTCATCCTGGACCTGAAGTACGAGGCCCGCGACGTGCCGCAGCGGCTCACCTCGCAGGCCGCCATCGACACAGTGGTTCGAGCAGAAGACCAAGGGCCTCAACAACTTCCAGAAGGCGGTCCTGCGCAAGCGCTGGGCGACGATGGAGGAGCTGATGAGCGCCGGCGAGCGCAAGCAGCGCATCATCGCCGACATCATCGAGGACTTCAGCCTCAAGCCGCGGCTGAACAACGACCGCGGCACGGCGATCCTGGTCGTCGCCTCGATCTACGACGCCTGCCACTACTTCCGGCTGCTGCAGAACACGAGCTTCGGCCCGTACTGCGGGATCATCACCTCCTACGAGCCGAACCACAACGCGATCTCGCGCGAGCCCGCCAACAGCGACGAGCGCTACAAGTTCGACACCTACACGCAGCACGTCCTCAAGAACGGCCAGACCACCAAGCAGTACGAGGACGAGGCCAAGCGCCGCTTCATCGAGGAGCCGGCGAACATGAAGCTGCTGATCGTCGTCAGCAAGCTCCTGACCGGCTTCGATGCGCCGAGCTGCACCTACATCTACCTCGACAACGAGCTGCGCGACCACAACCTGTTCCAGGCCATCTGCCGCACCAACCGGCTCGATGGCGACGACAAGGACTACGGCCACATCGTCGACTTCAAGGAGCTGTTCGGCGACGTGCAGGAGGCGATCGCCGTCTACAGCTCCGACGAGCTGGACACCGATCCGGGCAACGGCGGCGACAACAACGTCCACCTCAAGGACTGGCTGGACGAGGGCAAGAAGAAGCTCGACGAGGCCCGCGAGGCGCTGCGCTACCTGTGCGAGCCGGTGCGCACTGCCGCGCGAGGTGGAGCAGTACCTTCACTACTTCTGCGGCGACGCCGCCAACCCGAACGCGCTGACCGAGACCGAGGCGCTGCGGGTTTCGTTCTACAAGGCCGTTGCCGTCTTTGTCCGCGCCTTCGCCGCCATCGCGCAGGACCTCGACCGAAGCCGGGTACTCCGACGCCGACGCGGCCGCGCTGCAGAAGGAGGTCGAGTTCTACGGCGAGATCCGCTCCGCCATCAAGAAGCACTCGGGCGAGGAGCTCGACATCAAGCCCTACGAGGCGGACATGCGCCACCTCCTCAACACCTACATCCAGGCCGACCCGGCGGCCGACCTGGGCGAGCTGGGCGAGATGTCGCTGACCGAGCTGATCATCGAGACCGGCATCCACGACGCCATCGCCAGGAAGCTCAACGAGAAGGGCAAGCTCTCGAGGAACGCCATCGCCGAAGGGATCATCAACAACGTCCGCAAGACCATCATCCGCGACCAGCTCACCGACCCACGGTTCTACGAGCAGATGTCGAAGCTGCTCGACGACCTCATCAAGCAGAGCCGGGCGGACACCGCGGCCTACGAGGAGTTCCTGCGCAAGGCCGAGGACCTGGTGAAGCGGCTGGCGGCCAAGCAACCCGACGCTGGCGTGCCTGCAGTCCTGCATGGCAAGCCCGAGGCTGTCGTGCTCTTCAACAACCTCGGTTCGATCGCCGCGACGAGCTTTCAGTGCCCGGCCACCGTCGACGACAAGGCTGCGCTGGCCCTGCAGATCGACCTGACCGATGCGCGAGCGCGCCCCTGCGGGGTGGAAGGGCGACCAGGCTCGCGAGGCGCAGGTGCTGAACGCGCTGTTCCCACTGCTTGACCGCGACCGCGAGGCCACGCTGGCGCTCTTCGAAATCATCAAGAACCAGCCGGGGTACTGATGGCTGAGACGATCCAGCTCGGCGAGATCGCCATTGCCGTGACGCGCAAGGACATCAAGCATGTCCACCTGTCGGTACATCCGCCCGACTGGCCGCGTCACGCTGGTCGCGCCCACGGGAACCCGATCTGGAAGTGGCCCGCGCCTATGCCGTCTCCAAGCTCGGTTGGATTCGTGACCAGCAGGCGAAAATGCTGCGACAGGCCCGGGAGACACCACGCCAGTTCGTCGAGCGAGAGAGCCATTACCTCTGGGGGCGGCGCTATCTGCTATCCGTCGTCGAGAAGGATGCGAAGCCTTCCGTGCGGCTCGATCATCGCACGATCACTCTCACCGTGCGCCCCGGTAGCACGCTGGCGAAGCGTGAAGAGGTCATGCAGGAGTGGCACAGATCCCTGCTGCATGAAGTAGTGCCTGCGCTTATCCGGAAATGGGAGACGAAGCTCGGGGTGAAGGTTTCCGGCTACTTCCTCCAGCGCATGAAGACGAAATGGGGCGGCTGCAATCACCGAGCGGCCAATATCCGCCTTAACACCGAACTCGTGAAGAAGCCGAAGGACTTGCTGGAATACGTCGTCGTCCACGAAATGATCCACCTCATCGAACCAACACACAGCGAGCGCTTCCTCGCGCTTATGACGGAGCATTATCCGACGTGGCGGGAAGCTCGGGCGGAACTCAACGAGCTACCCCTGGCGGCGGAGGCGTGGAGGGAGTGACTTACTTTGTGTTGTGGTCGCCTGTTCGACTTGCTTCGGGTGGACCTCATTTGCCTCCGCCGGCGCCTGCTCGACGTCCCGTTAGCCGAGTCTTTGGAGCCAAGGCGATGAGCCCGCCTGCCATAAGGGGATGAAGGCGATGGACAAGCAACCTGCACCAAAGATCACCATCCTCGGCTGGGGCTCTCTGATCTGGGACAAGCGGCCCGAGTTTGACGACAAGCACGGTGAATGGAAGGACGACGGCCCCGAGTTGCGACTGGAGTTTTCGCGGATATCCGAAACACGCCTGGGCGCACTGACGCTCGTGATCGATCCCGATCACGGTCAGACATGTACGGTCCAGCACGCGCTCAGCACACGCAGAAACCCCGAGGACGCTATCGCCGATCTGCGCTGCCGCGAAGGAACGATCATGAAGCGCATGGGCTTCTATTTCGCCGACGGCAGCGGCACGTGTGAGCCGCCTGTTCCCGACTCGATCCCCGCGTGGGCCAAGGCGAAAGAACTCGATGTCGTCGTCTGGACAGGGCTTCCGAGCAACTTCAAGGAGATGCTCCGCAAGCAAAAACTCAAAAAGGAACTGACCACCTTCTCGGTGGAAAATGCGATAGCCCATATCCAGGGCTTGAACCCGGAGGCCAAAGCCATGGCCGCCACGTATGTCTGGCGCGCCCCGGCCTATGTGGACACACCCCTGCGCCGCGCCCTCCAGGCCGCGCCCTGGTTTGCCTCGCCCGAGCCTGAATAACCGGCATTTCCATGTCCGGTTTGACCAAAGCAGGTTAAGAGATCCGCTCCTTCACGATCATCACGAGTGACGTGCTCGCGCCGCTGCATAGCCGCATGCTGGTGATCCTCGCCCCCGACACTTGCGCTCCGTCGATCGGGGATGCTTTTCTGCACCGCCACGAGCAATCAATTCCCTCCATTGATCCACTGTGGACGATCCGATGAGTCGTGGTGGCTCTGCCGGATCGTCCAATCAGCCCGCATCGCAATCTGGTGACGCGTCGCGGCTTGCGGCTGATCGAGAGCAAGGTTGCTCAGTACGAGAGCGATCTGGCGCGCGATCGCCGCAGCCGATCGGGAGGCTCCGGACAGAGCTGCACCGGAGCTGCGCTACTGGACGGCACGGCTCGCCAGCGCGGAGGTTGCCGAACCGGACCCAGGGGCCGATCATGCGGTGTTCGGAATGGCGGTCACCGTCCTGCGCGAGGACGAGACGGAGGCCACTTTCCGGATCGTCGGCGAGGATGAGGCCAATCCGTCCGCTGGTCGTGTCCCTGGACGTGCCCCGTCCACCGGCAGGATCGCCTGCACCGCGCCCGTGGCGCAGGCGCTCTTGGGCAGCCGGCCGGGGGACGTTCGGCAACTTCCGACCGGTGAGGTCGAGGTCCTGTCATCAGTGGGACGCCTGAAGCGCACGAGTAGCTTTGGGCGACACAACGTTCACCGCAAGCCTGTCCCGGTGCTCTGCCCAGCTCGCAGGCAGCGGCCGCTCCAGCTGCTCCAGCATGATCGCCTGATGCGTTGCCCCAGCGAGGACCGCCTCAACGATGTCCGGCGCAAGCAGCGCGAACCGCAGGATACGGCTCACATAGCTCTTGTTGATCTCCTCGGCCTCGGCGATCGTTGCCAGAGAGCTGCACTCGCAGGCTCTGCAATCGCCATGCCCGCGCACGCGCCCTGACCAGGGGTGCGTTCCAGCTGTAGCGCCATCGGCCCGATCGCACTGCCGTCGGGCTCAGCGCCGGCAGTGGAGTTCCCTGGTATCCTGAACGAACCTCCGAGCTTGATCCGCTTCTCTCGCGCTTGCTTCGTTCGTGATAGACTGGCAGCCGGCACCTCCGGGGCATCGAGCATGTCCTACATCCAGGTTACCGTGTTTGGCGGTTCGGGCTTTCTGGGTCGTCAGATCGTAAAGCGCCTAGCGGAGGACGGCGCCGCCGTGCGCGTTGCGGTGCGTCACCCCGAGCGCGCGTCGTTCCTTACCGAGTTTGGCACACCTGGGCTGATCACGACGGTTTGCGCCGACGTTTGGGATGAGGCGACGGTGGGTCCAGCCGTGGCTGGCTCGGACGCAGTGGTCAATACGGTCGGCCACTATGTCGAGCAGAAAGGGGCGACCTTCGAGGCGATCCATGGGCAGGGCGCCATGCATGTCGCGCGTGCGTCGGCAACGACTGGAGTCCGGCGGCTGGTCCACATATCGGGTATCGGTGCCGATCCAGGCTCGGAATCACCATACGTCCGAGCCCGCGCCATCGGCGAACGCCTGGTGATGGAAGCCTTCCCGGAGGCCACCATCCTCCGCCCGAGCGTCATGTTCGGGCCCGAGGACGCGTTGTTCAATCAGCTGGCGGCGTTGGCGCGGGTGATGCCGATCTTGCCACTGTTCGGCACCGGCAAGGTCAAATTGCAGCCCGTATACGTGAACGACGTCGCAGAAGCGGTTGCGCGAGCGCTGGCGACGGAGGCCGCGACCGGCAAGATCTACGAGCTGGGCGGGCCCCGAGCCTACACCTACAAGGCGCTCCTGCAGCTGCTTCTCCAGCAGCTTGGTCGCAGACGGCTCCTGATGCCGGTTCCATACTTTGTCTGGGAACTTCTGGCTGCAGTGATGGCGCCCCTGCCGCATCGCCCGATCTCCCGCGACCAGGTCGTGCTGATGAGACGCGACAATGTGGTCGGCCCAAAGGCCTTGTCGTTCGCCGAGCTCGGCCTTGCACCGAGCGCGGTCGAAGACATTTTGCCCTCCTATTTGCGGTAGCCAGCGTTCGTTGTCGCCGCCGCCCGAGTGCGAACGCCTCGACCCTCGACCGTCACTTCGAGGCCGGGAACCCTACTTCGCCTTCGCCCCGGACACTAGGCGTATGAGATTGGCCGGGCGCTCGAAGGGGACGGCGGCACGTACGATGACGCGGGGCTCGACGGCATTGAGCACCGGTCTTCCCTGCGGTACTGTTCAGGTGATGTGGGACGAGATCTTCAAACGCTGGATCGATCTGCTCTTCTGGTGGGTGCCAAAGGATGAGGCCAAGCCACCCGAGGAGGCGAAAGAGCACGCCCCGAGCGCGACCCGACAGAGCCATGAGCCCGATGTGGCGCGGCAAGTCGTTTCTGACGACCTGACGGTCATCAAAGGAATCGGTCCAGCCATTCAGGAGAAGCTGCGGGCGCTGGGGATCGCGACGTTCAGCGACCTCGCGAGGGCGGACCCGAAGGCGTTGACGGAGCGGCTCAAGGGGCCGCAGCCGATCTCGGAGGCGCGGGTCCGCGGCTGGACCGAGGCCGCGCGTCAACGGGCGAAAGCCTGAGCGCGAAAGCGTTCAGGCCGGTATCACCCGATCCTGAGGATCAGGATTGAGGCGTTCGGTTGCTGCAAACAGCGAGCGCTGCTCTTCCCAGCTTGCTGGAAGCGGCCGCTCCAGCCGCTCCAGCAGCAACGCCTGATCGGCCCGCCCGGCCAGAATCGCCTCCACGATGACCGGCCCCAGGAGCGCCATCCCCAGGTCCTTGCTTCGGAAAGAGATGCGCTCATGATGGCAGGCAGACCAGTCGGGGGACACCAAATCCCTTGGCCGCGTTCAGCGAATCGCGCACGATAACAAGCCTATCAGCCGACGCAGGAATCGGGGCTCGGTCATGCACTAACCCAGGTAGTGAGGACGCGGTTGATGGAGATGGAAAAGCCAGGCAATTCGCCACCATGGCACGAGCTCGTGCACGAGGAGCTGAAGCGCGCCGATGTCCGCCTCGTAACCTACGTTCCGGACAACGTGCTGTCGCCACTCATTCGCAGCCTGCACGATGACGACCACTTCACAACGTTCTGCACCGCGCGTGAGGAGGAGGCCGTCGGTATCGTGACGGGGGCCTGGATGGGCGGCATGCTGGGGGTCGTGCTGATGCAGACGAGCGGCTTCGCGACGCTTCCGAACGTGTTGGCCTCGCTCGCCGTTCCCTACCAGATCCCGCTGCTGATGATCATTTCGGAGCGCGGCACGCTCGGCGAGTTCAACCTCGGCCAGACCATGGTCTGTCGGACGATGCGACCGGCGCTCAACTCCCTGGGCATCGAACACCATACGATCCGACGGCTCGACGAGGTCGCCTTCGTCGTCGAGCGGACCATCCGGCAGGCCGTCACCGTCCAGGCGCCGGCGGCGCTGATCCTCAATCCGCTGCTCACCGGCGGCAAGACCGAGCCGAGGGCGAGCCACTGATGACGATGCCCGGAACCAGCATCCACCGGGACGAAGCGAAGGTCATGAGCCGCGCCGACCTGACCGCCCGCTTGGTGGCCAAGCTGCAGGCCGAGGAGGCGATCGTAGCCGGCATCGGCTTCACCAATTTCGACCTGTGGAGCGTCGGGCGCCGCCCGCAGAACTTTTACATGCTGGGCAGCATGGGGCTCGCTTTGCCGATCGCGCTCGGTGTGGCGATCGCCCAGCCGGCGCGCCGGGTGTTCGCCCTCGAGGGCGACGGCTCGCTCCTCATGCAGCTCGGCGTGCTCGGCACGATCGCGAGCCGCCGCCCCAAGAACCTCGTGATGATCGTTTGGGATAACGGGGCCTACCAGATCACCGGCGGCCAACCGACCGCCACCGCCGAGGCTGTCGACCTCGTCGGGGTCGCCCGCGCCTCCGGCATTGCCAGCAGCGAGTGGGCGAGGAATGAGGCACACTTCGAAGAGCTGGTCGACGAAGCGCTCGTCGCGGACGCTCCCACGTTCATCGCCGCGCGGGTGACGGGTGATCGCCCGGCCGCCACGACCCATCGCGATCCGGTGCAGATCCGTGAGAGCTTCATGCGCGGCCTGGGGGTGCGGCGCGATCCTTTCTCGGCCTGATCCGGCACGCGCCGTCCTAAAGTCAGGGTAACCGTTTCAACTAGCCGAACAGGCGCCGCTGCTCCTTGCAGCTCGCGGCAGCGGCCGCTCCAGCTGCTCCGGCCTGAACGCGTGTCCCCACTCCCCGCGCCGGCGCTGTCATCATTGCTGACCTTGGTCAGCAGCCTGGGGCTGTGGGGCCGGCTTACGTCCCCGACGAGTCGGCTTCTTCGGCCGCCCCAGCCCGGTCGCGAGCGCCACCTCCCGCCGCTGCTGAGCGTAGTTCGGAGCCGTCATCGGGTAATCGGGCTTGAGCCCGAATCGCTCTCGGTACTCGGCGGGCGACAGCTCGTGCTGGACAGCGAGGTGGCGCTTCAGCATCTTCTGCGGCTTGCCGCAGACGAGGCAGACGAGGTGATCCGGGCGGACGGAACGGCGCACGGACACCGCTGGCTCGGACTTCTCCTCCCTCGGCTGCTCCGGCTCGGCGCCGGCCTTGCTGAGCTGGCCGGCCACGGCGGTGATCAGCCCGGCGAGGTCCGCCATGGCGATCTGGTTGTTCGAGACGTAGGCCGACACGATCTCGGTCGTGATTTTGACCAATGAGATCGGTTCGGAGCTCTCACTCACCACCGTTTCCTCCCGAAGCTTGCACTCCGACCTCTACGCTGGCGGTCCAACGGCCGCAACCTGGCAATTGCATCCAATACCGGCGCTTGCCGCAACCCCGGGAGGTCCAGTCAGCGGAACTGCTCTTTCTGCTTCTCCCACTCGACCGGGAACGGCTTCAGGAGCTGCGGCAGGCCTGGCGCTGGCCGCCCGTCCAGGATGCGCTCGACAATCTCGGGTGCCAGGAGCGTGAGCCGGAGCACACGGCTGACGTAGCTGCGGCTGATGCGCTCGGCGTCGGCGAGGTCGGCCAACGTCCCGTACTCGCCGCTCTCGAGCATCCGCTGCCACCTGTAGGCGCGCGCCACGGCCTTGATGAGCGCGTTGTCGATCCTGGGCGGCGGTGCCCAATCATCACAGCCAGGGGGCGCCACAATAATCTTGCGCCCGCCGCGGCGGCGCCAGGTCATGGGCAGGAACACGGTGATCGTGCTGCCGTCAGGGCTCAGCTTGATCTCGCTCACGCAGCTGTCCTTTCTGGCTTTCGACGGCGCAGGTCCTCGACAACGCTGCTGATGCCGTCGACCCGCAGGCTGATCTCCAGACCCTCCAACCCGACGATCACCCGCCCGACCAGCAGCTGGATGATGCGCGCCTGCTCCACCGGAAAGAGACGGTCCCACAACGGGTCCAGGCGCTGCAGCGCCTCGACCACCTCGCGCTCATCGATCTGGTTGTCCTCGAGGTAGGCGGCGCGCCACACCCGCACGACCACCTCCGGCGCACGCAGCAGGGCACGGATCTGCCCGATCACGGCGGCCTCGACGTCGCCCGCGGGCACGCTGCGGATCGGGCAGGCGTCGCGGCCGAGCTTCAGGGCCGTGGCCGTGCGGTAGAAGCGATATAGCCGGCCCCCCCCCGCTTGCGGGTGTGGCTCGGCGCCATGGCTTTGCCGTCGGGGCCGAAGATGAGCCCTTTGAGCAGTGCCGGGGTCGCGGCGCGCGTCCGGCTGGCCCGGCGGTGGGCGTTTTCTGCCAGGATTGTGTGCACGTTGTCCCAGGTGTCGCGGTCGACGATGGCCTCGTGCTGGCCCGGGTAGGCTGTGCCCTTGTGCTCGACCTCGCCGATATAGGTCCGATTGTGGAGCAGTTTGTACAACACGCCCTTGTCGAACGGCTTGCCTCGCTTGGTCCGATGCCCGGCGGTGTTCAGCTCCTGAACCAGCTTGGTCGCCGAGCCGACCTGCAGGAAGCGCTGGAAGATGTGTCGGACGAGGCTCGCCTCGGCGTCGTTAGTCACGAGCTTGCGGTCCTGCACGTCGAAGCCCAAAGGCGCGTGGCCGCCCATCCACAATCCGCGCTGACGTGATTGTAAAAACTTGTCTCTAATTCGCTCGCCAGCCAGTTCTCTTTCGAATTGAGCAAAAGATAGTAAGATATTGCTTCGAGGCGTTCCTCTACGACGCCTGCGTGAACGTGCTCAGCGTCACCAAGGGCGCGGTCTACGTCTCCATGAGCTCCTCGGAGCTGGACACGCTGCAGCGCGCCTTTCGGGCCGCCGGGGGCAAGTGGTCGACGTTCGTGATCTGGGCCAAGAGTACCTTCACGCTCGGGCGCGCGGATTACCAGCGGCAGTACGAGCCGATCCTCTACGGCTGGAAGGACGGCGCTGACCACTACTGGTGCGGTGCGCGCGACCAAGGGGACGTCTGGTTCTTCGACAAGCCGGTGAAGAACGACCTGCACCCGACGATGAAGCCGGTGGCGCTCGTCGAGCGGGCGATTCGGAATTCGAGCAAGACCCGGGACATCGTGCTCGACCCGTTCGGCGGCTCGGGCTCGACCCTGATCGCCTGCGAGAAGGCCGGCCGCCAGGCGCGCCTGATCGAGCTCGATCCGAAGTACGTCGACGTGATCATCCTGCGCTGGCAGGGGTTCAGCGGCGGCGCCGCGGTTCTGGAGGGCGACGGTCGGCCCTATGAAGAGATCGCCGCCGGGCGCGAGGCCGCGGCGGCGTAGTGCTTGCCCGGTGTCGGGATCAGCTGACGATCCGGTAGACCGTGCTGCTGCCCTTGGCGCCGGTCTTGTTGGGGCCGACCTCGCGGATGCGGATCGCTTCGACGGTGAGGCCGAGCTTTTTCTTGAGCGCGCCGGAGATGGCGCCGCGGATGGTGTGGTGCTGCCAGCCGGTGGCGGCGGCGATCTGCTCGACGGTGGCGCCCTCGGGGCGCTTGAGCATCTCAATCATGAGCGCCTGCTTGGTGCCGGCGCGCGGCGTGGGCTTCCCGGTCGGCGCAGCGCCGGTCGCTGCCTCGGGCTTGCTGGCGGTGGGCGCGGCCTTGGTGGCCTTCGCCTTGCCCTTGCGCTTGGCCGGCGCGGGCGCGCCGTCGGCCTCGGTGGTCGGAGCCGGGGCCTCGACCGCCTGGGCGTCGCTGTCGGCCGGCGTCGGGGCTGTGGCCGCCTCCGGGGCGCCGGTGGGCCCGTCGTCGTCCGCCTCGAGACCGAGGGCGGCCATGCCCTCGCTGGTGATGACCACCCGCTCGGGCCCGCCGTCGGCGCCGATGACGCGGATCATGCCGCGGTTGCGGAGGCTGGCCGATGCCGTCCAGGCTGGAGGTCCTCGTGGGTCAGAAAGCACAAGAGCCGAGCGCAGCGCGCGCCCGGCTCCCGGTGCAACCCTCGGCGGGCTTGTCGGTGAACTTCGTTAGCGAAGGATGAAGGATGATCGATCTTGGGCAGCGTTCTGAGCCCTACGAGATCGCGCTCCCCTATGGACTGTCGGTGACGGTGAAGCCGCTGACGACCGCCGGCATGGCCGCGGCCCAGTCCGCAGCCAGGCGGGGGGTTGAGGCAATCGAGCGGCAGGCCCGGGAGCGCACCGAGGCTGGTCTGGAGCTGGACGGACTCCCCGACCTATCGGCCGAGGGCGAGCGCGATGGCTTCTATCAGGCTCAGCTGATCCGCGAGCTGGCAGCGCGGCACATCACGGACTGGAAGGGCGTTGAGCTGGAGGGCGGGCCGGCGCCGCCGACGCCCGAGAACATCGCCGCGGTGATGGAGCTCTACCCCATCGGCGAGCGGTTTTTCCAGGAGTTCACGCTCCGGCAGGTGCTGCTGAACGCGGCAAAAAACGGATCAGGGCCCTCTGCCACTGGCACTTCCAGCCGGGTGGAGGGCCCGAGTACTGCCGGACCTGCAAGGAGGAAGGACTCCCCTGCGCCGGGGGCGAGCCTGGCGCCGACGGACGGCTCTGCCCCTACCGCGAGCACGGCTTGATCAGCCGCCAGGAGCACGAGGTCTGGGAAGTCCTGCTCGCCTGCCAGGGCCAGCTGCGGCTCGCGCCGAGCGGCCACGTGATTGGCATCAACATGCAGGCTGCGCTCCAGCTCGTTTCGGCCCGCGGCTATGATCCAGCCGTGCTCTCGGAACTCGTACCCGCAGCCGAGGCGGGTCTGGTCGAGGCATTGTCTATCGATCAAGGTCGAGGTGATTGTCCCTGATTGGCGCCAGCACTTTCGCACGACCGACTGATCGCGGCCATCTTGATGTGCAGACGTCACGACTCTGACCCTTGCCGACGCTACATCAAATGAGAAGACCGTGCCACGTGGGCGCGACCTATACAGACTGTCACAAGTGTATCGATGCAGGAATTAAGCCTCACCATCCCCTTTCAGCACGATAGCAAGTACTTTGCGGATTGCGCGGCTATTAAACGGCTTGTGAACCCGCGGGGCCGATTGGAGCAATGGTTCGTCTAGCTCCAGACGACCGTAGCCCGTCACCAGAGCGAAAGGAACGCTCCGGTCCCGGCACGCTTGCGCGACGGGCGTCACCCGGTCTTTTCCCAGGTTGGCATCCAACAGCGCGGCGTCCGGCGTAGTTTCGGACAGGAGCTGGAGTGCGCCCTCCACCGACCCGGCAGGACCGACAACAGTGCCGCCTAGTGCACTGATGCAAACAGAGGATTCACAAGGGCCGGCAGATGTGCGATGGTGGGGCCATGGCACAAGTTGTCTGCCCTTGGGTTTCGGTTGAGGATCGTGCTCGTTTGGAGGCGATCGTGGCCGATCGCAACCGCGCCCAGAAGCACGTGGCGCGGGCCCGGATCATCTTGGGTTCGGCCGACCGGCTGACGGTCGCCGAGATCGCCCGGCGCGCCGCGGCCGGCCGACCGGCGGTCTGGCGCTGGCAGCGGCGCTTCGCCGAAGCCGGCGTCGACGGCCTGCTCCGAGATGCGACCCGCAAGCCGGGCAAGCCTCGCCTGGACGACGCTACGGTGCAGCGGGTGGTCGCCTTGACCTGCGCCGAGGCGCCTGGCGAGGCGACCCACTGGACCGGCCGCGCGATGGCCAAGACCGCCGGGATCTCCCTGCGCTCGGTGCAGCGGATCTGGGGGGCCCACCGGCTGCAGCCCCACCGCATCCGGACCTTCAAGCGCTCCAACGATCCCGAGTTTGCCGCCAAGCTCGAGGATATCGTCGGCCTGTACGTCGAGCCGCCGGCGCACAGCCTGGTGCTCTCGATCGATGAGAAAAGCCAGATCCAGGCCCTGGATCGGACCCAGCCCGGTTTGCCGATCAAGCCGGGCAAGGCCGGCACTATGACCCACGACTACATCCGTAACGGCATCACCACCCTGTTTGCCGCTCTCAATGTTCTCGACGGCACGGTGCTCGGCCGTTGCATGCAGCGTCACCGGCACCAGGAGTTCCTGCGCTTCCTCAACGCCATCGAGGGCTCCGTGCCGGCCGGCAAGGTGATCCACGTGATCCTCGACAACTATGGCAGCCACAAGCACCCTAAGGTCATGGCCTGGCTGGCGCGGCATCCGCGCTGGACCTTCCATTTCACGCCGACCTCGGGCTCCTGGCTGAACGCGGTCGAGACCTTCTTCTCGGCGCTGACCCGGCGCCGTCGTAAGCGCGGCACCTTCCACTCGGTGGTCGACCTCCAGGCGGCGATCCATCGCTACATCGCCGAGCACAACGCTGAGCCCACGCCGTTCACCTGGACAAAGACCGCCAACCAGATCCTCGCCAAGATAACTCCTCTGAATGCGCCTGTGCACTAGCTGTTCAACGATGTGTTGAAGCTCGAGCGCGATCAATAACTCGTCTTCGACTATCAACAGTCGCCGCCCGGCGAAAGGCTTATCCACGTCAGGATCCATCGACCGCGCATTCTGCCGGGTGCTGAAGTAGCAACGCCAGGGGACCCGCGGGGTTCCGGGCGGGTTTAGGCAATCGGAAAAGCCAATTCGCACTCCAGGCCGTCCGGCACAAAGCGCACCTTCGCTGTACCGTGCAGCTCGAATGGGCAGAGGGTTTCAATCAATTGAAGACCGAACCCTTTCTGGTTCGGTGGGTCCGTGGCAGGTCCGCCGGCTTCCTTCCACAACAGGCGGACCTGATTGCCATCTTCCACAGCCCAGGTCACATCCACGCGGCCCTTCTCCGTGCCTAGGGCGCCGTACTTGGTGGCATTGGTGCAGAGTTCGTGAAAGGTCAGATTCAGCGCCATGGTCTGAGCGGGTTTTACCACGACAGAGGACCCTTTGAGGTTGAGCCGCTGATGATCGACACCGGCATTCTCCGCCACGTCCTCAAGAAGGCCGCGCAAGTCGGCAACCTGCAATTCGTCGGCCAGCCATTGCCCATGTGAACGCGCCAGCGCGCTCTGGCCGACCAACAAGAAGGTCTACGTCGTCTGGAACAGCACGGCCGGGGACGTCACCTTCAAGCCGGTCGCGGGCACCGGGATTCCGGTGGGCGCCGGGGCCGTCCTGATCCTCTACTGCGACGGCACCAACGTCATCCAGCTCGCGGGGGTGACGTATAGGAGTTTGTGTCAGAGGCGGGAGGGGGTACTCCCCGGCGGAGTTGATGAGACCCGCAAGATGGAGCACCGCCGATGCCGCAGACTGCGACGATCAAGAGCTTACCAGCAGCGTTCCGTTCCGCATGATGAAGGCCATGCAGGCGGAAGACGTCGAATGGGGCGAGGACTACCGGCTGGCCGCCCGCCAGGCGCTGGCCGAGCTGCTCGAGGGCCGCATGGCCGCGACCATCGACCGGCACCTCGAGCGCATCGCCGAACGTGGTCTGGCCGACCGGCGCAACGGCTGCTACCGGCGCTGGCTGCTGACCGAGCCCGGCGCGATCGAGCTGGCGGTGCCGCGCACGCGGACGTTCAGCGCGCTCAGGGTGGTCCGCGCCTACGCCCGCCGGGTGCGCGACGTCGACCGGATGATCCTGGCCTGCTTCGCCCTCGGCCTGTCGACGCGCAAGGTGGCGAGAGCGCTGTTGCCCGTCCTCGGGCAGCCGGTCAGCCCGGGCACCGTCAGCCAGGTCGCCAGGCAGCTGGACGCGGCGGTCGTCGCCTTTCACCAGCGGCCGCTGCAGGACCAGTATCGGGTGCTGGTCCTGGATGGTGTCGTGCTCAAGCGCAAGACCGGCGCCGGCGCCCTGGCCAGGCCGGTGCTGGTGGCGCTCGGCCTGCGTCCCGACGGCAAGAAGGAGGTCATCGACTTTCGCCTCGCGACCGCCGAGAGCGCCGCCCAGTGGCAGCTGTTCCTCGGCGATCTGATCCGCCGCGGGCTGACCGGCGAGCACCTCGAGAGGCTCTGCGTCGACGGCGGCGCGGGCCTGCTCGCCGCCCTGCCGACGGCGTTTCCTGGCCTCCCCGTGCAGAGATGTTGGGCGCACAAGATCCGCAACGTGCTGAACAAGGTGCGCAAGCCCGACCAACCGGCCATCCAGGCGGACCTGCATCGGATCATGAAGGCCTCGACCTTGCCGGCCGCCTGGTCCGCCGCCCGCCGCTTCGCCGACCGCTGGCAGGACCTCTGCCCCAAGGCGGTCGCCTGCCTGCGCGCCGACCTCGACGATCTGCTCACCTGCTGGCGCTACCCGACCCGCGCCGAGCGCAAGGCGGTGCGCACCACCAACGCGATCGAGCGCCGCTTCCGCGAGGTCCGCCGCCGCACCCGCCCAATGGGCACCTTCCAGGACAAGACCTCCATGGACCGCATCCTGTTCGCCGTCTTCACCCACGAAAACCTCAACCAGGGAATCGCTACCCCCTTCCCACTGACACACAACTCTTGACGTTACCATCGCGGGTCTGGTCGCCACGATCGACGACATCGGCGATGTCGTGATTTCCGCCGCCGCGTCCGGGCAGATGCTGCGGTTCAACGGCTCGAGCTGGGTCAACGAGGACAGCCCCTACGACGTGGGCATGTTCATCCCGGGCAGCCACGGCAACGGCGCCCTGATGGCCCAGGTGGTGCTGACCCGCGCGGTCAGCTTCGCCGACGACTTTGCCGGCGCGCGCGCCTATGCCGGGGTGAGTGCGACCGCCGAGATCGTGCTCGACGTCCACAGGAACGGCTCTCCGATCGGCACGATCACCTTCGGGACCGGCGCGTCCGCGGGCACCTTTGCCACAGGCGGTAGCGGTGCCGAGACCTTCGCGGCGGGCGACCGGTTGGCGATCATCAACGAGGACCCGGCGGATGCCACGCTCGCGGATCTCTCGATCACCTTTCTCGGCAAGAGGACCTGACCATGGCCTGGGGTTCAGACACGGCGGCCGCCCAGCTTACCGGCATCACGACCGAGCAGTTCTTCGACCAGGTCCCGACGCTCAACCCGCGCGAGACCGCGCACCTGCAGGTGTCGGTCGATTTTCCAGGTTCCCCGACCGACCACGCGATCGTGGCGGTCTACACCACGCTCGACGATGCCTCCGAGGTCTGGGACCTGATCCCGATGATGGAGTTCCTGATCGAGAACGCCACCGACCCGAACCGCATCAGCTTCCTGGTGACGGGGGTCTACAGGTTCCGGGTCGGCGTGCGCCGATCCGGGTCCACGGACACGATCACCAGCGCCGACCTGAGCCTGCGCAAGGACGGCGTCAACGCGTAATGGCGATCTCGCCCCTTTGGCCCAAGCCGCCGCGGTGGCCGATCCACGCCGGCGCCGTCGATCCAAATCAGCGCTGGGTCTGGCACACGCGGCCGCGCTTCATCCTGCCTTTGTGGGAGCACGCCGGCGCGGGCGCTGCGCAGCGGTATGTCCGTCTCGCGCAGGCGCGCAGGGCGGCGAGGACGTGGCAGCTGAACACCGGCGCCGCGGCCATGCGAACCCGCCACGGCCCGGGTGTCAGCATTCCCACGGACAACGGGGCCGAGATCGAAGCCCTCGCCGGCAGCAACCCAAGCTTCGCCGCCTGGGAGCAGAAGGAGCCCTACACGATCGCTCTGCTGATCAAAGGCCGATCGGGCGGCACAGGAACCAAGCACCTGTACCGGTCGGGCACTTCCAGCACCGCCGATCACATTCTGTTCCTTACATCCGGCACCACGCCGAACCTGCGTCACCAGGCCAGTGGCGGCGGCACGGTCACCATCACGTCGTCCGTCGCGATCGTGAACGATACCACCCGGTCGACGATCGTCGGGACATGGCGACCGGGACGCCTCGAGCTGTACGTGGACGGCTTCTCACGTACCTCAAGCACCGCGGCGGCGACCAACAGCAGCGCCTTGTTCGGCATCTACCGCTGGGGCTGGGGCTTCTCGACGTCGCAGGACTTCAACGGCGACATCGCGCTCATCGCGTGCTTCGCCTCATCCTGGACCCCCGCCATGGTGCGGCGCTGGCACGCCGATCCGTTCGGCTTCCTGCGCCCGTGGGGCGAGGTGCCGGCGCTCTTTGGCAGCGCGCCACCCACGACGCCCCCCTCGACCAGCACCGGCGTGGTCACCTTCCTGATGGGGTAGCTTCGAATGCCTTCTCAGCGAGCTGTCGTGTGATCGGCCCCACGGCGTGCACCCGACCTGGGTGGAGTGGTCGAGTCCGCGATCCAGATCACGACGTAGGGGCGGGTTAACCGGTAACCATCTCGCATGGCCAGCCTTCCGACGGCTGCGTCGCGACCACCTATAGCAATATGAGCAACCCCGGGGCATTCGCCGTGGCAGCGGCTGAAGAGCAGGAAGGCGGCGCGCCGCCACCCCTTGCCGGTGCCGGTGTGGTCGTCTGCTTGATGGGGTGAAGGGCGATCCATCAGCATTGGTTGGGACGACGTCATAGTGGTAACGTCAAGAGGTTTGTGTCAGGACGAAGGGGGTGGCGAGGCCCTGGTTGCGGTTTTTGTGGATGAAGACGGCGAACAGGATGCGGTCCATAGAAGTGTTGTCCTGGAAGGTGCCCATCGGTCGGGTGCGGCGGCGGACCTCGCGGAAGCGCCGCTCGATCGCGTTCGTGGTGCGGACCACCTTGCGCTCCGCGACGGTCGGATAGCGGAAGCAGGTGAGGAGACCGGCGAGGGCGGCGCGCAGGCACGCCACAGCCTTGGGATAGATGGTCTCCCAGCGGTCGGCGAAGCGGCGCGCGGCAGACCAGGCCGCGGGCAGGGTCCGGGCGTTCATGATGCGGTGCAACTCGGACTTGACCTCGGCTTGGTCGGCCACTTTGACCTTGTTCAAGACGTTGCGGATCTTGTGCGCCCAGCAGCGCTGCACCGGCACCTCCGGATAGGCCGTGGGCAAGGCGGCGAGGAGGCCAGCCCCGCCATCCACGCACAGCATCTCCAGGCGCTCGCCGACGAGGCCGCGGCGCACCAGATCGCTGAGGAACTGCTCCCATTGGGCGGCGCTCTCGGCGCTGGCCAAGCGAAAGTCGATTATCTCCTTCCTACCGTCGGGGCGCAGCCCGAGCGCCACCAGCACCGGCCTTGCGAGCGCGCCGGCCCCGGTTTTGCGCCGGAGCACCACGCCATCGAGCACCAGGACGCGGTACTGATCCTTGAGCGGGCGGCGATGGAAGGCCGCGACGGCGCCATCCAACTGCCTGGCCACCCGACTCACCGTGGCGGGGCTGACCGGCCGGCCGAGCACTGGCGACAGCGCTAGCGCCACCTTGCGGGTCGAGAGCCCGAGGACGAAGCACGCCAGGATCATCCGGCCGACGTCCTTCGCGCGCCTGGCGTAGGCCCGCACCACCTTGAGTGCGCTGAAGGTGCGGGTGCGCGGCACGTGGAGCTCGATCATGCCGAGCTCGGTCAGCAGCCAGCGCCGGTAGCAGCCGTTGCGGCGATCCGCTTGGCCAAGCTCGGCGATGCGCTCGAGGTGCCGGTCGATGGTCGCGGCCATGCGGCCCTCGAGCAGCTCGGCCAGCGCCTGGCGGGCGGCCAGCCGGTAGTCCTCGCCCCATTCGACGTCTTCCGCCTGCATGGCCTTCATCATGCGGAACGCTGCTGGTAAGCTCTTGATCGTCGCAGTCTGCGGCATCGGCGGTGCTCCATCTTGCGGGTCTCATCAACTCCGCCGGGGAGTACCCCCTCCCGCCTCTGACACAAACTCCTATACGTCACCGGGGACCGCAAGGACTCGACCATGGACAGTCATGCGTGTATGCTTGTGGGCGTTCATCCGAGGCTCCCGGGGCAGCTGTTTCAGGCCTCGCAACCACAGGTTCAACCCCCCTGTCTCGGATGGACAACCTTCAGAGCAACGACAGCTGGCGCTGCCTCGTGATATGAACTTATTGCTCCTCAAGCGCACCCGTCGTGCAATCGCCAAGTCGGTACTGACGAATTTGGGTCTGATGGTCGCCGCGTTGGTCGTCTCTTTGGGCGGAGCCGAAGTGTTCTTCCGGTCGTTTCCTCAATTTCTAGATGAGGAAGCGCAGCTCCGGCTACACTGGAAGGAACTTGGCCAGTCGGGAACCGACCAGGCCATGACGGTTCCGGATCCCCGCTTGGGGTTCCGCTTTCGACCCAACTTCGTAGGGCGGCTCAGCCGAGGCGACTTCGATTTCACGTTTCACACCGATGAGCACGGGTTCCGCAACCCGTCGCCTTGGCCAAAGCAGGCGGATGTGGTCATAGTCGGCGATTCGATGGCGTTCGGCTACGGCGTAGACGACGAGGAGGCTTGGCCACGCCTTGTAGCCAAGGCCTTGCCGACCACCAAGATCATCAACCTGGGGCTGATTGGAGCGGCACCGCAGCAATATCTTCGAGTGCTCGAGTCCTTCGGCCTCTATCTTCACCCCAAGCTCGTCCTGTTCATGCTGTTCTCCGGCAACGATCTTTCGGGCGCTAAAAGCTTCCAACAGTGGGTCGATGCAGATACCGACCTGACCTACCCGGAGTGGCAGAAGCATAACAGCCGGACGAATGCATCGGGAGCTTGGCGGCAGCTCCTTGATGCCAGCCGAGTGGTCACGTTTCTTCGCGGGGTCCGAGAGTCGTTGACCGCCTCGACCGGCGGCGTCACGATCAATTTCGCGGACGGCCGCCGCGTAGAGCTCCCGCCTAGGCTCCTCCGGTCAGACCTGGAGCTGGCTCATCCCAGCGACCCGACGTTTGAGTTAGTGATGGCTACGGTCGAGCGGGCGCGCGCCGTCACCCGTCAGCAGGGTGGCCACTTCCTGGTACTTCTCATGCCGACGAAGGAGGAGGTCTATCTGCCGCGGGTTGGGAAGCTGGCACCGCCTCTGGCCGCGAGTTTCAGAGTGGCCCTGACGGAGCGAGGCATCGATTTTCTTGATCTCACGCCGGCTCTCCAGAGCCACGCACGCGACGCGATGCCCCTGTTCTATGAGATCGATGGCCACCCCAATGCGAATGGCTACCGCTTGATCGCTCAGGTGATTGCCGAGTACCTTAAGAAATTCGGCGCAAGCTATGGACTGTTCGACGAACCTGAGGAGCACAAGCCAAGCCGAACCGGCTGGCTATGTTCGATGCCCGCCTGCGGGAGCCGGCCACCTCGCGATGAGCGCGCAGATGGTTGATTTGGGCGATCCGCGCCCACGTGTTCCTGGCCGAGCGGATCCACGCGGATTTCGAAGGCATTGACAGCGAGCGCGGCCGAGAGTGGTGCTGCGCCGATAGCCTGTCGCCGCGGGATTGCCCTCGGGCTCACGTGCGTTACCGGGTGCCCACCGTTCTTGGCGCGCCGGAGCCGGGCGCGGCGTCCACTCGAAGCTTATGAGCTTACTAGGGCGTGTTAACACAAAGCATGTCGATGATCAGGGCGAAATGGATGAAGGCGGTGAACATGAATTCGAGCTTCTCGAAACGGGAGAAGATGCGGCGAAAGCCCTTGAGCCTGCGGAACAGGCGCTCGATCTCGTTGCGCCTGCGATAGAGGCTGCGGTCGTAAGGCCAGGGGTAGAGGCGGTTGGACTTGGGCGGCACGACCGGTTCGAAGCCGAGCTCCAGCACCAGTTGCCGGGTCTCGTCGCCTTCATAGGCACGGTCCATCACGATCGCCACGCCAGCGGGCCGCCGCTGCCAGTCGGTCAGCAGCTTGCGCCCTTCGACGGCATCGTGGGCCCGTCCGGGCGATAGGGCAAAAGTTAGGGCCGTTCGATCATCCGCGGCAACCAGATGAAATCTTGGTGTTCCAACCCCCGCGGGACTTGCCGATCGCTCGCGGGCCGTTTTTTTTAGCGCACCCGTGCCATCGGGGTGAACCTTCACGCTGGTGCTGTCCAAGCCGACGCACTCCACGCGGATGTGGATCAGGCGATGTTCTTGCAAAGCCTGAAACAATCGGCCCAGCACCCCCTTTTCCGCCCACCGCTTCAAACGCGTGTAACTGGTGTGCCAGTTTCCGAAGCGCTCTGGCAGCCCTCGCCATTTACAGCCGTGCTCGGCGACATAGAGCACTGCATTGATGACATCGAGATTGGCGATCTGCACGTTGCTGCGTTGCACTGGCATCAACGGACGGATCAGCTCATACTGGTCTTCGGTCAGCTTCATCATCCGATAAACCTACCCGAAATCACCCTCCTTGCATAGGGTTAACACGCCCTAATACTCGGTGCCGGCCATCGTGGATGCGACCGTGGTCGAGACGCGCCGGACGCGACTGAGCCCGGACGAGACGGCGATCGTCAAAGGGCTCGGGCCCCGGGGCGGCCATAGTATCTCTCAAGTAGCTATGCATCTCGGGGTGTGGATCGGCGTGGAATGTTGACCCCCTGAGCGGGGGAATCGGCGCACAAATTTGACCCCATCCCCCAGTTGTCGTGAGACCACCCGTCCGTGTTCCGGGACGGGTGGGTGGGGGATGAAGGGCGTGGATACGATCGCGCGGGTTCGCCGCGAGCACTTCGTGCGCGGCAAGACGATCAAAGAGATCATGCGCGATCTGCACGTGTCGCGGAACACGGTGCGCAAGATCCTGCGGTCGGGGGCGACGGCGTTCGCATACGAGCGCACGGTCCAGCCGCAGCCGCGGTTGGGGCCCTAGCGCGCAGAGCTGGAACACCTGCTCTAACGGTGAACGCGGCGCGACCCAGCCGGGAACGGCTGACGCTGATGCGGATCTTCGAGGACCTGCGGCGGCTCGGCTATGTCGGTGGCTACGATGCGGTGCGCCGCTACGCGGCGTCGTGGCGGCGCCGGGAGAACGCGGCGACGGCTGCGGCCTTCGTGCCGTTGTCGCCGCACGTGCTTCGTGCTTCGCCATACCACAGCGGTGCATCTGCTCGAGGCTGGCGTCGAGGTCAACGTGATCCGCAGCTGGCTCGGCCACGTCAGCCTCGACACGACCAATCGCTATGCCGAGATCAACATCCGCTCGAAAGAGGCGGCACTGCGGGCCTGCGCGCCGCCAACCACCACCTCGGCGGCGTTCCCCCGAAAACTCGTATGGCGCGACGACACTGCCCTGCTCGACTGGCTTGCCTCGCTCTGAACGATATGTGGCCAGACGGCGCCGCCGAGCGGCATGATCGATGGACAAGACAACCTCTGGCCACATAACGCCGAGCGGCACAGAACTACGACAACATGAAGACCGCCGTGGACACGGTCTTTGTCGGCAAGGAGCGCACCTACAACCGCCGCTTCCTGCAGATGTGCGCGCACTACCTGGTCGAGCCGGTCGCGTGCAGCCCAGGCGCGGGCTGGGAGAAGGGCCAGGTCGAGAACCAGGTCGGCGTCGCCCGGCAGCGGCTGTTCACGCCCAGACTGCGGTTCAAGAGCTACGAGGAGCTCAACGCCTGGCTGCTCGACCGGTGCGTCGCCGGTGCCAAGGCGCAGCCACATCCCGAGGTCCGCGACCGCACGGTCTGGGAGATGTTCGAGGCCGAGCGGGCCAACCTGGTGCCCTATGCCGGGCCGTTCGACGCCTTCCACGCCATTCCCGCCACGGTCTCGAAGACCTGCCTGGTCCGCTTCGATAACAACAAATACTCGGTCCTGGCGAGCGCCATCGCGCCATCGGCCGACCGGTCGAGATCCGAGCCTACGCCGAGCGGATCGAGCTGCGCCGGGACGGCCGCGTCGCCGGCGAGCAGCGCCGCGTCTTCGGTCGCGGCCAGACCGTGTATGATCCCTGGCACTACGTGCCGGTGCTGGCCCGCAAGCCGGGCGCGCTCAGGAACGGGGCGCCGTTCAAGGACTGGGTGTTGCCGGCATCGCTCGAGCGCGTGCGCCGCAAGCTCCGTGCCGCGCCCGGTGGCGACCGTCAGATGGTCGACATCTTGAGCGCGGTGCTGACCGACGGCCTCGCCGCGGTCGAGGCGGCCTGCGCCGAGGCGCTCGGCGAGGGCGTCCATTCCGCCGATGTCATCCTCAACATCCTGGCGCGGCGGCGCGAGCCGGGACTGCCTCTGACGATCACGACGCCCGACACGCTCCGGTTGCACTGCGAGCCCGCGGCCGACTGCGCCCGCTATGACACCCTCAGGAGGGCCATCTGATGGAGCGTTCCGAGATCCTCGCCGCCATGGGCGGGCTCAAGCTCTTTGGCATGAAGGCGGCCTACGACGAAATCGTCGCCACGGCCGTGAAGCGTCAGCACGAGCCACAGCGGATCATCGGCGACCTGCTCACCGCCGAGATCAGCGAGAAGCAGGCGCGCTCGATGAGGTATTAGCTCACCATCGCCAAGCTGCCCTTCGCCAAGGAGATCGACGAGTTCGTCTTCGCCGACACGGAAGCGAGGAGGTTGAGGAGGAAGGCGTCGTCCCAACCGGCGCGTTTGATCTTGCCGCGGGTCGAGCCGTGGTTGCGGTTGGCGCGCAGGACGTTGAGGGCGAAGCGGCGCAGGCGGGCGAGGTTTTCGGGCGCGTGATCCTTGCGCGCGCGGGCCTGGCCCTCGTCCAGGACCACGTCCAGCACCCAGTGCAAACAGTTTTCGATCTGCCAGTGGGTGCGCACGACCTCGAGGAAGCGCGCGGCGGTGAGCCGCCGGGAGAGCAGATAGTAGCGCGTCGCGGTGGTCGCCCGGCCGTTGTGCGCGCGCGTCGCGGTGACCTTGCCGATCGCCTTGAGCCCGGGAAAGCCGTGGGTTTCGGCGAGCCAGGCGACGTCGTGGATGATCGCGGCGCGACGGGTCTCGATCCGACCATGGTCGCCGTCGGTGGTGCTGGCGACCTCGTCCGCCGCGGCCGCGGGGTCGTCGAGGAGCAGGCGCACGTCCTCGAACAGCGCCGGCCGGTTGGCCTTGAGCGCCAGCACATCGTCGCCGCCGCGATCGAGGATCGCCTGCGCCGTGGCCTTCTGGGCGTGCATCGCGTCGGCGGTGACGATGCAGCCGTCCACCGCCAGCAGGGCGAGCAGCTCCGGCACGGCCGGGATCTCGTTCGACTTGCCGTCGACCCGCAGCTGGCCCAGCACCAGGCGCGTCTCGCACGCCCAGGCGCTGCTCAGATGCAGTGGCGCGCGGCCCTGCTGGCGGTCGAACGAGCGGCGCGCCGTCTTGCCGTCGAGCGCGACCACGCCTTGGACCCGTTCCGACAGGGCCGCGAGGTAGCGCGCAAAACTGGCTTCGAAGCCCAGGGGATCGAGCAGCCGAAAGATCCGCGAGAAGGTGTCGTGGCTCGGAATCCCGCCCGGCAATCGCAGAAACCGCCGCAGCAGCGGCTCCTTGCTCCGCCCGAACAGCGCCATGTCCACACAGCCTTCGGCACCGCACACGGTCGCGAGCAACGCGATCATCACGATCTCATCGAGTTCGTGCCGCTGGGCGTTGCCGGTCCGCGGGTCCTCGAGCTCGGCAAAACAGGCCCGAAACCACTCCATGCCGTCCTCCTCTGCAACCGAGACGGCAAGATCAGAAGCATCTTTCTACATAAAAAGATTCAACAAATTTCTTGTGCAATTCCCCTGCCTCTTTGGGCGGTCTCATCGCGATCCTCCTTGACGACGTTGGCGCTGTCCAGAGAGCATCGTCTGCGATCAGCAGGTGGTGCAGTTCCGCAACGGCTGCGGCCGACACTCGGAGACCTCGAAAAACCCTGGCGGCTGCGGGGTGGATGTGATGCATCCGCGGCGGATGACAGCGGAGCGGTGCTGATGGCGGGGCAGCCGGGGTTCTTCGATGTGGATCGGCGGTATGGGGCGTTGTCGGCAGCGGGCGACCCCCTCGAGCGGCTGGCGCTGGTGGTCGACTTCGAGCTGTTCCGGGACGAGCTGGACGCGGCGCTGGCGCGCTCGGACCGGACCAAGGGCGGCCGGCCGCCCTACGACACGGTGCTGATGTTCAAGGTCCTGGTGCTGCAGACGCTGTACACGCTCTCCGATGACCAGACCGAGTATCAGATCCGGGACCGGCTGTCGTTGATGCGCTTCCTCGGGCTCGCGCTCGAGGACCGGGTGCCGGACGCCAAGACGGTCTGGCTATACCGCGAGCAGCTGACCCAGGCCGGCGCGGTCGAGCGTCTGTTCGCGGGGTTCGATGCCGCGTTGCGTGCTGCCGGCTACCTTGCGATGGCCGGCCAGATCGTGGATGCGACCGTGGTCGAGGCGCGCCGGCCGCGGACCGAGCTCCTGATCCCGATGTTTGGCTACAAGAACCACCTCGGGATCGACCGCCGGTACGGCTTCATCCGCGGCTTCACGGTCACCGACGCCGCGACCCACGACGGCGGCCAGCTCGGCCGGCTGCTCGATCCCGACAACACCGCGAGCCCGGTCTGGGCCGACACCGCCTATCGCTCGGCGGCCAACGTCGCGCTGCTGGCGCGGCGCGGGCTGGTGCCCCGGTGCCCCAGTTCCAGCGCGCCAAGCCGCGCGGCCGGCCGATGCCAGCCCACATCGCCCGCGGCAACGCCACCCGGGCGCGGGTCCGGGGTCGCGGTCGAGCACGTGTTCGCGACCCAGAAATGCCGCCTTGGCCTGCTCATCCGCACGGTCGGCCTGGCGCGGGCGACGACCAAGCTCGGGCTTGCCAACCTGGTCACCAACATGCGCCGGCTGACCTGGCTCGAACTGCGGCCGCAGCCCGCCTGATTTCAACCGAAGAGCGCAAGAATTACCGGTCAATATCGCCGATAGGCAAATCACCACCTTCCCATCACAACGTCGCCATGATCAGCCCTCTCACCGGCCTCAATCAGCCCAGAAAACCCAGTTCTTCGAGGTCTCCGCGTGGCGCGCCGATCTCCTTCTCGGAGCAGGCAACCGAATCCAGTATCCACACCGCCACCACGGTGACCACCCCGGGCGCCGCCTCAATGTTGAGCCACCTCCCCAGATCCTGCCCTACATGGGCAGAATGACCCCGAGATTGCCCTCGGGCTCCCACTATCAACCCTCTCACCGGCCCCGATTCGTAAAAGGCCGACTCTTCGAGGTGTCCGCCTAATCCGGCTGTGTGGTGGCCTCGACGCGGTAAATCTTCACTTTCGGATCGACAGTGGCCGTGTCGTCCGGAAGTGATGTCAAATCGTTATAAAAGAACTCTGCTACAAGTTCATATTTGCTATCCAACAACGTACTCATCCAGTCTGGCAAATCGAGGCGACCTCTTGTCACGGACGGCACCTCATCAGTATAGACTACGTATTTCAGGCCATTATCTACGAGCTCAGCTAAGGCGCGCCGAGCGTTGTCAGTTGCTTGCTTGACGGTTATGTCGCCTAGCTTCGACAGAGGCAGGTATGCGACATCATAACATGGACGCGTGTCACGGCGCTGTGAATGGAAAGCTACCAAGTCGGCACAATTCAGCAAAACGGGGCTGATATATTGGATGTTAAGTGCCAACTTAGTTCCTTGGGGAATCTTGCTTTCGATCCACTCTCTGGCTAACTCGCGGGTTGGCGGCCTCAGCAATGCTTCCTCATACGTCAGGAATGCTTTGAGATTAGCGGCCGCCGTTGCTAGTAGCGCCAATGTCGTGGCCACGGCCGACGCATTTGACCAAGATGTCCGAGGGGAACGGTTGGCGATGTATCGACCCGCAGCCACAATGGGTGCGCTCGCCGCGAGCAGCAAAACCGGATATGCAGGCGCAACGTATCTGCTCGCCCAGAAGAATAGGAACAAAGGTTGGATCACGAGAACCGCGGCAGCGAAGCTCAATGGTACCCAGGCAATCGGTCGTCTATGCCAAGATGTCCAGATAAAGCCGATGAGAGCCAGGCTCGCCAACACCGACCCCAGCCCGTAGGGTTCAAATAGGGATGCAAAGTACCAGGATACATTCGTGATGTAATCCACGTTGGATCCGAAGGCGGATTCATGCCTGACGAGCTCGGAAAGCTCATCAAGCCCTTGGTGCCAGTGCCAGACACCGCCAAAGTTGAGGATCAAAAAGGTGACGCCACCGGCCGCTGCGGCCGTCGCGAGGTCGGCGACCCAGGGCAGCCGCTCGGCGCGCCTCACTCTCAGTGCTCGATCACGAAGAAGTAGAGCGAGCACCGCGGGGAAGAGCAACAGCGCGAGCGCGTAGACCGCGGCCACGGCTGCTCCCACAGCTGCCCCCGCTCCGAGCACGTCGCGCCGCCGGGTCGATGTGATTGCACGTGTCATAAGAAGCAGAGCCAGAGTCGCCAGACAGGTGCTCAGTGACCAGCCGCGGAGGTTGTTGGAGACAATGACCAGCTGGGGCGAGACCGCGACCAGCATAGCGCCTCCGAGGCCCACTGCCGGGTCCCAAACGCGCCTGCCTAGCAGGTAGGTTAATGGAACCGTCGCGACACCCGCAACCAAGGAGACCAATCGGCCGGCAAAAAGGAGGCTGCGGGGATCGGCTCTAAAGGCCTCCTTCAGGTCGGCAACGCTATGGAATACCCCGGTCGCCAAGCCCATAACGAAGTAGGAGCCTTCGGCGACGAAGATAAGATAGCGGTTGAGGAAGGGTTGCGAGGCACCGCCGCATGGTGGAAAACAGCCTATCGCCCTCCAGATGTCGTGCCCCTCGTCATAGTGAAGGGTCACGGGATAGAACTGACCGGGCAACCGCATGAGGATGGCGATCACCACGAGCAAAAACAGCGTCCAGAGCGCCAAGTCCGATCGGGTTTTCGCCAAGCCGCCCATCGCCTGCTTCATCCGCGGTGTTCCTGACCGAGTTCAGAGAGATGTGAGAGAGCCCTCTGGATGAGGGGGCGGGGATCTCCGAGGCTGTGGGTCACGACAACGCCACGCGCAAGGAGATCCCCATGCAGGTTTTCGGCCTGCGGCGCCAAGTCTATCAGGCGGCCCGGCTGGCGTCGCGCCTGGCCGCACGCCCCCAGGACGGCGAACCGGCCAGGCGCGATGCGCTGCGGCGCTGGCGGGGCGCCCCGCGCCGCCGGGCTCAAGGCCCTGCAGGCCGCCGCCGCGGTCGGCGTGCCGGCGAGCACGCTGTGCCGCTGGGCCAGGCAGCCCGTATCGCGCTCGCGGGCGCCCAGGCACAGGCGTCAGCCGCGCTGGCCATCGGCCACGGTGCGCGCGCTCGAGCGCCTGCGTCACGACTTCCCGATGTTGGGGCAAAGCCAAGCTCGGGCCGCTGCTGCGCGCCGAAGGCCATGCCGTCTCCGACGGCACCGTGGGCCGCATCCTCAAGGCGCTGATCGCGCGTGGCGTCGTTGAGCCGGCGCCGCACGTCCGCCGTCAGCTCGGCCGCCGCCGCGGCCCCGCGAGGCGCCACGCGCTGCGCCTGCCCGAGGGCTTCAAGGCCAAAACGCCCAGCGCCCTGATCCAGGTCGACACGCTCACCGTCAACCCCACCGGCGAGCGCAGCCTCAAGCAGTTCATCGCCTACGATCCGGTCGCCCACTTCAGCATTGCCCATGCCTGCCGCCGCGCTACCAGCTAAGCCCTTTTCCTCGACCACCTGGTCGACGCGTTCCCCTCCCCGGTCCAGGCGATCCAGGTCGACGGCGGTTCCGAGTTCATCGCCGCCTTCGAGACCACCTTGCGGCCAAGGGCATCCGGCTGTTCGTCCTGCCGTCCAAGTCCCCCGAGCTCAACGGCGCCGTCGAGCGCGCCAACGGCGCCTGGCGTTACGAGTTCAACGCCTGCTACGATCTCCCCCCCGGCTCGCCGACCTGAACCGCCGGATCGACAGCTTCGCTCATCTCTACAACCACGATCGACCCCACGGCGCCTTGCGCGACCTCACCCCGGCCGCCTACCTTTCCCGCACAGCCCAGGAGACCTCGCTTTCTCACTGACCCTGAAGCCATACGTTCCCTTGCCAGAGTGGCAAAGATGCTTTACGCTCGGTTTACTAGGGATGACGGTTGGTGAATGTCAAGCGGTAGCCCCAGCGGCGATGGCCCAGGAGTCCCCAAGATGCGATGCATCCGAGCCAGCTTCCGCTGGTCCGGGCGGACTCGCACGGACCTGGGTCGTCGTGCCTGCCTTTTGCGAAGGTACGGTGATCGGCTCTGTGGTGAAAAGCTTGGTAGCAGCCTTCCCCAACGTTGTTGTCGTAGATGACGGGTCGGCCGATGATACCTGGATGGCAGCCCTCCAGGCTGGTGGGGTGGTGCTCCGGCACCCGGTCAACCTTGGTCAGGGCGCGGCGCTTCAAACCGGCATCATCTTCGCCCTGAGTTCGAGGCGCGGCCTACATCGCGACCTTCGACGCCGACGGGCAACATCACGCGGCAGATCTGTCGCGAATGCTGGCCGTTCTCCGGGACAGCCGACTTGACATTGTGCTTGGTAGCCGCTTTCTGGGGATGACAGAGAACTTGCCGGTTATTCGCAGGCTCGTTCTCAAGGCGGCCGTGTGGTTCACCACTTTAACGTCGGGTCTGCGGCTCACCGACACCCACAACGGGCTTCGAGTGATGACGGGTGAGGCAGCACGCCAACTCCACATCGTGCAGGACCGGATGGCGCATGCTTCTGAGATTATAAACCAGGTGGCAAAGCTTCATCTGAAATATCGGGAGGTGCCGAATACCGTATCTTACTCTTCTTATTCTCGGAGCAAAGGACAGAAGATCGGCGGCGTATTCCGAATATTGACTGATCTCACGTTGGCGAGGTTGGTGCGATGATTATTAAGATAATCCTGACAATTCCCTTGGTCATCTTGATGTTTTACGCGGTGGTTCAGCAGGTATCGGGTAATGCTCTGCGCTGGGCAGTTCTCATTAGCCTGTGTATAGGCGCATCATTCGTTTGGTTTGACAACGTCACTACCCAGATTGCGAATTTAGTTGGTGTAGGCCGCGGGGCCGATCTCTTGATGTATTTCTGGGTAGTTGTTACGTTGACGATTCTCCTTCTATTTTACTTAAAGATGGTTCAACTGCAGCGGAAGATCACGATCCTGACGAGACAGATTGCTCTATCATCGCCATTCTATCCGAAGCAACTGGAGAGATGAATCGTTATGGGTGGAGTGCACGCTCTGTCTTTGAGTGCTACTGTCTTTTTGTTGTGCGTGGGGCAGATTTTGTTCAAGCTCGCGGCTGAAAAAGTTGACAAAGCTTCTGGGATAGTTTATTTCATTCTATCAATGGTGTCTTGGCAGATGATATTAGCCTTGGTGATCTACGGTGTGGCAACCGTTCTTTGGGTATATCTGCTAAGCGAGGTACCGCTAAGCCGCGCCTTTCCCTTCAACGCACTGGCGTTCGGTATAGTTCCCCTGTTGGGCTGGTGGCTGTTCGGTGAGTTTATTGGGCCCAATTACGTGGCTGGTATGGTGCTGATCGGTTCGGGCCTGTACTTCATTGTGAGGTAATCCAAGAGACCGCCGGAATTGCCGAGCTAACGTGCCGACGAAAAGCGCGGCAAGGGGCAGGATCGAGGAATGTTCGAGTACAAGAAGGTCACAGCAGATCAAGCGCCGGCTTGGTGCGGCCGGCACGCGCTCACGATCGACGTGGAAGACTGGTTTCATCCCGAACTCGTGCGGGATCACGTACCTGAAAGCAAGCGCTCTGATCAACTCCGCAATGCGCTCGATCCGTTGCTGGAGCTCCTATCCGCGAGGAGTATCAAGGCAACTTTTTTTCTACTCGGCGAGGTTGCCTTGGCCCACCCTGGGTTGGTCCGAGAGCTTCATGGCGCAGGGCATGAGATCGCTTGCCATGGTATGACCCACATTCCGTTATGGCGGCTCGATGCTGAGGCATTGCAGAAAGAACTGCGGGACTTTAGGGCGGTTTTGGCCGCCATCGATCCCGCAATCCGCGTACGTGGATACAGAGCACCGACGTTCTCGCTGGACCAACGAACGGCGTGGGCGCTGCAAGTTCTTGGCGATGAGGGGTTCACCTACGACAGTTCGATTTTCCCGTTCAAGAACCACGTCTATGGAGTGGCGGGAGCGCCGCTTTCTCCGTATCGACCCGACCCTGTCGATCTGACACGGCACTCGGAGCAGGGGCCTGTCTTGGAGTTTCCCCTCTCGGTTATGGCCTTGTGGGGCTGCAAGGTTCCTGTGTCGGGCGGCTTCTATCTGCGTATCTTTCCCTATCAGCTCGTCGTCTGGGCGCTGCGTCGCATCGGTCGGGAGCGGCCGTTCGTCATCTACTGTCATCCTTGGGAATGTGATCCTGAGACCCCCAAGCAGCACCTTCGCTGGGTCGACGGGTTCATCACCTATAGGGGTATCGCAGGCGCTCGATCCAAGCTCGCCCGTCTATTGGATGAGTTCGCCTTCACTCGCATGGACCAGCTGGTAGGCGCTATGGGTGAGGACAAAGCCTGACTTCACCGCAGGGCCCCTGGGTTCGACGCTTACTATAGCGCTCCAGCCCACAGCGGAATCTTGTGGCTTGCCCATGAGGTTTTCATGCTTGGTACGTCGCTTCGAAGCGACGATGAAGCTGCCCAGACGGTGTCCGTACGACGCATTTTGGATGTCGGCTGCGGCCTCGGTGCATGTATATGTCGACAATCTCCGCCACGCGAGCTATGGGAGCGCGTGCCTAATCATCGTGAGAGCACAGCTCCTCGTCTTCATCGTCGATCAGACGAAGATCGGGTACCGATGCGACAAGAATGACCCGTTCCAAGTGTGGCTGCTGTTCGCCTTGTTCGTGGCGACACAATACACCGCCGCACGCTCCCCATCCATGCCCGAGGAATCGAATTGGATCCGGCATCGATCGCACAGGCCATGAAGCTGTCGCTCGCCGTTCACCGGATGACCGCCGCGGATGCAGTGGCTTGGGACCACTACGTCAGCCACCATCCGGAGGCCCACTTCGGGCAGGCGCTCGCCTGGAAGCGCGTGGTCGAAGCATCGTATGGGTGCCGCGCCCACTACTGGATCGCACGTCGAGGCGACGAGGTCGTCGGTGTGCTGCCGCTGTTCGAGAAGCGCCGTCTGGGAAACCGGATTCTTTTCTCCGCACCCGGTGGCCTGCTGGCCGAGGACGACGAAGTTGCCCAGGCGCTCCTGCAACCCGCGCGCGATGCCCTGGAGGCCAACGGTCTGGACTTCGTGGAGCTCAGAGACCAGCGGCGCGCGTGGCCGGGGCTCGAGACGAACGACGAGCACGTCACGATGGTGCTCGATCTGCCGGATGATCAGGACGTTCTCTGGAAGGGCTTCAACTGGAAGCTCCGCAATCGGATTCGAAAGGGCCTCAAAGCGTCTTTCGACGTGCACTGGGCACGGCATGCGGACTCCTTCCACAAGGTATTGCTCGAGAACATGCGCGACCTCGGAACTCCCATCATGGGCCGGGCGTTCTACGATCTCGTGACTACGGAATACGGCAGCGCCGCCGAACAACTGGTGATCTCTCTTCGCGGTCGCGCAGTAGGGGCGATGCTCACGATCGAGCACGGAGGCGTTGTCGCGGATCCGTGGGCTTCATCATTGCGCTCGATGTTTCGATATTGTCCGAATCAGGTGCTGTACTGGGAAGCGCTCTGTCGCGCGATCGCACGCGGTGCGGGACGGTTCGACATGGGCAGAAGCCAGCGCGAATCCGGGACGTACGGTTTCAAGGAGCAGTGGGGGGCACAGCCCGTCCAACTCTACTATCAGTACATTCTGGGCCGCTCGCGGGTCATCCCAACACTTGAGCAGCAGAGGCAGCAGTTCGACATGGCGGTCCGCGTCTGGAAGCGTCTGCCCGTCGCCGTCGCGGAACTCGTCGGGCCCCACCTCAAACGGCTGTTTCCGGAGGCGATTTAGACCGATGAAACCGCCGATCGAGTCGCGCACACCAAGGAAGCAGTACGAGGCGACCATCGCACCGCGCAGCCTGCTGCGTCTGTTCCTGCAGAAGCAGCTGCACATTCTTGCGCGCGTGTGCATTCATCCGGGTCTTCGGCTCTGGCTATACCGCCGGATGGGCATCAGCGTCGGCAGAGGCGTATTCATCGGGCTGGACACGTACCTCGACTGTCAGTTTCCGGAGCTAATCGAGATCGAGGACGACGTCACGATCTCCTTTCGTGTCACGGTCGCCGTCCACGATGACGCGAGGCGGACAGACGGCATTCGCGCGGGGCAGGGTGACGGCACCGTGGCGCCCGTACGGTTGAAGCGGAACTGTTATCTCGGTGCAGGATGTTTGGTGCTACCGGGTGTGACCGTCGGGGAGCGGGCCGTCGTGGCCGCCGGCGCCGTCGTCACGCGTGATGTCGCCCCGGGAACGATCGTGGCCGGTGTACCCGCACAACTCATTCGGAAAACCGATAACGAACCAGAGGCGTGCGCTGGGACAGAGGCAAACACCATGTGACGCCGCACCCTCGGGCGGCGCACGCCGACCGGCGGCCGACCTCGCTCGAGCTGATCCCGCCCTTGCTCTGGCTCAGATCGTGGATCGCCTTGTTCGAAGCCGAAGAACAAGCATCGGCCAGATTTCATGCAGGCGAGATGGCTGCGTAGATAGTCGAAGACGAGATCCGCGATAAGGTGGTAGCCGGCCGCGTTCGGATGGCGATCCGCCTTGAAAAGTGCGGACGAAGGGACGAAGGCAGCAAAGTGCTGGGCGAGAATGATCACAAGGGAGAGGCCGTGAAGCGCAGTACCGTGATCCTCGCTGCGCTGTTGGTCGTCGGCCTGTGCGCCGTCGCCCGTGCTGACTTTTACGACGGCCTGCGGGCGTACGACGCTGGCGACTATGCGACGGCGGCTGGCGAGTGGCGGGCCGCGGCGGATCATGGCGATGCCAAGGCCCAGTTCCGGCTTGGCCAGCTTTACGAGCAGGGGCAGGGCGTCCCGCAGAACTTCATGGAGGCACACCGCTGGTACAATCTTGCAGCCAGCCAGGGGGTAGCGGAGGCCCGCACCGCGCGTGATGCCCTGGCCAAGAAGATGACCTCGGAGCTCGCCGCAGCGCAGCAGCTGGCCGCGAGCTGGCGGCCGGCGGCCGCGACCTCGCCGGGGACGGCGGAGCCCAAAGCGGCAGCACCGGAGGCGAAGGCCTCGACCCCTGCCGAACAGCTGCTCGCGGCAGCGGCCAAGGGCGATCTGGCGACGGTCAAGGCTGCGCTCGCTCGAGGCGCGGAGGTCGACGCTGCCGGCGCCGACGGCTGGACGGCGCTGATGGCGGCTGCGGCCGAGGGTCATGGGCAGGTCGTCGACGCGCTGCTGCAGGCGGGCGCGAAGGTCGATGTCGAGGGCACCGACCACGCGACGCCGCTGCTGCTGGCGATCTTCGGCGGCCACGAAGAGGTGGCCAAGACCCTGGTCGGGCATGGAGCGGACGTCACCGTCAGGGCGCCGGACGGGCAGACCGCGCTGGCGTCATCAGAGCCTGCGTCTCGGGCAGCGCCGCTATGTCGAGGGTAGCCTCATCCCACGAGGCCGTGAAGCCGGCGGCCGGCGTCTGCTCTTTTGCCTGCACTCCCGAGTCAGCTTCGATGCGCGCCTTAAGATCTTCCTTTCTGGCGATTGCGTCGGCGAAATCGAAGTATCTCTCGTTGCGCCCCTGGAGCAGATGCGCCGGCTCGAGGCCGTGTGCCTCGAACAGCGGGCGCTTGGCGTCGACCTCTGCCTTCGGCTTGGCGTCGACCTCTGCCTTCGGAATGCCGCCGAACAGATGCGCGCGCACGTCCTGCGGCTCAGGCGGTGGCGCGTTGTCGGCGTAGCGACGGATGTTGAGGTTGTCGTCGCTCTCGGCGAGCTCATTCCGGTCCACAATCCGGGCGAAGCCGGGGATGTCCTCGAAGGCGTGGTAGCTGCTGACGATCTTCTCGATGTGTTCGGGGTAGAGGAAATTCTGCGCCCGGCCCCCGTAGTACTCGCGATCGGCATTGATGAAGAGCACCTTGCCGCGCCGCTCCGGCGGCTTGGCCCCGGGCGCACGGATCACGAGGATGCAGACGGGGATGCCCGTGCCATAGAACAGGTTCGGCCAGAGCCCGATCACCGCATCGAGCAGGTCCTCGTCTAGGAAGCCCCGCCGGATTTGCTTCTCAGCGCCGCCGCGCAACAGCACGCCATGGGGCATGACCGTGACCACCATGCCGCCGGGCCGCAGCACCGAGAGCATGTACTGGACGAACGTAAGCGCTGTTGTCAGGCCACCCGTTTGGCTTGGGCATAGGTCCAGGGCATGAGCTGGTCGATCTGGCTGGCGGGATGGCGGTTGACGAGCCGGGACAGGACGTCGGCGAGATTGGCCTGGGGATCGACCGCGTTGAGCTTGGCCGTCTCGATTAGAGAGGCGATGACGCCCCCGTGCAGCCCGCCCTGGTCGGAGCCGGCGAACAGCGCGTTCTTGCGGGTGAGCGCGATCGGGCGGATGGAGCGCTCGACCACGTTGGACTCGGTCTCGACCCCGGCCGTCGTTGAGGAAGACGGTGAGGCCGGCCCACCTGGAGAATGCCCTTGAACCCCGCGAGCGGACGGATGGCATGGCATGCTCGGCGCCGCGGCCGGGGACGTGAGCTCGGCGGCCGCGCGCCCGACCCAGTCCGCGCGCGTCGAGCGATCGAGCTCGATGCCTTGCCGGGCGTAGATCTGGCTCTGGCGGTAGAGCGGCAGGTGGTCGGCGTATTTGCCTACCAGGACATGGGCCACCAGCGCCTCTGTCGGCAGCCCGCCCTCGATCAGGCGTGCGGGTGCTGGCGCCTGGACCACCGCGCTCTCGCAGGCACGGCAGCCATGTTTCGGGCGGCGGGTGACGATCACCCTGAACTGCGCCGGGATCACATCGAGCCGCTCGGCCACCTCCTCGCCGATCCGGTGCAGCGCGCCGCCACAGCCGCGATAGGTCTGCTCGGCCGGCTCGATCACGATCTCTTCGCGCGCAGGTGCTTGGGCAGCGCGCCGCGATTGACGCGACGCTGCTGGGTGCGCGACGCTTGCGGCGTCGCGTCGCTCTTCTCGGCCTCGGCCTCGGCCTCGCCCTCGGCCAGAGCCTGCTCGAGGTCCTCGAGGGCGAGCTGAAGCTGATCGGGATGGGCCGCCTTCTCGGAGCGCCGCCCGAACAGGGCCCGCTGCAGTTCCCTGACGATCGCGCGCAGCTGTTCGTTGCGCCCGGCGAGCTTGGCCGTCGTCGCCCGTTCAACCAGCAGCAGAGCCTTAAGCGGCGCCACATCCTCGGGCAGCGGGGCGGCTTCGGCGGGCTCCGGCGATGGGCTCATGGGGGAAGTGGACCACGCCGCAGGCATCTTGTAATCAACTGATAAGACTGGTGATTCACTCTGTCGCAGCCGGCACTACGGCCACCGGCGGATCAGCGCGCTGCTGCGGCGCGCGTGCTGGTGCGTCAACCACAAGCGCGTGCTGCGGCTGATGCGTGAGGACAATCTGTTGTGCCTGAGGCGGCGGACCTTCGTGCCGCCGACCACGGACGCGCGCCATGGCTGGCGGATCTATCCGAACCTCGCCTGGCGCCCGCAGCCGAGCGCGCCCAACCAGCTCTGGGTCGCGGACATCACCTATGTGCGGCTCGACGAGGAATTCGCCTATCTCGCGGTCGTGCTCGACGCGTGGAGTCGGCGCGCGGTCGGCTGGGCGCTGGCCAGTCATCTCCAGGCGAGCCTGGCGCTGGCTGCGCTCGAGCTGGCGCTGGGCGGCCGCGAGGTCGTGCCGGGCGGCCTCGTCCATCACTCCGACCGCGGCGTGCAGTACGCCTGCGGCGACTATATCGGGCGCCTGGCGGCGGCGGGCATCCAGCCGAGCATGAGCCGGGCCGGCTGCCCCTATGACAACGCCATGGCGGAGAGCTTCATGAAGACCTTGAAGACCGAGGAGGTCGGCGGCCGCGCCTACCGCGACCTCTCCGCCGCGCAGGCGGCGATCGGCGCCTTCATCGAGGAGGTGTACAATCCCCAATGCCTGCATTCGGCGCTCGCCTACCGGTCGCCGATCGAGTTCGAAGCCGACCTGATGAACTCAGGGACCGCTGCGCAGCGGCCCCTGAGTCCGTCCCATCCAACCTGTCCCTGATTTCCGTGTCTCACTCCAGGGGTGCAGTCCACTATAATGGGAATGAATTTCGCAAGCCACATTTCTTGCACGCAGCTTCGGGCGGACCTCGGTGGTCTGCTCTTGAAGCACGCTGCGCCGGTTGGGCCGGAAGGCTCGGCCTCAGTGGGTACTGCTGCGGGGGCGCTCCAGGTCAGCAAGCATTGCATATGTTCCTATGATATGTTATCAGTAAGTATGCCTGCTACCAGTGAGGATGAAGCCTCGGCTCTTGCGCCTTGTGGCCGGATTGGGCGGCCGCGGCGCCCGATCCTCAGCCGGAGATCACCAAGGCATGAGCGCGCAGGGCCGAAATACCAAACGAACCCAAAGCGCGCACAAAATCAGGCGTTCAGCTATGATTCGGGTGATTCCGGGCTGCTTGAGCTGAGCGCGAAGGGGCTGTCGGGGCACCCGGGGACGCGGTCGAGGCGCCGGCCAGGGTAAGGCCTCGGACGCCGGGTCGCGAAGCTGCGGCATGGGCTGCGTGCCCGATCGGCTCGAGAGGTCGCGACCCGGGGGAACGTCAGAGGCTTGACGCCCGGGTAGAGCGGCGGGTCGAAGGGGACCTCGCCGCCACACGGGCAGCGCCTCACGCGCTTCCAGCTGGCGCACGGCCGGGCGCAGGCCGGGGTTAGCTCGGGGGCCCCAGCCCGACCCGCCAGGGCGCAGATACTATTGACGCCGGCGCCAGCGTTGCCCACGATCCCGGACGGGCGCCCCGGGAGATGGCTCCGCAGACGATCGCTGGTGGGAGAATTCCGCTCGTGGCGCAGACGCATCCGGCGCCAGGCGCGCGCGTGCTCGTGACCGGCGGCGCCGGCTTCATCGGCTCGCACACCGTGGACCAGCTGGCCGCGGCGGGCTGCCGCGTCGTCGTGCTCGACGATTTCAGCACCGGTCGCCGGCAGAACCTCGCTCGTTGGAGCGGTGACCGGCGGGTCGAGATCGTCGAGGCCGACGTCGCCCTCGACCTCACCGGCCCGCTCGCCGGCGTCACGGCTCGGCTCGCGGGCTTCGATGCCATCGCTCACCTCGCGGCCCGGCCGGCGGCCGCGCTGTCGGTCGCGGACCCGCTCGGCGACCTGCGCGTGAACTATGCCGGGACCGCCCGCGTGCTGGAGTACGCGCGCCAGACAGGCGTGCGGAAGGTCGTCTTCGCGTCGTCCTCGGCGGTCTATGGCGATGGCGTCGAGCTGCCGACCTCGGAGGCGGCTGCGACCCGGCCGCTGTCGCCCTATGGGGTCAACAAGCTCGCGAGCGAGCGCCTGCTGGACTGCTATGGTTCGAGCTGGGGCCTGGCCTGGACTGCCTTTCGATTTTTCAATGTCTACGGGCCGCGACAGCACCCCGGCAGCCCTTACTCCGGCGTGATCTCGATCTTCGCCCGGCAGGCGCTCGCGGGCGAGCCGCTGACGATCAACGGTGACGGCCAGCAGACCCGCGACTTCGTCTTCGTCAGTGACGTCGTCCGCGCCCTGGTGGATGCGTGCCTCAAGGACCTGGCCGCCGGTACGATCATGAATCTGGGAACCGGCCTCGAGACCTCGATCGACGACTTGGCGCAGCTCATCCTCGAGGTCACCGTCGCTAAGAGCGACTTGCGCCACAGGCCATCCCGGGTCGGTGACATCCGGCGCTCGGTCGCCCGGATCGATCGGGCCACAAAAGCGCTTGGGTACAAACCAGCGGTTTCATTGCGAAAAGGCCTGTTTTACACTTTGCGGTGGATGCGCGGAGCCACCGAAGAATTTTGATGTCATTGAATATCACGAAGGTTCGAACCCAGGATCGGGTCGGAGGGAAGGTTGCCCTTCCCGTCCGCCCACACCACCGTGCGTACGGGACCGTACACGGCGGTTCGAGAGAGCGCTACCGGACCGGGATATGAGTGAGCAGGCTCAGAAGCCCCCATGGTGCCAGCAAGCGCTTGGTGATGGCCGCGTGCATATGCAAGGCGCCCGCGTTCCACCAAGCCGCTCGGCCGGTGGCGGTCGCTGTGCGTGCACGCCCCGCTTCGACGCCCAGCGCCACCAGCTTTCGGTACCGGGTCTTGGGTGTGCGCCATTGCTCCCACAAGATTTTGCGGAGGCGGCGGCGCAACCACTGATCCAGCAAGTCGAAGGGCTGCTTGACGGTGGAGAGCCGAAAGTAGCCAACCCATCCTCGCGTATATTGGTTGATCTCCTTGATCACCCTGAGGATGTTTTGCCCCCGCCCCTTGGCGGTGATCTGCCGTATCCGATCCTTCGCCCGCTTCACGGATGAGGGTGCCGGTTTCAAGCGTGGCAAGCGGTGAGTGGTCACCGTGTAGCCCAGAAACGCCCGTTTCCAGGGCCGGCCCACGGCGCTCTTGGCGCGGTTCACCTTCAAACGCAGCTTGGCCTCCAGGAAGCCAGGAAGTGCGTCAGCGACGCCATGACCCGTTCGCCTGCACACCGGCTTTTGACGTAGATGTTTGCATCATCAGCCTAGCGGCAGAAGTGATGCCCTCTGCGTTCCAGCTCCTGGTCGAGATCATCCAGCAGGATGTTCGACAAAAGCGGTGATAGCGGCGACCCTTGTGGGGTCCCCGCTTCGCGGAGACTCACCAACCCGTCTCGCATGATACCCGCCGTCAGATAACGTCGGATCAGCTTCAGGAGTCGTTTGTCCTTGATCTTCCGCGCCACCCGGCTCATCAGCAGGTCGTGATTGACTTGGTCGAAGAACTTCTCCAAATCAAGATCGACAACCCACCGGCGACCATCGGCGATGTAGGCGCGCCCCTGCGTGACCGCTTGGTGGGCGCTACGTCCCGGACGGAAACCATAGCTGTGGGTTGAGAACGCCCGATCGAAGATCGGGCCCGTGACCTGCAGAATCGCCTGCGTGATCAGTCGATCAAGGACGGTGGGGATGCCGAGCATCCTGGTCCCCCCGCCGGGCTTGGGCAGATGCACCTCGCGTACCGGTGAGGGAACATAGGTTGCCTTCAGCAGCTGCTCTCGGATCGCAGGCCAAGCCTCGCGCAGGTGATCCGGTAGCTCGTCGACGGTTATGCCGTCGACGCCAGGCGCACCCTTGTTGGCTCGAACCCGCTTCAAAGCGGCCAACAGGTTCTCTCTACGTAGCACCTCCTCCATCAAGGTCTCGGTCGGTGGTGCGATGGGTTCCACGGTCGCCGTCACCGTTTGACACTCAGCGCTGGGCCCATGGCGACTTCCGGCCGCCTCCTTCCCAGGCTGCTCGGGCGTCTCAGCCCTCATGGCAGCGTCTCCTGCGGTGATCGAGGTCACGGCATCGGGCCGGGTTCGCTCGTTCAGGCCTCGGAGCGCTACGACGCTCCTTATCGCCCTCTGCTGACTTCTACCCACCCGACGAACAACCTCTCGATCGTCCTAGCCCGGATTTCTCAAACCGGAAGCGAGATGGGGCGCTTTGAGCGGTGTGAGCGGGGCGAGCCCGTCGCGTGACGGATGGGTAACGCGGACAGCGTCCACGACGAATTTTCGGACAAGCGGAGGCGAGCACCCGGCACGGGTGCGTAACTGATATGCCGGGGCGGTCAGAAGGCGGCGCGCTTCAGGTAGAGATAGGCGAGGTGGTACTCGTCGCGATAGGGGCAAGCTGAGGCCATGGCGATCTTGATGCGGCGCACGCTGGTCCGGACCTGGGCGCCGATCTTCAAGAGCTTGAGGCGGATCGTGCCGCAGGTGGCGGTGGCGAACTGGGTGTGGCGCAGGCCGATGCGGCGGAGCGCTTCGAGCAGGACGTAGGCGAAGGACGCGAACCACAGCCGGAGCTGGTTGGCGCGCATGGTGGCTGCCGACGTGCGATCGGCGAACAGATCGAGCTGCTGCTCCTTGATCCGGTTCTCCATCTCGCCGCGGGCGCAGTAGAGGTCCTCGTAGAGCGTCCGGCCGTCGATCTGCTCGGTGGTCAGCGAAGTGACGATGAAGCGCGGGTTCGGGCCCTTGGCGAGGTGCTCGGCCTTGCCCACCACCCGGCGTTCGCGGCTCCCAGCTGTCGAGCGTGGCGTAAGGGAACTCGTCGAACCGGCGGGCCGGTCGGCCGGCGGCGCGAGGCTCGGCTTCGGCTTCGGCCAACCTGTCCTCGATCTCGGCCAGCAGCCGGGCGTTGCGGGCGAGGCCGAAGACGTAGTCGACGCCGTTGGCCTCAGACCACGCCATGATCTCCTCGCGGGCGAAGCCCGAGTCGGCGCGCAAGACGATCGCCACCCTGGGCCAGCGCGCGCGAATCTGGGCAACGATGCGGCCGATCTCGTCCTTGGCCCCGGCCGACGCGTCGATGTTCGAGCGCCGGAGCTTGGCGGCGAGCAGATGGCGGCCGCAGAACACGTACAGCGGCAGATAGCAGTAGCCATCATAGTAGCCGTGGAAGAAGCGGCCCTCCTGGTGGCCGTGCAGCGGGTCGTCGGTCGCATCCAGATCGAGGACGATCTCTTTGGGCGCGCTCGGGTGCGCCTCGAGGAAGAGTTCGACGAACAGGCCCTCGATCGCCCGGGGCTCATGGCCGATCTTGTGATAGCGGTCGAGCGCCGAGGTCGGCGCATGCTCCAGCCGGTTCAACGTGCTCTTGCCGGCCAACGGCGCGCAGTCGGCGCGGTGCGCCTCGAGCTTGCCGACCAGGCTCGCCAGCACCGGATCGTGCCGGATCTCGTCGTGGCCAACGAGATCCTCGTACCCCAGCGCGATGCCACAGAGGCGCTGCATCAACATGGTCTCGACACCGTGCTCGACCAGCTCCTGGCAGCGCCCGTCGGCGACGCACCGCGCCAGGCGCCGACCAGACCGATCGCCCGATTCGCGGCCCCGAGCAGCAGCGCGCCAGCGTCCGAGGTCACCTGCCCGCCGTCGAAGGCGGCGACCACCTGGCGCCCTTCGATGGCTTCCAATCCAAACAGATCGCGGCTACACTCTGTCGGCATCGGGGACCTCCTCTGCGTCGCGTTAAGCCTTTGTCACAGAAGAGTTATCGCCGATCCAGAGCCCCGATGCACGCCCTAGTTTGAGAAATCCGGCCTAGGAGCCTGTCCGGGTAATGGGGTAGCGGGGTGGCGCTGGTGATGACGGGGGCTGGTGGGTCGTGCTGATGGGCATGGCAGATGCCGAGATTAGGGTGAGGATGGGCTCAGGCGGCCTGGCTTCTGACCAGTTTGGTCAGGTTGTGGGCGGTGCAGACCAGTGCCCATTCCGCCTTGACCTTGGTGAAGCCGCGCAAGAGGAACTGGCGGAAGCCGCGGGCGTGTTTGATCTGGCCGAACACCGGCTCGACCGTCTGCTTGCGCAGGCGGTAGCGCGAGCGGCGGCCGGCGCGCTTGAGTTTGGCCGCCATCGCGGCCATCCGCGAGCCCGGCCGGATCTGGCGTTGACCACTCGGATCGGGGTTGCCGTGGCGGCCGCGGCCGGGCGCCAGGTAGCCGCGGATGCCGCGCGTCGCCAGGGCTTCGAGGTTGTCCTCGCGGCAGAAGCCGGCATCGGCCGAGACTTCGCGCGGGGCGCCGCCGAGCGCGGCCGTGGTGGCCTCGAGCAGCGGCACGAGGCCGGCTTGGTCGCTGCCGTTGGTGGTCAGGCGCTGGGCGGTGATGATCTGGTGGACGCTGTCGACCGCGACCTGGCCGTTATCGCCCTGGATGTCGCCATCCCTGGTCTTGAGCACCCGACTGTCGGGATCGGTGAAATTGCGCTGCGCCCGCGCGGGCGGACCGCCGTCCGGAGCGCGCGCCGGCCGGCCGTGATCGACCATGCCCGAGGACGGGCCCGGCTCGGCGTCCGGCGGCGGCCTGTCCGCGTTCGCCTCGGCCTCCAGGGCAGCTTTCGCGGCACGGATGCGCTCCAGCCGCGCCTTGGGGTCGGCGACCCACTCGGGCAGCTCGTCGCCGCGGGTGTCCGGGCCCAGTTCGGCATCCTCGGCGGCATCAGCAGCCGCGGCCTTCGCCAGCCAGCTCTTGACCTCGGCGGCAAGCTCGCGCTCAGCCCGCTGCATCCGGCCGTAGCTCATGGCCTTGTGCCGGCTCGCGTTGGCCTTGACCTTGGTGCCGTCGAGCGCGACATGCCCGAGCTTGACCAGGCCGGCCTGCCGGCACAGCCGCAGGACCTGCACGAACAACCCGGCCAGCGCCTCGAGATGGCGCTTCCTGAAGTCGGAGATGGTGCGGAAGTCCGGCCGCTGCATGCCGGTCACCGCCATGATGTCGAGCCGCTCCTCGCAGCCCCTGGCGATCCGCCGCGAGGCGTAGACGCCCTGCGTGTAGGCATAGAGCAGGAGCGCCACCATCATCGCCGGGTGGTAGGGCGGCTGACCGCGCTCCTCCCGTTCGTAGGGCTCCATGATCGCCGCCAGGTCCAGCTCGCGGCGCACCAGCTCACGCACCAGATGCGCCGGATGGCCCGCCGGCACGAAGTCGTGGACCGACGGCGGCAACAGCCAGACCTGGTCCACGTCCCACGCCCGGAAGGTCTTGCTCATGCAGGCTGATCAACCACGCCAGGCGCCGCCGGTCCACCCCTCTGCCGCCATTACTCGGACAGCCTCCTAGCCCGAGGCAGGTGGACAGATTTCCCAGGGTAAGGCGCGTGACTTTCCTCCCAGCTCCGCCGCATATGCAAAGTCGCGTTCCGGATGACATTGGGCTTCGGACACCGACGCTTCCTCGCCCACGCGACCCTGCCTCACATGCGGTTCGTGTGCCTCGGGTCAGGAGTTTGCTTACAGCTTCCTTCAGATCCCACCTCACAATGGGCACCCTTGCTGTTCGGCTAGGAGTTCCTGTCATCAAGGTCTCCAAGGGACTTTCACCCTCAAGTCACTTCCCGGTCGGCTTTCGCCTTCCGGTTGTCAGCGCCAGGCCATGGCGCTGCGCGCCATGCCTGTCGCACGTCGGGTAGCCGGGCAGGCCTTGCGGCCCGCCCAGCCCCCTCAGAACCATACATGCGAGTTGCCCCGCATACGGCTCAAGGCTCAAGCATCGGTCAGCACATTCGAGGTCGACCGCGGGGCGGTCCGGGACGGCACCAGCGGTGGAGGAGAACACGGGTCGTATCTCCAGTGACGGGGTCGCGGCGCACCACGAGGTTGGTGTTGCCGCCCTGCTCGAGGTCGGGATCGAAGACCGCTTTGCAGGCCGCGCACCGGCCCCGCCTGGGGTACCTTGGAGAATCGCCTGTTCTCCATCTATTCTCCAGATAATGTGTTATTTTAGGTCTTTGAAATTCCACACAGAGAGGGTTCGACCACAGTGTCGGGTAGCCGGGCAGGCCTTGCGGCCCGCCCAGCCCCCTCAGAACCGTACGTGCGAGTTGCTCCACATACGGCTCAAGCATCGGCCAGCGCATACGAGGTCGACCGCGGGGACCGTCCGGGACGGCACCAGCGGTGGACGAGGACACGGGCCGTGGCGGGGTCGCGGCGCACCACGATGTTGGTGTTGCCGCCCTACTCGAGGTCCGGATCAAAGATCGCTTTGCAGGCCGCGCACTGGCCTCGCCTGGGTACCTTGGAGAATCAGCTATTGCCCACTAATCCATCAGATGAAATGTTATACTAAACCTTTGAAATCCCACGCAGAGAGGGTTCGACCACAGGTGCTCTCCCTCCGCCAATACACCCTTGCGGTAACGTCTCTCCGCTCGTCGAACCGCTCGCTGAAGCCCAGGAATTCCGCCATTTTCAGGCGAGCGGCCGTTCACCTTGCCCGGCCGGCGCCGACCCGAAAACCCTCTCTGACGGCCGGCTTTCTCCGTAGCTGTTCACTTGGCCCATCCGGTACCCACTTAAATAAGGCAATAAGATCAGAGACATACGTAATCTCACGAGCTTCCCGGGTTCGCGATTCCGCTTGGGTGGGCGAGAATCTCTGCGAACACGGGAAAATGTGCGACCTTTCCTCGTCACGTCAGCCCCCCTAACCGCGCTGTTGGCGCCTGCGCCCTAGGGGATTACCATAAGTTAAGTCGATCAGCGCCGATGTCCCATTCGGGTGGTACTTTGTGCCGACAATGCGAGGCCAAGCATCATAGCCATCTTTGAACCGCAATGAGATGAACTCTGAGACCAAGCCTAAGGAAGCCGCAGCGATCGCGCTTGGCGAGGGCGAGCGACGAGCGCAGCGCGGCTATGTGCCCCAGTACGATCTGGCCGCCCGGGTGATCTACGAGGCGCTCGCCGCGGGACGCCTCGAATGGGTCGGAGTGGCCGATCGTAGGGCCGGTGCGTTCGATGATGTCGTGTTGGGCCTCCGCGACCGGATCGTCGCCCACCAAGTCAAGAGCAGCCGCGATCCTGAGCCTTTTAGCATACGGACGGTTCTGCTAGGCGCCGGGAAGCTCTGGACCCGCATGCTGGCGTCGCGGGGCAAGCTGAACGCTGAACACCGTGACGCAGTGATCGAGACGATCTACGTGTGTGATGACTACCCGCGTACGAACGACAATGTCGGCGGCGAGGGCACCCCCGTCTCTTCCGCGGCGTTTCTGCGGACGCATGAGGCAAACCGCCTCTCCTGGACCCTAACCGACTGGCGGGCCTCGCCATACGGCGATCTTGTCGCCGATCTGCAGACGGCATCTGGATTGGATGACGAAGCCTTTCAGGATGCTTGGCGACATTCGCGCTTCCTCGTCGGCGGGCAGGGCCACTTCCTGGGCCTCGGTAGTGCAAGTCCCATGGAGGATCGACGTCTCCAGGCCCTGGCCGCCTTGCTTCCGCGACTTGCTGCAGACCCTGTCAATCGGGATCGCTGGCCGGTCGCAGATATCCTGTCCCGTTTGGGTTGGCGCGACCCCTTCAATCTTCGGCATGGCCAGACGTTTCCGGTCGACGCCCTCTATCAGACCAACGCGCCTACCCAGAAGGCGCTGCAGCAGGTCCTTTGGGCAATAACCTCCGGCTACGCCAGTCTCGTCGGCCCGCCCGGCAGCGGTAAGTCCACCCTATTGGCAGCGGGCCTGCTCCCCACGCCGCGCGCGGCGGTGATTCGCTACTTGGCATTCATGCCCGGTGAAGGGCATGGGCTCGGCCGTGCCGAAGCCTTCGACTTTCTCCACGATATCATCGCGCAACTAAAGCGCCACGATCTGGGCACCCAGACCATGCCCGGAACTGAACGAGTGGAGCTGCGAGAGCAACTCGAGACCCTTCTGCACGAGGCTGGTAACCGCTTCCAAAATGAGGGAATCCGCACCGTCATTGTGATCGATGGACTTGACCACGTCCCACGAGAGGAGAGGCCTGAGCATTCGTTCCTGCGTGAGTTGCCTCTGCCACACGCCGTCCCGGACGGCGTGATCTTTGTCCTTGGGACACAACAGCTTGACTTAGAGGAGATCCCGCGCGCGGTGTCCTCTCAGGCTCAAGAGATCGGCCGATGTATCGCGGTCACACCGTTATCTCGTGAGGCTGTCCGCCGCTTGGTCGTCGCAGCGGGAGTGCCCGATGACGTTGATCAGGACGAATTCTACGCTCGAACCAACGGCCATCCGCTGTCGACCAGATACGTCATTGAGGGCCTGCTCAACGTCGAGACTCCGGAAGACCGTGAGCACTGGCTGCGGCACGGACCGGCCTACGGCGGCGATGTCGAGGCCTTCTACGAACGCGCCTGGCACGAACTTGAGCGGAAGGTCGAGGCGCAACGGGCGTTGGCTTATTTGGCACTCGCCGAGGGGCCGATCAGCCCCATCAGCCTCGACGTGCTGGTCGGCCGAGACGCGACAGATGCCGCTTGGCGTGCTGCCGGACACCTCCTGGTTAGGGATCACCGGAACGCCTGGTCCATCTTCCACAACAGCTTCCGCCTATTCCTGCGCGCTCGCACAGGTCTTCGCCATGGAGTAGCCGACGAGGTCGCCGTGCGGCGGCGGTACCGAGAACTTGCCGACATGGCCCGCGATGCGGATCCGACGGACCCGCAGCGGTGGATGGAGCTTCGGTACCGGGCGCGAGCCGGCGACAACCCCGCCGTGGCCAATCTTGCCACACCCGAACGCTTCCGCGCCCAGTTCATCGAAGGCCGGAATCCGGGCGACATTTGGGACGACATAGGCTTCGCCTTCGCGGCCGCCGGCACGCTGCGTCGGCCCGAGCTTGTCGTTGACCTGATCCTGTCCAGACATGAGATCAATATGCGCTGCGATGCGTTGGGTGACGAAGTTTTCGACAGCTTGATCCAGCTCGGCGAGCTGCGCGCTGCGCTGGGACTGCTCGAGGCGGAGGGTGTCTGCTGACGGTCGGCAAAGCCTACAAGCTGGTCGATGCCTTCCTGAGAGCCGGGGAAGGTACCGACGCCCGGAAGGTATTCCAGGACCTCGAGCCCATCGACAAGCTCCTCGGGTCACAGCCGCTTGAGCTCCGGGACGAAGACAACAACGACCTCGTCGCATGGGCCGAGCTGGCGCTACTATTCCGCGAGCCGGGTGAGATCCTGGCGTGCTTAGCCCGCCTTCGCGCTCCCGGCGAGCATTCCCGCTACCAGTTCGACATCGAGGGCTACCGCACGCAGCTAAAGCTCGTCGCCGTTCGCGGACAGCTGAGGAGAGATCCCGAGCTCGAGCTAGAGGCACTCATGGATGCCATGCAGATCGGACCGGAGCACCGCGGTCTGTTTCTTTATCTTGCGGCCCAGGCGGCTTCCGAAGCCGACAACGGTGACTTGGCCGCAAGACACCTCGAAGCGGCTCTGGCGTCGGCGAGCGAGCTTGGTCCCGAGCTCAGAACGAAAGCGGCGACTATAGCGGACCGGGCCGGTCGTCTGGACCTTGTGGCGGCATTCCTCGACGACACGCCTCCAACTCTCGCTCTCCTTGACTTCTCCTATGGCGCCGAGGACCTCAGACGAGCCTCCCAGCATATCATCGCTCATTCCACTCTCACTGCTTTGCTTGGCAGGCCCTTCGCGGCGGGCGCGGCCCCCGGGTCCCAACTTCTCGCCACCTATCAGACGCGGCTGGAGACGCTGGCCCGGCTATACGGCGAGGGCCGGGGCGGGCGTCCACCTTCCGTGGAGCCGCTAAAGGCGTTCCGCACAACCCTCGATTTCCTGCAGCATGCGGAGGGTGACAGTCCGCACGATTCCGAGCGCTGGCGTCTCGATGAAGTCATGGACGAAGCGGTCGCCGCAATGGTCGACGCGGCCGCCGCGCTCGCGCCAGAAACGTTAGCGCGTTTCACAGAAGCCATGGACGCCCGGCTTGCCGTAAGACCCGGGCGGCTTGGCCGGTCTAGTGTGCGCCGCGCCTACGCGATGGCGGCATTCCGGCACGAGCATGACGTGGGCCGAGCCGAGCTGCGCATCGCGTACGTCCCCGGCCTTGAGGGCTCGCCGGCGGAACAACTCGCAGAAGCTGCGCAAGCGGCTTCGGCCTTCTCGGCGTTCGGCCTGTGGGAGCGCGCCCGCGAAACTATAACCCAGATGCATGAGGACGGCGTCGGCTATTCCAGACCCGCAAGAAAGGACGCGCAGTACGTCCTTTGGCGAGATCTCTTTGCCAGAGCGTGTGACGAGGATCCGGCCGGACGGCAAGATCGGCTGCGGTTCTTCGGGCGGCTGCTCTCGGGGTTGGCGAAGACGGAAGGCGACAATGCCGGCCGTCGCCTCGCGCCCGCATTTCTCGATCAGGCTGCGCAGGCCGGACCAGCCTGGGCGAGCGCCGCGGCCGAACGCATGGACGAGATTGGGCTTGCGTCTTGGCCTGATGTCGTGGCGGGAATCTTGAGCGGCCTCGTCAAACAAAGGCCGGAATTGATCGCGTCGGCAGGCGTCGTGTTCGGCCGCGTTGCTCTACCATTTGCGACCGAGCACGATGGCAGCATCTATCCTGCTCTGATCCGTGCAGCGCCCGTCAACCAGCTCGAGACAGTGGTACGCCACGCGTTGACCTGCATCGAAACGGACGCCCATCCCGCGAGACGCATCACCTTCTTAGAGGAAGTCGTTGAAGCCGCCGCCGATCGCGGGTTGGCAAGGGGCACTGATGCGCTGGCGCGGTGGAGGTCTGAACTTCCGCCCCCCCGATCGGGGAGCAGCCCGGAGGATCCCTTTTTTCTGGTGAGAAGTGTCGAGGAACTCGGAGACATGCTCCAGCTGGGTGGCGATACCGACAGCGGCTGGGGCGCCGTGAGAGCGCTTGAGCGCCTCGCCCCCAGGGCCGATTACGACGCGCTCAAGGAGGTGTTCGACTTCTTTGGAACGCTCAAGACCGACGTGCGCGCCATCGACGCTATGGCCCACGCGGCGATGGCAGCTGGGCGGCAGGCGGACGCAGAGTCGCACCTCGTAACGCTGAAAGAGGCCGCCGAGGATGGTGGAGCCTGGGGCAGCGGTTGGATCAAAAATTCCAAGTTACGCTATCACCGCCTCAATGTGCAGCTTCGTGGAGAAACGGCACGACAGACCGTCTTTCGATCTTTCGTCAATGATTTAGCCCAGCGGCGCGAGTCCATCGAACACATCCTTCCCGATCTTGGCGACATTCTCGAACTGCTTTCGCCGTGGCTCCCATGGGGAGAGGCGTGGGCATCCCTTCAGCAGCATCTGAGCGAGTTCCGCGAGCACCGTCTCGGCGAAGAACTCGACGCGCCAACTTGGCCCGCTGACGGGCAAGAGCACATACTTGCAGACATCCTCTTCCGTGCGGTCGATACCACAGCTTCGGCGCTGGGAGACATGGCCCGTACAGCAGCCATCGAACTGTCCCGCACTGCTGGCGGTCACGCCATCCTGGCTGCACTCCTGCCCCGGTTTTGGCAAGCCGGAGGCTATCACGCTCTTCAAGCATCTCAGATCGCCTGGGAATGCCGCGATGTCCCTGACGTTCGCGACGCGGTTCTTCCACTCCTGGCCGAGATGATTGAAAGCGAGGACTATGCGGTACGCCGAACCGCAGTTTTCCTAGCACATGATTGCGGACAGCAGGTGGGAGCTAGGCGAAGTGAGCTACCGTTCACCTACCATGTCGAACTTCCGCCTAACCCATACGCCGGCCGGTTCGAGCCTCCCACCGGTCTATCCTCAGTGTCTTTGGGGCTTTCTACAGAGGACGCATACTCCTGGACCTGGCCTCTAAAGGAAGCTCTGCGAATCACTACTAGGGCGACGGGCCTGAACCTCGCCAACCTGCGCGTCCGAGCCGCGCAGCTTATGAACAGAAATGATGGAACGGCAAGATTCGGACCAGACGCGGTCGAGCGACAGCAGCGCCGCCTGAAGCGTTTGGGTTTGCACCTTCGCCACCGAAGGCTACCTGTCATGGCCGCTTTCCAAGCGATGCGTGAGGTCCTTGGGGAGCTTGTTGCCGCAGAAGCCATTGATCCGTCGGCAATCCCCTTCATTCTCTTGGAAGCAGACGCTTTCGCGCGCGCCGTCGCCACCGTGCCTCCAGTTCCCAGGCCACACAGTGTGCCGCTGGCGGAGCTGCCATATCCTCTCGGAGCCGAGACCAGTGCCGAGTGGCGACTTAATGCGAAGCAAGACGCAATAAAACCGGCCATGCATGGCTTTTTGGTCCTGGCAGCTACAGCAGTTCATAGACGTCAACATTTTAGAGACGAATGGTTGGTTGAGCAGTACCTTGGGCCAGCTTTCAATCCTGCCGAGAATGGGTTGGGGTCGCAACTGGCACACTTGCCAATGGTCGTCATCGCCAATTCGGTCGCCCCTCTCTACGAAGGTGCGGCGCCGGGAGCTGTCGTTTGTCCGATAACTTCAAGCTCCGTGGCACTGAACGCGATCACGCTTTGCCCTCGGGTTGCCGCAGCAGTCGGCTGGCACCCGAACCCCCGACATGTGTTCGACTACCTCGACCATAACGGCCAAGTAGCCGCAACCACCTGCTTTTGGCGGGACGGAGGCGAGCTGACCAAGGCGGCTGACTCTGGCGTGGCCCGTCACGGCTACATTCTAATGGTTAGGGAGGACTGTACGGAGAAGATCCGCCCGCATACGGCGCCTGTCCAGGTTTCTAGAGCTTGGCGGATAACCCAAAAACATGACGGGCACAACCGAGAAATATACTGCGGTGATCGTGATGAGCTTAGAGAATAAAGTGGATGGCACACAGTTTTGACCAGAGTCCCCCGTCCTAGTCCAAAGATTATCACGACTAGATGAAGCGAAAAGCGAGCCCAATTTATTATGGAATCAGGCCCGGCAGATTTCGAAATTGCGCTGCTCCTCCCAGTTCGCCGGCAGCGTCCACCCTCACCAGCATCAGCTTCTCCCCGCCAGGATCGCCTCGACAATGCCGCGTGTCAGCAGCGCCATCGCTCCATCCGAACAATCCGGCTGACGCACGGCTTTCTAATCCCCTCAGCCTCGGAGACCCCGGTCATCGGCCCCTGCTGACAGCTCACCAAGCAGGTGCCAAAACTTGTACTTGCGGCCGTGATCGCGACGCAGGCGCTGCAGGAAGGCCGCGTGCAACTCGAGCTCGATGTCCGCACCGAGGCCGGAGGATAGGGCCGCGCATTCGCGGACATAGCCTGCGGCGTACTGGTATTGGCTGGCCGCCGCCCGGCGCAGGATGTCCTCTGCCATCCGACGGAAGAGAAGCGTCGCGGCTTGTGGAAACCGGCCCGCGAGGGCCGCCGCCGCCCAATTCAAGGTGCCGTAGTCCCCGCCTTCGAGGTCGCCCAGGCGCGCTCCCACCAGCTCTGCGGCGGCCGCGAGATTCGGCCAGTCGACGAGGAAGGCAAGCGCGCGATGGGGATCTTCGTGCCTCGCGGCCAGCGCCATCGCCCGGCGTTCCGCCTCGAAGTCCTCGAAGTCCGGCAGGCGTCTCAGGTGATCTCGCAGCAGATCGACGCGCAGCGACCGGGTAAAGCTGGACCAGCGCTGTGCCTGGGCCTCGTCCTTGCGCCCGAGCGCCTGCAGGGCCGCGAGACGCAGGTCGACCACCGTATCCTCGTCCGCCGCATGGCTGCCCTGTGCCTGATCAAGCCAGCCGAGAGCCTCCTCGGGCCGCCCGGCCTTGATCAAGCGCAGGGCGATCTCCGTAGCCTGCACCATCGCGACGCCGCCACGCTGTGCGGCGTCGATGTAGGCCTCCACATCGCCCTCGCTGTCGGCGAGCATGGCGAGCACCGCCGTCCAGCGGCGGCGCTCGACCGCGTTGCGCCAATCGCTCAACTCGTCGCCCGATTCTGGCAGCTGTGCCAGCGCCTGGTCGACCAGCTGCCTCAGCTCGGCGCGACCGTCGGGACCCAGCGGCGCGGCCATTGCCTGCACGAGGTGGAGCTCCAGATGGCCGCGATCGCCTTGCAGCGCGGCAAAGACCCGACGCGCCAGCGCCGCAGGCTGCCGTCCCGCGGCCGCGGACCAGAGCAGTCCGAGGTCCTCGATCGCCGCTTCGAACGTCTCGACGACGGCTTGCGCGCTGCCATGGATCCGCGTCAGCACGGCGTCGGCGATGCGGACGAGGTCCCACATGCGCTCCGCCGCCAAGCGAGCATTCCGCTCCGCCAGGGGCCCCGCGATCGTGGTCCGGAGATGGTCGATCTCCATCGCCAGCTCTCTCCCCTTCTCCCAGTCGAGGGACGAGCGTGAACGTCCGATTGTTTGGATGCGCTTCTCCAGCGTGACGGCGAGCTTGTCGCCGCCCTCGAGCGCGGACAGGGCGAGCTTGAGCTTGCGCCGCAGGATGGCGTCCGCGCCGGCATGTTCCTCGAGAATCGCCGCGAGGTGCTGGACGCCGAGCCGCTCGAGCTTGTCGGCGGTGACCTGCTTTGCCCGTGCCATACCCAAACGGGATCACGACCTCGCCGCCTACGCAAGCTCCGGATGTCGCCGCTGCTCCTCCCAGCACGCCAGCAGCGGCCACTCCAGGTTCTCCAGCAGCAGCGCCTGGTCCGCCCACCCCGCAAGGATCGCCTCGATGACGTCCGGCGCCAACAGGGCCAGCCGCAGGTTGCCGCTCACGTAGCTTCGATATCCCCTCCGCTCCCGGGCACCGCGGAGCGCCCGCGTTCTCATCGACGACAGCAGGATCTTGTCAGGTCATAGATTGCCCTCCATATACCATCCAACAGGATGGCAAGAGGATGGCAAGACGCATGGTAGGCAACGTCCATGAGCTCCGACCTAGGACCGGCGACACCGAAAAGATCACGATCAACCTCGGCTATGTCGACCTCGGCCACATCGACCTGATGGTGCAGGAGGGCTTCTACTCGAACCGCACCGACTTCATACGCACCGCGATCCGCAACCAGCTCGAGCGACATGCCGACGCGGTCAAGCGGTCGGTGGCGCACAAGAGTCTAGACCTCGGCCTGCGGCACTACAGCCGCGAGGATCTCGAAGCGGTGCGTGCAGCCGGCCAGACGCTCCACATCCATGTGTTGGGTCTTGCCAGCATTGCCAATGACGTCACGCCCGAGCTTGCCTGCGCCACGATCGAGTCGGTCGTCGTGCTGGGGGCCCTGCGCGCCAGCCCGGCGGTCAAGGCGGCTCTGGCCGACCGGATCCGGTGACGGGGATGGCTCGCGCCGCAGGCTTTTCGCCTGGCTGACGCGACGCTGGCACCGCCACCGACGCCATCAGATTCCGCCAACGACCTTCTCAACCGCGAGACGGATCAAGCTTCCTCGCGCGGCCGCCTGACCTCTTGCCGAACAAACCCAGAAGGCTCCGGACATGAACGACGCACTGCACTCTCACATGCTCGAGGCGACCCGCCTCACCCGCGCCGGGAGGCTCACCGAAGCGACCGCGCTCCTGCAAGGCGCGCTGCGCGGCGGGACGGTGTCGGACACTGCGTCCGGCCCCACCGGCGAGGTCGCGCACGCGCCTGCCGGACGCGGCTCGCGCGTCATCGACCTGACGCCGGAGACAATCGAGCTGACCGATCCCCGGGCATCGCCGCGCACCGGGCAGGCGTCGGGCACCGACGCCAGCAGCCGGCCGTCCGGCCTGACGCCGGGAACGGCCCAGCCGCACCTGCGGCGGGTGCTGCGTGGCTTCCTCGACCGGGTCAAACGGGTCCACCCCGAGCGAGGCATAGCGGGGCTAGCCAAGCGCTCTCCGGTGCACGCGCCCGACGTCCTACCGGACGGCGGACAGTTTCTGCTAGCTTCCTATGGCAACCAAGCGGGCAGCCGCGGTTACAAGCTCTACGTCCCCAGTGGCTATCATGGGCAGGCGGTCCCCCTGGTCGTCATGCTGCACGGCTGCACCCAGTCACCCGACGACTTCGCGGCCGGCACGCGGATGAATGTGCTCGGCGAGGAGCACACCTGCCTCGTCGCCTATCCTGCCCAGGCCGCCTCCGCCAATGCCTCGAAGTGCTGGAACTGGTTCAGACCGAGCGACCAGCAGCGCGGTCAGGGCGAGCCCTGGCTGATCGCAGGCATCACGCGGCAGATCATGCGCGACTATTCGGTCGACCCCGAACGCGTCTATGTTGCCGGGCTCTCGGCGGGTGCGGCCGCCGCCGCCATCATGGGGATGACCTACCCCGATCTCTACGCCGCGATCGGCGTGCATTCCGGCCTCGCCTGCGGGGCCGCCGGCGATCTCCCCTCCGCGTTCGCCGCCATGCGCCAGGGCGAGGCCGTAGCCGCGCACGGGCCCGGGGAGTACCGGCGAATGATCCCGACCATCGTGTTCCATGGGGATCAGGACAGCACGGTTCATCCGCGCAACGGCGACCGAGTGATCGAGCAGTCCAGGGCAAGCCCGATGACGGACCTGCGGACAACGGTGCAACGCGGTCGGGTACCCGGCGGGCATGCCTACAGCCGCACGCTCCACGCCGACGCGCGCGGGCAAGTGATCCTCGAGCAGTGGGTCATCCACGGCGCCGGCCATGCCTGGTCGGGCGGCAGCCCCGCCGGATCTTACACCGATCCGCAAGGGCCCGATGCCACGCGGGAGATGCTCCGGTTCTTCCTCGAGCACCGACATGTCGAAGCTGCGCGGCCTGTCCCGTCGGACTGAAAACCCGGGCAGCCTGATGGCGCTGCCACCACGATGTCCTGCTGTCACCCGTCCGCTAGAGCGAGCATCATCGCTCGCCATCGGACGCGACGACGCGCTTGCGGCTGCCGCGGCGCTAGAACCGCATCGGAATCCGGACGACCAACCGTGCGTCCATCTAGCCTGTTGTGAGTGCGCTCCGTCATGGTGCTTTCCTCTTGCCCTGCTGCCGAAGTTTCCGAGACCTTAGCTCGCGAGCCCTTCGGCTCTGATCCGCACCTCGAGCGTGTCCTCCTCCTGTGCGTCGACCCGCTCGACGAGGAAGTCGGCGCCCGCTCGGAGGATCCGATCATGCACAGGAGTGGTAGGACATGGCCTCTAGCCACATTACCGTCTTCGGAGGTTCAGGCTTCCTGGGTCGACAGATCGTGAAGCGCCTGGCCGCCGACGGCGCTCGTGTGCGCGTCGCGGTGCGCCATCCCGAACGCGCATCATTCCTCGAGCGGGGCGGCAGAGCGGGACAGATCACCGCGGTTTACGCCGACGTGTGGGAGGAAGCGTCGGTGGGCGCGGCGGTGGATGGCGCCGAGGCTGTGGTCAATATGGTCGGCCATTACCTCGAGGGGGGCAAGGCGACCTTCGCGACGACGCGCGGGCATGGCGCGATGCATGTCGCCCAGGCCGCGGCAACAGCTGGAGCGCAACGACTTGTTCACATCTCGGGCCTGGGCACCGATCCAAAATCCGACTCACCCTATGCCCGTGCCCGAGGCATCGGCGAGCAGCTGGTCACAGAAGCTTTTCCCGCAGCCACCATCCTCCGCCCTGGCGTCATCTTCGGGCCCGAGGGCGGCTTCCTCAATCGCCTGGCGGCCCTGGCGCGCGTGCTGCCAGTCTTGCCGCTGTTCGGCACTGGCGAAGCGAAGCTGCAGCCGGTCTTCGTGGGCGATGTCGCTGAAGCCGTCGCAAGGGCTTTGGCCACGCCCGCGACCATGGGCAGGCTGTACGAGCTGGGCGGTCCCAAAGTCTACACGTACAAGGAGCTTGTGCAACTCGTGCTTGCACGGATCGAACGCCAACGGTTGCTGATGCCGGTTCCATACTTCGCTTGGAAAGCACTGGCGGCTTTGATGGCGCCCTTGCCGAGTCGATCCATATCCCGGAACCAGGTCGAACTGATGCAACAAGATAACGTGGTGCGCGCCGAGGCATGGACTTTGGCCGATCTCGGCATCGCACCGACCCCGGTCGAAGCGATGTGGCCGACGGATCCCGGCCCGCACTGCAGCGGCTTGACCACTTGAGGCCCGTGAGCCGGTTTCTGCCGTGCCGATGCCCCCGCGCCAGCGCTTTGCTGAGCGTCTTGTGCAGCTTCGCGGCAGGTCTTCCGTTGGCGTGGCGCAAGGTTGCTGCATTTAGCTGTTGCGAGCCATCCGAATCGCACTGTTGCATTCGCATACGGGGCCCGCTCGGGGGCACGAGGTGTTGTGGATGAGGGTCAGCCGTATGCTGCGCCGAGGCGAGCGCAACTCCTGCTCCGGCGGCAGTGCCTGCATGGCCGTCATCTACATTCTCGGCGCGATCATCGGCACGGCCGTCGCCGTGTCCACGGCGCGAGCGTGCGAACCGGCCGGCTTTCCCGTCGCCATCGATGTCGGCCACGATCGCGACCGCCCCGGCGCCATCTCAGCGCGAGGGGTGCCCGAGTTCGAGTTCAATCTGGCCCTCGGCCGCGAAGTCCTGGCGGCGCTGCTCGCGAGCGGTTTCAGCCGATCGTTCCTCATCGGCGAGAGCGGTTCGCCGATCGGGCTCCGGGAGCGGACGGCGATCGCGGAGCGTGCAGGTGCCCGCGTCTTCATCTCGATCCATCACGACAGCGTGCAGCCCAAATATCTGGAGCGGTGGACCTTCGAGGGACGGGTGCAGGAGTACACCACACATGCGCGCGGCTTCTCGCTGTTCGTGTCGGCTGCCAACAGCTTCTTTGCGGCCTCGAAGGAACTCGCCCTCCTCATGGGATCGGAGCTGCGCGCCAGGGGCATGCGCCCGAGCGTTCACCACGCGGAGCCAATCGAGGGGGAGAACCGTGAGGTGATCGATCAGCTCAACGGTGTTTATCGCTTCGACGACCTCATCGTCCTCCGCTCCGCCGCGATGCCAGCCGTTCTCCTCGAGGCTGGCGTCATCAAGCACCGGGAAGAGGAGCTGATCGTGGCGACCAGGGCCTTTCAGACGGATGTAGCGGGCGCGGTCCGCCGCACGGTCGAGCAGGCGTGCGCCCGAGGCCTTCTTGGTTAATGACCGGCGGTGCCGGGAGCTACGTGTACGCCGAACAATCGGCATGGGCAGCTCGGGGTAGCTGCGCCGATGCGCGCTCAGCCAAACCGCTCCCGCTGCTTTTCCCAATCCACCGGGAACGGCTTCATCAGCTGCGGCAAGCCGACCGTCGGCCAGCCCTCCAGGATCTTCTCAACGAGATCAGGAGCGAGCAGCGTCAGCCGCAGGACGCGGCACACGTAGGATCGGTTGATCCGCTCGGCATCGCGTAGGCGCTCATAAGCCAGTGACGTAGTGCGTCCGACCGCTGTTTCGTCGGTGACGGCTGCCTCACCCTCGCAGCCCAAGCTGAGCCGGATCGGCTACCAGCCGACGGACGTGGACTCCTCGGGGTCGACGTTGACGGTAACCCTCGAGGAGTCGATCGCGGAGCAGCCTGTGAGGCTTGCTGCGAGCACCAGCAGGACCACGAGCGCCAAGCCCGGCCAGGCGGCTCGCGCCTGGTAACCGTTGCCGCCTCTGGCGTGGCGAAGAAGAACCGGGGCAGCGAAGCAGGCGGCAGCCATATCGAACCCTCCACCGGTTCGGGTTGGTCAGGCCCGGGGCGGCGTTTGGGGCGCCGACCCGGGCCGCTTTGGGGGGCGCTGGAATATGCGCCGCCGGTGGTTGCCCGTTCGTTAAAACCCTCCGGTTCGCGCTCCAACGCCCACACAAGATGGCAACGAGCGCCCGAGTTGGACCGAGACGTTCCGGTGGCACGGGCAGCAGCTGGTGTCCGGTGCGATGGCCTTGGCCTCCCTCGAGGCGCTTAGCCCCGGCGTCAAGCTGTGCTGGGAAGCGGTCGAGCGGCATCGGCGCGCCCAACATCGTCACCGCCAAGGTCTTCTCCCCCATGGCGTGGACATCGGCCACAGGCTTGGTCTCGATCTTGACCGGCGATCGGGTCGAGGCGAACGGCGCCAGCAATCCATTCGACAAACCAGGGCCCGGTATATCGCGGGCGCCGCTGGCCACCACGATGCGCTCGGCCGCAGCGTTGGCCAAGATGTACGTGCGCATTTCCGCGACGGCGACACGATCGATGCCGGCAGCCTGCCGATCCGCCTCAACGGCCCGGCGGCGCCGGAGCACGACGAGCCCGGCGGCGGCCCAGCCACGGCGGTCGTGACGGCGGTCGTGCTCGGCCGCGAGGACCGCTGCGAGCTGAACAGCGACCGCATTTGCGCTTTACCTTATGTTCATAGCCATCGATCAATTCTCTTTATATTCGGCGCCGGCAGTTTTCTGGCCGTCACGAGCGCCCGCGAATGGAGCATCCGTGCACCTCGACCCGGTGCTGCCCGGCTTCGTCGGTCTGGTCTTCATCCTGCTGATCCTGGCGCTCGCCGCCTCGGCCGTTCGCCAGCCGGTGATCTTCGGCTATCTGCTTGGTGGCCTGTTGATCGGGCCGAGCATGCTCGGTCTGGTCGAGGACGTCGAGATGATCGAGCGGCTGGGGGCGGTCGGAGTTGTGCTCCTGTTGTTCTTCATCGGCCTCGAGGTCTCACCCAGAGCCCTCGCCGCCAACTGGAAGGTGGCAGTGGTCGGGACGGCCCTGCAGGTCGTCCTGACCACGGCGCTGGTGTGCGGCTTCGGTGCGCTGCTCGACTGGCCGCTCGGCGTCCGTCTCCTACTCGGGTTCGTGGTATCTCTCAGCAGCACGGCCGTGGTCCTCAAGCTGCTCAAGGACTGGGGCGAGCTGGACACGCGGGTCGGTCAGGATGTTGTGGGCATCCTGCTGATCCAGGACGTGATCGTCATCCCGATGCTGATCGTGCTCGGCCTGCTGACCGGCAAGCCGCTGGACGGTCGCGAGGTGATCCAGCAACTGGTCGGCGGGATCGTCTTGATCGGGGTGGTCGTCTGGGTCGTGCGTCGGCCGCGCTTCGACCCCCTGCCCTTCATCGGCATGATGAAAAGGGACGCGGACCTGCAGGTTTTGATGCCGCTGGTCGTCTGTTTCGGTCTCGCGCTGTTCTCGGCGTCGCTTCACCTTTCGACCGCGCTGGGCGCCTTCGTCGCCGGCATCGTCATCCGCGCGTCGCGATCCACTGGACCCGCCGAACACAGTCTGGGAGCGCTCCGGGTTCTGTTTGTCGCCCTGTTCTTCGCCTCGATCGGCATGCTGATCGATCTCGGCTTCATCGAGCGCCACTGGTGGCAGGTGCTGGCACTGGTGGCCATGGTCCTGGTCGCCAACACCGTCCTCAACGGCTTGCTGCTTCGTGTCCTCGGACGATCGTGGCGGGAGGGCTTCTATGCCGGCGCGCTGCTGGCGCAGATCGGCGAGTTCAGTTTCGTGCTGGCGGCGGTCGGTTTTCAGGCCGGCGTGATCACCGGCGATAGCTATCAGACCACAGTCGCGGTGATCGCGATCGGCCTGCTGATCAGCCCAGTGTGGATCAAGCTGGTCAAGTTCGCTCTCGACCAAGCCGAGCAGCTGCCATCCGGGCGCCAGCTGCGGCCGGTGAGCGGCAGCGACTGACCGCCCTCGAGATCGGGCGCGCGCAGCCGAATCAGGCCCGGGCTCGTTCGGGGGCCCCTCCAGCAGTGCCCTGCTCGGCGACGGTCGTCTGCCTGCCGGGCGCTGATCAGGCGGTCTCGGCAGTAGTGATCGCCGGCGGTCTCTGCGGCGGCAACCTGCACGGGGTCCGGGACGCCTGCATCGGGCCTCGGCACGGACGCCGCCCGCCACCACTGGTCAGCTGCGGGGCGCGATCACCAATCAGCAGGGGTCGGAGTGGCCAGCGTCGCCTCGACGATCCGGCCCGCTCCCCCAGCCCCTTCAGCCCCTGCTTTGCTCGCATCGGCTCGGAGGCCATGAACTCGCGCCGGTTGCCTTGAGCGCCGTCCGCTGTTCTTCCCAGCTCGCCGGCAGCGGCCGCTCCAGCTGTTCCAGCATGGGCACCTGATCGGAGCGCCCTTCGAGAATCATCTCGATGATGTCGGGCGCCAGCAGGGCCAGCCGCAAGATCCGACTCACATAGCTCTTGGAGATGCCCTCCGCCTCCCCGATGTCGCTGACCGAGGCGTGCACTTCCTCATCGAGCTGCCGCTGCCAGCGCCATGCCCGCGCCAGCGCCTTGACAAGCGTGCCGTCGGGCTGCGGCTTCGACGCGGGCGCGATCGCGGTGCCGTCGGGCGCCACGATCCGCTTGCGGCCGCCGCGATGCTGAAACCGCATCGGAATCCGGACCACCAGCGTCGTGCCCTCGAGTCGGGTGTCGACGTCGCTCATCAGGCCGCCCTCGCGGGCCGCTCGTCGCCCTGCTGCAACTCGGCGACCAAGCTCGGCAAGCCCGAAGCTCTGATCCGCACTTCGAGCGCATCCTCTTGGATGTCGACCCGCTCGACTAGCAGTTGCACGATCCGCGCCTGCTCGGCGGGGAACAGCTCGTTCCAGAGCATGGCGAAGTCGGCGAGCAGGGCCGTGACCTCGCGCTCGGTGATCCCGTCATCGCCGTCCCGCTTGGCGGTAGCCCAGGTCCGCGCCACCAGCTCCGGCGCCAGCAGGAGCCTCCGGACGTGATCGAGCACCGCGCCCTCGACATCGGCCGCCGGCACGCTGGTGACCGGGCAGGTCTCGTAGCCCTCCGAGATCGCCTCGCGGGTGACGTAGTATCTGTAGATCCGACCCCGCCGGCGGGTGTGGCTTGGCGACATCGGCCGTCCGTTCGGACCGAAGATCAGGCCCTTCAGCAGCGCCGGCACCTTGGCCCGGCTCGCGGCGCCGCGCCGGTGCGCAGGCGGCGCCATCACGGCGTGCGCCTTGTCCCACGCTCGCTGGTCGATGATCGCGAGGTGTTCGCCGCGGTAGGCCATCCCCTTGTGCACCGCCGGCGGGGCCCGGCCGGCGAACGGCCGGTCATCCCGAACATAGGCCCAGAGTCGCGCGATCCGGGTCTTGTCTTTCGCCAGCACCGGCACGGTCGTGTCATCGGCATGGAGGCGCTTGGCCGCGAACACGTGCGCGTGGATCGCGTCCACCAGCGGCATGGCGGTCGCTGCCGTCGCCCCCACCCAATCGGCCAGCGTCGAGACGTCGATCTCGACGCCTTCCCTTGCATAGATCGCGCTCTGCCGGGCGAGCGGCAGATGGTGCCCGTACTTCGAGACCATGACGAGGGCGAGCAGGTTCGGGCCGGCGCGGCCGCGGGCGATCGGGTGCGAGGGCGCCGGCGGCTGGGTGATCGCCTCGCAGCTTCTGCAGGTGAACTTCTCGCGCACGTGCTCGACCACCTTCCACCGGCGCGGCACGCACTCGAGCGTCTCGGTCACATCCTCGCCGAGCTTCCTGACCACGCCGCCGCACTTGGGGCAGGCGCAAGGTGCTGGATGGACGATGCGCTCGCGCGGCAGATGCGCCGGCAGCGGCCGGCGGGCGGGCTTGCGCTGGGGCGTCGAGCGCGGCGCGGGCCCTGCCGGTGCCGCCATCTCCGCCGCCGTGTCCTCCTGGGCGACGGTCTCCTCGAGCTCAGCGAGCTGGAGCTCGAGCTGCGCGATGATCTTCGCCCCACGCTCCGAAGACTGGCCGTACTGCTCACGGCGCGCCTTGGCGAGCAGCAGCTTCAGGCGCTCGATCTCGAGCCTGGCGCCGGAGATCTGGGCTTCGGCGTCCTCGGCCCGCGCTTCGGCCGCGCGCCGCGCCGTCCGCTCGGCGAGGATCATCGCATGCGCGGCGGTGAGATCGGTGGGCAACGGATCGGAGCGGGTCACGCCCCGGATTGAAGCACATCGGCCACGGGCCTGCTGGTTCTACATGCCGGGTAAGTCAAAAGGCCGCGGACTCAGCCCGCCGCCTGCGGCCGCCACGTCCGCCGCGGCATCCGCCAGTCGATCCCTTCCAGCAGGTAGCCGAGCTGCGCCGGCGTGATCGTCACCACCCCGTCCGCCGGCCCGACGCGGTCTCCCGACCGCGTCCGTCCATGTGTTCGGCTCGACCGTCTGCCGACGGTCGGGCTGGGCCAGATGAACCGCCCGCGCTCCAGCCGTTTGGCGAACAGGCACATGCCCTGGTCGTCGTGCCAGAGCACCTTGATCAGGTCGCCGCGCTTGCCGCGAAAGACGAACAGATGTCCGCTGTGCGCGTCCCGCCGCAAGGTCTCCTGCACCTGGATGGCCAGCCCGTTCATGCCGCGCCGCAGGTCGGTCGGCCCGGTCGCCAGCCACACCCGCACGCCGCTCGGCACCGGGATCATCCGATCATCGCCGCACCAGCGCCCGCAGCGCCGCCGTGACCACCGCAGGGTCGATGCGACCCGAGATCCGAAGCCGGCCACGCCGCGGCAACTCGATCTCGATCACGCCCGGCGCGGGCGGGTGGACCTCCGCCTCGCTCGCCACCGTGGGCGGACGCTCGGCCACGAGCTCGACCGCGGCGAAGGCCGCAGCCGCAGGGGCTGGCAAACCGAGATCGCCACGGTACCGCTTGCGCCAGGTGAACAGCTGGCTGGTGTTCACGCCGTGTCGCTGGGCCACGGCGTGCACCGTCGCCCCCGCCATGAAGGTCTCGGCGACCAGCTGCCGCTTCTCCTCGTCCGACCAGCGTCGACGTGCTTGCCCACGGAAAATCTCGATCCGCGCCATCCACTCGCCCCTGCGACTGGTCTCACAACCGTTGCAAGACCAGTCGCAGCGACAAGCATCACCACCCACATCGCTCCCGCAAGGCGGCCCTCACCGGACGCGTACGCTCGACGAGGCCTACGTGCCGTTCTTCGGCGCGTTCGGCGTCGCCTGGGACGACGCCATGGTCGCCCGCTGGAGCGCCAATCCCCTCGGCATGCTGTGGCCGGAGAGGGATGCGGCGTTCGTGACGACGGGCGGTGGGTGGCCGCCGGCCACGGTGCGGCGGCCGGTCGTCATCATCGCTGCTGGTTAGGCGGAATCTGCAGCCGAGTCGATCAGAAGGACGTTGGACCAGACCAGCTGTGCCAGGCAGGCATCACGTCGTCCGTCGCGATCGTGAATGATACGACCTGGTCGACAATCGTCGGGCCATGGCGACCGGGACGCCTCGAGCTGGACGTTGACAGCTTCTCGCGCGCCTCGAGCATGGCGGCGGCGACCAGCACCAGCAGCGCGTTCGGCATCTACCGCTGGGGCTGGGGCTTCTCGACCTCGCAGGACTTCAACGGCGACATCGCGCTGATCGCGTGCTTCGCCTCATTCTGGCCCCCCCATGGTGTGGCGCTGGCACGCCGATCCGTTCGGCTTCCTGCGCCCATGGAACGAAGTGCCTGCGCTCATGGCGAGTGAGCCACCCGCCACGCCGCCCTCGACCGGCACCGGCGTCGTGGTCTGCCTGATGGGGTAGCGTCGAATGGCCCTTTGTCTCAGCAAGCTGTCGCGTGAGGAGCGCCAATCCGCTCCGCATACTTTGGGCTGGGACTTCCGAACCTGGAACGTTTGCGTGGTTCGAGATGTAGAGTTGGCCGCCGATGGTCGGTTGGGACTGGGAGAGCCACCGCGCGCGCTGGCGAAGAGAGGTCCCTTCGTCGCTGCCGTGCCGGCTTGCGTGCTGCCGGGCTGTGGCCATGCTCGCTCGTAGTCCCTTCCACGGCTACTAGGTCTTGGACTGCGCGGCCGGCGCTGGAGACGCTGCCATGGTGCGGCCGAGCAGGAATGCCGCGAGAATGGTGGTCAGCGGGTTCAGGAGATTGAAAAAGGCGTAGGGCAGATAGGCGAAGGCGAAGACCCCGAGCGTCGCCGACATATAGGCGCCGCAGCTGTTCCACGGCACTAGCGGCGAGGTCACCGTGCCGGAATCGCCGAGCGTGCGCGACAGCAGGCGCGGCGCCAGACCGCGGCGCGCGAACTCGAGCTTGAACATGCGACCTGGCAGCACGATCGCGAGATACTGGTCGCCCGCCACGACGTTCATGCCGATAGCGGCCGCGACCACGGTCGCAACCAACGCCGCAGTCGAGCGGGCAGAGGCGACGGTGGGAGCCACGATCCGCTCGAGCATGCCGGCGCGCTCGAGCACCGCGCCAAAGGCAAGCGCGGCCATGATCAGCCAGATCGTATTGAGCATGCTCTCCATGCCGCCGCGCGATAGTAGGATGTCCAGGGCAGGATCGCCGCTGCGATAGACAAAGCCGGCCGCCAGCGCCTGCCAGACGCCCTTGAGCAGCCCGATCCAGGTCGGCAGATCGGGCCTGTTGGCATGTTGCAGCACGAGACCCGGCTGCAGCGCGATGGCGAATATGCCGCCGGCGAGCGCCCCGCCCAGGATCGCGAGGAACGGCGGCACGCGGAGCACCGAGAGCACCACCACCACGACCACCGGGACGAACGCCCACGCCGTGACGTCGTAGCGCGCGGCGAGCGCCGCCTGGTTCGACGAGGTGTCGAATTCACCCGGGCTGCCGAGCAGCCAGAAACCGACCAAAGCGAGCAGGAGCGCCGGTATCGAGGTCACCAGTGAGAGGCGGATGTGATCGAACAGCTGGGCACCCGCGGCGGCGGCGGCGAGGTTCACGGTGTCGGACAGCGGCGACATTTTGTCGCCAAAATAGGCGCCCGAGATCACCGCTCCGGCCGTAACCGCGGGCGAGAGGTGCATCTCGGCGGCCACCCCCATCAGCCCCAGGCCGATCGTGGCGACTACCGTCCACGAGCTGCCGATGCAGACTGCCACCAGCGCGCAGACGGCGCAGGCCGAGAGGTAGAAGTAGGTTGGGCTCAGCACCCCCAGCGCATAGTACACCATCGCGACCAGCGTGCCGCTCATCGCCCAGGTGCCGATCAGGGCGCCGACCGCGAACAGGATGAAGATCGCGGGCAGAGCGGATGCGACGCCGTCGACCACGGCCTTGCGGATGTCGTCCCAAGCGTGGCCGTTCTTCCAGGCCAGCGCGGCGGCCAAGGTCGCCGCGAGCATCAAGGCTACCTGATTCGGTCCGAGGGCGGCGTCCTCGCCAAACAGAAGGAAGCTCGCGGCGACCAACGCGATCAGGGCAGCCACGGCGACGAGGGAGTTCGCCAACGTCGGCGGTCTGGGCTGGCGCCCTGACTCGATCTCCAAAACCATCAGGTGGCCCCACCTTTCGTCGGCAGGCGGAGTGTGGTAGCGATCTCGACCTCCAGCGCTCTAGTGAGTTCTTGATACTCCTCGACGCGAGCGGCTCTGTGCGGGTCGTCCGATCCCTGCCACCGCTGCAACGTTTGCGATGCTTCGGCGTAGTCGCTGCACATCTCCCTGAAGCTGGGATCATCGTGGAAGCGGCCCTGGATCGACGTGGCGAGCTCAGGAGCTCGCTCGATCAAGCGTTCCATCCCGGACTCCGCGAGGTCTCTTCCCGTCAAGCGACAGCTCCCGAGGCCGACCTGGAGCTTTGATGGACCGCTCGAAGGCGCGCGGGGAGTACGTAACGGTAACTTTACGGTCGGGCTCGCCGCCACGCCCGCCGCTGTGTAGGATCGGGAAGCTTGATCGACATCCAGGGTAGTTGGTATTATGGGCCCCGGGGATGACTTAGCGATTGCTCAACGGATGGCGCCGAGGGGGCGACCGCGATGAGCGCGGGAAAGGGTTCTGGGCTTTCAAATCCGGAAGAAATAGCTGCGGATCTGATCCAGGCTCAGCTGGAACGGATCATCGCCAGCAGCGCATTCGATGCGTCGCCCAGGAACGGCGCCTTTCTGCGCTTCATTGTCGAGGAAACCCTCGCGGAGCGCGGCGATCGAATCAAGGCGTACACGATCGCCACGAACGTGCTGCAGCGCGACGCCGGGTTCGATCCGCAGGCAGACCCCATCGTGAGAATAGAGGCGAGCCGGCTCCGGCGAAGCCTGGAACGCTACTACCTGATCGCAGGCAAAAATGACCCGATACGCATTGACATTCCGAAGGGGGGCTACGTCGCTTCGTTTCAGCGGTTACCCTCTTTACGCGAGGATGGCGTACCCCACCAAGATGCCGCTGCGCCGGAACTCCCGCAGGCAGAGCCTCCTATTCTCGTCAGACTTCCGGTAGCGCAAAGGAGTCGCGAGGGCATCCGGGCCTTTTGGCCGTCGCGGCGCGTCCTTTGGCCCCGGGGCGCCTGGGGAGTAGCGCTTGGGACGGTCGCCCTGGCGCTCGCGATTGGTCTTTTGCTCTGGCACACGACAACCGAACCGAAGCCCATCGTTCCAGAGGCTGCCGGACCCGGTCCTTCGATCATCGTGTTGCCGTTCGAGAACCTGAGCGACTCGCCGGCCAAGGCCTACTTGGCCGGGGGGCTCACTGAGGAGGTCCTCACCGGTCTGGCCCAGTTCAAAGAGTTGTTCGTCTATGGGCCCGAGACCGGCGCCCAATACGGCTCCGCGAGCTATCAGGTGATTCATCGCGAGGTCGGCGTCCGCTACATCCTGGAAGGCAGTGTCAGAGAAGCGGACGGACGCATCCGCGTGACCGCTCGTCTGTCCGACGCTACCACCGGACTCCAGTTGTGGGCGGCCGCCTACGAGGAAAACGGAGCGAATCTGTTCCGAGTTCAAGGCGACATCGCCCGGCGCGTCGTGGTCGAGATCGCACAGCCATATGGTGTCGTTGCGGAAGCAGACACGCAGCTCATGCGGGGCAAGGCTCCGGAGAGTCTGAGCGCCTACGAGTGCGTTCTACAGGTTCTCGACTACTATCGTCACATGACGTCGGCGCGGGTCGCAGAGGCGCGCGCCTGCCTGGGGCAGGCGACCGAAAGCGACTCTGAGTATGCCGACGCCTGGGCCCTGCTCGGCATGAACTATTTGGATCAGGTCCGGCTGCGAATGGTGCCGAGATCTGACGACCGGAAACTCCTCGATCGCGCACTACAGGCTGCACAGAGGGCGGTAGAGATCGCGCCCGATGGCGCTCTCCCACTTCGATCGTTGCTGCTCGTGCATTCTTTCCGAGGTGAGGTCGAGGAAGCCATGGCGGCTGGTGACCGGGCGGTCGCCTTGAACCCGAACAATGCCGAGGTCCTCGCCGAATACGGCATGCGCCTGGCGTTGATGGGACGGTGGGAACGCGGCATTTCGCTGATCGACGAAGCGATCGCGCGCAATCCAGCCCATCCCGGCTGGTATCACACGGCGCCGGCGCTCAACTTCTATCGCCAGGGCCGGTATGCTGAGGCGCTCGAGGAGGCCAAGCAGATCGACGCGCCGGGCTGGGTCCACAACCACACCATCCTGGCCATGATCTGCGGCCAACTCGGACAGCAAGAGGAGGCGCGGGCAGCGGCCCGTCGCATCCTCGAGCTCGATCCGGACTTCGAAAAGAACGCCTGGTACGAGCTTCAGCTCCGCAATTTCCCGCAGCAGATGGCGGAACAGATGGTGGAGGGTTTGCGCAAGGCCGGCTTGCATATTCCGGCGCGGCCGCCAGCGATGGCTCGGGGCAGCTAGTCTCGGCCGTCGATAGCGAGACCGGGTAGGTTTCCCGGCATGCACGTATTTTACCGTCACGTACTTCCGAACTCTGGAGCGCCGCCACAGCCTTTCGGCTGAAAGCGAACAGCGGGGCGGGCTGATAGCTACCGTAGCCGCGCAAGTCGAAGGGCAGGCGGTCCGACCGACAAGCGCCGAGGGCGCATCGGGTGTCGCAAAGGCACAGGAGGTGGCTCCTCTGGAGCCATAGCTGGTGTATAGCGTTGCGGCAACGTCAAACATCACGACCCTGCCAGCCGTGGGCGATCCGTGTGCGGAGGGCCTTGACACCCTCCGCCAGTCCGGGCTGAGGCAAACAAACTCAGGTGTGGTGCAGGCGACGTTCCTAGTCTTCACGCTGACCAAGGTTAGGCACCGGCAAGGGGGCCGCCACTCTCGTCTGCGCACCGGACGGTACGCCGGCCCCGACCACGCCGACGCCGACGCCGACGCCGACGCCGACGCCGCAGCAGTAGCCGGTTTCGGAGCTGTCCATGTCGAGGATGATGAAGGGCCGTCGCAGCACGAAATCTTAGTGCCACAAAGATTGACGCTCAGAGGGCCGCGCCGCCGCGCCCGGCCTTCTGAAAGCCCCGCCAGCCAGGCTTCAGAGCGTCAAGCCCAATGCGATCGAGGCACATCAGCGCGGCGCATCGTTGGTCTTCGGGAGTTAGCATCCGGGGAATTTCGGTTACGACCCTTCACCGCCGCTGGGGCAGCCGAGCCGGTGATGCGGCGCTCCGCAGGCGCGATGTAGGCCGGCCAAGCTGGTCCGCGTCGACAGGAAACATCCTCATGCTGAAACTCATCAGGACCACGATCATCGGGGGGATCATCTTCCTGGTCCCGATCGCGATCTTTGTCGCCGTGATCGGCAAGGGTCTGGAAATTACGGGCGCCATCGCCAAGCCAATCGCACACGTCTTGCCTGTCAACATGATCGGCGGGTTGGCGGTCGCGCAAGGACTGGCAATCCTGTTGCTCGTGCTGATCTGCTTCCTGGCCGGGCTGCTTGCCCGAGCCGCGATCGCGCGCAGGGTGGTCGACGGGCTCGAAGTCAACGTGCTCTCGAGGGTTCCTGCCTATGCGCTGCTGAAGACCAAGACCCAGAGCATGCTGAGCCCTCAAGACGTCGAGGGGATGTCGCCTGCGCTCGTGCGCTTTGACGAACTCGTGGCAGATCGCCTTTGAGATCGAGCGCATCGCGGGTGGCAAGGTCACCCTCTTCCTGCCAGGCTCGCCTGACCCTTGGTCGGGCTCCTTCTGCATGGTGGATGAGGACCGTGTCACGCCGCTTGATCTATCGGTTCCGGCCGTTGCCGCTATGGCGAAACGACTTGGGAAGGGCGCGAGCGAGGCGCTGCGCGATCACCTGCGGGCGAGCGAGCGAGCGGCTTAGAGCCATTTCGCGGGCGAGCAGCCGTGGCATAAGGTCCCCTCAGGCTCAAAAGCAAGATCCTGCCGATCGGAATCTGCGCCGCCTCAGCCAATTGCCGCCAACCTTGCGGCGCGACGGCGATCAAACGAGAATGTGGGCAGCACAAGTACCGTCCTCGCGCGCCGCAACCTGGCGGGGCCAGGACGGCGGTTGAGCCTTCCGGCCGGTCCATTGAACGCGGGTCCTTCGTGCACCCCGGACGCGAACGAATTCGCGGTCGCGAATGGCGTGACGCGGTTCTGGACGGCCTGCGGGAGACCGGATCGGCATAGCGATCTGATGGGCAGGCGGCATCGCAGGTGAAGACACGCCTCGACCTCCGCCGTGCCAAGGCGACCGCCCTCCAGGTGCTCGATCTTGGTCGCCCAGCAGCTCCTTGGTGGTCATGGTCAGGTCGCCGACCCTGGCCTTGAGGCGACCTCGAGACCTGGGCGCGCATGCCGAGCGAAAAACCTGATCTCGACATCGCGACCATCGGCGGGGCGGGTCTTCGGCGACGCCTCGCCGAAGGCGCCGCGCCAAGCGTTCAGCTCGGCCGACGTCACCTCGAACTCCCCGCGACACCAGCTCCAGATCCTCGCTGCGCAGCGGCCGCAAGACCGCGCTCTGCTTGCGCTTGGCCGACATCCGCCGGCACCGCAAACGCTGGCCCGTCGCCGCCACCGTGTCGGGCGTGCGCCGCCGGGCCAGCAGCTCCTGCCGTCGGGTCCGTCATGTTCAACCGCCTTGCACTCTTTCTCTAAGCACAAGGCGGTGTCTCAGCTATCTGTAGACCGCAGGACAGGGTTGTTGAAAACGGCGATTTTCCAGGCGCCGCTGCGATCGCTGCTCCCTAGTCGATCTGCGCGCGGACTGCGCCGATCGCCTGGGTGCAGGGCTGGCTCAGGCTGTCCTTGTGGTCTGCGAGGCACTGGGCGATCCGACCATGGCCGGGCTGGACGGAGGCGCACTTGCTCTCGATGTCGG
>CAVWDE010000029.1:0-15917 GCA_963753685.1 uncultured Alphaproteobacteria bacterium
TGGCCCTCGAACGTGCTGCGGCTCTTGTGGCGTTGATTCCAGTAGCCGTCGGCCGCCGACGGGCCCTTGACCAGGAGTTCCCCGACTTCGCCGGCGGCGACCTCCGCGCCCTGCTCGTTGACGAGACGCAGCTCATATCCGGGCACGGCGTGGCCGGACGTGCCGTACACGACGTTCCCGGGCGCGTTGGACAGGAAGATGTGCAACAGCTCGGTCGAGCCGACACCGTCCAGAATGTCGACCCCGGTGGCCGCGCGCCAGCGCCTGCCCACGCCCTCCGGCAGCGCCTCGCCGGCGGAGACGCACAGGCGCAGACGCTCGAAGCCCTCCGGCTTGGTGTCGTTCATCGCGTGCAGCAACGCTGCATAGAGCGTGGGCACGGCGTAAAAGATCGTGGGCTTGGTGCGCCGCGTCACCTCGAACAGATCCGCCGGCACCGGGCGCCCGGGAAACAGAACGGTGGTCGCGCCCACCGCCATGGGAAACGTCATGCCGTTGCCGAGCCCGTAGGCGAAGAACAGCTTGGCCGCGGAGAAGACCGTGTCGTCGGGGGCGATGCCGAGCACCTGCCTGCCATAGGTGTCGTAGGTGGCTCGCAGGCTGGAGTGGACATGACGCACGCCCTTGGGCTCGCCCGTGGATCCGGAGGAGTAGAGCCAGAAGGCGCACTCGTCGCCGCAGGTCTCGATGGCCGGGCGCGCGATGCCCCATTTGAGCTCCTCCAAGAAGGACAAGCCTTCGTGCGCCCCGTCCCCGTCGCCGACGACGAACACTGCCTTGAGGTGTGGCAGGTCGGCGAGGATCGGTCCGACGCTGCCCAAGAGCTCGCTCGATACGAACAGTGCCCGGGCGCGGCTGTCGCGCAGGATCAGGGCGTAGAGTTCGGGCGACAGGAGCGTGTTCAGGGGCACGGGCACGATGCCGGCTTTCAGACTGCCCCAGAAGATGATCGGGAACTCGATCCGGTCGAGCACGATCATCGCGGCCCGATCTTCGCGCTCGATACCGTGACGGTCGTAGAGATCGGCCATCTTTGCCGATGCCTCGGCCAGCGCACGGTACGAAAGGGTGCGGCCGCCTTCGATGCCTTCGAGAAAGGCGGCTTTTTCAGCCGTTGCCGCCGTGGCATGTCGATCGACGAAGAAGCCGGCGGCGTTCGCGCTCTCCGTTGACAAGCGGTTTCCTCCGACTGGGACGCACACGCTCATCCTGCCGGTTGATCGGCCGCCACGATGATATTCGCCGGTCGGGGCGGCCGCAAGATAGCGCACCCCGACAGACCGGTCGCTCATCCAGGAAACATTGATCGACCATCCGCTTCGCCACTCAAGGCGATATGCATCTCGAAGGCCACTGGTGGTCGAGGTTATCAGCGCCCTCCGGATGCGCCCAGTCGGCCCGAGGCCGAAAAGGTCGCCGAGTGCGCCCGGCGGCCAGCCGTCCAGGCTCTGCCCCCGGCTCGACCCCACCCGCTCACCTGTGGCACCATGCCCATCGCCATGGCCATCGCAACCACGACCCTCGCCCCCGAGGCGCTCGCCCACAACGGGTTCTTCGGCCCTTGAGAGAGCCGGGCTGAGTCGTTTGATGCGGGTCTTGAAAGTCGCTCTGGTGATCTTCGGGGCCGTGATCCTGCTTCTCGCGGGATCGGCCGCAGCGCTGCTCCTGGTCCTGGACGACCAGGACTACCGCCGGGTGGCCATCGACCTGGTCGAGCGTGCGACCGGCCGGGCGGTCACGATCGCGGGGCCGTTCTCGTTCCACGTCGGGCTCGAGCCGTCGCTTACGGCATCGGACGTGCGGGTCGCCAACGCTCCCTGGGCGGCGCAACCGGATCTCGTGCGCATCGGTCGTCTCGAGGTGCAGGTGGCGCTCAGGCCTTTGCTCTCGGGCACGCTGCTGATCCCGCGCCTGGTGGTTCAGGACGCGGACTTCGAGCTGGAATCACGCGCCGATGGCACGACCAACTGGGTGACGCCGCGGCCCGGCGGCGGCCTCGTCCCCGTGCTCGGCACGGTCGCGCTGCGCAACATCGCCTGGCACGATCTAGACCGGGCGAGCGGACGGCAAACCTCGATCGCGCTCGATCATCTCACCATCGAAGGCGTGGGCAACGTCGCCCGCCTCGACGGCGAGGGGACCTGGGACGGTCGCAAGATCGGCGCCAAAGGCGAGTTCGGCACGCTCGCCCAGGCGCTCGATCCGGCCAAGCCCTTCCCGGTGGATCTCGCGGTCTCGCTGCCCGCGCTCGAGCTGGCCGTGCACGGGACGGTGGCGGATCCGGTCGCCGGCCAGGGCATCGATCTGCGCCTGCGGGGCCAGTCCGGCAACATCGGCGAGCTCCTGGCACTGCTGCACAGCGATCTGCCGCTCACGGGACGCCTGGATGGCGAGGCGAAGCTCGGCGGCGAGCTCGCGGCCTTGCAGCTGTCTGATCTGCATCTCAGCGCCGTCGACGATCAGGGCGGGGAGCCCAGTGCCAACCTCGAGGTGACCGGGCAGATCGGGACCATCAGAGCCGGCGACGCGATCCCCCTGGAGGGGATCGACTGCCAGGTGCAGCTCGCGACCTCCACGGCGGCTCTGTCCGGCTGGCTGAAGCGCGAGGTGCCGGATCTGGGCCCGGTGCAAGGGCGGTTCGCCCTGACCGGCAGCTCGCGAGCCCTGAAGCTCGCCGACCTCGACCTGCAACTCGGCAGCGCGGACCAGCTGACGATCGCCGCCACGGGCGCCGTCAACGACATCCGCCTCGCACCCGACCTCGCGGTCCGGGGGCTCGATCTTCGGCTCGTGGTCAAGGCGCCCGCGACCGCGCCTTTTGCGAAGATTCTGGACCATCCCCTGCCGGAGCTCGGTCCGGTCGACGGGCGCTTTGTGCTGACCGGCAATGCCGAGGGCCTGAAGCTCGCCGATCTGGACCTGCGGATCGGCAGCGCGGACCAGCTGCTGATTGCCGCCACGGGCGCCGTCAACGAGATCCGACTGGCGCCCGACCTCGCAGTCCAGGGCGTCGGCCTGCGCGTCGAGGCCAAGGCGCCTGCGATGGCGCCGCTGGCGAAGGTTCTGGACCGTTCCTTGCCGGAGCTTGGTCCGGTCGACGGGCGCTTTGCCCTGACCGGCAATGCCGAGGCCCTGAAGCTCGCCGACCTGGATCTGCGGGTCGGCAGTGCGGACCAGCTGGCCATCGCCGCCACGGGCGCCATCAACGAGATCCGACTGGCGCCCGACCTGGTGGTCCAGGGCATCGACCTTAGCGTCGCCGCCAAGGCGGCCGCGACGGGGCCAGTGGCAAAGCTTCTGGACCGTTCCTTGCCGGAGCTTGGTCCGGTCGACGGGCGCTTCGCGCTGACCGGCAATGCCGAGGCCCTGAAGCTCACCGACCTGGATGTGCGGGTGGGCGGCGCGGACCAGCTGACCATCGCCGCCACGGGCGCCGTCGACGAGATCCGGTTGAGGCCCGAGCTGAGGGTCCAAGGTGTCGATCTTCGGTTTCAGACCAAGGCGCCTGCGACGGCGCCGCTGGCGAAGGTCCTGAACCAGCCCCTGCCAGAGCTCGGTCCGGTCGACGGGCGCTTCACGCTGGCCGGCACCGCCGAGGCCCTGAAGCTCGCCGACCTCGACCTGCGGGTCGGCAGCGCGGACCGGCTGCTGATCGCCGCCACGGGCGCTGTCGACGACATCCGGCTGGCACCCGACCCGGCGGTCCGGGGGGTCGACGTGCGGCTCGAGGCCAAGGCGGCCTCGACCGCAGCGCTGGCCAAGGCGCTGGACCGTCGCCTGCCCGAGCTCGGCGCGCTGCAGGCGAGCGGCCGTCTGACCGGCGGGCTCGAGCGCCTCGATCTCGAAGGGGTCGATCTGCGGGCCGGACCGCCGGAGCGCCCGGTCCGCGCGACCGGCCGGGTCGACAACGTGCTCTTTCTCGGCACCGCCCGGGCGCGCGCGACCTTCGAGAGCGATCTCGCGCCGCTGCTGGGCTGGGCGCTGGACCGGCGGCTGCCCGAGCTGGGCCGGGTCCGCGCCACGGCCGAGCTGGCCAAGGCAGGCGAGCGCGTCCGGATCGAACGGCTCGAAGTTGCCGCCGGCGATACCGACGTGCTCTCGGCCAAGGTGGCGGGGGTCTCCGATGACCCGCAGAGCGGCGGTCGGGCCGGGTTCGACGTCGAGGTGGCGGCCAGGGATCTGACCATCCTCGGGACCATGCTCGATGTGCCGATCCCGGCGCTCGGCCCCTTCGCCTTCAAGGGTCGGCTGGCGGGCGATCTCGAAACGTCGCGCCTGTCGGGCAAGGTGCGTCTGGGGCGGACCGAGATCGATGCCACTGTGCGCGGCTCGTTCGCCGGGGCGCGGCCTCGGATCTCGGGCGAGCTCGCCACGCCCGTCCTCTACCTTGCCGATTTCGGCATCCGGCCGGACGGCCCCTGGGAACAGGCGCAGCCGGCGAAGGGCACCCCGCCCGTACCGGCCCCGGCGCCGACCTCGTTGGCCGCCCTGCGGCGACTGGATCTGAGCCTGAGCCTGCGGATCGACCAGCTCGAGGGCGCGCGCCTGTCGATCGACCGGGCGAGCCTCGAGGTCACGTTGCAGGACGGGATGCTGCGCATCGAATCGGACAGCTTCGATCTGTCCGAAGGCTCGGCCGAGCTCGAGGCCACTTTGGACACCAGCGCGGACCCACCTGCAATCACCTTGAGCGCCACGGCCAACGACCTCAGGCTGGGCGATATCCTGGCGCAGCTCGAGACCGACGTCCCGATCCAGGGTGAGCTGGACCTGGAGACGGCGCTGAAGAGCACCGGCGGCTCGCTGCCAGGCCTGATCGCGGCTCTCGATGGCGAGTTCGGCATGGCGATCGAGCGCGGCCGGATCGACCTCAGATACCTCGATCTGACCGGCACCGACCTGCTGCAATGGCTGTTCGCGGGGGCCGCCTTGCGCAGCGGCACCGATCTCAGCTGCTTCGTGGCGCGCTTCGGCATCGCGCGCGGCGTGGCGACCAGCCGGTCGCTGTTCATGGACACCTCGCTCGCGCGGTCCACGGGCTCCGGGACCTTGAACCTGGTCGATCGCACCGTCGACATCCTGGTGCATCCGCGGCCCGCAAGAGCCGAGCTCGTGAGATTGACGACGCCCTATCGGATCGTCGGGCCGTTGAGCAGTCCGTCGGTCGAAGTCAGCAAGCTGGGTCTGGCCGGACGCGCGGTCGGGGAGCTCGCCCTGACGCCGCTCAATCTGCTCGGCTCGCTCACCTCGCTGGTCAGCGACTGGGGCAGAGACCGGGAAAATCCTTGCCTGACGTGGCCGCAAAGCGGGACAACGGATGTCAAACCGCGACCGGCGCCGAAACAGGCGGCGGCCGACGCGTTCCCGATCGAGGCCCTGCCGCCGGCCATCTATGCCGCGACCACCGGGGTCCACGTGCGCACCGGCCCGGGCACGACCTACCCGATCCTCGACAAGCTGCCCAAAGGCACGACCGTGGAAGTGACCGGCCAGACCCCGGCCATGGACTGGTATCGGATCAGGCTCGCCAGCGGCGGCGACGGCTACGTCTCGAGCGACTACTTCACGAAGGCGAACTGGCCCGCGATGCAATGATCTCGTCGGTGCGATCGGTCCCCCGCCGCCGCAGCGTCAACTCTCCCGAAAGCTCTTGGTCACGGACTCGATGAAGGGCCGGATCAGATAGTCGAGCAGGGTGCGCTCGCCGGTCAGGATCATGACGTCGGCCGGCATGCCGGGGGTGAGCTCGATTTCCGGCGCGAGGCGGTGGAGTTCGGCCGGCGCGACCTCGACCTTGGCCAGAAAGTAGGGCTCGCCGGTGCGCTCGTCGGTCATCCGGTCGGCCGAGATCGAGCGCAGCCGGCCAAAGATCTCGGGCAGGTTGCGCTGGCCGTAGGCGGTGAACAGGACCCGCGCCCGCTGGCCGGCGCGCACGATGTCCATGTCGGTGGGCTTGACCCGGGCATCGATCACCAGGCGCGGATCGTCCGGCACCAGATCGAGCAGCGGCTCGCCCGGCTTGACCACTCCGCTCCTGGTCGTCACGCGCACGTTCATGACCGTGCCGGCGATCGGGGCGGTGATCACGGTGCGGGTCAGCACGTCCGCGCGCGAGGGCATCTGGCTGCGCACGCCGGCAAGGTCGGCGCGCACCTGGCTCAGCTCCTCGGCGACCTTTTCCTGCCATTGCTCGCGCATCGTCAGCAGCTGCAGGCGGGTCTCGCCGATCAACTCCTCGTCGCTCGCGATGCTGGCCCGGTTGGTCGCCCGGGCAGCGCGCACGTCGGCCTGCGCCCGCTTGAGCGCCAGCAGCTTCGGCAGGGGCATCAGGCCTTTGTCATAGAGGGTCTGGACCCCGGAGATCTCCTGCCCGAGCAGGGCCAGCTGCTCGTTCTGGGCGGCGATCGCCTCGCGAAGGCCGTCGATCTTGGCCTCGAGCTCCTGGACGCGTTGGCCCAGGATCTCCCCCTGGCCCTGGAGCGTCGCGCGCCGGCTCTCGAACAGCTTGCGCTGGGCGGCCAGCGCCGGCTCGAAGAGCGCGGGATCGAACCCGTTCGGCGCGGTCGGCGGCGCCACGGCGTCCGCGCCCGCCTGCTCGGCGAGCAGCCTTGCCTCCTGCGTCATCAGATGGACGTAGCGCACGCGCAGCTCTTCGAACTCGGCCCGCGCGCCCACGTCCTCCAGGGTCAGAAGGGTCTGGCCGGCGTGCACCCGGTCGCCTTCGCGCACGTCGATCTCGCGTACGATGCCACCTTCGAAATGTTGGATGGTCTTGCGGTTGCCATCCGGACTGATCACGGCCGGAGCCATCGCCGCGCTGGCGAGCGGAGCGATCGCCGCCCACGCGCCGAAGCCGCCGAAGAACAGCAGGATGGCGGCGTAGCCCATCAGGATGGGCCCGCGCACCACGCGCGCCAGCGGCAGCGAGGCGCGCTCGCGGTCGCGCCGGCCGCGCCGCCGCCAGGAGCGCCGGCCGACCAGCAGCAGGACGCTCAGAAGCGCCAGCGCGCCAGCCGACGCGACCGCCTGGACCGGCGCGAGCGCCAGGCCATGCCGTGTCGCCCAGCCCAGGGCGTCGCTGAACCACGCGTCGAGCCGGGCCGCCCAGGCCGGAGCCTCGTTTGCCAGCGTGTGTGTCAGCTGCGCCGCCCAGGCCAGCCCGTCGTCGGCCAGCGCGTGCAGCTTGGCGGCGCCGGCCGAAGCATCGTCGAGCAGCTCCTCCAGCATTTCAGGCCTCCATCCCGCCAGCGAGCCGCGCCGGCGACGTCTGACCGCTTTCGCCGGGGACCGCCGCCAGCCGCTGCGCCGGCTGCAGATGCAGGAGCGCTCGTAACACCTTGTCGCGCTCGCCGAACCCCGCGACGCAGCCTTCCTTGAGCACGAGCACCTTGTCCGCGGTGCGCAGCGCCGCCGGTCGATGCGCCACGATCAGGATCGTGCGGCCGCGCTCCTTGAGCTTGAGCAACGATTGGTAGAGGGCCTGCTCGCCGGCATGGTCGAGGTTCGCGTTGGGCTCGTCCAGGACGATCAGGGCCGGCTCTCCGAACAACGCCCGGGCAAGCCCGATCCGCTGCTTCTGGCCGCCGGACAGGCGATGCCCATGGGCGCCGACGTCGGTGTCGTAGCCGCCGGGCAGGCGCAGGATCATCTCGTGGACGTCGGCCATCCGCGCTGCCTCGATCACCGCTGCGTCATCGATCTGGCGCATGCGCGCGATGTTCTGGCCGATGGTTCCGGAAAACAGCTCGACGGTCTGCGGCAGGTAGCCGACGTGCAGGCCCAGCTGATCGGAATCCCAGCTGGTCATGTCGGCGCCGTCGAGCCGCACGTGGCCGGCGCTCGGTTGCCAGGCGCCGACCATGAGGCGGCAGAGCGTCGACTTGCCGGAACCCGAGGGCCCGATGATGCCGCAGGTCTGGCCGGCCTCGAGGAACAGGTCGACCCGCTTGAGGATCGGCTCGCCGGCCTGCGGCAGCTGGAATTGCAGACCCTCGATCGTCAGCTGACCGACGGGCTTCGGCAGCGTCAGCGCCCCACCGCTGCCCCCCACGGCTGCGAACAGCCGGGCGAGGTTGGCGTGCGCGGTACGCACGGAGACGTAGCTGCGCCAGGCGCCGAGCGCCCGCTCGACCGGCGACAGGGCGCGGCTCAGGATCACCGAGGCCGCGATCATGCCGCCGGCGGTGAGCTCGCCCTTCAGCACGAGCCATGCGCCCGCCCCGATGATCAGGATCTGGAGCGAAAGCCTGATCGACTTGGTCAGGTAGGTGAGGCCGTTGGTGACCGCGGCGGCGCGTTCGCTATCGTCACGCAGGCTGCGCCGCGCCTGCTGCCAGCGCTCGAGCAGCGGCCCGACCATGCCGAGGCCGCGCACCGTCTCGGCCTGGTCGAGATACTGCTGCGCGCCCGTCTGGCTCTGCCGCAGCGCCGCGCGGCTGCGCTGCAACAGCGGCCGGGTCAAGAGATCGTTGAGGACGGCGATGACGAACAGCGCTACGGCGCCGGCCAGCGCCAGCCAGCCGAGCACGGGGTGCATGAGCCAGATGACCGCGATGAAGACCGGCATCCACGGCGCGTCGAGGAAGGCGAGGATCGCGTCCCCGCTCAAGAACGCCTGCAATTCCTGGACGTCGGCCAGCCCCGCCTCGCTTCTGGCGCCGGCCAGGCGCGCCTCGACGCCGCGCCGGATCACCGGGCCGGCGAGCTCGGTATCGAGCCAGGCGCCGGCCCGGGACAGCAAGCGCCGGCGGGCGAGCTCGAGCACGCCGTAGACCCCGGTCGCCACCACCACGGCGAGCGTCAGCCAGAACAGCGTGTCGAGCGAGCCGCTCGAGAGCACCCGGTTGAACACCTGGAGCATATAGATCGAGCTGACCAGCAGAAGCAGATTGGCGGCCAGGCTGAACACCCCGAGGGACAGCATCTGCCCGCGAATCTGCGCCATGCAGTCATCGAACAACGTGTTGCCCCGCATTCCCGACCTCGCCCGACCAGGGCGTCCCCAGCCCTGGTGCCGCCGGTGGTCGCACCCGCTGGCGAACGGGGCCGCGCCGGCCCCGCTCGCATTCACCCGCGCAGGATGACGAACTTACGCGATCGCCCCGTCCCCGATGTGGCCGGCGTCGGCCAGATGGTGGTCGGTGTCGGTCGCGCCGTCGGCGCTGGCAACCTCCGTGCCGCCAACGTCATGCTCGCCACCGGCGGCTTCGCCGTTGGCGGCTTGCGCGCCGCTGGTGGTGGTCTGCGCGCCGTTGCTGGTGGTCTGCTCGCCGCCGGTCGTGGTCTGCTCGCCGGTGGTGGTGGTGGCCTGCTCGCCGCCGGTCGTGGTCTGCTCGCCGCCGGTCGTGGTCTGCTCGCCGCCGGTCGTGGTCTGCTCGCCGCCGGTCGCGGTGGTCTCGCCGGTGGTCGTCTGCTCGCCGGTGGTGGTCTCGCCGGTGGTGGTCTCGCCGGTGGTGGACGATTCGACCGGGATCGGCGTGGTCAGTTCCTGCCCGTCCACGAGGATCGAAGAGCCCAGGTCGGCGAAGTGCTGGTCGGTGAACGCGATGTCGCCGAACTCGACCGAGCCACCCGGATGCGTGAACAGCAGGTTGCCGTCCTGGGCCGCACTCAGGGTCCACTTGCCGCTCGCGTCCAGGTCATCGAGCGACAACGAGCTGGCATCACCGTCGGCCGCCGGCAGCGCGGGATCGGCCGCGAGGATGTCAGCCAACTTGAAGGCGATGGCATCGCCCGCGGTCGGATCCAGTCCGCTGGGCGCGCTGAAATCGGTGATCGTATCGTTGCCTTCGGTCGGGTTGCTGGGATCGATGTTGATCTGATCGCGACCGGCGCCCGTGGTGATGGTGTCGTCGCCGCTCCCAGGCGTGATGACGTCGTCGCCACCCCCCGCGTCGATCACATCGTTGCCGCTGGTCCCGGTCAGGGTTTCGCCCTGGTCGGTCCCTTGGATCAGCCCCGCGGTCTCGAACAGGCCGTTGGCCCCGAGCTCCGCAAAGGTCAGGCCATCCGTGAAGGCCACCCCGTGCAGCGCGATCGTCCCCCCGGGGTGGGTGATCTGGACGTCGCCGTCGCCGTTGGCACCGAGCTGGAAATTTTCGCTGCCATCGAGGCTTGCGCCCGAGAAGCCGTTGAGATCGATGCCGGACTTGGCGAGGCCGGCAGCGTTGAACGCGATCTTGTCGCCCTCGTCGGGGTTGAGATCGGCGATCGTGTCGGCACCTTCCTGGAGTGACGGGTCGAACACGAACGTGTCGGCGCCGGCCTCACCTGCAAGCTTGTCGTCCCCGGCCCCGCCCGTGATGGTATCGTCGCCGTCGCCGCCCACGACGGTGTCATTGCCGGCGCCGGCATCGATCGTGTCATTGCCGGCCAGGCCCAGAACGAAGTCGTCGCCATCCAGGGCGTTGATGACATCGTCGTTGGCAGTGCCGACGATGAACTCCCCCTGGTCGGTGCCTTGGATGATTCCTTCCGGTGTGGTGCTAGAATCGGCCATCTGACGTACCTCCGATTTGTGATGCTCGCCGGGGCTGTCGGCCCTGGCGCTCCAACAACTCGGAGTCGACGCGGTTCCAAGGAAATCATGTCGCACTGCAAAAAAAATTAACCACGCCGCCAAGCACGGGCCGCCGGCGCGCGCCTGGCGCTGGAATGCTTGATCGCGGGCCTGAAGTCGGCGGAGTCAGCTGCCGCCTCGGGCCAGGCCGAGCGTGACCGGCGCGCGGGCAGGCGGGGTTCCTGGCTCAGCCCGCTGCGCGCGCCTGTTGGCCGGTCACGAGGGTCCATTCGACCAGGCGCTTGAGCACCTTGCCGAGCGCGTCGTCGAACGCGGCCGCGATCGCGGGCAGGTCCTGGGCCTCGGCAGGAGCGCTGCGGGCGATTTCGGTCGTGCCGACCACCTGGCGCTTGGGCATGGTCATCAGGCGCGCCGAGATCACGACCCGGGCCGCCGGCGGGTCGGCGCCGGTCTGCTCGGCCTGAAACGCCTCGAGGTTGGTCTGGAGCATGAAATCCGGGCGCACGTCGGCGCGCCTGCCGGCCACGACCTGGATCGCGCCCGAGTTCTGGAAGGACTGGATGATCAGCGGCTCGATCATGGCCGCCGGCCGATCGACCCAGGTGGCATCGGCGTAGTACTGGACCTCGATCCCGGTCGTGCGGGCGATGCGGACGGTGTCGATCGAGGGCACGATGGTCGGCCGGTCGACCACCAGCGCCCAGTCCACCTTGGGCAGATCCGGGCCGAAGGTGGTCTTGGGGGTGAGGCGGAATTCGCGCGGCGGCGGCCCCTGGCCCGGAAGCTGGCAGGCCGCGAGCGCCGAGATCGGGGCCAGCGCCGCCATCCGGATCAGCCGGCGCCGGCCTACCACCATGGCGTGGCTCCGCCGCATCCGAGGTTCTCGATGCTCCTCATGTGAGGCTCTCGATCAGGGCCCGACCCCCTGGCCCCGGTTGCCGAAAAAGAAGCGGGCCGGATCGCGCTTGAGTTCATCGGCCACCGCGGCGATGTCATCCACCATGCGTTGGGCATCCTGCGCCAGGCCCGTGTACTCGTACAGGCCGGTCTGGGTAAAATCTCGCAGACCGTCCCGGTTCTCGGCCACCGCAGCGTTGATCTGGTCGGCCATCCGCCGCACCGAGCCGGCGGTCGCGGTCCACTCTTTGATCAGCGGGCCGATGGCGGCCTGGTTGCTTTGCAGGGTCTGATCCAGGGTGGTCGCGGCCTCGCGGGCCTTGCCGGTCGCTTCCTTGGCATCGTCGACGATGGTCGCAAGGTTCGGTCCGTTCTCGCGCAGGCCCCTGGCCATGACCGCGACGTCGGCGACGATCTGGGTCAGGTTGCCGCTGGTCGACTGGAGCTCGGTGTCGACGCTGGCCAGGAGGTGGTTCAGTCGCCCGATCACATCGGGCAATTGCCGCGCGATGTCGCCGGCGCTTTCCTGCAACTGCTCCATGTCGGACGGCAGGGTCGGGATCTCGGGACCCTGCTGGTCGCCGCCGATCAGCCGCACCGGCGTGCCGGGCTTGAAGTCCAGGTTGACGAACAGGAGGCCGGTCAACAGGCTCTGCGTCTGCAGCTGGGCGCGGAAGCCCGCCTGGATCATGCGTTCGACCTGATCCTTGTAGGAGCCGCCTTGGGTCATGCCGACGACATCGATCCGGGCGGGGTCGAACTGCATGACCACCGGGATCCGGGCGCTGATCTGCTTGGGATCGAACACGATCTTGATGCCGGTGACCTCGCCGACGGTGACGCCGCGAAAGTCGACCGGGGCGCCGACCCGAAGGCCCTTCACCGAGCCCGGAAAGTAGGCGATGTAGGTATTGCGCTCGGCGAACCAGCGCTCGTGGCCGAACAGCAGGAGGCCGGCCACGACCAGCGCCAGCGCGCCGATCACGAACGCCCCGATCACCGCGGGATTGGCTCTGCTCATCCCCTGTTCGCCTCCCTGCCAGCACCTGCCTTCTTGCATTCGCTCGGGGGACTGCCCGGACGCTGGCTGTCGCCGCGGGTCAGGAATTCTTCCACTTTCGGAGCCGGCGGCCGGGCGAGCAGACCGTGCGGGTCGCCGGTCGCGAGCTGGCTTTTGGTCTCGGGATCGAGGAACACCGAATTGTCGGCGATCGCGAAGATGCTGGCGAGCTCATGGGTGACCATGACGGTGGTCACCCCCAGGCTGTCGCGCAGATCGACGATCAGCTCGTCGAGCCGGCGCGAGCTGATCGGATCGAGGCCGGCCGAGGGCTCGTCGAAGAACAGGATTTCCGGGTCCATCGCCATGGCGCGGGCGAGGCCTGCCCGCTTGCGCATGCCGCCACTGATCTCCGAGGGATAGTAGTTCTCGAAGCCGGCGAGACCCACGAGGGCCAGCTTGAGCGCGGCGATCCCGCGAATTTCCGAGGCCGGCAGGTCGGTGTATTCGCCAAGCGGCAGGGCGACGTTCTCCTGCAGGGTCATCGAGCTCCAGAGGGCGCCTTGCTGGTAGAGCACGCCGAAGCGACGCTTCAAGTGCCCCTGGCCCTCCGGGTCGGCGTCCCAGAAGCTCACCCCGTCGTACAGCACCCGGCCGCGCGCCGGCCGCTTCAGGCCGATCATCTGGCGCATCAGCGTGCTCTTGCCCGAGCCGCTGGCACCCATGATGACGAAGATGTCGCCGCGGCGGATCGTGAAGTTCAGGTTTCCGATCAGAACCAGGCTGCCGTAGGCGATCACCATGTCCTGGACGACGATGTGCGCTTCCGGCGCCGTGGCGTCCGACGCCGTGCCCTGGGGCACAGTGCTCCCGGCGGCCGGTCCGGGGGCGGCGGCGCGCTCAGATGCCGAGCGCATTGTAGATCACCGTCAGGATCGCCATCGACACGACGATCAGGACGATCGAGGTCACGACCGCCGAGGTGGTCGCCTGGCCGACCGCGGCCGAGCTGCGGCCGGACTGGATGCCGCGCAGGCAGCCGGCGACCGCGACCACGACGCCGTAGACCGCGGCCTTGAAGAGCCCGCCGCCGAAGTCGATCAGGCGCACGCCGTCCTGGGTCGCCTGATAGTAGGTGACCGGCGGCAAATCGAGGAACAGCACGCCCACGAAGGCGCCGCCCAGGATGCCCATGAGATCCGCGTAGAGGCAGAGCAGGGGCGTCATCAGGACCAGGGCCAGCATCCGCGGCAGGACCAGGAACTCCATGGGCGCGAAGCCGAAGGTGGTGAGCGCGTCGATCTCCTCGTTGACCTGCATGGTGCCGAGCTGGGCGGCGAACGCGGCCCCGGTGCGGCCGGCGAGGATGATGCCGACCATCATGGCCGCCATGTCGCGCGCCGTGCCGATCGCGACCAGGGGTGCGACGTAGATCTGGGCGCCAAACTGGAGCAGCTGGACCGAGCCGAGAAACGCCAGGATCGTCCCGACCAGGAAGCTGATCAGGCTGACGATCGGCAACGCCTGGGCGCCGACTTCCTGGATGGTCAGGACGAGGTCGGAGCGGCGAAAGCGGGCGCGGCCGGTGATCAGGCGGCCAAAGGCAAGGGTCGCCTCGCCGAGGAAGGCGAGCATGGCCTGGGCGTCCGCGGCGAACGCGAGGGTCGCCTGGCCGACCCGCCAGAAGAAGCCCGCGGGCGCTCGCGGTTCCGCCCGGCCGGCCGGCGGCACCGCGGTCGCGAGGCGATAGAGCCGGCAGGCGCCGACCGGCAGGCCGCTCGGGTCGACCGCGAGACCCTGCTCCCGGCAAAGGCGCTCGAGCGACAGGAGAAAGACGATCAGGCCCGTGTCCCAGCGCTCGAGCTCGGAGGTGTCGAACCGGACCTCCGAGGTCGCCCGGAGCCCGCGCGCGACATCGGCGGCGGACGGCAGCGAGCGCCCCAGCTGCCAGGCGCCCGCAAGGTGAAGCGTGCTGGTCGGCCCGGCCTGATCGATCCGGAAGCCGGGCCCCGGCGGCTCCTCCGGCTGGTTCACGCGTCGGGCTGCGTCACTGGGGGCGCTCCCTTGGGCTCACCTTCGGCATCGCGTCACCGTCCCGCTTCGGGTGATACCGCGCACATGGGCATTTGGCCAGCGTCAGACGGTGATGGCGCGGTAGGAGCGCGGGTCGTCGCAACCAAAGCGACCCCTTCGCCCCCCTGAGGTGATCATGTTCCGGCATGGCCGTAGGTCAGTGCCTTGTTCTGGCGCGCTTTCTCGGGTTCGTTTGGTTTTCGGCGGGGGACGAGCCTGCCATCGCGCAGGTCAAGCCGCGGCTGGAGCGTGGAGCTGCCGGTCGGGGCCACGCGCCTCGGCATGGAGCAGCTTGAGCGCCGCGAGCGAGCGCGCCTGGCTCCCCTTCGCGCTCCACGCCGACACCCTTCCCTGGCTCCCAGGCTTCCCTGGCTCCCAGGGCCGACATCGGCGGTCGGCCCGGAGCGGGAAGACCAACAGAGGCCGGTCCGGAGCGGGAAGCGGCGCCGGGAGCCAGCGAAGCGACCACCATGGTCTGTCCGGAGCGGCGCGCTCGGACGGTCGGCTGCGGGAGATCGGCCATGGTTTTGTCCTCAAAAGTGCGGTGAAACGACGGGCGGCAGGCTCGGACCCGCGACGCCATCAGGCGTCCTTGCCGTCCGCCATGTTGCCAGTTGATAGGAACAAATGCAAGTCAGCGCCGCCCACAAGTGACTTACGCGTGAACGCCTGGCCGGGGCCTTGCCCGCAAGCCGCCGCGACGAAAATCCTTGTAAATAGGAAATAATACTGAATCGGGTTCCCGGCTGGTTCAGCGCGGCGCTCGGAGACGGAGCAGAATCATGGGAGAAAGGGCGAGGTTGGCCGGAAGCAGCGCGCCAGCGGCGCCGCCGCTGAACTCACCCGAATTTCCGTCCCCGGGAGCAGCTCCCAAGGGCGAACCTGGTGGTCGCCCCGAAGCGCCGCGAGGCCTTTCCCCCGAATTTCCGGAATTTCCGGCAATTTTCCCGCCCCCAAAACGAATTTCCGCGCGCCCGGCGAGTGCACACCAGGCGACACTTCTGTAGCCTCAGGCGACAGGGTGTGCCCTATGCGTAAGCCTTTGCGGTGACATGATTTTTCGCCATGCTGACGACTTAGCCGTTGATCGGGCCGCGAAACCGCTGCTTTCGGCCGAAAAAACGCTGATTTCGGCGGACAAGTGGCGCAGAGCTGCATCACATGGGGCGCATCGGCGCCTGGTCGATCATTTCCTGCGTCCCCGGATTTTCGCCGGGGAGTGTCCCAGGGGCCTCATCTGGCGACAGGGCGAGCGAGCGCCGCGGCTCATGCTGCGATACCGGGTGTTCGAATCCCCTCTTCCTGCTCCGCCAAGTCTTGCCAAGTCGGGACATTCTTTTTCCGGCGCTCGGCGGCCGGCCGGAAGCCCGCGGAATGCGGGCGTCTCCGGCCATTTGTCCGAACCAAGCCCCGCGGCCGTTGGGCCCA
>CAVWDE010000030.1:0-67656 GCA_963753685.1 uncultured Alphaproteobacteria bacterium
CACCTCGGCGCGGCCGACGGCGTCGAGCGCTGGTTGTGGCGGCAGGGGATCGCCGACCGCAAAGCCCTGCAGCTCGAGCCCGCCCTTGATGCAGGCGGCGAGCGCATGCTTGGCGAACAGCTGGTTGAGGCGCCAGAGCTCGCGCTGCAGGACCATCGCGTCGGTCCAGCGCCCGGCCCGGCAGAGATCGTAGAGCCGGACGCTCTGGCGCGGGATCAGGCAAGCGGGCCCGGCCATCCAGCCCCGGCCGCCGAGCAGCATGACGCAGGCGGGGATGTGGGCGGAGGCACTGAAAATGCCGAGCCGGTCGCCGACCCGGTTCATGATCGAGAGCAGGCGCCCGGTGTTGGTCGAGGCGTCTTTCAGGTAGCGGATGTTTTCGACGGCCGCGAGGCGCTCGATGGCGCCGAGCGACAGATCGCTGCGCTGGAACTGAGGGTTGGTATAGAGCACGACCGGGCAGGCGACGGCGTCCGCGATCGCGCGGAAATAGGCGACCACGCCGTCTTCGGGCACCGGGAAATAGGCCTCGAGGATCGCGAGGATGCCGGCGCAGCCCATCCGCTCGAACTCATCCGCCTGGCGGACCGCCTCGGCGGTCGTGGTCGCTGCGACGCCCGCGACCACGGGGACGCGGCCGGCCGCGGCTTCGAGCGTGACCTCGACCACGCGCCGTTTCTGGGGCCAGTCGAGATAGGCGAACTCGCCGGTCGAGCCGAGCGGCGTCAGGCCGTGCACGCCGGCTGCGATCAGATGCTCGCAGAGCCGCGCCAGCACCTCGTCCTTGATCCGTCCCGCCTCATCGACCGGCGAGACGAGGTACGGAAAAACGCCGTGAAAGCCGGTCGGATTGGGATGAACTGCGCGCACCGGACCGCCTCCGCCGTTGACCTCGCGGGCGCATCGAAGGTCAGGGCTGCGGCCGGGTCAAGCCGCGGGGCGCGAGTCCGGCCGCGCCGGCACCAGCGTCGGGCCCTGCCGGTCGAGCCGGCCCGCCGCCAGCAGGCGCTCGACCTCGGCCTCGATCAAGGCGCGCAGGCGGGCGCCGGTGGCCTGGAAGCCGAGCAACTGGCCGACCCGCGCCGTGATCTCGCTGCGCGTGGCGCCGTAGTGGGCGCTCGCCACCTCGAGGATCGCGGTCCGGATCTCGGCCGGCGGCAGCATCTCCGGCCGGCGCAGGCTCGAGGCGCCGACCCTGGCCCGGTCGCGGATCGCCGGTGCGGCGCCGGGCACCATGTAGAAGCGCCCGTCGCGGGCGATCCGCTGCTGGCGGACCGCGCGCGCGAGGCCGCGCTGGACCGTCTCGACGATCCGCCGGCCGGTGCGCTCGAGGCCGGCAAGCCTGGCCACCCGGCGGGCGACCTCGTCACCGTGCACCGGCCCCTCGATGGCGACGATCTCGGCCACCACCTCGGCCATGCGCTCGGGCGGCAGGCGGTGCGGCTCGGGCGCGCCGGCGAGCGGCAGCTCGGCCTCGACATAGGGTTCGGCCTGGGGACCGGGCTCGCCATCGCCAACGGTCATCGCCGGCTCGCGCACCACCGCCTGCTCGAGCACCTCGCCCGCCTCGTCGGTAAAGGCCGCCGCCTCCAGGCTCTCGTCGCGCGCCGCCCAGCGCGCCTTGGCATCCTCCAGGGCGGCCGCGACCCGGCCGAGCTCGGCGACCGGCGCGCGCAGCCAGTCGGTGCTCCAGATCCGATGCAGGATCCAGCCCTGGTCCTCCAGCACCTGCTGGCGCAGGCGGTCGCGATCGCGCGCCCAGAGCGCGCTGTGATAGGCCGCCCCGTCGCACTCGATCCCGAGCAGATAGCGGCCCGGGCGGTCGGGATCACGCACCGCGAGGTCGACGAAGAAACCGGCGACCCCGATCTGGCCGTCGACCTGATGGCCGAGTGCTGCCAGCGCGCGGGCGACCTCGGCCTCGAACGGCGAAGCGAAGCCCCGGCCGCTCGCCTCCGCGGTCCCGAGCACGCCGGTCGCCGCGTAGTGCAGGAAGGTCTTGAGCACCGCCACGCCGCGGCCGCGGGCGCGGGCGAGATCGATGTCGTCGGCGGTGATCGAGGCGAACACCTCGAGCCGCTGGCGGGCGCGGGTGATCAGGACGTTGAGGCGGCGCTCGCCGCCCTCGTGGTTGAGCGGGCCGAAGCTCATCCCGAGATAGCCGCTCGGATCCCGCCCGTAGCCGACCGAGATCAGGATCACGTCGCGCTCGTCGCCCTGGATGGTCTCGAGGTTCTTGACGAAGAACGGCTCGGGCCGCGCGCCGGCGAAGAATTCGCGGACTTCGGGCGGCTCCGCGCGCCAGAGCTGCTCGAGCTGGGCGAGGATCGCGTCACGCTGGCGGAGCGAGAAGCAGCCGACCCCGAGCGAGAGCTCGGGCGTGCCGCGTGCGTGCGCGATCACCGCCTGCGCGATCGCCAGGGCTTCGCGCCGGTTGATCCCACTGCCGCCGCGCTCGAAGCGGCCATCGGCGACGTGGCGGAAGGTGAGCCCCAGATGCCGGTCGCCGGCGAACGGGCTCGGCACGATGTGCAGGCGGCCATCGTAAAACTCGCGGTTAGAGACCGCGATCAGGCTGGGGTGGCGCGAACGGTAGTGCCAGCGCAGCATGCGCTGCGCCATGCCGGCGGCGGCGCAGGCCCCGAGGATGCTCTCGAGATCGGCGGTCGGCAGCACATCCTCGTCGTCATCCGGAGCCTCGGACGGCCGATCGTCGCCCTCGCCGCCCGCCGTCTTGAAGAAGGGGCTCGGTGGCAACTGGCGCTGGTCGCCGACGACCACCATCTGGGCCGCCCGGGCAATCGGGCCGAAGGCGTCGACCGGCTCGACCTGGCTCGCCTCGTCGATCACCAGAAGGTCGAAGCGCAGGGCGCCGGGAGGCAGGAATTCGGCGACCGAGAGCGGGCTCATCATGAACACCGGCTTGATCGCCTGGACCGCGCGACCGGCGCGGGTGAGCAGCTGGCGGATCGGCAGGTGCCGGCTGCGCTTGGCGAACTCGCGCTGCAGCAGCCCGAGCTGACCGATCTCGCCGCCGCGCTTGGGCAGGCGGGCGTGATGGGCGGCGGCGACTTCGCGACGTGCGATTTGGATGCGCTCGCGATCGAGCTCCTGGAAGCGCTCGATCAGCTGCTCCTGCTCAGGGCCGGCAAAGACGGCCAGCGCCGGCTCGGCCTCGATCACCTGCCTGAGCAGCGGCTCGTAGTAGGCCTGATCGAAGGCGTCCAGGGCGCGATCCGGAGTGAGGCCACCATGGTGCAGCTGATAGGCGAGGCCGGACAGTCCGAGCGCCGCGGCCTGTCGCTTCTGGGCCGCGTAGCCGATCCAGAGCTGGAGCGCGCCCGGCTGCGCACCCCAGGCATCGAGGCGCTCGAGGACCCGCTCGAGCGGCAGGGCCTCGATCCTGGCCTCGCCGAACGCCTCCGCCAGATCGAGCTGCAGGCGTTCGGTCAAGGCGGTCCAGCCGGCGGTCACGGCCTCCAGCAGGTGCCGCGCGGGTGTGGCCAGCAGGATCGCGGGCTCGCGGTCGCGGATCTCGACCACCAGCCGCAGCAGATACGGCAGGAGCGTGGGATCAGGGAGATTGTGCCGCCAGGCCAGGACCGCACCGAGCTGGTCCCAGTCGGAGCGCTCGCCCTGCCAGAGACGGCCGAACGCCATCCGGCCCAAAGCGTCGTCCCGGGCGATCCGACCGCGCGCCGCCTGGGCCGCGATCACGCGCTCGAGCAAGGCCAGCTGCTCGGCCGGATCGGCCGGCGGATCGGCCTTGGCGATGGTGCGCAGCGTCGCCCGCGCCCGGCGGTAGTCGCCCTTGAACCAGCGCCACCACCGGGTGCCATAGGCGGCGAGATCGTCGCGCGCCGCGGCCAGGTCGACCGACCAGGCCGCGTCGGTGACCATGCGCCGGAGCTCATAGCGCGCCGCGGCAAAGGTCTCGCCCGCCTCGACCAGGGCCTCGAGCGCCTCGCCCGGGCCCTCCCAGACCGCCGCGCGCAACGCCTCGCCATCGGCGTCGGCCGGCAGCTCGGCCAGGCTGCAGCAGGCCTCGATCAGATCGCCGAGCTGGGCGAGCGTCGGCGGGGCGAGGCGCAGGCCCAGCCACTCCTTGAGCTTGGTTGCCGCCTTGAGCAACAGCGCCAGCTGCTCGCGCAGCGCAGCGCCGGCCGCGCCGATCGCGTGGTGATCGCCGGGCAGAACCGCCGGCAGGCCGACGCCGCGCCAGGGGTGCGCGGCCGGTGTCCCAAGACCCGCGACCCGCCTGGCCAACGCCTGCACCTGATCGCGGCGCTCGCGCAGCTCGGCGTGGCTCCAATGCGTGGCGCCGGGCAGGGTGAGCGCGGCCGGCGGGCGCCCCTGGCCATGCAACGCGGCCAGCCGGCCGATCGCCTGGAAGGGGGTGACCCCCGCGCCGCCGACCGGCCGATGCAGGACGGCGACATAGCGGTTCAACCGGTCGCGCGCCGCCACCAGCTCCTCGAACAGGTGGGCCGGGTCGTCCCGGAGCGGAGCGCCGAGGTTGAGGGTCCGCTCCAGCTCCTCGAGCAAGCTCTTCTTGTTGGCGCGCCGGCTGTGCAGCTCCTGGCAGAGCTCGCCGAGCCCGATCTGGTCGAGCCGGCGCTTGACCACCTCGAGCGCCGCCATCTTCTCGGCGACGAACAGCACGCTCTTGCCGGCGTGCACGGCGGCCGCGATCAGATTGGCGATGGTCTGCGACTTGCCGGTCCCGGGCGGGCCCTGGATGACCAGGTCCTGGCCGGCGCGCACCGCCTCGATCGCCTGCGTCTGCGAGGCGTCGGCATCGAGCACATGGAGCACCTCGCGCGGTGAGAGGCGCTGGTCGAGCGACGGGTCAGCGGCCGGATCGTCGGCGGGATCTGCGGCCGGCGCCCGGAAGCCGTCGGTCAGCAGCGCGCGCAGCAGCGGCCGGGTCGCGAGCGGAGTCTGGGCGGGCCAGGTCGCCGGATCGAGATCACGGTACATCAGAAGCTTGGTGAACGAGAACAGGCCGAGCACGATGTCGTCGGCGTGCACCCGAAAATGCTTCTCGACGGCCACGGCCTCGCCGACCTGTCGGAAATAGGCGGCCGGATCGAGCCGCTCTTCCGGATCGATCGCGGGCAGGGTCAGGGAAAATTCCTGGCGCAGCTTCTCGGCCAGCGACAGGTTGGTCGCGATCTCCTCCTCGGCGAACCAGAGGCGAAAGCGCTCGAGCGCGCTCGCCCGCTCCAAGCGTACGGGCACCAGGATCAGAGGCGCGTAACGCGGCGGCTCGGCGGCCGGCGGCTCGCGCCATTCGAGGAAGCCGAGGGCCAGGTAGAGGACGCTGATGCCCCGCTCCTCGTAGTGGGTGCGGGCGTCGTAGTAGAGCCGGAGCAGGCGCGCCTGGAGGCGCTCGGCGCCGAGCCCCGTCTGCAGCCAAAGGTCCCGGTGTTGCGGCAAGGGCCCGTCGGCGGCCGCGACCGCGGCGGGCGGCGCCATCGCCTCGAACAGATCGTCGCTCGGCGGGTCGCCCTCGGAACCGGGGTCCGGACCCGGGTCCGGGCGGGCGCGAAAGCCCAGGCCCTTGCCGTCCTCGACCAGGAGCCGGAACAGGCTCTCGCTGCGGTCGCCGAGGACCTCGAGCGTGCTCGCGCGTGCCGCGTGGCGCGGCGTGTTGAGCAGCCGGTTGCGCCCCGAAAGATCGAGGAGCTCCTTGCGCGCCTGCTCCAGTATGCGGTCGACGTCGCTCATCGCATCCGCGCGCTGCTGGTCCAGGTCAACCTAGAACCCCGGGGTTCGTGGTCAACCCCTGGCCTAATGTCATCGGCAGGCTATACAGCAATGGTCGATAAAGCACAACAATGGTCGAGAAACCATCCACAACTCTTTGATTTCGAGCCACGATCGCCCGGCGGAGCGCCTGCTCAGCGGAGATTCGCGATCTCGATCAGATTGCCGTCCGGATCGCGCACATAGATCGACATCATCGGACCCTGCGCGCCGATGCGCTCGACCGGACCTTCGATCATCGGACAACCAAACCTCTCGAGCCGGCGCGCCACCTCATCCAGCGCACGTTCGGTCAGAAAGCAGAGATCAGCCGACCCCGGCGTCGGCTTGTCCGCTTTCGGCTCGAACTCGTGACCCAGGACGTGCAGGTTGATCTTCTGGGCGCCGAAATGGAGCGCTTTTCTAGCTGCGCCGCCGTCGCCGAACGCCCGCAGCTCCATCCCGAGCCCCTCGACATAGAACCGCACCGTCGCGTCCAGATCCCGCACGGTCAGCACCAATGGTCGAGGCCGGTGATCATCGTCCGTTCCGATCGCCAGACGAGAGCGGGTTCCGCATGCCTACGCCTCTGCCAGGCGGGCGGCTTGGTCTTCGGCGATCAGGGCATCGATCAGCTCGTCGAGCGCCTCGCCGTTCAGGACCTTGTCGAGCTTGTAGAGGGTGAGGTTGATGCGGTGATCGGTGCACCGACCTTGCGGGAAATTGTAGGTCCGGATGCGCTCCGAGCGATCTCCGGAGCCGACCTGGCCGCGCCGGTTGGCGGCGCGCTCGGCGTCCTGGGCTGACCGTTCACGGTCGTAGAGGCGGGCGCGCAGGACGCGGAGCGCCTTGGCCTTGTTCTTGTGCTGCGACTTCTCGTCCTGCTGGGTGACCACAATGCCGGTCGGCAGATGGGTGATCCGGACCGCGCTGTCGGTGGTGTTGACCGATTGTCCGCCGGGCCCGCTCGAGCGATAGACGTCGATCCGGAGATCCTTCTCGTCGAGCTGGATGTCGACGTCCTCGGCCTCGGGCAGCACCGCGACGGTCGCGGCCGAGGTGTGGATGCGGCCGGAGGCCTCAGTTGACGGCACCCGCTGCACCCGGTGCACCCCGGCCTCATACTTCAGGCGCGCGAACACGCCCTGGCCCTTGATCGCGACGATCACCTCCTTGATCCCGCCGAGCCCCGTGTCGGAGACCGACAGCGGCTCGAAACGCCAGCCATGCAGCTCGGCGTGGCGCTGATACATGCGGTAGAGGTCACCCGCGAACAGCGCCGCCTCCTCGCCGCCGGTACCGGCCCGGATCTCCAGGATCGCGCTCTTGTCGTCGGCTTCGTCGCGGGGCAGCAACGCGAGCTTGACCGCCCCCTCGAGTGCGGGTAGACGCGCCTCGAGCGCCTCGAGTTCCGCGGCCGCCAAGGCCCGCATCTCGGGATCGAGCCCGGGATCGGCGAGCATCTGCTCGAGCCCGGCGGCCTCCGCGCGCACCGCCCGCAGGGCCTGGACCCGGCCCGCGAGGTCGTCCAGGTCCGCGAACTCACGGGCGAGCGCCACATAAGCCTCGCCGGACGCGCTCGCCATGAGCTGGCCGATCTGCGTATGCCGCGCGAGAATGCCATCGAGCTTGGCCTCGAGACCCGTGGACGGTTCGGCAGTCATGGTCGCGCGCGCTCGCCTCAGAGCTCCTGGACGCGCTGCATCAGTTGGACGCTGTTGACCTGGACGTGGGCAGGCTCGCGCAGCACGAACAGGACCGCGCGGGCGATGTCGTCCGGCGACAGCGGCTCGTCGATGCCGGGCGCCTCCTTGGGATGGCGCTCCATGTGGCGGTGCACGTCGGTCAGCACAAGCCCCGGCTGGGTGTTGGTTCGGCGGACGTTGGTCCGGGCGAGCTGGGGGCGGAGCGCATGGCTCAGTCCCTCGAGCGCGTGCTTGGTGCCGGCGTAGGCCCCGGCATGGGCCCGGACGGTCGTGCCGAGGATGCTTGAGATCGTGATCAAGTGGCCGTTATCCTTGGCCTTGAAGTGGCGGAGCAGGGTATAGGCGAAGCGGAATGGGCCTCGACGTTGACCCGGACCATGGCTGCCATCTGCGATCGCGGTGCCCAGATGCTCCGAAAGAGCCGCCAGCGGCGACACGCGCCGGCCGTTCAGAACCAGGCGCTTGCCCGCGCCGGCGAGCGGGCGATGCCGGGGCCGATGCCGCTGCCCGCTCCGGTGATGATCGCAACCTGCCCCACCAAGCTGATCGCTGCTGCCCTCTCGCCAAGTCATTACTGTCGCCCGGCAGATCTACCATCATCGTGGGTTTCAGAACTCACTCTTCACCGCGGGAGAGCAACGCCTTGGCCTACTTCCGCAGATCAGTCCGATCGGGCTCCCTGGCACAGCATCGCGACGACTGACGCCGACCTCGCGGGCACCCGCGGCGGTTTCCGGCTTGAGATCCGCGACTACGACCATGCCGGATCGCCAGTCTCGATCTTGCCGCCGGAGCCGGTCGGGCGCGCCGCCTCGCAGCCGCTGAGGTCGAGGCACTGGTCGGCAGCAGGGCGGTGCCTGGCGGGCCGGTCCGCGCTCACCCCTGCTACGCCTGCTCGCCCGCATCGCGGGCGCCGAGCGCGGCGTCCATCCGTTCCGTTCTCCGCGCTGCGACGATTCTCGGCGACCCCAGCGCCAGCGGCCTCCCGCATCTGACCGCCCCGGGGAGTGGCGGGGCCACCTCTACCTCATCACCCCATTACCGCGGCTGCTGATCCTCACCACCGTCATCGGACGCTCGATGCCGCGGAACTCGGCTGTGCGCTGCTCGACCGGGAAGGGTTCGAGAAGGGTATGGACGCCCGGGAAATGCCAGACTTCCTCGGTGATCCAGATCTCGTCGGCATCGGCCATTTCCTGCACACGCGACGCGATGTTGACCGTCTGCCCGAAGTAGTCGAGCTCGTCGTTCAGCGTGACCGCGATGGCCGCGCCATGATGGATGCCGATCTTGAGCGCCACGGGCCTCTCGGGCTGGGCCTGGTTGAAGCGTTCGATCGCGCCCCGCATCTCGAGCGCCGCGCCGACCGCCTGGGCCGCATCCCGATAGGCGGCCATGACGGCATCGCCGATGGTTTTGACGATCGCCCCGCCATGGCGCACGGTCGTCTCGCGCAGCAGGTCGAAATGCTGCTGGACCAGCTGGAAGGCATTCAGATCGCCGATCCGCTGATAGAGCGCGGTCGATCCTCGGATGTCCGTGAACAGGATCGCGATGTCCCGGATCGCGAGACCCTGGGCGCCACCCACCACCTCGGACCGGAACAGACTCCTGAACGTCTGGCTCGTAAGCAGATGCTTACCCGTAAGATAGGGGTCGAAGCGCAACAGCTGATCCTCTTCGTCCGCCGAACCCTGGAGAATCGCGAGCACCCCGCGGGTCGACGTCGGGTTCTCGACCTCGAGTGCTATCGGCCCGGGAGCCAGCGCGGCCCGCTCCGGCTGGTAGCCGGTGCCGAGATAGGTCAGGTGCAGCCGTTGCGGCCCGGTGGCGGGTTCGGTCCCGACCGCCAGCACGAAGCCGGCCTCGGTATCGGTGCTCACTCCCGACAGCGCGCCGGGTGCGGCCTCGAGCGCGAACCGCGTGGTCGTGCCGGGGTCAAGAAACGCCACTCCGCGCAGCGCCGACCGGACCGAATCGACGTAGGACACGCCATCCGGCCTGCGCCCCTCGCGGACCCCCTTGAACCCGAACATGTAGTCGAACGGGTCGAGCGTCTCCGGACGATGATAGCGGATCGCGCAGATCTGGGGTGAGACGGTGAAGTAGATCGCGATGAAGTCATCCATCGCTGCCTCGTATTCGTTGTGACACTCCGGGCAGCGGAAGCGGCGCAGGACCGCGCGCAGGCGGGCAAAGCTCTCCACCGCGCAGGCGCACCTCGGGCAGACCAGCAGCCAGTCCATCTCGAACAGCCCAAGCGCGCTGGCATGCAGGAAGAGATCGACGGTCTCGCCTCCGTCGAGTCCCCGCTGGCTCGCGAACGCGAACGGGTTGACGCGAAAGAGCGCAGCATCGTCATCCGCCCGGATCAGCGCCTCCAGGCGCGACACGATGCGTGGGCTCCAGGGCCGCGCCGCCTCCAGCTTGGCGAGGCGCTCATCGAGCATCCGCTCGTCGACCAGTGTCGCCATCGGCCTGCTCCCTCTCCTGCTCGACGACCTGGCTGGATCATCGAGGCTACGATCGACGGCCGGCTGGTCCAGGCGGACAAGGGCGCTGGCAGTCGGACGCCGGGGCCAGCATAGCTCCAGGCTGAATGCGGGGCGACCTTGCAAAGGATCGCTCTCGTCGAACGACGCAATGCTCGCGGGCGGGCGTTACCGATTCGGTAGCCCTTCCGTCGCTAGCGTTGTGGTCCTGATCCATGCGATCGTGGGAATCCGTGCCCCGAGAGGCTGGGGTCGGGTGAGCCGAGGGCGCGGGCGGGCGGAGCAAGGTCGGGGCCTCGCGGGCCGAGGTCGGGGGCGCAGACCGTGTGACCGGACGCAAGGCGTTCGACCGCGACCTTGATGCCGTAGACGGCCTCGAGGCGGGCGGGCGTCAGGATCGCGGCCGGCGGCCCCTCGGCGAGCAGGGTGCCATCGTGCAGCAGGGCGACCCGGTTGGCGCAGGCGAAGGCGTGATCGGGAGCATGGGTCGAGAGCACGATGCCGTAGCCCTCGGCGGCGAGCGCCCGGACTTGGCGGAGCACCAGCGCCTGGTTGCCGAAGTCCAGGCTCGCGGTCGGTTCGTCCATGACGATCAGGGGCGCCGCCTGGGTGAGCGCCCGGGCGATCAGGGCGAGCTGGCGCTGGCCGCCGCTGATCCGGGTGTAATCGGCCTCGGCGAGCGCCGCGATGCCCAGCATTTGGAGAGCGTCGAGCGCCGCCGCGTGGTCGGCGGCGCCGGGGCGGGCGAACGGGCCGAGATGCGCGGTCCGGCCCATCAGCACCATGTCCTGCACGCTGTAGGGGAAATGCGCAGCATGCGCCTGCGGCACATAGGCGATCCGGCGCGCAATCTCGGCGCGGGCGAGGCTCGCAAGCGGACGGCCGTCGAGGGTCACGCGGCCGCCCTGGGCCGGCAACAGACCGAGCAGGGTCTTGAAGAGCGTGGTTTTGCCGGCGCCGTTGGGCCCGAGCAGGCAGACCACCTCGCCGGCCCCGACCCCGAGATCGACCCCGCGCCCGACCGGCTTGCCCGGATAGCCGAAGGCCAGGTCCAGCGCCTCGAGCCTCATGCCCGGTCATGCCGGCCGCGCACGTCTGAGACGGCGCCAGCCTGCCCCATCTCGTGCACTTTGAGCCTCATGCCCAGCCGTGCCGGCCGCGGGCGAGCAGCCAGAGGAAGACCGGGGCGCCGACGAACGCGGTCAGGATGCCGATCGGGGTCTCGATCGTGGCGATGTTGCGCGCCAGCGTGTCGACCAGCAGCAGATAGCCGGCGCCGAGGATCATCGCCGCCGGCAGCAGGCGATCGAAGTTCGGGCCGACCAGCATCCGCGCCATGTGCGGCATGATCAGGCCGACCCAGCCGATCACGCCCGAGATCGAGACCGCGCTCGCGGTAATGAGCGTCGCGGCCGCGATCACGACGATCCGAAGCCGTCCGGCATCGATGCCGAGCGCGCGCGCCTCCTCGTCGCCGAGCGAGAGCACGTTGATCCGCCAGCGCAGGAGCACCAGCGGGGCGAGGCCGAGGAGGGCAACCGGCAGGGTGGCCGCGAGATCTTGCAGCTTGATGCTGGCGAGGCTGCCGAGCAGCCAGAAGGTGATCGCCGGCAGCTGGTCGTAGGGGTCGGCCAGGACCTTGAGGAGCGAGATGACCGAGCCCGCGAGCGCACCCACAACTACGCCTGCCAGCACCAGCACGAGCACCGGCTCGCGGCCGCGCACCGAGGCCGCGACCAGGAGCACGAGGCCGACCGTGGCAAGGCCGGTCAGGAACCCGAGCAGTTGAATCAGGGCGACCGGCAACGACAAAAAAATGCCGAGCACCGCGCCCAGCCCGGCGCCGGCCGAGACGCCGAGGATGTCGGGCGAGACCAGTGGATTGCGGAACAGCCCTTGATAGCTCGTGCCGGCGGCGGCGAGCGCGGCACCGATCAGGATCGCCGCCCCGACCCGGGGCAGGCGAACGAAGAACAACACCGTGTCCAGGGTCGAGCCTTCGGCCGGCACAGCGCCGGTCAGGCGCTCGCCGAGCGCCCGCAGCGCCTCGCCCGGGGTGATCGGGTAGGGTCCGACCAGCATGGCGCCGAGTGCCAGCACCAGGAGGCAGAGCCCGAGCAGCGGCGTGGTCAGCTGCCCGGACGCGAGGCGCAGGGCCTCAGCGAGTTCCGGCCCTTGGCGGACTCGAGGAGGCGGTCGAGCTCGGCTTCGGTGAGGTCGACATGGTAGAAGAGGCTGTAGAACTCCTTGGTGAGCGCGGGCAGATCTTGCCGGAAATGATCCGGATAGAACAGGCCGGCGAGCCACCTCAGCCCGATGATCCGGTTCAGGGACGGCGGCCGGTCGATCCAGCCGAAGGGCGCGGTCGGGCTGAGGTAGACGCGGCCCAGCCGGACCGCATCGATGCCCTGCCAGTAGGAGTCCTGCCAGACGCTTTGGTAGAAGTTCCGGTCCCAGGTGATCACGGTATCCGGGTTCCAGACCACGACCTGCTCGATCGGCACCTGAACGATGCCGTGGCGGGTCGCGGTCGGGTCCTTCGCGACGTTGATGGCGCCCGCGCGCTCGATGATCTCGGTATTGATCGAGCCCTCGAGGCCGGTCTCCAGGCCGCTGGGACCGCGGGCGAGGTAGACCCGCCGGCGCGCGCCCTCGGGGATCTGGGCAAGCGCCTGGTCGACCTCGGTGAAGGTCGTCTCGACGTAGCTCGCGAGCTGCTCGGCCCGGTCCTCGACCCCCAACACCTGGCCGAGCAGCCGTAGTGCTGCGGGCGTGTGCGCGAAGGTGCCGTCGATCAGCACGTACGGAATCCGGGTCTGGGCCTGGACCCGGTCGGCGAGCGAGACAAAAGTGTCGCGCACCGAGCCGAAGTCCAGGATCAGGTCGGGCTTGACCTTGAGCACGACCTCGAGGTTGGCGGTATCGCCGCGGCCGGTCAGCATGCCGAGTTCGGGCAGGTCGCGGTAGGCGGGCGCGATATAGTCGCGCTCGTCCGGGCGGAGCGCCCGCGGCCAGCCGGTCAGACGATCGGGTGCCAGCACGTAGAGCAGCACGGAAGCAGGCGCGCCGGCCGCGAACACGCGCTCGATCCGGTCGGGCAGGTGTACCTTACGGCCGGCAGAATCAGTGACCGTACGCTCGGCCCGGACCGGCGCCGCGGTGACCACGGCCAGCATCAGGAGGCCGAGGCAGGCGGCCATCGACCGGACCACGGCGCTGCTTCTACCGATCACGAGCGCGTACCCGCATTGACGGCGCTTCTCCTGCCGACCACGAACCTTACCTCCTTTGCGGATACCGGGCCCGTCCCGGCGGACCCTCAACCTTTCGGCAACCATTGGCGGCGAGCATGCCACGGCTCAACGGTCCATGCGACCGTGGGAATCCGCCCCGGCATCAAACACTAGACGAGATGGAGTCCCACGGTCCCATGGACCAGTCGAAGACTGGGTTAACGGCCGATCGTTAAGATTCCGTTACGGTGGCCACGAGCGGCCTCTGCCGGCGAGGCGATCGCTCGGGATCGCGGGCGCGCGCAGAAGGCGCTCACGTCCCTGCCGTTTGTTGAGCGGTCGCGGCCGCCAACTCTCAAAGTCGGCCAAGGATGCCCACGGACGCCGTCAACGCCCCCGCCTATGCCGGCATGGCTTCAGAGACCTTCAGCTCGCCGGCTTGGCGTTCGGGAAGAACAGCTGCTGGCCGTCGATCTGGTAGCTTGCGATCACCGCCTGGCCCTCGGGGCTCAGCACCCAGTCGACGAACTTCTGGCCGGCTTCGACCTTGACGTTCGGGCAGTGCTCCGGGCTCACCCGCATCACGCCGTACTGATTGAACAGTTCCGGGTCGCCCTCGACCAGGATCTCGAGGCCGTCCTTGTTCTTGAAGCTGATCCAGGTGCCCCGGTCGGCGAGCGTGTAGGCGCCCATGCCGACCGCGGCATTGAGCGTTGCCCCCATGCCCGAGCCGGTCTCGCGGTACCACTTGCCGCTCGCCCCCGTCGGGTCGACGCCGGCCGCCTGCCAGAGGCTCATCTCCTTCTTGTTGGTGCCGGAATCGTCGCCGCGCGAGGCGAACGGTGCCTTGGCCTCGGCGATCGTCTTGAGCGCCGCCGCCGCGTCCTTGGTGCCGCCGATCCTGGCCGGGTCGGCCTTTGGCCCGACGATCACGAAGTCGTTGTACATGACGTCGAAGCGCTTCACCCCGTAGCCGGCGGCGACGAACTTCTCCTCGTCGGGCTTGGCGTGCACGAACAGGACGTCGCCGTCGCAGTTCTGGGCGTTCTTGAGCGCCTGGCCGGTGCCGACCGCGACCACCCGCGCCTCGATCCCGGTCGCCGCCTTGAACTTCGGCAGCAGCACGTCGAACAGGCCTGAGTTCTGGGTCGAGGTGGTCGACTGGACGATGATGAACGGATCGGCGGCGCTGACCGGGCCTGAAGCCATCAGGACCGCGCAGGCCGCGGCGACGGTCACCGTCCAAAGAGTGCGTCGATCCATCAAAGCCTCCCTTGCTTGCTTTATGGCTCAGAGCACGATCCGCCCGGCCAGAAACGCCTCCGCCTTGGCCGAGGCGGGTGCGGTGAAGAAGCGGGCGGCGGCGGCCTGGTCTTCGAGCCGCCCCCGATGGAGGAACAGGACCTCGTCGGCGAGGCGCCTCGCCTGACCCAGATCGTGGGTCACCAGCACGATCTTGACGCCGTCGTCATGGGCGCGCTGGATCAGGCCCTCGATGGCGAGCGTCGAGGCCGGATCGAGATTGGCCGCCGGCTCGTCGAGGAACAGGACCTCCGGCTCGAGGCTGAGCGCGCGGGCGAGGGCCAGGCGCTGCTGCTCGCCGCCCGACAGTCGTCTCGCCGGCGTGCGCGCGAGCCCGAGCAGACCGGCGATCTCGAGCATCTCGCGCGCCCGCGCTCTACGCTGGGTGAACGGTACGCCCCGTGCGGCCAGCGCGTGGCGGAGATTGCCGCTCGCCGAGCGGCGGAGCAGCACCGGCCGCTGGAAGACCATCGCCTGGCGCCGCCGGGTGGCGCGGTCGGCCGGCCGGCCGGCCCAGAGGACGGTGCCCGCGGCCGGCCGCAGCAGGCCGTGCAGCAGCCGCAGCATGAGGCTCTTGCCGGCCCCGTTGGGACCCATCACGACGGTGCGCAGCCCCGGCCTGAGCACGAGGTCGAGGCCATCGATCAGCCGCCGGCCGCCGGCCTCGAACACCAGGCCCCTCGCCTCGATCGGCAGGATCGGCGGCGCCGGTCTTGCCGCCGCGGCGATCTCGAACGCCAGAGCCCGCTCAAGCATAGGCGGTCCGGGTCCGGGTCTGGCGCATCGCCATGACCGCACCGTTGACCACCACCGCGATGGTGATCAGGATCAGGCCGAGGGCGAGGGCGAGCGCCAGATTGCCTTTCGACGTCTCGAGCGCGATCGTGGTCGTCATCACGCGGGTGACGTGGTTGATGTTGCCGCCGACGATCAGCACCGCCCCGACCTCGGCGATCGCCCGGCCGAAGCCCGCCAGCGCCACGGTCAGCAGGCTGTAGCGGGCGTCCCAGAGCAGGGTCACGATGGTCGTGGCGGTACTGAGACCGAGCGAGCGCAGCTGCTCGTCGTATTCGTCGCGCAGGTCTTCGATCACCTGCCGGGTCAAGGCCGCGACGATCGGCGTCACCAGCACGGTCTGGGCGATGATCATCGCGGTCGGCGTGTAGAGCAGGCCGAGCACGCCGAGCGGCCCGGCGCCGGACAGCAGCAGATAGATCAGAAGCCCGACCACGACCGGCGGCAGGCCCATTAGCGCATTCAGCGTCAGGATCACCACGCCTCGACCCGGGAAGCGTAGCACCGCGAGGCCGGCACCCAGCGGCAGACCGAGCGCGCAGGCGATCGCGACCGCGGACAAGCTGACTTGCAACGACAGCAGGACGATCTCGGCAAGCGCCGGATCGCCAGCACCGATCAGCCCGAAGGCGAGCCCGAAGGCGGTGGTGAAATCCTGCATCGGGATCCTCCTGCCCGGTGGGTCCCGATGCTAGGCACTGCCATGTCTTCTGTCCACATGCGGAGCGCGGTCGGTAGCAAACGGCCTATTCTGCAGCCATTTGCAGCCATCGGCAGGGCAGACTACGTCGCGGCCGCGGCATCCAGGCGCTCGATCTTCTGCCAGGAGCGGTCGGCGGCTGAGGTTTGCGCCGCCGCGACCACCTCGGCGGCACGCAGGCCATCCAGGAAACTGGGCTCGGCCGGCTCGTTGCCGGCGATGCTCCGGAGCAGGTCACGGAGCGCGATCACGAAGCCCTCGCCGAAGCTGATCGGCATGCCGGCGACCGGCCAGAACAGCTCGCCGCCTGGATGCGCCGGGCCGATCGGAATCGCCCGAAAGCCGCTCTCGCTGGCCGGATCGCTGGTCTTGTAGAGGCGGATCTCGGTCGGGCGTTCGGAAGTGTACTCGACCGAGCCCCTGCTGCCGTGGGCCGCAAAGCCGATGTCCATCTTGTGGCCGCCGGCGAGCCAGCTGGTCTGGAGCGTGCCGCTGATGCCGTTCTCGAACGCGACCAGCATGTCGGTGATCTCATCGACATCGACCGGAGCGCCCTCGCCTGGCCGCCCGGGCAGCGGCCGACGGGTGAAATGGGTGCGCGAGCTGGCGAACACGCCCGCGATCTCGCCGACCAGATGGCGCGCGATGTCGATCGCGTGGCTGCCGATGTCGGTGCCGCTGCCGCCGCCTGAGATTGCCTTCTGCAGCCGCCAGGTGACCGGCATGGCCGGATCGAGCCCGTAGTCGTGGAAGAAATGGCCCCGGTAGTGGACGATCTCGCCAAGCTCGCCCGCGGCGATCAGCTGCCGGGCGAACGCCGGGCCCGGCCATTTGCGGTAGACGAAGCCGACCTGATGCTGACACCCGCTCGCCGCGGCGGCCCGGTACATGGCCTGCGCCGCCTCGAGGGTGTGGGCCAGTGGCTTCTCGCAGAGCACGTGCTTGCCGTGGGCGAAGGCATCCTGGCTGATCTCGGCATGCGTATCGTTGGGGGTCAGCACCAGCACGAGATCGACGTCCGGGGCCCGGGTCACGTCCCGCCAGTCCCGGCTGAGCGCGCCCCAGCCCCAGGCCTGCGCGGTCCGCTGCCCAAGCTCAGGATCAAGGTCGGCCATGCGCCGCCGTTCGACCGCGGGCAGATCCGGCGCCAGTCCGTGCACGGTACTGAGTGCAAAGGAATAGGTGCGCGCCATGAAGCCGCCGCCGACCATGCCGACCCGGATCGCCGTCATGCCACTCTCCTCCTGCCCAAGGCGGGCATCTTGGACCCTCCGGTCGAGGTTTTGAAGGCCGGCATCCGTGGCAAGATTCGGGCTGCAGCGAGGCTCGCGCCCGCCTAAGGATGCTGGCGCGCCGGGACGAACCCAGGCAAATCGGAGATGAGCCATGGTGGCAGCGGCCGAGGCCGAAGAGATCGTGACGCTCGGGCAGCGGCTCGAGCGGATCGCGTGGCCGGAGCTCGAGGCGGAGTTCGACGAGCGCGGCTATGCCACCACCGGCCCGCTCCTGACGCCCGCGGAATGCCGAGCGCTCGCCGGGCTGTACGGCGAGCCCGGGCACTTTCGCAGCCGGATCGTGATGCGCCGGCACGCCTTTGGCGAGGGCGAGTACCAGTATTTCGCAAAGCCGCTGCCGGCGATCGTCGCCGCGCTGCGCGCCCTGGTCTACCCGCGCCTGGTGCCGATTGCCAGCCGCTGGCGCGCGGCGCTCGGCCAGGGCGACCCCTATCCCGCCGACCTCGATCGCTATCTCGCCGCCTGTCACGCCGCCGGCCAGATCCGGCCGACGCCCTTGCTGCTCAAATACGGTCCGGGCGACTACAACTGCCTGCACCAGGACCTCTACGGCGCCTTGCATTTTCCGCTCCAGATGACGATCCTCTTGAGTTCGCCCGGGCCGGATTTTTCGGGCGGCGAGTTCGTGCTGACGGAGCAGCGGCCGCGCGCCCAATCGCGGGTCGAGGTGGTCCCGCTGCAGCAGGGCGAGGCCGTGATCTTCGCGGTCAACGTCCGCCCCGCCCACGGCACCCACGGCGTCTACCGGGTGACCAAGCGGCACGGGGTCAGCCGTGTCCGCTCCGGCCAGCGTTACACGCTCGGCATCATCTTTCACGACGCCGCCTGAGCGGCCGCCGGGCTTGGCTGCCGCAAGCGCACCCGAGATCGGCCGCACTCAGGGATGTTCGTTTCGCCCTCGCTCGCCTAAGCTCGGCCGGCGAAAAGAGCCGCCGAGGAGGGCTGCCGATGACGCCAGCGAAGGACCGGGTTCGGCCGGAGGCGATCCGCTTCGAGGATGACGGTGCGATCCCGAACAACCGCCTGCCGTTTCTGGTCTACCCGCGCGCGATCGATCTGGAGCTGGCGGAGAGCGACCCGGCCGCTGTCTTCGAGACCCGGTTCGCCGCCAACGGCTGGCGGGGGGCCTGGCGGAACGGCATCTATCCCTTTGCGCACTACCACAGCACGGCGCACGAGGTGCTGGGGATCGCGGGCGGCGAGGCAAGCGTGCGCTTCGGCGGCGCCCGCGGTGTGGTGCTGACGGTCCGGCCGGGGGATGTCGTCGTGATTCCGGCCGGCGTCGGCCACCAGAACCTGGGCTCGAGCCCCGATCTCCTGGTGGTCGGCGCCTATCCGGGTGGGGCGGACTGGGATCTCTGCTACGGCCAGCCGGAGGAGCGTCCCCGCGTCCTCGAGAATATCGCGCAGGTGCCGCTGCCACCCGCCGATCCGGTCTACGGTCCGGACGGACCGCTGCTGGAGCACTGGCGAGGCGCCTGAGCCAGCCGCCCGCTCCGATGCGCGTCCTGCTGCTGTTCTGCCACCCGGTCGAGGACAGCTACCAGGCGGTCCTCCATCGCGCGGCCAAGATGGCGCTCGAGCGCGCCGGCCATCAGGTCGACGACTGCGACCTGTACGCCGAAGGCTTCTCGCCGGTGCTGACGCGCGCGGAGCGGCTCAACTACCACGACACCGCGCTCAACCGCGCCCCGGTCCAGCCCTACGTCGACCGCCTGCTCGCGGCCGCAGCCTTGGTGCTCTGCTTCCCGGTCTGGAACTTCGGCCCGCCGGCGATGCTCAAGGGCTTCTTTGACCGGGTGTTCCTGCCGGGCGTCAGCTTCCATCTCGACGCCGCCGGCAGGATCACACCGAACCTGCGCCACATCAAAAAGCTCGCCGCGATCACCACCTACGGCCGTGCCCGCTGGGTTGCTGTCCTCATGGGCGACCCTCCGCGCAAGCTCGTGACCCGCCAGCTCAGCTTCCAGATCCGCCCCGCCGCCCGCGTCCTCTACCTCGCCCACTACCACATGAACGTCTCGACCCCCGCGACCCGCCAACGCTTCCTCACCAAGGTCGAGCACGCCATGGGGCGCTTTTGAAGCGACAACGCGATCGGCGCTCCGCCGCGACGGCGCTGGTCTCGTTGACGGTCGCCGTGGTCCTTCTCGCGTTTCTCCGGCGAAGGCCGCGCGTGCTACGCGGTCCAAGCCGTGGCTCGGCAGCTCGAAGCGGCCCGGTCGACCGGCTCGCGATTCCACCGTTGCAGAACGCGCCAATCCGCGCGTAACCTCGCTTTCGACGACCAACAAGATGGTTCATCGGCGCGCTACCGGCTGCAGGCCCACTCGAGGCTCCTGCGGGGAAAACGCCGGACCAAAGGGAAGGCTGAAAATGCAAGACGAGCGCCAGGACAAGGCTGAGTTGGCGGTGACGACCGGCATCGAGGTCAGCCGGCGCCAGGCCTTCGCCACGGCGGCGAAGCTGGGCGTGGGCGGGGCCGCTCTGGCCGGGGGCCTCGGCACCGCCCTGGTCAGCAATCCGGCCGCGGCGGCCGGGCTGCCGCAGAAGAAGTACAAGTTCGTGTTCGTCAACCACGTCACGACCAACGAGTTCTTCACGCCGTGCATCTACGGGATCCAGGATGCCTGCGCCTTCTACGGCTGCAGCTACCAGTGGACCGGCTCGCAGAACAGCGTGGTCTCCGAGATGGTCAACGCGATGCAGATCGCGATCGCCCAGAAGGCGGACGGCATCGCGGTCTGCCTGATCGACGCCAAGGCGTTCGACGCTCCGACCGCCAACGCGCTCGCCGCGGGCATTCCGGTGATCGCCTACAATGCCGATGTGCCCAAGGGCAGCCCCAACCAGCGGCTGGCCTATGTCGGGCAGCCGCTCTACGACTCGGGCTACAACATCGCGACCAGGTGGCTTGCGATGGTGCCCAAGGGCGGCCATGTCATGCTCTCGATTCCGAGCCCGGGCACGCTCAACCTGCAGCCGCGTCTCGACGGCTACATCCAGGCGATCAAGGACCACGGCAATCCCGTCACCTACGACGTCGTCAACAGCGGCCTCGACCAGGCCGGGGAATTCTCACGGATCGAGAGCTACTATCTCGGCCACAAGGACGTCGCGGGCATGTTCGGCACCGGCGGCGGCGACACCTACGCCTGCGGCTACGTGTCGGCCAAATACGGCCTCGGCAAGAGGGGCGTGATCGTCGCCGGCTATGACCTCTATCCGCAGACGCTGGGCTACATCAAGTCCGGCGACATGAGCTTCACGACCGACCAGCAACCCTATCTGCAGGGCTTCGTGCCGATCCAGCAGTTCTATCTCTGGAAGCTCTCGGGCGGCGCCGTGGCACCTGCCGACACCAACACGAGCCTCGCCTACGTGACCAAGGACAACGTCGACCTCTACCTCGGCAAGAGCCGCTTCGAGGGCAGCACCGACGCCGAGCCGACCTAGAATTGAGTTGGGGCCGACGGCCTGGTCCATCAATTCCCGCTCGCCGCCGCGCGAGCGGGAATCTGGCGCCGATCGGGTGTGAGGCGCGCTTGGTCGGGCCATTCATGGTCGTCCGAGGACGCCGTGGCCACGGGGCTTCGGGGCGAAACCGTCAATCACGGATGAGCGCCGAAGGCCCGCAGCGCGCTCACGGTTGGGCCCGGTCCAGAGGCCGGTCCTGAGGAAGCGCGCATGGCACAGACGAGCAGAACCAGCGCAGCAGCGACCCGCAAGGTTGGCATAAGCGAGCCCGGAACCGCCTTGGAGAGGGTCCTGGTCATCCTCTCCCGTTACCGGGAGGCCAGCATCGCGGTCGTTGCGATCGTGCTCGTCATCTACTTCCAGTGGGGCAGCAGCGGCGCTTTCCTGTCCTCGCAGGAACTCAGCGTCGTGCTCCGCGACAGCGGCCGCTTCGGCATGATCGCGGTCGGCGAAGTCATGCTCATGATCACCGGCGAGATCGACATCTCGGTCGGCAGCACCTTCTCGCTGGCCCCCTACGTCATGGTGCTGCTGTCGATCACCTGGGGCCTGCCACTGGCCGTGAGCGCGATCGCCGCGATCCTGCTGGGCGTGCTGATCGGCGTCTTCAACGGCATCATCACCGTCGCGTTCCGCGTGCCGTCCCTGATCACCACGATCGGAACGCTTTTCCTTTTGCAGGGTGTCGTCGTCTCGCTCTACAACAGCCAGCCGATCATCGCCCCGGTCGAAGAGCCCTTCAACGCGATCTTCGGCGAAAATCTCTACAGCCCGGCCGATTCCGTCTGGTCCTGGCACGGCCTGACGGCGTTCACGCCATTCCTGTGGACCGTGGTGGCGGTCGCGGTGATGGCGCTGGTCCTGAACCGGACGACCTTCGGCCTGCACACGATCGCGACCGGCAGCAACATCGTCGGCGCGCGCGAGATCGGCGTGCGCACCGATCGGATCAAGGTCTGCAACTTCATGATCGTGGGGGGGCTCGCGGCGGCCGCCGGGGTCATCAACACCGTCCAGTTCGCCTCCGCCGATCCCCTGGCCGGCGGCCCGACGCTCACGTTGCAGGCGATCGCGGCGACTGTGATCGGCGGCACCTCGCTGCTCGGCGGCTCCGGCACCGCGGTCGGCTCGCTGGTCGGCGCGTTCGTGGTCGCGACCCTCAACAACGGCCTGGTCATGCTCGGCGCCCAGGCGACCGTATCCGACATCTACCTGGGCGCCGCGATCATCCTTGCCATGATGCTGAACGTTCAGGTCGACAGAATCCGCGCGCGGAGACGGATATGAGCCAGGAGATCCCCCCTCTCGATCCGGCCGCGTCGGTCATTCTCGAGATGCGGCACATCAGCAAGAGCTTCGGCGCCGTCACCGCGCTGGTCGATGTCAGCATCGAGCTTCGTCAGGGGGAAGTGCTGGCGCTGGTCGGGGACAATGGTGCGGGCAAGTCCACCCTGATCAAAATTCTCTCGGGCTTTCACGATCCCGACGGCGGCACGATCGTGGTCCACGGCAAGGAGGTGCACTTCGCCTCGCCGCGCGATGCGCGCGCCCACGGCATCGAGACGGTCTACCAGGACCTAGCCCTGATCAAGGATCTGAGCATCTATCACAACATGTTCCTCGGCCGCGAATATCACCGGCGCATCCTCGGCTTGAAGCTGCTCGATAATCGCAAGATGCGGGCGCTGGCGCGCAGCTACCTCGACACGCTCGGGATCACGATCCCCAGCGTCGACAGCACGGTCGAGCTCTTGTCCGGCGGCCAACGCCAGTCGGTTGCCGTGGCACGATCGATCTATTCGTCGCCGACCATCCTGGTCCTCGACGAGCCGCTCGCGGCCCTCGGGGTGCGCGAGAGCGCCCATGTCCTCGGCCTGATCCAGAACCTCCGCCGCCAGCGCAGCGTCTCGATCATCCTGATCGTGCACAACTACAATCAGGTCTTCGAGGTCTGCGATCGCATCAACTTCCTGCACTTCGGCGAGGTCGTGCTCGATGCCTCGACGTCGCAGACGAGCGAGGAAGAACTGATCCGCATCGTCAAATCGGGCCTCGGCCCGCAGGCGATCGAGGCTGCGGCGAGCGCGGTCGAGGCTGGCATAACGCATTGACAGGAGCGCCGATTGCAGACTCGGCCGGCGACACCTGTCCCCGGCGAGGGAGCGTCCGCTTCAGCGGCGCGCGCGGTGCTTTGGTGCTTTGCTTCCCGGTCTGGACCTTCGGTCCACCGGCCGTGCTTAAGGGCTCCTTCGGTCGGCTGGCAAGATCACCCCGAACCTCCGCCACATCAAGAAGCTCGCCGCCATCACGACCTACGGCCGCGCCCGTTGGGTCGCCATCCTGATGGACGATCCGCCCGGCAAGCTCGCAACCCGCCCGTTGCGCGGCCAGATCCACCGTAGCGCCCGCGTCCTCTACCTCGCCCACTACCGCATGAACGTCTCGACCCCCGCGACGCGCCAACGCTTCCTCGCCCGGGTCGAGCGCACCCTGGCCCGATTCTGAAGCGGGACGAGTGGCTGCCCAGGGACGCGGGGCGCCCTGCCTGGTCCAGGGTCCTCGATGAGCATGCCGACCTCGGTGCCCCCGGCCACTCCAAGGCCTACCCGATCGAACGCTGCTCCCGCGACGCGCCCTTGCTCTGCATACGCGAAGGCACCCACGAAATGCAGCGCCTGATCATCGCCAAACAACTGTTAGCACCACGGCACGAAGCATGACTCGGTGCTGCGCAGAGGGCTCGCGGAGCCCAATCGCATCCACACCAGGACAACGGCAGGCTCATCAGGCGGTCAGGCGGCACTCTGTAAAGCCTTTCAAGTCACTACATGCCGTGCTATGATCCTGATGGTTGAGGCTGCTGACGTTGAGGCGCAGGTACTCGCCTTGGCAGCGATCAGTAACTTTGACAAGGGTAAGAGCAATGAAAACAGAGCTGCTGCCATCATTTCAAAGTCACTGACCTCGGCGGCAACCCGCGTTCAGAAATGCTCCGATGAACATCTACGGGCTCGGCATATTGTCAGCATTATTCGTGGTTTTTGTTATGGAGACAACAGCGCAGCTGCTGAACCTCAGAACCCTTCGCATCACGATACCTGCCGAGCTCGAGGGCGTATATGAGGCGGAACGATATCGGAGGTTCCAGGATTACGCTCGAGCCAAGACCAAGCTCATTGTACTGAATAACGCTTTCAACCTGCTCGTCCTCCTTGCGTTCTGGTTCGCAGGCGGCTTCAACGCGCTCGATCAGGCGGCGCGGGCGTGGGTCCAGCCATGGCACCTCGGCGTCACCGGCACCGGTATTATCTATACCGCGATGTTGATCGCACTCAGGCTTTCTCTTGAGATTCCCTCTCAAGCTTACGACGGATTTGTTATTCAACCTAAGTTCGGCATCAAAAGTGTAACCTTGAAGACGCTTGCGCTCGAAGTGATCGGAAATCTCTTCTTTTGGATAACTGTGGTCTCAATCATGCTGATATCACTTTCTTTTCTGTTGAGCTACGGCGGCAGCGACATATGGGTGATTTGCTGGGTTGCAATAAGCGCTTGCTTAGTAGGATTAAATTGGATCCTGCCGATCTTCATCAAATGTAAACCGCTTGAGGAAGGCGAGCTGAAAGACATGATATCCGACTATGTTAAGACCGTGCGCTTTCCCTTGGACAAGATCAAGGTCATGGACTGGTCGCGCTGTCCCAATGTATTGAAAGCCACTCTCTTTAAATCGAAAGTCGTTTTGATGGGCTTGGGCAGCAGCAGTCAGCCGGTGTTGCTCGATACCGTTATCGCGCAATACGAACCCGACGAGATCAAAGCGATGATCGCGCACGAAATCGGGCATTACGCGAAGAAACATATTCTACAACAGGCCACTTTAAAAATCATGTATATCGGCATATTCTGTTGGTAAGTGCCCATATTTGTTCAACAAAAGCAAGTGTTCGAAGCGTTTTACATGGAATATGCGTCGGTTTACGCTGGCTTAGTGTTCTATATGGTGATTTTTACTCCAATCTCGTTTTTTTGGACAATCGCTGCATCGGTTTTGTCACGCAGGCATGAATACGAGGCAGATCGGTTCGCGATCACCACGATCGACGACCGGGAAGTCCCGGTGCGGGTGTTGAAGCGGTTGCAATCGGACTGGGACCACATGGTCAACCTGACACCCCATTGGTTTCTGGTGTTCCTGAAATATCGTCATCCGCCAATCCTGACGCGGATTAAGGAGATCCGTGGCTATTCAGCGTGCGAGAGCGGGTGCAAAACGGTCGGGCCGCATCGATCGATCCGTTGAGGCCGGCACGGCGAACGGCCGTGAGCGATCGGATGGGAGTCAACAAATGGAGACAGAAGGCAACGGATGAGACTACCGCTCGAAGGCCAGCGAATCTAGCGGAGCACGACCCGCACTCAATGCAGCCGCGGTTTCTTCAGGAAGTCGTTGCGGTCGGCGGAGTGGATCAGGAGGCGTTTGGGGGTGCCGTCGCGGGCGATCGTGAGCGGGATGTCGGCGCCGGCAGGGCCGAGCGACCAGATGCGGCGGAAGGTCGTCGCGAGGTCGCTCACCCGCTGGCCGGCGACCTCGAGCACTAGGTCGCCGGGCTGGACGCCGGCCTTGTGGGCGGGGCCGCCCTCGGCGAGCCCGGCGACGAACACAGCACCCTCGGCCTCGGAGCTGTACATGCCGAGCCAGGGACGGGGCGGCTGGTTGGCGCGACCGAACTTCAGCAGATCGTCCAGGATCGGCGGCAAAAGGTCGATCGGCACGATCATGTTGCCCTGGGAGGCGATGCCCTCGGCACGCGCCTCCTGGACGAACAGCGAGCCGATGCCGGCGAGCCGGCCGTCGGCGGTGATGCAGGCGGCACCACCCCAGCTCGGATGCGGCGGCATGGTGAACAGCGCCTCATCGAGCATGTATTCCCAATAGCCGGCGAACGGGCGCTTCGAGGCGACCCTGGCCTTGAGCGCATGCGCGCGGCCGCCGCCGCCAGCGATGATCACCGGGTCGCCGACCTGGACCTGCGCCGCGGTGCCGAGCTCGAGCGCCGGCACCCCGAGCCGGCCGAGCGCCTGGACCAGGCCGAGGCCGCTCGCCTGGTCGTAGCCGACCACATGCGCCGGCACCGCGGCGCCGTGATTGGCGGCGAGCCAGATCGTTTCGGCCTCGGTGATCAGATAGCCAATCGTCAGGACCAGGCCGTCGGCGCGGATCATGACCCCGTTGCCGGCGCGCTCGGTGCCGAGGATCGAGGCCGTGAAAGCATCGCCCGGGATCTCCGAGCGCAGCTGCAGGACCGCGGCCAGTGCCCGCTCGAGGTCGAAGGCGAACTCCGCTACCTGGGGCTGCGCCGCCTCGGGGATCGCCCATTCGGTCTCGCTCACCGCTCGATGCCCTCGTCAAGCCCGCCCCCCGGGGGCGTCATCGCCGGACCCCGGTCGATCGGGCGCCCGGCCGCCAATCTCGAAGCCCGTCCCGCCGAACCAACATAGCGCTCTCTGCGAGCCTCGCCTATGCCTAACGAAATCCAGCGCACCGCTCCGAGTTCTACTTCAGGTCTCCCTCCGGTCGACACTCAGGTCTTTTGGGATCTGGCCGGCTTGGCGAGCAGCGGTCGGCCGCTGACCTCGGCGCCGGCGTCCGCGGGGAGCGGCAGGTAGACCAGGGCCGAGAGCGCGGCGATCAGCGCGACCGCGAAGAACGCCGGCGCGAAGTCGCCCGCCAAGAGCTGGCTGCTGCCGCGCGCCGCCACGGTCAGATGCAGGAGCAGGGCACCGGTGCCGACGCCGACGCTCAGCGACAGCTGCTGCATCATGCTGGCAAAGCTGGTCGCCCGGCTCATCTGGGCGCGCTCGATGTCGGCGTAGCCGAGCGTGTTGATGCTGGTGAACTGAAGCGAACGGAAGAAGCCGCCGGCCAGCAGCACCGCCAGGATCAAAAGATGCGGCGTGTCGGGCGTGAACAGGCCGATCGCGCCGACGAAGACCGCGCCGATCAGCGCGTTCGCCATCAGCACCCGCTTGAAGCCGAACAGCTTCAGAATCGGGCCCGCGGTCAGCTTCATGAGCATCGCGCCGGCCGCGGACGCGAAGGTCAGGAGGCCCGAGTTGAAGGGGCTGAGCCCGAAGCCGACCTGCAGCATCAGCGGCAAAAGGAAGGGCGTGGCACCGATCGCGATCCGGAACAGGAAGCCGCCGAGCACCGAGGCGCGGAAGGTCGGGATGCCGAGCAGGGCGAGGTCGATCACGGGATAGAGGATGCGGCTGGCGTGCAGGACGTAAAGCCCGACGCCGGTGACGCCGACCGCGAGCAGCAGGAACGTCGTGCTCCAGGGCACGAGGCCGCGCCCGATCGTCTCGAAGCCGAAGACGAGGCCGACCAGCCCGACCGCGCTGAGCAGGAAGCCCAGGAGGTCGAGGGGCGGCGACCGCTCCTCGCGCAGATCAGGGATGAAGCGGGTCACCAGGATGATGCCGAGCACCCCGATCGGCAGGTTGATCCAGAAGATCCAGCGCCAGTTCAGGTAGGTCGTGATGAAGCCACCGAGCGGCGGCCCGAGCACCGGGCCGATCAACGCCGGCACGGTCAGCCAGGCCATCGCCTGCACCAGATCCGCCTTGGCGATCGTGCGCAGCAGCACGAGCCGCCCGACCGGCACCATCATGGCGCCGCCCATGCCCTGGAGGATGCGCGCGAGCACGAAGCCGAACAGCGAGCCCGCGAAGCTGCAGAGCACCGAGCCGGCCATGAAGACCAGGATCGCGAGCCGGAACACGCGTCTCGCCCCGAACCGGTCGGCGACCCAGCCGCTGATCGGGATGAAGACCGCGAGGCTGAACAGATAGGCGGTGATCGCGAGGCTGAGCTTCAGCGGGTTCTCGCCGAGCGAGGCCGCGATCGCCGGCAGCGCGGTCGAAATCGCGGTCGAATCCAGGTTCTCCATGAACAGGGCGCAGGCGACGATCAGCGGGATCAGCATGGCGAGGACTCTGCGCGGTTCAGCCTCCGCGGATATGGGGACCCCACGGCCGTCCCGACCCGCGTCAATCGGCCTCAAGTCCGAGCAGCGCGGCAAGCTTCGCCTGCACCTCCGTCAGAATGGCGACGGGCACCGACCCGGCGACCTTGAGCTGACGGGCCCCGCGATCAATCGATTTGACCTGATCGGCGAGCACCGCCCCGCCGATCGGCAGACCTTCGGGCAACATCACCTTGAAGGGATAGGGCGCGACGTTGGACGTGATCGGACAGACAACCGCGAACGCGGTCCGGTCGTGATAGACCCGCGGGCTCAGGACCAGCGCCGGCCGAGGCCCCGCCTGCTCGGGACCGGCTTGTGGATTGAAGTTCAGCCAGACCAGATCGCCGGCATCCGGTACGCCGTTCACAGCAGCTCCTCGCCGACCGGCGGAACGTCGAACGATTCCGGCTGATTGTCCGGCGTCATCTGGTCGATCAGCTCGGCCAGCCGGTAACGTGGCCGGGCAGCACGGATCTCCAGTCGATCCCCCTTGATCACCAGCTCGACCGGCTCGCCCGCCTGCACGCCCAGACTCCGCGCGGCCGCCCGCGGCAAGCGGATGGCGAGGCTGTTGCCCCAACGTGACACCTGCGCCCGCATGATCATTCTCCGAATGTGATCTACAACGTAGATCTAGAGCGATCAGGCTTCAAGCCGGTTATCGGGCAGCTCAACAGAACGGCCGGCCTCCGTGAGAAGGCCGGCCGGATCGGAGGGCGGTGGCAAGGGTGCTCAGGAAGGCCGGAGGTCCGGGCGGATGCCGGGGATCAGGGTCCGGATCCGATAGAGGCCGGTGCGTGCGGTCATGTAGAGGGTGCGGCCGTCGGCATCGCCCCAGGCGAAGTTGGCCGGCAGCTCGGGCGCCTTGATCGTACCGAGATGCTTGCCGTCCGGCGACAGGACCCAGGCGCCGCCCGGGCCGGAGACGAACAGGTCGCCGGCCTGGTCGACCTTGAGGCCGTCGAGCGCCTGCTCGCCAGGCTCCGCGGTCATGTCGTAGAACACCGTGCCCTGACCGAGGCGGCCATCGGCCATGACCGGGTAGCGCATCACCACCTTCTTGGCCGTATCCCAGTTGGTGACGTAGAGGAACTGCTCGTCCGGCGAGAACGCGATGCCGTTCGGCCCGGCGAGGTCGGTCGCCTCGAGCCGGAGCTGGCCGCCCTGCCAGGAGAACACGCCGGAATAGGGCAGCTCCTTGGCCGGGTCCTCGAAGAACTTCGGCAGGCCGAACGGCGGGTCGGTGAAATAGAGCGTGCCGTCGGATCGGTAGACCAGGTCGTTCGGGCTGTTCAGGCGCTTGCCCTGGTAGCGGTCGGCGAGCACGGCCAGGACGCCGTTCTTCTCGAGCCGGACGACCCGGCGGTTGCCGTGCTGATCGATCGTGAGCCGGCCCTCGGGGTCGAAGGTCAGACCGTTCGAGCCGGGCTGGCCGTAGCGGCCGATGTCGGTGCCAGCGTAGCCGCTGTTGGCGCGGAAGACCGAGATGCCGTCGTCCGCGCTCCAGCGGTAGATGACGTTCTGGTTCGGGTCGCTGAACAGGAGCGAGCCCTCGGGGTCCCAGACCGGCCCCTCGCCGAAGGTGAGCCCCTCGGCCACCTTCTCGATCCGGGCCTCGGCCGGCAGGATGGCATCGAGCGCCGGATCGAGCCGGACGATCTCGCCGACTGCTGGCAGGGTCTTGGGCGCATAGAAGTCGAGCGCCGCCGAACGGACCCAAATGTAGTTCGCCGGCGGATTGGAGAGCGGCCCGTTGATCCCGAACACCGCGATCTGGAACTGCTGGCCAGGCTGGACGTTGCGCCCCAGCACGACCCGGTTGGGCGCATTGTAGCCCTTGATCGTGGCCCCGCCGCTCTGGCCGAGCGGATAGTGCAGCCGGCCGTCGACCCAGACCTCGGCATAGTCGTCGACCACGATCTCGAACACGAGCGTCGATCCGGTCGGATCGAAGGCGCCGATCTTCTCGGGCACGGTCACCTTGGTGCGGTACCAGTTGAAGGCGAGCCGGCCGGTCGAGCGGCGCGCCTCGAGCGTGGTCGGATCCAGCACCGCCCAGCTCGAATCGTCGAAGTTGGCGGCGCCCGCCTTGGGCTCGATGTCCTGGGTCCTGATCGGCGGGCCGCTCGGCTTCATGTCGGCGCCGGCGGCGTTGAAGTCGACCTCGACGATCTTAGCATCGTTGTAGCGCCAGGTGCCCTGGACCAGGGCGACACCGTCCGCGGTCCGCAGGTCGACGATCGCTTCCGGCTTGCCTTCGGGGGTCGCGAGCGACACCGGGCCGGCGTCCGCCGCCACGGTGCCGAGGAAAAGGGTCGCCGCGACAGCGACGACCCCGGAGCGGATGCTGCTCATGAAACGTCTCCCTTGGGCGCGATCGGCTTCACGACGAAATAGAGGAGCGGCGCCTGGACGGCCTTGAACCAGTGCGGTACGCCGTTTGGGATCACCACGACATCGCCGGCCGCGAGCTCGTGGGTCTCGCCACCCTCGATCGAAGTGCCCCGGATCTGGCCGGGCTCGGTCTCCTTGGGGTCGATCGCGGTGCCGCCGGTGACCAGGGTGGCCGCACCCTCGACCACGTAGATGACATCGGTCTCCCACAGGTGGACCTCGGCCTGGCCCGGCTCGTCGCGCCGGCTCGGATTGACGTCGTAGCCCGGCACCTGGAGCAGCGGCTCGCCCCTGGCGAATGCGGCTTTCACGGTCTCGCGGTCGAAATAGCTGACCTCGGCCGCCGGCTTCGGCGCGGTGCCGGCCAGGGTCGGCTCGACCGCGGCCGCCGCGAGCGTCGCGATCTGGTTGTCCTGGGCGGCGCTCATCGCCCCGCTGACGCCGACCGCGCCGATCACCTGATTGTCGATCACGATCGGCACGCCGCCCTGGAGCGGCGTGAAGTCCGGCTGCGGCGGCAGGCCGACCATGGCGGTCCGGCCTTTGTTGATCGAGTCCTCGAAGAACGAGGTCGGCTTCTTGAACAGCGCGGCGGTGCGCGCCTTGCCGACCGAGATGTCGGCGCCGGCGGCGAAGGTGCCATCGAGGCGCTCGAGCGCCACGACGTGGCCGCCCGCGTCGACCACCGCGATCGCACCGCCGGCGTGGTTGCGCCTCGCCTCGGCCACGGCCGCGGCGATCACGCGCCGGGCGGCCTCCAGCGTCAGCCCTTTCTGATCGACCACCTGGGCGTGCGCCGCCCCGGCGGTCAGCAGGAGCGCCATCGCTCCCACAAGTCTTGCGACATGTTGCATCGGTCCAATCCCTGATGTCTGAGAGGCCCGCGAGCGCGGCTCGGCTGCGCTCAGCTGCTCTTGGCGGTGCTGATCGTGACCCGGATCACCTCGGCGACCGGCGGATAGGCGAAGGTGTCGCGCACGGGCGCGACGGTCGCGTGCTCGAGTTCGCCCTGGCGCCAGGTGTTCGGATCCTGACGCGGGCCCTGATCGGGGCCGATGCCGGGCACCTGATTGACCTCGGTGCCGGCGTCGAACAGCACGACCTCGACCGCCCGCTCGCCCATCATCGGCTTGCCGCTCTTGTCGAACAGCGCGACGTCGCCGCCCTTGGGCGCGTAGAAGCAGTCGTTCGACTGACCGAACATGGTCGCGAAGGTGAGCATGTCGCCGGGCTTCGCCTGGATCGTGAAGGTGTCGGTGCGCTGGAACATGACGACCTGGCTGACGCCCTTGGCTTTCTTCATCGCGGCGATCGCGTCCTCGGGCTGGCCCGCCTCGGCGATCCGCTGCAGCTCCTCGCGCGCGGGCTTGCCGCTCGTGAACAGGGGGTTGGCGCCCTGATGAACGAGCGCGATACCAGGCGAGATCGGCGCCTTGGTGGCGCTGCCGTCGGGCAGCTTCAGCGTATGGTCGGTGGTCAGCTGCTCGACCGTGACCGTGAACGTCATCGCATTGCCGGCCTCGGCCGGCAGTGCGAAGCCGGGACCGGCGACCAGAGCCAGCGCCGAAACGCCGCTCAGGAGCCGGAGGCCCCGCAGGAATCCACCCATCATTGACTTGCCCTTTCCTTGACCTCGACTGCCGACCCCATGTCGGCTTCAGGCAAGACTAGGCGGGCCGAGCAATGACGGCTCATGCCGCTTCTTTATGGTTTTGATGCTCCGGCGCCGGAGGGTGGTTCGGAGCGCGGCCTCGGGTGGACCTCAGAGACGGTAGAAGCCGATCGCCGTGTCGCGGAACAGGCTGCGCAACTCGCCGGCCGAGCAGCCGGCGGTGACCCAGTCGAGAATCGCGACCCAGTCGGGGTAGCGGTGGGTCTGCTCCGAGACCGGCCAGTCGGCGCCGTACATCAGGCGCTCGAAGCCGAAGCACGCGATCACGTGGTCGAGATAGGGGCGCAGCTGGTCGCGGGTCCAATGGTCGTGATCGGCCTCTGTGATCACGCCCGAAAGCTTGCACCAGACATTAGGAAGCGCTGACAACTCTTTGATATGAGTGCGCCATGGTTCCATTCCGCCCTCCCGGATCGGCGGCTTGCCGATGTGGTCGAGGACGATCCGGACCTCGGGGCACTGGCGGACCAGCGTGATCGCATCCGCGAGCTGCCAGTGCTTGACGCAGAGATCGAAGGCGAGATCGAAGCGGGGCAGCAGCTTCACGCCCTCAATGAAGCCCGGGCGCAGGCAGAAGCCCGGCTCGCTCTCGACCTCGATCAGGCGCCGGATGCTGCGGGTGATCGCATGCGCTGCGAGCTTCTCGAGATCGGGCGTGACCGCGGCGCCGTGCTCGAGCGGCGCGGCCGCGACCATGCCCTGGAGACGCGGGTCGCGCTCGGCGAGGCCGGCGACGTAGGAGGCCTCCTGGAGATGCTGGCCAGGGTCCACCCAGACCTCGACGAACACGATCTTCTCGACCTCGACCGGCCCGCGCGCGCGATCGAACTCGGCCAGCTCATGCGCTCCTTCGAGCACGGGATTGCCCCGCATCCAGGAATAGCGGAACCGGCCCGGGTCGTAGAGGTGGACGTGGCTGTCGACGATCGGGAAGTCGGGCATCTTTTTGACTTTCAGGGCATTGCTTGCGTGGTCCGCGACTGTGGCGCAAGCTTCCCGGAGCCGTCAATGGGCGGCCCGCAACGGCCAGGAGACGCATCCTCTGCTCGAGATCTACGTCGATGCCGACGGCTGCCCGGTCAAGGACGAGGTCTACCGGGTCGCCGGCCGCTACGGCCTCCGGGTCCGGGTGGTCGCGAACGACTGGCTGCGGGTGCCGGACGATCCGCTCGTCACTCGAGTGACGGTCAGCGAAGGGCTCGACCGCGCCGACGACTGGATCGCCGAGCGGATCGGTCCGGGTGACATCGCGGTCACGGCCGACGTGCCACTCGCCGCTCGGTGCGTCAAGCGGGGCGCGCGCGCGATCGCGCCCAATGGCCGGGCATTCACGGAGGCGTCGATCGGAAGTGACCTCGCCAGTCGCAACCTGATGACGGCGCTGCGCGAGGCGGGCACGATCCGGGGCGGCGGCCGGCCGTTCACCAGGCAGGACCGCTCGCGGTTCCTGGGTGCGCTCGATCATGCCATCCAGGCGATCCGGCGTACCGGAAGCTGAGCTGGCGATACTGTCGGTCGCGGCCGGTGTTGGCAGTTGGACGGCTTTGGTGCTTAGTGGGGGCGGGCAAGGAGCGGGCGAAGAGAACGTATGGGCGACGAGAGACTGCAGCCGCGGCGCAACCTCCTGTTCGTGCCCGGGACCCGGCCGGACCGGTTTCCAAAGGCGCTCGCGGCCGGCCCGGACATGGTCACGGTCGACCTCGAGGATGCGGTCATTCCGCCCCACAAGGACGAGGCGCGGGCGCTGACGATGCCGTTGTTCGACGGCACCGACGACGGCATCGAGCGGGTGGTCCGGATCAATGGCGTGCGTACGCCGTTCGGGCTCAAGGATTTGCTGGCGATCATCGAGCATCCGACGCCGCCCGAGGGCATCATGCTGCCCAAGGTCGAGTCCGCGGACGAGATCCGGATCGTCGCCACGCTCCTCGAGCGGGCGGCGCGCCCGGTCAACCTGCACGTGATCATCGAGAGCAATCCCGGGCTCGACCAGGTCCAGGTGATCGCAGGTGCCTCGCCGTCGATCCGATCGCTGCTGTTCGGTGCGGTCGACATGGCGGCCGAGCTCGGCTCGGCGATGGATTTCACATCCATGCTCTATGCCCGAAGCCGGGTCGTGCACGCGGCGGCCCGGTACGGTCTGGATGTGATCGACGTGCCCTATCTGGACCTCGCGGACGAGGTGGGCCTGCTCGAAGAGTGTCGGCGGGTGCAGGCTCTGGGCTTCACCGGCAAGGCCGCGATCCACCCGAAGCAGCTGCCGGTGATCAATGGCGTGTTCACCCCAGATCCTGGGCGCATCGCCTACGCCAAGAAGGTGATCGCGGCGTTCGAGGCGGCGCCCGATGGCCTGGTCGTGGTCGACGGCAAGCTGATCGAGATCCCGATCGTCCGGATCGCCAAACGGACGCTCGCGGTCGCCGACGCCATCGGCCGGGCGTGAGGGACAGAGCCCATGGTGGCGGCCGCTGTTCGAGTCGGGGACAAACGCTATCGGGAGTCCTACGGCCGCTATTTCGAGGACTTCGCGGTCGGCGACATCTACGAGCACCGGCCCGGCCGGACCATCACCGAGGCCGACAACACCTGGTTCACGCTCCTGACCATGAACCAGCACCCGCTGCACTTCGATCGCGAGTACGCGCGCCACACCGAGTTCGGCCAGCCGATCGTCAACAGCGCGCTGACGCTCGCCGTGGTCACCGGCATGAGCGTCTCGGACGTCAGCCAGAAGGCGATCGCGAATCTCGGCTGGACCGACATCGTCATGCCGGCGCCGGTCTTCAACGGCGACACGCTGTACGCGGAATCCGAGGTCCTGGAGAAGCGCGAATCGCGCTCGCGCCCGACCCAGGGCATCGTCACGATCGCAGACCCGCGCCCACAAGGCCGACGGCACGCCTGGTCATGAGCTTCAAGCGGACCATGCTGATCCCCAAGCGCGGCCACGCGGTCGAGGACCAGATCCTGGCGATCGACCAGCCCGAGGTCTGAGCGATCATGTCCGAGGCCCTCAGCGACGCCGACGAGCGCCAGCTCCTGGACGCGATCGAGCGCTGGCTCGAGCGCGAGGTGCGCCCGCGGGTGATGGAGCTGGAGCGGTCGGATGCCTGTCCGGCCGAGCTGGTCGCGCAGATGAAGGCGTTCGGCCTGTTCGGCGCGACCATCGCCCCCGACTATGGCGGGCTCGGCCTCCCGGTCCTGACCTATGCCCGGATCGTGGCCCGGATCGCCGAGGTCTGGATCGCGCTGCCCGGCTATTTCAACACCCACCTGATCATGGCCGAGATCGTGCAACGCTTCGGCACCGAGGCGCAGCAGGAGCGCTTCCTGCCACGCTTTGCAACCGGCGAGCTCAGGGGCGGCCTCGCGCTCACCGAGGCCGACGGCGGCACCGATCTGCAGGCGATCCGGACCCGCGCCGTGCGCCGAGGGCGATCGCTATGTCGTCAACGGCGCCAAGACCTGGATCACCAACGGCATCGGCGGCTCGTGCTTTGCGCTCCTGGTCAAGACCGACCCCGCAGCCGAGCCCCGCCACCGGGGCATGTCGCTCTTCCTGGCCGAGAAGGGCCCGGGCTTCCGGGTCGGGCGCCGGCTGGAAAAACTCGGCTACCACGGCATCGAGTCCGCCGAGCTGTTTTTCGAGGATTATGCGGTCCCCGCCGACTGCCTGATCGGCGGCATCGAGGGCCAGGGCTTCGCCCAGGTCATGGCCGGGCTCGAGCTCGGGCGGATCAACGTCGCCGCGCGCGGCGTCGGCCTCGCCAAGGCGGCGCTCGATGATTCGCTCCGCTATGCGCAACTCCGAAAAACCTTCGGCAAGCCGATCTGCGAGCATCAGGCGATCCAGCTCAAGCTCGCCGAGATGGCGACCCGCACCGAGGCCGCGCGTCTGCTCACGGAGTCGGCGGCTCAGGCCTACGACCGTGGCGAGCGCGTCGATCTCGCCGCCGGCATGGCCAAGTATTTCGCCTCCGAAGCAGCGCTCGAGAACAGCCTGGAGGCGATGCGCATCCACGGCGCCGCCGGCTACTCGAAGGCCTACCCGATCGAGCGCTACTACCGCGACGCGCCCTTGCTCTGCATCGGCGAGGGCACCAACGAGATCCAGCGGCTCGTCATCGCCAAGCAGCTGCTGGCCCGAAACCCGGTTTAGGAGGGCGGTCCACCCGATGAGCCTACCCCTGGAAGGGTTGCGGATACTCGCGGTCGAGCAGTATGGCGCCGGGCCGTATGGCACGACCCATCTGGCCGACATGGGCGCCGAGGTGATCAAGCTCGAGCACCGGGCCAGCGGCGGCGACATGGCGCGCGGCGTCGGGCCTTATTTTTTAGGCGATTACGACAGTCAGTTCTATCAAAGCTTGAACCGGAACAAGAAGTCGCTGACGGTCGATCTCAAGCATCCCAAGGGACGGGAAATCCTGGAAAAGCTGGTCGCGCGCGCCGATGGCCTGTTCGGCAATCTGCGCGGCGATCAGCCGGAGAAGCTCAGGCTGCGGTATGCCGACCTCGCGGCCGTGAACCCCCGGATCGTCTGCGCCCATCTCTCCGCCTACGGCAACGACGGCTCGCGCAAGGGCTGGCCGGGCTACGACTATCTGGTCCAGGCGGAGTGCGGCTTTTTGGAACTGACCGGCGAGCCCGGCGGGCCGCCCGCGCGGTTCGGGCTCTCGATGGTCGACTTCATGACCGGCATGACCGCGGCGTTTGCCTTGATGTGCGGCCTGCATGCGGCGCGCGCGACCGGGATCGGCCGCGACGTCGAGGTCAGCCTGTTCGACGTTGCGCTGCACCAGCTGAGCTATCCGGCCGCCTGGTACCTGAACGAGGGCCTGGTCACGACGCGCCTGCCGCGCTCGGCGCATCCTTACCTGGTGCCTTCGCAGCTCTACCGGACCAAGGACGGCTGGATCTTCTTCATGTGCCAGACCCAGCGGTTCTGGGAGCTGCTCTGCGAGCGGATCGGCCGGCCCGAGCTGATCCTCGACCCCGATTACCGCGACCAGGCCGCCCGCCACGCCAACCGCGACCGGTTGACCGAGGTCCTCGACGCGGCGCTCGCCTCCAGAACGACGGCCGCATGGGTCGAGGTCCTGGGAGGTGCGGTGCCCTGCGCACCTGTCTATGACCTGAAGGCGGCGCTCGACAACCCGTTCGTCGCCGAGCGGGGCGGCGTCCAGACCCTCGATCATCCGGACAAGCCGGGCTTCAAGCTGGTCGCGAGCCCGATCCGGATGGGGGCGGAGGTGCCGGCCCGCCCGGCGCCGAAGCTCGGTCAGGACACCGACGATTTGCTTCGCGAGCTCGGCTACGCGGCCGCCGAGATCGAGGCGCTGCGCCGGGCCGGCGTGGTCTGAGCGCGCGCCATGAAGCTCGAGGGCATCAAGGTCGTCGATCTGTCCCTGTTTCTGCCCGGGCCGGCGATGACCCAGGTCATGGCCGACCATGGGGCGGAGGTGATCAAGGTCGAGCCGCCCTCCGGCGAGCCCAATCGGGAGATCGGGCTGAAGCGGGACGGCATCTCGGTGTTCTTCGCCAACACCCATCGCGGCAAGCGCAGCCTGGTCCTGAACCTCAAGGCGGCCGAGGGGGTCGAGGCTTTGCTCCGGCTCGCCGGGACCGCGGACGTGTTCGTCGAATCCTTCCGGCCGGGCGTGGTCGATCGGCTGGGCGTCGGCTACGCCGCGGTCCGGGCGCGCAATCCGCGGATCGTCTACGTCTCGATCTCGGCCTACGGCCAGAGCGGCCCCTATCGCGACAGGCCAGCCCACGACCTCGCGGTCGAGGCGATGGCGGGCGTGCTGAGCGTCAATCTCGGCTGGGACGACCGGCCCGCCATCCCGGCGGTTGCCGCCGCCGACATGCTGGCCGCCAACATTGCCCTCTCGGGCGTGCTGATGGCGCTCCTGCGGCGCGAGCGCACCGGCCGGGGCGACTACCTCGATGTCGCGATGCTGGACGCGCTGCTCGCAGTCGATGCCCAACAACTATGGCCCGCCGATGGCCGAGAAGCGGCAGCCGGTCGCCAAGGACGAGCGCTCCTGGGGCGGCAACGCCATGTACCGCCTGTATGAGACCGGCGACGGCAAATTCGTGGCGCTGGGCGGCGCCGAGCTCAAGTTCGCGACCAACCTTCTGACCGCGCTCGGCCGGCCGGACCTGATCCCGCTCTGCAAGCCGCCGCCCGGCCCGGGCCAGGAGCCGGTCCGCGAGTTCCTGAGCGCCAAGTTCAAAGAGAAGACCCAGGCGGAGTGGGTCGCCTGGATGGCGGGCAAGGACATCGCGTTCGCTCCGGTCAAGACGTTGCGCGAAGGGCTGGACGACCCTCAGGTCCGCGCGCGCAAGATGGTGGTCCTGGACGCGCAGGGGCGCGAGCACATCGGCCTGCCGGTCAAGTTCCAGGACGAGCCGGGCCGGGTCGACTGCGCGCTGCCGGCGCTGGGGGAGCATTCCGAGGACATTTTGCGCGACCTTGGCTATACCGAGGCCGAGCTCGGGGCGATGAAGTCCAAAGGCATATTCTGAAGGGGGAGGGACATGGATCTGGGGCTGAGCGGCAAGGTGGCGCTGGTGACCGGCGGCAGCCGGGGGATCGGTCGGGCGTCGGCGACCAGGCTGGCCGAGGCGGGCAGCGATCTGATGCTGGTCGCGCGCACCGAGCGCGACCTCGCCGAAGCGCAACAGGCGATCGCCGCTTCGACCGGCCGCCGCGTCGAGATCTGCGCGACCGATCTGCGCTCGCCCCAGGGCTGCCAGGCCGCGGTCGGCGCGCTCGAGCATGCTTATGGCCGGCTCGACGTGCTGGTCAACAACGCCGGCGCCACCCAGAGCGGCGATTTTTTCCAGCTCGACGACGCCACCTGGGAAGACGGCTTCGCGCTCAAGTTCTATTCCTACGTCCGCCTGTCGCGGGCCCTCTGGCCGCTGCTGAAGGACAGCCAGGGGGCGGTCGTCAACATCATCGGCGCCGCCTCCAAGACGCCGACGCCCAACTTCATGATCGGTGGTGCTGTCAATGCCGCGATCACCAACTTCACCAAGGCGCTGGCGGGCCTCGGCCTGCGCGACGGGGTCCGGGTCAACGCCGTGCATCCGGGCATGACCGTGACCGGCCGGCTCGACCAGCTGCTCGACCAGCGCGCCAAGGCCGAAGGTATTTCCCGGCCGGAGTACGAGAAAAAAGAGCTGGCGAGCGCCGGTCTGCGCCGCTACGGCGAGCCCTCGGACGTCGCCAACCTGGTCACGTTCCTCGCCTCGCCGCTCGCCGCCCAGATCCAGGGCGCCGATCTGTTCATCGACGGCGGCGCAACCAAGACGATCCTTTGACCTCAACGCCCGGCGTCCGATCGTCCTCCAGCGCGTCGTGACCGGCCCGCCGCTGGCAGAGCCTGGACCCGCTGTTTCCGCCCCAGGCCGCTTCTCATGAGGGCCGGACGCCGACGGTGCGGATCGCCCTCGCGCAAGCCAACGCTTTGATCTGAGAGCTTTTCTCGGGTTCGTTTGGTTTCCGGTGGCTGGTGGCGGTGCTCGGGCCGTCGGACCGGGCCGCGCCTCCGCGGCTCACAAGCACCCGGGCGCTGGGTGTCCGTGGTCATGAAGTGGGGTCCTGGTTCGGGTCGGGAGGCCAATGAGTTCACGCCCACAACTGTAGCATGAGATAGGAAAATAAACAAGGACCGCAACTCCCCCCGGCCACGTGCGCCGCGTACGTCGACAAATTCGTGAGCCGTGAGGCGCCGCCGGCCGGGAAAAATGCGGTTCGAACCGGAAGATCCGTATCGAGCAGCGGAACAAATTCCGGTAATTTCCCGGCCTCGGCGAGAATTTCCGCGGCCGGTGGGCGCTGGCCCGCCCCAGGCAAGGCCGAATTTCCTTCCCAGCGGAGGCAGGTGCACATCGTGGCACGAAACCGCGCGCGCGACGCGGCAGGAAAATCGGGAAATTCTTGCGGCCGGCATCCGTCTCCGAGGAAATTCGGCGCGCCTCTCCCCGGGTGAGAGTCCGTCGTGACGATGGTCTCACCGCAGAGGCGCAGAGGACGCCGAGATGGCCGACCTCCCTATGCCAGCTGCACCGCCGCGCCGATGATTTTCTCGGTCAACCCTCTCATGCGTCTCGCCTCGGCGTCCTCCGCGCCTCTGCGGTGACCAGATCTCCCCATCCAGGAGGGGGCCCACACCCTGGCAAGAGCCGCGCCCGCAGGCGACGCGACGGCGAAATTCGGGATTTTTTGATTTTCCGGGCCGATAGGACGAACTTCCGGGATTTTTCCGGGAGGTGCGCATGCGCCACCAGGCGACACTTCTGTAGCCTCATGAGACAGGGTGTGCACTGCGCGTAAGCCATTGCAGTGGCTTAGTTTTTCGCCCTAGAGGCGATTTGGCCGCCAAATTCAACCGCAAAAGCGCCGGAATCGACCGCAAAAACGGCCGATTTCGAGCGCAAAGTGGCGCACGGATGCGACACATGTGTAGCCTCGTTGGATTTTCGTCAATTTCAACGGTTTTGAATTTTCCTGTGAATTTCCGGTGCCCGCGATGCGTCTGATTGCGGACGCAAAACCGCCGATTTCCGCCACGAAAGCACCGCTTTTGGGTCCAAGCTGACGGATGCGTTACATGTGGCGCATCGGCCTCGAAACCGCGATCCGGTGCCCGTCCAATTTTTCCGGAAAATCCACGAATTGTTTTGCCAGCAGCTCGCGCACGCTTACCCGCGGCATGCGCGCCATCAGGGCAGCCCGATCGCGCTGGGCCGCAGGTCCTCCGCGAGCTGCGGCATTGGCTTGGCTCAAATTGAATGAGATGCCCGCCTGCGTGCTCGGGCCGATCGACGCGGTAGCCTCGCTCGTGCCGGGCCGCGTTCTGATCTGAAGCGGTTGTCGATCTCGTCCATCGTCCGATGCACCGTCCAGGCATCGATGGATAGTAGATCTTCGAGAATCCTGATACCAACGTCTCGGGTTTCGGAGCCCAGCCGGTGAAGTGTTATTGCCAGGTCGACCAGTTCACTGCTGGCAACGGCGGTGCCAGTCCTGATGTCGCCAAGCTCTTCACGCCAGTGGGCGATCAAGCCTTGTATGAGTCGTGCTACCAGCGGCGCCTGGTGCGGGAGCAGGGTCTCAAGCCGTTGGACCACGAAGCTCGCGCCGACTGGGACAGCCGTTTCCATGTTGTCCGCGATGACTGTCAGCAGGTGTACGGTGTCCGGGTCCGGCGTAAGTTCGTCGATGATCCTGAAGAGGTCGAATACCGCATGCCAAATATGCTGATCAGCATGTGGAATGAGCCGTACCAGAAGCTCGGTCGTGGAATGCCGGTGGTTCGGCTCTTTCCATAGATTTACGGCGGAGAAAGCTGCGCCCAGTTGGGCGTCTTTGCATTCGCTCTTCTCCACCACCGCGTCCAGCGCCTCGGATGCCCATTCCAGTTTGGGCTGAACCATTGCAACTAGCGCAATTAGCTCGCCATAGGTCTGTCTCATGCGAGCCGTATCATAGGGCCAAGATTGTAGCATTTCGCGCAGCATGTCCGGCGCCCACCATTGACCATGCGCCAGGATCTGTGCGGCCTCACGCGTCCGGACAAGGGTAGGGTAGCGCCGGAAGATTTCGCCAATGACCTTGGCGCGCGCGCCCTGGTCACTCGGGCGGAAATAGATCAGAAGGTTGAGTAGCGCTTTCCAGACCTTCGGGTCTTCCGGGCGCTTCAGGTGGGCCATGAGGATCGTGCCCAGGCGATCGTGGTCTGGCCGTGCAATAAGAATCCGAACGATAGTCTCAAGGACAGGGTAGTTGCTCCCGGGGACGATTGAGAAGCCCGTATGGTCCCATAAAGCGCTACGCGTCTCGCTGTCCGCCTCGTCTGTTTTTTCAGCGGCCGGTTCTTCGTTCGTATCCCCAATTTGCTCGGAGTTTGCATTCTCGTCAACTTCAGGATGAGGCTTTCTTTCGAGCCAGTGCTCAAGCTGCCCGAGCACCTCATCTCCTACAGGGTAGTTCCGGCGGACTAGCCGCTCCAGAGCATTAGCCACCGAATTCCGGAACTCCTCGCCGTCAAATCCGTGGTCTGTAAGCTCGATGAAAAGGGTGATGATCAGCTCGGGGTCCGCATCGTTGGCCATTGCGTCCAGAGCATATCCAGCGGCGCGTTCACCAAAACTCGGCGCGAACTGCCGGATCAATCGGGCGGCGCGCTCGGGATCGCTCTTCGCGAATTCCGCGAACTCACGGGACAGAGGGATGTTTCCCCCCGTCATGCTGCGCTTGGGATGGTCCCAGTCGGTGGCATCCGGGACCTCCTGAAAGGCTTTAATCACGTTCTCGTCGCTTGCTCGGGCAAAAGCATCGCGCGACATCGGTGAGCCGATGTACTGGAAGCCCGAAAAGGTCGTGCCAACCCGATCGTCTCCGAGGACGCGGACCTCCTCCGTGATAAGCTTTTTGATGTCGGCGCTCACGCTCTCGGGCGGAAGAGCTCGGAGATGGCCAAGCCTGATGCGACGGACCAGACGATTAAAGGAGCGGTGCTTACGGGCTTCTCTAAGCCGGGTCGGCGGCTCTGGTGAGTAAGCACGGATGGCATCGACGAATCGCTGAATCTCGGCGTCGGACCAATAAGGTGCTACAGCTCGCACCAGGCGCTTGGAGGTGCCGAACCGGTCCTCGATTCCGCCCAAGTAGAACCGGCGCGAATCCGCGAGAAGATAGTCCAGCGCCAGCTTAGCATAGTGCTCTTGCTGGGTGGACATCGCGTGGGCGAAGAGGCGGTGGACGGGCTCGGCGTCAAACTCCGCATTGCCGGTGACCCAGTCCGTAAAGGCCTGCTGGTCGCTGGCGGCCAGTTTCTCGGCCGCAATCCGGAGCGCTGCAAGGATGGAGGGTTCCGGCAGGTCGAGACTATGCTCCCCCTCAAAGCGGTAGTCCAAATGATTGCTGACGGCGTAGCTGAGATCGCTGTCTCGTGGCTCTTCCAGCCGCTTTAAGGAGTTAACCAGCTCAAGGAACCATGGCCACAGGTGCTTCAGCGTTAGCGCTGGTGCGTGCTCCGCTAGGTCGCCAAGGGCGTTCCAATCACTGTTCTCTACAAGTTTGACCAGGGGCGTCGTGGGAGAATGAGCAAAGTGCCAATCGATACGCGCCTTGTCCTCCTGCGGAGGCAGGATGGCCTGGCGTTCGGCCGCGTCTCTTAGTGCGCCGGCTAAATCACGGTCGAGCTTAGCTCGAACGAGCTTAGTCGCGGCCTCAGGGGAGTCAAAACCAAGGGTCAAGATGACGTGGTCGATGGCCTGGGATGAAATCTCACTTCTGCTGACGATTTGCGTGGCTAGTTCGAGTACCCCGTCCGCCCAGTTCGTGAAGTTCGTCAGGATATTCCAACTTAACGTGTCGTAGGTCATGTCCTTCGCCCAATGCTCGCGAATTAGCGATAGGACCTCGTCCCGAGCGAAGGACAATGCAGCGTAGAGCACACCGGCGGCCAAGGTTGCGGATGGTGTATCCAGTCTCATCGCGTCAGCTACGAAGGATTTCTTGAAGCGGTGAAACCATCCTGGGCTACCGCTGATTGCCCGAAAGCCCTGTTGGCGATGTGCCGACTGCTCAAGCACAGAGGCCATAAGCAGCGCCTCGCCATCGGTCGGTTGGGTTTGCTGGCCGAGGAAATCGATCAGTAACATTCTCAGATGGCGCCGGAGGCTAGCGTCACACCAGATCGTCCTTAGCTCTTGTTCGTACGTTGCGGACTCCACTGCCCTCAAATAAGTGAGGGCAGCCCAAAGTTTGGGTCGTATGAATAGCGAGTTCCTGGCGCTCGAGCACGTACTTGGACAGCCGGCCGCGCTGCCTGGCAAAGCTGCGGGCCAGCGCATAGTCAAAGAGGGTTTGATGTGTGAATCCTATGCTCAAGCCAGTCTCCGTGATCGTAAGGATGTCCAGTCCTAAGAGCGTGTTGAGATCTTCCATCTGATTTTCGAACCGGGCCTTGGCCAGCCAGAGGTTTTCCTCATTGGCCATCGTCTGCGCGACGTCACTGGCTAAATGGGCGACACGCGCGCCACTCGGCAGGGAGAGAATGCGCTCTGTCCAGAGCTGGTCCAGCATTGCTTGATAGGTTGTGAAGAGTTCATCTCCGGTGCGGTCTTTTAGGCGCAGAAACGTGGCTAACGCCTGGGGCGAACGCATGACCTCCTGTGCGTCTTGCGGCCATCCTTGCGCCTTAACACCATGGGCATCGAGCACCGTGAGGATCTCCGCCCAAGGCGGAAGCTTTAGGTTGATGGTTTCGGCAGATACAGTCCGCAATCGGACGTCATGCTCGAATTCGAAGGTGCGCGCGGAGAGCACGATATGGAGGTTTCGAGTGCCGCCGAGCCGACGAACAAGATTGAGTAGAACGTTCAGGCGGGCGGTGCGCAGGTCCAGATAACCGGCGAGTGCGTCGAGTTGGTCAATGACGAGCATCACAGGGCGGAACGAAGCGATCCGCTTTAGCAGAGCCGCTGGAGGCACGCTCAAGTCTAGGTAATGCTGCAGGTCGTCCTCAGACTCGAGGTCAGGTGGCAGCAGATCCGCCTTTAGCCCCAGCATGGGCCAATCGTCGCGTGCAGCCATCGCGCTGAAGGTGGCCAGGAGCGCAGACTTTCCTGACCCGGGAGCCCCGAGCACCACGGTTGTGCTGTGCTCTCGCTCCCGGACGATATTCCACAGTTGATGGACTTCGGGCCGAGTAAGGTGCCGGCCGTCGGGCAGCCCGGTAGGCCAGGAGAGCAGCACACGAGAGGGCCGTTCGATTTCAGCCTCAAGCTCCCGAATATGCTCATATTCCCCAATGTCAACCGCGCCGAGCAGCTCAACGCCGTGTTCCTCGCTCAACTTGCGGCGAAGAATGTCCGTCGGCAGCCGCTGCATCTTGCCTTCGGAGGCGATGAACAGCCGGTAAGAGCCAGGTTCACACTTGACGATGCGGACTGGAATACCAACCTCGCGAGCTATGGTGGCTGTGATGGCCTCCGCACGCTCTGGCGGAAAATCGCTCGCGTCCCCGTCGAAGTTTAGGACGACGGTCACTTCGGCAACCCGGTCGCCATTGCCAGCCGTGGCGAGCGGGCATGGCGGGACAGATGGCTGACCAGGCAGGGAGCCGGTGACCAAGGGCCTGCTGGGCGTTGGGGTTGCCGGTGGCCGGGACTGCGACTGGCTCCATAGGTCCAGCAGCTCGAAGGTAAAGGCAGCTGCGAAGATGGCCGCAAGTGGCTGGTGGAAGGCGTCTCGCTGCGCCGTCTTCCCGGCCAGCATGTCGGAAATGCCGCGAACCACCAAACTTGGGATGCGGTCCATCTCGGCAGCGAACACGGCGCCATAGCCCTCCATCTCGATGGCATGGGCATCGCTGTCATGCTCATCGATTAGGCGGGCAAGGTCGCTTGTTGTGTCGGCCACGACGGCTTCCACGGCTACGATGGGCGCCACGAAGGACTTTGGCGGAAAAGGTTGCGGGCGTTCGTGCGGAGGCGGCAGCTCGGGACCGTTGAGCATCGGTCGGATGCGGTTATGCCAATCCTCGTCCCGGCTGACCTTGCGGGCCAGCTGTGCGAGGCGGTGATCAATCCGCAACTCTCGGGGCCAACTCGAGAACTCGCCGTCTGCGTACTTTCCACTATATGGGTTGTAGACTTGGCTGGCGGCGATGACGCTTCCGATAGGCGCTTCCGACTTCCTGGATCCTGCGATGCCTGAGAACAGGACCAACTCGCACCCGGGGAAGTCGATCGCTGCATTGGTGACTACATTATGGGCGGCGTGATTGCCGGGACCGCATTCTGCAACGACCACCAGCCAGTCCTCGCCCTCTGCTGTAAACCGCCCGCATTCGTACACCGTACCAACCCGGCCCGAGGACGACACCAGATGCGTGAGGTGCGACCGAACGGCCTGCATCTCGGGCTTCAGGGCCGTGACAATCAGCGCACGGCGCAGGCCGCCGGTCTCCGCATCGGCGGTTATGTCGGCAGGCGTCCTAAAGACCATCAGTAGTGCCCATGCTCCTCGAAGGCGGGCAGCGTATCGTACGAGTAGCTGGGGCTTAGTCGATCGTAGAACGCCCTCGGCCACGTCTGTACATTTATGCCGCCGTCTGGCTCACGAATAGTCACACTTAACGGGCAACCGGACCGCCGTCCAGATAGCGTCCCGGTTGCAATGCGCGCCACATTTCACCCTCGCCGGCGCACGAGCGAGAGCGCAGAATTCACGAAAACCAGTTTAGTCGCGTGTGGGTAGCGTCCGCCCCCGCCTCGACGCCGCGCGCACGCCTGTGGGCACCATCCGCATCCCCATGGCCACCAAGCCCCAGACGCCGCCCCCCGGGCGCTCGCCGAGCGCAAGCGAGATCCGCGCCGAGGGCGTGACCCGGCTGCCGATCCTTTTGCCCTCCCGCCTCGACATCCTCCGCGGGTACCGGGCCCCGAAAATCATCCCCGAGCTGCCCGCGAGGTGCTCCTGTCGTGATGATGGCAGGACGCTACCCCGATAACCTGCCGCGTTCGTTCGCCAGCTCCTCCCGGAAACCCGGCGCGGCCACCCCGATCAGCGCCTCGGCCCGCTCCTCGAGCGACTTCTCCCGCAGGTGCGCAACGCCGTGCTCGGTGACCACGATGTCGGCGTCGGCGCGCGGGCAGCTCACGATGTCGCGCTCGCCGAGCTTCGCGACGATCCGCGAGACCTTGCCGCCGGCCGCGGTCGACGGCAGCGCCAGGATCGAGCGGCCGCCCGGCGACAGGCGCGCGCCGCGCACGAAGTCGAGCAGGCCGCCGGTGCCGCTCACCTGGCGGCCGTCCAGCATCTCGGCGTTGGCCTGGCCGGTGAGGTCGACCGAGAGCACCGAGTTGATCGCGACGAAGTGGGGAATCGCCGCCATCACGGCGGGGTCGTGGGTGTGGCTGACCGGCGCGAACGCGAGATCGGGGCAGCTGGCGGCGAAGTCGTAGACTTTCCCAGTCCCGATCGCGGCCGTGCAGACCATGTTCCTCATCACGCCCGCGGCGTGCAGGTCGGCCACCTGGTCGGCGACCAGGCCGCTGTGCAGGCCGAGGTTCCGGCGGTCGTGCAGCGCTGCGAGCACGGCTGCGGGCACCTTGCCGATGCCGATCTGGATCACGTCGCCGTCCTCGATCAGGCTCGCGACGTTGGCGCCGATCCGTCGGACGTCGTCGGACAGGCTGCCGGCCGGCAGCGCCAGCACCGGTCGCTCGGTCAGGGCCACGTAGTCGAGGCGCTCGTAGGGCAGCTCGTAGCTGGAGCGGGGCCGTGGCATCGCGGCGTTGACCTCGGCCACGATCACCCTTGCCCGCTCCAGCACCGCGGGCACGAAATGGACCGAGACGCCGAGGCTGCATTGCCCGCGCTCGTCCGGCGGCGTGACCTGGATGAGGGCGAGGTCGACGGGCAGGGCGCTCAGATAGCGCCAGATGCCGCTGTAGTGGAGTGGCAGAAAACGGACCCGGCCGGCGGCATGGGATCTGGCGATGTCGCCGAACAGGAAAAAGCTGGTGAGGCGCGCTTCGGGGTGAAAGGAGGCGGGGTCGATGACGTTCAGGCCCGGGATCAGGCAGCCGACGTAGTGGACGCGAGCACTCGCTTCGGGGGCGGCGGCGAGCGCCTGGAGCAACGGCGTCGGCTCGCCGCTGGCGCCCTGCACGAACACGGTCATGCCGGGGCGGAGCAGGTCGGGCAGACGCTCCGGCGTGATCCGCTCGGGCATGGGCTGCCGCCGGTGGGCTAGCGCCAGGTGAACGCGGGCTTGCGCTTCTCGAGAAAGGCGCGCCGGCCCTCGATGTAGTCCGGGCCTTCGAACTGGCTCGCGAACAGTTTTCGCGACAGCTCGGTGTCCTCGACCGCGCCGTTCAGGATTTCGCCGACCATCTGCTTGACCGCGCGGATCGTGAACTGCGAGAGGCTGCAGAGCTGCTCGGCGAAGGCAAGCGTCTCGCGCTCGAGGCCGTCTGCCTCGAACAGCCGGGTCGCAAGGCCGATCCGGAGCGCCTCCTCGGCCTCGATCACCTTGGCGCCCATCAGCATCTCCTTGGCCTTGGCGGGGCCGACCAGGTCGACCAGGCGCTTGGTCTCCTTGAGCGAGTAGGCAAGGCCAAGGCGGGCGGGCGGGATGCAGAACCGGGCGGAGGGATCGGCGTAGCGGAGGTCGCAACAGAGCGCCAGGGCACAGCCGCCGCCGAAGCAGACGCCCTGGACCATCGCGATCGCGGGCTTGGTGAGCTGGCTCAGCGCGGCATAGGCGGCGCCGACCACGCTCCGATAGGCCTGCCTCGTCTCGCTCGAGGCGTGCACCTCTTCGAACTGGCCGATGTCGGCGCCGGCGCAGAAGGCCTCAGGGCTCGCGCCGCGCAGGATCAGGACCTTGACCTCGGGATCGTCCGCGATCTCGGCGATCAGCTCCGGGATCGTCTGCCACATCTCGCTGCTGAGGGCATTCCGCTTCTCGGGCCGGTTCAGGACCAGCTGGGCGATGGCACCCCGGGTCTCCAGATAGATGGGCTCGCTCATCGACGACCTCTCGTGGCACCGGATTGTGGCTAGCGCGCTGGCAACCGCCGCGACCGCCTCCGGGCCGAGCAGCGCCAGGCGGAAACGGTCCTTGAGATGGGCGCCGTCCTTGGGCGGCATCGCGAACGGCAACGGCTCGGCGCGCACCTTGATGGCGTAGAAGATCGGTCCCGGCCTCGGTCAGGATCACCTGGCGCGCGGGCTCGAGCTCCTCGGCCGCGCGCACCGTGCCGGCGACCCGGAAGCCCGCCGCGCGCGCGATGCCGGCAAGGTCGACGCCGTGCGCGGTGTGGGTCGCCTGCATGCCGGTCTCGCCGTAGCGCTCGTTGTCGAACACGACGACGGCGAGGTTGGCTGGCCGCTGGACGCCGATCGTCGCGAGCCCGCCGAGGCCCATGAGCAGCTCGCCGTCGCCGGTCATCACGAGCACCCGGCGCTCCGGCCGGGCGAGCGCCAGGCCGAGCCCGATCAGCGCGGCGCTGCCCATGGCGCCCCAGAGCGGGAAGGTCAGCGGATGGTCGCCGGCCGCGGTCGCGTCCCAATTGGTGCTGCCGAGGCCCGCGACCACCAGGAGCTCATCCCGCTCCGCCAGCAGCACTTTGGCGACCTCGCGCCGGCGCAGGGGAAACTGCTCGCTACCTGAAGTGCTCATGATCGGCCCTGGTTCGAGAAACTCTTGGCGCCGATCAGCCGCTGGCCGATCAGCACCGCGACCGGCAGCTGGCCCTCGAAGGCGATCCGGCCGGCCGCCTCGACGGTGGCGGCGGCGAGCTCCGCCTGGTCGAGGCGCTCGACGATCACGCCCGCGAGCTCGAGGACCCCGGCCGCAGTCTGGCCCATGGGCAATTGCCAGGGGTTGAACTCGCCCCACTCGCCGCGCATGGTCACCAACATCAGCAGCGGCAGGCGGCAGCTCTGGTTCAGCGCCAGCATGTTGACGCAGTTGCCGACCCCGCTGCTCTGCATCAGCAGCACGCCGCGCTGACCGCCGAGCCAGGCGCCGGCGGCGAGCGCCACGCCCTCCTCCTCGGTGGTCAGCACGACCGCGCGCATCGACGCATCGGCCTGGCAGAGCTCGATCAGGCGCGTGTGGCCGGCATCCGGGACGTAGCCGACCTGGCGCACACCGAGCTCGCCCAGTGCCTGATGGATCGCCTCCGGCCAGCCGCTCACCGCCACCGTTCCTCCGTTCGCGGGGGTGACGCAGTGTGCCGGGCGGCGGCCGGTTCGACAAGACCGCCGAGCGCCAAACGGGGGTCCGCGAGCCGGCCCAGAACCTCCGGTGGCGGAACCATCCGGCGCGGGGCCTCGTTCTGGGTCCAGAGATGCGGCCGATCTCGGCCGCGGCTTTGGAGGAGAGTTCGAGATGAGATTGGCACCTTTGATGGCCGGGGTCGCGCTGGTCGCGCTGATGGCCCAGCCGGGCCTGGCGCAGAACCAGGACACGACCAAGCCGCCGCAGGCGATGCCGGCGGCCCAGACCCAGCAGCTGGCCCAGGCCGATATGGACTTCGCCAAGACCGCGGCGGGCGCCGGCATGGCGGAGGTCAAGCTCGGGAAGCTCGCCAAGCAGCAGGCCAAGAGCGACCAGGTCAAGCAGTTCGGCCAGCGCATGGTCGACGATCACACCAAGGCGAACGACCAGCTGAAGGCGATCGCCGAGCAGAAGAGCATCGATCTGCCGCAGAGCCCGCCGGACGAGGCGCAAAAGGCCTATGATGACCTGCAGAAGAAGTCGGGGCAGGAGTTCGACCAGGCCTTCATGGATACGATGGTCAAGGACCACCACAAGGCGATCGACCTGTTCCAAAAGGAGGCGAAGTCGGGCAAGGATGGCGATCTGCAGAATTTCGCCAAGCAGACCCTGCCGACCCTGCAGGAGCATCTGGACCTCGCCCAGAAGACCCAGGAGCAGGTCATGGCGAGCGCCGGCGATGCCGGCATGAAGCAGGACCAGCCGGCGGCTGGCCAGTCGGCGGCGAAGCCGGATACCCAGCAGCCCGAGCAGGCGGCGACTGAGCCGCCCGCGGCGAAGACGCCGGCGACGGGCGCCGTGACGTCGACCCCGGATCAGCAGCAGGCCGCGAACGAGCCGCCGGCCGCGAAGACGCCGGCCGCGGGCGCCGTGACGCCGGTCCCGGATCAACAGCAGGCGGCGAATGAGCCGCCGCCATCGAAAATGCCGGCGGCGACGGTACCGCCGACACCGAGCGGCGACCAGATCCGGGCCAAGGACGTGATCGGCACCGGGGTCGTCAACACCAAGGGCGATCAGGTCGGCAAGGTCAAGGACCTGATCATCGACCAGAACAAGGTCGAGTACGCCGTGGTCTCGGTCGGCGGGTTCCTCGGGATCGGCGACAAGGATGTGGCGATTCCGCTCGACCAGCTGAAGCTCGGCAAGGACAAGACCTACCTGATGTCGGCGGAGACCGAGGACCAGCTGAAGCAGATGCCGGCCTACGAGGAGGCTCAGGCCGAGCGCAAGGGCTAGCTCAGACCGGGCCGGACGGCGCCGCGGGGCCGGAGCGGTCAGGCCCCGCGGGCCGCATCACGGTCGACGAGGCGAGGCTGCGGCGCGCCTCGGTCGCGCTTGCGAGCCGGCCGCCGCGGTTCTCGATCGCGCTGGCAGCGAGCCGCACCCAGTCCTGATTGCGCCAGACGCTGTGGAACGGCGCATCCTCGAGACCGACCCGGACGTGGCCGCCGCCGGCGATGGCCACCTCGATCAGCGGCCGCACGTCGACGGCGAGGCCGGCGATCATCCAAGGCGCTCCCGGCGCCTCATCCCCAAGCAGTCGCAGATAGGCATCGAGCGCGTAGGCGCGCGGCGGGAAGCCCCAGGCGAAGCCGTCGGAGAACATGAAGCGGTAGATCGGCGTCGGCACGCCCGGGACGGCACGGTGCAGCGCCGCGCCGAGCCGCAGAAAGCCCGGCTCGTAGATCGCATAGCTGGGGTGGAAGCGGTGCTTCGCGGCGAGCTCGAGGCCGTGGCGGACGTGGCTCTCCGGGTTCAGATAGACGAAGCCCGGTTCGCCGGCCGCGAGCCGGCCGTAGTGCGCGAAGTTGACCGAGCCGGGGTCGACCACGGCCCATTCCAGAAGGCCGCGCCTGGCCAGCTCCTCGACCGCGCGGAAGCGTGCTGCGGCCGACATCGGCTCGGGCGCGTCCGGGCTGCCGGCGAGCGGCAGGGTCGGGTAGACGATCACGTCCTGCTGCTCGCGGATGCCCTCGATGATCCGCCGGTAGGTCTCGGCATCGTCGCGCTGCCGGCCGGTCGCCGGGTCATAGGCGTGGACGTGGACGATCGCTGCGCCCTCCCTGGCGCAGGCGATGCCGTCGGCCACGATCTCCTGGACGGTGATCGGGATCTTGGGCTGCAGCGCCCGCCCCCAGGGCCCGTTGAGAGCCACTTCCAGCCAGACCAGCGGGTCAGTCATCTGCGCAGGCTCCCAATCAGACGATGTCGAGCGCGACTCGGGCGTCCTTCAGCGGCAACATGAGCGTCAGCGGGTCCACGGGCGACGGCAGGAAGCCAGCGCGCCGGTAGAATGCTGTCGCCGAGTCGTCCGCGGCATGAACGAGAATCACCCGGATGCCGGCGATCTCGGCGGCCTGGAGCGTGCGCAGGATGGCGTCCCGGAGCAGGGCCCGGCCGAGGCCTCGCTTTTGGAACCGGCGGTCAACGGCGAGCCGGCCGAGCACCATGACCGGGATCGGCTCGGGCATGTTGCGTCGTACCCGGCCCGGCGCGGCAACGTGCAGAACGGCGCCGTTCGCCAGGCTGTAGAACCCGGCGACCCGTGCCTCCTGGCAGACGACGTAGGTCCGGGAGGCACCCTCGACCTCGTTGCCCAAGGCCCGACGGCGAAGCCACTCGTCGAGGCGGAGGTCGCCGCTGTCGAAATCGGCGAGCTCATGTGCCGGGTTGAGCCGCTCGGGTGGTCCCATCGCTTCCGGTTTTGAGCTCACCGCTCCCAGGGTGGCGTCTCCGCCAGCAGCGCACGCAGCTTCGCGGTCGGCTGCGGCGGCGCATCGAGCGCCCGCTCGAAGGCTTCGTACTGGGCAGCGTCGAGATGGAAGACGCGCCGGTCGAGCAGCGCTTCCTCGGCCGCCCGGGTCGCACTCTCGAGGATGAACTCGGTGCGGGTCTTGCCGGTCGCCTTCGCGGCGCGATCGATCAGCTCACGCCTTTGCGTCGGGACGCGCAGGCTGATGGTCGGGGACCCGGAGTCTTCCCGAGACACGGCGGCGGCCATCCTCTGTACTCCACGCGTGGGATCTCGTACGACAATGTATATACGAGATCGTATGTGCGTTGTCAATACCGATCGTCACGGCCTGTCGAGTAGCTGCCGCTCAGACCCGCAGTGGCGCCGGCACGAAAGTGTCGAGGTCCGTGCGTTCCTCGAGTGTGCCCAGATCGTCGCTCCAGGGCTCGCCCAGCCAGAGCGCCCGCTGCCGGGACCCCGGGTGCGCGAGCCAGCGGTTCGGGCCCCAGGTGTTGCTGGCCTGGACCTCCGCGAGGCCGGGGGGTGCTGTGACGTCGAGCTCCAGGCCGATGGTGTTGCCCAGGAGGATGAAGGTGTTGCCCGTGATCCGGTTGCCCATGCCGTTGAACGGGCCGGTGTAGTAGCCCCACTGCTGGGGCGGCGTGCTGTTGAAGTCGCGGGTATGATGCGCGACCGAGAGCGCGCAGCCGCGCTCGGCGACGATCGTGCAGCCCTCGACCACGCAGTCGTGCGAGTTCTGCAGCATCAGGTCGGCCGACCAGACGCCCGGCTCGCGCCAGCCGCTGGTGTTGTTGAAGCCGATCAGGCAGTTGCGGAACTGGCCCTTGGCGCTGGCCTCGTAGGCGATGCCCTCGTTGCTGTTGTGGTGGATCACGCAGTTCTCGACCACCGCCGCGAGGCAATCCCAGTCGAACCAGACCGCGCGGCCCTGGTTGTGGTGGATGTGGCACTCCAGCAGCCGGGCGCCGCGCATCACCGGCATCGGCCCGGGCATGTGGCCGCCGACGTTCTTGTAGCCGCCGCTCTCCCAGTGCGATCCGTAGTCGCGGGTGTTGTTGCGGGCGATCTCGGCGCCCTCGACGATCGCGCCGGCGGCGCGGCCGCCGATGCCGATGTGACCGTTGTCGACGTAGCGGCCGCGCAGGATGTGCATGCCCGGGCTCATCGACACGCCGCGGCCGCCGATCCGCTGCACCGTGCAGTCGACCAGCTGCCAGTCGTGGCCGTTGGAAGCCTCGATCGCCGCGACCTGCTTTGCCCGCCGCTGCGGCGTCCGGCGGGTCCATGGTGTCGTAGTTCTGGACCGTGAGCCCGATCAGCTGGACGTCGGTGGCCTCGCCCCGGCGGAAGGCGAGCAGACGCTGGCCGTCGCCGTCGAGCACCACGCCCTCGGCCGCCGCCTCGAAGGTCTGACCGTGCTTCGGCAACACGCTCCAGCCGTGGTAGGTGCCGGGCGCCAGGATGAGGCGCACGCCGGTCGCTGTCGCCGCGACCGCCGCATTGTAGTCGCCGCCAGGGTCGAGCCTGAGCTCGGGGCGAGGCGTCTGCCCGCCGGCTTTGAGCCTGGCCGCCGGCAGCGCCATGGTTGCTGCCGTGGCGAGGAGGAAGCTTCGTCTGATCACAGCCCCCGCCCTCCACCGGATCATGGCCGCCGCCTCCGCCGGCGTACGGCGATGCTCGCTTGGCCGGTTGCGTTCGCCCTCGCCGAAGCTACTCTTGGGCGGCGCCTGATGCCAATGGCGCGGGCAGGGGCGGGGAGGCTTTTCGATGGCAGACGGCAGGCTCAAGGCCGCGGTGATCGGCTGCGGCTTCTTCGCCCGCAACCATCTGCACGCCTGGCGCGACCTCAGGGCGGCAGGCGTCGACCTCGTGGCGGTCTGCGATCTCGATGCCGGCAAGGCGGCCGAGGCCGCCCGCGCGTTCGGCGTGCCGCGACACTACACGGACGCCAGGGCGATGCTCGAGGCGGAGGCGCTCGACTTCGTCGACGTGGTGACCACCATGCCGAGCCACCGCCCGCTGGTCGAGCTGGCCGCGGCGCACCGCGCGGCGGTGATCGTGCAGAAGCCGTTCGCGCCCACGATCGCCGACTGCCGGGCGATGGTCGAGGCCTGCGCGGCCGCCGGCGTGCCGCTCATGGTGCACGAGAACTTCCGCTTCCAGACCCCGATCCTCGCGGTCCGCGAGGTGCTGGAGCGGGGCACCATCGGCCGGCCGTTCTTCGCCCGCATCTCCTGGCGGACCGGCTACGACATCTACGCCGGCCAGCCCTATCTGGCCAAGGAAGAGCGCTTCATCATCCTGGATCTGGTGATCCATCTCTTGGACGTGGCGCGCTGCCTGTTCGGCGAGGCCACGCGCCTCACCTGCCGGACCGCGAGCATCCGCCCGGGCATCCGCGGCGAGGACTGCGCGACCTTGCTGCTGGAGCACGGGAGCGGCCTCACCTGCATCGTCGATGCCACCTACCAGGCGCCCCAGGACCCCGACCCGTTTCCCGAAACCTCGATCGAGATCGACGGTGCTGCCGGCACGCTCCGGCTGCAGCCGGGCTACGCGCTGACCGTCACGACCAGGGGCGCGCAGCGAGCGGCGCGCGGTCGCGCCAGCACTTCTCCCCTGGGCGAGCCGGCCGTGGCACGGCGTCCAGGAAAGCGTCTTGACCACCCAGCGCCATTGGGTCGATTGTCTGCGGAATCGAACCCTGCCCCAGACCTCGGGCGCCGACAATCTCAAGACCTTCGCCCTCTGTGAGGCGGCCTATACGTCGGCCGCGAGCGGCGAACCGGTCACGCCCTGCGTCTGAGAGCCGACCAGCATCGCATCAGGGAGCCGAGTTGTGATGACCACGGAGCCGCTGTCCGAAGCCGAAATCGGGGCGCTGCGCGCCTTCGACACGCCGACCATCTGCAACGCGCTCGAGATCGTCGTGCCCGAGCGCCGGGCGCTCGGCTTCACGACCGAGACCCTGATCTGCCCGTTCCCGCAGCATCAGCCGATGGTCGGCTACGCCCGCACCTCGCTCTATCGGGCGATGGAGCCGGTCCGCCAGCACAAGGAGCAGGCGCGCCAGGCGCGGCTCGACTACTACCGCTATGTCGCGAGCGGCCCGGGGCCCGCCATCGCGATCGTCCAGGACGTCGATTCCCGGCTCGGCTTCGGCTGCTTCTGGGGCGAGGTCAACACCGCGATCCACAAAGGCCTCGGCTGCCTCGGCCTGATCACCAACGGCGGCGTCCGCGACCTCGACGCGATCGCGCCCGGCTTCCAGGTGCTGTGCGGCAAGGTGACGCCGTCCCACGCCCACGGCCACACCGTGGGCTTCGGCTGCGAGGTCGACGTGTTCGGCATGATCGTGCGCTCGGGCGATCTGGTGCACGCCGACCGCCATGGCGCGGTCGTGATCCCGCACGAGGTCGCGCGCGAGGTGGCGGCCGCGGCCGAGCTCTGCGGCCGGCGCGAGGCGCCGATCCTCGAGGCCGCGCGCGGTGCCGGGTTCTCGATCGAGGCGCTCGAGCGCGCGATGGGCGAGGCCGACGAGATTCATTGAGCGACGGAGCGCCAACGAGGATTTGGGCCGCGTGCAAGCGGGGAAGGCTCACGCCTTAAGCTCGCGCTTGAGTCGTTCAGGAAGCGCCAGTCGGTGCCGTCGGCGAGGATCTTGTTGGGGGTCGACTTGATCATGCCGACATCGTGGAGCCGCAGCGCGTAGAACCGCATCGAGTCCTCCGGGTCGTACTCGCGCCACACCCCGTAAGGGACCTCGGTCAGCGTCTGCAGCGCGTAGTCGTAACGCCCCGTGAAACCTGCATCGACCAGCTGGTGCGCGGCCTGCTCCGGCTCGGCGGCACAGAAGTCGGCAGTCTTGAGGATGGCCCGTAGGTAACGCTTGGTGGCGACCGGATGAGCGCGAACGAACTCCCTGTTGCCGTAAGCCGTGCAGCAGAAGTAGTGCGACCACGGCTGGTCCGTGGTCATGTTGAGGATCACCTGGCCGACTTTGCGGGCGCGCAGCTCCTGCGGCTCCGGGGGGAACCCGAGAAAGGCATCGACCCTGCCGGCGGCGAACATCTCCAGGAAGTCGCCGGAGAGGCTGGTGATCCAGTCGATGTCCTTGTGCGGGTCGAGCCCGACCTGCGCCGCTATGACTGCGAGGAGCAGGTGCCCGCTCGAACCCAGCGTCTGAGGGATGCCGACCTTCTTGCCCTTCAGGTCGGCGACGGCCCGGATGGGCTCATGCGCGAACAGCTCGTAGCATCCGACATGCACCCCCGCCAACGCGGTGATCGGTTGGCCGGCATCCACGTTCGAAACGATCCATGCGGCGGTCTCCAGATCGAAGTCGATTTCGCCGCGCGCGACAGCGTCGACAGGTGTGTCCGGGATGTAACTGATGTCGGTGAAGCCTTCCGCGCGTAGAAGGGCGTCGGCGATGTAGCCCGGCGCGACGCAGATACCGGGGAGACGGGCTAAGCGGAGCGTGGTCGTCTCCGGCGGCCCCTCGTCGGCGAGCGATCTCCGCGCGCCAAGGCAACCCGCGGCGCCGGCCGCTGACAGGCTGGCCAGGAAATGGCGGCGAGACTGCACGATCTGCATGAAGGGCCTCCTGAATGTCCGGATCCTCGATGGGCGGTCTCAGCATGCGCCGTTCCAATGCCACAGGCAATCATGTTGCGCTCAGCCCGGCGCCGCCCCGTCGTGCTCGCCCGTGCCCGTCGCGCCGGTCCATTGACGGGCGGGCCAGCCTGGATCACCGTCGAGTCCCGCTGACTACTTCAGGTGAGGAATATCGATGATGAAAATTCTGATCGGCCTCGCCGCAGGCCTGCTGCTCACAACCGCTGCTGGCGCCGAGGAGATCTGGCAGACGGTGCCGCTGCCGCCCGCCATGCCCACGCCGCGCGAGAGCGGCATGGCGCCTGTCGACGACATCCAGATGTATTATGCGATCTACGGCGAGGGTGACCCGGTGCTCCTGATCCATGGCGGCATCGGCAACACCGAAGAGTTTGGTTTCCTGGTCCCGGCCCTCGCCGAAAACCACGAGGTGATCGTCGCCGACGGGCGTGGCCGCGGCCGCAGCACGAGCTCCGATAAGCCTTTCAGCTACGCCCTGATGGCCGACGACGAGCTGGCCCTGCTCGACCATCTGGGGATCGACAAGGTGGCACTGGTCGGCTGGAGCGACGGCGCCATCGTCGGGCTCGACATCGCGATCCGCCATCCCGAGCGGCTGACCCGGCTGTTCGCCTACGGCGCCAACTATACGCCCGAAGGCGTCATGGCGAGCGCCGACGACACCCCGACCTTCAAGGCCGGCTTCGCGCGCTGTGCCGCGAACTACGCCCGCCTGTCCCCCACGCCCGACGGGTTCGATGCCCTGGTCGCGCGCATGTCCGAGATGTGGGCGACCCAGCCAAACTACACCAAGGATCAGCTGCGCGCGATCAGGGTGCCGACGGTGATCTTCGATGGCGACCACGACGAGGTGGTCGAGCCCGCACAGCGCGCGGAGATGGCGGAGCTGATTCCCGGAGCGAAGCTCGTCCTCATGAAGGATACGAGCCATTTCGCCATGTGGCAGAAGCCTGACGAGTTCAATGCGACCGTGCTGGAGTTCCTCGCCGGCAAGTAGCCGCCACCTCCATCGACCTGGTGTGGCGGCGCGTAGGCAGTACCCCCGTCGAAGCGGCTCAGTTGAGCGATGCGTTTTGGCCCCCTCAGCGCTGCCGCTCGCCGGTCACGCGCCAGATCACGTCGCCCACGTCGTCCGCCGCCAGCACGGAGCCATCGGGGCCGATCGCGACCCCCACCGGCCGCCCATAGGACACCCGCTCGTCCGGTGCGAGGAAACCCGTCAGAATGTCGCGCGGCGGCCCGGCCGGGCGCCCGTTGGCGAACGGCACGAAGATGACCTTGTAGCCGCTCAACGTGCTGCGGTTCCAGGAGCCGTGCTGCCCTATGGCCATGCCCTCCGGAAAGCCGGCAAGCGTCCCGGCGGGCAGCCAGCAGAGGCCGAGCGAGGCGGTGTGCCCGCCCAGTGCGTAGTCTGGTGTCAGGGCCTTCGCGACCACCGCCGGGTCCTGCGGCACCCGGCCGTCCACCGTCTGCCCCCAGTAGCAATAGGGCCAGCCGTAGAAACCCCCGTCGCGAACCGAGGTCAGATAATCCGGCGGCGTCTCGTCGCCCAGACCGTCGCGCTCGTTGACCACCGTCCAGAGCACGCCGGTCTGAGGCTCCCATGCCAGGCCCACGGGGTTGCGCAGACCGGAGGCAAAGATACGGCTGCTGCCGCTTGCCACGTCGATCTCGTAGATGGCCGCCCGCCCTTCCTCGACGGCCATGCCGCCCTCGCCGATGTTGCTCTCCGAGCCCACCCCGACGAAGAGCTTCCGCCCATCCTCGCTCGGCAGCAGGCTGCGCGTCCAATGGCCGCCTGGCTTGAACCCGGTCACTTGCCGCCCCCGCGCCTCGATGCGGCCGGCACCCGCGGCGTAGGGGAAGGCCACCACGCCATCGGTGTTGCCGACGTAGAACGTGTCGCCCAGCAGCGCCATGCCGAACGGCTGGTTCAGCCCGGCAAGAAACACCTGCCGGGTTTCGGCCACGCCGTCGCCGTCCGCGTCGCGCAGCAGGGTAATGCGGTTCGGGCTGACCCCCGCGGCGGCGGCGCGCTCCATCGTGCTGAACATGGCATAGTCGAAGACGGACTTGATGGGGCCGGCCACGGTCAGCGCCTCGGCGACGAGCACGCCGCCATCGGGCAGCACGTAGATCCAGCGGGGATGCTTGAGACCGGTCGCAAACGCATTGACCTTGAGCCCGGGCGCCGCGATCGGCAACTGCCCCTGGGCCCAGCCCCGGGCCGTGGGCATCTTGAGGGTGGGGATGCCCTGCGGCTTGGCCGCCGGGATCAGCGGCGTGCTGCCCAAAGCCGGCGCGTACGCGCGGCCCTCCCGCCGGCGCAACAGGACCGTGACGCCGCCGATCAGCGCGACCATTCGGCCGAAGATGCCGGACAGGCTCATGGCAATCCTTCCTCCAGTCACCGCACGCTAGCCGAGCCCAGCCGTGCTGCAAACGACGAAGTGCGAGCTTGCATGCCCGCAAGCGGACGCCCGCAACCTTCCGCACGTTGGCGGTCGGTGTTGACGCACCCGATACGATCTGAACGTGCGCTCGCGTTCGGAACGCTCTCTGGGTCGGCGGCGTCAATTTTGATCGATTGACGACCGCGCGCGCGATGGTCAGAGTTGGGCCAACCAAACGAGACCGGACCAGGGAGGCAGGGACCGCGCATGGCATCGCCAGGCCTGAAGGAGATGGCCAGGAGCCCCGAGCTCAGGCTCGGCCACTTCATCGTCGAGTTCGCTACGCCCGGGATCGGCCAGATCCTGAAGGCCGCCGGCTGCGATTTCGCGCTGTTCGACACCGAGCACTCGGGCTTCGGCTTCGAGACCATCAAGGCCGTGCTGCGCTACATGCAGGCAGCCGACCTGCCGACCATCGTGCGGGTGCCGTCCAAGGAATACCATCACATCGCGCGCGCCGCCGACATGGGCGCGGAAGGCGTCATGCTGCCGATGGTCGGCTCGCCCGAGGAGGCGCGCGCGATCCTCGACTGCCTGAAGTACGTGCCCGACGGCCGGCGCGGCGTGGCGCTCGGGATCGCGCACGATCGCTACATGCCCGGGCCGACCATGGAGAAGCTCGCGGCCGCCAACGCGTGGACCACGCTGTTTGCCCAGATCGAGACCCGCCAGGGGGTCGAGAACGCCGATGCGCTGGCCGCGACCCCTGGCGTCGACTGCCTCTGGATCGGGCATTTCGATCTCAGCTGCTCGCTCGGCATCCCGGGCCAGTTCGAGCACCCAGACTTCGCCGCCGCGGTCAAGGCGGTCGCCAGGGCCTGCAAGAAGCACGGCAAGGCGCTCGGGCGCCTGGTGCCGACGGTCGAGGAAGCGGTCCGGCTGCGCGCGCTGGGCTTCAACTTCCTCTGCTATTCGGGCGACGTCTGGGCGCTGCAGGGGGCGGTCCAGGCCGGCATCACCGAGATCCGGGCGCGCACCGCCGGCGTCGGCAAAGGTACGGACCAGGTCAAGTCAGAGAAACCGAAGGCCAAGAAAAAGAAGAAATGACGGGTGTGGAGGCAGTCATGAGCAAGTTTCGGGTCGCCCTCAGCGGCGACTTCAAGAAGCCGGACGGCAGCCCGGCCTTTCCCGACTTCGATCTGTCGCCGCTCGAGGAGAACCCGGCGATCGAGCACGAATACATTCAGACCAACGGGGTGATCACGGCCAAGGATCTCGCGGACTTCGACGCGCTGATCCTCCTGATCCCGCGGATCGAGCCCGAGAGCTTCCCGGCCGACGGCCGGCTCGCGATCATCGCCCGCTTCGGGGTCGGCTTCGACACGGTCGACGTCCAGGCCTGCACCGACCACGGCTGCGTGCTGGTGACCACCCCCGATGGCGTGCGCCGGCCGGTCGCGGTCGCGATCCTGACCTTCATGCTGGCGCTGATGGGCAGGCTCGCCGCCAAGGACCGGATCACGCGCCAGGGCCCGGAGGGCTGGGCCAGGCGCAACGAGTTCATGGGGCAGGGCCTGATCGGACGGACGCTGGGCCAGCTCGGGATCGGCAACATCGGCGCCGAGGTGTTCCGCCTGGCCAAGCCCTTCGGCATGAAGTTCATCGCCCACGATCCCTACGCCGACCCCAAGCTCGCCAAGGAACTGGGCGTCCGCCTGGTCGGGCTGGACGAGCTGTTCCGCGAGGCGGACGTGCTCTCGGTCAGCTGCCCGCTCAACGATGAGACCCATCACATCGTCAACGCCGAGCGCCTGGCTCTGATGAAGCCGACGGCGTACCTGATCAACACCTCGCGCGGGCCGGTGGTCGACGAGCGGGCGCTGACCCAGGTGCTCCAGGCAGGCGGCATCGCCGGCGCCGGCCTGGATGTGTTCGAGCAGGAGCCGAGCCCCGCCGACAATCCGCTCTACCAGCTCGACAACGTGCTGCTGACGCCGCACGCGCTCTGCTGGACCGACCAGTGCTTCGCCGGCATTGGCGCTGCCGACGTCAAGGCGGTGCTCGACGTCATGCACGGCCGGGTCCCGACCGGGATCGTCAATCGCGCGATCGAGGGCGAGCCGGCCTGGCAGGCCAAGCTCGAGCGCTACCGGGCGGAGTTTGGCGGCTGAGCAGGCCGCCGCCAGCGAAGGCGACGCAACTCGAAGCGGGCGTCCGGACACCGGCACTGTCGCCTGGCGGCCAGGCCGCTCGCCATTGAGCTGGCGCCGGACGGTCATCTGCCTTGGCCTGTCGCAGCTCGTCTGCTGGGGCATCACCTACTATCTCGTCGGCGCGCTCGGCGAGCTGATGGCCGCGGACCTCGACTGGAGCCGCTCGCTGGTCTATGGCGGCTTCTCGGCCTCGCTGTTGGTGATGGGCCTGTCCTCGCCGTTGGTCGGCCGGCTGATCGACCGCTACGGCGGCCGACAGGTGATGGTCGCAGGCTCGGGCCTGATCGCCATCGGCTGCGTAGCACTCGCGCTCGTGCACGACGTCTGGGCCTACTATGCCGCCTGGGCCCTGCTCGGGCTCGCCATGCGCTGCACGCTTTACGATGCCGCATTCGCAGCCCTGGCGCGGATCGGTGGGCCCGGCGCCAGACGGCCGATTTCGCAGATCACCCTGCTCGGCGGTCTCGCCTCGACCGTGCTCTGGCCGATCGGCCACGCGATCGCCCTGCAGTTCGGCTGGCGCGGTGCGGTCTTCGCCTATGCCGGCTTTGCCCTCCTGACGGTGCCGCTGCATCTTGCGATCCCGAGCGCCCGCTACGGCGACCAGCCGGCCGGCGAGGCGCCGGAGCGTCCGCATCTCGCCCAAAGCCGCCCTGACCATCTGCTCGCGGGTGGCCTCTATGCCCTGATCGTGACCCTGATCAACGTCCTGAACTCCGGCATGTCGGCGCACATGATCGGCCTCCTGAGCGGGCTCGGGCTCAGCGCCTCGCTCGCCGTCTGGGTCGCGACCCTGCGCGGCATCGGGCAGTCCTCGGCCCGGCTCTGCGAGGTCGTCTTCGGCGGCCGCCTCCACCCCTTGACCCTCAACCTTCTGGCGGCGACGACCTTGCCGGTCTGCTTCATCGCCGGCCTCTGGAGCGGCCAGACGGTCGTGGCCGCGATCGCATTCGCGCTCCTCTACGGCGCCAGCAATGGCATCATGACCATCACCCGCGGCACGCTCCCCCTGGTGCTGTTCGACCACCGCACCTACGGCACCCTGGTCGGCCGCCTGCTGGTCCCGAGTTTTCTCCTGTCAGCGGTTTCGCCGCTCGCCTACGCCCTGGTCATCGAGCACCTGGGCGACGCTGGCGCCCTCATCCTCTCGACCCTGATCGCCCTGACCACCCTCGCCGCCGCCATCGCCCTCCGCCTGCGCTTCGGCTGAGCATACGGATCACTCACCCCTGGACGGCGCCCAGCGTCAGGCCACGGACCAGGTGGCGCTGGACCAGCATGCCGAGGATGATCGAGGGTATCAGCGAGGTGACGGCCAAGCGCGCTCGCCTCGCCGTATTGGGCGCCCTGGAACCTGAGAAGGCGCGGAAGATGGTCGGCAGAGTGAAGGCGTGCCGGCTGGTGAGGTTGAGGGCGAAGAAGAACTCGGTCCAGACGAAGATGAAGGCGAAGACCGCGGCCACGATGATCCCGGGCACCGACAGCGGCAGGGCGATCCGCCAGAAGGCGCCGAAGCGCGAGCAGCCGTCGACCAGGGCTGCCTCCTCCATCTCCTTGGGCAGCTGGCGAAAGTAGGCGTACATCATCCAGACCGAGAGCGGCAGGGTGATCACGGTGTAGATCAGCACCAGGCCGATCCGCGAGTCGTAGAGGCCGAGGCCGCGATAGAGCAGAAACACCGGCAGCACGATCGCGATCGGCGGCAGGAAGCGTTGCGAGAGCACCCAGAACGAGAGATGCGGGCCGCCGGTGTTGAAGCGGGCGAGGCTGTAGCCCATCAGCGTGCCGAGCAGCGCCGAGAGCACGGTGGTCGCACTCGCGACGACGAAGCTGTTGGTCAGGCCCTCGAGGCCGCGATAGGCGAACAGCGCGGCCGTATAGTGGACGAAGGTCGGCTCGGCCGGGAACCAGACCGGCGGGGTCGTCAGATAGTCGTTGACCGGCTTGATCGAGGTGATCACGACCCAGTAGAGCGGTGCCAGCACGAACAGCACGAACATGCCGATGAAGCCGAAGCGGAGGATATCGAAGCCGATCGGCCGCCTTGGGCCGCGCCCGGGAGCTCGCGCCGAGGCCGCCATCAGCGGGTCTCCGGCCGCAGCAGGCGGCGGACCAGGGCCATGATCAGGATCGCCGACAGCAGAAGGAAGATCCAGCTGCCGGCGGTCGCCTTCGACAGGTGAAACTGCTGGAAGCCGATCTGGTAGAGGTAGAAGGAGGCGGTGTAGGTGCTGGAGCCCGGGCCGCCGCCGGTCATGACGTAGATGACGTCGAACAGCTTGACCGCATCGAGGAGGCGGAAGGTCAGCGCGAGCAGGATCAGCGGCCGCAGCTGCGGCAGGGTGACGTAGCGAAAGGTCTGCAGGCGCGAAGCACCATCGAGCTCGGCCGCCTCGAACATCTCGGGCGCGATCGCCGACAGGCCGGCCAGCAGGATCACGAACATGAAAGGTGTCCACTGCCAGGCATCCGCGGTGACGATCGCGATGAAGTTCCAGGGCGTCTGGGTCAGCCAGCTGATCTCGACCGGCCGCCCGAGCAGGAGGCCGAGGAGGTAGTTGGTCGGGCCGAACGGCGGCTGCAGCAGGAGCGACCAGAACTGGCCGACGATCACCGGGCTGATGAACAGGGGCACGATCAGGATCGGCATGATCAGGCCGCGGCCACGGAAGCGCTCGAGCATGGCGAGCGCCAGCAGCAGGCCGAGGGCGAACTCGACGGCGACGCAGGCGGCCGAGAGCACCACCGTGTTGACCAGCGAGGAGCGGGCGATCGGGTCGTTCACGATCTCCCGAAAGTTCTCCAAGCCCACGAAGGCGTGGCCCGGGATCAGGAAGTCGTAGTTCACGAACGCGACCCAGACCGAATAGACCAGCGGATAGATCGAGAGCGCCAGGATCAGGAGTGCGGCCGGCAGGACCAGCAGCCAGGCGACCTGCCGGTCGCTCCAGGAGCTTCGTGCCGGGCCGGCGGCAGCCCGCCGAACTGCGATTCCGTTCACGCCGACGCCGTCCGCCATGCCACTCCCCGATCCCGTCAACCCCACGCGTTGCCTCTGGCGAGCCGTCTGAGCGCCATGCGATCCCCGGACACCGCCGCAATCCAAGCCCGCGCCGTCGGTGAGGCCGGCGCCGGCGCTCGCGCGTCGATGATGTCACATCCGGCGACAGTCCGTGAATGCTTACAACCGGGCCCGCGAAGTCCTCACCTTTACGTGGGCATCCCGCGCCGCTCCAGGCCGACTTGCTGGTCGCCTCCAGAAGCAGGTGCGGACCGCCAATCCCGGCGCACGGACCAAGCCCGAGCCGTCGGGACTCTCTGAGCCTGGTATTAAGCCTTTGCTAACCATTGGCGGTCATTGTCCGTCCAGTGGTCCATGCGATCCTGGGAGTCCGTCGTCCGCCATCAACCGGGGCGGCGCCGAGTCCCACGGTCGCATGGACCATCCGAAGGAAGACAGAATCGCCAAGAGATTACCGTCCGGTTAACATTGTTCCACCCGCCACCCAGCGTGGTCGGCGAACGCCAAGCGGACACCGCCAATCCCGTCGCGGGCGGTCGGCGAATGCCAAGCGACGATGGCGGCATGTCCTGCCGGATGGGGCGGCCGGCGAACGCCATTTACGGATCAGAGTGCTACGTGATGTGCACGGCCAGGCCCATCGTCTCGATGGTGTGGTCGGCGTAGGAGCCGGGCAGCTTCACGAACTGCTGATAGGCCTCGCGCTGGGTGTCGACGCCCAGCTTCTGGGTGGTCGCATCCCACTCCGCGGCCGCCCGCTGGAGCGAGGTCTTCGGGTCCTCGCCCGCCCAGACCGCGGTGCACATGCGATCGATCGAGAGCGCGTAGTCCTGCCAGCCGGGCATGATCATGTCGAGCACGGCGCCATTTGCCGAGTTGCTGAGGTTGACCAGATAATCCTTGGCGTTCGGCCAAAGCGCCCGGTACAGCGGCGAAGTGTAGTGCGACATGCGGTAAGGATCGCGGAGCGCGAACGGCGCCATCACCCGCGCGAGCGAGACCGCCGGGCTGGTCGCCCATTGCATGAACAGGTAGGCGGCCTCCTCGTTGTTCGAGTCGGCGGCCAGCGACTTGACGTAGCCCGACGCCATCTCGGGGTTGCCGCCGGGCATGACGGCGTAGCCCGCCTTGCCGACGATCTGCGATTCCGGCACGAAGTTGATCGCCTTGTCCCGTTGCGCGTAGTTCTCGGTCATGCGTCCGGTCGGCGGCCAGGAGAACAGCATCGCGGACTTGCCTTGCAGCCAGGCGACCCAGGCGGCGACCGCGTCCATGTCGTTGTTGCCCGGCACCGAGGCCTTGTTGGCGGCGATCATCTGCTTGAACGTGGTGATGCCGGCGTCCGAATCGAGCAGCGCCTTCATGCTCTGCTCGTCGAAGAACTTGCCGCCGTTGGCGCGATACTGCTGCAGGAAGGAGAACTGGTTGCCCGGGCTGCCCGCCTTGCGGAAGTGCACTGCGCCATAGACCTTCGGCGCCAGCTGATCGGTGATGAACTGCGCGACCTGGGAGTACTCGTCCCAGGTCTTGGGCACCTCGAGGCTCTTCTTGTATTTGGCCTGGTAAGCCTGCTGCAGCTTGGGGTCACCGAAGATGTCGGTGCGGTAGTAGAGCGCCAGCACATCGCCGTCGTCGAAGAAACCCCAGCGCTTGCCCTTGTAGGTCGGCAGGAACTGGTACAGGGGATGGTAGTCCTCGAGATCGGCCTTATCCATGTACTTGGCGACGTAGTCGTCGATCGGCAGGATCACTCCGCCGTCGGCGAGCGAAGGGATCCAGGCCGGCTCGATGTCGAGGATGTCGTAGGCGCCGGAGCCGGCGATGTGCTCGGCGATCGGCTTGGAATACTGGTCCGGGTGCGGCAGCTCCTCGACGTTGAAGCCGATGCCGGTCAGGTCCTGCCAGAGCGGGCCGGAGAAGTTGCGCGGCTCGAGCGCCTGCAGACCGGATTCGTAGGTCATGTTCAGGGTCGCGCCCGAATGCGGCTTGGCGGCCTGGACGGCGCGATAGGCCGAATTCTGCGCCGGGCCCTCTTTGGAGGCCTTGACCGCCATGGCCTGCGCCTGGCCGAACGGCGTGCTGGGGTCGGCGAGCTCGACCGCCGCCCACGCCGCGTTTGCGCCAAGCCCGCTGCCGAGCAGGGCCAGGCCCGGCCGCGCCAGCGCCGCGGCACCGCCGGCCTCGACCAGCCGCTTCAGAAACGTCCGCTTGGAGGTGTCCCCCCGCAGCCAGGCGTCGACCTCCTCGGCCAAGCCTGCCTGGAAGTCACGCTGCTTGCGCTCCCTGCTCATCGCTTTGCCCCCTGATCCTGTTGTGCTCGGCCGTAGCCCGGCTCGCCGAAGGCGGTTCCTTGCGGCTAGCTAACGCCATTCCAGCGCGGCTGGCAAGGCGCTGCGCGCATCGCACCTCGCCCTGGCTGGCGGTCGAGCCGGGGCGCTGCCGTCAATCACACCGAGGGTGCTGACATCGCCGGTCGCAATGGCTATGACTGCGGCAGGCGGGCGGACGCGGCTCGGCGTCGGCCCATCGCCGGCATCCCGCTGGATGCCGACCAAGGTGAGGCGTCGCCGGAGGGTGCGGGGCGCCTCTGGCCAACTGGGGAGGCAATGATGGCAGCTAGAACGGGATTTGCGCTCGGGCTTGCGGGACCGGGGCTGGCGGCGCTGCTGACGCTCGGCGTCGGCGGGGCGGCCATGGCCGAGAGCGCCGCCGACCGCGCGGTTGCGGCCGCCAAGCAATACGCTGGCACCGAGATCACGATCGTCTGGGAAGCGGGCCTGCAGTCGCTCGATCCGCTGAATTTCTCCGGACCCATGTGGAAGAAGCTGACCGGGATCGACGTCAAGGTGATCGAGGTCCCGACCGCCGAGATGTTCACCAAGATTCTACAGGAGCACCGGGCCGGCACCGGCGCCTACGATGCGCTCAACGTGATCCCGTCGTGGATGCCCGACCTCGCCAGAGCCGG
>CAVWDE010000031.1:0-28577 GCA_963753685.1 uncultured Alphaproteobacteria bacterium
AGTCGCGGGATGACCTGCCGCGCGATGATTTCGATCTGCGCCATCTCGTATCTGTAGGGAACGAAGATGATCTTCTGCACACCGACGGCGAGGTGGGCCTTGAGCTGCTCGACACATTCGTCGACCGTGCCCATGATCGCGCTCTCCTTGGTCGACTCGCTCCACGCCGCGTAGTCCCACTCGGTGGTCAGCCACTCCGTCAGCGGACCCTCGATCTCGGCGCGCGACCGGCCGATCATGATCGGCAGCTGGTTGGCGTTCAGCAGACGGTCCGGGTCCTTGCCGGCGTCTTTGGCAAAGCCGCGGATCTTCGCCCATGAGCTGGTGAAGCTCTCGGGCCGGTAGAAATAGGTGAGCCAGCCGTCGCTCGCCACCGCCGCGCGTTTGAGCACGCGGTCGACGTAGCCGCCGATCAGCAAAGGCGGCCTCGGTTTCTGCACCGGTTTCGGCAGCATCACGGCATTGCGCAGGTGGTACTGGCCGTACCGGCCGTCCACCATGTCCTCGGTCCACAAGCGGTTCAGGATCTCGAGGCTCTCGTCCATGATCCTGCCGCGCCTTTCGAACGGCACGCCTGCGGCATCGAACTCGCGTTTGTACCAGCCGGACGCCATGCCCAGCAGCAGCCGGCCATTGGAGAGCTGGTCCATGCTGGCGAGCTGCTTGGCGAGCACCACGGGGTTGCGCAGCGGCAGGACCAGGACGCCGGTGCCGAGCTTGATTTTGCGCGTGCGCGAGGCGATCGCGGTGAGCAGCGTCAGCGAATCGATGATCGGGAAGCTGGGTTCGACCCCGAGCAGGACGTGGTCCCACACCCAGAGCGAATCGAAGCCCAGCTCCTCCATCCTGACGCCGTAGTCGACCAGGGCCTGCCCGTCCGGAAGCTGCGGCGACGCGGTGAAGTTGCGCATCGCGATCCCGAACGTGTTCGACAATCCAGCCATCTTGGTCCTCTGCGGAGTTGCTGCGGTGCCAGGCAGTTGCCGGCCTGCTCAGCCGATGTAGAGCCGTTCGGGGTCGAGGTGTCGCAGGACCGCGAGCTCTTTTTCGGTCGGCGGCTCGGTGGTCTCGACCGCCGCTGCGACCTCGAGCTCGAAGCCGGTATTCGCCTGCACTTGGTCGATCGTGGCCCCCGGATGCAGGGCGATGATCTGCATGCGCTTGGATGCCGCCTCGAAGCCCATGATCGCGAGGTCCGTCACCACGCGGTACATGCCGCCGGCGAGCAGGCCGCTGTCTGCGCGGCTCGTCCCGCCATTCAAGAAGCCCGGCGAGGTGATGAAATCGACCTCGTCGACGAAGCGGCGCTTCTCGTGCCGCATGGCGACGATCATCTGCGTCAGGCTGGCGATGTCGTTGCCGCCGCCGGTGCCCGGCAGGCGCGTGATCGGATGGTCGGGATCGCCGATGAATGAGCTGTTGAGATTGCCGTACCGGTCGATCTGCGCGCCACCCATGAAGCCGACATCGACGTAGCCCCGCTGCAGCAGCAGCAGCACGTCGGTGCTGCTCAGGACCATGTTGGCGCGCCGCGTGCAACGCTGCTCGTTGGTCGAGGGCGGCAGCTTGCCCGGCTCGACGAAGGCGCCGATCGTGCCGCCCTCGAACAGGATGGTGAGCCCCGGTCCGTGCAGGCGCTGGGCGAGCGTCGCGGCGAGCAGAGGGATGCCCACACCGGCGAAGACCACTTGGCCGTCCTCGAGCAGCCTGCCGCTCATGACTGCCAGCAGTTCGCTCGCCGTGTAGTTCGGCTCAGTCGTCATAAATGCTCCCTCCGCGGCGCGCGGCGGCCAGCAGCTCCTCCACCCCGAGCCGGTCGAGGTAGTCGGTCCAGGACTTCGGCTCGTAGACGTGGCGTGCCAGATACTCCTGCATCCCGGCCTCGGGGTCCTTCCGGATCAGCGCGGCGTACTGGTCGAGATGCCTGAAGAACGGCTCGTACATGCCATAGCACTCGTGCGGCGCGCAGCCGAACGGCACCTCGACCACGGCCTCGACCGCAAGGAACGGGATCTTGGTGTGGTCGGGCGCGCGGCGGATTTGCTCGTTGCTGACGATCCGCTCGGCGGTCAGGATCACGCGACCCGCCGCCATCGCGAGGTCGAGGTCCATGAAGCTCAGCCCGTCGATCTGGGCGTTGCCGTAAGCATCGCAGCGCTGGACGTGGATCAGGGCGACGTCGGGATTGAGCGCCGGGACCAGGGCCAGCTTGTCGCCGGTGAACGGGCAATCCATCGCGCGCACGTCCGGCAACCGGCGGATGACGTCCGAGCCCAGCATCGAGCGCATCGGCAGGAACGGGACGCCCATCGCGCCGGCCCGAAAGCGCAGGCCGACGGCCATGTGGCTCCACTCCTCGAAGCGTGCCTTGCCGGTTTCGGTGTAGTGGCGCATCACCTTGGACACGCCCCAGACGATGCCCTGGCTGAACCAGCTGGTCAGGATGTGGTTGCAGGCGCCGGACGCGAAGAGCAGCTCGCCTTCGCTGGAAGTGATGCTGCGCGCGCAGGACAGGTTCTTCCTGCCGGCGCGGATCAGCGCCCAGATCATCGCCATGGGCGTGCGCGACAGGGTGCTGCCGCCAATGCCAACCGTGGCGCCGTCCTCGACGAGCCTCGCGGCCTCCTCGAGACTCACCACCTTCTCATGGAGGCTCCGGTCACGCGCCATGGTCTTGCGCCGGAGTTCAAGATAGGGCTCGGTCAAGTTTCCCCTCGCTTCCGTTGTCAGCCCGCTCCGAGCAGTGATTCACGCGGGCCGGTTGACGCCGGTCTCGCGGTTGAAGTCCTGGATCAGGCGGTCCCAGATGCTTGCGGACTCCTGCAGGTCTCGCCAGAAAGCCTGATCCCTGCGGCGCTCGAACGCCTCGAGCGAGACGCCTTGCTGCTCGACCCAGGTATAGTAGCCGAGGTTGAAAATGCGCCTCCGGTCGACCTGGGTCAGCTCGATCAGATGGTCCTCGGTCGCCGCGAGCAGATGTCCTGCGAACACTTCGCCGGCGGCGACCTCGTCGAACCCGTCGGCAAAGCGGGTCGAGAGGCACCGGTCGCGCTCGCTCGCGTACATGGCGGCGCCGTCGGTCGCGACCGTGACGATCACATCCGACTGACGGAGATCCAGATGCTTTGCCGTCTTGATGGCCGCCAGCACATTGGCGATGCTCGAGAGGCCGAGTCCGTCGAGCGCGGCCACGAGCTCCGGCTCGATCCGGCGCCTTGTTGCTAAATAACTGCGGCCGACCTCGGTGTTGAAGAGCACATCTAGGGCATCGGTGCTGCGGTCCGATACGCCGACCACGACGTCGGTGTTCATGACGTTGTGGATCAACGGGATGTGCTTGTCGCCGATGCCCTGGATGTTGTGCTCACCATAGCCGTTGTAGAGCATGGTCGGGCACTCCAGAGCCTCGACCGCGACGATCCTGCTGCCATAGTTGGCCTTCAGATAGTCGCCGGCAGCGATCGTGCCGGCGGAGCCCGTGGCCGCGACCAGGGCGGCGAGCCGAAGCGCGGGATCGCGGCGCCGCAGATCCTCGAAGATCGCGCCGAGCGCGCGTCCGGTGCAGTGGTAGTGCACGAGATAGTTACCGAACTCCGAGAACTGGTTCAGGATCACGTTCGCCGGATCGCGCTCGAGCTCGTGGCACTTGTCGTAGATCTCCTTGACGTTGCTCTCGGTGCCGGGCGTGCGCACGATGTCGGCAGGATCGGCGACCCAGCGCTGCAGCCACTCGAAGCGCTCGCGGCTCATGCCAGCCGGCAGAACGGCAACCCCGCGGCAGCCGAGGATGCGCGAGATGGCGACGCCGCCGCGGCAATAGTTGCCGGTCGAGGGCCACACGGCCTTATGGATGGCGGGATCGAACCCCCCGGTGACGAGACGGGGAACGAGGCAGCCGTAGGCGGCCAGCACCTTGTGGGCTCCGATCATCGGGAAGCGACAGCCGAGCGCGACGACGATGCGCGCCTTGACCCCGGTGAGCGACTCCGGCAGCTCGATGTAGCCCGGCAGCGCGGCGCGCCCCCGCCGCCTTGCATCGTTCCACCAGTGGACCCGGAACAGGTTGGCTGCGCGCGGCTCGTCCGGCGTCGACGGCGTCGAGATCCGCGCTCAGTCCGTCCGGAATCCGCGACGGGTCGGCCAGCTGGCCCAGCGTCGGCAGGACCACCTGCGCCGCACGCAGGCGCTCGACCGCACGCCGGCGGACTCGTTCATCGGCGATCTCGGGCGCCAAGTGGAGCTCGTTCATGTCCTCCCCGTGCCGGCGCTGCGACCGTGCGACCGAAATCGCAGCAGTCCGGCGGCGGCCTCTCGGTCGTCTGTCTATCATCCTATTCTTAGTACCATAGACACTCTGAGACTCGGTGCAAGATGTCGCGACCGGCCGATGCCTGACGTGCACGGACCCCTCTGCCAATCGGCGAGCAAGGTGGTGCGGGCGCCGGGGGCGCCGTCACCAATGCGGTCGGGGCGGCTATTGCGCAGGCCAGCGGCGAGGTCGATCAGGTCTACACCGGGCGCGGGCGCGATTGCCGAGCCAACCGAGCTCGCGACCGCCCGCGCAATCGAGGCTGGCACCGATCGGCGCATGATCCAGGTGATCGAGGTTGCGGACCTACCTCTCGCGTACCTGGTTGATCTCCACCCTGAAGCGTGCTGGTCAACGTCGTGGTGCGCCACGACCGGAGATACGACCGCGTTCTCCTCTACAGCTGGTGCGGTCCCGGTGCCATCCGCGGTCGACCCCGTATGCGCTGGCCGATGCATGACTGATAGGCGAGGAGGAGGCCGGCACGTACGGTTCCGAGCGACTGTGGTCGAGCATGCTCCTTGAGCACCAGCTCGTTCTGATCATGGCGCCGCCGTTTGTCCTCGAATGTTTCGTCACACGGGAGCAGTGCACCTTATCGTGCCCGATCGCTCCAGGCGCTCTTGGCCGAGATTTTGACGCCCAAGCGAGCTGGAAATGCTCGATCTTCAAAATGCATCGTTTTGAAGAATCCCCATACAGCGATGCACCTCGATCTCGCCCTTGCCTTTGACGGCGACGGGCCCGAGCGGCTCTCCGAGACAGCGCCCGGCCACCTGCGCCCAGGCGTCGGCGCTCAGATAGACCCCGGCATTCGAGCCGAGGGTCGATAGTCGAGCCGCGACGTTCACTGTATCGCCCCAGAGGTCGAAGCTGAACTTGTCGCGTCCGACCACGCCCGCGACCACGGGCCCGACGTGGATGCCGACCCGGATCTTCCAGGCGGCGGGGTTGGTCCGCGCCGCCTCGACGATCGCCAACGCGGCAGCGGACGCTGGCGAACACCGGATCGGCGTGGCGCTGAAGAAGGTTGGCGGTCGCCACCAGGCCGTCGCCGATGGTCTTGATCTTCTCGAGGCCGTGCTCGCTCACCAGCTTCTCGCCCGTCTCGATCAGGCAGTCGAGGTTGGCGACCACCTCCTCGGCCGCATGGGCCTCGGAATAGACGGTGAAGTCGACGATGTCGGCGAACAGCACGGTGACCCGCTCATAGCGCCGCGGCGTCACCCGGTCCGAGGCCTTGAGCTCGGCGACCGCGGGCGCGGGCAGGATCGCGTGCAGAAGGCGATCGGCCCGCTCGCGCTCCCGCTCGAGCGCGCACCGGTAGGCGACCTCGCGGTCGTGCCAATGCTTCTTCTCGAGGCACGCGCCGATCCGCGCCTTGAGCAGGACCGGATCGAAGGGCTTGGGCAGGAAGTCCTCGGCGCCGAGCTCGATGCAGCGAACGGTGCTGGCGAGCTGATCGAGCGCCGAGATCATGATCACCGGAACGTGCCGCAGCTGCGCGTCTTGCTTCATGCGCTCCAGCACCTGATAGCCATCGAGCTCCCGCATCATGACGTCGAGCAGGACCAGGTCGACCGGCTCGGCGCCGAGCCGCGCCAGCGCCTCCCGTCCGTCAGCCGCGCTGACCGTCGTGTAGCCGAGCAGCTCGAGCTCCTGCTCCAGCAAGTCGACGTTGAATGGCTCGTCGTCGACGATCAGGATGCGCGCGTCGCCGGCCATGCGGGCTTCTGGTTCAGTGCTGCCCGGCGCCGTTCAGGATCTGGCGCAGCTTCTCGAACAGGAGCGTCTCGTCGATCGGCTTGGCGAGGTAATCATCGCAGCCGCAGGCGCGCGCCTTGGCTTCGTCGCCTTGCATGGCATGGGCGGTCAGCGCAATCACGGGGATGTGCCGGAGCTCGGGATCGGCCTTGAGGCGGCGGGACGCTTCCCAGCCGTCGATCACCGGCAGCGACAGGTCCATCAGGATCAGATCGGGTCTGAGGCGCGCTGCGGCCTGCGAGGCCACTGGCCGACCGTCGGCGGCGGTCATGACCTCGTGGTCGTCCTCAAGAAGCTGCACGAGCAGGTCGCGGTTCAGCTCCACGTCTTCGACGATCAAGATCCTCGGCATCGGCCGATCCCCCCGCCTCCCGGGTGCCGCACGCCGGCAATGCCCGGCGCACTTCCTGCAGCAAGCTCGCGCGGTCGAGGCCGCGCTTCTCGATGATCGCGAGCACGCGTCGCTGCAGGAGCGCGCGCTCGTCGCTGGACAGCGTCTTGGCGGTCAGCACGATCACCGGCAGACCTGCGAGCGCCGGGTTCTGCGCGACCTGCTCAAGCACGCCGAAGCCGTCGAGACCCGGCATCAAAAGGTCGAGCAGGAGCACGTCCGGCCGCCGCTGCGCCAGCATCGCGAGCGCCTCGCGGCCGTCGCCGGCCGCCTCGATCTCGCACCCCAGATCCTCGAGCAGCTGGCGGATCAGGTCGGGCACCAGCGGGTCGTCGTCGGCCACCAGCAGACGACAGGGTGGCGCCGCGACCCGCCGCAGCGCGCCGACCAGAGCGTCGCGATCGGGCGGCTTCAAGAGATAGTCGGACGCCCCGAGCCGGAAGCCCAGATCCTTCTGATCGACGATCGAAAGGACGATGATCGGGATGTCCCGGGTCTCGGGATCGGCCTTGAGCTCGTACAGAACCTGCCAGCCATCCTTCTGCGGGATCAGAATGTCGAGCACGATCGCGCCCGGCCGATGCTCGCGCGCCATGCGCAGGCCGTCCTCGCCGCCGGCCGCGACCAGCACCTCGTAGCCCGCCTCGGTGAGGTTCTCGCGCAGAAGGTAGACGGTATCCGGATCGTCGTCGATCGCCAGCACGCAGCGGGTGCGCTCGGGCGCCGCTTCCGTCCCACGGCTGCGGTCTCGGGCGATCGCCGCCGGCGGCGCCGCGCACGCCGGCCCGTAGCGCGCCGGGAAGGTCAGCCGTGAAGGTCGAGCCGGCGCCCGACGGCGCTCACCAGCGTGATCTCGCCGCCGATCAGGCGGGCGAGATGGCGGCTGATCGATAGGCCGAGACCGGTGCCGCCGTGCTGGCGGGTGCTGCTGCTGTCGACCTGGCGGAACTCCTCGAAGACCAGATCGAGCGCGTCGGCCGGGATGCCGCAGCCGGTGTCGGCGACCTCGAGCACGATCTGGCCATCCTCGATGGCGCGCACCGACGGTAATGGTGCCGCGGTCGGTGAACTTGGCGGCGTTGCCCAGAAGATTGAGCAGGATCTGGCGCAGCTTTTCCGGATCAGTGTCTAGCTCCGGCAGGTCGGGCTCGACCGACTTGGCGAGCCGCACCCCTTCCCGGATGATCGGCTCGATCGTGCGCAGGCACTGGTCGATCAGCGGCTCGAGCGCGAACGCCGAGGGGCGGACCTCGACCCGCCCGGCCTCGATCTTGGACAGATCGAGCACGGTGTTGATCAGCGATAAAAGATGCTCGGCGCTGGTCAGGATCTTGGCGAGATTGTCGTGCTGTTTGGTCGGCAGCACGTCCTTGGCGCGGCGCATCACCAGGCGGGTGAAGCCGATGATCGCGTTTAACGGCGTCCTGAGCTCGTGGCTCATGTTGGCTAGGAACTCGGACTTGGCCCGGTTCGCCTGCTCGGCCTGATTCTTGGCGGCGCGCAGCGCCGCCTCGGTGCGCTTGAGGTAGGTGAGATCATAGTAGGTCAGCATGCGCCCGCCATCCGACAGCGGCACGCAGCGATATTCGAGGATCCGGCCGTCGGCGAGCCGCAACTCGGCGGGTAACGCCGGCGCCTGCCGGAGTCTCCTCGAGCCGCCGGCTCGCATAGCTCGCCCATTCTTCATCGGGTAGGCTGTAGATCCCGCTGCGTCGGATGTCGTCAAGCACATCGCGAAACTGCGGTCGCTGGGCAAGGCGCTCGGGCGACATCCCCGACAGCTCGCGGAACGCGCGATTGTGCAGGCGCACGCGGAGGTCCGGATCGAGCATCACCACGCCGTAGTCGATGGTGTCGAGCAGCGCGTGCAGGTCGCGCAGGTTCTTCTCCTCGACCTCGACCGCGGTGTCACGGAAGACTGTGAGCGCCTCGGCCATGCGGCCGATCTCGTCGCGCCCGCCGGCCGGCGGCAGGGGCGCCCGCAGATTGCCGCCAGCGATCGCCAGCATGCTGTCGCTGAGCCCGGTCAGCCGCGCGATCAGGTTGCGGCCGACGTAGAGCCAGACGATCAGGCCCGAGCTGACGAGGCTCAGCGCCACGACCGCGATCAGCACCGCCGCGCCGAACCGCTGCACGCCCAGCGCCTCAAGGTTGGCGCTCGCGATCTCGTCGTCGGCGTCGCCCACGAGGCGGTCGACAGCCGCCGTGAGCTCGTGGGTGAGCTCGGCGTTCTGCGCGAGCAGGCTCTGAGCGTCAGCGAGGATCGCGAGCTCCTCCTGGCGCGCCTGAAGGATGCTGTCCGCGCCGTCGGTCAGACGCTTGAACTCCTCGACCCGCTCCAAAAGGCGTGCGCGCAGGCCGGGGTCGAACTCGCTCGCCAGCGCCTCGAGCGTGAACAATGAGCGACGGAGCGGGAAAGCGAGCAGCGGCAGGTCGGCGGGCGTCGGCGCGGCCGCCGCCTTGAGCAGGCCGTCGTTGATCGCGGACAGCTCGATCTGTGCCTTCTGCTGCGGCAGATAGGTGGCGATCGCCTGGCCGAGCGCCGCGGTCGCGCCGTCGCGCTCAGCCGCCGCCTGGTCGGCGCCACCATTGCTGCGGCGCCACTCGGCGATCTTGGACTCCATCACCAGAATGCCAGGCGCCACCAAGCGCTGGGTAGCGACGTTGGTGTCGGCGAGGTCGCCGAGCCGCGCCTGCTTGCGGGCGGCGACTGAGAGCCGCTTGGCGATCAGGGCGTCGAGCGCGCCGAGGTTGCGGCGCAGACCCTCGACCGCTGGCTCCAGCGGCGCGAGCGCGTCCGGATGCAGCCCGCTCTGCCGCAGCGCGTCGAGCAGATGCTCGAGCCTGCCGACCTCGGCCTGGATGCTACCCGAGACCTCTCGAAGCTGGTCGTCTGAACGGACGGCGAGCAGCGCCGGTGCTGCCGCGACGATGCGCTCAGCCTGGCGCGACAGTTCGAGCGAGGCGAGCGCACCAGGCACCCGCTCCTCGGTGATCCGCCCGAGCGCCCGGCCGACCTCGTAGAACGAATAGAGGCCGGCGGCCGCCGCGATCACCGCGAACGCGCTGATGCCGAGGAAAGCAAGCAGCAACCGCCCGCGCACGCCGGTCCGCCCGAACAGCGCGGTGGTAACCCGGGTCAGCCGGCCCCTCGCGTCCACGCCAATCGCCCTTGCCGCAACCAATGCGGCCGACCCTACTCCTCGGCGGAGCCCGACTCCAGCGGCACGTACTGGCCTTCCCGCCAGACCTACCAGACGAATGGATCGTAGCCGTAGACGTCGCCTTCGGCGTCGACGCCGATGCGCAGCGTGTGGACCACCGCATCCGCATTGAAGGAGACGGCCTCTCCCACCGCCGGCACCCCGGCCTGGACGGCGGCGTAGGTGTCGAGCTCGGTGTCAGTCGGTCGATGCCGGCGGCCCGGAATTCGGTCGCGACGATGGCCGCTCCGGGCTGTTTACCGGCACCCATGTAGAAGGTCATCGGAATGCCCTCGGCCGCGGCGCCTGCGATCAGCCAAACTCCTCGCTCGCCACGCCGTCCGGGACGACGAAGCCGAGCTCCGGCGGGCGTGCCGTCGCCTGACGGACCAGCGGGCCGGCCTCGGCCTGATAGCCGCCATAGAAGCGGCGTCGATGCCTCGCGTCTCGAATGTCGCGATCGATCGGAGAACCCGGTCGGGCCCCGCCCGCACCTGGTCGACCTGCGCAGTCGGGACGCCGAGCTTGTCGAGCCGGCGTTTGGCCTCCAGGGCGACGCCCTGGCCGCAGGCCTGGCCATCGTGGACGACGGCGATCGCGGCGCCCGGCGGTGCGTTGGCGATGTAGTCGCCGACCATGGTGCCTTGTAGACGTGGGGCGTGGTCCTGAAGGGGCCCGGCGACCGACTTTGGGCCACAAGCCGTCAACTTCAAGCTTTCTTTCCCGCCTGCGGCTGACTTAGGCTGGTTTCATGGCGCCAGCCCGGGGCGGGGCGGACTGAAGGTACTGCACCGGTGCCCGAGCGGACCCTGTGCCTCAGGATCTCTCGCAACCGGATCGCAATCAAGGCTACGGCCGCCCTTGCGCCCGCGTCAGTACCGAGCCGAAGAGTTCGATCCCTGTCTACCTCGCCTGAGCACGGCTACTTTACAAACCCACACCCTTGGGATGTCATCAAAGACATCGATTTGACGAGTTCTGACATCCTTACCAAAACCGGCGTGGTTCGATTGTGTCGCAGAGAAAAAATGGTCCGAAATGGGGCTGTCGGCCGCCGCGCGTGGTTCGGAAAAAATAGGCCAGAACACCCGTATTGTGCGCCGTTCCGGCCGACGACGACCTCACGAAGAGAATGTTCCGACCAAGGGTGACTGGCGGAGGGCCGACACTGTGGTCGAACCCTCCCCCGTGCGAGATTTCAAAGACTTGGTATAACATTTCATCTGATGATGATCGTCGGGCGCGGCCGGTTGGCGGCGGCGAAGGCACGTCGGGAACAGCAGGTCCTGGCGAAAGCCGCCGGCCGCCACCCGGGTGGCGAGATCGCGGTTCGAGGCCGCGAGCACCCGGACGTCGGCGGTCCGCAGCTTCTCACCGCCGACCTGGCGGTACTCGCGATCCTGCAGAAAGCGGAGCAGCACCACCTGGCCCTTGGGCGTCAGGCTGTCGACCTCGTCGAGCAGCAGCGTGCCGCGCTCGGCCATCGCCATCAGTCCCTGCCGGTCGGCGCGGGCGTCGGTGAAAGCGCCCCGGACATGGCCGAACAGCTCGCTGTCGAGCACCGTCTCGGTCAGGCCGCCGCAGTTGACCGGCACGAACGGCCGGCCGCGACGCGGGCTCAGGTAGTGCGACGCCCGGGCGAACAGCTCCTTGCCCGTGCCCGTGGCGCCGCGCAGCACCACCGGTGCGTCGCAGGCGGCGAGCCTCGGCAACATGCCCAGTACGGCGCGAAACGCGGGCGAGCGGCCCATCAACCCCAGGCTCGCACACGCCGCCACGAACGCCTCGTCGTCGAGCCCCTCGGGGGACACTTGCAAATGCTGCGACATGTCGGCTCCCGTTGGAGCTACGACACCAAGCCGGCATGGCTGCTCAAATGCCACGGCACCTGACACTCGAGACCTCACTACCATCTGCTGGCAACATGTAAGTGGTAAAAAGAACCCTTGATAATCGCGGGATGATTGAAAGATAAGCTACGGGGTCAGATCGCGCGCCTGCCAGAACCGGCAGGCCGTCGCGGGGCCATCGTCGGCCGGGACCGTGATGCTGCCGGTCGAGACGTCGACCGAGGTCAAGTCGTTTCCAGGCGCTCCGGCTCACGCTGCGATCGGCGGCGGGTTCGGGACCCATTTCAGGACGTGCTGGGCGATCGCGACCAGGGCGCCATCCTGGTTGGTGACCTCGATCTCGGCGCGCGAGCGGCGGCGGGCAGGATCGATCTCGGCGATCCGGTAGGTCACCGTGACCGTGTCGCCGATGAAGACCGGTCCGAGAAAACGGATGCGGTCGTAGCCGAGCGAGACCGGGGTCTCGTCCGCCGGCACGCCGCCCGCCTGCTCGATCATCAGCGTCGAGGTGGTCGACATGAAGCCGATCAAGAGCGCGCCATGGGCGATCCGGCGGCGGTAGGCCGAGCGCTGCATGACCGCCTCGTTGACGTGATTGGAGGAAAAATCGCCGGTGATCCCGGCGAACAGATAGACGTCGCTCTCGCCGACCGTCTTGGCGAACCGCACCTGGTCGCCGACCGCGACGTGGAACCCGCTCATGGCGAAGCCTCCCCTTCTGGCGCCGCGGACGGCGCCGCGACCACCCGGCGCGCGATCAGATCGTCGATCTCGGCGGCGCCATAGCCGAGCTCGGCAAGCACCGCCCGGGTATCCTCGCCCAGCCGGAGCGCGAGCCGCCGCAGCGCCGGCACCTCGCCATCGTAGCGGAGCGGATGGTTGACCAGGGTCGCCGTGCCGGCCCCGACCGGGACGTCCCGAAAGACCTGGTTGTGGCGGATCTGCGGGTCGTCCGGCAGCTCGTCGTAGTCGCGCACGCGGGCATACCAGATCGCCTGCGCATCGAGGCCGGGCACGAGCTCCGCATAGCGCCGCGGCGCCAGCTCCTCGGCCAGCACCCGCGCGTAGCGGTCGCGCTCCTGGTAGCGGTCGACGCCGGCAAGGGCTTGCGAGCGCCTCGCTGGCGAGCGCGGCCGCGAGCTTCTTCGGGTCGTTCAGCGAGACGGCGAGCCAACCGTCGGCGATCCGGTACACGCCGTAGGGCGCCTCGTGGTACCAGGTCGCGAGGTTGAGGTCGCGCCGGAAGGCGTCCCGGCGCGCGCGGCCGCTGTAGTAGAGCGTGAGCGGCTCGGTCTGGAGGTCGAGGCCGGCGTTCAGCAGGTTGGCGTCGATCCGCGTGCCCTGGCCGGTCTGCAGGCGGCGGACGTAGGCGCCGAGGATGCCCATCGCCAGCAGCGCGGCGCCATGCTGGTCGGCGGCGGCAAAGCCGATCGCGGTCGGCCGCTCGTTGCCAGTCGCGGCGATCAGGCCGGAGAGCGCCTGGATCAGGAGGTCCTGGCCCGGTCGGCCGGCCATCGGCCCGCTCGGCCCGTAGCCGGTCGCCGAGGCGTAGATGATATCCGGATTCAGCGCCCGAACCTGGTCGTAGCCGAGCCCGAGCCGGTCCATGACGCCCGGCCGGAAGTTCTCCATCACCACGTCGGCGCCCTCGAGCAGGCGCAGGACCAGCGCCTTGCCGTCCGGGTGCTTGAGGTCGACCGCGAGCGAGCGCTTGTTGCGGTTGGCGGCGAGATAGAAGGCGCTGATGCCGTCGACGAACGCGTTCGCCCCCGACCAGTGGCGCTCGTAGGCGCCCGACGGTCGGCTCGACCTTGATCACGTCGGCGCCCATGTCGGCGAGGTACTGCGCCGCCGCCGGCCCCTGCAGATAATGGCAGAAGCTGACCACCCGCATCGAGACCAGCATGCGCCGCCCTCCCTGGTTTGTCGACCGGCAGCCTAGGCAGCGCGCCGCGCGGACGGTCAAGCCGGGGCGGTTCGCTTGTCAGCCGGACGGCCCGCCCCCTAGATTCGCTGCACGCAACCTTTCGCCCGGAGGAGCACGCCATGCCACGGTTCAAAGACGACCAGCCCCAGGGCGTGATCCCGGCCTGCCTGCTGCCGTTCTTCGAGGACTTCTCGATCGACGAGCGCGGCTACCGCAAGCACCTCCTGGGACGTGGCCGCGGTCGAGGGGATCAGCGCGGTCACGGTCAATGCGCATGCCTCCGAGGCCGCGTCGTGCTCCGACGAGGAGCAGGCGCGCGTGCTCGATCTCACGATGGATACGGTCGGCGACCGGGTGCCTGTCGTCAACGGCATCTACGCCGACGGCAGCCACTATGCCGCGAGGCTCGCCCGGATGGCCGAGCGCGGCGGCGCGTCCTGCCTCCTGGTGTTCCCGCCGAACCCGATGGCGATGGGCGGCCAGCTCCGTCCGGAGATGGCGCTCGCGCACTTCAAGACCATCGCGGACGCCTGCGATCTGCCGATCATCCTGTTCCAATACCCGATGGCCTCCGGGCTCGGCTATCCGCTCGATACGCTGCTGCGGCTGGTCGAGGAGGTGCCGCAGATCCGGGCGATCAAGGACTGGTGCAACGATGCCATGCTGCACGAGCGCCACATCCGCACGCTGCAGAGCCTCGCGCGACCGGTGACCGTGCTCTCGACCCACTCGAGCTGGCTGATGAGCTCGCTCGTCATGGGCTGCGGCGGCCTCCTGTCGGGCGCGGGCAGCGTGATCGCCGACCTCCAGGTCGCGCTGTTCCGGGCGGTCCAGGCCAAGGACCTCGCGCGCGCTCAGGCGATCAACGCGCGCAGCTATCCGCTGGTCCAGGCGTTCTACGCGCCGCCCTTCCTCGACATGCACAACCGCATGAAGGAGATGCTGGTCCTGCTCGGCCGGATGGAGCGGGCGGTGGTCCGGCCGCCGCTGATGAAGCTCGACGCCGCCGAGATCGCCCGTCTGCGCCAGGCGATCGCCGATGCCCGGCTCGCGACCGAGGGCGCGCTCGACCTCGCGGCCTGAGCGCGCCGGGCGTCTCGGACCGGCGTTGGCCGTCCTCTGCGCTAGACCCAACGCGTCGGCGCCATGCCATGGCGCCTCGTTGGAAAAAGCTGATCGCCGCGGCCGCGGATCGCCGCCATGCTCGAGGCGTGCTCGCTTCCCGTCGGGGACCACCTACACGCCGAACGAGACCGGCACGGTGATGCGGGTCGAGGACGCGCGCGTCGTCTCGTCTCGCGAGGTCAAGATCTCGGGCCTCGACAACCAGCAGGCCGCGGGCTGGGGCACCGCGATCGGGGCCGCGCTTGCCGGGACCACCGCCTATGGCATCACCAAGGCGAACAACCCGGCTGACGTCGCGATCACCGTCGTCGCGGCGATCGTCGGCGGTCTGGCCGGCCTCGCCGCGGAGGAGTTTCGCGAGACCCGGCAACGGCGCCGAGTACATCCTGCGCGACGACAGCGGCAAGACCAGCGCGGTCGTCCAGTCGCTGGGCTCGGGCGAGAAGATCTATCCGCCCGGAACCCCCGTCTCGCTGATCTATGGCGCCCGCAACTACGTCCGGGTCGTGCCCGCTCAGGGCTGAACACCTCAGCCGCATGCTGGCCAGCTCATCCGTGCGGCCGTGACGCGGCGCTCGGACACCTGGGGTTTGCGCTATGTCAAGGCGGCCGACTGCCAGCTTTCTAACTCTTGAGGATGCGAAATGCGCGAGGCAACCTTGGGATCCGGGAGCGCGACCATGAGTGGGAAGATTGTAGCGGCGATCGACGGTTCGGAGCATGGCTGGAAGGCGCTCGACCTGGCGGCCGACCTCGCCAAGGAGCGGGACGCCGAGCTGATCGTGCTCCATGTCGTGCCCTACGAGCCGATGTCCGATGCGCTGCGGGCCTTCGCGAGGGCCGAGCACCTGCCGCTCGAGGAGGAGGTGGCGCGGTTCCATCAGACCCGGGCGCTCGGCGACCGCCTGACCCACGCGGGCGAGGCACGGGTGCGCGAGCGGGGCGTGACCAGGGTCGTCGGCCGCACCGAAGAGGGTAAGCCCTCGCATGAGATTCTCAAGGTCGCCAGGAGCGAGGACGTCGACATGATCGTCATCGGCAGCCGCGGCCTCAGCGACGCCCGTGCGTTATTCCTCGGCAGCGTCTCCCACCAGGTGGCGAACCACGCTCGCTGCACCTGCGTCGCGGTCAAGTGATGCGGCGCCGGCAGGGCGCCTTTCGACCCGGGACCAGCTGAGTTTTCGGCCGGGACCCCGCGGGTCCAGAAATCTGCGGCCCGACCTGCGAGGCCGCGGTTCTCGGAAACTCTGGCCCGCGCGGCCCCGGACTTGCCCGACCGGCCGCTAAGGTCGCGCTGGGAGACCAGGCCGACGAGCCGCTCGCGCCGGTCGAGGACCGGCAATCGCTTGATCCGATGGGCCGCCATCAGGTCCTGGGCCTGATCGACCGTATCGTCGACCGAGCAGGCGACGGCGTTCGCCGACATCGCTTCCCGCACCACGCTATAGACCGGATCCAGCCCCTCGGCGACGCCGCGCACCACGACGTCGCGATCGGTGAGCATGCCTATCAGCCGTTCGTCCTCGACCACCAGCAGGCAGCCGATATCATGGTCGCGCATCCGGCGCGCGGCCGTGGCCAGGGGGATGTTCGCGCCGACGGTCGCGACCTTACGCTTCATGATATCTTTGACCAGCACGGTCGTCTCTCCAAAGGGCTGCGATCGCGGTGGCGGCGCGGCCGCGCCGATCGTCGACCAGCATTCGCGCTATGGTTGCCGCCGATATCGGCTCAGTCAAGTAGCGGTTCACTGGAGCATCTCTCCCCAACCGTCAGAAGACTGGAATCGCCGGCAGCGAACGGAGGTGAGCGATGGTCATCAGCTCGGATTCTGGTGACTTCTCGATGGTTCCGATCACGCGCCGAAACCGCTCGATCTCGCCTGCGCACGTCCAGCCGGTCGGGCGCCGAGCAAGCCCGCTTCCAGGGACGGCATCGCTGCTGCGCTCGTCATCGTCGCTGATTGTACGCGGGTACCATGGGCTATGGGTGCGATGACGATAAGCGCGAGCGGACTGCTCGCGATCGGCGGATCGATTTCGATTTCGCGGCAAGGGTGCCCGACGCAGAATTGATCGAAGATGAGGATCGACGTCGAGACTACGGCGGAAAACCGTTGCTCGTGACCGGTCCGGTCGACAGCCGTCTCTTGACCGGTAGTCCAAGCCTGGCGAAGCGCTCACCGCCGCATCGTACGGCCGGGCGAGCGAGCCGGAGAGACCGCCGGCCGGCGAACGCCTGCGCAGCTTCTCCAGACCGCCGCGTCACTGCTGCAAGGTGGACACACCGTTGACCCGGACATCGCGCGCCAGACTGCCGAGGTTTGCGAAACCGCCCCGGAGTTCGACCGGAGAAGACTACTGCGCCGCGACCCGGAGCGCCTGACGTTCGTCCTTGAGCGCCTCGGCGATCAGGAAGGCGAGGTCCAGGCTCTGGGACGCGTTGAGCCGCGGGTCGCAGTGGGTGTGATAGCGGTCGGCGAGCGCCTCGTCGGTGATCGCCTGGGCGCCGCCGGTGCACTCGGTGACCTCCTGGCCGGTCATCTCGATGTGGACGCCGCCGGCATGGCTGCCGAGCGCCTTGTGGACCGCGAAGAAGCTCCCGCACTTCGGCCAGGATCCGATCGAACGGCCGGGTCTTGTAGCCGCTGCTCGATTTGATCGTGTTGCCGTGCATCGGATCGCAGGCCCAGACCACGTGCCGGCCCGCGCGCTGGATCGCCCGCACCAGCGCCGGCAGCCGGCGCTCGACCTGCTCGTGGCCCATCCGCACGATCACCGTGAGCCGCCCGGGCTCGTTGCCCGGGTCGAGGATGTCGCCAAGGGTCAGCAGCTCGTCCGCGGTCATGTTCGGCCCGGCCTTGAGGCCGATCGGGTTGGCGATGCCGCGGCAGAACTCGACGTGGGCGCCGTCCGGCTGGCGGGTGCGCTCGCCGACCCAGACCAGATGGGCGGAGCAGTCGTACCAGAGGCCGGAGGTCGAAATCGACCCGGGTCATCGCCTGCTCGAAGCCGAGCAGCAGCGCCTCGTGGGAGGTGTAGAGCGTGGTCCGCTTGATCTCGGGCGTGGTCGCGTCGGTGACCCCGCAGGCCTCCATGAAGGCCAGCGCCTCGGTGATCCGGTCGGCCATGTCGCGGTAGCGCTGGCCCTCCGGCGAGCGGTCGAGGAAGCCCAGCATCCAGCTGTGCACCCGGGTCAGCGCCGCATAGCCGCCGTCGGTGAACGCGCGCAGGAGGTTGAGCGTCGCGGCCGCCTGGGCGTAGGCCTGGACCTGGCGCGCCGGGTCGGGGATGCGTGCGCTCTCATCGAACTCGAGCGCGTTGACGATGTCGCCCCGATAGCTCGGCAGCTCCAACCCGCCCTGGCGCTCGGTCGGCGACGAGCGGGGCTTCGCGAACTGGCCGGCCATGCGCCCGACCTTGACCACCGGCATCGCGGCGCCATAGGTCAAGACGACCGCCATCTGCAGGAACACGCGCAGCGTGTCGCGGATGTTGTCGGGATGAAACTCGGCGAACGACTCGGCGCAGTCGCCGCCCTGGAGCAGGAACGCGCGCCCGGCCGAGACCTCGGCCAGCTGCTTCTTGAGGTTGCGCGCCTCGCCCGCGAACACGAGCGGCGGATAGCGCGAAAGCTGCGCCTCGACCTTGGCCAGCGCGTCGGCGTCCGGGTAGTCCGGCAGCTGCCGGGCGGGCTTTGACCTCCAGCTCGCGGGCGTCCAGGTCTGCGCCATCACGGGCGTCCCCTTTATGGTTGGGCGTTGGCTCACGCCGTTGCCTGATACATGGTGACGAACTCCTCCGCCGCGCTCGGGTGCAGACCGACGGTCGCATCGAACGCGGCCTTGGTCGCGCCCGCCGTCAGCGCCACCGCCAGCCCCTGGATGATCTCGGCGGCATCGTCGCCGACCATCTGGCAGCCGAGCACGCGGTCGCTCGCCCGATCGACCACCAGTTTCATCATGGTCCGAACCGGCTCGTCGGTCAAAGTATGCAGCAGCGGCCGGAAGCTGGTCCGGAAAATCGCGACCTCCTGGCCGCGCTCGCGCGCCTGAGCCTCGCTCAGCCCGACCGACGCGACCTCGGGGATGCCGAACACCGCGGTCGGCACCTGGTCGTAGTTCACGACATGCGGGTTGGCGTTGAACAGAGGTCTCGGCGATCACCCGGCCTTCGGCGATCGCAACCGGGGTCAGATCGAACTGGGCGGGGTCGATGCCGCAGGCGGCGTGATCGCTGCAGTCGCCGACCGCGTAGATGCTGGGAATGCTGCTTTGATAGGCGGTGTCGACGATGACCGCGCCGTTATCGGTCATCGCGACGCCCTGCTCCTCGATGCCGAGCCCCTTGGTATTGGGGATCGGCACCCGCCCGACGGAATAGAGGACCGCATCCGCCGGGATCGCTCCCGCCCCGGTCATCACGACGAGGCGGCCGCCCGCCGGTTCGATGTGGTGCACGGGCGTGCTGCCGCGGATGTCGAGGCCATGCGCTCGCATCTGCTCGGTCAGGAACTGCCGGACGTCGAGGTCGAGCCAGCGGAGCGGCTGCTCGCGACGCAGGAGCAGCGAGGTGTCGACGCCCAGGGCCCGAAAGATGCAGGCGAGCTCGACCGCGACATAGCCGCCGCCGATCACGACCAGACGCTCCGGCCGCTCGCGCAGGTTCTCGAGCGCGTCGTCCGAGGTGATCGCGTGCTCGATCCCGGGCTGATCGGGCAGGCTCGGCTTGCCGCCGACCGCGATCACGATGCGCTCGGCGCGGTGGCGCACGCCCTCGACCTCGACCTCCTGCGCGCCCGTGACCCGGCCGCGCGCGTTGAACAGCTCGACCCCCGCCTTCTCCAGCATGGAGATGTAGACGCCGTTCAGGCGCGCGATCTCGCGGTCGCGGGCATCGATCAGCGCGGTCCACTCGAGCCGCGGCGGGTCGAACCGCCAGCCATAGCCCTGAGCCGCCTTGAAGTGGTCGGGAAAGACCGCGCCATAGCGCATCAGCTTCTTGGGGATGCAGCCGCGGATCACGCAGGTGCCGCCGACCCGGCCGGGCTCGCACAAGGCAACCCGCGCGCCATAGGCGGCGGCGCGCCGCGCGCAGGCGACGCCGCCCGAGCCGCCACCGATCACGAACAGGTCGAAATCCGCCAACCCCGCCCCTCCCGCTGCGGACGATCAGACGCCACCCGCCGGGCTTAGCCCGGTCGGGGCCGCAGTTCAACAGCCGCGGACGGGGCCCCGGGCGGCGGTCAGCGGACCGGCTTCAGCCCGACCTGCTGCAGCGCCTGGCGGATCTGGTCCATGCCGGCGTCGTAATTGTGGCCGTTGCAGGCCTGATCGCCTTGCTTGGCGAGGTCGGCCGCCGACTTCTTGGCGGCGTCGTCGGCCTTGGCGGCCTTGAGCGAATCGCCGAACTGCTGCGTCAGCGTCTGGCAATGCACCGCCTTCTCGATGTCGACCTCCTGCGCCAGCGCCGGAGCGGCCGCGCCGGCCACCAACGCGAACAAAAAAGCCCATCTCATCAGGGTCGCCTCCCGGATTCCACAAGTTCGCCAGCCCCGAGTTTGCAGCACCACCTGAGCCGACGCAAGGGCTGTTGCGCCAGTCCGGCCAATCGTGCCCCGCGCGCCCGCCACAAATCCGCCTGTAGAGGCAAATCAGCGCGAGATATTTTGTCGTCGATTTGAAAAAAGCAATTTATTAATTACGAGAAACGTTGCGCCAATTGACCAATCGGAGCGGGCAACCGTTCTTTTACTTAGAACTGACTATTGTAGACGATGCAGCGCTCCTGCCGGAGGGGCCCATTCAAGGCCGGTCGATTGGCTGATGACGTCATTATCCGCGCGCCTTGCGCTCTTGGTCCCCCTTTGCTGGTTCTGCCATGGCGAGAGCGCGGCGGCCGCCGACAGCCGCGCGGAGGCGACCCAGTGCCTGGCGCTCGCCATGTACTGGGAAGCCAAGGCGGAGGGCACCGCAGGCATGCGCGCGGTCGGCCAGGTGGTGCTCAACCGGGTCGCCCATCCGAAGTTCCCGGGCACCGTCTGTGGCGTGGTCAGGCAGGGCGGCGAGCGCCCGCCCTGCCAGTTCTCCTGGTGGTGCGACGGCAAGAGCGACCAGCCGACCGAGGCGCAGCCCTGGGCGCTGGCGCAACGCCTGGCCCGGGGCCTGCTCGCGGACCGGACCCGAGGACCCGACCCGGGGCGCGCTGTTCTTCCACAGCGCCCGGATTTCGACGCCCTGGGCGCTGCCCCGCCAGCGCACCGTGCAGATCGGGCGCCACATCTTCTATCGCTGATCGGCAGCTGCGGACCGCGCCCTGGTCGGAGACGCGGTCGCGGAATAAGCTGCCGGCGCGCCGCGTCGAGAGTTGAGAGACAATCCTGCGGGAGCTGCCGGACCATGATGCTCATCCGCCCTCGTCGCGCCCGCCGTGGCCGCCGCCCGCCGGGCGCAAGCCTGATCCGGGCGACGCGGGAAGCGGCGACCAGGCGATGGCGGGTTCGAGCGCGGACCCGCGCTTTGCCGCCCGGGTCGTCGCGCACATCCCGCGCCTGCGCCGCTATGCCACGGCCTGGCTGCACAACGTCGCGGATGCCGACGATCTGGTCCAGGACTGCGTCGAGCGGGCGCTCCGCCAGCAGGCGAGCCTGCAGCATCCCGAGCGGCTGGGCGGCTGGCTGTTCGCGATCCTGCACAACCTGCACCTCAGCAACCTGCGGCGCGACGCGGCGCCGCGGGCACGACGATCGGGCTCGACGCGCTGGCCGACGATCTGGCGCTCAGCGCGCCGCCCGAGGACCGCAACCAGATCCGGGATTTCGCCCGCGCCATGGCGTCGTTGTCCGAGGATCACCGGCAGGTCCTGCTGCTGGTCAGCCTCGAGGGCCTGACCTATCGCGAGATCGCGGAGCTGCTGGACGTGCCGATCGGCACGGTGATGTCGCGCCTCGCGCGCGCCCGCGAGCGCTTGCGGATCGCGCTCGAAGGCGGCGACGACCAGATCCTCAGGAGGGTGCCGTGACCGGCGAGGGCGACTGGATCAGCGAGGCCGAGCTGCACGCCCATCTCGACGGCGAGCTCGAGGCCGAGCGCTGCGCCGCGGTCCAGGCCTTCCTCGCCGCCATCCCGAGGAGGCGGCGCGCGCCCGCAGCTACCAGCGCCAGGCCGCCCAGATCGCCCGGGTCTACGGCCCGCTGCTGGACCGTCCGGTGCCGGCGCCGGTCGCGGCCGGTCCCGGCGTCGCCCCGGCCCGCCGCCGCCACGGCTGGCGCTGGTTCGCGGCCAGCGCGGCCGCGGCGCTGGCCCTGCTCGCCACCGGCGCCGGCTCGGGCTGGTGGCTGCACGACCAGCTGCGACCGATCAGCGCGCAGGCCCAGAGCTTCGTCGCCGACGCGATCGACGCCCATCTGGTCTACGCGGTCGAGGTCCGTCACCCGGTCGAGGTCGGCGCCAGCCAGGAGGCGCATCTGGTCACCTGGCTGTCGCATCGCCTCGACCGGTCACTGACCGCGCCCGACCTCGGCCCCCAGGGCTTCGCGCTGATCGGCGGCCGGCTGCTGCCGGCGAGCACCGGCGCCGCGGCAGCCCAGTTCATGTACCAAGACCCGAGCGGGCGCCGCCTGACCCTGTATTGCCGGGCGACCAGCGAGCCCGGCGAGACGTCGTTCCGGATCGCCCACCGCGGCAAGCTGACCGCGCTCTATTGGCGCGAGGACGGGCACCGCCTGGGCGCTGCTCGGCGAGCTGCCGCAGGACGAGCTGCTGCGCCTCGGCCATCTGACCTACCAGGCGCTCAACTCCTGAGCCCTTCGGCATGGGCTCCGACCGGCTGGAAATCGGCCGGTGGCCATCCCATGAATCGATATGCGGGCTTTTCGGAGAGCACCTCATGTCGCTCATGCGCGCCGCGCTGGTCGCCGGCTGGACCCTGCTCCTGGCGCCCGCCAGCCTGGCCGGGGGCATCGAGTCCCGGGAGCAGGCACTCGATCGCCAGGGCGTTCCTGCTTTTGGCGACACCCAGCACGTGGGCCATCCTTCTCTTCACGGTTTCGTGTCGGAGAAGCGGGTCATCGAGAACCGGCTCGACACCACCGAGAGCCGCGTGCTGCGGCGCTCCGAGCGGCCGCTCGAGCAGCAGCAGCTCAAGCGCGACCTCGGCGCCATCGGGCAGAGCATCGATACGTTCAAGACCATGCACCCGAACGCGCGCGCCACCCCCTTGTTCGAGCGCCACCTCGACCGGCTGGAGCGGCCGGCGCGGATCCGCGAGCCGGGTCCCCCGACCCTGCTCGACCAGGCGCCGACCCTGCTCGAGCGGCGCTGACCGCCGCATCAGGCCTCGGGCGCGATGTCGAGCACCAGGTTGCCGATCACGCCGCGCTCCATCGCCTCGTGCCCGGCGGCGGCCTCGGCGAGCGGCAGGCGCTTGGCGATGTAGTGGCGGAGCTCGCCCGCCTCGAGCCAGCGCGTGATGTCGCCGACCGCCTGCTGCTTGGCGGCTTCCGGCATCATGAACACCAGGACGAAGCGGACCGCGGCGCTCTTGTAGGCGAGCGCGTAGAACGGCACCTTCGGCTCCATGACCGCGTCCGAGGCGTAGCTCGCGATCACCCCGTTCGGCTTCAGGATCTCGAGGCTCTGGGGCAGGTTGCCGCCGAACTCGACCTCGACGATCCGGTCGACCCCGCCGCCCTCCGGCAGAGCGGCGATCCGCTGCACGACGTTCTCGGCCTTGTAGTTGAACACGTAGTCGGCGCCGGCGTCGGCCGCGATCTCGGATTTCTGGTCGTTGCTGACCGTGGTCAGGACACGCGCGCCGCCGAGCTTGGCGAACTGGATCGCATAAGACCCGACCGCGCCGGCGCCGCCGGTCACCAGCACGGTCTGGCCCATGACCGGGCCGTCGGCGAACACCGCCCGGTGCGCGGTCAGCGCCGGGATGCCGAGGCAGGCGCCCTCGACGAAGCTGGTCCGATCGGGCAGATGCACCGCGCGCTCGGCCGGCACGGTCACGAACCCGGCGGCGGTGCCGCGCGGCCGCTGCCACTGCGCCTCGTAGACCCAGACCCGCTCGCCGACCCGCGCGGGCTCGACGCCCTCGCCCGCCGCCTCGATCACGCCGGCGCCGTCGAAGCCCGGGATCACCAGCGGGTCCTTGATCACCTGGCCGCGGGCGCCGCGCCGCCGCTTGACGTCGATCGGGTTGATCCCGGACGTCGACAGCCGGACCAGGACCTCGCCGGGCCCGGGCGCGGGCGTCTCCAGTTCGCCGTAGCGCAGCACGTCGGCTGCCTCACCATTGCGCTCGTACCACACCGCGTGCATCGCTGCCCTCCGCCCGGACCGGCAGATCCGCCAGCCCACCGAGATCCACGGTATAGGGCGGATCCGGGCCGGTCACCAGGAGGACGGCAGCGGTCGAGCGTCGGGCCCGCGCGGCGCGCCGGCCGCGGTCTGATCCGATCGCTCGAGACGGTCGGAAGCGGGCGGCGCCTGGAGGGCGGCCGCACCGACCCGGCGGTTCGGGATCAGACGGGCAGGACCGCCTTGAGCATGAGACCCAGGGCGTGGCCGAGGCTCAAAAGCCCGCCGACCGAGCCCGAGAGCACCAGCGTGATCACGATCGCCGTACCGGCAACGGAGGCCAAGACATCATCCATCGTCCGCACTCGCGGCAAGGGTCGCCCGATCTGGGTCTGTGACGGGCGTCGGCCGTCCCGAGCCATGCTCGCCCGGTCGCACCAGCCGATCGGCGCGATCTTAGCGAGCAAGTCTTATCGATGGGTTAAATTTCAAGTAACCGTTTATCTTCAGGAAATTTCCCAGTAAGATTTATTGATCTCATCAGTATTATAAGGCCTGAAAACCCACGTGGACTTGCTCTGGTCAGAAAGCGGGGTTCGTCAAGGCACTGCACTCCGACCGGTAGCCCGCTCTGATCTTGCTCCTGTCAGTGCTGGCCGTGGGTACGGGCCGGGTCAGACCGCGACGCGGATGCGGACGCCGAGCAGCTGCTCAAGGCTGGCGGTCGGGCCGACCAGGAGTTCGATGACGCCCGGGTCGAGGCGGGGGATCGAGGTCGGGGCCGGGGTAGGCGAGGGCGGCGGCGGCGAGGCGGAACGTGACGCGGCCGCGCTCGCCGGGATCGAGCGCTGATTTGGCCGATGCCCTTGAGCTCGAGCAGCGGGCGGGAGATGGTCGCGACCGGGTCGCGGATGAACAGGAACAGGGTCTCCTCGCCGGCGCCGCGGGCCCTCGTTGGTGACCTCGATCTCGACCGTCAGGTCGCCGTCCGGGGGCAGCTCGCTCGGCTCGGCGCGTGAGGTCCGCGATAGCGTGAAGCGGGTGTAGGAGAGGCCATGGCCGAACGGGAACAGGGGCTCGATTGGCAGGTCGAGGTATCTTGCCGAATAGTGCACGGCGGGGTCGGCCGGGCGCCCGGTCGGGCGGCGGGCGTGGAAGATCGGGATCTGGCCGACGTCGACCGGCCAGGAGACCGGCAGCCGGCCGCTCGGGTTGCAGCGGCCGGAGAGCACGTCGGCGACCGCATGCCCGGCCTCGCTGCCGAGGAACCAGGTCGCCAGCACGGCAGTCCGCGCGCTCGAACAGCCAGGGGACCATCAGCGGCCGGCCCGAGGACGAGCAGCACGACCACCGGCTTGCCGAGGCCCAGCACCGCTTCGGCGAGCTCGCGCTGGCGGCCGGGCAGATCCGGGCGCGCCCGGCTCGCGGCCTCGCCGCTCATGTGCGCGGCCTCGCCGAGGCAGAGCACGACGACGTCGGCGGCGGCCGCGAGTTCGAGCGCGGCCGGCGAGGTCGGCAGGCGCGTCGGCCTCGATCGCGACGCCCCGGGCGTAGCCGATCTCGCTCGCGGGCAGGCCTGCGCGCAGGCCGGCGAGCAGCGGCACCATGTCCTCGGGCCGGCCGGCCATCGACCAGGGGCCGAGCATCTCCGCCGGCGCGTCGGCGAGCGGGCCCAGGACGGCGAGCCGGCCGCCGGCGGCGAGCGGCAGCAGGCCATCGCGGTTGGTCAGCAGCACGATCGAGCGCCGCGCCGCCTCGCGCGCGAGCGCCCGGTGCCCGGCCTGCTGCGCCGGCGTCAGGCCCGGGCCGGCGCCCCGCCGGTAGGGATCGTCGAACAGGCCAAGCCGCGCCTTCAGCTCGAGCATCCGGCGGACCGCGGCGTCGATCGCGGCCATCGCGACGAGGCCGCGCTCGAGCGCGGCCGGCAGGCCGCGGGCGTAGGCGAAGCCCATCAGGTCGATGTCGACGCCCGGCCGTGAGCGCCAGCGCGGCGGCCTCGGCGAGGTCGGCGGCGACGCCGTGGACCATCAGCTCGGCGATCGCGCCGTAGTCGCTGACGACGACGCCGGCAAAGCCCCAGCGGTCGCGCACCAGACCGGCGCAGCAGCGCCGCATTGGCGGTCATCGGGACGCCGGCAAGGTCGGTGAAGGCCGGCATGATCGCGGCGACGCCCGCCGCGACCGCGGCCTTGAACGGCGGCAGGTAGACCTCGTGCAGCGTGCGCTCGGACATTTCGACCGAGGCGTAGTCGCGCCCGGCGGTGACCGCGCCGTAGCCGGCGAAATGCTTGGCGGTCGCCGCGAGGTTTTCTCCGGATGCCAGGTCCTCGCCCTGCAGGCCGCGGACCTTGGCCTCGGCGAAGCGCGCGGCGAGCCAGGGGTCCTCGCCCGGGCTCTCGGCGATCCGGCCCCAGCGCGGGTCGCGCGCCACGTCCAGCATCGGCGCGAAGGCGAGCGCCAGGCCGTCGGCCGCCGCCTCGAGGGCCGCGGCGCGCGCGGTCCGCTCCCACAGGCCCGGGTCGAAGGCCGCCGCCTCGGCCAGCGGAATGGGGAAGATCGTCCGGTGGCCGTGGATCAGGTCGAACGTGAACAGCAGCGGGATGCCGAGCCGGGTCTCCTCGAGCGCCAGCCGCTGGGCCGCGCGCGTGCGCTCCGCGCCCCAGAGGTTGACCACGGCGCCGACCCGTCCGGCCCGGATCGCGGCCAGATAGTCGAGCGCGCCCTCGGGCCCGGTCACCGCCTGGCCCGCGGACACGAGCGTCATCTGGCCGAGCTTCTCCTCGAGCGACAGCTCGGCCAGAAGGGTCTCGATCCGGGCCCGGGTCATGGCTCTCGCCTCGATTGTCGCCGGCGCCGAGGATAGCCGGCCGACCAGCGGCTCGCCAGGGTCGCGGGCGCCGATCCGGGGAGCGCGCCCGGCGCGCGGCACCCGAGGATGGCAGCCGCGCGCCTTCCGGCGCTTGCCTCGCCTTGCGAATTGCCCCAACATCGGCGCGCGGGCGAGGACCGTCCGAACCGATAATCAACAGCGGCGCACGCCGTTCCTTCAGGGAGTGCTCATGATGAACCTCAGCAAGCTTCTGCTCGCTTCGGCGGCAGTCCTCGTCGTCGGGCTCGGGCGCGGCCCAGGCCCAGGAGCGCGAGTTCAGCTTCGGCTACGACCAGCCCAAGACCACCGGCTACGGCTTCGCCGGCGACCTGTTCGAGAAGACACTGGCCGACCTGTCCGGCGGCACGATGAAAATCAACCAGTTCCCCGGCGCCCAGCTCGGCCAGGAGCCGGCGATGCTCGAGAAGATGCGCGCCGGCGACATCGACTTCATCATCACCTCTTCGGCCAACGCCGCGACCGTGTCGCCGCAGCTCGGCGTCATGTCGCTGCACTACCTGTTCACCGGCGAGGACCAGCTCGCCAGGGCGGTCGCCTCGCCCGAGCTCAACAAGGCGATCAAGCAGCTGGTCGACGACACGGTCCAGGGGGCACACGTGCTGACCGTGATCACGCTCGGCCTGCGCAACATCTACTCCAAGCAGGAGGTGCACAACGTCGGCGACATGAACGGCAAGAAGATCCGGGTGCAGGCGACCAAGACCGAGGATTTGTTCTTCCCGGCCTACGGCGCCCAGCCGGTCCACATGCCGTTCGGCGAGGTCTATACCTCCTTGCAGACCGGCGTCGTCGACATGGCCGAGAACGGCGTCAACGTCTACCTGTCGAACAAGCACTACGAGGTCGCGCCGGTGATGTCGTTCACCGAGCACGAGGCTAACAACAACCTGATCTGGGTCAGCGACAAGACCTGGCAGAGCCTGTCCGACGAGCAGAAGGGCTGGGTCGAGCAGGCGGCCGCCAAGGTCGGCCAGGAGGAGCCGCCCTACGCCCTCGAGCTCGAGCACAAGTCGGCGGATAAGCTCGAGAAGATCGGCGTCAAGCTGGTCCACGACGTCGACAAGTCCGGCTTCATCGAGGCCGCGACCCCGATCCAGGACCAGCTGGCGAAGGAGCTCGGGCCGCAGGCGGTCGAGATCGTCGGCATCATCCGCAACATCAAATAGACGGCGGCCGGACCTCCGGCGCGCGACGGGGCAGGCGTGCGCCGCGCCTTGCCCCGCGCACGCCTGCGGGTCGCAGGCCGCGCCGGCGCGCCCCCGGCACATGACCGATGAGTGACCGGCGGCAGATCGTCCTCGAGAGCGACCGCCACCTCAAGTGGCCGGCCTTCGACCGGCTCGAGGCGCTCCTGATGATCCTCTGCGGCATCGCGATCGCCGGCTTCACGATCTGCGTGGTGTTCGACGTCCTGACCCGCACGCTGCGCAGCCCCTGGCTCTGGCTCCAGGAGGTGACCTCGGCGTTCTTCATCTACGGCAGCTTTTTGGGGATGGCGGTCGCGACCCGGCGCGCCGATCACCTGATGCTCTCGGCGATCAGCGAATTGATGGCAGGCCCGGTGCGGTTCGTGGTCGAGATCTTCAACCGCTTGGTGATCCTCGCCTGTGGCGCCTGCATGGTCGGCTTCGGCTGGGAGAACTTCCTGCACGGCTTCGGCAGCTACCGCATGCCGTCTTTGACCCCGCTCGCCTGGTGGTATCTCGCGATCCCGATCGCCGGCGTCTTCATCTGCCTGTTCGCCTTCGAGCAGCTGGTCAACGGCTGGCGGAACGGCTTTCCGGTGCGCGCGAGAACAATACGCAACGACGGAGGAA
>CAVWDE010000032.1:0-132316 GCA_963753685.1 uncultured Alphaproteobacteria bacterium
GTCTCACCTGTGCGCCCGAAAGCGTCACTTTTGCGGCCGAAATCAGCGGTTTTGCAGCGGTTTTGCGGCCGGACTCAGCGGTCAAGTCGCCGGCGTCGCGAAAAACCATGTCTCCACAGAGGCTTACGCATAGGGCACACCCTGTCGCCTGAAGCTACACAAGTGTCGCCTGGTGTGCACTCGCCGGGCGCGCGGAAATTCGTTTTGGCGGCGGGAAAATTGGCGGAAATTCCTGAAATTCGGGGAAAAGCCGGCGCGGCGCTCCGGGGCGACCACCGGGTTCGCCCTTGGGAGCTGCCGCGGGCACGGAAATTCGGGTCAATTCAGCGGCGTCGTTGCCAGCGCGCCATTTTTCCTGCTCCGGCTGCCCGGTGGACGGCCGCGCCCGCGTTTGGGGGTTGGTGCCGAGGCCGCGACCGTAGGCGGCGGCGCGGGGTCGGCAGGCGCACCGGCCTGGTCCGCGGCGGGCGCGTCGGAGCGGCCGAAGTCCTGCACCAGGCGAACCTCGGCGCCGCCGCGGCGGCCGGTCCAGCCCGAAGCGGCGAGCCCCGGTCGGCTTCGCGAGCGAGACGCACCGTCGCACACCATCAAAAGAGCCATGTGCGCCGGACCGGCCGCGGCCACCGACGGCTGGCCGTCGGCCGCGGCCAGCATGCGGACGTAGATCAGCTCCCCCGGGTGCAACAGGCTGCCCGCGGTCGCGAAGTAGCCGGGCGCCAGCACGACCTCGAGCGGGTCGGCGGTGCCGTAGCCGAGCACCCGGAACGCGTACGTCCCGGGCACGAAGAACACCTCCTGCAGATCGCAGCGCCGAAAAGCCATCAGAGCTCCCCTTGGCATGAACCGCGGCGGACTATATTCCGTATTAATTCCTATTTGCAAGAATTTTCCGCGCAGGGAGTTTTCTGGCGATCCCTCGCCAAGGCGTGCGGGCACTGGTCACTTGTGTCGCCTGCGATCTTGCATTTGTTCCTATCTAGTGGCACCATGCCGGACGGCAAGGGCGGCTGATGGCGCCGCCGGGTCCGCGCCTGCGTCCCCTCGTTTCACCGCACTTTTGAGGACAAAACCATGGCCGATCTCCCCAAGCCGACCGCTAAAACGCGCCGCTCCGAGCCGACCTTGGTGGTCGGCTCTGAGAGCCAGGCGCGCGCCAGCCGGCAGAACGGCGCCAGGTCGCGCGGGCCGCGGAGCGCCGCCGGCAAGGCGCGCTCGGCGCGCAATGCGGTCACCCACGGCCTGCGCAGCCGCCGGCTGGTCCTGCTCGACGACGAGAACGCGGCCGAGTTCCGCGCGTTTGCGGCCGCGCTGCAGGCGGAGCTGGCGCCTGAAGGCCGGCTCCAGGCCGATCTGGTCGGCCGCATCGTCATGGCCGCCTGGCGCGCCCGCCGCGCGGACAAGCTCGAGGCGGGCCTGCTCGGAGCCTATCTCACCGCCGACCCCGCCGATCCCGACCCGCGCGCCACCTTCGGCGAACGGGTTGATCCGCGACAACTACGGCCCGCGCGCGTTCGCCACGCTGGTCCGCTACCGCGGCTCGGTGCTGGCCGAATGGTTCCGTTCGCTGGCAGCGCTGAAGCGGCTCCAGGCCGAGGCGCAGGGCCGGTCCGCGAGCCGGCCGTGTGGCCGTCGGGCCGCCCTCCAAGGGGACCAAACGAACCCGAGAAAGCGCGTCCGAACAAAGCCTTGGCTCGCAGCCCCAGGGCTGAACGGCGCTTCGCGCGGGGCAGGGGGTCGCGGTCGTCAGCCTCCTGCCGTTCTGTCGCGTGGCCGGTGCCCGTGCTAGGCTGCCACCAAGGCCCGGTTCGGCTTGGCTTGGAGGGTGCGATGCGCGTCTGTGTGCTGCATGCGGCCAGGGATCTGCGGCTGGAGGACAGGCCGGAGGCGGCGCTCGGGGCGGACCAGGTGCGGGTCCGGTTCGGGGCGGGCGGCATCTGCGGCTCCGACCTGCACTATTACTACGAGGGCCGGGTCGGCGACTTCGCGGTGCGCGAGCCTCTGATCCTCGGCCACGAGGTCGCAGGCGAGGTGATCGAGACCGGGCGCGACGTCACCCGCGTCAAGGTCGGGCGATCGGGTCGCGGTCAACCCGAGCCAGCCCTGCTGGCAATGCCGCGCCTGCCAGGCCGGGCGGACCAACCTCTGCCGGCGCATGACTTTCTATGGCAGCGCCGCGGTCTTTCCCCACATCCAGGGCGCGTTCCAGGAGCAGCTGGTGTGCTTCGAGAGCCAATGCCACGTGGTGCCGAAACCCTGCCTTACGGCATCGCGGCGCTGGCCGAGCCGCTCGCGGTCTGCCTGCACGCGGTCAGGCGGGCGGGCGCTTTGCTCGGCCAGAACGTGCTGATCACCGGCTGCGGCCCGATCGGCGCGCTCACCTGCATCGCGGCGCGATACGCCGGCGCCGCCCGGATCACGGTCACCGACATCGCACCCGAGCCGCTCGCGGTCGCGCGCGAGGGTCGGCGCCGACGAGACGATCGACGCGCTGGCCGAGCCCGACCGGATCGCGGCCTATCAGGCCGACAAAGGCTGGTTCGATACCGCCTTCGAGGCGTCCGGCAACCCGAAGGCGCTGATCACCTGCCTCGACTGCGTGCATCCGGGCGGCCGGATCGTGCAGCTCGGCATGCTGCCGGCGGGTGATCTCGCCCTGCCGCTGACCAGGCTCACGCCCAAGGAGATCGACCTTCTCGGCACCTTCCGCTTCCACGACGAGTTCGGCCTTGCGGTCGAGGCGCTGATCAGCGGCCGGCTCGATGTCGCGCCGCTCCTGACCGGCACCTTCAGCGCGGGAGCGCGGGATGCCGCCTTCGCCGCCGCCCTCGATCGCCGCCAGCACATGAAGGTCCAGCTGGTGTTCGACGCCGCTTAGCGGCTCGCCAATGATCCGGAAGGTTGCGCCTGTGAACGGCTTCACAGCAATTGCTGATGACGGCACGCTACAAAGGATGTTCGATCGGCCGACCGACGAGGCCGATTGTTTCTGCCATAGCCGACGAAGGAGATTTCAGATGATGCGCTTGCTCAACTCACTGCTCGGCGCACTCGCCCTGCTGGCGATTGGGCTGCCGTCAACAGAGAGCGCCGCCCAGGGTGGTCCCGGCACGGAGACGCCCGGCACCCACGGCATGCTTGTGGTCGGCTCTAACCACATCTACGTGTCGCACCTGCCGATGTTCGTGCCGCAGCATCGCTACCAGGCGATCTGGGAGGTGAGCTTCGGTGCCGCGGGCGATGCGGCCTACCGCGCCGAACGGGCGCGATCCAGCAACGCCGGCAGCATCTTCACGCTGGAGCCGCAGGAGCTGTTCCGGCTGCCCGATCTGACCACGACCCGAAACAGCTTCGTTGCCGACGTCTACGTCGGTCATTTCGAGCGTGAAGGAAAGCGCAAGCTGCTCGAGGGCGTGACCGCGACCCTGAAGCGGCCGGTCCACTGGCATCCGTTCCTGACCGACGACCGGCGGTTGGACGCGTCGACCTACGTGCTGTTCGGGGATGACGACGAGCTGTTTCTGGCGCACTGGATCAGCACCGTACCCAACTATGATCAGATTCTCGTGGTCGAGCCGTCGGCGCCTCTCAGTGAGATCCCGCCGGGGGCGCAGTTCGTCGTCGTCGGGCGGGACGACCAACAGCCGCTCAGGGCCGGCGATGCGGTCGCCGGGATGATGGTCGAGGTGACCGGTCCGGGTGCGCCGGTCGATCTGCGCCCGGCGACCCTGACGGTTCGCTCGGAGTACTACTTCGAGGAAGGCGAGCTGTCGTTCACCAAGCTCGCGCAGCGCTGAAGCGCGCGCCGGCGCGTGGTGGCTGCCGTGAGCCGAGGCGGCAGCGGCAGCCGCGACGGCGCGCCTCGATGCCGCCTGAGCAAGGTCCGGCCGGCCGGTCCTTACCCGGCTTCGGCCTCCCGGGAGCGCCCGCCTGGGGTCTCGGCCAGAAGAGCGATCACGAGGGCGCTGAAGCCGAGGCCGAACAGGGCGGCATGGATCGCATGGCCGAGTTCCCACTGATCGCGGTAGCGGGTCCAGTCGGCGGGCAGCGTTTCGGGCGTCCAGACGCTGAGCGCAGCGTTCATGGGCGCGACCAGGGGAACCAGTCGGCGAGCCCCGCGGTGACCGCGATCGCGGCCGCGAGCGTCCACCAGACCGCGGGTCGCCGCCCGCGCACCATGAGGAGCAGGATCCAGGTCGAGAGGATCGCCAGCACCTCGATCGCGGCGCCGGCCACGCCGAAGGCGACGTAGAGATTGTGCTGCACGGCGAGCCAGGTGGTGCCGTCCAGCCTGAGCTTGCCCGGGATCTCCATGACGTGGGCGAAGGTCATGCCAAGCGTCAGCGCGACCAGCAGCAGGCTCAGATAACGGACGACCTTGAGGGTCATGGCCCCGTCCTCGCCCGGAGCCTGGCCGTCCTGGTGGTCGTGACCAGCCGCAAGGGGCTCAGTCGAGCTCGAAGGCGTCCTTGTAGTCCCGCTTCAGCGCCGGGTTCTGGCGCTCCTTGGCGAGCACGCAGTTGCCGGCGACCAGCATCTCGATCTCGGTGCCCATGAAGCAGTGGAAGGCGTCCTCGGGCGTGCACACGATCGGCTCGCCGCGCACGTTGAAGCTGGTGTTGACCAGCACCGGGCAGCCGGTGCGCTCGTTGAAGGCGCTGAGCAGGCGATGATAGCGGGGGTTGGTGTCGGCGTGCACGGTCTGGATGCGGGCCGAGTAGTCGACGTGGGTGACCGCCGGGATCTGCGAGCGCGGCACGTTCAATTTGTCGATCCCGAACAGCGCCTCCTCGTCCTCGTTCATCAGCCGGCGCCGGCCGGCGATCACGTCGGCGACCAGCAGCATGTACGGGCTGTCGTCGTCGAGCTCGAACCAGTCGGCGACCTGCTCGCGCAGGACCGAGGGCGCGAACGGGCGGAAGGACTCCCGGTATTTGACCTTGAGGTTCAAGAGTTTCTGCATGGTCGGCGAGCGCGCGTCGCCGAGGATCGAGCGCGCGCCGAGTGCCCGCGGGCCGAACTCCATGCGGCCCTGGAACCAGCCGACCGCCCGGCCGTCGACCAGGGCGTCCGTGGCGCCGGCGATCATCTGGTCCTCGCCCAGCACCTCGAACACGGCGCCGGCCTCGCCGAGACGCCGCTCGATCTCGCCCTGCTCGAAGGCCGGCCCGAGATAGGCGCCGCTCATGCCATCCAGAGCGCCGTTCAGCCGCCGCGGCTGGCCCTTGAACAGGTGGTGGGCGGCGAGCGCTGCGCCGAGCGCGCCGCCGGCATCGCCGGCCGCCGGCTGGATCCAGATCCGCTCGAACCTGCCGTCGCGCAGGATCTTGCCGTTGGCAACGCAATTCAGCGCCACGCCGCCGGCCAGGCACAGGTTCTTCTGGCCGGTCTCGCGCGCGAGATCGCGCGTCAGGCGCAGCATGACCTCCTCGGTCACCGCCTGGATCGAGGCCGCGAGGTCCATGTCGCGCTGGGTGACCCGGTCCTCCGGCTTGCGCGCCGGCCCGCCGAACAGCTGGTCGAACCGGCGGTTGGTCATGGTCAGGCCGGTGCAGTAGTCGAAATATTCCTGGTTGAGGCGGAACGAGCCGTCCGCCTTCAGATCGATCAGGTGGTCGAAGATCAGCTGGGCGTACTTGGGCTGGCCATAGGGCGCGAGGCCCATGACCTTGTACTCGCCGGAATTGACCTTGAAGCCGGTATAGTAGGTCAAGGCCGAGTAGAGCAGGCCGAGGGAGTGCGGAAAGTGCAGCTCCTTCAGCATGGTGAGCTCGTGGCCGCGGCCGACGCCGATGCTGGTGGTCGCCCACTCGCCGACCCCGTCGATGGTCAGCACCGCTGCTTCCTCGAACGGCGAGGGAAAGAACGCGCTCGCCGCGTGGCTCTGGTGGTGCTCGGCGAACAGCAGCCGCGAGGCCAGATCGCGCTCGCCGCCGAGCTCCTTGAGCTTCTCGGTCAGCAGGCGCTTCTGGAACAGCTTCTCCTTGAGCCACACCGGCATCGCCATGCGAAAGGACGTGAAGCCCTTGGGCGCGAAGGTGAGATAGGTCTCCAGCAGGCGCTCGAACTTGATGAACGGTTTGTCGTAGAAGGCGATGTGATCGACCTGGTCGAGGGTGATGCCAGCCTCGGCCAGGCAGTATTCGACGGCGTGCCTGGGGAACCCGGCGTCGTGCTTCTTGCGGGTGAAGCGCTCCTCCTGGGCGGCAGCGGCGATCCTGCCGTCGTCGAGCAGCGCGGCCGCGCTGTCGTGGTAGAACGCGGACAGGCCAAGAATGCGCATCGGCGCCTCACTCAGAAGATGGTGTAGATGAACGGCGCCACCGCACTGCCCTGGGTCAGGACGATCAGGCCGCCGAACAGCGCCATCATCAGGACCACCGGCAGCAGCCAGTACTTTTTGCGGACGCGCATGAATCGCCAGAGTTCGGCGAGGAATGACATGGCTACACCTCGAAAGGGTTGGGCTACACCTCGAAAGGGTTGGGCTGCACCTCGGAAGGGTTGGGCAGCACCTCAGAACGAGTCGGACACCTCAAAACTGGTTGATCATGGATTCCGGAGCGGGGCCGGGGGGATCACGTACGATCCAGTAGCTGTCGGCCTTGGCGTCGAACTTGAGCCGCAGCGGATCGCGGCCGGTGACGCGCATCAGGAAGCCGACCGGCACGATCACTATAGCATAGATCAGCGCCAGGACGACCGGGTTGACGGCCCGAAACAGGAGCAGCCCGAGCTTGTCCCAGGCACGGTGCAGGCGGCTCAGGCTCGGCGGCGCGACCAGACCGAGCACGATCAGGACCACGCCGGCCGCGCCCAGCCCGTACTGCACCCAGCCCAAGCCGTGGAAGTAGCTGCGGGCGACGGCGATCAGCAGGAGGATACCGCCGACCGTCAGGCCGAAGCTGCGGTCGGTGCCGCTCTTGACCTCTTCACCGCGACTGAAGTCTTCGTGAAACGACGAGCTCATTCCGTTCCGCTCCTCCTCGAACAGCCAACGGCGCGTCCCGATGCCACCTGGCCGCGCACGTGGCCAGCCACCCCGCTGGTCCTCGTCTCAGCATCGGCATCGATGATGACAGGGCCGCGTCGGCCCCGGGGTCCCCGTGTCACGCCGAGCATCACCTTGGTCGTCTGCCGCCCGCGGCGGCGGACCGAGTATCGCCCAGGCCGGCGCGGATCTCAATCCGGGGCAGCCTCGGACGCCGGCAGCGCCGCGAGCGGGCTGTCCTCGGCCTGCAACAGAAAGAACTCCCAAGTTGGTGTGGTATCAGTAATGACGACGCTGACCGCCACGGTCGCGCCGGGCTCGACCACGCCGCCGAAGAACTGCACGCCATCGTACGGCTCGGTCGTCTCCAGGACCTCGGAGAAGCGGTCGGAGCGAAACGGCCGGCCGGCCTCGCTCGCCTGGCCGAACGACAGACCATCGCCGAACGGGCTCGCGTGGTCGATGGACTCCCGCAGCTCGAGATTGAACAGCGACCAGGGCCGTTTGGTCCGGTTGCGCACGACCTTGGTCAGCGCGAAGCCGACGTCGTGGTGCGAGCGGATGCGATTGCCGAAGGCGTGGGTCATGCCGCGGATGATCAGGATCGCCGGGCCGTCGCCGGTGATGTTCTCGACCAGCACGAACGGGTCCTCGAGCGAGCCGCTGCCCGAGGCCGTGACGATGTCGAACCCGCCCAATTCGTCGCTGAAGGTGAGGCCGTCCAGGTGAACCTGACCGGCCAGCGCCGGCGGCCCCAGGGCGAGCCCGACCGCGAGCGCCAGGGCGCATGGCCAAAAGCTCATGACCGGTCCGCCCGCTGGCCCATGCGAGGGTGATGACGGCCCGCGCCCGCGAGGTCAAGGCGGCCGTGCGCCGCTCCGCGCCGGCGCGCCGAAGCCGCCTCAGTGCGTCGGCCGCCTGCTATCAAGGCCCGCGCCGCCCGTGGACGGCGGGCAACCCGGGAGCGGTGATGGAGCCAGGGATGGAGCCGTATCGACCGATCAACACCCTGAAGCCGGTTGCGGGCGATGTCTGGCTGGTCGATGGCCCGATCATCGGCTTCCGGTACATGGGTCTGCGCCTGCCCTTTCCGACCCGGATGACCATCGTCCGGCTGGCGGACGGCGGCTTGTGGGTGCATTCGCCGACCGAGCTGACGGCAGCGCTGCAAGCCGAGGTCGAGGAGCTCGGCCCGGTGCGTCATCTGATCGCGCCGAACCGCATCCATTATTGGTGGATCGGCGACTGGCAGCGCGCTTTCCCCGCCGCGTTGGCATACGGCGCGCCGGGTGTCCGGGACGCCGCCGCGGCGCGCGGCGCCAGCTTCGACCGCGACCTGACCGATCGGCCGGAGCCGGCCTGGGCGGGCCAGATCGACCAGCTCCTGGTGCGCGGCCGCTATCTGAGCGAGGCGGTGTTCTGCCATCTCGCCTCGCGCACCCTGATCCTCACCGACCTGATCGAGAGCTTCGAGGCGGGCAAGATCCGAAGCTCCTGGCTGCGCCTGGTCATGCGCCTCGCGGGCTGCCTGCACCCGGACGGCGGGATGCCGCGCGACCTGCGCCTGACCTTCCTCGGCCATCGCCGAGAGTTCCGGCAGGCCGTGACGACCATGCTCGGCTGGCGGCCCGAGCGGGTGATCATCGCTCATGGCCACTGGTACGCCGAGGACGCGGTCGCCGAGCTGAAGCGCGCCTTCCGCTGGCTCGGCCCGCTTGACTGAGGTCCTCAGGTTGCCTCGAGGACCGCCGAGAGGAACTGGCGGGTGCGCTCGTTCTGGGGCTCGGCGAACAGCCGGTCGGGCGCGCCCTGCTCGGCGATCTTGCCCTGATAGAAGAAGCACACGCGATCGGCGAACTCCTTGGCGAAGCCCATTTGGTGAGTGACCATCAGCATGGTGAGGTTGTGCTCGGCGGCGAGCCGGCGGATCACGTTCAGGACCTCGCCGACCAGCTCCGGGTCGAGCGCCGAGGTGACCTCGTCGAACAGCATGACCTTGGGCCGCATGGCGAGCGCGCGCGCGATCGCGACCCTTTGCTGCTGGCCGCCCGAGAGCTGGCTCGGATAGTGGCCCATCTTGTCCTCCAGCCCGACCATGGCGAGCAGCTCCTGGGCGCGCACCCGGGCCTCCTTCTTGGCCAGACCCAGGACGTAGACCGGCGCCTCCATGCAGTTCTCGAGCGCGCTCATGTGCGGGAACAGGTTGAAGTGCTGGAACACCATGCCGATCTTGCCGCGCACCCGGCGCAGATGACGCTCGTCGGCCAACACGAGCTCGCCGTTTTTCTGGACATGGGTGAGCGGCTCGCCGTCGACCTCGATCACCCCGCCGTCGATCCGCTCGAGCGTCATCAGCATGCGCAAAACCGTGGTCTTGCCCGAGCCCGACGGGCCGATGATCGCGACCTTCTCGTTGGCGGCGACGTCGAGGTCGAGTTGATCCAGCACCACGAGGTCGCCATAGCGCTTGGTCACCTCCCTGAAGCGGACGATGGGCGGTTCTGCGGATGCCTGCATGCTCAGCCCCTCCGGCTCTTCAGCCCCGGCGCGATTTCAACCACGCCTCGACCCGGCGCACGCCGGCCGCCGAGATCAGGCTCATGATCAGGAAGAAGACGCCGACCATGGTGATCGGCTCGAGGTAGCGGAAGGTCTCGGAGCCGATGATCTTGGCGGTCTGCATCAGCTCGACCACCGCGATCGCCGACAAGAGCGGCGTCTCCTTGAACATGCCGATCAGGTAGTTGCCGAGCGCCGGCACCACCGGCGGGATCGCCTGTGGGATGATGACGTCCCAATAGGTGCGGGCAGGGCTGAGGTTGAGCGCAATCGCGGCTTCCCACTGGCCGCGCGGAATGCCCTCGAGGCCGGCGCGGTAGACCTCCGAGCAGTAGCAGGCGTAGTGCAGGCCGAGCGCCATCACGCCGGCGGTCATGGCCGGGATCACGATGCCAAAGCGCGGAAAGACGAAGTACAGGAAAAAGATCTGGATCAGCACCGGGGTCGAGCGGATGAACTCGATAAGCCCGCCCGTCCCCGCGCTGACCCAGGGGTTCTGGGAGCGGCGCAGCAGCGCGAGGGCGAGCCCGAGCACGGCAGCGATGACGAAGCCGAGCACGGTCGCCTCGATGGTCACCACCGCCGCGCGCGCCAGCTGCGGCAGGATCGAGAGCGCGAACTGCCAGTCGAACAGCATCAGCGCCGGCCCACGCCAAAGCTCTTGCGGGTATAGCGCTCGAGCGCGCGCATGCCGAACGTGATGACCAGCGCGATGCCGAGGTACATCACCAGCACCAGGAGGAAGATCGTCACCGTGCGCAGGGTCGCCTGGTTCAGCTGATAAGCCCTGAAGGTGAGATCCGAGACGGTGATCAGCGAGACGATCGCGGTCGCCTTGAGCAGCTCGATGAACAGATTGCCCCAGGGCGGGATCATCGCGACCATCGCCTGGGGCAGGATGATCCGGCGCATGCGCACAAAGGGCGTCATGTTGAGCGCGATCGCGGCCTCGTACTGGCCGCGCGGCACCGCCAGCACGGCACCGCGCACGACCTCGGCGCCGTAGGCGCCGACGTTGAGCCCGAGCGCCAGGATCGCGACCGGGATCGGGGCCAGCGTGATGCCGAAATTGGGCAGCACGTAGAACAGCCAGAACAGCTGGACCAGGGCCGAGGTGCCGCGGAACAGCTCGATGTAGGAGATCGCGAACCAGCGCAGCGGCCGGAACGGCGACATCTTGGCGAGCCCCGCGAGCAGGCCGCAGACCACGGCCAGCACGCAGGCCGCGACCGTGATCTGGATGGTGACCCAGGCGCCCGCCAGAAGGCCCGGCAGAAACTCGCGAAAGCCGGCGTAGCTCGCGACCACGAGCCCGGCCGCGAAGCTGAGCAGGGCGCAGATGTAGAGGTGCCGATAGCTCAGCCACCCCTCGTTGCTCAGCCTGGCTGCCTGCGCCATGATCCTTCCGCGCGGACGTCCGGAGGAGCGCCGGCCCGGTCCGCGGACGGACCGGGCCGGCGCCTCGGACTACTTGCCCGCGCAGAGCTCCGCGGTGGTCTTCTGCGGCAGCTCGTCCTTGGTGAAGCCGAACGGCTTGACCAGGGCGAGATGCTCGGGCGTGCCGATGAACGCTGCGAGCTTCTCGTTGAACGCCGCGAGGAACGCTTTGTCCTCGGGGCGGAAGGCGAAGGCGCCGTGGCCGACGACGCTCTGCCCGGCGACCTCGCCGAAGGGCTTCGCGATCTCGACGCCTTGCGCCTCGCTCGCGAGCCGCCGGATCGAGAGGCTGGTGAGCGCGAAGGCATCGGCCCGCCCGGCCTGCACCGCAGCCGTGCCGGCGGCGGTGTCGGGGACCACCATGACCTGGTCGTCCGGAACGCCGGCATCGCGCGCATAGGTGCGCTCGATCGCGCCTGCCATGACCGCGACGCTGGTGTCCGGATTCGCTTTCACGTCGCTGTAGTCGTTGAGCTTCTTGGGGTTGCCTTCCTTGACCAGGAACGCCTGGCCGATGCCGTAGGTGGGCTCCGAGAAGGCGACCTGCTGGCAGCGCGGCGGGGTCACGAACATGCCGGCGGCGACCATGTCGAACCGGCCGGCCTTGAGGCCCGGAATCAGCGAGCCGAACTCGGTGATCACCGCCTCGACGTCCTTGATGCCCATCTCACCCAGGATGTACTTGGCGATCTCGGGCGCCTCGCCGGTCAGCTTGCCGTCGGGCGTCTGATAGCCGTAAGGCGCCTCGTTGGCGATGCCGACCGTGATCTTGCCCGACGCCTTGGCGTCATCGAGGAGGTCTGCCCGGGCGCTGGTGCCGGCGAGCGCGAGGGCGGCGAGGCCCAAAAGCCAGCCAGAAATACGTCGCATGGTGCTCTCCCTATTTCGTTGACGAAACGGCGCCGGTGGCCCCGCCTTAGGAGCCAGCCTAAAGCCGGATCCGGCCCGGATCAAGGCAAGGGCCATGAATTGACGTCGCTGCGCATGGTCATCGCAGCCGACGCGGCGGCAAAAATCGCTGAGCAGGGCAATCCTGTATGGAATAGAGGTGGGCGTCGCCACGTTGGCGGTATGATCTCAAATCCCCTCCGTCCCGAAAGGATTCCCCGTGACTTCTATCCTACGGCGCGCCACCGGCGCGATGATCGTGGCCTGGGCGCTGGTCTTGCTGCCGTTCGTCACGCCACGGGCTGCGGAACAGTACGATCAGGCCAAGCTGGAGTCGTTCGTGACCGCCGCGCTCGCGGTCAACAAGCTGGTCGAGCAGTGGACGCCGCGCATCCAGGGTGCGCAGAACGAGACCGAGGCGGCCCAGCTGCGTGAGCAGGCCAACGGCGAGCTGGTCGCGGCCATCCAGCAGTCCAACGGCATTTCGGTCGATGAGTACCGCCAGATCAGCCAGGCGGCGCAAAGCGACCCGACCCTGATGGACCGGATTTCGCAGATCTTCGACAAGATGCAGCCGCAGACCCAGCCGGAGCCCGGGGCACCGGCGCCGACCCAGTCGCAATAGCGGCGCCAGCTGCGGGATCAGTCAGCGGGCGCCGGCAGCGGAGTCAGTTGGCGATGGTCGTGCCGAGGCCGGCGGCGATCGCCTTGCGATAGGCGAGCAGCGCGATCGCGGTGTCCTGAACGCCGGTACCGGTGAGGTCGGCGACCGTGATCTCATCTGCGTCTTGGCGGCCGGGCTTGCGGCCGGCGGTGATCTCGCCGAGCTCGATCACCTCGAGGTCGGGATGCGCCGCCAGCGCGTGATGCAGCTCGCCCTGCCTCGCGCATTGAGCGCGGCTGTCGCAGACCAGGCGATCCGCCCGCGCCAGGACCGCGGGGTGGAGCTCGTTCTTGTCCGGGGCATCGGCGCCGATCGCGGTGATGTGCAGGCCCGGATGCAGCCAGTCGGCGACCACCAGGGGCGAGCGCGCGGGCGTCGCGGTCACCACCACGTCCGCCTCCAGCACCAGCCGCTCGGGGCTCGCGACCGGCAGCACGTCGAACCTGAGACGGTCGGCCATCTCATCGGCGTAGGCTTCCGCCCGCGCGGCATCGCGCGCCCAGACCAGAACCCGCTCGATCGGCCGGACCAGGGTCAGCGCCTCGATCTGGAAGCGCGCCTGGGTGCCGGCGCCGAGCACGCCTGCGATCCTGGCATCGGCGGGCGCCAGATGCCGGGCGGCGACAGCACCGGCCGCCGCGGTTCGCAGGTCGGTCAGCCAGCCATTGTCCAGATGCAGCGCCTCGAGCCGGCCGGTCTCGGCCGAGAGCAGCATCATCAGGCCCGACAGGCTCGGCAGGCCGCGCTTGGGGTTGTCGAAGAAGCCCGGGCTGACCTTGAGCGCAAAGCCCGGCAGATCCGGCAGCCAGGCGGTCTTGACGTCGACCTCGCCGTTCACATCCGGCAGCGCCATGTGCAGGACCGGCGGCATCACCACGCGGCCCGAGGCAAGCGCGGTGAACGCGTCCGCGATCGCATCGACCAGCTCGAGATCGAGACCGATGCATTGGTGGAGCTCGGCTTCGGTCAGGACCCGGATCGCCACGCCCGCTGCCCTCAGTCCGCGCCGATGATCTCGGTGAAGCGCTGCATGTCGACGTTGCCGCCGCTCAGGAGCACCACGACGTTGTCGCCCGGCGGCGCGGTCTTGCCCGCCAGCAGGGCCGCGATCCCGACCGCGGCGCCGCCCTCGACGATCTGGCGTTCCTGCCAGTAGCAATGGCGCATCGCGGCCGCGATCTCGGCCTCGCTGACCAGCACGGTCTGATCGACCAGATCACGCACCAGCGCGAAGGTATAGCGGTTGTCGAGACCGATGCCGCCGCCCAAGGAATCGGCAAGGCTCGCCTCCTCCTCGACCGCAACCGGCCGGCCGGCGGCCAGGCTCAGGGCCATGGCCGGCCCGCGCTCCATCGACACACCGATCACCCGGATGCCCGGATCGGCGCTCTTGAGGGCCAGTGCTATGCCGCCGATCAGCCCGCCGCCCGAGAGCGGCACCAGCACACAATCGAGCGCCGGCAGGTCCTCGAGCAGCTCCAGCCCGATCGTGCCTTGGCCCGCGATCACGAAGGGATCGTCGAACGGCGAGACGAAGGTGAGGCCGCGCCCGGCGGCGAGCTGCTTTGCGGCGACCTCCGCCTCGTCCTGGTTGCGGCCGACGATCTGCACCTCGGCACCGAGTGCCTGCACGGCCTGGACCTTGTTCGCCGGCACCAGGGGCGACATGCAGACCACCGCGGGCACCCCCTGGATGCGCGCCGCATGGCCGACCGCGCGCGCATGATTGCCGGTCGAGACTGCGACCACGCCCCGCGCGCGCTCGGCATCGCTCAGCTGCAGCAGCCGGTTGGTCGCCCCGCGCAGCTTGAAGGCGCCGGTCGTCTGGAGGGTCTCGAGCTTCAGATGAACGTTCCGGCCAAGCTGGGCGCTCAGCGCCTCGGAGCGGACCAGCGGCGTTTTGCGGATGAAGGGTGCGATCGCCTGGCGCGCCCGCCAGATCGTCCCCTGGGTGAGTTCCGCCATCAGCCGGGCCCGTAGTCGGTCGCCAGCACGGCCAGGCAATCGCCGGGCTTGATCAGACCGGGCGCGTGGCGGCCGATCAGGAGGCCGCTCCGGGCCGCGCGGTAGACGGCGGGCAGGTGCGCGGGCTTCTCGACGTCGTGGATCTGCGCGATCGGCTGGCCGGCTGCGACCTCGGCGCCGAGATCGGCCAGCATCTCGAGCATGCCGCGATCGTCGGCGATCACGAACCAGGACGCATCCGGGCTGTGCATCAGACGGGTCGGGGCTGGCGCCACCCGTCCGTCGATCAGGCCGAAATGGCAGAGCAGGTTCGAGATGCCGCGCTCGGCGATCGCCACGGTCAAAGCGGTCGCGGTACCGCCGCCTCCGAGCTCGGTGAACAGGAAGGGCTTGCCCAGCTCCTCGACCGCGGTATCCAGCATGCCGGCCACGTCGAACTCCTGGATCACCAGGCTGAGCGGGGCGCCGAACGCCAGCAGTGCGGCCTTGGTCGCCGCCATCTGCGCCGGATCGGGCAGCACGTGCATGCCGCAGAACGGCACGAAATTGAGGGTCTTGCCGCCCGAGTGCAGATCGATCACGGCATCGCACATCGGCACAAGCCGCCTTCGCACGTAGTCCGCGATCATCAGGGTGGGCGTGCCGCGCGGATCGCCCGGAAAGGCCCGGTTCATGTTGATCTGATCGACCGGCGAGACCCGGGTCCCGGCGAGCACGGCCGGCAGGTTGAGCGCCGGCAGCAGGATCAGGCGGCCGCGGATCGCCGCGGGCTCGAGCCGACGGGCGAGCTTCAGGAGCGCGATCGGGCCCTCGTACTCGTCGCCGTGATTGCCGCCGGTGAACAAGAGCGTCGGGCCGCTGCCACCCTTGATCACGACCATCGGCACGCGCAACGCGCCCCAGGCGGACTCGTTGGACGAATGCGGCACATCGAACGTGCCGAACCGCTTGCCGTCGGCCTCGAGGTCGATCTCTGTCCGGATCCGGAAGGGCTCGCTCAAGCGTTCGCTCGCGGAATTGGGGATGGACCTCGGGGCATCATCTGGCAAACTGCGCCGCTTGTCGACCGGCCCCGGGGCCGCGGAGTGTCGGGGCCGGCGAGGGGAGGGCAGGCACGTGAATCTCGAGCTCTATCTGGCGTTCGTGCTGGCGACCACGGTCATGATCCTGCTGCCGGGACCGAGCGTGCTGCTGACCGTCTCCCACAGTCTCGCCTTCGGAGCCGACCGCGCGCTGCTCACGGTCACCGGGGCGGTGCTCGCGATCGGCGTGCAGTTGACCCTCACGATCGTTGGGATGACTTCGCTGATGCTGCTGCTGGCCGAGGGGTTCGAGGTCCTGCGCTGGGCCGGCGTCGCCTGGCTGGTCTGGCTCGGCATCCAGCAGTGGCGGGCGCCTGCGGACCCGGCGGACCTGCGGCCGGTCGAGGGCAAGCGGCTGCTGGCGCAAGGCTTCCTGGTCACGATCGCCAATCCCAAGAGCCTGCTGTTCCTGGCCGCGTTCTTCCCGCAGTTCGTCGATCCCGGGCGGCCGCTCGGGCCGCAGCTCGTGCTCCTCGGGATCAGCTTTCTCGTGATCGGCTTCGTGTTCACAGCCCTCTGGGGGGTCGCCGCCGGTTGGACCCGGAGCTGGTTCCAGAGCCGGCCCCGCCTCCTGCTGCGCAACCGGATCTCGGGCTCGCTGCTGATCGGGGCCGGGATCGGGCTCGCGATGGTCCGCCGGACGTGAGGAGATGACCATGGCGATCTCGACCGTTGGCATCATGGCGCCGGGTGACATGGGCCATAGCGTCGGCGCCGTGCTCAAGGCCAAGGGCTTGCGAGTCGTGACCTGTCTTGCCGGCCGGAGCGAGCGCACCCGGGCGCTCGCTGCCAGGGCCGGCATCGAGGATCTCGCCGGTGACGCGGCGCTCGTGCGCGAGGCCGATGCGCTCCTGTCGATCCTGGTGCCGGCGCAGGCGGAGGCGCTGGCGCAGCGGATCGCGGCCGCGCTGCGCGCGACCGGCAGCGATCTGCTCTACGTCGATTGCAACGCGATCGCGCCCGCGACCGCCCGCCGGGTCGGCGCGGTCGTCGAGGCCGCGGGCGCCCGCTTCGTCGACGCCGGCATCATCGGCCCGCCGCCCAAGCCGGACGCCGCCGGCACGCGCTTCTATGCCTCGAGTGCTGCCGCCCGCGAGTTCGCCGAGCTCCGTGACCACGGCCTCGATGTCCGCATCGTCAGCGAGCGCCCGGGCGACGCGTCGGCGGTCAAGATGTGCTACGCGGCGCTCACCAAGGGCACCACGGCGATCATGACCGAGCTGATGGTCGCGGCCGCGCGTCTCGGCGTGAGCGAGGCCCTGCATGCGGAGCTTGCCCAGAGCCAGGCGGCCATGCTCGAGCGCATGCAACGAAGCGTGCCGGCCATGGTGCCCAAAGCGCACCGCTGGGTCGGCGAGATGGAGGAGATCGCCAGGACGTTCGCGGACGCGGACCTCACGCCGCTGACCTTCGAGGGCGCGGCCGCGCTCTACGCCTTTGTCGCGGGCACACCGCTCGGGCAGAACTCGCCGGAAGCCTGGCGCAGCGCCGGGCACCCGCTCGACGAGGTGATCGCGACCCTCGCTAAGCCGGAGTCGTTTCGCTAGCGGCCGGCCGTGGCGGTCCGGGTGATCCGGCCCGGTGCGTGCGGCGGCTGGGTTCGATGTAGCACGCGCATGATTCCCTCCCCCCCATCGTCGCGCCGACTTTGGCGTCAACGCCAGCGATCGCCGACAGTTCCGGCGCGCGGCCCCTGCGCAAAAGAGCACGCTCGCCGATCGGACGATCCGGGATCTGAAGTGCTATTGACGCACGGAGCGGTGCCGGACATCCGGGTCGGGGACCGGGCTCGCGGCGAGCAGGGCGCGGGTGTAGGGGTGCTCCGGACGCTCGAAGATGCGTTCGGTCGGGCCCTGCTCGACGATCTGGCCCCGGTACATCACCAGCACGCGGTCGGCGAAGTCGCGGACCACCGCGAGGTCGTGGGCGATGAACAGATAGGCGAGGCCGAAGCTCCGCTGCAGCTCGGCGAGCAGCGCGATCACCTGGGCCTGGATCGAGACGTCGAGCGCCGAGACTGCCTCGTCGCAGATGATCAGCTCCGGCCGCAGTGCCAATGCGCGGGCGATCGCGATCCGCTGGCGCTGGCCGCCCGAGAACTGATGCGGATAGCGCCTGGCGTGCTCCGGCTGCATGCCGACCTGCTCGAGCAGCTCGCAGACCCGGCTCTGCCGTTTCGCCTTGGGCAGCAGGCTCCGGTGGATCGACCAGGGTTCGGCCACGATCTGGGCTACCGTCATGCGCGGGTTGAGCGAGGCGTAGGGGTCCTGGAACACGACCTGGATCTGCCGCCGCAGGCGAAGGAGCTCGGCCGGCGGCAGTGCGAACACGTCCCGGCCGCGATACTCGGCACGGCCGCCGGTCGGCTCGTCCAGGCGGAGCAGCGTGCGGGCAAGCGTCGACTTGCCGGAACCGGATTCGCCGACCAGCCCCAGCGTCTCACCGGCGCGCAGCTCGAAGCTCACGTCGTCGACGGCGCGCAGCACCTCGCCGGTCCTGCGGCGCATCATGCCCGTAGTGATCTCGTAGTGTTTGCAGAGCCCCTTGACCCTCAGCAGCGCCCCGTTCGGCTCCGTCACTTCTGAAGTTCGGCCAGCGGACGCTGCCCGCCCCGGGATGGCGGCCATCAGGCGTTGTGTGTAGGGGTCGGCGGGCGCGTGGAAGACCTGGCGGACCGGTCCGGTCTCGACGATCTTGCCGGCGTGCATCACGGCCACCCGGTCGGCCATCTCCGCGACCACGCCGAGGTCGTGGGTGATCAGGATCAGACCCATGCCGGTGTCCGCCTGGAGCTCCTTCAAGAGCGCCAGGATCTGGGCCTGGACGGTGACGTCGAGGGCGGTGGTCGGCTCGTCGGCGATCAGGACCTCAGGCCGCAGCGCCAGCGCGATCGCGATCATCACCCGCTGGCGCTGACCGCCCGAGAACTGATGCGGGTAGTCATGGGCGCGCCGCGCCGGCTCCGGAATGCCGACCCGCTCGAGCAGCTCGACGGCTTTTTTACCGGCGGCGCTGCGGGAGGCGGCGCCATGGGCGCGGAAAGTCTCGGCGATCTGCCAGCCGACGCTGTAGACCGGGTTGAGATGGGCGAGCGGATCCTGGAAGATCATCGCGATCTTGCGGCCGTTGATCTCCCGCCTGGCGCCCGCCGGCATGGTCAGGAGATCCTGGCCGCGGTAGCGCACGCGACCGGCGGTGATCCAGCCGGGCGGGCTGTCGATCAGGTCCAGGATGGCGGCGGCCTGGACGCTCTTGCCGGAGCCGCTCTCGCCGAGGATCGCCAGCACCTCACCGCCGTCGAGATGGTAGCCGATGCCGTTGACGGCGTGCACCTTGCCATGGGCGGTGTCGAACTCGACCGCGAGGTCCTCGACCTCGAGCAGGTGCGGGGCCCCCGTCATGCGCGCTCGCCGGGCACCTCGAGGCGCCAGCGCTGCACCGGGTCGGTTGCGATCCGGACCCAGCTCGAGAGCAGGTTGAGGGCAAGCGTGGTCAGCATGATCGCAAGCCCGGGCCAGAACGCCAGCCACCAGGCGACGGAGAGGTAATTGCGGCCTTGCGCGACCATCAGGCCCCAGGTGACCTCGGGCGGCTGGATGCCGATGCCGAGGAACGAGAGCGCCGATTCCGCGAGCATCACGAAGGCGAAGTCGAGGGTCGCGACCGTGATCAGGGTCGGCAGCACGCTGGGTGCGATGTGCCGGAGCACGATCCGTAAGCTGCCGGCGCCCATGACGCGGGCAGCCGAGACGAACAGGCGCTCGCGGATCTCGAGCACCTCGGCGCGGGTGGTGCGCAGATAGACCGGGACCCGCGTGACCGCGAGCACCAGGACCAGATTGGCGACCCGCGGCTCGAACATGTAGAGCACGACCACCGCCAGCAGCAGCGAGGGAAAGCTCATGACGATGTCGGCAGCCCGGAGGATCAGATTGCCGAGCCAGCCGCCCCGGTAGCCCGCGATCAGGCCGAGCGAGGCGCCGATCAGCAACGCGAGCGTGACCGCCGCGGCGGCGACACCGAGTGTGTTGCGGGCGGCGACCACGATCCGGGCGAGGATGCTGCGCCCGAGAGCATCGGCGCCGAGCAGGTACAGCCAGCCGCGCTCGAGCGTGAAGGGCGGCGCGTTGCGCGCGCGCAGGTTCATGCCAGTCGCCTGGTCGCTCAGCAGCCACGGCCCGAACAGCGCGCACAGCACCATCAGCAGCAGATACAGCGCCGCGGCGAGCGCGAACTTGTCGCGCCCGAGCATGGCGAGTGCCTGCCGCCAGCTCGACTGAACCGGCGCGGCAGCGAGCGTCTCGGCAGCGCTCGCCATGGTCACGCGTGCCGGATCCGGGGATCGAGCGCCGCATAGGCGAGGTCGATCGCGATGTTCATGACGAAGATCGCCGCCGCGGTCACCAGGATCGAGGCCTGGATGATCGCGAAGTCGCGCTGGATGATCGAATCGATCATCAGCTTGCCGACCCCGTGGAAGCCGAACACGGTCTCGACGATCACGGCGCCATTGACGATCCCGGCCGCCTGATCGCCCGCGACCGTGATCACGGCCAGCATCGCATTGCGCAGCGCATGCACGAAAATGACGCTCCGCTCGCGCACCCCTTTCGCACGCGCCGTCTTGACGTAGGCGGAGGACAGCGCCCCGATCATGGCCCCGCGCACCACCTGCACCAGGAGCCCGAACGGCCGGATCAGCAGCACCGCGATCGGCATCACCCAATGCCAGGGCGTGCCGGTGCCCGAGGTCGGCAGCCACCCGAGCGTGACCGCGAACAGCAGAATCCCGGTGATCGCGACCCAGAAATCGGGCGCGGAGGCACCGGCCAGCGAAATCACGCTCGCGATCCGATCGAACGGCCCCCCCGGCTGCACGGCGGCCAGCGAGCCCACCACCAGCGCCAGCGCCACCGCCCCGCTCATGGTGATCGCCGCGAGCGTCAGCGTCGTGGGAAAGGCCTCCAGCACGACCTCGAGGGCAGGCCGCGCCTTCCTGATCGAGACCCCGAGATCGAAGCGCGCCAGATCGCCCAGGAACCGCCCGAACTGCGTGATCAGCGGATCATCGAACCCATGCTTGGCGGAAAACTCCGCCCTTGCCTCGAGCGAGGCATCGAGCGGCAGATAAAGATTGGTCGGATCCCCGGTCAGCCGCGCGAGAAAAAACACGAGCACGATCAAGCCAGCGAGCGACATAAAGCTCGCCACCGCCCGCCTGGCCAGATACTCGCCCAACACGTCTCCCCGGGCCTATGCCACGCCTTCCGGCGCGTGTCTCCGTGAGCACTCCGCGCCTACGACCTCCCCGGCGGAGTCTTTCTAAGCCTCGACCATGCACTTCCCTCCGCTGCCGATCAAGGACCGGGCGCCGCTCCGCTTACCGCGTGTGAGAGCCGTTGCCCGTGGTCACGCATACTGTATCTTGCGTTGATCAACTTCACTTTGGCTATATACTGTATACAGCGTCAAATTCGTAGGAGATCACCTATGGCGAAAGACAGCGACCGTTACGTCGTGCGAAAGCGCGACGAGTGGGCCGTGAAAAAGCCCCACGCCCAGCGCGCCAGCGGCACTTTCCCACCCAGCGCGAGGCTGAGGGCGTGCCAAAGAAATCGTCCGCGGTCTCGGAGGCGGCGAAGTACGCATTCAAGGTCGCGGCGGTCAGTGGCGCGATTTCGGATACAGTGCCGCCTGGCAACGATCCGCATCCGCCGAAGGACAAGAAGCACTGACAGTGCCCTACTCTCGTTCGCGGCCACAGAGAAGGCGCTGTCTGAAAGGTTGGTGAAGTCAGCGAACTCTTCACCGCCTTGGCACTAGATCAAGTCGACGAATTGATCGACGCTGAGATCGGCTTGGCGGAGGATCGAGCGCACGACGGAACGCTTGAGATCGCCCGGGTGGACCGGGACACAGACGAGGAGTTCGGGGCGGTTGGGGTGGTGGAAGTAGTGATGGCTGCCCTTCACTCGGAGAAGAAGGAAGCCGGCTCGCTCCAGTGCTCGCATGACCTCCCGGGGCCGGAGCGTCGGGAGCTGGCGGCTCATGCCGTGGCGATCTGGAGCTCGATGGTCGTGGCGTGTTCGTTCGGCATGGTCGCGCCCGGCGCCGGCAGGGGGCGGCCGGTCTCGCGCAGGACCTCGAGATAGCCGCGAAGGCAGTCCTCGGCCATCAGGCGCGCTTCCTCGATGGTCTCACCCTGAGTGGCGAGGTCCGGGATCGCCGGGAAGGTCACGACATAGCCGCCGTCCTCCTCGTCGGGCTCGATCACCGCCGTGAAGGTTCGGACTGCGGAGCCGGGTTCCGATGGCTTGGCACGCGCCATGTCGTGACCTCGATTACGGTTTGCGCATGGAAGATGTCGGCTCTCGCCCGCGCCCGTTCAACTGTGGTCGTCGGCCGGCGGCGCGGGGTTGGCCGCCGCGCCGCCGGGGCGTGGGGAAAGCTACTTGAACTTGACGTGGGCGACCTGGAGTTCGCTGTTGGTCGAGATGTCGGGGGTGAAGTCGACCCGGGGGCCGACCCGCGTGTAGCCGACCATGTGGAACATCATCATGTCGGGCACCAGGTCCTCGTGGATCATGCGGAAGGCTTCCTGCCAGGTCTGCTTGCGGTCATCGCCGGTCGCGACCGTCGCGTGCTCGATCAACTGGTCGAGCTTGGGGTCGCTCAGCACCGACTGGGCGCCGTCGGAGTGGTACTTGAAGAAGACGGTGAAGACCGCATCGCCGTTGTTGTTGTCGTGCTGGGCCTGGACCAGCTGCGGCTCGCGGTCCTCGGCGTAGGGCTTGGTGTAGGTGTCGACCCACTCGGCGACCTCGAGCATGTTGAGCTTGACGTTGAAGCCCACGTCCTTGAGCATCGCCATCACCGCCTCGGCGTGCTCGGTCGCGTTCGGGTAGATGCCGAGCCGGCCGATGATCACGATCTCGTTGCCCACCGGCACGCCGTCGGCCTTGGCGGCGGCCAGCAGCTCCTTGGCCTGCGCCGGATCGTAGGGCCAGGGCTTCAGGTCCGGGTTGTAGCCGTTGATGCTCGGCACCACCATCTGGGTCGCTTTGACCACGTCCTTGCTGAAGATCGTGCCGATCATCGCGTCGCGGTCGATCGCGAGGTTGAGCGCCTTGCGCACCCGCAGATCGTCGAGCGGCGGCTTGGTGACGTCGATCCGGAAGCTCGAGGTCTCCGAGTTGAGGTAGCTGAAGTCCATGCTTCGGATCGGTCGCGTCCTGGACCGCGATGTTGGGTGCTATGTCGGCCTCGCCGGTCTCGACCATGGCCGCGCGCACCGCCGATTCGCCGCGGAACACGTAGGTCACCTTCTCGACCTCCGGCTTGTCGCCCCAATAGTCCGGAAAACGCTCGAGCACGACGCTGGTGCCGGGCGTCCAGCTGACGAAGCGGTAGGGCCCGGTGCCGACCGGATCGCGGGTGCGCTCGCCCTCGACCGTGTTGGGCGAGGTGATGGTCATCGTGCCCATCATGGTCGGCAGGATCGGCGCCGGCTCCTTGGTCTTGATGTCGAGCGTATAGTCGTCGACCGGGACCGGCGTCACCTCCATGCCGCCGAAGAACTTGATCCGGATCTCGCAGTCGATGCGCGGATCGAGCGTGCGCAGGATCGCGGTCTTCGCGGTCTCGGCGTTGAACGGCTCGCCGTCGTGGAATTTGACCCCCTCGCGCAGCTTGAACCGCCAGGTGAGAGGATCGATCTGCTGCCAGGAGGTCGCGAGCCTGGGCGTGATGCTGCCGTCCTTGGGATCGATCTCGGTCAGGGTCTCGGTGACGTTCTGCTTGACGATCCGGCCGACATTCGAGCGGCTGGCCTCGCAGGGGTCGATGATGTCCGGCTCTTCCGAGAGCACGATCGTGATCTCGCCGGGCGCGGCCGCGTCGGCCTGGCTGGCGGGCCATGCCATCCCGGTCAATGCCATCCCGGTGAATGCCATCCACGTGACGGCGAGCGGTAGTGCGGCCAAGCCGGCCGCTTTGCTAATGCGCATCCTTGTTGCCCCCTGATGAAGCTGATGGTTGCTGTTGTTCGAGGTTCAGTCTGGGGCGATGGTAACCGTTGACGGCGCCGGCTTCAACGCCGGCCGGGCCAGAAGGTGATCCGCATGGCGGCGCAGAACGCGATCGAGGCCATCGGCTCGCAGTTCGAAGCGAGCCCGGGCAAGGGTGAGGTGTCGGCGCTGCTGCTGCGGCCGGCGGACGCCCGCTGGCTGCTGGTCTTCGCTCATGGCGCCGGGGCCGGTATGCGTCATCGGTTCATGGTCGAGATGAGCGCGGCGCTGGCGGGGGTCGGCGTGGCCACGTTCCGCTATCAGTTCCCCTACATGGAGGCGGGCGGCCGGCGGCCGGACCTGCGCGCGACCCTGCTTGCGACCGTGCGCGCCGCGATTGCGGCCGGCCACGCGCTGGCGCCCGATCTGCCGCTGCTCGCCGGCGGCAAGTCGATGGGCGGGCGCATGACCTCGCTCGCGGCCGCCGAAGCGCCGCTCGAAGGGGTGCGCGGCCTGGTCTTCTTCGGCTTTCCACTGCACGCCGCCGGCCGGCCGTCGACCGAGCGCGGTGAGCATCTCGCCAACGTGGCCGTGCCGATGCTGTTCCTCCAGGGCGAGCGCGATCAGCTCGCCGATCTCGGCCTGCTGCGGCCGATCTGCACCGGGCTCGGCGCGCGCGCGACCCTGCACGTCCTGCCGACCGCGGATCATTCGTTCCACGTCCTGAAGCGCTCCGGCCGGACCGACGCCGAGGTCGTCAGCGAGCTCGCACAGACCACTGCCGCCTTTGCTGAGCGCCTGGCCTGAGCCCCACCGGCGTCAGCCGGACAAACCAAGCCGGCGTCAGCCGACGCCAACACCTGCGACGCCTGCGCTAGCCGGGGCGCCGCTCCGCCTCTATACAGATCGCGCGGCAGTTGTGCACACGGCGGTAAGCAAACTCGGCGGTTCGGCAGCGTGCGGGAAACCCTGATCATCCTGCTGATCTTCGTGGCCTTCGCGGCGCTGTTCGTGCGCCTGCGCCTGGGCACGGTGCTCGGCTTCCTGATCGGCGGCGCGGTGATCGGGCCATCCGGCTTCGCCCTGGTCCACGACCTCGGAGCGGTCCAGCTGCTCGCCGAGCTCGGCGTCGTGTTCCTGCTGTTCAACCTCGGCCTCGAGCTCAAGATCGAGCGCCTGCGCCTGTTCGGCGCCCGGGTCTACACGCTCGCCCTGACCCAGCTCCTGGTCACCGCCGCCGGCATCGCCCTGGTGGTCTCGGGCCTCGGCCTGTCCGTCAACCAGGCGATCATCGTCGGCGGCGCGCTCGCGCTGTCGTCGACCGCGGTGGTGCTGCGCGTGATCGCCGACCTCGGCCGGACCCTCACCCAGCTCGGCCGGGTCGCAATCGCGATCCTCCTGGTCCAGGACCTCGCGGTCGGGCCGCTCCTGGTGCTGGTCGACGCGCTCGGCGGCAGCGCCGGCTCGCTGGTCAAGGCGCTCGCGGTCGCCCTCGGCAAGGCGGTGCTGGTGACCCTGGTCGTGGTCGTCTTCGCCCGCTACCTGCTGCGCCCTGTGCTCGGCTTCATCGCCGCGATCGATGCCGAGGAGGTGTTCACCGCGACCGCGGTCCTGCTCGTGCTCGGCGCCAGCTTCGCGACCCAGCAGGCGGGCCTGTCGATGGCGCTGGGCGCGTTCGTCGCCGGCCTGATGGTCGCCGACACCGAGTACCGGCACCAGATCGCCGCCGACATCGGTCCGTTCCGGGGCCTGTTGCTCGGCCTCTTCTTCATGACCGTCGGCATGACCGTCGACCTGCACTTCACGGCCGCCCATCTCGGCACGATCCTGGCGCTCGCCGTCGGTCTGCTGCTGGTCAAGGGGGCGCTGCTCTGCGCGCTCGCGCTGGCGCTCCGCTTCCCCGCCCGCCTGGCGCTCGAGCTCGGCGCCTTGCTCGCCCAGGGCAGCGAGTTCGCGTTTGTCCTGCTTGGGTTGGCCGCAGGGCGCGGCCTGGTCGGCGCCACGACCGTGCAGACCCTGACGCCCGCGGTCGTGCTGTCGATGGCCGCGACCGCGCTCGCGGCCGCCGCCGCCCGCCCGCTTCTGGACCGCCTGGAAGGGCCGGCCAGGGCCTCCCTCAGCGATCTCGACAGCCAAACTCTGGGCGTTCACGACCATGTCGTGATCGCCGGTTTCGGCCAGGTCGGCATGGCGCTCGCCCGCCACCTGGTCGGCCTCGGCATGCCGGTGCTGGTGCTCGACTACGACCCCAAGCGGGTGCGCACCAGTCATCGGCTGCCGGTCTATTTCGGCAACGCGGCCCGCGCCGACGTGCTGCGCGCAGCCCACGTCGACCGCGCCCGGCTGATGGTCGTGGCGCTGCCCACCCGCACCGGCGGCGAGCGGGTGGTCAGCCTGGCGCGCGCCCTCTATCCGGAACTCCGGCTGCTCGCCCGGGTTCCCGATGAGGCGAGCGTGGCCACGATGCGCGCGGCCGGCGCCGATGCCGTGGTCGTCGACGGCCTGACCACCGCCCGCGATCTGGCCGAACGCGCGGTCCTGCTCTATGAGCCAGAGGAAGCCGACGACGGCTAGCGACTGAGGGAGTTCGCCATGACTGCGCCGCGCATCCTGGTGGAGCGGGACGAGGCTATCGTTACCTTGACTTTGAACCGCGCCGACAAGCTGAACGCGATCGATGGCGCCATGCTCGACGCGCTGGAGGCGGTGCTGAGCGAGCTCGAGGCGGACCGCGACTGCCGGGCGGTGATCCTGACCGGCGCGGGCCGGGCGTTCTGCGCCGGCGCCGACATCAAGGAGTGGACCGCGCTCACGCCCCAGGAGTTCGGCCCGAGCTGGGGCCTGCGCGGCCATCGCCTGTTCGACCGGCTGGCCGGGCTGTCGCCGCCGGTGATCGCGGCGATCAACGGCATCGCCTTCGGCGGCGGCCTCGAGCTCGCGCTCTGCGCCGACCTCCGGATCGCCGCCGCCGAGGCCCGCCTCGGCCTGCCCGAGGTGACCATCGCCGCGCTGCCGGGCTGGGGCGGGACCCAGCGCCTGCCGCGCCTGATCGGGCCGGGTCGCGCCAAGCACATGATCCTCACGGGCCAGCCGGTCGATGCGGCCCGGGCCGAGGCGTTCGGGCTGGTCACCGAGGTCGTGGCTGGTGATGCGCTCATGGGCCGCGCGCGGGAGCTGGCGCAGCAGATCGCAACCAACGCACCGCTCGCGGTCCAGGCCGCCAAGCGCCTGATCGCTGCGGCGCTGCCGACCTCGCCCGCCGCCACCCTCGAGGTGCCGGCGAGCATGGCCTGTGGTGCCACGGCGGACGCAGGGGAAGGTCGCCAGTCCTTTCTCGAGCGCCGGCCGCCGCGCTACCAGGGCCGTTGAGCTTGGCCGCGCCCGGCCGCCGCCCGCCGCAGGGTCGCCAGCGCCCGCCATGAGCACGCTGCACGGTACCTTCGCCGTGATCGCGCCCTACCTCGAGCACTATGGCTACGCCGTGGTGTTTGCCGGCCTGCTGCTCGAATCCTTCGGACTGCCGCTGCCCGGCGAGACCCTGCTGATCGCGGGCGCGGCGCTGGCCGCCAAGGGCGATCTGCACATCGTGCCGCTGCTCGCCTGCGCCTGGGTCGCGGCCGTGCTCGGCTACAATCTGAGCTTCGCGGTCGGCCGGTTCGGCGGCCGCCGCCTGGTCGTTCGCTATGGCGCCCGGATCGGGATCACCGGCGACCGTCTGGACAAGGTCGAGAAGTTCTTCGAGCGCTTCGGCGGCGAGGTGGTGCTGGTCGCCCGGTTCTTCGTGATCGTGCGCCAGCTGAACGGCTTCGTCGCGGGCACCGTCGGCATGGGCTGGTGGCGCTTCCTCGCCTACAACGGCATCGGCGCGGCGCTCTGGGTCGGCGCCTGGGGCCTCGGCGTCTACGTCATCGGCGAGCGCATCGGCGCGTTCGTGCCCTGGCTCCATCGCCTCGGCTATCTCGCCTTGGGGCTGGGCGCGCTGGTCCTGGCTGCCGGTGCCGTCCTGCATGCGCGGCGGCGGACGGCGCGCGACGCCGAGCAGGGATAGGATCGGGCGGGCCATGGCGCGGGTAGGAGGGCGTAGCCGTGCGGTGCAAAGCTTCGCGATCTGCCCGTACCTGCCAACCATTGGCTGCGCCTCGGCACACCGCGATCGCCCATAAGAAACCGGAACGGGCTAGCCGCGCGCGGGGGATCGGCCTAGGTTGCGGTCAACCGAGGCGCAGATCGGGAAGGCGTCATGGCCAGGATCGTTCTGACCCACGCCGACCAGATGCGGCGTGACTACTACGGCGACGAGGCTTTGGGCCGCCTGCGCCAGCTGGGCGAGGTCCGGCTGAACGAGAGCGGCGGCGCGCTCGGCGCCAACGAGCTGATCGGGCTGGCCCAGGGCTGCGAGGTCATCGTTTCCGATCGTATGACCGCCGGCTCGGCGGCGGTGTTCGCGCGCCTGCCCGAGCTCGTGGCCTGCGTGCGCTGCGCCGTGGACATCCGAAACATCGACGTCGGTGCCGCCTCGGCGCAGGGCATTCTGGTGACGCGCGCGAGCCCGGGCTTCGTCGATTCGGTCGCCGAGCTGACGGTTGGCTTCATGGTCGAGCTCGCCCGTGGCATCACGGACGCGACGCTCGCCTACCGGACCGGTGGCATGCCTGCGGTGCGCATGGGCCGGCAGCTGCGGGGCAGCACGCTCGGCATCGTCGGCTACGGCCACATCGGGACCCGGCTCGCCCAGCTCGGCCTGGCGCTCGGCATGCGCATCCTGATCAACGATCCCTTCGTGCGCGTGGTCGAGCCCGAGCTCCGCCAGACCGACCTCGGCACGCTCCTGGTCGAGGCCGACTTCGTGGTCGTCCTGGCACTGGCGACCGAGGAGACCGAGAAGCTGATCGGTCAGGACGAGCTTGGCTGGATGAAGCCCGTCGGCCTACCTGATCAATGTCTCCCGGGGTAATCTGATCGACGAGGCAGCCCTCGAGGCGGCGCTCCGCGAGGGCCGGATCGCGGGCTTTGCCATGGACGTCGGCCGGGCGCCGGACCAGATGCCGTCGCCCACGCTCGCAGCGCTGCCGAACGTGATCGCAACCCCGCACATCGGCGGCCTCGTGCCCCAGGCGATCGCCCACCAGGCGCTCGAGACCACCCGCCAAGTAGCGGAGATCCTTCAAGGGCGGGCGCCCGCCGGGGCGGTCAATCCGGAACACGCGACGCGGTTGGCGCGTTGGCGCGGGGGCACGAGCTGAGCCAGAGGAGGAGCGCCATGCATGACCGCCGCCCGAAGGTCCAGCCGCCAGCTGGCGCCTGCGACTGCCATATGCACTTCTATGGCCCCGAGGACCGCTACCCGCTGGCGCCGACCGCGACCTTCCTGCCGCCGCCCGCGACCGTCGACGACTATCGGCAGGTGCAGGCGCAGCTCGGCCTCGAGCGGGTGGTGGTGGTCCAGCCCACGGCCTACGGCACCGACAACCGCTGCACGATGGACGCGGTCACCGAGCTCGGCGAGGCGGCACGCGCCGTGGTCGTGGTCGACCGGAGCACCGAGGATGCCGAGCTCGAGCGGCTGACCCGGGACGGCGCTCGCGGGATCCGCTTCCACATGTTCAAGGGCGGCGTACTGCCCTGGTCGATCCTCGAGGAGATGGCGGCGCGGGTGCATGCTTTCGGCTGGCACGTCCAGCTGCAGTGCAACGGCCGCGAGCTGCCCGAGCGCGAGGCGCTGCTGAGGGGCCTGCCGGGCACGCTGGTGATCGATCACATCGGCCGCTTCCAGAACCCGGTGCCGCCCGACCATCCGGCCTTCAGGAGCCTGCTCGGCCTGCTCGAGACCGGGCGGCTCTGGATCAAGCTCTCGGCGCCCTACGAGAGCTCGCGCTCGGGGCCGCCCGAATACGAGGACGTGAGCGTGCTCGCCCGCGCGCTGATCGGGGCCGCGCCCGAGCGCATGCTGTGGGCGAGCAACTGGCCGCATCCAGGCCAGACTGACCCTTCGGTCCGCGACGACGTCCGGGCGCTCGACCTTTTGCAGAGCTGGGCGCCCGACGAGACGACCCGCAACCGCATCCTGGCCGAAAACCCCGCCGCCCTCTATGGGTTCTAAGACCATGGCCGAGCTCAGAATCAATCCCGACACCGTCTGCTTCGTGGTCGTCAAGGCGCGCGAGCTGGACGTCAAGGTCGACCCGGAGGAGCTCGACGAGGGCTCCAACCCGACCGACGACCAGATGACCTCGATCCTGGAGGACTACGCCGACGATCCGACCTTCGAGGAGCTCAAGAGCTTCCTCGAGGGGCTGAACGACGAGGAGCTCGAGGATCTGCTGGCGCTCACCTGGCTCGGCCGCGGCGACGGCACCCTCGACGACTGGGACGACATCATGGGCGAGGTCCAGGACGTGCGCGAGCGGCACACGATCAACTACCTGCTCGGCACGCCGCTGCTCGCCGACTATCTGGAGGCGGGCCTCGCCGAGTTCGACCTGTCCTGCATCGGCTTCGAGCTCGGGCACATGTAGCGCCGGCTGGCACCCGGCTTCGGCGCCGCGGCCATAGCCGGCGGGCACGGATCGGCACCTGCGGCGCGGATCAAGGCACCTACGGCGACCGGGCGCTTAGCGCCTGGTCCGAACGGATCGGCCGCCGGCAGCGCCAGGGCCCGGAGGGTCTATGCGGTCAGCGCCCGGCCGGGTCCTGGTAGTTCTGGAGCGCATCGAGGCCGCCGGGCGGCGGGTCCTCCTCGGTGGTCTTGCCGGGCAGCGCCAGGACTTCTTCCAGCCACGGCACGCGGCTCTCGATCCCGACCTGCTTGGTCGGCCGCGCGCGTGCCGGCTCGTCCAGGCTGCCGACCATCAGCGAGATCTTGTCCCGGCCCAGATCGCGGAACGAGAGCGGCGTCCCGCAGCGGCCGCAGAAGCCGCGCTCGGCGATCGAGCTGCTCTGCCAGGTCGCAGGCGCGCCCTTGGTCCAGGCGAAGTCGCTAAGGCCGATCCCGGCGGACGCCGTGAACAGATTGCCCGCCGCCCGCTGACACATCCGGCAGTGGCAGATGTCGCCCGAGATCGGCTCCGCGTACAACGCATAGCGCACCGCACCGCATTGACAGCCGCCGGTCAGCACCGGCCTCCGCTGCTCGGCCATTGTCCCTCTCCCCATATCTCGGGGCCAAACATAGGCCAGGTTGCCCTGACCCGCGGATGAAACTTCCTCATCGCTGCATGAGCGCGCCTGATCCGTCGCCTGAGCCGTTGCGGCCGGTCCTTCTTGGCGACAGTGCCAACAATGCCTACGTTGTCGTGATGGCGACGCTGAACATCAGGAACCTGCCGGATGAGGTGCACCGCCGGCTGCGCCTCCGGGCCGCCGGACACGGCCGCAGCATGGAGGCCGAGGCGCGCGCAATTCTGGCTGACGCTGCCATGGAAAGACCAGAGCGCTCAATGACCAGGAAGCAACTGCTGCGCGAAGCGCAGGATCTGCAGGCCTTCATCGACAAGCTCTATGGCGGCAACAAGCCCACGAACGTGGTCGAGGACTTCATCGCCGAGCGTCGACGGCAGGCTGCGCGCGAGGAGCTCGAGTAGGGGAGCTGAGACGCCCTTGGTCGTGCTCGACGCGTCGGCGCTGCTTGCCTTCCTGTTCGACGAGCCGGGCCAGGATGAGGTGCTGGACGCGCTGCCAGTTGCCTGCATGTCGACGCTCAACCTTGCCGAGGTTCTGCTCAGGCTGGCGCGCGACGAGCGTCCGGTCGAGCAGCTGCCAGCGCGCCTCGAGCGCTTCCAGATCGAGTGGGTACCCTTCGAGCGGGTGCACGCCTTTCAGGTGACATCGCTATGGCCGTCCACGCGCGGGGCCGGCTTGTCGCTCGGCGATCGGGCATGTCTGGCGCTCGCCATCGACCGTGGCCTGCCGGTGCTGACTGCCGATCGCGCCTGGGCCAGCCTTGGCCTCGCCGTCTCCGTCCACCTCATCCGCTGACCGGCAGCATCATGAGCGGCACGCTCGCCAGCGCGATCAAAGAGGAGCCGGATCGACCGGCGCTGATGCCGGTCGGAACCGCAGATGTGGTCCTGCTCGAAACTTTGGTCCGCGCCTACTACGCTGAGGATGGTCTGACCTTCGACGAGGAGCGGCAGCCGCAGGCGCTGGCCCGGCTGGTCGATGGCGACGCGCTGGCCGGCGCCTGGCTGGTGCGGCAGGGCGGGCGGGCGATCGGCTATGTCATCCTCACCTGGAGCTTCAGCCTCGAATCCGGTGGCCGGGACGGCTACATCGACGAGCTTTTTCTGGTCGCCGAAGTGCGCGGCCGCGGCCTTGGGTCGCGGGTGCTGGCGCTGGCCGAGCTGGAGGCGCGCCGGCTCGGGCTGCTGCGGCTCTACCTCGAGGTCGAGCATGGCAACCGGGCGCTCAACCTCTATCGGCGCGCGGGCTTCGTCGATCATCGCCGCCATCTGATGTCGAAACGGCTCGTGCCGTAGGGGCGTGGCGCCGGCGGCCACGCGCTGCTACAAAGCTCAAGACCTCCCGATCGTGTCCTGAGCAGGCCCCCAGCAGGCAGAGAGGATATGGACAGGCCGACCGAGCGGATCATCCTGACCCCGGGTCCGGTGACCACCAGCGTCGCGACCAAGCAGGCGATGCTCCGCGACTTCACTCCCAACGAGCCGGACCTGCTCGCCATGACCGCCGAGTTCCGCGCAACTCTGGTCGACCTCGTGAGCGGTCGCGATGCTTATGTCACCGTGCCGATCCAGGGGACCGGCAACACCGCCAACGAAGCGACGCTGGGCACGCTGGTGCCGCGCGACCGGAAGCTCCTGATCGTCAACAACGGCTTTTATGGCGAGCGTCTCAAGCAGATCGCGGGTGGGATCGGCGTGCCCTACAGGACCGTCGATCTGCCGATCACCGAGCCGGTCGGCGCCGGGCAGCTGGAGGCAGCGCTGGCCGCCGATCACCGGATCAGCCATCTGGTCGTCTGCCACGTCGATACCGGCACCGGCCTGCTCAACCCGATCGAGCCGATCGCCGCCCTCTGCCGGCAGCGCGGCATCGGCCTGATCATCGATGCGATCGCGTCCTTCGGCGGCCTGCCGCTCGATGCCAGCGCGCTCGCCCCCGAGGCGATCGTGCTGTCGCCGAACAAATGGCTCGAAGGCATGCCCGGGATCGGGCTGGTGCTGCTCAGGCGCACAGCGCTCGAGGCGGCGGCCGGCCGTTGCCATTCGTTCTGCCTCGATCTGCACCGGCAGTGGCGGAGCTTCGAGAATGCCGGGGTCTGGCGCTTCACCCCACCCGGGCAGGCGATCGCGGCCCTGGTCGCAGCCCTCCATCAATACGCCCGCGAAGGACAGGCAGCGCGCCTCGAGCGGGTGCGGCGCAACTGGCGCTGCCTGGTCGACGGCCTGCGGGCTCAGGGCTTCGCGACCGTGCTCCCCGACGAGGTCGCAGCGCCGGTGATCGCGACCTTCCATCAACCGGCCGATCCGGCCTACGACCGGCAGCGCTTCTTCGAGGCCATGTGGCGCCAGGGCTTCGTCATGTTCCGCGGCGCGCTGACGCCGTTTCCGAGCTTTCGCATCGGCTGCATGGGCGCCTTCAATCACGAGGTCATGGCCGACGTCGTGCGCGCGGTCCGGCAATCCATGATCGCCATGGGGGTTGCCGACTGCCGGCCGGCGCCCGCTCAGGTCGCCGCCGAATAGCGGTCGTGCAGGCCGAGGGCGCCCTGGTTTGCCGATTGCCAGTAATCCGCCGAGGCAGGTAACTTGTATGATATGCGTTGACTGGCGGTTGATCGGCTTTGGACAGTCCATGAGCTTCGGCGCGTTGGGCCGGTGGCCACTTGACCTCGAGGTTCCTGGCTAGCTCGCGATGGCCCTCCGCACCCCTCCGAAACCCAAGGCTGACTGCTGCGATCGGCCGGAAACGCCGCCTGCGGCGCGCACCGAGCAGGCGGGACCGGCGCTGGCCGCGGAGCTCATGCAGCGGCTCGAGCGCCAGACCGCCGAGTTGGCCGCAGCACGCCGCCGCCTGCAAGCCGAGAGCGATGAGCGCGGCCACGTCGAGGCCGCGCTTCGGAGTAGCGAAGCGCGGGCGCGGGAGGCCGAGGCCCGGCTGCGCCAGGCGCTCGAGAGCATCTCGGACGGCTTCGTCCTGTGGGACGCCGACGACCGTCTCGTGCTCTGCAATCAGCGCTATCGCGACCTGTACGCCGCAGTCGCCGACCATATCCGGCCCGGCGTCGGCTTTGCCGACCTGATCCTGCGGTTTGCCGAGCAGGGCTATATCCCCGAGGCGATCGGCCACGAGGCGGCGTGGGTCGCCGAGCGCGCCCAAGAGCGCCGTGAGCGGGCGATCGATCTGGTCGAGCGCCGCTTTGCGGACGGGCGATGGCTGCGGATCTGCGGCCGCCGGACCCCCGAGGGTGGCATCGTCACGGTGCACAGCGACGTGACCGAGCTCAAGCGCCAGGCCGAAGAGCTGCGCGGGCGCGAGGCCCAGCTGCGCGGCATCATCGACAACATCCCGGGCGTCGTCTATCGGCGCGTACGCCACCCCGACGGCCAGATCAGCTATCCCTATCACAGTCCGCAGTTCGCGCTCCGCCACGGTCTCGATCCGGCGGCGGTGGCCGCGGACGCCTCGCTGCTCCAGGACGCCGTCCACCCCGAGGATCGCGCCGCCTGGCTCGCCGCCATCGACGAGTCAGCCCGGTGGCTCAGCCCGTTCAGCGGCGATTGCCGGATCCGGGTTCGCGGCGGCGGCTTCGGCTGGTTCCGGACGGTCGCGACCCCGACCCGCCAGACGGACGGCAGCGTCGTCTGGGATGGGGTCAGCATCGACATCACCGAGCTCAAAGCCATCGAGCAGGCCTTGCGCGCGAGCGAGCAGCGCTACCGGCGCCTGGTCGAGGCCGGTCCAATCGCGCTCCTCAGCCATCGCGAAGGGCGGGTCATGTTTGCCAACGCCAAGGCGCTCGAGCTGTTCGGCACCGCCAACGCGACCGATCTGGTCGGCCATCCGCTCATTTTCCTGGTCCATCCCGACGACCGGCCGCAGGTGCAGGCACGGCCCGGCCAGGAGCCGGCATCGGAGCCTGCAACCGAGCCCTGCGAGATCCGCATTCTGCGCCTCGACGGTCTGACCCTGGACGTCGAGGCGGTGTCGGTACCGATCATCGAGGCCGACGGCGAGCCGGCGACCCAGGTCGTGCTGCTCGACATCACCGAGCGCAAGCGGGCCGAGCAGCGCGTGCGCCACCTGGCGCATCACGATCCGCTGACCGGCCTGCCGAACCGCGCCCTGCTGCTCGACCGGCTGCGCCAGGCCCTGCTCGAGGCGCGCCGCGAGGGCAGCCGGGTCGCCGTCCTGATGCTCGACCTGGACCACTTCAAGACCGTCAACGACACCTTCGGCCACATGGTCGGCGATCGCCTGCTGTGCGCGGTCGCGGAGCGGCTGCGGGGCACGGTCCGCGAGAGCGACACCCTCGCCCGCTTCGGCGGCGACGAGTTCACCCTCGTGCAAACCCGGCTGCGCGAGCCCTACGGCGCCGAGGTGCTGGCGCAGAAGATCGTCGAGGCGGTGGCCGAGCCGTTCGTGATCGACGATCAGGAGATCCGGACCACGACCAGCGTCGGGGTCGCGATCCATCCCGAGCAGGGCAGCGAGCCCGGGCTGCTGATCGAGCATGCCGACATCGCCCTCTATCAGGCCAAGGCGCTCGGCCGCAACCGGGCCGAGGTGTTCGTCGATGGCATGAAGGCCGACCTGCAGGCCCGCCGGACCCTCGCCGTTCGTCCGCTCGAGCCGGTCGCCGGCGCCCGGCCGCCGGCGGACCCGGTCCACGAGGCCGGCGCCAAGGACGGCACAACCAAAAGCTGAGAGGCGACCGCGCGCCCGGGCCGCGCCTCGACCCTTCGCCGGCTGGACTAACCGGACCGGTCGGCGCCGGCAGCTTGGTGCGGCGCGCTCGATCACCTGGGCCAGCCGCGCGATCGCGGGCGCGACCGCCGGCTCCGGCACCCCGGCATAGCCGAGCAGCAGGCCCAGCGCCGCGGCCGGCCCATGGTAATAGCTCGAGAGGGCAGGCGCCTCGATGCCGGCCTCGCCGGCGGCCCGCGCGATCGCCCGATCGTCGAGACCGGCCGCCAGGCGGCCGACCAGATGCATGCCCGCGGCCGACGGCGAGACCGCCAGGCGCTCGCCCACACGGTCGCGCAGGGCTGCGATCAGAATCGCCTGGCGCTCGGCGTAGAGGGCGCGCATGCGGCGGATGTGGGCCGCCAGATGACCCTCGCCGATGAAATCGACCAGGGCCGCCTGGGCGATCGACGAGGGGTGGGCATCGACCAGCGCCCGGACCGCGAGGAAGGCGTCGATCAGCTGCTCGGGCACCACCATGTAGCCGATCCGCAGGCCCGGAAACATGACCTTGCTCATGGTGCCGACGTAGATCACCCGGCCATCGCGATCGAGGCCCTGGAGGGCCGCGAGCGGCCGCCCGGCGTAGCGGTACTCGCTGTCGTAGTCGTCCTCGAGCACGAAGCCGCCGGCCGCGCGCGCCCACTCCAGGAGCTCGAGGCGGCGCTGCAGGCTCATCGTGATCCCGAGCGGGAACTGGTGCGAGGGCGAGACCGAGATCAGCCGCGCCGCCGGCTCGAGGCGGCGGCCCTGGACCACGCTCAGACCCTCGTCATCGACCGGCACCGGCACCGGTCGCGCCCCGGCCGCGAGCAGCACGGCCCGGGTCGGCGGGTAGCCCGGCTCCTCGATCCAGACCGGATCGCCGGGGTCGATCAGCACCCGGGCGGCGAGGTCGAGCGCCTGCTGGGTGCCCGAGATCACGATCACCTGCTCCGGGCGGCAGGCGACCGCCCGCGCGCTCGCCAGATAGTCGGCGATCGCCTGACAGAGCGGCCGGTAGCCGGCCGGGTCGCCGCCGACCAGGAAGGCACGCCGGGGTCGGCGCCAGCGACGCGCGAGCAGGCGCGCCCAATCATCGAACGGGAACTGCTCGAGTTCGGGCACGCCGGGCGAGAAGGCGCGCGCCCGCGAGCGGCCGCGGTCCAGCCCGGCGAGGCGGGCGCCGCGGAGCGACGGCCCGGGTCGCTCGGAACGGCGGTCCGAGCGTTGTCCGGCCTGCGCGCGCGCGCCCGGCACCACCGCCGGCAGACGGTGCGAGACGAACGAGCCGGCGCCGACCCGGCCGTCGACGTAGCCCTCGGCGTGCAGCTGCTCGAACGCCGCCATCACGGTGTTGCGCGAGACCGCGAGCTGACGCGCCAGCCCCCGGGTCGCCGGCAGCCTCACCCCCGGCCGCAGCGAGCCGTTCAGGATGGCGTGGCGGATCGCGAAGTAGATCTGGCGATGCAGCGGCTCGGCGGCGGCGCGTTCGATTTGGAGCGCCGGGGCGAGCGCGCTGGCGGCGCGTTTGGGCATCACGACCTCGCGGAGCTGGCGCAACCTCGCGTAAATGGCACCATCATATAATCTGAAATGGCTCTTTTCTCCAAGCCATTTGCTGCTACCTTCCACGCTCCAGGAGGACCCCGACCGCGATGGCCCAGCCGATCGAGACCAAACTCAGCGTCAACCTCAACAAGGTGGCGCTGCTGCGCAACCAGCGCGACGTCGGCTATCCGAGCGTGCTCGAGGCGGCGCGCCTGGTGGTCGCGGCCGGCGCCCATGGCGTCACGGTCCACCCGCGCCCCGACGAGCGCCACATCCGGCGCACCGACGTGCGCGAGCTGGCCGCCCTGATCGCGGCCGAGTTCGACGGTCGGATCGAGTACAACATCGAGGGCAACCCGACCCCCGAGTTCGTGGCACTGATCCGCGAGGTCCGGCCCGACCAGGTGACGCTGGTCCCGGATGCGCCGGATCAGGCCACCTCCGATCACGGCTGGGACGTCGGCGCGAGCTTCCGCGAGCTGCGCGCCGTGATCGCCGAGCTCAAGTCGTCGGGAGCCCGGGTCAGCCTGTTCATGGACGCCGACCCCGGCGCGATCGCCCCGGCCGCGACGGTCGGCGCCGACCGCATCGAGCTCTATACCGGCCCCTACGCCCACGCCTTTGCGAGCGGTGCTGTGCAACCGCTGCTGCGGCGCTACGCGGCGGCCGCGGAGGCGGCCGTCGAAGCGGGCCTCGGCGTCAACGCCGGCCACGACCTCAACCTCGACAATCTCCCGGCCTTCTGTCAGGCGGTCCCGCAGCTTGCCGAGGTCAGCATCGGCCACGCGATCACCGCCGATGCGCTTCGCCTCGGCTTCCCGGCCGCGGTCGAGGCCTATCTGCGGGCGATCAAGCGGGTGGCACTCGCCGCATAGACCCCCCGGCTCCAAAGCACGCCCACTCTGGCGCCGGCACCACCGGCTGCGCTACAACGGCGGACAGGCGCGGGGCAGGGGGCAGAGCATGGATCTGGTGGCACGGCTGGCCAAGACCTACACGGGCGTGGTCCACGACGTGATGCGGGCGATGGGGCTCAAGGAATTCACCCTGCCGCCGACGATCCGGCCGCTGATCCCAGACCAGGTGTTGGCCGGCGTGGTCGCGACCGTGAGCGGCAAGGTCGACACCGCGGCCGATCCGCACGCGACCCTGCTCGGCTGGACCGGTCTCCTGTCCAAAGCCCGGACCGGTACCGTCCTGATCTGCCAGCCGAACGACTCGACGGTCGCCCACATGGGCGAGCTGTCGGCCGAGACCTTGAAGCTCAAAGGCGTGCGCGGCTACGTCGCCGACGGCGGCTGCCGCGACGTCGACTTTATCCTGAAGCAGGGCTTTCCGGTCTGGTGCCGCTACTTCACGCCACGCGACATCGTCGGCTACTGGCTGCCCGATCAGTTCGACCAGCCGATCCGGATCGGAGCGGTCACCATCCACCCGGGCGACCTTGTGCTCGGCGACCGCGACGGCATGGTGATCCTGCCCGAGGGCCAGGCCGAAGCGATCGTCACGGCGGCGGAAACCGCGATCGGCACCGAAAATCTGGTGCGCAAGGCGATCCTCGAGGGCGTCGACCCGCAGGAGGCCTATCTGAAATACGGCAAGTTCTGAGGTGCGGAAGCCCCAGCGCCGCCGCGCCGGGGCCGATGTAGCTAGGGCTTCTTCGGGGCCGGCAAGATGCCTTCGCCGCGCGAGATCAGGTCCTGCGTGAACCGTTCGCTGAAGCCCGCAAGGAAGCCCACCACCCAGAGCTGGTGCATGGTCACGTCGGCGATCAGCTTCTGGTCCAGAGGCAGCAGCCCGCTCAGCCACAAGGCGTAGGCGAACAGTCCGAAGATCACGCCGATGAAGGGCTTGAACAGAGCATTCGCGAACAGGAAGACGTGGTCGAAATCGCCGAGCCTGGAGAACGATTTGAGGCGACTGAGGATGCTGACCAGGCCGCCGAGGAAGGCCGCGCTCGCGACTGCCGAGCTCTGGGCCGGGTCGAACGGGATGAGCGCCTTGACGGCACCGACTCCCTGCAGGGCGTACCAGGTGAAGTGGGTTGCAAAGCCGAGGACCAGCGCGCCGAAGGCGCCGAGGCAGACGGTCAGCAGCGGGCTGCCGTCGGTCAGGCGGATCAAGGTGCGCTTGACCAGGCCGTTGTGGCGCAGCAGTTCGTTCTCGGTCTCGACCCGCAGCGAGCGCGCGAACACCAGCTCGGGCTGCGCGCTGAGCAGCGCCGCCACCGCCGCGCCCGCCTCGCGCACCAGCCGCGCGAGAATCTCGTCCCTGGAGCGCTCGCCATCGCGCAGGTCTTCCTTGGAGGTTTCGAGCAGCTCGACCCAGCACGCCAGCTCGTATTGAATGTCCTCGTCGTGCAGCATCGGACCCGCGAGCGTTTCGCGAATCCGCCGATAAAGCAGATCCCGATCGGGCGCGGCTTCGCAGGCCGCCGGATCTGGGGTGGGCGCCGCCGTAGCTCCGGCGCCGCCCCGGCCATCAACGACATCCCGGGGCGCATTCGCCAAGCGGATCGGATTCGTCATGGTCCAAACCCCTAATTGATCCACCAGAGTTCCTGACAAATCCATTCGGGATAAGGACACGACTTTGCCGCGTGGCCATCCGCGATTGACCGCGTGCCACGGTTGACAGGAGACGCCCCGCCGAAGCCGGCGTTCAGTCGGCCGCGGCGATCGCCTCGATCTCGATCAGGAAATCCGGACGCGCGAGGCCGGCCACGAAGATCAAGGTGCTGGCCGGCGTGGCCCCGTCGAGCATCCGATCGCGCACCCGGCGCGCCAGCGCGGTGTCGCCGTGCACGGTGAGGAAAACGGTGGTCTTGACCAGGTCGCTCTTGGTCATGCCGGCCGCCTCGAGGATCGCGAAGATGTTGCGCCAGGCCTGCTCCATCTGCCCCTCGGCACCCTCGGCGAGCGTGCCGTCGGGTTTGACCCCGATCTGGCCGGAAATGTGCAGCCAACGCGCGCTCGCTGAGCCTTCGACGCCATGGCTGTAGCGCGAGAATGGCGGTGCGATGGTTGGCGGATTGTGGTGCTTCAGCATGCTCGCGGCTCCGGAGCTGAGAGACTGGCGCCGAGCATGCCGGATTCGGATCGATCGGCCCAGCCGAAATCCGCCGGGCGGGCGCTTCCCGATGTCACTCGCAGGCGCAGGAGCGCCCGGATTCGCTGTCACCGCCAAGCGGCACCGGTGGGCGGAGGTGCCGGCGGGTTGCCGGCCGGCTCAGTTGAGGATCACCACCTCGACCCGGCGATTGGCCAACCGGCCAGCCTGCGTGTCGTTGGTCGCGATCGGTTCGTCCTCGCCGCGTCCCTCGACCGACAGCCGGTCGCTGGCGATCTTGAAGTTGTCGACCAGGAAGTCGCGCACCGCCCGCGCGCGCCGCTCCGACAGGACGCGGTTGTAGGCGGCGTCGCCGAGCGCGTCGGAATGACCGACGATCAAAGCGCGGCGCTCGGGCTCGCGGGTCAGGCCGTCGCCGATCTCGCTGAGGATCGCGTAGGCCGAGGACTCAATTCGGCTGCTGTCGGTATCGAACAGCCGATCGCCGGGCACGGTCACCAGCAGACCGCGCTCCTCGAACCGGGGCTCGAGGTAGGCCAGCATCGCCGCCAGCCCGCCCGTGTCTTCGCCAGGCTTCCAGGCAGCCGGGCGCACGGTCCCGGTGCCACCGACCTCGCCCGCCATCGCACTCTGGACCAGGCCGAGCTTGGCGGGCGTGGCGGTCGTGGTCGTGGCGACGGGCGTGATGGTGGGGCTGGGCGTGGTGGTGGCGGCGGTCGCCGGCGGCGCAGCCGCGGGCTGCCGCTCGAGGCAGTCGTACAGGCTCACGAACCGGGCGCCTGGCCCGCTCACGCCCTTACCCACGACCTTCATGGCGGCCGGAGCGACGCCAAGCTCCGACTGCAGAAAATCGCGGACCGCATTGGCGCGCCGGATCGCCAGGGGCGGCTCGGCAGCAGGCTGAGGGGCGACATTGGCGTGACCCTCGATCACCAGCCACTGCCGCCGGTCGGCCGAGCGCTGGGCGGTGAGCTGATGCCGCGACTTGAACAGCCAACCTACCGCCTCGAGGCTCAACGTGGCGTCATCGGCGCCGAACTCGATCGGCTGACCCGCCGTCAACTCGGGGCAGTCGCCATAAGCGCCCTGCTCACCGGCGGCTTCCTGCTTGGCCAGCTGATCGAACGCCTGGTCGATGTCTTTCAGGCTGCCGTCGAGCTCGTTGATGAACTTGTGAATTTCGACGAAGCTGGTCTCCATCTGCTGCAGGTAGGACTTCAAGCCGTCGAGCGAGCCCTGCGACTGGCGCACATTGGTCGCGATGGCGTCGAACTCAGTGTGTGGCGTCGCCGCGCCGGCGGCCACGGACGGTCGCTCGGGCAGGGTGGTGATGCCCTGCGCCTTCGGGCCGGGGGGTTGCGCAGGCGGACGGGTGGCCGAGCTTCCGGGCGCGTCGCGGGGCGCCGTGTCCGTCGCCAGGATTGCCTCCGGGTTCGGGCTCTGCCCCGGCGCGGCGCGCTCGCCGGCCACGGCTGCAGGCGCGATCTGGGTAGAGGTCGCCAGCCCGTCGGTCGGCTGAGCCGCGGTCGACGGGAGCGGCAGGGTGAGATCCGTGATGCCGCCGCGGGCGCCCGGCGGTTTCACGCCGTCAGGTGCGCCTCGATCCGACGAGCCCTCGGCGGTTCGGATGGTCGTGGCACCGCCCGCCTCCGCAAGCTGGGTCGAAGGCTCATCGCTAGCAGTCGTTGGCGGCGCCGGGTCGACCAGACTGGCATCGGCGACTTCGCTTGAGACCCGGTCGCTCGCGACCACCACCGGCTCGTCGTCGAGGACGTCGTAGTAGAGCACGAAATTATCGGTCGATCGCAGGCGGACGAGATGCTGACGGCGCTCAGTCGGCGTCAGCATGCCGACCGAGACCAATTCGTAACGTGAATAGGGCGGGCGCAGCCTTTGATATCGGTCTTTGGCGTAGGCGTGTTGGATCAGCTTCGCGAAGCTGCGGAGATCGCTTTTCTCGGCGGTGGCATTGACATTGATGGCCAGGACGACGGCAATGGCGAGAATCGGCGCCGCCCACAGCGGCCGCCCCGCCAGCGCCCGCAGATAGGACCGAAACGGCCTGTGGTCGTGCCAGTGATCGAGAAACGGCAGGGAATTGCTGGTCGGCTCCGGTGCCTTGCCGGGCGACGCATACTGGTACTGTATGTAGTCCCGGATGACCCTGAACAGGTAGCCGCAACACCCGACCACCAGCAGCAGGATGCTGCCAAACATCACGAAGACGACGATGAAGCTGGGGTCGACCAGGATCTTCAAAAAGCTCACGGGCGCCAGCAAGTAGTCGGTGGGGCCGGCGTAGCGCAGGTATTGGACGTCGAAATACGACCAGAATTTCCAGTTGGCATAGAAACCGAAGAGCGCCGAGACGAGGTAGACGGCGAGCGCGACCATCAGATATTGGCGGCTCAGGTAGCGGCGGTAGGAGAACGTCCAGCCGCCATCTTGGCTCGACGGCTCGTCAGGATCCGGCGCTGGCACTTCGGTGCTCATTTCCCCCCCTGTCAGCCGGAGCCGCAAGGTTTCGAACGGAGTCAACCCTCCTAGTGATAGAAAACGCGCAGGTCTAGATAACGTGCAAGAGCATTTTCGCGAAACTCTGCTAAAAAGCGTCAGGCTGTTGCGCGCCCGCCACAATTACCGGGCGCGTCGGCAACAACGACGCCTACGCCAGGGTCAGGATCCTGGCGATCGGCGTGGCCGCCGCGCCACCGCTTCGTGGTTGGATCAGCAGCCTACCGACGGCGATCGGCGAGCCGGTCCATCACACCCGCAAGACTACGGGACCGGCGACCGGCGCGCCCCGATGGCGATGGAAGTCACCATCCTCGAGCCCTGTGACAGAATGATGGCGCCGGCCTGGACCGACTGGCCGATCTTGAAGACCGGGTTCGGAATCGTGCACCGAGACCGGGCGCGGACCTGGGTTGGTTCAGAACGCCCGTGTGGGGTGAGGTGAGCTTCACCGAGCAGGCGGTCATCCTGGACCGCACCGACATGCCGCCGGACCGCGAGCCGGCACGCGCGCGCTGCCGGTCAACCTGGACGCTGAGCTGCCTGCGAACGCCTGGCCGCGCGGCTGCTCCCTATCGATCACGACCACGCTGCAATCGGGCGACGCCGGCCTCAGACCGGCAACCGGCAGCTGTCCGCCGTCAACGCCTGTGGTCGCCACCGCGCCCTAGCGCCGCGCGTATTGCTGGCTGCCGAACATGACCTCCCAGGCCGCCTTGTCGGTCTTGAGGTCGCGCCGCCGGTCGGCCAGCACCTGCACGCCGCGCTGCACCGCCGGGCGCTCCGCGATCTGGTCGAACCAACGCACGAAGTTCGGGTACTCGGCCCGCTCCACCCCCTGGCGCTCCGGAAAGCGGGTCCAGGGCCAGATCGCGATGTCCGCGATCGTGTAATCCCCGCCGGCGACATACGCGCTCTCGCCGAGCCGGCGGTCGAGCACGCCATAGAGGCGGTTGGCCTCGTTCCGGTAGCGGTTGCGCGCGTATTCGATGTCCTGCGGCGCGTATTGCAGGAAGTGGTGCGCCTGGCCGAGCATCGGGCCGATGCTGCCCATCTGGAACATCAGCCACTGCAGGGTAGCGTAGCGCTGCCGCGGTGCCTTCGGCAGGAACTGGCCGGTCTTGTCGCCAAGATAGATCAGGATCGCGCCGGACTCGAAGATCGCGAGCGGCGCGCCGTCCGGCCCGTCCGGATCGACCATCGCCGGCATCTTGTTGTTGGGCGAGATCTTGAGGAACTCGGGCTTGAACTGGTCGCCGGCGCCGATGTCGATCGGGATCACGGTGTAGGCGAGCCCGCATTCCTCGAGCATGATGTGGGTCTTGTGGCCGTTCGGGGTCGGCCAAGTATAGAGGTCGATCATGATGGGCTCCCTACGCTTCGAGCTTGGCGCGCCGTGAGCATACCTCCTGGCTTGCCGGTGGGAAGCCCCAAAGTTCAAAGGTCCGGCCGCAGGCCGGCCCGATCAGCCGTTAGAGCGAGCGGCGCTGGTCGGCCGCCGAGACCGGACGACCGGGCGGCCACGGGCTGCGAGTCGCCGCCTGCGCAACGAACGCCTCGAACTCGCCGATCGGCAGGGAGGTCGCGAACAACCATCCCTGGGCGAGCGGCACGCCGCGCTGATCGACGTGACGGCGCTGCGCCTCGGTCTCCACGCCTTCGGCGACCGCCACCATGTTCAGCTTGCCCGCCAGCTCCACGAGGGTGTCGAAGATCGAAGTCCCGGCGTCGCTCGCACCGATCGCCTGGACGAAGGACCGGTCGATCTTGAGGTACTCGAACTCGAACTTGTCGAGATAACCGACGCTCGAGTAGCCGGCACCGAAATCGTCGAGGGCGAAGCTGAAGCCGGCGCGGCGCAGACGGGTCATCGCTTCTCTGACCGCATCGGCGCCTTGACCGACGAAGACCTGCTCGGTGAGCTCGAACACGACGCTGGCAGCCATCCTCGGCGCGACGACGACGCGCCGCAGGATGCGCTCCAGCCCGCCCGAAACGAGCAGGGACGATGCACAATTGATCGACAGGCGAAGGCCGGGAAAGCGGCTCAGCAAGGGGCCTTGCTCGAGCATGACGCGGCGCACCACCCACTCGGTCAGGGACTCGATCAGCCCGGTCTCCTCGGCGAGCGGAATGAACACGTCCGGCCGCACGTAACCGTGCATCGGGTGATGCCATCGCAGCAAAGCCTCCGCGGCGACGCACTGCCCGTTGTCGAGTTCGATGATCGGCTGATATTCGAGCGCCAGCTCGTCGTTCGCAATGCCGCGCCTCAAATCATGGCCCAGACCCTGCTCGCGCCGCGTCAGCCTGGTCGTGATCCAGGCGAGCGCGAGGCTGGCAAAGCCCGCCAGCGGGATCGCGAACCGCAGATCCGCGTACCAGTCGCGCAGCGCCCAGGCTCGATCGAGCTCGCCGATCACGCGCACCTGCCGATCGTCGATCGAGCGGGTCACACGGATGCGGTCCGGGCGGGCGGTGGCCGCGGCGAGATCGCCTGGTTCCGGCGCCGGCCCGAGCACGCTGAGGGGGCGCCCCTTCGGCCCGGCGAGCACGAGATAGCCGCCCGGACCCAGATCGGCGCCATGGAAGAAGAGGGGGAGCAGGCCGGGGTCGACCAGCAGATTGACCTCACCCTGACCCCGGGTCGGCAGCGCGAGGTCGATCGATTTCTCCTGCATCAGAGCGGACTGGAGGACGCCCACGATCTGCATCGATGCGATGCCGGGGTCGGAGCGTTGGGAGCGCGGGATCTCGATGGGCGCCTTGATCGCCGCAGCGGTGCTGAACACCAGGAAACCGTGCTCGTCGATGATCCCGGCCTCGCGAAAGAAGGGGTTGGTGTAGACGATCCCGCGCAGCAGCTTGTCGGCTTCCGGCGTCAGCTGGGCATCGGTGACGTGCACGAAGCGGGTCAGCTCGAGCTCCGCCTCCTTCAGGATCATCTGGGCCAGCTCGCGGGCGACCTCGACGGTCTCGGCCAGCTCGGTCTGCGCGCGGCGCAGCGCGTCTTCGTAGGAAAGGACGGCGAACACCGCCAGCGAGATCAGGCCGGCGGCCAATACGCAGGCGACGTGCATCGCCTCGGACAGCATGGCCGACCGCTTGCCCGCTGGTTTGGGCCTCGACCGCACCGAAGGTTCCCGCCTGGGTTGTCCGCAGCGCAAGATGCGCCCATTCCGAGCAGCGAGCAACCGACGATCGATCAGGATCAGACCGAGGAACTATTAAAGGGATCGTCAACAGCCATCGAGGCCGGACGTGGGCCGGTTCGTGGGCCGGCGTCCGACCTTATCTCAGCCCTCCGCTTCGCATATGCTGATCGGAGGTCTCCCGCAGCGGGGGAGCGATCGGGAGCGGCGCAACAGGTGCTTACCCGGGACAAGATCAAGAGCGGCTGGATCCAGAGGATGATCGGCGAGCTCGGCGGGGTCATGCGCGTCCTGTCCGAGGACGAGCTGCAGGCCTCCCTCGCTGCGACCCTGCGCGGCGTCGAGCGCGCGAACGGCGTCTGGCTGTTCGGCTACGGCTCGCTGATCTGGAACCCGGCGTTCCATTTCACCGACCGCCTGACCGGCCGGATCTGGGGCTACCACCGGCGCTTCTGTCTCTGGACCCACCTCGGGCGCGGCCGGCCGGAGCGGCCGGGCCTGGTGCTCGGCCTCGAGCGTGGCGGTTCCTGCCGGGGCGCGGTCTTCCACATCGCGGCCGAGAGCGCCGAGGAGGAGCTCGAGATCGTCTGGCGGCGCGAGATGCTGAGCGGCGCCTACCTGCCACGCTGGGTCGAGGTCGCGACCGCGGGCGGTCGGGTCCGGGCGATCGCCTTCGTGATCAACCGGGCGCATGAGCGTTACGCCCGCGCCCTCGCCGACGACCAGGCCGCGGCCGCGATCGCGACCGCCTCGGGCTGGCTCGGCCCCTGCGTCGACTACCTGGTCAACACGGTCGATCACCTGGCGGCGCTCGGCATCCACGACCGCCCGCTGGAGCGCCTGCGCGACCGCGTGCTGGCGCTGCGCCCACCGCCACCATAGCGGTAGAGTCGACCGCCGCCGGCGATTGCTGCTATAGCTCGACGCAGGGTTTCCGGAACGCGAGCTGCGTCATGCCAGACCTTGATCTCGTGATCCGCAACGGCACCGTGGTCACGGCCACCGACCGGTTTACCTGCGACGTCGGTGTCCGCGGCGGGCGCATCGTGGCGCTCGCGGAGGATCTGCCGCGCGCCGACCGCGAGCTGGACGCGCGGGGCAAGCTCGTGTTGCCGGGCGGCGTCGACAGTCACTGCCACATCGAGCAGCTCTCGGGCATGGGTGTCTGGAACGCCGACGACTTCGAGAGCGGCACGGTCTCGGCGGCGTTCGGCGGCACGACCACGGTGATCCCGTTCGCCGCCCAGCACCACGGGGAATCGATGCGGGGGGTGGTCGCCGACTATCGCGCGCGCGCCCAGAAGGCGGTGATCGACCACGCCTTCCACATGATCGTCTCCGATCCGTCGCCGGCGGTCCTGGGCGAGCTGCCGGCGCTGATCCGGGAGGGCTATGCCTCGCTCAAGCTGTTCATGACCTACCCGCTGCTCCGCCTTGCCGACGAGCAGGTCCTGGACCTTCTGACGCTCGCCCGCGCCGAGGGCGCCATGGTCTCGGTGCACGCCGAGAACGACGCCATGCTCGCCTGGACCGCGCGCCGCCTGCTCGAGCGCGGCCATCAAGCCCCCCGCTACCACGCCATCAGTCATCCGCGCATCGCCGAGGCCGAGGCCGTGAACCGACTGCTCGCCATGGCCGCCCTGGTCGACCAACCGGTCGTCGTCTTCCACGTCACGACCGAGGATTCGATGGCCGCGATCCGGAACGCCCAGACCCGCGGACAGAAGGTGTTCGCCGAGACCTGCCCGCAATATCTTCTGTTGACCGCGGCCGACCTCGACCGGCCGGGGCTCGAAGGGGCGAAGTGGATGTTCAGCCCGCCGGCGCGTGACGCCGCCGACCAGGAAGCGATCTGGCGGGGCGTGCGCAACGGCACCTTCCAGCTGGTGACCTCCGACCACGCGCCCTACCGCTTCGATGCGAGCGGCAAGCTCGCGGCCGGGCCCGAGCCGAGCTTCAAGCAGATCGCGAACGGCATTCCCGGCATCGAATTGCGCCTGCCGCTGCTGTTCTCCGAAGGCGTTCGGAAGAACCGGATCGACCTGAACCGCCTGGTCGAGCTCGCCTGCACCAACCCGGCCCGGATCTACGGCCTGCATCCGCGGAAGGGCACGATCGCGATCGGGTCGGATGCCGATCTCGCGATCTGGGATCCGGAAAAGACGGTCGAGCTCAGCGATGCGACCACCCACGACCGGACCGGCTATTGTCCCTATGCCGGCATGACGGTCACCGGCTGGCCGGTCACCGTTGTGTCGCGCGGGGAGGTCATTATCGATGCTGGCGAGCTTGTGGCCGAGCGCGGCCGCGGGCGCTTTCTGCCGCGCGCCGCCGGACCCGCGGCCAAGCCGCTTGGCCGGCTGGTGGCCGAGCTCGACCCGGAGCGCAACTTTGGTGCCGTGCTTCTCGACTGAGCGCCGCCGGTCCCGGCGCGCGACGTTCGGGATGACCCCGGCGCGGCGCCGGTTCGGCTGGCTCGCAGCCGTCTCGCTGCTGCTGCAGGGCTGGCTGCCGGTCCTGCTGCAAGTTGCCACGGTCGCGGGCCATGGCCCCGACCGGGTTCCGCAGGATACCCCCATCTGCTCGGCCGCTGCGGCCGTCACGGCCGCCTCGACCCGGCCGGCCCGGGGGCCGGAATGCCCGGTCACCCACGATCGGATCTGCCTCTGCGCGATCTTCGCGAACCTCTTTACCCCCGAGCTCGGACCGCCGCCGGCCCCGCCACTCGTGGTCAGGCGTGCAAGACGCCGTCCGCCGGCGCCAAGACCGGTCCGCTCGCGGCCGGTCGCCCCGTTCGAGGCCCGCGCGCCGCCGGTCTTCGGCTGATCTGCCCGATGTCCGCCGCAGCCAGGGGGCCGCGGCCGGATCCGTCGTGACCCACTCAGTCGGAGACGAGCGATGGCTCGCAAACTCACCGGCGCCGCCCTGGGCGGTGCCCTCCTGCTTGTGCCGCAGCTGGCGGCGGCGCACGTCACTCTCGAAACCTCGAAGGCACCGGCCAACGGCTCCTACAAGGCCGTGCTGCGGGTTCCGCACGGCTGCGACGGTAAACCGACCATCGCGCTGCGGGTGAAGATCCCCGAAGGGATGATCGCGGTGAAGCCGATGCCCAAGCCCGGCTGGCAGCTGGCAGTGGTCAAGGGCAAGTACAACCATCCCTACGACTACGAAGGCAGCAAGCTGACCGAAGGGGTCAAGGAGATCGACTGGAGCGGCGGCAAGCTGCCCGACGATTTCTACGACGAGTTCGTGTTCGTGGGCCGCCTGACCGACTTCAAGCCCGGCACGGTGCTGAGCTTCCCGACCGTGCAGGAATGCCAGGGCGCGGTGCAGCGCTGGATCGAGATCCCGGCCGCCGGCCAGGACCCGGACGAGCTCCAGGCGCCGGCCCCGCAGCTGACCGTGATCGAAGGCAAAGGCAGCGACGACTGAGCCCGGTCGCATGACCGGCCGCCTGATCGCCGGACCGCGCCGGCCGGCGATCAGCGTCCTGCTGGCGGCGCTGCTGATCGCGAGCCTGCCAGCGCCGGCGCGGGCACACGCGGTGCTGCTCGAGACGTCGCCGGCGGCGGGCGCGGTGGTTGCGCGCGCGCCCGACGTGATCATGCTGCGCTTCGACGAGCCGGTCCGCCCGATCGCCGTTCAGGTCCTGCGCGCCGAGGACGAGGTTGCCCTGCCGCTGCCGCCGGTCGAGGCGACCGACACGCGCCTGAGCCTGCCGCTGCCGGATGGCCTCCCCGACGGGAGCTATGTCCTGAGCTACCGGGTGACCTCGGCCGACGGCCACCCGGTCGCCGGCAGCTTCGTCTTCAGCGTCGGCGCGGCGCCCGGCACGGCGATCGCCGCGCCGGTCGATCCCTACGATGTTGCCTGGCAATGGCTGGGCGTGGCGGCGCGCTCGCTGTGGTACGGCAGCCTGCTGCTGGCCGCCGGCCTCGCGCTCTTCCTGGCACTGATCCGCGCGCCGCCGGATCTGGCGCCGCGCCTCGGACGCACCCTGATCTGGCTGGCGAGCGCCGGCCTCGCGAGCGGCCCCTTGCTGCTGGCCGCGGAAGGCGGCGCGTTGCTCGGGGGCCCGCCCGGATCGTTGCTGAGCGCCGAAGCCTGGCAGCTGGCGCTGGGCTCTTCGGTCTTTTGGACGGTCGTGACCGCGGCCGCCGGCCTCACCTTGCTCATCCTCGCGCGCACACGCCGATCGCTGCTGCTCGCAGGCGCGCTCCTGGTGGCGCTGAGCTTCGGACTTTCTGGCCATGCCGCGACCGCCGGCCCGCGCTGGCTGACCGTGCCCGTCCTCGGCCTGCACACTTTGTGCGCGGCCTTTTGGGTCGGCGCCCTCTGGCCGCTGCTCCTGATCCTGCGGCGGGGTGGGGCGAAGATGCTGGTCGAAGCCTTTTCGACCCTGGCGCTGCCTGCGGTCGCTTGCCTCATCCTTGCCGGGTCGGTGCTTGCCGTTCTCCAGCTCGAGGCATGGTCGGCACTGTTCACGACCGACTATGGCCGGCGTCTGACCTTGAAGCTCGCCCTGGTCGCGGGGCTGCTCGGCCTCGCCGCGCTCAACCGGCTGGTCTTGACCCCGCTGCTCGGGCGCAGCCGACGCGCCCCCCGCTGGCTGCGGCTGACCATCGGGGCGGAGCTCGCGCTGGCGGCGGGCGTGGTCGTGCTGACCGCAAGCCTCGGCGCCGTCCCGCCGCCGCGCGCGCTCGCCTTGCAGGCGGCCGCCGATGGCGGCCAAGGAGAAGCCCGAGCCGATTTTGCGACTTACGCCACGGCCCAAGGCTTCAATCTCGTCCTGGTCGCGACCCCGGCGACCGCCGGCACCAACCGGATCGATCTCTATTTCACGGGCGCCGATGGCCGACCGGCGAACGCCAAGGCCGCGGAGCTTGCCGCAACTCTGCCCGAGCGGGGCGTCGAGGCGCTCCGCTTCGACGCGCTGCCGGTCGAGCCTGGTCACTTTCGGGCCGATGCCAACCTGCCGCTGGCCGGCAACTGGCAGGTGCGCGCCGACCTGTTGATCGACGATTTTACAAAGCTCGGCTTTCGGACCAGGATCGCGATCGGACGATGACGGCGGCGGCGCGCTGGCGGCGTGCGGCCAAGACGCGGGAGCAACCCATGGCAAGAAAGATCAGGATCGCGGCCGCCCAGCTCGGGCCGATCCATCTCGCGGACGACCGCGCGAGCGTGGTCCGGCGGCTGTGCGCCATGCTGCGCGAGGCCCATGGCATGGGCGCGAAGCTCGTGGTGTTTCCCGAGCTCGCGCTCACCACCTTCTTCCCGCGCTACTGGTACGACGACATCCGGGAGATCGACGCCTGGTTCGAGCGTGAGATGCCGAACGCCACAACCCAGCCCCTGTTCGATCTCGCCCAGGGCCTCGGCGTCGGCTTCTATCTCGGCTACGCCGAGCTCGCCCGCGAAGGCGGTGCCAGCCACCGCTACAATACGCGCCGTGCTGGTCGGTCCGGACGGCAGCATCCTCGGCAAATACCGCAAGGTGCATCTGCCCGGCCATGCCGACCACCGCGAGGGCATCCCGTTCCAGCACCTCGAGAAGCGCTACTTCGAGGTCGGCAACCTCGGCTTTCCGGTCTGGCGGGCGTTCGAGCTCGATTGTCGGCATGCTGATCTGCAACGACCGCCGTTGGCCCGAGGCCTACCGGGTGATGGGCCTGCAGGGGGTCGAGCTGGTGCTGCTCGGCTACAACACGCCGACCCACAACATCTACCACCCGGAGCCCTGGCATCTGCGCATGTTCCACAACCGGCTCGTGGTCCAGGCGGGCGCCTATCAGAACGGCGCCTGGGTGATCGCGGTCGCCAAGGCGGGCGCGGAGGACGGCCACGGCCTGATCGGCGGCTCCTGCATCGTCGCCCCGACCGGGGAGATCATGACCCAGGCGCTGACCGAGGATGACGAGGTGATCGTCTTCGACTGCGACCTCGACCTCTGCAACCACTACAAGACCACGGTGTTCGCCTTCGACCAGCACCGCCGGATCGAGCACTACGGCCTGATCACCGAACGCACCGGCGCCATCCCGCCGCCCGAGTGAAGCCGGCCGTGCCCGGGCTAAGTAGCCGGCCAGTTGCGTTCCAACGCTGCATGCGCTGTCGAAGTCAGGAGGAACATCCGATTGGGCCGCAAGGGGAACGCTTGGAACCCGAACCGGCGATAGAAGATGGCGGCGCGCTCGTCCTTAGCGTCGACCACGATCGCGAACACGGCGACCAACTCGCCGACACTCACAATGCGACCCACGGCATCGGCCAACAGCAGTCTGCCGATACCTTGGCCTCGGGTGCGCTCAGCGCGCGCGAGGCGCCCGATCCGGGCCGCCGGGACGGCATCGTAACGCGGCAGTTTCCGGGCGATCGGCTCGGGCAGATCATCGAGGGCGAGGGTGAACGCGCTCAGGCTGTAGAAGCCGACGACCTCGAACTGGTCGTCGACGGCGACGAAAACGCGCCCGAGGTTACGTCTCTGATCCTGGCTGGCGCGGTGGCGGAACCAGTCGTCGAGGTCGGGCTGGCCGCACGAGAACGCGCCCCGGTCGTGTTGACGGCCGAGTGGCTCGATCCTGACGATCAAGAACCGTCATCCGAAGAGCTTGTGGTGATCCTTCAGCGCCGCAACCAGCTCGTCCGTTGGCGCTGGCGGGTTAAGGACCGCCTCGAGGAAGGCATCCCGATCGGCGCCGCTGAGAACCATGCGCTCGTGCTCCGCCAGGACGCGCCGCGCGCCCTCGTAGGCGAGGTCGCCGGCCGCGAGGCCAGTGACCGACGTGGCGTGCCGGATCAGCTCCTTGGCCGATGCTGTCAGCCGTAGCTCCATGCGCTCGGTCTTGGATTCGCGCCCGGGCGGCCTTCGTTTCACTCGGGTCGAGGTGGCCATCAGCTCCTCCATGCGAGGTCAACTTACGGCAAAAGGCCGTACACAACAAGCGGAGGAGTGGCTTGGAACCAGGTGTCGATCGGGTCGTCCGCTTTTACGAAACCCATCCGATCAACGAGCAGCAGATCCTGCACGATCTGGCGCGCGACGGGGTGGCGCTGGACGGCCTGAGCGAGGCGGTCCTGCAGACCTACGACCAGGATCACTTCGGCGGCCTCGAGGCGGTCGACATCCTGGCCGATCGGGCCGGGATCGGGCCGGACACGCACGTCCTCGACGTCTGCAGCGGCCTGGGCGGCCCCGCGCGCTACCTCGCCTGCCGCCACGGCTGCCGGGTGACCGGGCTCGACATCACCGAGAGCCGCTACCAGGGTGCCCTCCGCCTGACCCGGATGGTCGGGCTCGACGACCGGGTCGACTTCCGGCTCGGCAACGCGCTCGACATGCCGTTCGCGGACGCGAGCTTCGACGTCGTGCTCGGCCAGGAGGCGTTCTGCCATGTGCCGGACAAGCCGCGTCTGATCGCCGAATGCGCGCGCGTAGTCAGGCCGGGCGGGATGATCGCGTTCACCGACATCCTCAGGCGCGACGCCTTGACCCCGGAGAGCTTCGAGCGCCTGCAGCGCGAGATGACCTTCCTGTCGCTCGAGAGCCTGGACGGCTATGCCCGGCTCCTGGCCGCCAACGGCTGCCGCGTGCTCGCAAGGGACGACCTCAGCGCCTGGTGGACGGACATTCTGAAACAGCGGCTCGCGATGTATCGTGGTCTTGAGGCGACCACCGTCGAGAAATTCGGCGCCGGGCATTTCCGCAAGTGGGACGACACTTACGCCTTCTTCGTCGGCCTGTTCGCGCAGGGCCAGCTCGGCGGCGGCCGGCTGGTGGCGCGCCGTGACGGGTAGGGCAGGGCTCACCCGACCGGACGGCGCGGGTCGACCAGCTCGTGGCGCGAGCGCCACTCGGGCTTGACGTAGTTGACGATGATCGAGCGGCGGATGCCCGTCATCGGGCGCTTGCGGAAGCCATGCCAGCTGTCGGCGCCGGGCACGAACACGAGGGCCGAGTTGAAGGTCGCCGGCACGCTCGCGACCAGGTTGCCGGCGTCGTCCAGGAGATCCGTGCCCCAGGCCTCCGCCCCCGGGTCCGGCGAAAGATAGACCTGCATGGTAAACAGCTTGGCGCCGATGTCGGTGTGCGGCTCGAGCCAGAAGCCGGCGCCGTCCTGACAATATTCGATGCGTAGATAGCTGGTCTTGAGGTCGAGCTCGCACAGCTGCTCCAGGCGGCGCAGCACGGACGGGTCGCAAAAGCCGTCGGCGACCGCGCGGCAGGCGCGATGGCGCCGGCAGACCGTCGGCCCAAAGAACTGCCTCAGGTGGTTGCGGGTCGCACGTTTGCCCCCGGTCTCGCCGAGCCCGGCCGGCGCGAACGGCAGCCCGACGAGATCGGTGCAGAGCCGCGCCGGGAAGACGTCGTACAGCCGCCAGTGCCGGAACGGCACGCGCGCTTCCTCGGCCGCGTCCAGGCAACCCAGCAGTTGATCCTCGATGGCGACCAATTCGGTCATTTCTGGCGTTCCCCCAGCCTCTGGACCTGGTCCACCGCCTGGCCTGGCCGCGCGGCATCCATGCCGTCGCTCCGCCTGGCTTGACAGGGTTGTCGACGCAACCGAGGTTGAACACGCCCTTCGTGAGCCAACTGCAGCGGTTTGCAAAGAACAAAAAGACCACCCGCCGCACTGACCAGAGGAACGTTCCGACCCGATGCCGGCCTTCGACTTCCGACGGCTCGAGCCGAGCCTGCGCTACAAACTGCTGGGCGGACTGGTCGTGCCGCGGCCGATCGCGCTGGTGACCACGCGCGACCGCGACGGCCGGGACAACGCCGCGCCGTTCAGCTTCTTCAATGTGCTCGCCGAGGAACCGCCGCTGGTGGTCCTGGGACTGGGGATCAGTCCTTCCGGTCGCGCCAAGGACACGACCAACAACATCCGCGACAATGGCGAGTTCGTCGTCAACCTGGTCGATGAGCCGATCGCCGAGGCGATGAACCTCTGCGCGATCGACCTGCCGCCCGAGGTCAGCGAGGTCGAGCTCGCGGGCTTCACCCTGCTGCCCGCCGAGCTCGTGGCGCCGGGTCGGATCGCCCAATCGCCGGTCAGCATGGAGTGCCGGCGCTACGTCACCCTGCAGCCCGGGCCCGAGCGCTACATCGTGCTCGGCGAGGTCCTGATGCTGCACGTCAAGGACGGTATCGTCGATCCGGAGCGCCTGCACGTCGACCGCGACGTCTACGCGCCGATCGGCCGCCTGTTCGGCGGCGGTTACGTGCGCACCCGCGAGCGCTTCGAGATGCCGCGGATCACCTACGCCGAATGGCTCAAGCGCCAGCCGTCGAGCTGAACCGGACGGCGCCGAGCGCCATGGTGACCGCGGCCTGGGTGGGGTCGATCACGGGCAGGTCGAGCACCCGCTCGAGGGGCACGCGGTACGCCGCCATGCCGGCGCACCCCAGCACCAGGACGTCGGCGCCGTGCTGGTCGCGCAGGCGCGCGCCGACCGCCTGCATCCGATCGAAGGTCCGGTCCTGGTCGGTGAGCTCGACCACGCCAAGCCCAAGCGGCAGGTCGCCAGCGAAGCGTGTGGCCAGGCCCAGCTGGCGCACGTAGCGAAGATGGCGGGGGAGGGAGGTCTTGAGGATCGCCACGATGCCGAAGCGCTCGCCCCGGGTCAGTGCCGTGAGCAGGCCGCATTCGGCGATCCCGAGCACCGGCCGGTCGGTCGCCTCCCGGCAGGCATGCAGACCCGGATCGCTGAAGCAGGCGATCACGAAGGCATCCGCATCCTCACGCGCCCGCATCAGGCGGCAGAGCGGTTGCACGACCTGCTCGACGTGCGCCTGGGTCTCGATCCCGGGCGGACCCTCGGCGAGCGTCAGGCACTCGATCGCGGGACCGCCCGCCATGCGCAGCGGCGCCAGCGCCTGATCGATCGCGGCGGTCACGGCCGCGGTCGAGTTCGGGTTGATGACGACGATGCGCGCGCTCATCGTGGCTCCTCGCGGGGTTGGCCGGCCGGTCGTGACAAGGCCTCATTAACCCAGGTCGGGCAAATATGGCCAGCGCCCCCCGAAGCCGGTCGGATTCCGCCCCCATGAGACTGCCGCAAGCGATCCGGGACCTGTTCAAGAGGGGAGACGAGTCCGCGCTCCTGCTCGAGGCACCCGCTGCGGCCACGCCCCGCCCGAGCCCGCCGCCCGCCCCGCGCGCGACCCGGTCCGAAAAGGCCCGTCTCAAGCACTTCGAGAGCCGCCTCAGGACGCTCACCCAAAACCGCAGCCCAGGCGCGCCGCTGGTCGCCGGCCGGCTGCAGATGATCGCGCTCACGCGGGTCAAGGAGCGCCTCGGCGAGGACTGGGCGCGGCTGGCGACCAAGGTGCACCGGCTGACCCAGCAGATCCTGGAGCGGCAACTCACCGACGAGGACGTCTACGTCCAGGTGGACGACCGCTACATGATCCTGTTCGCCACGCTGACCAGCGTCGAGGCGACCTTCAAGGCCCAGGCGATCGCCCGCGAGATCACGGCGCTGCTGATCGGCGAGCTGCCCGAGGTCGACGAGGTGCCGATCCAGATCACGGTCCACGAGATCGACCCGGCCACGATGAGCGAAAAGCCGACCCTGGAAGACCTGGTCGCGACCTTCGACGACGTCGCGGCCCGCGGGTCCGACGCGATCGAGGATCCGGGTCCGGAGCGGCCAGACTTCGCCGAGCGCGGTCCGGCACAGTTCGACTATCTGCCGATCTGGAGCCGACGCGGCAAGGCGATCGTCGGCTATGCCTGCACCTGCCGGCAGGGTTGCAGCGCCGACGGCGAGGACCCCTACGACCTCGACTGCCTGGCTTTGCGGACTGTGCTCGCGACCCTGCCGGACATGGAGCGGAACGGTTATGCGGCCCTGGTGGTGGCCCCGATCCGCTGGGACACCCTGGTCCAGCTTCAGCGGCGTCAGGCCTACCTCGACCTCTGCCGGCACGTGCCCCGTCAGCTGAACCGGCAGCTCGGCTTCGCGATCTCGGACGTGGCCGCGGGCGCCTGGCGCGATCTGATCCGCGATCGCCTGTTTCCGCTGAAGCCGTTCGCACGCTTCTTCTTCGTCTGCGCCCCGCCCGAGCCGGTACAGATCCGCAATCTCTCCGACATCGGGATCGACGCGCTCGCGTTCGACGCCGCGCCGGGCGGCGCGTTCGACAACGCGCAGCGACAACGGATCGAGGGCTTCGTGCGCGACGCCTCGCGGCACAAGCTCGCGACCTGCGCGCTCGGCATCAACGAGCGGAGCACCGCCCTCACTTTGCTGGCGGCCGGGGTCGATTTTCTCGGCGGCGACGCGATCGCCCCCAAGGTCGGCGGGCCGGGCGCCGCTTACCGTCTCGACCTGACCAGCCAGGAAGCGGTCTGAGAACCTCGTTTCATCGCCCGTGAAGCCAGCATCCCGACGCCGCTGACGGGCTCGACCCGCCGATCCGGAGGTCGTTCAGGCCGCCGATCCGCCACCGGAGGCGCGGGCCGGGCCGGCGCTCACTTGAGCTGATCGGCGACCGTATCGAGCCCCGCCTGCGAGCACATCTCGTCCTGATCGGCGCTGCCGCCGCTGACCCCGATCGCGCCGAGCAGGGTGCCGTCGGCACGCTTGATCGGCAGACCGCCCGGGAACGCGATGATGCCCGGCACCAGGGCGAGCCCCGGCGTGGTCCCGGGCTTGCCGTCCTTGCCGAACGCGATCTCGCCGATGGCGCGGGTCGGGAAGGGCAGCTTGGCCGAGCTCTGGGCCTTCATCTGAGCGATCTGGCCGGAGCCCAGGAAGGCGCCGTCCATGCGCCGGAACAGCACCAGGTTGGCGCCGTCGTCGACCACCGCGATGTTCATCTTCCAGCCTTCCTGACCGGCCTTGGCTTCGCAGCCGTCGGCCATTTTCTTGGCCATGGCGAGCTCGAAGGCGCCGGCCGGCGCGGCCGTCACCAGCCCGATCAGAGCCGTCGTGAGCACGAGGTGTCGTCGCATGTGCCACTCCCCCTTGACGTTCGTTGCGCCAGCCAGGGGGTAGCACGTTCGCGTGATGATTTCACGTCCGCCCAGCCGCCTGACCCCGCGCGGCGCGGCGCGGCGACGGGGTACCGATCACCGCTCGACCGGATGGCGTCCTGCCGTCATGATATATGAGGCCAGCTCCGCTGTCGTAGCCGGATGGCAGCTGAGCCTACGGGTCGCAGGCGACCAGACGGCGAGGACCAGGCCCGGTGCTGATCAGGCCGGCACAGCCCCGTGATCATGAGGCCATCTGGCAGGCACTCGAGCCGGTGATCCGCGCCGGCGAGACCTATGCGCTGCCGCGCCAGATGAGCGAGGCGGATGCGATCCTCTACTGGATCGGAGCGGATCGCGAGACCTTCGTCGCCGAGGTCGAAGGGCGTCTGCTCGGCACCTATCACCTGCGCGCCAATCAGCGCGGTGGCGGCGCGCACGTGGCGAACTGCGGCTACGTCACCGCGCGCGATGCGACCGGGCGCGGCGTGGCGCGGCGCATGTGCGAGCACTCCGTGCAGCATGCCCGCGAGCGCGGCTTCAAGGCCATGCAGTTCAATCTCGTCGTGAGCACGAACGAGCGCGCGATACGGCTTTGGGAGAGTCTCGGCTTCGAGACGGTCGGGCGGCTGCCGGGCGCCTTCCTGCACCCGCGCTTCGGCTACGTCGATGCCCTGGTCATGTTTCGAACGCTCTGAGCGAGCGCGGCCGTTCGGTTGACGCGGCCCTCCGGTTGACGCGGCTCTGGCAGTTTGGCGCGGGTCTTGCCCGTGGACAAAGACAGGCTTGACCGGGCTCCGCCAAACGGCGAGGCTGGCAGGCGGAGTAACTGCCCGAACCAGGGGCGGGCGAGGGCAGTCGAGCGGCTCTGCCCGCCAGACGTAGAGCGTGATGGCCATAGAGCGAGAATATCTCGGCGCCGAGCCCGCCAAACCTGCGCCCTGGAACGATCCACGGATCCGCGCGATCGTTTACCAGGCCTTGACCCTGATCGGCGTCGCCTTGCTGGTCGCCTATCTCGCCCACAACACGATCACCAACCTGCAGCGCCAGGGCATCGCCTCCGGGTTCGGCTTTCTCCATAAGCCAGCCGGCTTCGCGATTCCCCAGACCCTGATCCCGTACACCCAGCTGTCGCCGAACTCTCAGGTGTTCTGGGTCGGCCTGCTCAATACCATCCTGATCGCGGGCATCGGCATCGTGCTCGCGACCCTCATGGGCTTCGCGATCGGGCTCGCGCGGCTCTCGACCAACTGGCTGGTCGCGCGCCTGGCGACCGTGTACATTGAGACCATCCGCAACGTGCCGCTCCTGCTGCAGATCCTGTTCTGGTACTTCGCGGTCCTCCAGGCCCTGCCGCAGCCAAAGGACAGCCTCAGTTTCCTGGGCCTGTTCTTCCTCAACAACCGCGGCTTCTACACCCCCAAACCGGTGTTCGAGACAGGCGCCGGTTGGGTTGGCCTCGCCATCCTCCTGGCGATCGTGGCCGCCAGCGTTGTCGCGCACGTTGCCAGGCGGCGGCGCGAGGCCACCGGGCGGCCGTTTCCGACGCTCGCGGTAGTGCTCGCGCTGCTGCTCGGATTGCCGCTGCTGACCTTCTTCGCCACCGGCATGCCGATCCACTTCGAGCATCCCGAGATGGGACGTTTCAAGCTCCAGGGCGGGATGGTTTTGCTGCCGGAGCTGGTCGCCCTGGCGCTGGCGCTCTCGATCTACACCGCCTCCTTCATCGCCGAAATCGTGCGCGCCGGCATCCTCTCGGTCAGCCACGGCCAGATCGAGGCGGCGCACGCGCTGGGGCTCAGGCCCACCCCAACGCTCCGGCTCGTGATCATCCCGCAGGCGATGCGGGTGATCATCCCGCCGCTCACCAGCCAATATCTCAACCTGACCAAGAACTCCTCGCTCGCGGTCGCGATCGGCTATCCCGACTTCGTCAACGTGTTCACCGGCATCGTGCTCAACCAGACCGGCCAGGCGGTCGAGGTGATCGCGATGACCATGGCGGTCTATCTGACCCTGAGCCTCATGACCTCGGGCCTGATGAACTGGTACAACCGGCGCCGCGCGCTGGTGGAGCGCTGAGCCGATGGCCCGGGCGAACGTCAGCGAGACCGCGGTCCTGAGGCCGCCGCGCAGCGATGTCGGCGTGCTCGGCTGGCTGCGCCAGAACCTGTTCAACTCGCCGCTCAATTCGGCGCTGACCATCCTCTGCCTGGTGCTGCTCTACGAGACCCTGCCGCCGCTGGTGCGCTGGGCGATCCTCGATGCCAACTTCATCGGCGACAGCCGCGAGGACTGCGTCGCCGGCGGCGCCTGCTGGGTGTTCGTCGACGCCCGCTTCGGCCAGTTCATGTATGGCTTCTATCCGGCCGACCAGCGCTGGCGGATCAACCTCGCGGTCGTGATCCTGGCCCTTGGGCTGGCGCTGCTGCTGTTGCCGAGCTTTCGCCACAAGCTCGTTCTGGCGGCGGGGCTCCTGGTCGGCTATCCGGTGGTCGCGCTCTACCTGTTCAGCGGCGGCCTGCTCGGCCTGCCGGAGGTCGAGACGTCGCTGTGGGGCGGGCTGTTCCTGACCCTGGTGATCGCCATCGTAGGGATCGTCGCGTCTTTGCCGCTCGGCATCCTCTTGGCGCTCGGCCGGCGTTCGGCCATGCCGGTCATCCGCGGCGTCTCGATCACCTTCATCGAGGTGATGCGCGGCGTGCCGCTGATCACCGTCTTGTTCATGGCGTCGGTGATGCTGCCGCTGTTCCTGCCCGAGGGGGTCAATTTCGACAAGCTGCTGCGCGCCCTGGTCGGGGTCGCTCTGTTCTCGGCGGCCTACATGGCGGAGGTGGTGCGCGGCGGCCTGCAGGCGATCCCCAAGGGCCAGAGCGAGGCCGCGCAGGCGCTCGGTCTCAGCTACTGGAAGAGCATGGGGCTGATCATCCTGCCGCAGGCGCTCAAGATCGTGATCCCGGGCATCGTCAACACTTTGATCGGCCTGTTCAAGGACACCACGCTGGTCCTGATCATCGGCCTGTTCGACCTGCTCGGCAGCGTCCAGGTGGCGCTCACCGACGCCAGCTGGATCGGCTTCTCGAAGGAAGGCTACATCTTCGCGGCGCTCGGCTACTGGATCTTCTGCTTCAGCATGTCGCGCTACAGCATGTACGTAGAGCGCAAATTGCACACCGGACACAAGCGCTAGAGGTGAGCATGGCGGCCACAGATGGGGCGAGGCAGGGCACCGACGATGCGCCGATCATCGTGCTCCGCGGCGTGCACAAATGGTACGGCCAGTTCCACGTCCTCAAGGACATCAACCTCGACGTCGGCAAGGGCCAGCGGATCGTGATCTGCGGCCCGTCGGGCTCCGGCAAGTCGACCATGATCCGCTGCATCAACCGGCTCGAGGAGCACCAGCGCGGCCACATCGTGGTCGACGGCATCGAGCTCACCAACGACGTGCGCAACGTCGACGCCATCCGCCGCGAGGTCGGCATGGTGTTCCAGCACTTCAACCTGTTTCCGCATCTGACGGTGCTCGAGAACCTGACCCTGGCGCCGATCTGGGTCCGCCAGACCCCGAAGGCCGAGGCCGAAGCCACCGCCATGAAGCTTCTGGCCCGGGTCGGCATTCCGGAACAGGCGCACAAGCACCCGGGCCAGCTGTCCGGCGGGCAGCAGCAGCGGGTCGCGATCGCGCGCGCACTCTGCATGTCGCCCAAGATCATGTTGTTCGACGAGCCGACCTCGGCGCTCGATCCGGAGATGATCAAGGAAGTGCTCGACGTCATGATCGAGCTCGCCGAAGAGGGCATGACCATGGTCTGCGTCACCCACGAGATGGGCTTCGCGCGCTCGGTCGCCGATCTGATGGTGTTCATGGACCAGGGCGAGGTGGTCGAAAAGAGCCCGCCGGCGCGCTTCTTCAGCCAGCCGGAATCCGACCGCACCAAGCTGTTCCTGAGCCAGATCCTGTCGCACTGAACCGGCGGAGCGGCGCAGGGGACATCATCGGAAAGTTCGATAACATATATTATGACAAATAGGGTCCGTGGCTTCGGCGATGGGCTGCTGCGCTTGAAATGATCGGCTGGCTCGGTCGGCGGTCGCCGCTGATGGTTGGAATTTCGGTGACCCAAGTAGCGCCAGGCGGCGCGCCCTCGACCGACAGGCTCACTTCTCATGCGCGGGCGATGCCCGAAATAGCACCACGCCAGGCAAAGCGGCGATCCACCCGAGCCAATGATGCCCCGGCACTTTTGGCACCTCGTCAACGACTGTCCGCTTAGCCCATTTCTCGAGCTGGTGCCTGCGACCGCGGGCATCCCGGCCTTGCGGTCGTTCGGAGCGCGCACGGAGTCCCAGGGTCGCATGGACCATCCGGCGGGAATGCTGACGGAGAATGGTTAACGAAACGTTGACCGGGCGGTCGTCCTCATGCCGCTGAGCGGTCTTGGCGAACCTTGCTATTTCCCAGCCTGGGGCCGATCCCCGATCGCGCGGCCCCTGTCGGCCCGGCCAGCGGACGCCAGGTCGGACAGCCCCGATGAGACCCCCGGCCATGACGACAGCCCATGTCGCCAGCAACTGCCGGCCCCCTGATGCCGTGAGCGGTTCACGCGAAACGCCGTTGACCGGCAGCTCGCAAAGGCTGCCCTGATTGGCGTCAAAGGAAAATAATCCTTTACTCGCGTCAATACGTGGGTGTATGAACCTACTCGCCGTTGAAGACGGAACCCCGGTCGAAAATCCCTAGCCTGGAGCGTCCGCCATGTGGGTGCGCAAGCGTGCCGTGCCGCGCGTCGACAGCAAGCATCTGCTCTTGCTCAAGGGCCTGTTGCTCTGGGCCGTGATCGGGGTCGCGTTCCTCGGGGGCTGGCACTACGGCCTCCTGCAACGGGTCTGGATGGGCAATTCGACCGGCCTCTCGGTCGCGATCACCCTCGTGTTCCTAGGCGTCGCGGCCCATGGCAGCTGGCACATCCTGCAGCTCTCGCGGGCGCTCAACCACGTCGTCGAGGTGCGCCTCGCGATCACCTCCGAACTCGCGCCGGATGCATCCCGAGCCGATCGGATCGAAAGCCTGCCAATGGGTTGTGTCGCCGGCTACATCCAAAGCCTGCAGACCAAGGCGACCATCGGCGGGGCGCACGCGCTGGTCGATCAGAGCCTGCTGCTCGACGCCTTCGAAGCCGACCTGCGGCGCGGCCACGAGCTCGGCTGGTTCGTCGCCGACCTTTTGCTCTCGCTCGGCCTGCTCGGCACCGTGATCGGCTTCGTCCTCATGCTCGGGCCCATGAGCCATCTGGACGGCGGCGATCAGAACGCCATCCGGGCGGCGCTCGCGGCCATGAGCGGCGGCATGGCGGTCGCCCTCTACACCACGCTCGCGGGCCTGATCGGCGGCATGCTGCTCAAGGTCCAGGGCTATCTGCTCGACGGCGCGGTCCAGGAGCTGATCCGCCGGACCACCGAGCTGACCGAGATCTACATCCTGCCGGCGATCGAGCGGAGGCGGTTGGATGCGGCGGCATAGCCAGATCGGGGTCGCGTTCACCGACCTTTTGTTCAACGCGCTCTTGGGCTTCGTCGTGATGTTCATGCTGGCGCTCCTGCTCGTCAACCCGATCGCCAAGAGTGGGGCGATCGATCCCAAGGCCGAGTTCCTGATCACGCTCACCTGGCCCGACGGCCGCTGCGAGGACGTCGACCTCTACGTCCAGGACCCGGCCGACAATCTGGTCTGGTTCCGCCAACGTGAGGCCGGGCTCATGCACCTCGATCGCGACGATCTCGGCTGCCGCAACGACGTGGTCGAGATCGCGGGCCAGGTGGTGATCAATCCGATCAATCAGGAGACCGTCTCGATCCGCGGCATCGTGCCCGGCGAATATGTCGTGAACATCCACCTCTACCGCGCCGAGGGCGGCCAGCCGGTGCCGGCTGTGGTCAAGATCGAGAAGCTCAATCCGCGGGTCGAGCTGGTATTCGCGGGTGCGGTGACGCTCACCGCGCAAGGCGACGAGCAGACCGCGGCGCGGTTCTCGGTCGGCGCCGACGGCCGGGTCCAGGACGTCAATCGCCTGCCCAAGCGCCTGGTGCCGCTCCGCCAGCTGGCCGCCGGCCCGGCGCCAACCGCGCCAGCGCCCGGAGGCCGGCCATGACCGCGGCCGTGCTCGGGCTTTCGGCCAGCTATCTGGTGCTCGTCGTCCTGCTGCTCAGCCTGAACCTCAAGAGCGCCTGGCGCTGGCCGATCAAGGCCTGCGCGATCACGGTAGCACTCGGCTTCGTCATCGCGACCTTCGTGGCCCTCGAGGAGATGCTGGGGTGGCCGACCGAAGGCGCGCCCCCGGCCCATTTTCAGCTCTATGCTGCGCTGGTGCGTGAGCCCGATCGGTCAAATCGTTCGAATGGCGCGATTTATCTCTGGCTGGTGCCGCGCGTCGCCGAGGGGCAGTCGGACCCGCCGCCGCGGGCCTACGCCCTGCCCTATTCGCGCGCGTTACACGAGCAGGTGGCCCGCGCCCAGGCGCGGCTGAAGGAGGGCCAACCGGTCGACGGCACCGCCGGCCGGCGCGCGGATGGCTACCTGCTCGGCACCCGCTCGCTCCAGGTCGAGCTGTACCAAGCCCCGCCCGCGCAGCTGCCACCGAAGACGGGCTGAGGACGATGATGTCGGTCCGGTCATTCGGTTGGCTCGAACTCCTGAGCCAGCGCATCGACGAAGCGCTGCCGCCAATAGACGATGTCGCGCTCCTGGATCTGTGCGAGCAGCCGGCGCCAGCGCTCCTGGCGCTCATCCAGCGGCATGATCAGACCGCGATGCAGCGCGTCCGCGACCGCTTCGATGTCGTACGGATTGACGATCACCGCGCCGTCCAGCTCGTCCGCAGCACCGGCGAAGCGCGACAGCACGAGAACGCCGGGATCTTCCTCTGACTGGGCCGCGACATATTCCTTCGCCACCAGGTTCATGCCGTCGCGCAGCGGCGTGACCAGGCCGATCCGCGACAGGCGGAAGAAGCCGGACAGCGTCCGGCGCGTAAAGCCGCGGTTGATATAGCGCAGCGGCATCCAGTCGAACTCGCTGAACAGACCGTTGATTCGGCCCGAGGCAGCCTCGACCTGGCGGCGCATCTCCAGATATTCGGGCACCTCCTCGCGCGACGGCGCCGAGATCTGGACGAAGGTGACCTGGCCGCGCTGGCGCGGGTAGCTCTGCAGCAGCGTCTCATAAGCCCGCAGGCGCTCGGTGATCCCCTTGGTGTAGTCGAGCCGGTCGACGCCGATGATCAGCTTGCGCCCGAGCAGGCTGCGCGACAGCCGCTGGCTCGCCCGCACCGCTTCGGTCGAGGTCGCCATGCGGGCAAAATCCTCGGTATCGATCCCGATCGGGAAATCCTGGGCGCGCAGCGTTCGCCCGAAGGCATAGAGGAGGCCTTCGGCGAGGGCGTAGCCGACCCCCTCGCGATACAGATAGTCGTGGAAGTTGCGCAGATCATTGCTGGTCTGCAAACCGACCAGATCGTACTGGACGAGGGCTTCCATCAGGCGATCGTGCCAGGGCAGCGCGACATAGACCTCGGTCGACGGAAACGGGATGTGCAGGAAGAAGCCGAGCCGGGCCTTGACGCCCAGCCGGCGCAGCTCCTCGCCCAGAGGGATCAGGTGGTAGTCGTGCACCCAGACGAGGTCGTCGTCGCGCAGATAGGGATAGAGCTGCTCGGCGAACAGCTGGTTCACCCGGCGATAGCTGACGTACCAGTCGCGATCGAAGCTCGCGAGATCGAGCCGGTAATGGAACAGCGGCCACAGCGTCCGGTTGGCGAAGCCGCCGTAATAGCGATCGAAGTCGGACTGCAGCAGATCGATCGTGATGTAGGTGATGTTGCCGGTGCGGACCACCTTGGGGATCGGCGTCCCGGCGTCCATGGTCTCGCCGCTCCAGCCGAACCAGATGCCGCCGGTCTCGCGCAGCGCCGCCAGCACGCCGACCGTCAGGCCGCCCGCGGTCGCAGCCTTGCTGCCCGAGATGGGCGTCACCCGGTTCGAAACGACGACGAGGCGGCTCACGGCCGTGGGCAGCGTCGCCTCAAACGACGTCCTCCCAGGTCTTGCTCAGCTTCATCGCGCAATTGATGAGGCCGACCAGCGAATAGGTCTGCGGGAAATTGCCCCACAGCTCGTTGCTGTCAGGATTGATGTCCTCCGACAGTAGGCCGAGGTGGTTGCGACAGGCAAGCATGTTCTCGAACAGCTCCCGGGCCTCGGTCCGCCGGCCCTGGGCGATCAAGGCATCGATGTACCAGAACGTACAGACGATGAAAGCGTTCTCGGGACGGCCGAAATCATCCGCCTTGCGATAGCGGAACAGATGCGGGCCGCGCTTCAGCTCGCGCTCGACGGCCGCGATCGTGCCGGCAAAGCGCGGGTCCTCCGGGCGGATGAAGCCCACCTCCTGCATCAGCAGCAGGCTGGCATCGATGTCGTTGCCGCCGAACGACGCGGCGAAGCTGCCGAGGCTGTCGTTCCAGGCCGCCTCGAGCACGGTCGCGCGGATCTGATCGGCGCGCACCTGCCAGTGGGTCGCCCGCTCCGCAAGGTTCAGATGGCTCGCAATCCGCGCCAGCCGGTCGCACGCCACCCAGCACATCACGCTCGAGTGAGTGTGGACCCGCGCCTTGGTGCGGAACTCCCACAAGCCCGCATCCGGCACCGCGTGCAGGGCGTACGCCCGGTCGCCGACCGTCTCGAGCCGGTGGAAGGTGTGCTCGCCGGCCGGCCGGCGCAGCCGCTGGTCGAAAAACGCCTGGGTCGCCGCCAGCAGGACCGAGCCGTAGCCGTCGTGCTGGTCGTGCTCGTAGGCCTGGTTGCCGACCCGGACCGGCCGGTTGCCGCGGTAGCCCTTGAGCCCGTCCACCTGCCGCTCGATCAGCCTCGCCTCGAGGCCGATGCCGTAGACCGGCTGCAGGCGGCCGTCCTCGCTGGAGCCGACGATGTTGCTGATGTAGGCGAGGAAATCCTCCATGGTCTCGATGTAGCCGAGCCGGTTGAGCGCCCGGACCACGAAATACGCATCCCGCAGCCAGCAGAAGCGATAGTCCCAGTTGCGGCCCTGGCCGTCGATCTCGGGGATCGAGGTGGTCATCGCGGCGACGATCGCGCCGGTCTCCTCGAAGCTGCAGAGCTTGAGCGTGATCGCGCTCCGGATCACCGCGTCCTGCCACTCGAACGGCACCGACAGGCGCATGGTCAGCGTGCGCCAGTAGGCGATCGTCTGCTCGAAAAGCTCGCGCCCGGTCTCGAGCACCGGTGCGCGCAGGGATTCGTCCGGGCCGAGCATGAGCACGACCTGGTCCTCGAGGATGAAGGGCGTCTCGTCGAGGACGTAGGTGAGCGGCGCGTTGGTCGTCAGGCGCAGGCTGAACTCCGGGCCGACGTAGCGGATGTGGTTGCTGCCGCGCGTGATCTCGGGTCGATGCTCGCCGTAATGGAAGACCGGGCGCAGCCGGATCCGGATCCGCGGCGTCTCGCCGAACGGCCGCACGATGCGCATCAAGGTGGTCGGCCGAAAGATGCGCCCGAACTGGAGAAAACGTGGCGCGAAGTCGGTGATCTCGACGCCATCGCCATTCCGGTCGGTGAGACGGGTCACCAGGACCGCGGTGCAGGGCAGGTAATGCTGCCCGGTCTCGGCCAGATCATCGAGCTCGACGCTGTAGAAGCCGTGCTCCTCGCCGTCGTCGAGCAGCTTGCAGAACAGGGGATCACCGTCGAAGCGCGGGAAGCAGCTCCAGACGACCGTGCCCAGCCGGTCGATCAGAGCGCTGATCGTGCAGTTGCCGACGATGCCGAGGTCGAGCGAGCTCATGGTTGCGTCCCCGGGGCGCTCAGGCGGCCGGCACGGCCAGGAGCTCGAGCAGCCAGCTCTGCATCGCGCGCACATCGGGGAGACCGTGGCCGGCGGCGGTCGGGGCAGCGTCGGCGCCGATCCGGATCGAGATCCCGCCCAGCCGGTTGACGACCTTGAAGCCCGCCTCGTCCGTGACGTCGTCGCCCGCGAACACCGGCTGCCGGCCGGCGAACGGCGTTTCGCCCAGGAACGCGGCGATCGCGTGACCCTTGTCGCAGCCGGGCGGCTTGAGCTCGAGCACCATCTTGCCTTCGAGCAGCACGAGCGCGCCCTGACTTGAGGCGACGGCCGCCTGAGCGGTCGCGGTCGCAGCAGCTTTGTGCGCCGGCGCATTGCGATAGTGGAGCGCCAGCGTCAGGCCCTTGTCCTCGAGCAGCACGCCCGGGTGGCGCCCGGCAAACGCGGCGAGCCGCGCCTTCGCGGCCTCGAGGACCGCCGGGTCTGGCCCGGCGCGCACCAACTCCCTCCCGAGATTGCGTCGCTCCAGGCCGTGCAGTCCGGCGGCGCTCAGGCAAAGCGGCGCGAACAGGTGGTCGAGCTGGGCGAGCGCCCGGCCGCTGACCAGCGCGAGCGCGCCCCCGGTCGCGCGCTGGAGGTCGTCCAGAATCTGGCACAGACTCTCGGGCACGTGGACCGCACCCGGCTCGCGCTCGATCTCGACCAATGTGCCATCGACGTCGAGAAACAGCGCGATCGTCTCGGCATGGAGCTCAGGCGGCGGTGGCGGAGCGGTATGGGAAGGGGACATGCGGTGGCACCAGACCTCGGCGCTTGGAGGGGGACCAAAGCGGCAATACCATTGCCAAGGCAAACAAAATGTTGCAACGGCGATCTCAATCCTGGGTTCTGGATCGATCGATGACCGAGCCGGCACCGCCCGCCGTCGCCTGCATCATGCTGTCCGCGGGCCTCGGCGGGCTCGAGCAGTCGCTGCTCGACCATTGCGAGGCCTTGCTGCTCGAGCGCCATCCGGTGCATGCCCTGGTCCACCCCCGCGCCGCCGTCCGGCCGGCGCTCGAGCGCCTGCCGCTCGCGAGCCTCGCCACGCTGCGCAATGCCAACGAATGGGACCCGCTCGCGGTCCGCAACCTGCGCCGCTGGCTGCACGCCGCCAGGCCGGACGTCGTCCTGACCATCGGCCGACGCGCAAGCGCCCTCGCCCGCCGGGCGCGCCGCCGACTATCGGGGCTACCTCAGGTCGGCGTCGCGCCGAACTACAGCCTCGGACCGCTGATCGGCCTCGATCACGTGCTGGCAACGACCGAGGATCTCGCTCGGGCCCTCCTGGCGGCCGGCCAGCCGCCGGAGCGGGTCACGGTCGTGCCCAATCTCGTACGCGTGCCGCCGGATGTGGCCCTGAGGCCGTCCGATCCGGACGCGCCGCCGGTGATCGGCGCGTTGGGCCGCTTCGTGCCCAAGAAAGGCTTTTCGGATTGGCTCGCAGCCCTGGCGCTGCTGGCCGCACCCGGCCACCGGTTCGAGGCGCGGCTCGGCGGTAGCGGCCCCGAGGACAAGAACCTCAAAGCATTATCCGCGGGTCTTCATCTGACCGATCGGATGAAGTTCCTCGGTTGGGTCGAGGACAAGCGGGCCTTCTTCGAGCTGCTCGACCTGGTCTGCGTGCCCTCCCGCGAGGAGCCGTTCGGTATCGTCGTGCTGGAGGGCATGGCGCATGGCCGGGCGACGATCGCGACCGACACCGCAGGCCCGCGCGAGATCATCCGCCATGGCGTCGATGGCCTGCTCGTGCCGCCCGCCGACCCGCGGGCACTGGCGGACGCGATGGCGGCACTGCTCGATGAGCCGGAGCGCCGGCTGGCGCTCGCCGAAGCGGGCCTTCAGACCGTCCGCAACCGTTTCGCATTGCCGGTGGTCGCCAGGCAGCTGTCGGCTGCGCTCCGCCGCGTGGCGGGTTGAAAACACCCCTTGCAAGCGGCGACGCCCGGACCGACTCTAACCGGTTCAGGTTGGGGAGTGAGGGGTCGAGATGGCATCCGTCGGCTATGTGCTGCTAGCCCGAGCGCGGCCTGCTCGCGCTGAGCGGCCCCGATGCTGCGACCTTCCTGCAGGGCCTGATCAGCAACGATCTCAACCGGGTGACCGGCGGACAAGCGGGTTACGGCGCTTTGCTCACGCCGCAGGGCAAGTTTCTCTACGACTTCATCCTCCTGCGCGCGGACGAGACGTTGCTGCTCGACACCGAGCGCGGGCGATTGGCGCAGCTGCTGCAGCGCCTCACGATGTATCGCCTGCGATCCAAGGTCGAGCTCGAGGACGCGAGCGCGCGCTACGCCGTCGCGGCGGTTCTCGGAGACGGCGCGGCGGAGCGTTTCGAGCTCCCCGATCGGCCGGGCGCCTGCCGGCCGCTCGGCGAAGGCCTTGCCCTGGTCGATCCGCGTCTGATCCGGTTGGGGGTCCGGGTGCTGCTGCCGCCCGACCGGATCGACGGCACGCTGGCGGCGCTCGGGCTCGCGCGCCTCGAGCCGGATGCTTACGAGCAGCTGCGTCTCGAGCTCGGCGTGCCGGACGGCAGCCGCGATCTGGTGGTCGAGCGCTCGACCCTGCTCGAGAGCGGCTTCGAGGAGCTGCATGGGGTCGACTTCGCCAAGGGCTGCTTCGTCGGTCAGGAGCTGACCGCGCGCATGCATTACCGCGGCCTGGTGCGCAAGCGCCTGCTGCCGGTCACGCTCGAGGGCCCGCGCCCGGAGCCCGGGGCAATCATCCGCCTGGGCGAGCTCGAGGCCGGCGAGATGCGCTCCAGCATCGAGGGCCAGGGCCTCGCTCTCCTGCGCCTCGATCGGATCGCCGAGGCCGAGCGGACCGGGACGCCGCTCTCGGCCGGCACCACCGAAGTCCGGCCGATCAAGCCCGACTGGGTCAAGTTCTAGGGGCTTCCCAGGCGAAGCGACTGGCGCCCGCCTCCGCGCGCAGCTTGCGCGCGACCTCGCGCAGGCGGCGGAAAGGCGACTGGCCGGCCGGCGTCGTCAGGCCGTCCAACCAGCGCCCGGCGAGCGCCAGGCCATGCCGGCCGAACTCCTCACGCAGCGCCTCGACCAGCCAGGCTTTGGCCTGGGCGTCACGCCGGGTCTGGAGCCGGGCGTCGCCAGTAAGAAAGCCCGCGTGCCCGGCCAGCGCCTCGATCAGGGCGTCGATGCCCTGCCCGTCCAGGCCGCTCAGCAGCTGGATCGGCACCGACCAGTCGTCGTCGGCGCCGGCCGCGTTCAGCTGCAGCGCCGCCGCGACGTCGCTGCGGGCCTTGTGCGCGACCGCGCCGAGATCCGCCTTGGTGACCACGACGATGTCGGGGATCTCGGCGATGCCCGCCTTCATGTACTGCAGGCTGTCGCCGGAGGCCGGCTGGACGCAGAACACGACCGTGTCCGCGACCGCCGCGACCTCGGTCTCGGACTGGCCGACGCCGACCGTCTCGACGATCACCTGGTCGTAGACCGAGCGCATCAGCACGACCGCCGCCGGGGTCAGCGCCGCGAGACCGCCGAGCCGGCCGCGCGCCGCCATCGAGCGCACGAACACGCCCTGATCCTCGGGGTCGGCATCGATCCGGACCCGATCGCCGAGCAGGGCACCGCCGCTCCTGCGCGACGACGGATCGACCGTGATCACGCCGACCGTCCGCCCGCGCTCCCGGTAGGCCCGGATCAGGCGCGAGACCAGGCTCGACTTGCCGACCCCCGGCGGGCCGGTCAGGCCGATCACATGGGCGCGCGCCCCGGCATAGGCGGCATCCAAGAGGGCCAGCGTCTGCGGCTCGCCGGCCGCCGCCTCGAGCCGTGCCAGCGCCATCGCCATGGCGCGCTTGCCGCCGGTGCGCAGCGCCACCAGCGGCGTCGACCCGCCCCCCCGGGGCACTTGGCCAGTCACGCGGTGCCAGCCGTCCCGCGCTCGCTCGCGAGGGCGGCCTGGGCCGCCGCCAGGCGGGCGATCGGCACCCGGTAGGGCGAGCAGGAGACGTAGTCGAGCCCGACCCGCTCGCAGAAGGCGATGGTCGCGGGATCGCCGCCATGCTCGCCGCAGATGCCGAGCTTCAAGTCCGCCCTGCCGGCGCGCCCGCGCTCACAGGCGAGCGCGATCAAAGCGCCGACGCCCTCGATGTCGAGGGTCGCAAACGGGTCGGCCGCGAAGATCCCGCGCTGCATGTACTGCTCCATGAACTTGGCCGAATCGTCGCGCGACAGGCCGAGCGTCATCTGGGTCAGATCGTTGGTGCCGAAGCTGAAGAACTCGGCATGCGCGGCGATCGCGGTGGCGCGCAGGGCGGCCCGCGGCACCTCGATCATGGTCCCGACCTGGTAGCTCAGACGGGTGCCGCTCTCGGCCATGACCGCCTGGGCGACCGCATCGATCTCGGCCTTGATCAGCTCGAGTTCGCGCGCCATGCCGACCAGCGGCACCATGATCTCGGGCACCACCGTCTCGCCTGAGCCGGCGGCGACCGCGACCGCCGCCTCGAAGATCGCGCGCGCCTGCATCTCGTAGATCTCGGGGAACAGGACGCCGAGCCGGCAGCCGCGCAGGCCGAGCATGGGGTTGGCCTCGCGCAGCTCGTTAGCGCGCCGCAAAAGCTTGGCCGCGTCGAGCCCGGACGCCTTGGCGAGCGCCGTGATCTCCTCCGGCTCGTGGGGCAGGAACTCGTGCAGCGGCGGGTCGAGCAGGCGGATCGTGACCGGCAGGCCGGCCATGATCTGGAACAGCTCGACGAAGTCCTGACGCTGCATCGGCAGGATCTTGGCGAGCGCTTTGCGCCGGCCGTCGGGGTCGCCGGCCAGGATCATCTCGCGCATCGCGACCAGGCGGACGTCGTCGAAGAACATGTGCTCGGTGCGGCAGAGCCCGATGCCCTCGGCGCCGAACCGGCGCGCCGTGCGCGCATCCAGCGGGGTCTCGGCATTGGTCCGGACCTTGAGCCGGCGGTGCTCGTCGGCCCAGCTCATGAGGGTCGCGAAGTCGCCTGAGAGCTTCGGATCGACGGTCGGCACCGCGCCGAGCATGACCGTGCCGGTGCCGCCGTCGAGGGTGATCACCTCGCCGGCCGCGATCTCGCGGCCCTTCACGGTCAGGTGCTGGTGGCGGTAGTCGATCGCGAGGTCGGCCGCGGCGCAGACGCAGGGCTTGCCCATGCCGCGCGCGACCACCGCGGCGTGGCTGGTCATGCCGCCACGCGAGGTCAGGATGCCCCGGGCCGCGTGCATGCCGTGAATGTCCTCGGGCGAGGTCTCGATCCGCACCAGGATCACCGCCTCGCCCATGGTCCCGAGACGCTCGGCCTCGTCGGCGTTGAACACGACCTTGCCGGAGACGGCACCGGGCGAGGCCGGCAGCCCCTTGGCGATCACCTCGCGCGGCGCCTCCGGGTCGAGCATCGGATGCAGCAATTGGTCGAGGGATGCTGGCTCGATCCGCAAGACTGCCTCGTCACGGCCGATCAGGCCTTCCGCGGCCATGTCGACCGCGACCTTGAGGGCAGCATGGGTGGTCCGCTTGCCGTTGCGCGTCTGCAGGATCCAGAGCCGGCCCTCCTGGACCGTGAACTCGATGTCCTGCATGTCCCGGTAGTGCGCCTCGAGGCGCTCGAACACGTCCGCGAGCTCGGCGTAGGTCGCCGGCATCACCTCTTCCAGGGACGGCAGCGTGGCGCCGGTCGCCTGCTGCATCGCCCGGGTCAGGGGCTGCGGCGTGCGAATCCCGGCGACCACGTCCTCACCCTGGGCATTGACCAGGAATTCGCCGTAGTAGCCCTTGGCGCCGGTCGACGGATCGCGGGTGAACGCGACCCCGGTGGCGCTGGTGTCGCCGCGGTTGCCGAACACCATGGCCTGGACGGTGACCGCCGTGCCCATGGTCTCGGAAATGCCGTGCAGGCGCCGGTAGGTGACCGCGCGCGGCGTCATCCAGGAGCCGAACACCGCGCCGATGGCACCCCAGAGCTGATCCTCGACATTTTGCGGGAAGGGCCCACCGGTCTGCGCCTGGATGATCTCCTGGTAGGCCTCGATCAGGCGCAGCAGGTCGTCGGCGCCAAGCCCGGTGTCGAGCTGGCAGCCGGTCTCCCGCTTGAGATCGTCGAGCTGGTCCTCGAACAGGTAGTGATCGACGCCGAGCACGACGTCGCCGTACATCTGGATGAAGCGGCGATAGCTGTCGTAGGCGAAGCGCGGATGGTCGGCGATCGCCGCCAGGCCGCGCACGGTGCGGTCGTTGAGGCCGAGGTTGAGCACCGTGTCCATCATGCCCGGCATCGAGACCGGCGCGCCCGAGCGGACCGAGACCAGCAACGGGCGCTCAGGATCGCCGAGCCTCGCTTCGAGCTCGGTCTCGATCCGGGCGAGGGCTGCCGCCACCTGCTCCGCCAGCTGCTCCGGATAGCACCGCTCATGCTGATAATAGTGGCTGCAGACCTCGGTCGTGATCGTGAAGCCCGGCGGTACCGGCAGCCCGAGCCGGCTCATCTCGGCGAGATTGGCGCCCTTGCCGCCGAGCAGGCCCTGCATGTCCGCCCGGCCCTCGGCAGTGCCGGCGCCGAAGCTATAGACCCACTGGCTCATCATGCCACCCGGCGATCGCTGTCATCGCTTGCGCTGTCCTCGATCAGAGAGAAGTCGGCGACCGCCCCCAGAGCCGAGCGAATCTGGTCCAAAAGATACAGACGGTTGGTGCGCAGCTCGGGATCCTCGACGTTGACCGTGACCCGGTCGAAGAACGCGTCGACCGGCTGGCGCAACCGGGCGAGCGCCAGCATGGCGTCGGTGAACTCCTCCCGCTCCAGGGCACCGGCGATGTCGCCGCCGACCGTCATCAGGCGGAAGAACAGCATCTGCTCCTCCTTGGCCTGCAGCCGCTGGCCGTCCGGCTGGCCGGCGTAGGAGCGGCCGTCCCGCTTTTCCTCGATGCGCACGATATTGCTCGCGCGCCGATGCGCGGTCAGCAGGTTGGCGCCGTCCTCGGTGGCAAGGAATTCGCGCAGGGCCTCGACCTTGGCGAGCAGCCGGACCAGGTCGTCCTCGCCGGCGGCGGCGAACACCGCGCTGATCAGGTCGTGGCGCACCCCCGCCCCCTTCAGGTGCACGCGCAGGCGATCGGCGAAGAACTCCAGCAGCTCGGCGGTCACGGCATGGGCGTCGACGCCCGCGAGCTGCTCGCCGTAGCCCGTCAGCGCCTCTCGGAACGCCGCCCGCAGCGGCAGGCGCAGGCGATTCTCGAGGATCAGCCGGATCACCGCCAGCGCCGCCCGGCGGAGCGCATATGGATCCTTGGAACCGGTCGGCTTTTCGCCAACCGCGAAGAAGCCGGCGAGCGTATCGAGGCGATCTGCGAGCCCGACCGTGACGCTGACCGGCGCGGTCGGACAGGCATCGCCCGGCCCTTGCGGCGCATAGTGCCTGGCCACGGCTTCGGCCACGTCGACATGCTCGAGATCGTGCTCGGCGTAGTAACGGCCCATCACGCCCTGCAGTTCCGGGAACTCGCCGACCATGCCGGTGACCAGATCGGCCTTGCACAGCAGGGCGGCGCGCGCCGCGTGCTCGACCCGGGTGTTCGGCACCCGCTGGGCGAGCCAGGTCGCCAGGCTCTGCAGGCGGGCGACCTTGGCGCCGAGCGAGCCGAGCCGGGCGTGGAACACGACGCCCTCGAGCTCGGGCACGCGGCTCGCGAGCGGCCGCTTGCGGTCCTGGTCCCAAAAGAACTGCGCATCCCAGAGCCGGGCGCGGAGCACGCGCTCGTTGCCGGCGACGATCGCGCGGCCGCCGTCCTCGGCCGGGACGTTGGCGACCACCAGGAAGCGCGGCGCGAGCTTGCCCGAGGCATCCTCCAGCGCCAGGTATTTCTGGTGCTGGCGCATCGAGGTCACCAGCACCTCCTCGGGCAGCGCCATGAACCGCTGGTCGATCCGGCCGGGCAGCACGACCGGCCACTCCACCAGGCCCGCGAGCTCGCCAAGCAGGGCGGCATCGCTGCGCAGACGGAGGTTCTCCGCGCGCGCGAGGCGGGCCGCCTCGCCCGCGATCTCCCTCTGACGGTCGGCGCCGTCGAGCTGGACGTAGGCCGCGGTCAGCTTCTGCCGGTAGTCCTCGAAGTCGCGCGCGGCGATCGGCACCGGCGCCAGAAAGCGATGCCCGCGGGTGCTCGCGCTCGCCTCCAGCGGGCCGAACCGCACCGGCACGACCACACCGTCGAGCAGGCAGAGAATGCCGTGCAACGGGCGCACCCAGCGGATCGCATGGGCGCCCCAACGCATCGACTTCGGCCACGGGAAGCGCGCCAGGATCTCGCCGAGCACCGGTGCCAGCACCTCGGCGGCCGAGCGGCCGATGCGCAGATAACGCGCGACGTGAACCGCGCCCCGCTTGTCGTCCTGTTCTTCGAGGGTGTAGTCGGCAACCCCGAGCGAGGCGCGAAAGCCGGCGAGCGCCTCGGCCGGGGCGCCGACCCGGGGCCCCCGCTTCTCGACCTGGACGTCCGGCTGCTTGGCGGCGAGGCCGCGCATCACGAGCGTCAGGCGCCGGGGCGTGGCGTAGGTCGAGACCTGCTCGAACGCCAGATCCGCCTCCTTGAGCGCGGCGCCGAGCAGGCGCCCGAGATCGTCGGCCGCGCGCCGCTGCAGGCGCGCCGGGATCTCCTCGGACAAGAGCTCGAGCAGCAGCTCGGCCATGGCCTCAGGCCGCCGGCCGGGCGGCGAGGTGGCCGCGCGCCTGCAACCAGCTCTCGCAACAGGCCCGCGCCAGCGCGCGCACCCGGCCGATGTAGGCGGCCCGCTCGGTGACGCTGATCACGCCCCGGGCATCCAGAAGATTGAACAGATGGCTCGCCTTCAGGCATTGATCGTAGGCCGGCAGCGCCAGCGGCGGCGTCCGTCCCAGCAGGCTCTGGCATTCGGCCTCGGCGTCGGCGAAATGCCGGAACAGGCGTCCGGGGTCGGCGGCCTCGAAATTGTACGCCGAATACTCGCGCTCGGCCTGGAGGAAGATGTCGCCGTAAGTGAAGCCCTGGCCGTTGAAGTCGAGCGCATAGACGTTCTCGGTGCCCTGCACGTACATCGCCAGGCGCTCGAGACCGTAGGTCAGCTCACCCGAGACCGGCTGGCAGTCGAAGCCGCCGACCTGCTGGAAATAGGTGAACTGGGTGACCTCCATGCCGTCGCACCAGACCTCCCAGCCGAGGCCCCAGGCGCCGAGCGTCGGGCTCTCCCAGTCGTCCTCGACGAAGCGGATGTCGTGGACCAGCGGATCGATGCCGATCGCCGCCAGGCTCTTGAGGTAGAGGTCCTGGAGATCGTCCGGCGAAGGCTTGAGGATCACCTGGAACTGATAGTAGTGCTGCAGCCGGTTCGGGTTCTCGCCGTAGCGCCCGTCCTTCGGCCGCCGGGAGGGCTGGACGTAGGCCGCCCGCCAGGGCTCGGGGCCGAGCGCCCGCAAGGTGGTCGCGGGATGGAAGGTCCCGGCCCCGACCTCCATGTCGTAGGGCTGCAACAGGACGCAGCCCTGCCCGGCCCAAAATCGCTGCAGGACCAGAATCAGGTCTTGAAAGCTCGACGGCTGGCTGCGGCTCACAGGCGCTCAGTTTCTGGAAACGAACGGCGGCGCGCGGAAAATAGCCAGCCCTCTGCATGCGGTCAAGAAATCACGGCCCGCGCATGGCTTAGGCGCGGCGGCGCCCGCGCCCTCCGGCGATGCCCCTCTGGTCGTGCCCGGCCTCGAGCCGAGGCCTCGGCGCTACTCAAGCGCGGGCGCGCTGACAGTGACAGCCCTCGCGCGGGTCGACGTAGGCGCCGCAGCGCGGGCACTCGACGAGGTCGATCGTGCGGCTCGACGTCGCCTTGGGCCGGCCGGCCGGACGACGGCGCAGCGCGTCCGCCTGCTTCCGCTCCTGGGCGAGACGGCCGACGTAGGCGAACCCCTTCCAGATCGCGATCACGACGAAGATCGTGAACAAAAGCTTGCTCAGAGACAGTCCGAACACGCGTAGCTCTCCCGGCTCCTCCGCCGCCTCGCCTTCGCCGAACATCGTGCCTGCGCGCCCGAATGTCGAGCCCCGAAGCTCAGACAAGCATCTGAGCTGCCGCTATGCCCCAATTGGCCACGCCCAGAACGAGGCGGGCGATGGTCTGGCCCTCGCCCAGCTCGCCGAGCAGGAGATTGATCAGCTCGAAGACCCCGGCCGTGAGCAGGATGAACAGTCCGGCTGCCAGCGCGAACGCCAGATGCCGCTCGCGCGCGACATAGCGGCCGGCCCGGCGCTGGATGCTCGCCTGGCGCTCGGGCTGCTCATTATAGGTCTCGAGTTCGCCCGCCAGCGCCAGCCGCTCTTGGGTCGGCAGGGTGACCAGAGCGATCGGGCTCGCGAGCAGTGCCACCACGTGCAGCGCGGTCGGCAGCAGCGTACTGACGAGCATGACGGTGAGCCAGAGGCCATCGGTCCAGGGATGATCGGCAGCGCTTGTCAGAAAGGGCCCAAGGTCGAACACCGGGAGGTCTTGGCCCCGCTGCAGGATCGCGATCCGGTTGTAGGCCTCGAAGCCGAAGGCCAGAAAAAAGGCCATGGCGTCGAGCAGGGCCACCGCAAGAAGGAGATCGAGCACGCCATGCCCGATGACGGCGAGCACACGCCACCCGAGCCCTGCCGCGCCCCCGAACGATGCGAGGAGATGTCGGCCGAGCCCCCGCGTGATCCACCACGACAGCCAGTCCCAGACGCCATTGACAACCGGTAGCAGAAGAAAGAACACCATTGTGGTGACGACGAATTCGTCCGCCAGCCCGACGCGGCCAACGCTGACAATCAGCCCGCATCCGATCAGCGAGCCAATTCCACCGGCAAATGCCCCTCGACGCGACCGCCGGGCTGTGGCCGCGCCGATAGCTACGGCTACGGCTACGGCTACGGCTAAGGCTACGGCTCCGGCTAAGGCTACGGCTCCGGCTAGGGCTCCGGCTCCGGCTACGGCTCCGGCTAAGGCTACGGCTCCGGCTACGGCTACGGCTCCGGCTAAGGCTACGGCTCCGGCTAAGGCTACGGCTGCCGGCTACGGCTCCGGCTACGGCTACGGCTAAGGCTACGGCTACGGCTCCGGCTAAGGCTACGGCTCCGGCTAGGGCTGCAAGAATGCCGGCCCACAAAAATCGCCGGGATCGCCGCGCAGCGGCGATCCCGGCAAACGGCCCCATGGCGAACAGGGCGCCGAAACCGGCTAAGCCTGCCAGATCGTTATGGATCGCGAGCAGTGCACCGACCGGGATGCTGAACACGACGACCAGCGCAGCACGATAGCCGACTTCAAAGCGCCGCCGGCGTGAGTGAAGCCGACGACGCAGGCGGAGCTTCAGTCCCCGCTCCTGCCAGCCCACCCAGCGTCCGAAGGCGAAACCGAGCGGAGGCGCGGCTACCAACGACAGCGCCCACAGTCCTCGTCCAGGTTGCGTCAGATCGTTCAGAAGGCGGACGCCACCGATGTTGCCCGGGCCGCCGACGCCCCAGGCGATGAAGAACGCGGCGTAGGAGTAGCAGAGCGCGATGATGGTGCAGACGCCGAGAGAGCGCGCCGAGCTGGCGTCGCCCCAGCTGCGGTCCAGCCAGTCAAGCCCGCGGGTGAGAAAATCGCGATAAGTTGCCCCTACACCACCTCTCCGCAGCTTCGCCGCCAACTCCGCGCGGTATTCCTGATCCTCTTTGACCCAACCCTCGATCCGGACGGGCTTATCAGTATATTCCAGGAAGATTTTGGTGATCAGGGTCGTGGCCCCCGACCCGGCGGCCGCGGAAATCGCCGACACCCAACCCCAATTCGCCCCGGCGTCCACGCAGTCCTCCCGGGTCATTACGACCCCGAGCCTAATCCCCATCTCAGGTTGGGACAACCGCGTCGCGCGGAGTGGCCTCGCAACCGCTCGGTCCGCCCGGTGACTCAGAGCCCGTAGCGGGACCAGAGGGCGCGTTCGGCCAGGCTGTCGAGGACGCCGTCGACCAGCGCGCGCGGGTCGGGGCCGGCGAGGCCCATGCCGAGGCGGCGCTGCCACCAGGAGCGGGTGGCGCTGACCTGCGGCAGCTTGACCTTGTCGCCGTAGCGCGCCTTGAGGATGCCGTGCAGGGTGCCGAGGCCGTCGATCAGGCCGAGGGCCAGCGCACCCTCCCCGGTCCAGATCTGGCCCTCGAAGACCTCGGCATCGCTCGCCGCGAGCTTGGCTCCCCGGCGGCCGCGCACCATCGCTTTGAAGCCCGCGTGGACCTCGTGCAGGATGGTCTCGAGGCGCGCGACGTCTTCGGGGTCCTGGGGCCGGAACGGGTCCAGGAAGGCCTTCTTGGCGCCCGCGGTGTGCAGGCGGCGCTCGATGCCGAGCCGCTCGATCACGCTCGTCAGGCCGAAGCTCGCGTGGATCACCCCGATGCAGCCGATCAGCGAGCGCGCATCGGCGAAGATCTCGTCGGCCGCGAGCGCCAGCCAGTAGCCGCCGGACGCGCCCGACATCCTCGATGAAGGCCAGCACCGGCAATTTCTTGTCGGCCGCCAGCGCGCGGATGCGCTCGGTGATCAGCGCCGACTGCACCGGCGAGCCGCCCGGGCAGTTGATCGCCAGCGCCACCGCCTTGGCGCCGCGGACCTTGAACGCCCGCTCGAGCGCCGCATTGAGGCCGTGCAGGGTGAGGCCGCTGCCGCGCAGCGACGGCCCGCCGATCACGCCGGTCAGGCGCACGACCGGCACCACCGGCGCCCGCGGCGGCAGCCCGAGCCGCGCTGCGCCAGCCCGCCAGACGCCCCTCAGCCATGCGCAGGCTCCTCGCTCCGGACGCGCAGGACGAGCGCCTCGCCCTGGCGCAGGATCGCATCCGCGGCGGCGCTGAAGCCGCCGTCCTCGGCATGCAGCACCAGACCCTGCGCCAGGGTCAGCGGGCCCCGGCTGCCCTTGCGGCCCTGGACCAGGATGCGCTTTGCCGGTTGGCCAGCTCGCGGCCAGAGCGGGAAGACGACGAGGTCGCCGATCTGGCCGCGCAAGGCTGCGAGCAGGTCGGCCAGGCGATCGGCGCGGTGGATCAGGGTCAGCATGCCGCCCGGCCGGAGCCGGCGCAGGCAGCCCGCGAGCCAGCCGGCGAGGTCGAGCTCCTGCTCGAGATTGGCCAGCACCCGCTCCGCAATCGGCGAAGCGGCCGCGGCCCCGGCCGCGAGATAAGGCGGGTTGGTCATGACGTGGTCGAAGCTCCTGCCCGCAATGCCAAGCGGCGGCTGCTCGAGATCGCCCTGCACCATCTCGACCCGGCGGCCGAGGTCGTTCAGCGCCACGTTCTGGCTCGCGAGCCGCAGCAGTCCCGGCTGCAGCTCGAGCCCGACGATCCGGCACCCCGGCAGCCGCGTCGCCAGGCAGAGGCTCGCAGCCCCGCTGCCGGCGCCGGCATCGAGCACGGTCGCGCCGGCCGCCGCGGGCACCGCCGCCGCCAGCAGCACCGGATCGATCGCCACCCGGTAGCCCCGCGCCGGCTGCCGCAGACGCACGCGGCCGCCGAGCAGGTGGTCCTCGGTCAGATCCAGAGTCGGCGCGTCAGGAACCGGCGAGCGCATCTTTCGCCTGTTCGAGCAGGCGCCTGGCCGTCTCGTAGTGGCCGTCCTCGACCATCAGCCGGCGCGGGATCGCGCCGATGCTGCCCTCGACCCCGCTGACGTGGTCGTCGAGCAGCAGGCAAGGGATCGCCTCGGCGGCCAGGATCGCCTGCGCCCAGGACAGATGGACGAGATCGTTGCTGCGCAGCAGTTCTCGCATGGCAGTCGCATCCTATATTGAGCGCTCTCAGAGAGCCAGGTTTGCATTGCACCCTGAGCCCTGATAGCAAGGTGCGGGGCGCACCACCCGGGAGGAGCCGGCTTGACTGCCGTCAGTCCACAACTGCAAGCAACGCCCGAGCGGAGCAAGCTCGAGCCGCTGCAAACGCTGGTCGAGGCCGACATGGGCCGCGTCAACCAGCTGATCGTGGCGCGTCTCGACAGCCCGATCCACCTGATCCCCCAGCTCGCCGGCCATCTGGTCGCGGCCGGCGGCAAGCGCGTGCGGCCGATGCTGACCCTGATCGCGGCCCAGCTGTGCGGCTATCGCGGCGAGCGCCACATCCGCCTGGCGGCGGCGGTCGAGTTCATCCACAGCGCCACGCTTTTGCACGACGACGTGGTCGATCAGAGCGAGCTGCGCCGCGGCCTCGCGACCGCCAACGCGATCTGGGGCAACAAGCCGTCCGTGCTGGTCGGCGATTTCCTGTTCGCGCGCGCCTTCCAGCTGATGGTCGAGGACGGCTCGCTCGCGGTGCTCGCCATTCTGGCCAACGCGTCTGCGGTGATCGCCGAGGGCGAGGTGGCACAGCTGATGACCGCGAACGACGCCGAGACCACCGAGGCGACCTACCTGGAGGTGGTCAGCGCCAAGACCGCGACCCTGTTCGCCGCCGCGGCCGAGATCGGCGCCCGGGTCGCCGACCGGCCGCCGGCCGACGCTGCGGCGCTGCGCAGCTATGGCGAGAACCTCGGCATCGCGTTCCAATTGACCGACGACGTGCTCGACTACAGCGCCCACGAGGTGGTGCTCGGCAAGAGCCTCGGCGACGATTTCCGCGACGGCAAGATCACCCTGCCGGTGGTCCTCGCGTTCGCCCGCGGCAGCGCCCAGGAGCGCCGGTTCTGGCGCCGCACCCTCGAGCAGGCCGAGCAGCAGGATGGCGATTTCGCGCATGCGATCGAGCTTTTGAACCGGCACGGCGCGCTCGCCGAAAGCCTGGCGCGCGCCGCCGGATACAGTGCGACCGCCCGCCGCGCGCTCGACGGCTTCCCGCCGTCCGAGCAACGGCAGGCGCTGCTCGATCTGGCCGATTTCTGCATCGAGCGCGCCTACTGAGCGGGACGCCCGCAAGGGTCGCGGGAAGCGTCGCCGAAGGCCGCGGCGTTCCATTGCCGAGCCGCGCGCAAGCCGCTATATACAGGCCCGACTTCGGGTCGGAGTGTAGCTCAGCCTGGTAGAGCACCGTCTTCGGGAGGCGGGGGTCGCGTGTTCGAGTCACGCCACTCCGACCAAAGTTCCCGCTCATGATCGAATTGACCCCCTTGGCCGGCGATCAGGATCGCCGCGGCGACAACTTGCCGCTGCCGGCCTGACCGCCGGGGTCGAGCGCAGGACAGCTGCCAATTCCTGTCGCGGTCGGCGTCGCCGCTGATCGGGCGTTGTGAACCAGTTCACAGCGGACGCGCCGTCTGTGGCCGAAAAAGAAGGTCCGGGTGTCAATCAACGAGAGGTGTGATGGCCAGGGTGGCGATCCGGGTGCTCGGCTGTGGTGATGCGTTCGGCAGCGGCGGCCGCTTACAGACCTGCTTTTTCGTGACCGCCGGGCGCGACCGGTTCCTGATCGACTGCGGTGCCACCGCCATGGTCGCAATGCGCCGGTTCGGCGTCGACCCCGCCGCCGTCGACCGGGTCTACCTCAGCCATCTGCACGGCGACCACTTCGGCGGCCTGCCGTTTCTGCTGCTCGAGGCGCAGCACATCAGCCGCCGCCGGCGACCGCTCACGATCATCGGTCCGGCGGGCACGCGCGAGCGGCTGATCGCGGCCCAGAATGCGCTGTTCCCGGGCTCCGGCCAGACCGCGTGGCGCTTCCCGCTCGAGTTCGTCGAGCTCGAGCAGGGCCACACCGAGACGCTCGGCGGGGTCGCGGTCACCGCCTATCCGGTCGAGCACCCGTCCGGCTCGGCGGCCTTTGCCCTGCGCTTTGCCTGCAATGGCCGCCAGTTCGCCTATTCGGGCGATACCGAATGGACCGAGCAGCTGATCGAGCTCACCGAGGGCAGCGACCTCCTGATCGTCGAGTGCTACGCCTTCGACCGCACCGCCGGCGCCCATCTCGACCTGCAGACCCTGAACCAGCGCCGCCGGGACCTGCACGCCAAGCGCCTGATCCTGACCCACATGAGCCAGGCGATGCTCGACCGTGTGGATGGGATCGGCTGGGAGACCGCCGAGGACGGCCTGCTGGTCGAGCTGTAGGAGCGCTCGCGCGCGAGCGCCGGGGCGACGGCTGGGAGCGTGGTTGGCTTCGCTTGTCGAAGACTCTGACGGCGGATGATCCTCTCGTCCTAGATGAAAGATTCTTTTTAAGTAGTGTGACTTTTCTTGCGAAATGGTCTGGCTTCACCATTCAGGGGCGTGGCGGCCGCCCGCCTCACCATGCGTCGCTGGCCGGCCTCGCCGATGCCAATGCCGGCGAGGATCAGGGCGAGCGCGAGGAGGGCCGTGGGCCGCGGCCGCTCGCCCATGAAGGTCACGCCCATGAGCAACGCCCAGACCGGGATCAGGTAGTTCATGAAGGAGGTGAAGCTCGGGCCGGCGACGGTCACCAGCTTAAGGAAGACGATGGTCGCGATCGCGGTCGCGACCAGGCTGAGGGCAATCATGGCGGCGAACGGGCCGGCTGGTGCGCTCGCCAGCTGATCGGCCGCCCCGGGCCCGCCGATCGGCAGCATGATCAGGCTGCCCGCGATCATGACGCCTGCGGCCGCCACCAGCGGGTCGGCGGGCGGCCGGTGGCGGGCGACGATCGCGTTGATCGCAAAGCAGACCGCACCGCCGAGGATCGCCAGCTGGTCGACCAGCAGGGTGCCCTCGCCGCGCAGCTCGAGCAGCGCCTGCGGTCCGATCAACAGGACCAGCCCGCCGAAGCCGAGCAGGAAGCCGGCCGCCTTGGTCGCGTTCAGGCGCTCGCCGCGAACGAAGAAGTGGGCCAGCACCATGGTCGTGAGCGGCATGAGGCCCATCAGGATGCCGGCGAGGCTGCTGTCGACCCGCTGCTGGCCGTAGCTGATCAGCGCGAACGGCACGCAGTTGCCGGCGAGCGAGATCAGGACGCTGAACAGCCAGAAGCGCGGGCTCAAGGGGAACCGCTGGCCGCGCGCCAGGACCAGCCCTGCCAGCAGCAGCGCCGCAAGCGCCAGCCGGATCGCGACCAGGGTCACCGGCGTGAAGCCTTTGACCGCGATCCCGGTCATCATGAACGCGCTGCCCCACATCGCGACCAGCGCGAGCAGGAGCAGCCAGTGGCTGAGCGGGCGGGCGCTCACCAACGGCAGGCGGATGGTCTCGGCAGCATCAGCCGTTGACTTCCCATTCGACGTCGACCGGTTCGATGATGTCGTCACGCCGCGCGCGCGACCTCCAGCAGCACCACCCCCACGGCGACCAGGCCCGCGGCGAAGATGCGCCGGCGCCCGAATGGCTCGCGCAGCAGGCGGGTCCCGATCAGCGCCGCCATGATCACGCTGGTCTCGCGCAGCGCCGAGACCTGCGCCATCGGCGCCCGGGTCATCGCCCAGATCACGAGCGCATAAGCCGCGGCCGCGAGCACGCCGCCGGCCGCCGCCGGGCGCCAGGCGCGCCCCAACGCCTCGCCGAGGCGAGCCCGGTAGCGGTACGCGACCACGAGCGCGAACGGCAGCGCGTCGATCGCGAACAGCCAGGCGATGTAGCCGAAAACGTCGCCCGCGCGCCGGCCGCCGAGCCCGTCGGAGAGCGTGTAGCCGGCGATCGTGACCCCGGTCGCGAGCGCGAAGCCGAGCGGCTTCAACGCGCCGAGCCGGCCGTCGTCGGTGAACGCCAGGCTCAGGATGCCGCCCGAGATCACCAGGATCGCCACCAGGCCGAGCGCGCCCGGGCTCTCGCCGGCGAAGCCCCAGGCGACCAGCGCCACGAGCGGTGGCGCGATCCCGCGCGCGATCGGATAGACGTGCGACAGGTCGCCATGGCGGTAGCCGTAGCCGAGCGCCAGATAGTAGCCGTGGTGGATCACGACCGAGGCGAACAGGCAGGGCCAGCTGGCGACCGCCGGGACGGCGGTCACGAACAGGAACGGGAACGCGCAGACGCCCGTCACCAGGTTGAGCACGGCCAGCCGCACGAACGGATCGCCGCCGGTCTTGACCAGCGCGTTCCAGCTCGCATGCAGCAGCGCCGCCCCGAGCACCAGGGCGAAGATTGCCGGCTCCATGGCTCCGCGATCAGCCTTTCCAGGGCCCTGCGCCGGGCCTCTTGTTGGGACCCGCAAGCTTGGCTGAACCCGGACCCTCTGTAAACGTCGACCTTGGCGGGGGTGGAGGCGAGCCCGTCCGGCGCCCAACTTGCCGGGCCAGGCGAATTCCCCTATAGCCCGAATCCGGCGCGCCCGCGCCGGTTTTTTATGCATGAACAGCAGTGTGGAACGCGCCGGCGATGCTGGACAAGACCTACCAACCGGCCGAGGTCGAGGCCCGGCATGACCGCGAGTGGCAGACGGGCGGCCATTTCCGGCCGTCGCCCGATGCCGCGCGCCCGCCCTACTGCATCGTCATGCCGCCGCCGAACGTCACCGGCAGCCTGCACATGGGGCACGCCCTCGACAACACGATCCAGGACACGCTGATCCGCTTCTGGCGGATGCGCGGCAGGGCGGTGCTCTGGCAGCCCGGCACCGACCACGCCGGCATCGCGACCCAGATGGTGGTCGAGCGCCAGCTCGAGCGGGAAGGCCTGAGCCGCCGGCAGATCGGGCGCCAGGCCTTCGTCGAGCGGGTTTGGGCCTGGAAAGAAGAATCGGGCGGCAAGATCAGCCAGCAGCTGCACCGGCTCGGCGCCTCGGCCGACTGGTCGCGCGAGCGCTTCACGTTGGACGAGGGTCTCTCGCAGGCGGTCCGCAAGGTGTTCGTCGACCTCTACCAGGGCGGCCTGATCTACAAGGACCAGCGCCTGGTCAACTGGGATTGCCGGCTGCAGACCGCGGTCTCCGACCTCGAAGTCGAGGCGACCGAGGTCCAGGGGCACCTTTGGTACATCCGCTATCCGATCGAGGGCCTGAGCGGCCGCCACATCACGGTCGCGACCACGCGGCCCGAAACCATGCTCGGCGACACCGCGGTCGCGGTCCATCCCGAGGACCCGCGCTACCAGGACCTGATCGGCCGCCACGCACTCCTGCCGCTCGCCGGTCGCCGCCTGCGGATCGTCGGCGACCCCTACTCCGACCCCGAGAAGGGCTCGGGCGCGGTCAAGATCACGCCTGCCCACGACTTCAACGACTTCGAGGTCGGCCGCCGCCATGATCTCGAGATGATCAGCATCCTGGACGGCGAGGGCCGCCTCAACGACCAGGTGCCCGAACGGTACCGCGGCCTCGACCGGTTCGCGGCGCGCAGCCGGGTGGTCGAGGATCTCGAGGCAGAGGGCCTGATCGAGAAGATCGAGCCGATCCGGCATACCGTCCCCTACAGCCAGCGCTCGGAGACGCCGGTCGAGCCGATGCTGAGCGATCAGTGGTACGCCGATGCCAAGACCCTGGCCGCAGACGCGATCCGCGCGGTCGAGGACGGCCGCACCCGCTTCGTGCCGCCGCAGTGGGCCGCGACCTACTTCGAGTGGATGCGCAACATCCAGCCCTGGTGCATCTCCCGCCAGCTCTGGTGGGGCCATCAGATCCCCGCCTGGTACGGCCCGGACGGCCGGGTGTTCGTCGCCATGGACGAGGCCGGAGCAGCCGACCAGGCTCGGCACCACTACGGTCGCGACGTCGATCTGACCCGCGACGAGGACGTCCTCGACACCTGGTTCTCGTCCGGCCTCTGGGCGTTCTCGACGCTCGGCTGGCCCGAGCCCACGCCCGAGCTCCAGCGCTTCTATCCGACCAGCGTCCTGGTCACCGGCTTCGACATCATCTTCTTCTGGGTCGCACGGATGATGATGCTCGGCCTCAAGTTCATGGGCGATGTGCCGTTCCGCGAGGTCTACATCCACGGCCTCGTGCGCGACGAGCGCGGCCAGAAGATGAGCAAGAGCAAGGGCAACGTCATCGACCCGCTCGAGCTGATCGACAAATATGGCGCCGACGCGCTGCGCTTTGCGATCCTGGCCAGCACCACCCAGGGCCGGGACATCCGCTTCGGCGAGAGCCGGGTCGAGGGCTATCGCAACTTCGGCACCAAGCTCTGGAACGCCGCCCGCTTCTGCGAGCTCAATCGCTGCGACCTCGAGCCGGGCTTCGATCCGCGGGCCTGCCGCCAGACCGTCAACCGCTGGGTCCTGAGCAAGCTCGCCCAGGCCGCCGAACGGACTGAGGCTGCCATCGAGAGCTACCGCTTCAACGATGCCGCGAGCGCCCTCTACGCCTTCACCTGGAACGAGTTCTGCGACTGGTATCTCGAGCTCGCGAAACCGCTGTTCGCGGGCGGGGATGCCGGTGCCCAAACGGAGACCCGGGCGACCGCGGGCTTCGTCCTGGCGCAGCTCCTGCACCTCTTGCATCCGCTGACGCCGTTCGTCACGGAGGAGCTCTGGGAACGGCGCTACGGCGCCCCCGGCGGGCCCTTGATCGCGGCCGCCTGGCCGGAGCTCGGCCCCGGGCTGATCGATCCGGACGCGGAGGCCGAGCTCGACTGGCTGATCCGCGTGGTCACGAGCCTGCGCGCCGCGCGCAACGAGCTCGACGTGCCGGCCGCCGCCAAGCTCGCCCTGCAGGTCCGGGACGCAAGCCTGACGACCAGCGCCCGGATCGAGGAGCACAAGGACGCGCTCATGCGCCTGGCCCGGCTGGCGCGGATCGAGGCGAGCCAGGGGGCGGCCGTGCGCGGCTCGCTCCAGGTCGTGGTCGACGAGGCGACCTTCATCCTGCCGCTCGCCGGCGTGATCGATCTCGAGCAGGAGCGCCACCGCCTGGCCCGGGAGCTGACCAGGGCCGAGCTCGAGCTCGAGCGCTTCGATCAGAAGCTCGCCAACCCCAAGTTCCTCGACCGCGCGCCCGCCGAGGTGGTCGAGGAGCAGCGCTCGCGGCGCGCCGAGGCCGAGCAGACGCGCGCCAAGCTGCAGGCGGCGCTCGCCCGGATCGCCTCTTAGCCCTGGAGACCCCGATGCTGCCCTGTTTCGTCGCGCCCGGCGAGGCCCTGGCACGGCCGGTCGCCGTCCTGCCGGCGGCGCGCTACGCGAGCTGGCTCTCCGGGCAGCCGGGCGCTGTGCAAGCCTGGCTGCAGGCGACCGGCTTCGAGCCCAAGCCCGCGGCCACAGCACTCCTGCCGGCGCCGGCTGGCGGGCTCGCGGGCGCGCTCCTGATCGCGAGCGAGCCAGCCGAGCCCTGGGATTTCGCAGCCTTGCGGGCGCGCCTGCCGGCCGGCGACTGGCGCCTCGACTGGGCGGGCTCGCCTGCGGAAGTCGGCAAGGCCGCACTCGGCTTCGCGCTCGCCAGCTACCGCTTCGAGCGCTATCGCCAGCGTGACGCGAAGCCGGTCCGGCTGGCGCTCGAGGACGACCCCGAGCTCAGGAGCAGCGGAGCGATCGCCGAGGCGGTCTGGCTGGCGCGCGATCTGATCAACACGCCCGCCTCCGACCTCGGCCCGGCCGAGCTGGCCGAGGCGGCAGGCGCGGTCGCGGCCCGCTTCGGCGCCGCCTTCCGCACGGTCGAGGGCGATGCCCTGCTGGCCGAGAATTTCCCGGCGATCCACGCGGTCGGGCGGGCGAGCCCGCGCGCACCGCGGCTGGTCGAGCTGGTCTGGGGCGAGCCCGACGCGCCGAAATTGACCCTGGTTGGCAAGGGCGTCTGCTTCGACACCGGCGGCCTCGACCTCAAGACCTCGCAGAGCATGCTGCTGATGAAGAAGGACATGGGCGGCGCTGCGGTCACGCTCGGGCTCGCGCAGGCGGTCATGGCGCTGGCCGTGCCGGTCCGCCTCAAGCTCCTGATCGGGGCGGTCGAGAACAGCGTCTCCGGCAGCGCCTTTCGTCCCGGCGACGTCCTCCAGACCCGCAAGGGCCTGACGGTCGAGATCGGCAACACCGACGCCGAGGGTCGGCTCGTGCTGGCCGACCTTTTGGCCGAGGGCGACCTTGAGGGCCCCGCGTTGATGATCGACTGCGCGACCCTCACCGGTGCCGCCCGGGTGGCGCTCGGACCCGACCTGCCGGCGCTGTTCACGCCCGATGACGAGCTCGCCGCCGACCTGCTCACGGCCGGCCGGGCGGCCTTCGATCCGCTCTGGCAACTGCCGCTGCATGCGCCCTATCGCGAGATGCTGGAGAGCGGGGTCGCCGACCTCAACAACGCCCCCTCCGGGGGTCTCGCCGGCGCGATCACGGCGGCGCTGTTCCTCAAGGAATTCGTGACCGGGACCAAGGCTTGGGCGCATCTCGACATCTTCGCCTGGAACCAGAAGGACCAGCCGGGCCGGCCCAAGGGCGGCGAGGCGACCGCGCTGCGCGCGCTGCTCGCCCTGATCCTCGCCCGCTTTGCGGCCTGAGCTACCCCCTGCCCCATCCCGCGCTTCGCCGGAGCCCCGCCCATGGACCGCGATCCCCCGCCCGCGCGCGCCGACTACCCCGTGCTCTGCGAGATCCCGAGCCGCTGGCTCGACAACGACATCTACGGCCACATCAACAACGTCAACTACTACAGCTTCTTCGACACCGCGATCGCCCACTATCTGATCCGCGAAGGCGGCCTCGACCCCTGGCGGGCCGAGGTGATCGGCTATTGCGTCGAGAGCGGCTGCCGGTTCCACCAAGGCGCCCGCTTCCCCGACCGGATCACCGCGGGCCTCAGGGTCACCAAGCTCGGCCGCTCCAGCGTCCGCTACGCGATCGGCATCTTTCGCAACGACGACGACGTGGCTGCAGCCGAGGGCCACTTCGTGCATGTCTTCGTCGAGCGCGCGAGCGAGCGGCCGGCGCCAATCCCCGGACCCATCCGGGACGCGCTCGCAGCACCTGCTCGATGAGGCCGATTGATCGCCCCTCTCCAGCAGGGTCAGCTTGCGCGTCCGTCCGGCTGGGGACTAAGATTGCTCGCTCTGACAATCTGTTGCGTCGGATGGCGAAGACCGAGGAGAAACGGTGAACGGGCAGCGGGCGAGGCTTCGGATCAATCTCTCTCAACGCGAGTTCGAGGTCGAGGGCAGCGAGGCCTTCGTCAAGGCCTATGTCGAACGGTTCAATGCCTGGATCGGGCGCTTCGATCAGGCCGCCGAGCCGGCGCCGCCGGCCAGCCCCCCGGAGGTGCGTGTCGAGCCGGCCCCGATCGAGGTCGGCGCGTTGACCTTCGGCGAACTCCTGCATCGCCTGCCGCGCGCCGCGAGCGACGTCGACCGGGTGCTGGTGGCGGGCTGGTTCGGCCACATGCGGAGCGCCGACAAGTCGTTCAGCACCGGCGAGGCGAACGCGCTCCTGACCGAGCAGGGGGTCAAGGTCGGCAACCCCTCGCAATCGGTGCGGCAGAACCTGAGCGCCAAGCGCGTGTTCAAGCATCAGGGGCGCTATCGGGTGTCCCAGACCGGGCTCGACTACCTGAGCCAGCTGCTCGGCGCCGAGCTGCCGGGCTGACCATGGCCGAGACCCCGGACGCGCCCGACGCGCCGGATGCGATGCTGGCCGAACGCCGGGCGCTGATCGAGACGATCGCGCGCGAGGTCGCGTGGTACGGGGTCGGCGACGGTAGCCGGGAGCTCGATCCGCGGGTGCTCGACGCGCTGGTGCGGGTGCCGCGGGAGCGCTTCGTGCCGCCGGACTTGAGGGACCGGGCTTACGACAACCGGCCGCTGCCGATCGGCCACGAGCAGACCATCTCGCAGCCCCTGATCGTGGCCGTGATGACCCAGGTCCTGCACCTGCCGCCGGACGCCCGCGTGCTCGAGGTCGGCACCGGCTCGGGCTACCAGTGCGCGGTCCTGGCCGAGCTGGCCGCCGAGGTCGTGACCATCGAGGTGATCGAGGCGCTCGCCGCGGACGCCCGGACGCGGCTTCAGGACCTGGGCTACCGCAACATCGAGTTCCACGTCGGCGACGGCGCGGCCGGCTGGCCGGACCGGGCACCCTACGATGCGATCCTGGTGACCGCGGCGGCGCGCTCGCTGCCGCCCGCCCTGCCCGAGCAGCTGAAGCCGGGCGGCCGTCTGGTGATCCCGATCGGGCGCAGCTCGTTCAACCAGGACCTGGTCCTGGTCGAGAAGGATGCCGCCGGTCAGATCCACAGGCGAACCCTGTTTCCGGTCGCGTTCGTGCCCTTGCGCAGCCCGCCGCCAGCGGCGCCGCGAACCTGAGTGAGCCGGCGCTTGATCGGAGCGCCGGGGCCGCCTATCATCAGGTCATGGTGAGGACGATCCACCTTCGCCGGCAGGGCAGCCGAATTAGCCACCCGACCTCGCAAAGAGGTCGGGACGCTGCGATTCGCCCTGTCGTTGCCCGCGAGAAGGATCGTTCCCATGTCCTGCGCAAGCCCGCAACGGGTTGACTGCTTTTCCGTCTTTGCCGCCGCCGATCCCTCGGCTCTGCCGCGTGTTCTCGAGGTGTTCAGCCTGTTCGGCGTGATCCCCGAGCGCTGCCACGGCGTCTTGCTCGACGCCGATCCGGACCAGCTCGTGATCGACCTCCAGGTTGCCGGGCTGCCGCCCGGCCGGGCCGAGCAGCTGGTCCGCCGTCTTGACCGGGTGATCATCGTGACCCAGGTGTTGCATTCAGAAAAGCTCCGGGCCGGGCAGCTCCGGGCGGAGCCGGTTCGGGCGGAGACATGCCAGGCGGTGCCGCGCCCGGCCGTGGCCGCGTAGGCGGGTATGGCGGATGACGCGTGGCCGGCTTGCGGGCGGTGGCCTGGCATCGGTAGGATGACGCGCACCATGTCCTGGCCACGCATCGTTCTGGCGCTCGCGGGCCTGATCGCGCTCACTGCGCCGGCCAGCGCCGCCGCCGATGATCCCTGCGGGCGCCTGTTCGTGCCCGACGGCTATCGGCTCACCTGCACCCATCCGGGCGGCCCGGCGCAGGCCGACTGGCAGCTCACGGTCCAGCCGGCCGAAGGCGCGTTCGCACCGCTCAGCGAGCTCAGCATCCAGCGGGTCGCGGAGCCGGTCGACGATCCGGCGAAGTGGCTGCGTGCCCAGCTCACGGTCGACATGTCGCGCTTCGATGCCGCGCTCGACGATCTGCTGCACAGCGCCGACAGTCCGGTCGCCGACACCCCGATCGTCGGCCAGCTGGAGAGCTGGCGTGGCCTCTTGCATTCGGTCGCGGGCTGGCCGCTCACCGGCTGCGGCGCGCCCGAGAGCCGGGCCGGCGGCGCGGGCTGGGGGATGAACTGCGAGTGGCAGCTCGGGCCGTTCCGGCAATATCTCGACCTGCGCCTGATCAATCGGGACGGGGCGCGCTACGCGGTCCAGATCCGGGCGATGAACGAGCACCGGCTGCACAATCTGGTCGCGATCGCCAACTCGTTCTAAGCTCACGCCGCCGGGTTGGATCTCCAGGAGACTGCCGATGTCGTCGTCGCAGGCGCTACGTGCCGAAACCGCCATGCCGGCCCCGCCGGCGTTCCTGTGGGACGATCCGTTCCGGTTCGAGGACCAGCTGTCCGAGGACGAGCGCCTGATCCAGGCGACCGCGCGCGCCTATGCCCAGGATCAGCTGATGCCGCGCATCCGGGCGGCCAATCGTGAGGAGCTGATCGAGCGCGCCATCCTCACCGAGATGGGCGAGCTCGGCCTGCTCGGCGCCACCATCCAGGGCTATGGCTGCGCCGGCATCAACCCGACCAGCTACGGCCTGATCGCGCGCGAGATCGAGCGGGTCGATTCCGCCTACCGCTCGATGTTCAGCGTCCAGTCGTCGCTGGTCATGGCGCCGATCGACGAGTTCGGCTCAAAGGAGCAGCGCGAGACCTTCCTGCCGCCGCTCGCGCGGGGCGAGATCGTCGGCTGCTTCGGCCTGACCGAGCCCGATCACGGCTCCGACCCGGGCTCGATGACCACCCGGGCGCGCCGCAGCGCCGGCGGCTGGCGCCTGAGCGGCGCCAAGACCTGGATCACCAACGCCCCGATCGCAGATCTCTTCCTGGTCTGGGCGAAGGACGAGGACGGCGTGATCCGGGGCTTCCTGATCGAGCGCGGCGCCGAGGGCCTGGCGACCCCCAAGATCGAAGGCAAGTTCGCGCTGCGCGCCTCGCCGACCGGTCAGATCCTGATGGCCGACGTGCCGGTGCCGGAAGAGCGCGTGCTGCCGGGCGTGCGCGGCCTCAAGGGACCGTTCAGCTGCCTCACCAAAGCGCGCTTCGGGATCGCGTTCGGGGCGCTCGGCGCCGCCGAGTTCTGCTGGCACGCCGCCCGTCAGTACGTGCTCGACCGCAAGCAGTTCGGCCGGCCGCTGGCCGCCAATCAGCTGATCCAGAAGAAGCTCGCCGACATGCAGACCGAGATCGCGCTCGGGCTGCAGGCGGCGCTCCGGGTCGGCCGCCTGCTCGATGAGGGCCGGGCGACGCCCGAGATGATCTCGCTGATCAAGCGCAACAGCTGCGGCAAGGCGCTCGACATCGCGCGCGCCGCCCGCGACATGCACGGCGGTAACGGCATCGCGGACGAGTATCACGTGATCCGCCACGTGATGAACCTCGAGGCGGTCAACACCTACGAGGGCACCCACGACATCCACGCCCTGATCCTCGGGCGCGCCCAGACCGGAATTCAGGCGTTCACGAGCTGAAGCGGGCACGCCCAAGGAACGATCGGCCCGGGGCGGACCCGGCAACCGACGCCAGCCTGACCTCGCCCTTCGGCGGTCCACGCTGAAATTCAGCCGGCGCCCGCCACGCCGGAAGCCGCCAGCGCCCCGAGCCGCGCGTTCGAGCGACCCGGCGCGAGATCCCGGACCAGCCGGGACGGCCCGACCCTGGCGGCAGGCGGCCCTGCCGGCGCGCTACATGAGCTCGGCGCGCCGTGCGATCTTCTGGATCTCCTTCTGCACCAGACGATCGACGATCGTCGGCAGATTCTCGTCGAGCCAATCCTTCAACATGGGCCGGATCATGTCCTCGACAAACTGCTCGACGCTCCGTCCCGAGCCGTCGGCAATCGACTCCTCGGAGGGCGTGGTCTGAAAGGCCTGAGTCAGCTTGGCGAAGGCGCCGGTCGCGGCGCTCGCCGTGCCCGCGGATACCAGTCCCGCTCTGCTAGCGGCCGACTTCGTCTCCACAGCAGTCGCATCCTCCTGGTTCGGTTCATCCTGGGTGATCGGGGCCGGTTCCTCGTCCTCGGGCGCCAGCTCGTCCTCGGGCGCCAGCTCGACCTCGGCGGCCGTGCTCTCCGGCTCGGGCACGCTCTCCGGTGCGTCGGCCGGCTCGGTCGTGGCCGGGCCTTCGGCCCGCAGATCGATGACCTCGCCGCTGTCGCGGACCACCTTGGTCAGCTCGAGCACGTCCTCGGACTCGTCGTCGTCGCCGGTCTCGCCCGCGGCCTCGTCGTCGTCCTGCGGAGGCTCGGCCTGGGCCTCGGCAGCCCCTCCCAGCTCGTCGTCGTCCGAGGCGCTCTCGTCGGCCTCCTCGTCAGCGATGATCCGGCGGATCGAGGAGAGGATCTCCTCCATCGATGGCTCGTGTTGCTCTCTCGGCTCGGTCGTCACGTCGCTCATCCTCCAGACAATGGCCGCGGAGCCCTAGGCCGAGCGCCCGCCAGCGACGCCATCACTACCGGCGCTGGCTATCGACATTGGTGCCCAGGCCGACCAGCCGGTTGCGCACATCGGCGTAGTAGGCTTCCGAATTGTAGGGCTGGACCGGCAAGCCGATGCCGACCACCGTCAACTCGCCGACCGCGGCCTTCAGCCGGTAGCTCGCGACCACCTGGTCGCGGCGCGCCCGCACGAAATCGACCTGCGACTGGAACAGATCGTTCTCCTGGTCGAGCACGTCCAGCGTGGTCCGCTGGCCGACCAGTGCCTCCTGCCGCGAGCCCTCGACCGCGATCTCGTTGGCGTGCACCTGGGCGCTGATCGACTGGATCCGGCTGGTCGCGGTCACAAACGCCTGCCACGAGCTGGTCACCTCGTTGCGTACGGCGCGAAAGGCGGACTCGAGATCGTTCTCACGCTGCCGCACCGTCTGCTTGTTCTGCCGGACCCGGGCATACTCACCACCGCCCTGGTACAGGGGAATCTTAACGTTGGCGCCAATCAAGGCGTCCCGTTGCCAGTCCAACGTCGAGTTAGGATCGTCGGTATAGTTTAAAGCTCCCTGAATGGAAAGCCGCGGGTAGAGAGATGAAAGCGCGACGTCGACATCGGCGCGCGCCGCCGCCAGGTTGAACTGGGCCGCGCTGATGTTCGGGTTGTCGACCTCGGCGAGCTGGTGGGCCTCGGCCTCGTTGGCGGGGATCCCGCTGAGCGGCGGCGGCACCACGAGCTTGTTCGGCTCCTGGTTGATGACCCGGCGATAGTCGGCCTGGGCCGACCGGAGGTCGCCTTCCGCCTGGATCCGGTCGGAGGTCGCACCCGACAGCCGGGCTTCGGCCTGGGCGACGTCGGTCCGGGTCACCTCGCCGACCTGGAAGCGATCCCGGGTCGCCTGCAGCTGACGCTGCAGGCGGCTCTCGTTCTGGTTGGCAAAATCGAGCACTGCCTGCGCCGCCAGCAGATTGGTGTAGACGGTCACGGCGTCGAGCAGCACGTTCTGCTCGGTGGCCAGCAGGCGGGCGCGCTCGGCCCGCACCAGCCGCTCGGCGCGTTGGGTGCTGGCGACCGTCTCGCCGCCGCTGTACAACTCCTGATCGAGCGTCAGCGAACTGCCCTTCTCCGAGAAGTTGTCATTGGTGCTGCTACCCCCCTGCGAGACCTCGCCCTGGTTATGGGCCAGAGTCCCATGGATCGCGAGCGTCGGCCGCCAGCCGCTGAGCGCCTCCGGCACCAGCTCGTCGGTCGCCCGCAGCGCCGCGCGCTGGGCCTCCAGATCCGGATTGGTGAGATAGGCCGCGACCAGCGCTTCCTGCAAGGTCTGGGCGCTGCTCCCACCGGTACCGCCGAGCCATACAGCACCCGCCAGCGCCGTGATCAATCGCCAGTGTCTCATGACCTCCCTATACACCCCTCTCGCCAGATACGGTAGTATCCGAGCCCCGATTTGCACCCTTTCGATGCCGACGGCGTGACACCGGCCAACATCGCTCCCAGGTTCTCAGTAGCGCGCCATGCCCGGCTCGACCTCGAGCGCATAGGCCTCGATGCCGCCCCGCAGATTGACCGCGCGGCGCCAGCCCAGGCGGCGAAGATGCCGGGTCGCGAGCAGCGAGCGCTGGCCGGTGTGGCAGACCACCACCAGCGGCCGGTCCCGCGGCAGCTCCTGCTCGCGGCCGACCAGCCCGCCGAGCGGCAGGTGGATCGCGTCGGGAAAGCTGCAGATCTCGAGCTCCCAGGCCTCGCGCACGTCGAGCAAGGCACAGCCATCCGGTCCGGTCCGCAAGCCGGCCAGCCCGGCCGGGTCGATCTCGAGGGGTAGCGGGTCGGGCGGGCGCTCGGCGCCGCCGCCGGCGAGCGGCCGGCCGGCGGTCAAAATGCAAACTCCACCCGGGCTGCCAGACCGGGCAGCCGGGGGATGCGGGCATCGAACAGGACCTGCTTGCCGATCACCCCGTGCAGCCGCGTGAAGACCGTCACCTTGCCGACCCGACCGTCGTCGATCACCGCCACCAGGCGGCCGCCCTCGCCGATCTGCTCCCACAGCGCCGGCGGCACCGCGTCGACCGCCCCGACCAGCAGGATGACGCCGAACGGCGCCTGGCTCGGCTGGCCGGCGGTCGGGTCGTCGCTGACCGCGACCACGACATTGTCCACGCCCAACTCGTCGAGCAGGGTCTCGATCTGCGCGGCCGCCGCCTGGTCGGGCTCGACCAGGATCACGGTCGCCGCCAGCTGCGCCAGGACCGCGCCCGCGTAGCCGGTCGTGCAGCCGACCACCAGGACCACCTCCTGGGGCTGGATCCGGGCGGCCTCGATCAAGCGCGCGAGCGCCAGGGGCTCGATCAGATGGCCGCCGCTCGGCAGCAGCAGGTCCTCGTCGGCGTAGGCGACCCCGCGCAGGACCTTGGGCAGGAAGTGCTCGCGGGGCACCTCGCGCATCGCCCGGAGCAGGCGCGGATCGTCGATCTGGTTTGGCCGCAGCTGGTTCTCGACCATATTCACGCGGGCACGGGTGTAGTCCATCGGCAGGGCTCGCTGGCAGGGCTCAATGCGGTGCTGAGCGGGTCGATAAACCCAGAGGCGATCTGGACTATAGCGGCGGGCCGTGGCCAGGACAATCGGCATGACCGACCCTGTGCGCGCCGTTGACCCGCCTCTGCGCCCTCGATAGAAGACCAGCAGCCGGAGCGGTTCTGGCCGGGTAGCAAAGTGGTAATGCTGGGGACTGCAAATCCCTGATCGGCGGTTCGATTCCGCCCCCGGCCTCCACGCCGAAGCTGTGAATCCGAAGCCCCTGCCGGCCAGGCGCCACCAACCGGAAGGGCGCCGCGGAGCGCGCTGGCGGCGAGCCACGTCCGCTGGCCGTCATCGCCCCGAGCGGCCTTTGGATCTTGTTCGCGGGCGCGCGCGTCTGATATAGAGCAGGCCGCAATTGGCGGCGGCACTGATCCCCGGTAGCTCAGTTGGTAGAGCAAGCGGCTGTTAACCGCTGGGTCGCTGGTTCGAGTCCGGCCCGGGGAGCCAACCCAAAAATTCAGTCTGCCTTCGAAGATCCCGTGTCCGAACCCGCTTTGCGGAGAGGGTGGCTAGGATCTCAAGGCCATCCTCATTACGCTCACACATGGCAAGATGACGAGCTATCAGACTACGTGGTGATGCCGCGGTCGCGAAGGGTCGCGCCGGACGCAGGTCAACTTTTATCCGTGCATGAACTCCGTGGAAGTAATAATCGAGTTCGCTGACCACGAGTAAAGCCTGGCGCGGCAGGCGGTGGGGCACGCCCTAGAATGTCCTGCTTGGCGACTGTCGGGCCGTAGCCGAAGCTCGGTCCATGCAGCCGAGCCCGATCGCCGAGCTTCCAGTCCACTGTTACCGGGCTTGCGCTTCTGCATCTCCCTCCTCCTTCGCTGTACAACCAGCAGCTCATCAGGCCCCCCGTATCCTTCGTCGTGCCGTCCTCTTTTTGTCGCCGTCCGCCGCGCTGCGGCCGGTCAGCGCGGCTCGAGCCGCAGCGTGGTCGGCAGGACTTCGGAGCGCACCATCGCTTGCGCATAGGGGCTCGATTGGTACTTCCTCAGGTATTCGCGGCTGGCCCGGTCGACCGCCGCGGGGTCGGCCGCCGGGATCGCCTGCACCGCGAGGCGGCGGCCGGCAAACTCCAGCGTGGCGGGCCCGCCTGCCGCGAGATCCCGGTACCAGCGCCCCTTAGCGCCGCGCACCGAGCGCACGAAGACCTCGTCGTCGGCCACCGCGACCCAAATCACCACCGCGTTCTTGGGGTGCTGCTCGGTCCGGATCGCGACCTCCTGCAAGTGGTGCAATTCGTGCCGCGTGTCCGCATCGAAGTTCGCCATGGCCTGGTCTCCCGTAGCATCGCAAGCCGGCCGCGCCGGGTGCGGCAGCCTGGCCCTGATCTAGAGCGCGCATCGGTCGCGAGTAGCCGCTGAAATCCGCCTACCGGCCCTTGCCGGCGGAATAGCCGCCGTCGACCGGCAGGATCGCTCCGGTCACGAAGCTTGCGTGGTCGGAGGCCAGGAAGAGGACAGCTGCGGCGACTTCTTCCGGCCGGCCTTCCCGGCCGAGCGGCTGCGAGGCGCGGAGGCGTCGCTCGTCCTCCGGATCCTGAAACATGACTTCCGTCATCGGGGTCCGGATCATGCCCGGCGCCACAGCGTTGACGCGGATGCCCAACGGGCCCACCTCCATGGCCATCGCGCGCGTGAGCCCGACGATCGCGTGCTTCGACGAGACATAGCTTGCCCGATTCGCAATGCCCATGATGCCAGCCATCGACGAGATATTGACGATCGCGGCTGGTCTTCCGGCCTTGCTTGCCAGCCGCGCGAAGGATTGGGACGTGTTGAGGGTGCCTTCCAGATTGACCGCGTGGACACGACGCCATTGGTCCGGCTCGACATCCATGACCGACCCGACGCCCCGGATACCGGCGCAGTTCACGAGAATGTCGAGTCGTCCCAACCGGGCGGCCGCCTCCGTCATGACCGCATCGACGCGCGCGCGGTCCGTAACGTCCAACGCCACGGAATAGGCCTGCCTCTCGGCACCCAGACTGTCGGTGACCCGCTTGGCAGCCGCGGCATTGACGTCGACCACAACGACCGAGGCGCCTTCGGCGAATAACCCGCGGACCACGGCTTCTCAGATGCCGCTGCCGCCACCGGTCACGACTGCAGCGCAATCGACAAATCTCTTCATGGCAGGGTCTCCTCGATCCGCCGCGCCATCGTCCGCTCCGGTCCGGCCGTGCGCACGATCTGCAGGTCATCAGGCCTGGTATTGCTCGTCGCTGACGTGCTCCATCCAGTCGACGACTTTGCCCTCGAGCCGCTCCTGGATCGCGATATGGGTCATGCCCGTGGTGGCCGTGGCCCCGTGCCAGTGCTTCTCGCCGGGCGCGAACCAGACCACGTCGCCCGGCCGGATCTCCTCGACCGGCCCGTCGTCGCGCTGCACCCACCCGACTCCGGAGGTGACGATCAACGTCTGACCGAGCGGATGCGTGTGCCATGCGGTGCGCGCGCCGGGCTCGAAGGTGACCCTGCCGCCGGCGGCGCGGGCCGGATCGGGCGAGCTGAACAGCGGATCGATGCGGACCGTGCCGGTGAACCACTCGGCAGCTCCCGTACGGGAAGGCTGCGAACCGCTCCGTTTGATGTCCATGTCCGTCCTCTGCGTTCAAGGATGCGCTGACGGCCATGTGGGGCGTGCATCCCATGTGATTAGTCGCTATAATGCGCATGATCTCATAAGCAGGCCTTCTGAATGGCGCGGGAGACCATCAACGACCTTATCGCCTTCCTCGCGGTCGCCCGGGAGCGCAGCTTCACCCGGGCCGCCGCTCAGCTCGGCGTGTCGCAGTCGGCGCTCAGCCAGACCGTTCGCGGCCTGGAAGCGCGGCTCGGACTGCGGCTGCTGACCCGCACCACGCGCAGCGTCGCGCCGACCGAGGCGGGCGAACGCCTGCTGCTGACCGTGGGCCCTCGGTTGGAGGAGATCGATGCCGAGCTGGCTGCGCTGAGCGAGCTCCGCGAGAGGCCGCCGGCACCGTCCGCATCACGGCCGACGAGCACGCGGCCGAAACGGTGCTCTGGCCCGCCTTGCAACGCTTCCTACCCGACCATCCGGACATCAAGGTCGAGATCGTCGATCGACAACGGCCTGACCGACATCGTCGCGGAGCGGTACGACGCCGGCGTGCGCCTCGGCGGCATCGTCGCCAAGGACATGATCGCCGTGCGCATCGGGCCGGACCTGCGCATGGCGGTGGTCGGTGCGCCGTCCTATTTCGCCAGGCGGCCAGAGCCGCAGAGGCCGCAGGACCTGACCGCCCACAACTGCATCAGCCTCCGCCTGCCAACCTTGGGCGGCCTCTACGCCTGGGAGTTCGAGCACAACGGCCATGAGCTGCGGGTGCGGGTCGAAGGGCAGCTCGTGTTCAACGGCATTGCCCTGATGCTCAAGGCGGCGCTCGCCGGCTTCGGCCTCGCGTACCTGCCGGAGGGCCAGGTGCAGGCGCACCTCGCCACGGGACGGCTGATCCGGGTGCTCGCGGACTGGTGCCCTCCCTTCTCGGGATACCACCTCTACTACGCGAGCCGCCGCCAGCCCGCCCCAGCCTTTACCGTGCTGGTCGACGCGCTGCGCTATCGGGGCTGAACTGATGAGGTCAGATGATCCCGCCGTTGGCGCGCAAGGTCTGACCGTTGATCCAGGCGCCATCCGGGCCGGCGAGGAAGGCCACGGCCGCGGCGATATCGGCGGGCTCGCCCAGACGCTCCAGTGGTGCCAGCTTGGCCAGGCGGTCGATCAGCTCCGGCGACTTGCCATTCAGGAACAGATCGGTCGCGGTCGGTCCGGGGGCGATCGCGTTGACCGTGATGTTGCGGCCGCGCAGTTCCTTGGCGAGCACAGCCGTCATGGCCTCGACGCCCGCCTTGGTCGCGGCATAGACGGCATAGGTCGGCTGCAGCAGCCCGACGACGCTCGATGAGAAATTGATGATCCGGCCGCCCTCGCGCAGCCGCCTGGCACCTTCGCGCAGGGTGTTGAACGTGCCCTTCAGGTTGACCGCGATCAGCCGGTCGAAGGCGGCATCCCCGGTGTCCGCGACATTGGCAAGCGTCATGATGCCGGCATTGTTGACCAGCACGTCGACCCCGCCAAGAGCCCTCTCGGTCACCTCGAACAGCCCCCGCACCGCGCCCGGGTCGCTGACGTCGGCCCGGGCGGCCAGCGCCCGTCCGCCGGCTCCCTCGATCTTGCCCACGAGCGCCTCGGCCGCGGCCGCATTGGCGGCATAGTTGACCACGACCGCAAAGCCGTCCTGAGCGAGGCGCAGGGCCACGGCGGCGCCAATGCCGCGGGCCGCGCCGGTCACGAGCGCCACCCTCGGCGCGGGCTCGTTCATGTCCTGCCTCCGTCGCCGCTTTGGTCGTCCTCGTCGAAGCCGGGCTCGACCGCCGGCACGGCGTAGGCCTCGCCGAACCAGTGCGCGAGATCGACGTCGCGGCAGCGCGCCGAGCAGAACGGGCGGAACTGCGGCACCCGCGGCCGGCCGCAGAGCGGGCAGCGCGGCCCCTTCGGAGCCGGTGCCTCCGGGGTCGAAGACCGGCCGGCCCCCCGGCGCTGATCGTCGCTCATCCCTTGCCCGCCTCGATGCGATAGCTGCCGGCCGTCAGCAGCGGGTCGGGCCGCAGCATCGGAATCCGTCCCTGGCGCTGGCAGAACGCCGTCCAGACCGGCGCCGCGCTGCCGCAAAGGTAGGCGTGCAGGTCCGGCGCGACCGCCGCGCCGGGCCGGGCGGGCGGCGGCGCCGCCAGATCCCGCATCAGCGCCTCGGCCTGGCAGCGCAGGCTCGGCAGCCGGCCGCCGCCGGCACAGCTCGGGCAAGCCCGGCCGAGCTGCTCGGCGAGCGCAGGACCGAGACGCTGGCGGCTGATCTCGATCAGTCCCAAAGCGCTCATGGGAAAGGCGCGCACCGGTACCGGATCGGCGGCGAGCGCGGCCCGCACCGCCGAGAACAGGCGCGCCCGGTCGCGCTTGCCGGTGAGATCGACGAAGTCGACCACGATCGTGCCGCCGAGCTGGCGCAGCCGCAGCTGCCTCGCGACCTCGGCCGCCGCCTCGAGGTCGACCTCGAGCGCCCGCCGGCCGCCGCCGTCGACGTCGATCGCGGTCAGCGCCGCGGTCGGCTGGATGATCAACGAGCCGCCGCCGGCGAGCGGAACCACGGGCTCGAGCGCGGCCGCCAGCTGCTCCTCGGCGCCGGTCGCGACGAACGCATCCGGCACCAGCTCCAGGCGATCCTGCAGCGCCGGACGCCAGTCGGCGAGGTAGCGGCGCACCCGCGCCAGGAGCGCCGCGTCGGCGACCAGGATGCGCTCCGGACCGGCGCCCAGATGCTCGGCCAGAACCCATTGCACGGGGTCGGCGGCGCTCTGCAGGCGCGCCGGCGGTCGCAGCTCGCCCGCCTTGGCCAGGATCTCCTGCCAGAGCGCGCGCAGCCGCAGGGCCTCGGCGCGCAGCTCATCCTCGGACGCATCGGCCGCCGGCCGGACCTCGAACTGGCCGCCCTCGGGCCGATGCGGGCGGTAGATCAGGCAGGGTCCCGGCAGCGCCACCTCGCCGGTCAGCCGCGCGCCCTTGCCGCCCTGGGGATCGCGCCGGCCCTGGACGACCACCGCCTGGCCCTCGTGCAGGCGCTGGCCGATCGGGGTGCCGCGCCCCTGGTCGGAGGCCAGCGGCACGTCGCGCGCGGCCAGCCAGCCGTCCTCCTCGAGACCGCAGTCGACGAAGGCGGCATCGAGCTCGTGGTCGATCGCCCGCACCCGGCCGAGCCAGATCTGGCCACGGACCGGCATGGCCTCGGCGTCGAGCACGCTGACCTCGAGCAGGCGGCCGTCCGCGAGCAGGCCCGCGCGCAGGCCGAACACGGTCGGCTCGATGACCAGCTCCAGACTCATGGCGGGTCCAGGCTCATGGCGGGTCCAGGCTCATCACAGGTCCACCTTCAGGGCGGGTCCGGGTTCATGACGCGAACTGCCAGCCGAGCCCGCGCAGCAGATCGGCGGTGACCGCGAGCGGCAGCCCGACCACGTTGGAGTAGCTGCCGTTGATCGCGAGCGTGAAGCTCTCGGCGCGACCCTGGATCGCGTAGCCGCCGGCCTTGCCCTGCCACTCGCCGCAGGCCAGGTAGGCGTGCAGCTCCAGCGCGCCGAGGCGCTTGAAGCGGACCGCGGTCATGACCAGCCGCGCCACCCGCCGGCCACCCGGGGCCGCGATCGCGACCGCGGTGTAGACCCGGTGGCGCCGCCCCGAAAGCAGCTTCAGGCAACGCTCCGCAACCGCCGCATCGGTCGCCTTCGGCAGGATCCGGCGGCCGCAGGCGACCACCGTGTCGGCTCCGAGCACGAACCGCTCCGCAGCCGGCTGGCGGCCGGCGATCGCGTCCGTCTTGGCGGCCGCGAGGCGGCGCGCGTAGACGCTGGGAAGCTCGCGCGGGCGTGGCGTCTCGTCGATCTCGGGGCCCTCGATCGCGCTCGGCTCGATGCCGATCTGGCGCAGCAACGCCAGTCGCCGTGGCGAGGACGAAGCCAAAATCAGGGGCGGGTTTGCGGCCACCCGCTACTTGAAGCGATAGGTGATCCGGCCGCGGCTCAGATCGTAGGGCGTCATCTCGACCGTGACCCGGTCACCGGTCAGGACGCGGATCCGATTCTTGCGCATCCGGCCAGAGGTATGGGCGAGAATTTCGTGCTCGTTCTCAAGTTTGACGCGGAACATCGCGTTGGGCAGAACTTCGGTGACGGTGCCGCCGAACTCGATCAGATCTTCTTTGGCCATCCAACCTCCTGTGTTTGGGCCACTTTGGCGGTCAAACCGCCAAGCTGTAGATGACCGCTGCCGGCAACCAGGTCAAGAGGGCGCAGGTGCGGCTATTCCCCCGACCCAACCGCAGCTCCGGATCGGCGCTCAGACCATGTTCGGCGCACCGCCCGGCGGAAACCGTGCGCTCAGCCGCACCAGCAGCTGGTCGCGCAGCACGCGGTAGGCATCGAGGCGGGTCTCGCGGGCGCCCTCGACCAGGCTCGGGTCCATGGTCGGCCAGAACTCGATCTCGCAGGAGCTGGTCCGGGTCAGCTCGACCGCCCGGTGCTGCGCCTCGGGCGACAGCGAGACCACCAGATCGAAATAATCGTCCTCCAGGTCGTCGAAGCTCCGCGGTCGATGCCGCGACAGGTCGATGCCGATCTCGTCCAGGGCTGCGACCACGAACGGATCGATCGGCTGCGGCCGCAGCCCGACCGATTGCACGAAGACCTTGCGGCCATGGAGATACTTCATCACCGCCTCGGCCATCGGCGAGCGGATCGCGTTGTGGGTGCAGGCGAACAGGACGCTGCCGGGCAGCTCTTCCAATGATTTAGGCACGGATGTGCAGGACGCAGATTAAGGTGAACAGGCGGCGCGCGGTCTCGGCGTCGACCGCGATCTTGTCGGCCAGGGCTTCGGCGAGCTTCTCGGCCCCCTCGTCGTGCAGGCCGCGGCGCCCCATGTCGATCGCCTCGATCCGGCTAGGCGAGGCGTGCCGGATCGCCTGGAAGTAGCTGTCGCAGATCAGGAAGTAGTCCTTGATGAGGCGCCGGAAAGGCCGCATCGAGAGCGTGACCTCGGCCTGCTCCTGGCCCGTCTCGTCGGTGAGCGCGAAGATCAGGTTGGCCTCGCGCAGCGACAACAGGACCCGGTAGGGCCCGGCGAAGCCGTTCACCAGCCGGAACGAATTGCGCTCCAGCAGATCGAACACCGCGACCTGACGCTCGTGCTCGACCTCGCGGCTCCAGCGGACGATGCTGGCGGCATCGAGCCGGATCTCGACGATCCGCGCGCCGTCATCCCCGGTCACGACGGCGTCGGGGCGTCGAGGCGCCGGTCGATCGCCTGCGCATGGCCGGCCAGACCCTCGGCCCGCGCCAGGCGCGCGGCCGCCGGGCCGAGCGCCGGGAAGGCCGCCGCAGGACAGGCAAGCAGCGTGGTCCGCTTGAGAAAGTCGAACACCGCGAGCCCGGACGCGAAGCGCGCGCTCCGGCCGGTCGGCAGGACGTGGTTGGGGCCGCCGACATAGTCACCGATCACCTCGGGCGTGTGCGCGCCGATGAAGATCGCCCCGGCGTGGCGGATCCGCGCCGCCAGCGCCTCCGCCCGCGGCCCGAGCAGCTCGAGATGCTCGGGCGCCAGCCGGTCGACCAGCGCCGGGGCGCGCTCCACGTCGTCCAGGCGGATGATGGCGCCGAAATCCCGCCAGCTCGCAGCCGCAATCGATCGCCTCGGCAGGCCCGCCAGCTGAACCTCGACCTCGGCGCCGACCCGCTCCGCCAGCTCGGCGCCATCGGTGATGAAAATCGCCTGCGCGAGCTCGTCGTGCTCGGCCTGGCTCAAAAGATCGGCCGCGATCCAGGCCGGGTCCTGATCGCCGTCGGCGACCACCAGGATCTCCGAGGGTCCGGCGATCATGTCGATCCCGACCCGGCCGAACACCTGACGCTTGGCCTCGGCGACATAAGCGTTGCCGGGCCCGACGATCTTGTCGACCGGCCGGATGGTCGCGGTTCCGTAAGCGAGCGCCGCGATCGCCTGGGCGCCGCCAACCCGGAAAATCTCGTCGACACCCGCGATCCGCGCGGCGACCAGGACCAGAGGATTGAGCACGCCATCGGGCGCCGGCACCGCCATCACCACCCGCTCCACACCCGCGATCCGGGCCGGGATGGCGTTCATCAGGACCGAGCTCGGATAGGCCGCGGTGCCGCCCGGGACGTAGATGCCGACCGCCTCGATCGGCCGCCAACGCAGCCCGAGGCGGACGCCCAGGGCGTCGACCTCCTCCTGGTCAGCCGGCAGCTGGCGGCGGTGGAAGGCGCCGATCCGGGCGGCGGCGAGCTCGAGCGCCTGACGCAGGTCACCCGGACAACGCTCGAGCGCGCGCAGGGTCTCGCCGTCATCGATCCGCAGCTCGGCAGCACTCAGGCGATGGCGATCGAACCGGAGCGTATAGTCGAGCAGTGCCTGGTCGCCCTCGGCCGCGACCCGGGCCAGGATCGAGCTGACCTGCGCGCGGACGTCGCCCGCCTCCTGCCCGCGCCGGACGGTCAGGCGGGCGAGCGCCGCCTCGAAGCCGGGCGCGCGCTCGTCCAGGCGCAGCGCCATCGCTAGCCGCCCGCGGCCGGCGAGCTGGCCAGCTCGTGGGTCGGCGCCACCGGAGCCGGCCAGGGGTCGCCGAAATCCTCGAGGGTCGCCGCGATCTCACGGACCCCAAGGCGGATCGCCATGTCGCCGGCGAACAGGAGGGTGACGTCGGTCAGCCCCCCCTGCCCCGGCGCCGCCACCAGGGTCAGGAGCTCGAGCTTGACCGCGCCGAAGCGGCTGTCGAGGCCGTAGTGCCGGACCGCCTCGACCTGGTTGAAGACCAGCGCCGACTGGCACTCGGTCATGCCCTCGCAGCTCGTGGGGTCGGCCAGACACTCGCGCCGGAAGCGGGTGAACGCCGCGACGAAGCGGCGCTCGTCGGCCAGATAGGCCATCTCGGTGAGCGGGATCAGCGCGTCCTGCAGGCAGGCGGCGATGACGCTCAGGTCATCCTGGTCGACCGCCTTGAGACGCAACCGCTCGACCATGATCGCCCCGCTTCCGATCAGTGCACCCGCTGGATGTCGGCGCCGCAGGCGACCAGCTTCTCGGTCAGCCGCTCGTAGCCCCGATCCAGATGGTAGACACGGTTGATCACGGTCTCGCCCTCGGCGGCGAGGCCCGCCAGGATCAGGGAGACCGAGGCGCGCAGGTCGGTCGCCATGACCGGCGCCCCGGTCAGCCGGCCGACCCCGCGGATCAGCGCCGAGCCGCCATGCACCGTGATCCTGGCCCCCATGCGCGTCAATTCGGGCACGTGCATGAACCGGTTCTCGAAGATCGTCTCGGTGATCATCGAAGCGCCGTCGGCGATGCACATCAAGGCCATGAGCTGGGCCTGCAGGTCGGTCGGAAAGCCGGGATAGGGCTGGGTCATGACGTCGATCCCGACCGGCTTCGCGGCGCGCCCCGAGACCTTGATGCCGAGCTCGCTCGGCTCGACCGCGACGCCTGCTTCCTCGAGCTTCTCGGCGACCGTCTGGACCAGTTGCATGCGGCCGCCCGCGAGCTCGAGCGTGCCCCCGGTGATCGCGGCCGCGATCGCGTAGGTGCCGAGCTCGATCCGGTCCGGCAGCACCGTGTGCTCGGCGCCGTGCAGCCGGGGCACGCCCTGGACCACCAGATTGCCGCGGCCGATGCCCTCGATCTTCGCCCCCATCGCGACCAGGCAGCGCGCCAGATCGACGACCTCCGGCTCGCGCGCGGCATTGGCGATCACCGTCTCGCCCTCGGCCAGGCAGGCCGCCATCAGGAGGTTCTCGGTGGCGCCGACCGAAGGCAGCTCGAGACGCAGGCTCGCCCCCTTCAACCCCCGCGGCGCGCAGGCATGGATGTAGCCCTCGCTGAGCTCGATCTCGGCGCCGAGCTCCTCCAGGCCCTTGAGGTGCAGATCGACCGGCCGCGGCCCGATCGCGCAGCCGCCGGGCAGCGACACCTTGGCTTCCCCGCTCCTCGCCAGCAGAGGTCCAAGCACCAGGACCGAGGCGCGCATCTTGCGCACCAGGTCATAGGCGGCAAGCGTGCTGGTGAGCCGGCGCGTCCGCAGCTCGAGACGGCCGGTCCGGTCGGCATCGACCGTCATGCCGAGGGTCTCGAGCAGGCGACACATCGAGTCGATGTCGGCGAGGGCCGGCACGTTCCTGAGGATCAGGGGCTCATCGGTCAAAAGGCCGGCGGCGAGGATCGGCAAAGCGGCGTTCTTGGCACCGCTGATCGGGATCTGCCCGGTGAGCGCGCGGCCGCCGCGAATCAGGATTCGGTCCATGGGATGACGAGGCTCCAGTTGCCAGAGGCGGCGCGCTCACGTGCCCTTGTAGGGCTTCGGGCGCACCGTCTCAAGTCGAGCCTCATCACTGGTTGCTGGGGGCTTAACGCCGCCAATGTCCGCGTCCTCCTGCCGACCGCGCTGCTGTGCCTTGCGCTTTTGCAGGTTCTCGCGCAACGCCTGGGCCTCGCGCACCTGGCGCGCCGCTTTCCCGGCCGTCGTGGACGCCGAGTGCCTTGGCCGCTCCCGCTCGCTCATCCCCGCCGCCAATCTGCCGCCAATCCCCTTGCGTCGCCCCCCACCGCTGTGGCATTAGCCGCTGCCATCGTCCTCGGATCGGGAGCCGCCGTAGCTCAGCGGTAGAGCACTCCCTTGGTAAGGGAGGGGTCGAGTGTTCAATTCACTCCGGCGGCACCAGCCTTCCGCAGATCCCGGGGCTCCGGCCAAGCCGTAGCGCCTTTCCTAATCTTACAAGGTCGCCGCCCGGCTGGCTCGCTGCCAGGCTGGACCAAATGCCCTGAAATCGCAATCGGGCGGCCGCCGGCTCACCCCGCGCATCCGCCACGCCCAGGCAGCCGCCGCCGGGCCCTTATGAAGCACTTCACACGCCAGGGCGGCGCCGCCGTCCTAAGGTCTGCGCTCGCCGACCTGGGTATGGTCAGAGGGGAGGCTTCGAACCATGGCACCGCGACCGGATTGGAACCTCAGCATGGTCCGCAGCCGCGAGGCGCGTCAGCTGCTGCCGAAACTGCCCGGTCTGCCCGAGCAGGTCGACTGGGGAGACCTCAGGGTCGGCCACCTCGATACCGGCTTCACCGAGCATCCGGTGTTCGGCGACTGGGCGACCGGCCACATTTCGCTGCGCGTGGCCGACGGCCTTAACCTGCGCGAGGCTGGCTCGGACGCGCATGATCCGCTCAACTACGAGGGTAATCCAGGTCACGGCACGCGCACCTGCAGCATCATCTGCGGTGACGCCCAGCCGGCGATTGGCGGAGCGCCGCCGGAGAGCGAGGTCGGCGTCGCGCCGCATCTGCCCGTGGTGCCCTGCCGGATCGTCAACTCGGTCGTGCTGACCCCGGAGCGCAACCGCAAGGCGGTCGCGAAGGGCATCAACCATGCTCGCACCAAAGGCTGCCAGGTGATCAGCATCAGCCTCGGCATCCCGACCTTCCTCCCGACCATGACCGGTGGCATGGGGCGGGCGGTCGACCGGGCCTACGAACAGGGCGTGATTATCGCCGCCGCCGGCGGCCAGATCATCGACAGCGTCACCTATCCCGGCAAGTACTGGCGCACGATCGGGGTCGGCGGGGTGACCTCGGAGCGGCGCATCTGGTTCGACTATCGGGACGGCAGGGACATGATCGATGTCTGGGCGCCGGCCGCGCGCGTTCTGCGCGCCGACAGCGTCGCCGGGCCGGGACAGGTCGCGATGCAGCCGATCGAGGGCGCCGATCCGGGTGCGTCCGCGCTCAGCTCCGGCTCCCATTCCGGCGGCTACGGCTCGGGCGACGGGACCTCCTACGCGACCGTCCACGTCGCGGCCGCGGCGGCCATGTGGCTGCGCCATCGCGGCGACGACATCGCCCACGCCTACGACGAGCCCTGGCAGCGGGTCGAGGCGTTCCGCCGCCTGCTGCACACGACCGCGGGGCCGCTCGGGGGCGCGGCGCCGGCCAACCGCTCGGGCGTGCTCGACATCGAGCAGTTGCTGCTGGCCGACCTGCCGCCGGCAGCCAGCCTGAGCAAGGCGCGGCCCGACCGGGACAAATGGGCCTGAGGCGAGCTCGCGGGCAACCGCCGACGGTCTCAGAAGCCAGCGGGCCGAGATGGGGGACGCAACGCAGGGTCGGTCGGGCCGCCCGACTAACCCGCGTGCGGCGAGACCAGATGATCGGCGGCCCCGGCTGGGGCGGCTTGCTCCTCGCGCAGCTTTTCGCGGGCGGCGAGCGAGAGTTGGAGGTGGAGCTCCTTCAGCTGCCTGTCGTCGACCGGCGACGGGGCGCCGAGCAGGAGCTCCTGGGCCTGCTGGTTGAGCGGGAAGGCCGTCACCTCGCGGATGTTCGGCTGGTTCGCGATCAGCATCACGATCCGGTCGATCCCGGGCGCGATCCCGCCGTGCGGCGGCGCCCCGAAATGCAGCGCCCGGAACATGCCGCCGAAGCGCTGCTCGAGGACCTCCGCCGGATAGCCCGCGAGCGCGAACGCCTTGACCATGATGTCGGGGCGGTGGTTGCGGATGGCGCCCGAGCTGAGCTCGACGCCGTTGCAGACGATGTCGTACTGGAACGCCAGGATGTCGAGCGGGTCCCTGGTCTCGAGCGCCTCGAGCCCGCCCTGCGGCATCGAGAACGGGTTGTGCGAGAAGATCACCGACTTGGTCTCGTCGTCCCATTCATACATCGGAAAATCGACGATCCAGGCGAACCGATAGCAGCGCTCGGCGATCAGGCCCAGCTCCTCGCCCAGCCGGGTGCGGATCAGCCCCGAGAGCCGCTCGGCCGCCGGCCGCTGGTCGCAGACGAAGAAGATCGCATCGCCATCCTCAAGGCCGGCGGCCTCCTTGAGCGCCGCGATCCGCTCCGGATCGAGGAACTTGGCAACCGGCCCCTTGGGCTCCTCGCCCGCGGCGTACTGGATGTAGCCGAGCCCGGGCGCGCCCAGGCTCTGGGCGTAGGCGACCGTCTGGTCGAAGAACCGGCGCGGCCGCCCGACCGCGCCCGGCGCCGGCACCGCGCGCACCACCGCCCCCTTCTCGAGCGCGCGCGCGAACACCGCAAAGCCGCCGCCCCGAAAGATCTCGCCGACATCCGCGATCTCGATCGGGTTGCGCAGGTCCGGCTTGTCGCTGCCGTACTTGACCATCGCATCGCGGTAAGCGATGCGCGGAAATGGCCGGGGCGTCACGTCCCAGTCGGTGAGCTCCTCGAACACGCCGTGCATGACCGGCTCGACCGCTCTGAACACGTCCTCCTGCTCGACGAATGCCATCTCGAGATCGAGCTGGTAGAACTCGCCCGGGCTGCGGTCGGCGCGCGCATCCTCGTCGCGAAAACAGGGCGCGATCTGGAAGTAGCGGTCGAACCCCGAGATCATGAACAGCTGCTTATACTGCTGCGGTGCCTGGGGCAGCGCGTAGAACTTGCCGGGATGGAGCCGCGAGGGCACCAGGAAGTCGCGCGCCCCCTCGGGCGAGCTCGCGGTCAGGATCGGGGTCTGGAACTCGACGAAACCCTGCGCCTCCATGCGCCTGCGGATGCTCGAGATCACCTTCGAGCGCAACAGGATGTTCTTCTGCATCGACTCCCGGCGCAGATCGAGGAAGCGGTAGCGCAGCCGCGTCTCCTCCGGATAGTCGCGCTCGGCGTTGACCTGGAGCGGCAAGACCTCGGCCGGCAATTCGACCACCAGCGCATCCGCGACCAGCTCGACCGCTCCGGTAGCGAGCTGCGGGTTGATCGTCTCTGCGCTGCGCGCGACCACCTGACCGGTGACCGTCAGCACGCTCTCCAGCCGCACCCCCTCGGCATCCCGGAAAAACGGCTGCTCGGGCTGGAACACGATCTGGGTGATGCCGTGATGGTCGCGCAGATCGATGAACAGCAGCTGGCCGTGATCGCGCTTGCGATGCACCCAGCCGGACAGGCGCACGCTCTCGCCCTCGTGCCCGGGACGAAGCTCGCCACAGGTGTGGCTGCGATAGGGATGCATCCTCGGCCTCTTGCGCTGTCGCCGCGCCTAAGGTCACCGAACCCCAAAGCCTGTCAAGCCGGCAGCGGCCGCGTGGTCCAGGAGGGCACCGGCCGCTGGAGGCGCGGGCCGCCCTCGCCTCGGCCTGAGCGCCACGCTCATCGCCGGCGCCCTGCACTTTCGAGCGGGTTTGCCGGTTGGCAACGAGATACGTTATATGCGTGCCTTGAAAACCCACCTTGGTAGAGAAGCCCGATGCCCAGAGGTCTGATCCTCGTGAAGGCGGCCTACGATGTCGACGCCGCGGTCTGGTTCGTCGAGTCCAGCGATCTGGAAGGCGTGAACGCCGAAGCTCCAAGCCTGGAGGGTTTGCTGCACAAGCTGCCTGCCGTCATCCTCGATCTCCTGGAGGAGGAAGGATTTGATGGCGCCGAGGTGCCGGTCGAGGTCGTTGCGCATGCGAGCACACGGGTGCGGCGGGGCAGCGTGGCTTGAAGGGCTACGGCAGGGCCGTCCGGAAGCTCCTTATCGAAGCCGCGTGCAGGTTGCTCCGGCAGGGTCGCGGCGATCACGAGATCTGGACCAGCCCCCACGCGCACAAGCCATTCACCGTGCCGGTGACCATCGCGTCCCGACACACGGCGAACAAGGTGTTAAAGGATGCTGGCCTGCCGAAAGCATTCTGAACAGTGACATGAGCGGTGGGCGTATCGCCATGCGGGACATCGCCGAGCAATGGCTGAAGGACCCCGAGTTTCGCGCCGAGTACGAGGCGCTGGAGCCGGAGTTCGCCCTCGCCTCGGCCTTGATCGCCGCGCGCAGCCAGGCCGGCATGACCCAGGCGCAGGTGGCCGAGGCCACGGGCACGACCCAAGCGGTCATCGCGCGCCTCGAAGGCGGCCGCGTCAAGCCCTCGACCCGGACCCTCGAACGCTTCGCCAAGGCCACCGGCACCCGCCTTTGCATCCGCTTCGAGCCGGCTGATCGCGCGACTTGACCGGTGACCGCCGGAGGCTTGCTTCGCCGGCGCAATGTAGCCACATTCCGGCTACATTGGGGAGATCGCCATGCCGGCCGATACCGTCGTTCGCGCGCGCATCGACGCCGCCACCAAGGAGCGCGCCGCGACCGCGCTCCATGCCATGGGACTGTCGATCTCCGACGCGATCCGGCTTCTGATGCTGCGAATCGCCGACGAGCAACGCCTGCCATTCGAGGTCAAGGTGCCGAATACCGCCACCCGCCGGGCCATGGCCGAACTGGAGCAGGGCAAGGGCAAACGATTCGCCTCCGCCGAGGGACTGTTCGAGGACCTCGGCATCTGAGGTGCGGACTGCGGTCCGCTCCGGGCAGTTCCGCCGCGACGTGAAGCGGGCGGGAAAGCGCGGCAGGGACATGAGCAAGTTGCGCACCCTGATTCTGCTGCTCCTGGCCGGGAAGCCGTTGCCCGAGCGCTGCCAGGACCACCCCCTCCGAGGCCACTGCAAGGGCTATCGCGACGCCCATATCGAGCCGGACTGGGTGCTGATCTACCGCATCGTCGGTGACGAGCTGCAGCTGGTGCGCACCGGCTCCCATGCTGACCTCTTCGACGAGTAGGTAAGCGAGGGTCACCTGCAGGAGCAGCCCGGGCCGCCAGCCAGGTCTCGTGTGGGTTGCGGCACCGCTCGCCGCCGTTATGTTAGGGCGGCCCGCAGCGCTGTGGAATGCCCGGCGGATGTGTGAAAGGCGCGGATGAGCCTGCTGACCACGACCGGCGAGCTTGAGACGCTGTGCGCCGAGCTGGCGCAGGAGGCGTTCGTCGCGATCGATACCGAGTTCATGCGCGACCGGACCTTCTGGCCGAAGCTCTGCCTGATCCAGCTGGCCGGCGAACAGCGTCACGCCGCGGTCGATCCGCTGGCCCCAGGCCTCGATCTTGAGCCGCTGTTCGGGCTGATGGCCAATCCCGACGTGGTCAAGGTGTTCCACGCCGCCCGCCAGGACATCGAGATCTTCTACAACCTCACCGGCAAGATCCCGACGCCCCTGTTCGACACCCAGCTGGCCGCGATGGTCTGCGGCTACGGCGAGGAGGTCGGCTACGAGACCCTGGTCGCCCAGCTCGCCAAGGCGCGGATCGACAAGAGCTCGCGCTTCACCGACTGGGCGCGCCGGCCGCTGAGTGCGGAGCAGCTGGCCTACGCGCTGGCCGACGTGACCCATCTGCGGGTCGTCTATCAGAAGCTGAAGCAGCGGCTCGAGGAGACCGGCCGCAGCGCCTGGGTCGCCCAGGAGCTGGCCGAGCTGACCGCGCCCTCGACCTACGACCAGCCGCCGGACGAGGCCTGGAAGCGGATCAAGGTGCGCTCCCGCGACGCCCGCTTCCTGGCACTCGTCCAGGCGCTCGCCGCCTGGCGCGAGCGCACCGCCCAGGAACGCGATCTGCCGCGCTCGCGCGTGCTGCGCGACGACCTCCTGCTCGAGGTCGCCGCCAACCGCCCGGCCTCGGCCGAGGAGCTCACCAGGCTGCGCCGGATCAACCTCGATCGCAGGAGCGCCGCGGGCGCGCTCGAGGCGATCCGGGCGGCGCTCGCCATCCCCCAGGCGGAGCTGCCGAAGATCGAGCCACCGCCCAAGCTCGCCCGCGGCCTGGGCCCGCTGATCGAGCTTTTGCGGGTCCTGCTCAAGCTCAAATGCGAGGAGAACAACGTCGCCCAGCGGCTGGTCGCGACCACCGCCGATCTCGAGGCGATCGCCGCCGAACGGGCGCCCAAGGTCGCCGCCCTCAAGGGCTGGCGCTATGAAGTGTTCGGCAAGGCGGCGCTGGCGCTCAAGCAGGGCGAGCTCGGCCTCGCGGTCCGCGGCGGGCAGCTCGCCCTGGTGCCGATGCCCGATCTCGCCGAGCCCGCCTGAGGCCTTAAGCTGTGACCAGCCAGCCGCCCGCGGCCGGGCGGATCCTGATCGTCGGCCAGGGCAGCTTTCTCGCCCGCCACGCCCTCGCCGCCCTGCCCGCCGACCGGCTGCGCGCGGTCGGCCACGAGCAGATCGAGCGCCCGGACCTTTTGGACGGCATCGCGACCGTCATCAACTTCGCCCGCCATCCGCTGCTCGGCAGCGAGGACTACCGGCCCGAGGCGATGGACACCGACCTGCGCCTCGCCAGGCGCATCGGCAGCCGCGCGATCGCCTACGTCATGCTGAGCTCGCGCAAGGTCTATGCGCCAGCCGATCGCCCGCTCGCCGAGACCGCGCCGACCGGCCCGACCGATGCCTACGGCCGCGCCAAGCTCGCCGCCGAAACCGCGCTCCGCGAGCGGCTCGGCGAGCGCCTCACGATCCTCCGGCTCGCCAACATGTTCGGCTACGAGCGGAGCGCCGGCCGCCGCACTTTTTTGTCCCTGGTCCTCGACCACCTGCAGGCGGACGGCGAGATCCACTACGCCATGAGCCCGTTCGTCGCCCGCGACTTCCTGCCGGTCGCCATCTTCGCCCGCCTGCTCGCCAAGATCGCGCAGGCGCCCCCCGGCGACATCCTCAACGTCGGCTCCGGCATCGCGCTCCCGACCGGCCGCCTCGCGCTCTGGATCCTCGAAGGCTACGGCCGCGGCCGGCTGGTGATCACCTCCCCGCGCGAGCACGACCCCTTCGTCCTCGACATCACCCGCCTCGAGAGCCGCTACGGCCCCCCCTGCTCCCTCGACGACCTCCGCACCACCTGCCTCGCCCTCGGCCGCCGCCTAGCCGCGGAGCCCAGGAGCTGATCAAGCGGACCTGCTCGCGATCGCGATCAGATTGTCGCTGTAGCGCAGTCCGCGAAACAGTCGCCCGCCGACATGCGGCCACTTCAGCTGTGGCAGCTTGGGGATACCGCCGCTGTCGGTGAAGCGAAAGCGGAGGTCGGCAAAGCCGCATTCTGTCAGAACGCGTTCAATGTCCTTTCGGACAAGGGCCGTGATGTGGGCGGGATAGCTGGAATCCGTAAAGGCGATGAAGTGACCGCGGAGGAGCAAGGCAAGGAGCGACCGCCAGCTCTCGTTGTTCGGCGTCGTGACGATGAGCGTGCCGCCAGGACAGAGCAGCCGGAACCACTCGCGGGCGACGGCCCGTGGGTTCTCTAAATGTTCGATGACCTCGACGGCGACGACCAGATCGAACGACGCGTCCGGCAGGGCGAGCGGTACGTTCAGATCCTGCTGAACCCAGCCCACCTTCGCCGGCAGACTTGGCGGTCGCGCCAGAATGTCAGCGCCCGTGATGGCGCGATCGGATCGCATGTCCAGGAGGCGGTGCGTGAACTCACCGATGCCGGCTTCGAAGTCCAGGACCGCGTTTGCGGCCATGCAGGACAGCTCCAGGAGAACTGCAGCATAGATGGGCTCGCTGCTGATTCCCCCGCTCGCCTCCGCCGCCCTGAGACGCTGCTGGTCGAGCGTCAACATCGTCTCCGCACCCCCTTTGGCCGCGGCCGGCCGACGGCCGCCCCCGGGACTCGACCATCCGGCCCGAAAGTCGCTCACTCCCAACCAATCCGTCCAGAGATCGATCAACCCATTCGGGCCGGACTCTCTGCTATGGGAGGCGACGGGCGCGAAATCGCGGGTCCGGGGCGAGCAGGTCGTTCTGGGCCAGGACCAGTTGCAACTCATCGGCCTCGGCGCCGCGGGTGCGCTCGACCACGGCGAAGATCGCCGCGGCCGCCAGCTCGAGCGCTGCCTCGGCTGTCCGCAGGCGCAGATGGTGGCCGAGGAAAAGCGCGCTGAAGGCATCGCCCGTGCCGTGGACCAGACCCGGGAGGCGGGGCGTCGTGACCAGCCAACTTGCATCGGCGCTGTCGGCGAGGACGGACAGCCTGTCCGGAGCGTCGGAGAGCTCGAGGCCGGTCGTCACGACCAGACGGGGGCCCATGGCGCGCAGGGCTGCCGATGCCGCGAGCGCGTCGTCGAGGGTAGCGACCGGGCGGGCGCTGAGGTGGGCGAGCTCGAAGCGGTTGGGGGTCAGAATGTCGGCTGCCGGCAGCAGGCGGTCACGGATCGCCTCGGCGATGCCCGGGGCGACGAAGACGCCGGTGTGGTCGTCACCGATCACCGGATCGCAAAGATAGAGCGCGTCCGGTCGGGCCGCGCGGACGGCGTCGACCGCGCCGAGGATCAGTCCAGAAACCTCGGGCGCGCCGAACCAGCCGCTGAGCACCGCCGCGCAGCGGGCGAGCGTGCCGCGGTCCTGGACGCCCTTCAGGAGCTCCTCGATCTGAGCAGGCAGGAGCTTGTGGCCACGCCAGCCCCTGCCCTGCCCGGGATGGTGCGCGAGCAGCACCGTCGGCACGGGAAAAACGTCGAAGCCCAGGCGCTGCAGCGGCAGGGTCGCAGCACTGTTGCCGACGTGACCCGAGACGACCTGCGACTGGATCGAGAGGACCGCATCCGGCTGCCCGCCCGGTCCGGGTGCCCTCATCGGCGGCGCAGCCGGTCCCGGCAGGCGAGCGCAACCCGGTCGATGATCGCGGCCGCGTCGAGCTGGTATTCGCGGTAGAGGTCCGGGATGTCGCCCGACTGGCCGAAGCGGTCGACGCCGAGTGGATAGACCCGGCAGCCGCCGCTGCTGCCGAGCCAGGCAAGCGTCGCCGGATGGCCATCGAGCACCGTCACCAGCGAGGCGTCCGCGACCAGCGGCGCCAGCAGGCGCTCGAGCGCCGAGCGGGCGCCGTCATCACCGGCCATCCGGCGGCCCTGCGCGGCGCGCCAGTCGGTGTGCAGACGGTTGGCCGAGGTCACCGCGAGCACGCCCATGCCCGGCAGATCGTCGGCCAGCGCATCCGCGGCTGCCAGCACCTCCGGCAACACCGCACCGCTACCGACCAGAGCGAGCTCGCTGCCGGCGGCGGGCTCCCGCAACCAGTAGGCGCCGGCCAGAATGTCCGCAGCCAGTTCCTCGCTGATCTCACGCTTTGGCTGTTCGACCGGCCGGGTCGAGAGGCGCAGATAGACCGAGCCGCCGTCCTCGGCCTGGAGGTGCTCGAAGGCAAAGCGCATGATCACCGCGAGCTCGTCGGCGTAGGCGGGCTCGAAGGCCAAGAGGTTCGGCTGGCCGATGCCGATCAGGCCGGTGCCGACCGATTGATGGGCGCCGCCCTCAGGCGCGAGCGTGATCCCGGACGGGGTCGCAACCAGCAGATAGCGCGCGTCCTGGTAGCTCGCGTAGGTCAGCGCATCGAGGCCGCGGGCGATGAACGGGTCGTAGAGGGTGCCGACCGGGATCAGGCGCGAGCCGAACAGGGGGCCGGCGAGGCCAAGCGCCGCCAGCATCAGGAACAGGTTGTTCTCGGCGATCCCGAGCTCGACGTGCTGGCCGCGCCGGCTTTCGGCCCAGAGCTGGCTGGAGGCGACCTGCTCGACCTTGAAGACGTCGGCGTGCTCGGCGCGGTTGAAGACGCTCCGGCGCGCGACCCAGGGGCCGAGATTGGTCGACACCGTGACGTCCGGGCGAGGTGGTGACGATCCGGGCCGCGAGCTCGCCCTGGTCGCGCGCGAGCTCGCCCATGATCCGCCCGAACGCCTCCTGGGTCGAGGCGCGCGCCGCCCGCCGGCCGAGCGCGAGCGCCGGCGGCACCGGCAGCCGCGCGCTCGCATGCGTCTCGGTCCGGCGCGCGAACGGCACGCCGGCGCAGAACGCCGCCAGCTCCTCAGGCTCGAGGTCGAGGCCCGCGAAGCGCTCCCACTCCTGCCCGTCCGGGATCCGGTTGGCGGTCTTGAAAGCCGCCATCTGGTCCTCGGTCATCAGCCCGGCGTGGTTGTCCTTGTGACCCGCGAACGGCAGGCCGAAGCCCTTGATCGTGTAGGCGATGAAGCAGTGCGGCCGGTCGTCCTCGACGCCGCGGAAGGCCTCGAGCACGGTCTCGAGATCGTGGCCGCCGAGGTTGGTCATCAGGCGCCCGAGTGAGCTGTCGTCGTGGTCCTCGAGCAGCGCCCGGATGCCCGCCAGATGGCCGAGATCGTGCTCGAGATGCTGGCGCCAGGCGCCGCCGCCCTTGAAGGTGATCGCCGAGTAGAGATCGTTCGGGCAGTCGTCGATCCAGCTGCGCAGCGCCTGGCCGTCGGGCCTGGCGAAGGCCGCCTCGAGCAGCTTGCCGTACTTGAGGGTCACGACCCGCCAGCCGACCGCGCCGAAGAAGTCCTCGATCTTCTTGAACAGGCGCTCGGGCACCACCCGATCCAAACTCTGGCGGTTGTAGTCGATCACCCACCAGACGTTGCGGACATCGTGCTTCCAGCCCTCGAGCAGGGCCTCGAAGACGTTGCCCTCGTCGAGCTCGGCGTCGCCCACGATCGCGACCATGCGGCCCTTGGGCTGGCCCTCGGGCAGCAGGCGGCGCTCATGCAGGAGATCCTGAGTGAGCGAGGCGAACAGGGTCATCGCCGCGCCCAGCCCGACCGAGCCCGTGGAGAAATCGACGCCGTCGGTGTCCTTGGTCCGCGACGGATAGGCCTGGGCGCCGCCGAAGGCCCGAAACCGCTCGAGCTTGTCCCGCGTTTGCCGCCCGAGCAGATACTGGATCGCGTGGTACATCGGGCTCGCGTGCGGCTTGACCGCGACTCGGTCGCCCGGCCGCAGCACGTCCATATAGAGGGCGGTGATCAGGGTCGCGACCGAGGCGCAGGACGCCTGATGGCCGCCGACCTTGAGCCCGTCCCGGCTCGGCCGGATGTGGTTGGCGTTGTGGATCATCCAGCAGGCGAGCCAGAGCACCTTCTGCTCGAGCGCTGCGAGATACTCGTGGGTCCGGTTGCCGCCCGTAATCGGGGGTTCGGCGTCGGTCCGGCCGGCTAGCTCCAGCATCGTCGGGCTTCTTTCCTAGCTGTCCATCCAGGGTTCGGCGCGCGCGTCATTCAACGATCAGCACCCCGGTCCGTCAACATTCGCATCCGGCCGCGCCGCGCCAGGGCTTGTCAACGCTGTCGGGCATTATTATAACGATCGTTATAACCTGGGAGCCGGCGATGCTCGACCTCAAGATCCGCAAGATCGGCAATTCCCACGGCGTGGTCCTCCCCAAGGAGGTTCTCGCGCATCTGCGCCTCGCCGAGGGCGATCGCCTGTTTCTGACCGAGACGCCCGACGGCGGCTATCGGATCACGCCCTACGATCCGGAGTTCGAGCGCCAGTTGCAGCTCGCCGAGGAAGGCATGGCCCGCTATCGCAACACGCTGCGCGCTCTGGCCAGGTGATCGTTCCTGAACCGTGACCGAGCCGGTCTGGGTCGCTCGCGAACTCGTCCTCGTCCTCCACGACCGGCTGCTGGCCGCGCATGGCGGTGCTCCGGGCCTGCGCGATGAAGGCCTGCTGGATTCGGCGCTCGCGCGCCCTCGACAGCTGCTCGCCTACGGCCGCCCGGATCTGTTCGCCCTGGCGGCGGCCTACGCGGGCGGGCTGGTCCGCAATCACCCGTTCGTCGATGGCAACAAGCGTACCGCGTTCATCACGGCCTACGTCTTTCTGGCCCGCAACGACCGGACCCTCGCCGCCCCGGAACCCGACGCCACGGCGATCATGATGGCGCTCGCCGCCGGCGCGACCGACGAAGCGGCATTCGCGGCTTGGTTGCGAGACAACGCCCTCGGTTGAGCGTCCCGGGCCGGCGGGTGCCGTTGCGCTAGGACGACGGCGGCACCCGGATCTGCAGCGCGCGGCCCATCCGCTCGACCAGATCCATGACGAAGCCGCGCCGCGCACCGGCCTCGACGGCCCGGTTGCGGGCCTCGACCAGCAGGTGGTTGACGGCGTTCAGCCGGCCCGCGAGCACGGTCGCGACATAGAGTGCTGCGAGCGGCTCGGAGCGCACAAAAGCCTCGGCGTGCTCGACCACGTAGAAGCTGGACGGCTGCACCGCCAGCACGTCGGCGGTATGGGCCTGGTCGAGCAGCAGCGCCACGTCGCCGAACACCGAGCCGGGCTCGATCACCCGGGTGAGGAAGACCTCCTCCATCACGATGTCGACCGCGCCTTGCTTGAGGAACAGCAGCCGGCCGGTGGCGCTGCCCTGGGAGAGCACGACGTCGCCGCGCTCGAACACAAGGATCGGGAAGCCGGCGAGCTTCTCCAGGATCTCACCCGGCGCCATGGTCTGCATGGCCGCGACCTCCTCTGCTGGCAAACCGCCGCCGGGCGAACGCCCCAGACGTCGCCCTCGATCGAATGCACAAAGGTCAGAGTGTCGCTTTTCGGCGCGCCGGGCAACCTTTTGTGAGGCCGGGCCGCTCCTGGTCGCCGGGGGCGGCGGCCGGCCGGGGGCCGGCGCCTGCCTCCGCGCCGCCCGGCCGCAGGCCGGGCGGGCTCCGAGCTCAGTGGAAAACGAAGTAGAGGACGATCAGCACCGGAATCGGCACGCCGATCAACCACAGAAGAGCATATCTCATCGCAACTCCCCCCGAAGCCGGCCGCGACCCGGAAGGTCGGCCGGGTCTCAGATCCGCCACACCGGTCCGGAGGTTCTCCTCGAGGCCGCCCGAGCGTCTCGAGGATCGATCCCTGCCGGCGTGGCGACGCCTGGCTAGCAACCGGGGGCGCGCCAATTGGTTCCGCAGGCAGCCGCGGCCAGCCGGATCAGGCGTCCTCCTTGAGCTCGGTCTCGACGAAGGCGAATTCGAACCCGTTGGCGTTGATCACGTCGTGCTCGACTCCGGCCTTGCGGAAATAGGGCACGCCGCGCTTGAGCTCCGCCCGGCTGCGCCCGCCGTCCGGCCCGACCAGCTCGAGCACGCCATCGGCCATCGGCACCACGACATAGTCGAGCGCATGGCGATGCCAGCCGGTCGCGGCCCCGGGGGCAAAGCGCCACTCGCTGACCCGCACCCGCTGGTTGTCGATGAACACCGTCTGCACGGCTTTTCCGGTCATGATGCCAGGCCTCCCTTGCTCAGCTCAGCCACGTCGTCCCCAGTCCAAGCCCGGTCCCGGCGCCGACGCGGCATGATCCTCCGGACCCGATCCCGGCGAGATTGGTGATCGCCGTGCCGGCCGCCCTTGCGTGACCAGGCCGCCTCGCGGTCTGTCCCGGAACGCGGGTCGGCGCATCGCCGGCCGCGCACAGAACGTCCGGCTGAAGCGCGAAGATCGGAAAACCCGGCCGCCGACGCAATAGCGGAAATCCGACGGATGTCGATCTCGTTCAGACGGGTGTCGATCTCGTTCAGAAGCGCGCGCACCCGGCGAGCCTGCGCAGGGGGGCCATCCCGCCCCGCCACCCCGCCCTTCGGTTTTGTGCCGGACACGGAGTCCCACGGTCGCATGGACCTGCCGAAATTAACGTTAACGCGCATACATTAAGGCTTCGTTAACGCGCCAGATGCCGGCTCGCCTGGCCCGCCGCCGGGGGGACCCCATCTTATCACCTGAGGGGACAGCGGCAGCGGAGCGTGCGGTCGATGGCGGGTGCGGTCGGGGACATCCTCGAATGGACCGTGGCGGGTGGTCTGGACGGGCTCGATCAGGACGAGCTCATGGCCGGCTACTGCGAGCGCCTGGAGCGGGCCGGCGTGCCGCTGTGGCGCGCCTCGATCGGGGCCGACCGGCTGCATCCCCTGATCGAGGCCCAGGGCCACCGCTGGCTGGCCGGCGGCGACATGCGCGAGGAGGTCTACGTCCGGGCCAGCACGCCGGAACAGGAAGAGGAGTGGCGCCAGAGCCCCTGGTTCTGGATGCTCGAGAACCGCGAGCTGGAGCTGCGCCGGCGCATCGCCCGCGGCGAAGGCACCAACGAGTTCCCGCTGCTGGCCCGCCTGGCGGCCGAGGGCGGCACCGACTACTGGGCACGCGTCGTGCGCTTTGGCGAGCGCGCCAGCATCGGCGAGACCCGTGGCGTCGCCACCTCGTTTGCGACCCGCGCGCCCGATGGCTTCGCCGACCGCGACCTCGCCCTGATCGACCGGACGCTGCCGGCCTTCGCGCTCGCCTTCAAGGCGACCATGGCGCTCGACACCGCGCGCACCCTGGTCACCACCTATCTCGGGCGCGATGCGGCCGAGCGCATCCTGCGCGGCGAGATCGACCGCGGCCGGGTCAGAACCGTGCGCAAGGTCCTCTGGTTCAGCGACCTCACCGGCTTCACCAGGATCGCCGACACCCTGCCGCGGGCGCAGCTCCTCGACCTGCTCAACGCCTATGCCGACGGTCTGGTCGGGGTCGTCCACGACCACGGCGGCGAGGTCCTGAAGTTCATGGGCGATGGCATCCTCGCGGTGTTCGACGGCGCCGACGGCGACGCCTGCGCGCGCGCCCTCGATGCCGCCCTGGCCGCCCGCGCGGCGATCGCGCGCCTCAACCGCGAGCGCGAGGCGGCCGGCCTGTCGGTGACCGGCTTCACCCTTGCCCTGCACGAGGGCGAGGTGCTCTCGGGCAACGTCGGCAGCCAGGAACGGCTCGACTTCACGGTGGTCGGGCCGGCGGTCAACGAGCTCGCCCGGATTCAGGCGATGAGCCGCTCGCTCGACCAGCCGGTCCTGGTGTCCGCGAGCTTCGCGGCCGCCTGCGGCGCCCAGCACGAGCGTCTGGTCTCGCTCGGCCGCTACGCGCTGCGCGGCGTCAGCCGGCCGCAGGAGCTGTTCACCCTCGATCTCGCCGGCCCCGATCCTGCCGGCTGAAGACCGCGCCGATCAGCACGAAGCTCTGTGACATCACCTCTGCGTTGGCGCGTCTGAGAACCGAGCCACGTCCGAGCGCGAACACCAACTCGCCGGCTGCGTCGTCAATCGCCCCTGGACTCCTGCCCCTCCAGCCGGTCGACCCGCCGCACCAGACGCTCATGCCGGCTGTGCATCGCACGCACCTCGACCACGAGGCTCTGGACGGTCGCGTCGAGGCGCTCGACGCGCGCCGTCAGCACCATGACGTCGTCCTTCAAGCCCGCCAGGTCGTTGATCATCCGTTCCATCTGACGGGCGAGGAACTCGAAATCGACCTTGGCCATCGCCACCTCCGCCTAAAGCCGGTTGGCCAATACTATCACACGCCGCGCGGATTTCCTTACCGCTCGATGACCCGACCAGCCCGGACGACCCCGTCCCACGCACCTTTGAGCCCGCGGCCGCAATTCGGGTCACACGGCGGTCGAGATGAGGGCGTGCCCGGTGCGCGCCCCGCTGCTCGCACCGCTCCAGGTGCTCATGGGAGCCGCGTCAGGAGGGCAGCGACGCTCACGTAGTGGAATTCATACCGCTCGGGATGGTCGCGGACCAGCCGCTCCGCGCGGCGCGAAGACGTCGTCCGCGAAGGGCTCGGAGGCGCGGGCGGGAAAAGCCGCTCGCAGCACAGGCTCGGTGAAGGCGCGAAAGAAATCGGTGTAGCTCCGGGCGTACGTCGTGGCATCACCGCTGCGCCGGAACTCTTCGACGAAGGGCACCTCGACCTCGTAGGTCTCGGCCCGCTCGAGCCGGAACAGCGGCCGCAGCGGCGCATCGCCTGCCGCGACCGGCGCCGTCAGCTCGTCGAGCGTGCGGAAGTAGACCGGCTGGTAGAAGGCCTCGTAGCCCGCGCGATCGATCAGACCGGCATCCAGGACCTCGAGCACGGCATCGTTCAGCGCATCATAGATGCCATCGCAGGTGCGGCCGCTGGCCCCGCCGCCGAAGACCTCGATCAGGAGCTTGCCGCCCGGCACCAGCTCGGCTGCCCGCGCGCGCGCAAAGGTCTCGATGTCCGCCAGCGCCTGGGCCGCGCACACCGCCCGGTCCGCGGCGCTGACCGCGCCCACGCCGCGCAGGGCGCTGGGCCCGTTCGGCAGGATGTAGCCCGGCAGGCGCTCGAGCGGCCGCCGGCTGAGGAAGCCGATCGCGTTGTAGGTCATGGCCAGGTGGATCGAGCGCGGCGGCAGCTGCTGCTCGAACATCGAGCCGGGGACGACCGCGGAAAACACCCGCTCGCCAAAGACCGAGCGGCCATCGGCGCGCAGGGCGCGCATCAGGCTGGCGTAGTCGTTGGTCGGCAGATCGCTGTGGATCGTCTGCACCGGCCGCCCCGTGCGCGCGCGGATCGCCGGGATCAGGCGGCGCATCACCTGGATCGAATTGCGGCCTTCGGAGCAGCCGAAATCGGCGAGCGCGATGGTCGGCGGCGGATCGGCCAGCGCCATCCCGGCGATCGCCTCCTCGACCCACGGCAGCACGGCCTCGATCGCCGCCCATTGCGGCGCCGAGTTGCGATCGTAAAAGCCCCGCCCGACCATGCCTGTGGTGACCGTCATGCTGGTTCTCCAAATGCCGTCCCACCTGCCGGCGTCTGCCACTTCCGGGCGGCGAAAACAAGGCTCCATGCAGCCAGGCCCAGCCAGGCCGCCCTCGCCGCCGCGGCGGCGGCCGGCAGCGCGACCTCTCCGGTCCAGGCAACCTCGACCGGCGCCATGTCGCATCCCTTGCGCCCCCTCGCCACGGCAAGATGCGCCTTCGCCCGCCAACTCAGTCGGGACCGTTGCCGACCGACGCTGCGCTCTTGCCTGCCCGCCGGCCTTCGATCAGGCTGCAGATTCCGGGCGGGCGCCGCGAGCACCCGTTCCCGGTCCTGAACCGGGCCGTGGGATGATTCCCGGCGACCGGCCTCAGGTGCGCCGCGGAAGCGGCCCTGGCGGTCCGCTGTCAGCAGGAGACCCGCACATGAGCCTGATCGAGACCCGTCGTGACCAGATCTTCCCGGTGCTCGACCCCGCGCAGATCGAGACCGCGAAACGCTTTGCCAGCGGGGCACGGCAGTCGTTCGCACCCGGCGCGGTCATGTACGAGGTCGGTGAGCGGTCCGCCCCGGCCTGGCTCGTGCTCGAGGGCACCATCGAGGTGGTGCGCCGGGACGGGCTCAACCACGAGGCGCCGATCACCACCCACGCGGTCGGCCAGATCACCGGCGAGCTCAGCCAGCTCGCCGGCCGCACCTCGCTGGCCGCCGGCCGGGCGGGCCCGGAGGGCTGCACCGCGGTGCCGTTCGATGCCGCCCATCTGCGCGCGCTGGTGGTCGGCTCCGCCGAGGTCGGCGAGATCGTCATGCGCGCCTTCATCCTGCGCCGCGTCGGGCTGATCCAGGAGGGTGGCGCCGGCTCGGTGCTGGTCGGCCGGCCGGAGTCCGCGGATCTCGTGCGGCTGCAGGGCTTCCTCGCCCGCAACGCCTACCCCTGCGCGGTGCTCGACGCCTCGGCCGCGGGCGAAGGCCGCGCCGTGGTCGAGCGCCTGGGCATCCAGCCCGAGGAGCTGCCGCTGATGCTCTGCCCGAACGGCACCGTCCTCAAGCGGCCGACCGACGCCGAGGCCGGGGTCTGCCTCGGCATCACCCCCGACCTCGATCCCGACATCCTGTACGATGTGGCCGTGGTCGGCGCCGGCCCCGCCGGCCTCGCGACCGCGGTCTACGCCGCGTCCGAGGGCCTCTCGGTGCTCGTGCTCGACCAGCGCGCGATCGGCGGCCAGGCGGGCGCCTCGGCCCGGATCGAGAACTACCTGGGCTTCCCGACCGGCATCTCCGGCCAGGCGCTGGCCGGGCGCGCCTCCAGCCAGGCGCTCAAGTTCGGCGCCGTGATCGCCGTCCCCCTCGAGGTGGCGCGGCTCGACTGCGGCGGCCCCAGGCGGCGCCAGGGCGACCCCCTGCGCCTGGAGCTGACCGACGATCGCGCCGTGCGCGCGCGCACCGTGGTGGTCGCCTCCGGCGCCCGCTACCGCCAGCCGGACATCCCGAACCTTGCGACCTTCGAGGGCGCCGGCGTCTCCTACTGGGCCTCGCCGGTCGAGGCGAAGCTGTGCGAGGGCGAGGAGGTGGCCCTGGTCGGCGGCGGCAATTCGGCCGGCCAGGCGGTCGTCTACCTCGCCCCCAGGGTCAAGCGGCTGCACCTGATCGTGCGCCGGGCCGGGCTCGAGGCGACCATGTCGCGCTACCTGATCGACCGCATCGCGGCGCTGCCCAACGTCGAGCTGCACATCGGCAAGGAGGTGGTCGGCCTCGAGGGCGACCGGACCGACGGGCTCCGGGCGGCGGTCTTCCAGGATCGGTCCAGCGGCGCCAGGCGCACCTGCGAGCTTCGTCATCTGTTCCTGTTCATCGGCGCCGATCCCAATGCCGGCTGGCTGCACAACCGCGCCGCGGTCGACGCCAAGGGCTTCGTGGTCACCGGCCTTGCCTGCCCCGAAGGCCGCTGTGCCTCCGGTCGCGCCGCCCTGCCGCTCGAGACCAGTTTTCCGGGCGTGTTCGCGATCGGCGACGTGCGCGCGGGCTCGACCAAACGGGTCGCAGCCGCGGTCGGCGAAGGGGCGGCCGCGGTCGCCCAGATCCACACCGCCCTGGCGCTCCAGTCCGGGCAGCTCTGACCGATGTGCGGCCAACTCACATCATGGCCAGCGACCACCATCGGCAACCGCTGGCCGCCCGGATCTCGCGAACCGGGAAGGCCGGTTCACAAGGCCGGCCAGACCTGAGCCCGCCAAACCGCAAGCGAGGAAACGATGCGACTGCTCTCTCTCCTGACCGTGGCCGCGGTGCTCGCCATCGCCTCGGGCGCAGACGCGGCCAAGCGCGCCGAGAACCACTTCGGCTCGATCTACATCGACGGCAAGAAGGCCGGGCAGATCCACTACACCGTCGAGTACGACGACAACGGCGCGGTCGAGACGCTGAAGACCCGCGCCTCGCTCTCGATCCTCGGCATCAAGCTGTTCAATTTCGAGCAGAACCTGCACGAGGCCTGGCACCAGGGCGACTTGCAGACTCTCAAGGGCCGCACCGACGATGACGGCAAGATCTACAACGCCGCGCTCGACCGGCAGCCTGATCAGTACAAGGGCGTCCTCAACGACCGGCCGATCGAGCTGCCGGCCACCGCCTTTCCGGCCTCGGTCTGGCACTACGCGATCATCGATCATCCGCTGCTGTTCGATCTCAAGGACTTCAGGCTCATGAACGTCAAGGTCGCGCGCGCCGAGGAGACCCTGACCATCAACAAGCGGAAGATCCCGACCGAGCGGTTCGACTTCTCGGGCGACTGGCAGGCCTCGGTCTGGTTCGACCAGAACAAGATGCTCGTGCAGTTCAAATACGCGGTCGAAGGCCACGAGGTCCGGGTGCAGCTCGACGAGTGAAGCGGCGCGCACCCGCGGGATTCCGCGGCCCTCGGGTCGAGCCTGCGCGCTTGGCGATCGCGGCCGCACCGGACCGCCCGGGCGCGCCACGATCGCGCTGGAGCGCGGTTACGGGACCTCGCCGCCCGTGACCGGAGACAGGGTCAGCGCCAGGTCCTGAAGCCCTGGCTTCAGCTCCTGATAGCGCGCGGCTTCGAGACCCTTCCCATCCTTCGAGGCGCGGATCTGAATCCTCCTGATGCCAGGCAGGAGCGGCGGCAGGGCGACGCTCGCCAGCGACGCGCGGCACATCTCATGGCCGTCCACCGACACGACCGCCTGCCCCTCGAAGTCCCCCTGGATCGTCAGATTAACCTTGGCCGGCTCGGCTGCAGCCGCAGCTGCGGCAGCCGCCTCTTCCGCCTTCTTGCGCAGCGCGTCGGTGGCCGCCCTCATGTCCTGAAGCAGCTTTTGCGTGTCGTCGGTTCCCTTACGGGCCGCAGCATCGATGTCCGCGAGTGAGGCCAGAAACTCGGTGCGCCACTCCGTCAGTTCGCCGGTCGCGATCTTGTCGAGGTCGGTACAGAAGGATGCGACCAGATCGAGGAGGCGGTCCGTCGCCGCCTGCTCGCCCGCCGCATCGCCCGGCTTGGTGGCAGCCACGAACCTCAGGTAGTCGAACTCGAACTTGGTCCACCGGTCGCGGATCGCCTGCAACACCACCAGAGACCGGAGGTAGGAGCTGGTTTCGCCGCTTTCCTTCACGAAGAAGGAGACAGCGCCCATCGTGCCGTACAGCGCAAGGGCCACGATCAGCAGGTACAAGTCCCAATGGGGCGCAGGCGCGTCTGGCGCAGCCGGCTGCTCCCAGAACCGCAGCACCGAGGCAAGCGCCGTCAGCGCGATCGCGAGCGCCCCCGAGCACGCGAGGGCCTTGCGCGACGCGTTCGCCCAACGGGAGAGGCGAGCGCGCTGCTTCTCATACCATTGGAACCGCGCCTCCTTCAGTCGGCGCGCGTCCGCGTACAGCAAGGTGATCAGCTCGCCATATGGCTTGTCCTTGTAGTCCTCGATGCTCAGCTCGATCGGATAGAGCGTCCCCATCTGGCCGGCGGACTCGGCTGGACCCGCGTTTCGACCACTCCCGCGCCCCTCCTCCAAAATGCCCCCGGCTCGGGCCTCGTGCGTTCACTTGGAGAACAACTTGCGGTCGTTCTCGCGCTGACTGCCTGGCCGGTAATACTCCTCGAACCAGGCGGGCTGGCTGCTGATGGCGGTCGGCTTGCGCAAGGTCAACACCGTCGGCGCGGCCGGCTTGCCGGGTGCCGCCCCGGCCCCGGGCCCGGGTTCCAGAGCCCGGCTTCGGCCGCGGGCTTAGGCTCCAGGGCCGCCTTCATCGCGGTTCGGAAATGCAGATGATCGAAGACGCGCAGGGCCTCGATGGCGTAGCTGGTCGCGACCTTGGGGGCCTCGATCATGACCAGGTTGTCGCCGTTGCCCTGCTCGCCAGCGGGCGACAGGTTGGACGAGCCGGAGAACAGCTTGGCGGTCGGCAGGCTGAAGTCGGTGACGACGAACTTGTGGTGGATGTTGATGCCGGCGCCGCCCGACCACTCGCTCTTGAAGGGCTCGGGCGCGGTTTTGGCCAGATAGGCGAAGTCCACCAGACCGACCGACCCGTCGGGCTTGCGCACCTCGAGCCCGGTTTCCTCGTTGACCACGCCGTAGCTGAACACGCTGCGCTGCATGAGCCGGTCGAGGGTTTCCCGGGTCGGCCCCGTCTTGATCTGGTTGAGGAAGGCGATCGAATAGAGCACCGAGGACGTCGCCTGGTCGATCGCGGCGCCCACCGGGTTCAGCGAGAGCTCGACGTCGCGGTGCGGCGAGAAGCAGAGATGCACAGGCGGCTTGCCCTCGACATTGACCAGTTGCCATTGCGCCGCGATCGGGACGTTCTTGAAGCCCGCGGGATCGGTGAAGGCCTGCTCGAACATCTGCTCGAACAGGGCGGCCGCGGCCGGCGCCATGGCGATCAGCACGTTGTTGGCCTGGATGTAGATGCCGCGGAAGCTGAAGTTGGTCGACCCGAACAGGACCTTGAACGGCGCGCCGTTGCGCTTGGCGATGAAGACCTTGTGGTGCTGCAGGCTCTGGAAGTGGGTACGCCGCACCCGATTGGCACCGGCAGTCGCGGCCAATCGCGCGGCCGCCTTGGATTCGGCGGACGTGGGTTTGGCGTGGTCGGCCGAATCGTCGATGATGGCGCGCAGGCGCGGGCCGAGCCGCTCCAGACGGGCCACGATATCCGGCTCGTTCAGATCATAGGCCAGCACATCGAGCTCGAGCGCCGGGTCCGCGACCGCCTGATCGAGAAAGCCGAAGATCAGGTCGTAGGCTTCGAAGCCGAGCCACGAGTACACGTCGCCCGGCTCCTTCGCGAATTCGAGGCCGCCAGCGGCCGATTTCGGCATGATCTTGGGATCGTTGTGGAAGGTCTCGGCATAGGCCTGCGAGGAGGCGAAGTTGCGGGTGAAGCCGACGTCGAGGAAGTTGTCGTAGGTCACCGGATCGAGCGGAATGTCGAGCTCGATCTGGGTCCCACTGACCAGGTTGCCATCGCTCGGCATGTGCTTTTTGGTCACCCGGTAGCGATAGGTCCCGGCCTTCGGCTGCCACGGGAAGTGGATCCAGCGGAATTTCTGGAAGGGCGCCTCGGTCGAGGGGAATTGCTTGAACCCGTTGACGGCGTGCTCGACGGGTCGCTCGTAGGCGAAGTTGAGCCGGTTGTTCAGCGCCTTGAAGTCGTCGTCACCCGGCTGCTTGACCTCGATGGCGAGGCCGACGAAGTCCGGCTCGGGCTGGTCGACGTTGGTGCCGATCAGGCACATGCGCTCGCCGCGCCAGAGCTTGACTTGAAAACCGTCTTTCGAGCCGGAATTGCTGAAGTCGTCCATGGGTTCTTGTCCTCCGGGCACTCTGCTGCGGGTTGCTCGAGCCGCGAGCGCGGTCGCGATGCCGACCGCCGAGGCTGGCGCCATCGGCGTTGGCTCAACAAGGCCAGGAAATCGGCCGAGACCCGCCCGCCACGCGGGATGCGCGAGGGCGGTGCTCGTCGTCGTCAGGAGGGTGGTGTCTGCATGGCGCACAAAGGTCGTGACTGGTTGGAGTCGATGCCGCGCAATCCATAACCCCCGCGCGCTCTGCGTGTTTGTGAACTGCTTCACATACAGCTGCTGGTGTTGATACGACGGGCCCAATGCTCGAAGCCCTTGGCCGCCGCATTCAGCGAGCCCTTCGGTCGACGCAACGTGGGCTCATCGATTGCTTGGATGGGCCGAATGCGCTCAAACCCTTACCCGGGCGCGATCGACGTCCGGCCCGCCTCAGCAACCGCAGCCGCCCCCTCACGTCGGCTCGCGCCGGACCTGCACCGCCGTCGCCAAAGGCTTTGGGCCGGGCACGGATTCCCACGGTCCCATGGACCCACCGAACCAAGCGTTAACGGCCAATCCTTAAGGCTCGGTTAACGCCCCGCCGATCCGTCCCGCCGCTCACGCCCCTGGCCTCGACGGCATCGAGCTGGCGCCTTGGCTTCCACGCGCCACGCCCCGATCAAGCTCAGCGTTGCCCCGCGCCCCGGACGTCCTCCGGCGCTCGGTCCCGCCAATCCCCGGGTGCCGCTCGGAGCGCCGCCGGGTGACGGACCGCCATGAGGTCTTCCTGAGCCACAGCGGCCATGATCCGGCTGCGGCCATGGACCTCGGCATTGAGCTCGATCGGCGCGGGCCGGCCGTGTTTGGCTCGGCCGCAGCCGGTGGGCCAACCGACGTGAGCAAGGCCTCCAAGGTGAGCACCATCCCGCACGCGAAATGCGCCCGCGATCCGACCCCTGCAAACCAGGCGCGGCGTGGGCCGACCTTGCCGGGCGAGCGCGGCGGCGCCCGTCCGTGGCCTTCACGGGCCGGCGCG